>NZ_JACRSW010000027.1 GCF_014384965.1 Jutongia hominis
ATTGCCCCATAGTAATATTAGCGATGTCGCTTAGAGAGCCTTCAATCCAATCAGGGTCAGGATTGTCGATAAACATCTGCTGATAAATTGCCCGTGCTTGCTGCTCTAAATTATCGTTTACCATTTGTAAAAGGAGGAAGTTATATATTGAAAGATTGGAATTTTTGGTGTTCTATACTTACAGCTTTAACTGCTGTACTGGCATTAGGCTTGTCTGTTCATCAGATAGGGCTTAGCAATAAGCAGCACTTATTTGATCGTAGATTAAAAGTATATATGTTGGCGGATGGAATTATTTCTCGTTGCAAGGACTGTTATATGTGGTTATCAGAGAAAATACATCTGAATTTAAACTGATATAAGGAGGCGACAAAATATGTCAGATTTTTATACGGAAGCAAATTATGAAAAATCAGTCATTGAATTGTTTCAGAATATGGATTATCGCTATGTTTATGCACCGGATTTGGAGCGAGATTTTCGTAGTCCGTTGTATGAAGAAGAATTGGATAATTCTATTCGGCGAATTAATCCGGATATGCCGGATGATGCAATTACAGACGCTTTATATAAATTAAAGAACTTTGAAAATGCAGAGTTAGTTTTGAAAAATGCTCTTTTTATGGATTATATTCAGCATGGAATCGAAGTACGTTATTTTGTCAAAGGTGAGGAACGTTCAGGATTGGTTTATCTGGTAGATTATAAAAATCCTGGCAATAATTCCTTTGTTGTTGCGAATCAGTGGACATTTGTTGAGAATAGCAACAAGCGTCCGGATATATTACTGTTTTTGAATGGTATGCCGGTTGTACTTATAGAATTGAAGTCACCATCACGAGAAGAAACAGATGCATCAGAAGCTTACACGCAAATCAGAAATTATATGCATGAGATTCCATCTATGTTTATTTATAATTGTATTTGCGTCATGAGTGATCATTTAACTTCTAAAGCTGGCACAATTACTTCAGGTGAAGATCGTTTCATGGAATGGAAGACAAAAGATGGAAACAATGAGAACACACAGTATGCCCAATTCGATACATTTTTTGAAGGAATGTTTGTAAAAGAGCGTTTGCTTGATATTATCAAGAACTTTATCTGCTTTTCCAATGAAGGCTCGAAACAGATTAAGATTTTAGCAGGGTATCATCAGTATTTCGCAGTAAATAAAGCAATTCTATCAACAAAACATGCAACAGAAACGGATGGTAAAGGTGGTGTGTTCTGGCATACACAGGGAAGTGGAAAATCATTGTCAATGGTATTTTATGCTCATTGTTTACAAGATGCGTTAGATAGTCCGACAATTGTCGTAATCACGGACCGTAATGATTTGGATAATCAGCTTTACGGACAGTTTGCAAAATGTAGTAAATTTTTACGACAAGAACCTGTTCATGCGGATAAGAGGAAACTGTCTGATGAAGATAAAGAACGTAATGCACATTTAAGAAAAGGTGAAAAACCAATTATTGGTCTTATGGATTGGTTAAATGATAGAAAAGCCAATGGTATTATTTTTACTACAATGCAAAAGTTTGAAGAATCATTTGAATGCCTTTCGGAACGCAGAAACATTATTGTTATGGCAGATGAAGCCCATCGTGGACAATATGGTTTGAAAGAAAAAGTTGATGCTAAGACAGGCGAAATTAAAATTGGTACTGCCCGTATTATTCGTAATGCTCTGCCAAATGCAACCTATATTGGATTTACCGGAACTCCGATTTCCATGAAAGATCGCAATACCCGGGAAGTATTTGGCGATTACATAGATATTTACGATATGACTCAGGCTGTTAAGGATGGTGCAACCAGACCTGTTTATTATGAGAGCCGTGTGATTAAATTAAAGTTGGATGAGCATACTTTGAAATTGATTGACCAAGAGTATGACATTATGGCAAATAATGCTGATCCAGAGGTAATTGCGAAGAGCAAAAAGCAGCTTGGACAGATGGAAGCAATTCTTGGAAATGATAAAACTATTAATTCTCTGGTTGATGATATACTGGATCATTATGAGAATTATCGTGAAAATTTACTTACCGGAAAAGCAATGATTGTGGCATATTCGCGTTCGATTGCAATGAAAATTTATGAACGCATTTTACAACTTCGCCCGTCGTGGACAGAAAAAGTAGCTGTTGTAATGACTGGCAGCAATAAAGATCCGGAAGAATGGAATAAAATTATCGGGAATAAACGGCATAAAGATGAATTGGCAAAGAAATTTAAAGATAACGACAGCCCTTTGAAGATAGCGATTGTGGTTGATATGTGGTTGACAGGATTTGATGTTCCGTCGTTGGCAACTATGTATATATATAAGCCGATGCAAGGGTATAACTTGATGCAAGCGATTGCCAGAGTAAATAGGGTATTTGGAGATAAAGAAGGTGGTCTTGTAGTTGACTATGTAGGCATTGCCGCAGCATTGAAACAGGCAATGAATGATTATACAGCCAGAGATAAGAAAAATTATGGCGATACAGATGTTGCAAAAGTAGCATATCCTAAATTCCTTGAAAAATTATCTGTTTGCCGAGATTTATTTCATGGATATGATTATTCAAAATTTATGAATGGCACAGATTTGGAGCGTTCCAAAGCGATTAGTGGTGCTGTGAACTTTATTGTGGCAGTTGAGAAGGCAGAGGATCGGGAAGCGTTTTTAAAAGAGGGATTGCTTTTAAAACAGGCACTTTCTCTGTGTGCATCTTTGGTTGAACGTGATTTGCGTGTAGAATCTGCTTTTTTTGAGTCTGTCCGGGTGCTTGTAACTCGATTGATGAATCAAGGTGAAGGAAAGAAAATTTCTTTACCAGAGATGAATGCCAGAGTTAACAATCTTTTGAAAGCAAGTATACAAAGTGATGGCGTAATTAATCTTTTTTCAGATATGGACAAGGAGTTTTCGCTTTTCGCTCCTAAATTTCTTGAAGAAGTTTCAAAAATGAAAGAGAGAAACCTAGCAGTTGAGTTGCTGAAAAAACTGATTGCAGAACAGGTAAAAATATATCGACATACCAATGTCGTGAAGTCTGAAAAATTCAGTGAAATTATTCAACGAACGATGAATGCCTATTTAAATGGTATGTTGACTAATGAGCAGGTTATTGAAGAACTGCTAAACCTGGCAAAACAAATTGCAGCGGCTCACAAAGAAGGTGATCAGTTGGGATTGACTGCGGATGAGCTGGCATTTTATGATGCACTGACAAAACCGCAGGCAATCAAAGATTTTTATGAAAATGAAGAATTGATTGCTATTACAAAAGAACTTGCGGACACTCTTAGAAAAAATAGGACGATTGACTGGCAAAAACGTGATTCTGCGAGAGCAAGGATGCGGATAATGATAAAAAGGCTTTTGAAAAAACATAGATATCCACCGGAAGGTATGGATAATGCAGTTCAGACGGTTATGACACAATGTGAATTATGGACAGATAATAATGATATGGAATTATTGCAAAAATCTTCAAATGTGCATCCATATCCATTAAGTCCGGAATTGGGCAAAGTGGCGGAAGAACCTGAGCCTTATGTAAAAAAATAGAAGCTATATTACCACGGTGTAGTCTCTATATATCTTGTCAAATAAAGCCCGTTTCAAGCTTACAACCAAACTTGAAATGGGCTTTTTGGCTCTAAGTATTATTCAAAAGTTTTCTTATACCGGATTCCCCGGTCTTTCATCGCATCGAGGATTGGGCGGCATGAATTCACCGATATCGCTTAATGCATACTCTGCATAGGGTGGGACTTTTCATCAATCCAGAATACTCTGCCATCTTTTCGTTTGGCTGCTTCCGGTAAATCACCATCTATGTAACCGATAGCACAGTGACCGATTCCTTCCCATTCGCCTGTGATACCAAGTTCTTTTAATAATTCCTGATATTCAGGAAGTTCGAATTCTTCTTTTGCTCTATGGATCCAGATGCTTCCAAGGTTTAAGGAGTGAGCAGCTAGCATCATATTTCCGAGTACAAGACTTCCGTCATAAACGTGAGTAGGACGATCTTTGTCTGCTAAAACAATGAGAATAGCCGGTGCACCATAAAATGGATCGAAGTTTTCATCCCATCCACCAATTTTGGCATTGATCTTAGCTATTTTGTCACGAAGCTCTTTTTTGGTTACAGCGATTGTGATTACTGCTTGTTGTCCCATGCCATTTGCAGCATATAATCCTGCTTCTATGATCTGGTTTAAATCTTCTTTTGAAGGCATATCCGGTTTGAATTTGCGGATGCTGCGTCGTTCTTTCATTGCTTTTATGATTTCATTCATATTTTGTAGGTCCTCCTTTTTTATAAAAATGTACTTTCGGTATCTTTTCAAAACGAATCCTTTCGGCTGGATTTCTGAGCACAAAGAGATCTTCTTTTTCTATTGTAGCATTCTCGAAGATTAGTAACAAGTGCAATGAAATGCACAAAAGTTACTTTCAGGTAACTATGTAATAAAAAAGTGCGTACTTTTACAGCATGATCTTCCTTGCTATGATAAGGATGCAACAGGCGAAAGCCATATTACAAAAAAAATAAGAAAAAATGACAGGAGGTAACAAAGATGGCATTAGCAAACATATTTGGATGGAGCAAAAAAGAAAGTAAGCAGCAAAGTACAGCATGTGGAACAGCATGCGGAGCGGCAGACAAAGAAGAGACAAAAACAGCAGCATGTGGAACAGCGTGCGGAGCAGCAGACAAGTAGAGCAAATTGTAGTGTGATGGGATATAGGGGGTGACGTGGTCAGCGTTGCCCCTATATTTCTAAGTTACGGTAAGAATACAGCATACTACAGGTGTAGAAAGATAAGATCTAAATATATGGTAGAAGACGAAGAATGAAATGACAGGAGGTGTAAAAATATGGATTTGAATACATGTTTAAGGAAAATGGAACTGGTTGGGGTATTAGCCTTTGCAACCGTAGATGAAGAAGGAGCACCTCAGATCAGAAACATCAGTGCGATTTATTATGAGCCGGATGCACTTTATTTCTTTACGGCAAGAGGAAAGAATTTCTGTAAGGAACTTTTAGCAGACGGAAGAGTACAGATCTTATGTTATACACGATATAAAGAAATGATCCGTTTATCTGGTAAGGCATATGCAGTAGATGAGGATGAGCAGATCAAATGGAGAGACAGGATCTTTCAGGAACAGCCGAATTTAGAAAATGTCTATCCGAAAGACACGAAAGAGATCGGAATTATTTTTTGCATTGATCACGCACAGGTGGAATATTTTAATCTGGGTGTAAATCCTATTTTTCGGGAGACTTATGCATTAGGGAATGTTATAGTAAAAGAAAAAGGATATGATATTACAGACAAATGTGTTGGCTGTAAGAAATGTCAGACAGTCTGTCCGCAAAAATGTATAACAGAAGGCAAACCGTTTGTGATACAGCAGGAACATTGTCTGCATTGCGGAAGCTGTTATGAACACTGTCCGGTAAAAGCGATTGAAAGAAGATGAGACTATGGATCAGAGAGAAAAAAGAGTATATTTGATACAGCAATTATTAAATGAAAAAAAAGAATATCGTACCATACCGATTCCGGATGATGAGGAAGAACAAAAGAAGTTGTTAAGAAGTCTGACGAATATTCGTCAGACTCATGCAGTCAGTCAGGATTTTCTAACCGTACAGGATTCTTATTTGCATCGGTTCATCTTAAAGAAGCATTTTGTATGGATTCGATAAAAAAGCAGTCTGTCTGTATCAAAGCGGATTGTGGCAGGGTCATAAAAGATATGCTTTGATCATATCTTCGATGAATTGCACCATATTTTCTTTTGGTACATCCAGTACAAAAGAAAGTTCGGAAAAGAGTACATCCTCTGCCTGTTTAAAATATTTGTCATCGGTCGCTGTGCTTTTTTTTCCTTGTTTGATGCGTTCTTGTTTGCGAGTATAGATTAACTTTATAATGCTTACAATTTTTTTGTTATCACCGCTTAATATTGTTGCTTTATATTCCTGTTCACGCATCTTTTCATTATGAATTTCTGTTTCCGTGATATTATGAATTGATTTTATCAACTGAATGGCTTCTTCTTTGCTGATCATATTTCTGATCCTTCCATCGACG
The DNA here is from genome assembly GCF_014384965.1 of Jutongia hominis. Lineage (GTDB taxonomy): Bacteria > Bacillota > Clostridia > Lachnospirales > Lachnospiraceae > Butyribacter > Butyribacter hominis. Next base: position 6,119 of record NZ_JACRSW010000027.1, read on the forward strand.
TAATCGACAGGCAGATATATCTTAGATGTTTTTTCATTTATTGGTACTAATATATAGTATTCTTTAGTTTTATTCATTCCGGTTGTGTCGGGATGGCCAACATTTTCAATTTTACAAATACCCTCCGGCATTTTTACTACATAGTCTCCTTTTTTATACATAACTTTTCCTTTCCTTTCTTTTTTATAAAGTAAATCAAAAAGAGAAAAGGACTGCTTCACTCGGTAACATTTGAATGAAATAGCCCTTTTCATGAAAATTGTACACAGTTTCTAGTATTTAGTTTATCATTTTTTGAAAAAATTTGTAAGCATTTTTGGGGAAATTTTGATTTTGATTTGTTTTTCCCTTCCGTGTAGCTGGTGTGAGGTTGACTGTTCCGTAAAAGAAAATATAATAAAAGAAGAAGTAGGTCTGGATGTGCTTTCAGGCAATGGAATCACAGAATGGGGAAGTCGTATTTGACTAGGAGGAAAGTAAGATGGATGAAAGATTACAAAAGCAGCTTGCATTTGCATTAGAGATTGATAAAGAAAAGAACATTTTAAGGCAGACACATTTATCCGGACATGGAAGACGGGAAAATGATGCAGAACATGCATGGCATATGGCGATCATGGCATATCTGTTAAAAGAATATGCCAATGAAGAGGTTGACATTGCAAAAGTGATGTTGATGTGTCTGATCCATGATATTGTAGAAATTGATGCCGGAGATACTTATGCATATGATGCAGAGGGATTAAAAACGCAAAAGGCAAGAGAAGATGCAGCGAAGGAACGAATTTTTTCTCTTCTTCCAAACGAGCAGAAAGAAGAATTGATCGCACTATTTGATGAGTTTGAAGCGTTTGAATCCGCAGAATCAAAATTTGCACATACGATGGACAATCTGCAACCACTACTGTTAAATGACAGCAATGGCGGTGCAGACTGGAAAGCACATGGAGTCTGTGCAAAGCAGGTATACGGCAGACAGGAAAAGACAAAACTTGGTTCGGAGAAGTTATATGAAATAACAGACCGGCTGATTCAAAAAAACATTGAAAAAGGCAATATTCAAAAATAAAGGTGCGAGAGTGTAATATAAAGTGCGTAAGTTTGTTGCCGGTAACTTACACACTTTACTTGACAAACCCGGAGATATCATTTTCAAATTTTGCAACAGAATCAATCGTACAGGCTCTTTGAATCCAGCTTTTTAAGATTGTCATATCGTTTTGGTTCTGAATCTTCTTTTTCAGCGATTCTGTTACCGCTCCTTTTTCTTCCAAAATCTCCAGTAATGCTTCTTTTTTTCCTTCGATTCTTCCTGCTTTTTTTCCTACTGCTTCTCCTTCGATCCTTCCTGCTATCTTTCCAGCAGCTTCTCCTTCGATCCTTCCTGCATTCCAGCCGTCATCATAGCCTCCGCGCCTCTCGCTTGCCCGGATCTTTTTGATCTCTTCTTCTTCATTATATTCCAGTATAGACATTGCTATCACCTCTGCTCTTTGCTTTTTTAGAAAGTCTGCTAATATATTTTCACGAATACATTCTGTGACTGCTTTTTCTACCGCCTGCTCGATCGGCATGACTGCACGATATTTTCTGACTCGTTCTACATAAATGCTATACTCTTTCAATGTCCGGTAGTTTTCCATGATCTGTCTGGTTTTGAACCAAATGACAAAAGACCGGAAGAGGCTTTTGTAGCAGCAGGGCACCTAGAAAGAGTGCGATCACCAGACAAAAGAACAGAAAAAAAGAAGTAAGAATTTTTGTTTTTGGTTGGTATCAAATGGATCACCATGCCTTTCTTTGTATTTGTAAGATGGAAAACTATAATAAAAAAGATGTTTCGTTTCTCTTATTAAAACAAAGAATTGCATCACATTTTAGAAAGAAATTACTTTTTTATGTATCTAAAATGTATCATCTGATGAAAGTAATCTATGAATACAAAGTAGTTCTGATAAGCAGTATATACTTTGTATGCATTGTATGTCAAAACTTGTCACCCTATCAAAATATCGTTATAATAAAACAAAATGTGTAGCAGTTACAGAAAGCAAAATGACGATGTCTGTCATAAAGAAAGGGAAGAGAAAATGAAATTTTTTCATGTTGGGGATCTGCATTTAGGTAAGCAGCTTCATGGCTATGATCTGATAAAAGATCAGGAACATATGTTAGAGGAATTGCTTTCTTATATTAAAAAAGAACAGCCGGACGCCGTATTGATCGCAGGAGATATTTATGACCGGGCAGTACCGTCAGGAACAGCCATGCAGCTTCTGGAGCAATTTTTTATACAGGCAGATGAACTTGCAAAAGAGCAAAAAGCAGTAGAGATCATATTGATCGCAGGAAATCATGATGCGGCAAAACGATTGCAATATGGAAGCAGTTTTATGAAAAGACATCATATTCATATTGCGGTCATGCCGCCACAGCAGGAGGATGCTTATTTAGAACAGGTTACATTAACCGATCAGGAGGGAGTAGTTCATTTTTATCTGTTACCGTATACAAAGCCCGGTATGATCCGTCACTGGGTAGAACAGGAAGAACTTGCCAATACACAGGATGCCGTAAAATTTCTGCTGGAACGTGAGCAAATTGACTGGAATGAACGTAATGTTTTGCTTTCGCACCAGTTTTATCTTCATGCCAATGAAGATACAGTATTATGTGATTCCGAGACACCATCGTTTAGCGTAGGTGGTCTTGACAGCATAGCTACTACATTTGTAGACAAATTTGATTATGTTGCACTCGGTCATATTCACAGTCCGCAAAATCTTGGTGATCCGCATATCCGATATGCCGGAACACCGTTAAAATATTCTGTCAGTGAGGCAGATCAAAACAAAAGCATTACTGTTGTGGAAATGGGCAAAAAAGGTGAGATTTCATATCATTATCTTCCTATCCATCCGTTACATGATGTACGTGCTTTGCGTGGAAAAATGGAAGAGTTAGCAGCACAATGCACCGAAATTCCATGCCATGACTATGTCAGCATTGTCCTGACAGATGAAGAAGCAGTGCAGCAGCCAAGAGACTATCTGGAAAAATATTATGATCATATCTTAGAGATCCAGATCGACAATACAAGAACCAGACAGATCATGGAAGAAGAAATTCCTGCACTAAAAGAAATGTCATTAGAAGGAGCCTTTATGACATTCTTTAAAGAGTCTACAGGCAGACCAATGAATGAAGACGAACAAAAAAAGTTCGCACAGATCATAGAAACATTATAACAATTCGCATGATCCATCCTCCTGCCATCCACCAGCAGTATTGACAGATCTCCTGTCGCACAATAATCTTTAAAACTGCGTCATTTTATACAGTTTATTTTCGTGGTTTCAATTTTGTTTTGTCTTTTGGGTTGACACGACGGCTGGTTAGGATATCTGATTTTTAACGCTTTTTTGCTGATTGGGCGCGGGTCATAATTATAGGGGCGACTCAGCCTGAGTAGCATTGCTGTGTGGGACACGCTCCCGCTTCGCAAAGCCACGTAGCGCACACATAGCGTTGCAAAAAGGTAAGACACTTTTTGCAGCGCAAGTGGCGACGGTCTTTGAGATTCCCAAACAGCAATGTACATCAGACAGGTCCTGCCCCTATATCAGATGAGAGCGCCCATAATCAGGGCAAAAAAGCGAAAAATCTTAGATATCCTTAGCAGGCGAAACAGTGCCCCAAAAGCCAAAATAAATTGAAACACGAATGCAATGTTTTGAAAATGACGCAGGTTAAAAATCCAGGGCAGCGTAAGGAGATAGTATATTTGGTGTGGGGGCAGGCAGGATGGATCATGCGAAGTGAGGAGGAGTAGATATGAAGCCGGTGAGGTTGGTGATGTCCGCTTTTGGTTCGTATGGCGGAAAGGAAGTAATTGATTTTAGTAAGGTGACAAATGGGCTTTTTCTGATATCCGGTGATACCGGAGCAGGAAAGTCCACGATTTTTGATGCAATCATGTTTGCCTTGTATGATACAATGAGTGGAAAAGAACGTAAGGGCAATATGATGCGCAGCGAGTATGCAAATGACGAGACAGAAACGTATGTAGAGTATACCTTTTCCTATGGGATCGAAGGGCAGGAAGAGTTGTATACGATCAAACGCTCACCGACATATTACCGCAAAGCCAGACGAAAGAATAAGCAGGGCAGTTACAATACGACAAGGCAGGGAGGCAAGGTCTCTTTGATCCTGCCGGATGGAAAAGAATATCAGGGAAAAGCAGCACAGACCAATGAAAAGATCCGTCAGATCATCGGTCTGACTGCAGAACAGTTTAGTAAGATCGCCATGATCGCACAGGGAGAATTTCAGGAGCTGATCATGGATAAGACAGGAAAGAGAAAAGAAATCTTTCAGCAGATCTTTTCTACGGAAATTTATGAAAAAGTGGAAAAAAAGATATGGGAAGAATATAAAAGGACGATCGGAGCATTAAAAGAGCATATTACAAAGATCAAAGAAGCAGTCAGTGGTGTTTCTTTTGTCGAAGAGATGAGTGCATATAAAGAAAAGTGGGAGCAGATATCTGCTTTTGCCGATACAGAACCACAGCGTATGGAAGTATTCTTAGAAGAATATACAAAAGAGTTAAAGATATATTATAGTAATGCCAAAAAGGAAGCAGACCAGACCAATCAAAAATTGCAGGAAACCGAACTTATTTATAAAGAAATCTGTCAGGTCAATGAGATGTTAGAACAATATGAAGAAGTAAAAAAGAAGCTACAGGAACTTGATAGCAAAAAAGAGCAGTTCGGTCAAAAAAGAGACATTGTTTGTCAGGCACAAAAAGCAAAGAAATGTCAGGAAAAAGAAGATATATTTTTACGTTATCAACAAGAAGAATGGGAAGAACAAAAGAAAAAAGAGCAATATTGTATAGAAAGAAAAAAGAGCCGGAATCTGCTTGCAAAAAGTGCAGAAGCATATCAGCAAAGCGAAAAAGAATATGAAAGCAGACAGCCTGTATTAATGAAAGAAGAGCAGACAGTCAGAGAGCAGATGGATGTTTTAAAAAGTCTGCTCGCATTGCAAGACAAGAAAGAAGCTTTGCAAAAAGAGAAAGAGCAAAAGGAAATTGCATATGCGCAATGGACTAAAAAAGAAGAAACGATTAAAAAGGAAAGAGAAGAGATCAAAGTCTGGCTGAAAAAACACCAATCTTTAGAGGAAGAAAGATATCAGGCAAAGACAATCGAAGAACAGCTTAACATAAAATGGCAGCAGGAAAAGCAATACCAAAAGGCATATCAGGAGTTTCTTTGTGCCTATCAAAAGGCATATGAATCCGAAAGAAAATATCAAAAGGCATTACAATATTGGAAAGAGCAGCATGATGTATATGACAGAATCTTTATGACGTATTTTGAATCACAGGCGGCATGGCTTGCAAAGGATTTAAAAGATGATATGCCTTGTCCGGTATGTGGTTCGACTGTTCATCCCCACATTGCTGTGTTATCAAAAGAAAATGTGACCAAAGAGAGTTTAGAGCAGGCAGAAGAAAAGGAAAGACAGGCAAAAGAACAGGAAGATCAATGTAATAAAGCCTATGTGGCAGCTTTACAGGATTGTAAGAACCGTATTAGCTTACTTCTTGAACAGATCGAGATATGGGATCCTGACAGTGCATGGCTTTTGGCTTACCAAAAAGCTTATCAGGATATGTCAGTATCCGATCAGGACAATCTTTTTGTCAAGGAAGTGCATGCATATGAAAAGCAAAAAGACAAACAATCTTCAAAGCAGCGAAAGGAAGTCTTTCAGCAAGGACAGCCGGAAAGAACAGTATCTAAGGATCAGCCAGACGAAGCATTATCTAAGGAACAATCCTCTGTCACAAAAGAAGCACGGGAAAAAGAAAAGACAATCTTTTGGCATATCATAGCAGTCAGAGAACAACTGACAGAGCAGATCCGGATACAAAAAGAAAAGAGCAATGCATTAGAACAGCGAGTTCAAAAGAAAGAAAAGCTGTTGCTTAGAGAGGCAGAATTAGAAAAAGAAGAACAGCACTCCATCGAACAGGAGAAAGCTATCAGAGACCGGTTACATGACACAGAAGTTGCCCTGCAAGCGCTTTTAGCACAGATGCATGAAAAAGAACAGAAGATCACATTAGTATCGGTCAGTCAGGGAGAAGAAAAAATCCTGACCTTGCAAAAAGAGCAAAGAATCCTTGATCAGCAAAGAAAGAATGCAAAAGCTGTCTGGGAGACCGAAAAGAAAAACTTTGATACTTTACAGGGAAAGACCGAGGAAAATGACAAACGTCTTGCTAAGCTTGCAAAAGATAAAAGTCAGGCAAAACATTTGTGGGAAGAGGTATTACAAACAGAGCAGTTTGATACCGTGACAGAATATCGTACAGCCTGTCAGCAGATTCCTCAAATGGAAGAATTACAAAACGAGATCCGCCAATATGAGATGCATCTTGAAAAATGCTGTTCGACAAAAGAAATCTTAGAAAAGAACCTTGCAGGAAAAGAGCAGCGTTCGAAAGAAGAAGCATATGAAAAAATGTTGCATACAAAAGAGCTGCAAAGACAAAAGCAGGAAGTATATGAAAAATGGCAAAAACAATATCAGGTACATGATGATATCAAAAAACGTCTGACAACGCTCTTACAGGGACAGGAACAATATTTAAAAGACAGACAGGTCATGCAGTCTTTACAGGATGTAGCAAATGGAAAGATCCATTTTCAGACCTATATTCAAAGGCAGTATTTTAAGCAGATCATTCAGGCTGCGAACCGTCGTTTAGCCAGAATGACGTCAAACCGATTTTTATTAAAATGCCGTGAGATCAGTAACAGCGGACAGGGAGAAGTCGGACTTGATCTGGATGTGATCAACCCATTGACGCAGAAGGTCCGGGATGCACATACGCTTTCGGGTGGAGAGACATTTCTTGCTTCACTTTCGATGGCATTGGGAATGGCAGACATTGTGCAAAGTACAACAGGACAGACCAGACTCGATACCATGTTTATTGATGAAGGATTTGGTGCTTTGAGTGAAGAAGTACGAAATACTGCGGTGCGTGTGCTGTTGGAATTAGCCGGCGATCATCGTCTGATCGGTGTGATCTCTCACGTTACGGAATTAAAAGAACAGATCCCGACAAAATTGCTCGTAACAAAAGGAAATCATGGAAGTAAAGTATGCTGGAATCAGGAATAATTATATCTTTCATGCAAAGAATATGATACAATATGTGAGTAGAATGACAGACAAAAAGAAACGTACTTTAATCATGGGATTTGAATATGATCAAAGAAAAATACAAGAGAGAAAGGCATGGCGGTTTTGATGGAATGCAAAGAAATTCAGCAAAAATATATCCCCTTTATTGATGATAAACTAAGCAAGAGGGAACTGGATGCATTTTTGCATCATATGGAAGAATGTCCGGATTGCAAAGAAGAATATGACATTTATTATACAATGATCATGGGAATGCGTTATCTCGAAGAAGATAACCGCAAAAGCAGCGACTGGGTAAGCTCAGATGAGAAACTCCGGTATGCACAGGAATATTTACGGCATTTCCGGATCATGCGTGTTCAGAAACTGTTATTACTGGTCATTTTATGCATAGCCGTAATTTTGCTGATTCAATAAGAACAGACATCCATTTGCAAAACAGGATCTATGTTCCAAAACTATCCTCACGATAATATGGTTGCATGCGTCATGAACAATGGTTGTGAATTGTATTTCTATTTTTTCTTACATTTTGGCAGGACACGCCAGCTGATTAGATTTTCTGATTTTTTAGCTTTTTTGCTGATTGGGCGCGGGTCATAACTATAGGGGCGACTCAGTCTGAGTAGCATTGTTGTTTGGGACACGCTTCCGCTTCGCAAAGCCACGTAGCGCACACATAGCATTGCAAAAAACAATCATTTTTGCAATGCAAGTGGCGACGGCCTTTGAGATTCCCAAACAGCAATGTACATCAGACCGGCCTTGCCCCCTATATCAGATGAGAGCGCCCATAATCAAAGCAAAAAAAGCAAAAAATCTTAGAAATTCTTATCAGGTGAAACAGTGCCCCAAAATGTAAGAAAAATAGAAATACAATGCAAGACATAAAGACATGACGCATTTGAAGATTTTGTTTTGTGAGGATAGTTTTGGCGGAGTGTGATGTGTGTTGGAAATGGTGTGATTAAATAGAGGAAATGAGGAAAACAATGAGTGAAAAATTAGTCTTAATTGATGGGCATAGTATTTTAAACAGAGCATTTTATGGTGTGCCGGAGCTGACAAATGCAGAAGGTCTTCATACAAATGCGGTCTATGGTTTCATCAATATTATGTTAAAGATATTAGAAGAAGAAAAGCCTGATTATCTGACCGTGGCATTTGATGTAAAAGAGCCGACATTTCGTCACAAGATGTATACAGAGTACAAAGGCACGCGAAAACCGATGCCGACGGAGTTATCCGAGCAGGTCCCTGTGATTCAGGAAGTGCTAAAAGCAATGCAAATCCCTGTGATCATGCAGGGAGGATATGAAGCAGATGATATCTTAGGAACGATCGCAACCAGAGCCGAAAAAGAAGGAAAAGAAGTTTCGTTAGTATCCGGTGACAGAGATCTTTTGCAATTAGCTTCTGAGCATATACTGATCCGCATTCCAAAGACAAAACGTGGTGGTACGGAGATTGAAAACTACCATACGCAGGATGTGATCGATCGGTATGGGATCACTCCAAAGCAGGTCATCGACATGAAAGGTCTGATGGGAGACAGTGCAGATAATATACCGGGGGTTCCGGGAATCGGTGAAAAAACAGCAGGAAAGATACTTGCTGCGTTTCCGTCTGTTGAAGAAGCCTATGAGCATATCGAAGAAGTCGAGCCAAAGAGAGCAAGAGAGCTTCTTCGTGCAAATAAAGAGCTTGCAATGTTAAGCAAAGAACTTGCAACGATCAAAACCGACTGTGAGATCGACTTTTCTTTTGAAGATGCAAAATACGAGAATATCTTTACGAAAGAAGCGTTTGAATGGATCAAAAGATTAGAACTACGTTCTTTAGAAAAAAGATTTGATCCGTCCGTTATATCAGAAGCAGTCAATGTGGAAATGGATGTTACATTGTTAAAAGAAAAGAAAGATCTCAGACATTTTGTGGATACATTTCGAAAAAGTAAGCAAAAAGTCTTTGCGGTCGGTTTCTTAGGAGATGAATGGACGAATACCGGTGCCGTTAAAAAGAAAGCAAAGAAAAAAGCGGCAGGACAGCTTCAGCTTGTCTTTGATCAGGACAGCATGGATCTTTCAATCGGACAGCAGGAAGAAGAAAGCGGATATGATTATCCGTTTCAGGCGATCAGCCTGTCATATCGTAAGAACGAAGAAATCTGTACGGCAGTTGCTTTTGTGACAGAAGCGTTAGAGTCGCAGATATTGTTAGAGGCATTTTGTGAAATGGAACAGAATGCAAAGAAGATTATTTTATTGAACTGGAAAAATATCATGCATTTAACTACTCCTGTAGAGCAGTTGTCGCCGGAGAAAACCGCTCCGATGCAACAGGCATTTGATGATCGTGATTATGAGAAGACACAGCTTCTTTTTACGAAAATATTTGATGTATCGTTAGGCGGTTATCTGCTCAATCCGATGAGAGATTCGTATCAGGTAGATGATATTGCAAGAGATTATCTTGGTAAGACGATCCTTTCGTATGCGGATTGCTTTGGAAAGAAAAGAATCGATGAAACAATGCAGGAAGAAGTATGGCAGGAGTTTTTAGTAAAAGAGGATAAAGATTCCGAGATTGGAAAGAAGCTGATCCCATATGTTGCCAATTTGTCTTATATTCCATTGCTTGCACAGGATGCCATTCAAAAAGAATTAGAAGAAACCGGAATGTATGGAATCTTTGAAAAAATTGAGATACCGACTTCATATTATCTGTACCAGATGGAACGAGAAGGTGTCCATGTGGATAAAGAAGAGCTTTCGAATATTTCGAAATTATTAGAAAGCAGAGTGCTTGCATTAGAAACGGATATTTATGATATTGCAGGAGAAGAATTTAATATCAATTCACCCAAGCAGTTAGGGGTGATCCTGTTTGAGAAAATGAAGCTTCCGTTTGCAAAAAAGACAAAGACCGGTTATTCGACGTCTGCTGATATTTTGGAAAAATTGCGAAAAGAAGATCCGATCATTGATAAGATCTTAGAATATCGTCAGGTCAGCAAATTAAAATCTACCTATGCCGATGGGCTTGTCGTTTTTATCGAACCGGATCAGAGGATTCACGGAAAGTTCAACCAGACGATTACAGCGACAGGACGTATCAGCAGTACCGATCCGAATTTGCAAAATATTCCGATCCGCATGGAGCTTGGCAGAGAGATCAGGAAAGCTTTTAAGCCAAAAGAGGGTTGTATTTTCTTAGATGCCGATTATTCGCAGATCGAACTCAGGGTGCTTGCGCATATGTCAGGTGATCAGGAGCTGATCGATGCATACCGTCATAATCAGGATATTCACAGAAGTACCGCATCGAAAGTATTCCATACTCCGTTTGATCAGGTAACCGATTTGCAAAGAAGAAATGCAAAAGCAGTCAACTTTGGTATTGTATACGGAATCAGTTCATTTGGTCTTAGTCAGGATCTGAATGTATCAAAGAAAGAAGCACAGGCGTATATCGACCAGTATTTTGCAACGTATCCGGCAGTCAAGGAATTCATTGATTCTCTGGTTGCAACAGCAAAAGAAAAGGGATATGCCGGTACAATGTTTGGCAGAAGAAGACCGGTACCGGAACTGGCTTCGAATAATTTTATGCAGCGTTCGTTTGGAGAACGAATTGCAATGAATTCACCGATCCAGGGAACAGCAGCCGATATTATTAAGCTTGCGATGATCCGTGTGGCAGACCGGTTAAAGAAAGAGCAAAGAAAGGCTCGTATTGTTTTACAGGTTCATGATGAATTGCTTGTCGAAGTGCCGGAAGAAGAGGTTGAGGCGGTTCAAACGATATTAGAAGAAGAGATGCCTCGTGCGGTAGAATTATCCGTTCCGTTAGAAGTTGAAGTGCTTAGCGGAAAAGACTGGAAGGAGGCACACTAATGTATGTGATCGGTATGACAGGAGGAGTTGGCAGTGGTAAGACACAGGCAGCCTGCTTATTAAAAGAGATTGCAAGTGCCGAACTTTTAATTGCCGACGAATTAGGACATGTAGCGATGGAAAAAGGCACAGACGGATATGATGAGATCATAGAATCGTTTGGTACAGATATTCTGGATGCAGATGGTCAGATCAGCAGAACCGTGATGGCAGAAAAAGTATTTCATGATAAAGAAAGGCTTGCTTTGCTTAATGGGATCATTCATCCGAAAGTAAAAGCGTATATCCGTCAATATATAGATGACAGGAAAGACCAAGAAGGCGTTTTGATACTGGAAAATGCTATTTTGTTTGAGACAGGTTGTGATGCATTTTGTGATGAGATCTGGTATATTGCTGTCTCAGCAGATGCACGAAAAAAACGTTTGCGTCAAAACAGAGGATATTCGGATGAAAAAAGCCGGGCAATTATGGAAAGACAGCAAAGTGATGCTTTTTTTTACCAAAGATGTGATAAGGTAATTGATAATAATGGAAGTCTTGAACAGTTAAAGCAGAATTTAATAAAAGAATATGAATTGATACAAAGAGGAAGGAAACATGCAGGAGCGTAATACTATTTTAATTGTAGATGATCAGGAGACAAACCGGGCGATACTTCATCGACTGTTAGAAGACCAGTTTATCATCTTAGAGGCAGAGGACGGCTTAGAAGCGATCGAGCAGATCAATGGGCATGAAAAAGAATTAGCTTTGATCATGTTAGACATTATTATGCCAAACATGAATGGATATGATGTCCTTCATTTTATGGAAAATGCATCTATTGATGAAAACATTCCTGTTATTTTGATAACAGGTGATATCGAAACAATCGCAGAGTTAAAAGAATACCAGTCCCATATTGCAGAAGTTGTGATGAAACCTTTTGATATCCAGATTACAAGACGCAGAGTATATCATACGATTGAATTGTATGAAAGCAAAAGAAGAGAACTCGAAAAAGAGCAGAAGACACAGAAAGCGGGAAATGCTACAAAAACATTCCAAACGACCGGGCAGTTGGCAATGGAAGAAAAACAGAATACAATATCTGAGAAACCTTGTTTTGAGGCGACAGAAAAGATTCGTTTAGAAAGCGAAAATCTGGAATTAAAAGACCGATATGCATTATTAGAAAAGGAAAATCAGAAATCAAAAGAGCAGTATGCACAATTAGAAAAAGCATATAAGGAGTTAGAGCAAAAATGCACGCAGTTAGGTGATCGTTATACCAGATCAGAACAGACGATCTTAAAAGAACGGACCAAATTTCATGATCTGGTACAAAAATATAAGGATGCAAGCGAACGTTTCTGTTTGATCCTATCAAGAAAAACCGGTAATGAAAATTGTCTTTTACGTGTCAAAGCATTTACAGAAATTTTGTGTAAATATGTGATGCAGGAATATCCGGAATATCATCTGACAAGACAGATTGTAGTAAAGATTATTGAAGACTCTGTTTTTTATGATGTGGGTATGTTCATGATCGGAGATGATATATTAAAGAAACCGGGTAAATTAACGAAAAAAGAGCGGGCTGTCATGGAAGAGCATACAAAAAAAGGTGTGGAGGTGTTAAAGTATTTAGATGTAATCGCAGATTCCGATACATTAACATATGCAAGTGATATTTGTCTGTATCACCATGAACGCTATGATGGAAACGGTTATCCGTATGGATTGGCAGGAGATGAGATTCCGATCGCGGCTCAGATCGTATCAGTAGCCGAAGCGTATGCAGCATTGTTACGAAAAGGAAGTTATCGTGATGCCTATTCACAGGTCAATGCAGAAAAGATGATCTTAGACGGGCAGTGTGGATGCTTTAATCCTAAGCTTTTAGACTGCTTTGAACTGGGCAAAGAAGAAATGCGTGCCGTGATCATCAAAACAGCACAGTCAGAAAGAACAGAACAAGAATAGAGATAATCTTTCTACATATGTAGTATAACTAACGGATTGATATAACTTTCAAGAAACGAACCAAGAAGTAACAACAGAATACCCAGGAGAAAAAGAGGCAGTTGTATAAGCAGCAACTGTCCTTTTTTGTTTGCAACAAAAGAAGTACGGGTGTTTTTTTGCGTATTGTCTTCAAACCATTCGATATGTAACAGATCAAGATGATGCAATGCATAGAGATAAAAAGGGACAAAGAGCAGACATTGTGGGAAAAGGATTCCCAGATAATATAATACACCTGAACAGCCCTTGACAAATGTACAGAACAAAAAAAGCATACCATTAGAAAAACCGGTATACAAAATGGCAAGTGCATAATAGAAATGCCAGACATTCGTAAAAGCAAAGAAAACGATCAGAATATAAAATTTAAGATGTTCTTTTATGCTGAAATAAAAAAGAGCATCTTTTTTGATCTCATAAGAATGGAGCTTTTCAAAGGAAGACGTAAACAGGTGCAGGATATCATTACAAAGTGTTTCTTTAAATAAATTGGCAGCAAAGCTTCCACATAGAAAAGAAAACAAAAAAAGAAGCAATGTAATGTAGTGGAAACGAGACAGATGAAAATGATGCACAGGGCGGTAAGAGGAATATCTGTCTTTGTGAAAGATCGTCATAGTATATCCTGCCTTTCGTTTGGTGCGGTTTGTTTCATTGTTCTTATATACCATATGGCAGAACAGACAAAATTATGCGAAATGCCAACTTGTGAATCAGAGAACGGTTATAGTGATGGAAAGGAATATCGGCAAAATGACCGGAAAACACAAAATGCACACATTTCACTCAAAGGTTTTTCACAGCCGGATCGTATGATAAATATAGTCAAATGATAAACAGACAGATATGGTATATCTGCGCACAGACATTTAGAAATGAAAGAAATCGAATAAAAGACAGATGGCGCAAAGGAGGTCAATATGTGGTTTCACAGGAAGAAACATGCATCCGATGAAAAAAAGAAAATAAAAAAGAAATGGTCAGCTAAAAGGAAAGGAATCCTTGCGATCGTGCTCGTACTTTTTCTGGTGTCAGGAGGTGTTTTAACAAAGCTTGTGATCTACCCGACATGGTTTGCAAAAGACACACAGGAAGAGAGCCGGACAATGGAAGGTTATGTCAGTAAAGGAAATATAGAAATGACAACAACGGTCAGTGGTACGACAACAAATGGAGCAACGTATCAGTTATATGATTTAAACCTTACCGGCGAGTCAGAAAGCGGCAGTCTGGTCGTATCAAAGGTCAATGTATCAGAAGGAGATATCGTAAAGAAAGGCAGTACGGTTCTTACTTTAACACAAAGCAGTGTCGATCAGACCAGACAGATCTTAGAAAGTGCTGTAGAAAGCTATCAGACCGATCTGGTACAGGCAAAAGTAGATTATGAAGAAGCTGTGGCACAGGCAAAGTCCGATTACAGGACGAACCTGTCCTTGCTGTCAACAGCAGCATTGGATTATCAAAATAGTTTAGATACCTATGAGGCAGCAGAAAAAAGTGCCAAAAAAGATCTGACAGCAGCCCAAAAGACGATCAGTGAAATGCCTGAAACCATTACATCGTATCAAAAAAAGATTAAGACATTAAAAAAGAAGATCACATCGTATCAGCAAAACATAGAAACCATTGCAAAGAAAGAAGCAACAGCAAAGAAAACATATGAAAGCAAAAAAGCAGCATATGACAAATTACAAAAAGAATATGAAAATCTGGATACGATAGCAAAGTATTTAGAAAGTTATAATGGAAAGTCAAATGTCGCAGAAGCAAAAAAAGAGATTACATCACAGCATACAGGAGAAAAAACAGCGTTAGCAAGTGCAAAAACAGCATATGAAAAAGTAAAGAAATCTTATGAAGAGCTTCAGAAAAAAAAGGCAAAAACACAGGAAGAGCAGACAAAAGCAAAAGGAAGTCTGAGTAGCTTTAAGCAGAAAGTGACAGAATCCAAAACCACATTATCGGAAGCAAAACAAAACTTAAAATCGTATCAGGCAGCCTATTATGAAGCAAAAGCAGCACAGACAAAAGGAAAAGTCAGTGCAAAAGAGACTTATGCACAGAGCATGAGTACCTATCAGAATGCCAGCTCGATCTATGAAGCGGCATTACAAAGTGCAAAAGATACGTTACAAAGTGCAAAAGACAATGCTTCATCGGCAAAGGCAAGAAAGAAAGCTTTTGAAAAGATGATTACCGGCAATACGATCAAAGCTATGCAGGATGGCACAATAACAGCGGTCGGATATAGTGCCGGTGATACATTATCTACAACAACATCGATCGCTACTTATAGTGATAGCAGCAGTATTACGATCCCGGTAACAGTCGATCAGGCAGATATGCAATATATTGCAGTCGGAGATTCGGTTTCCGTTTCTTTATCTTCATCACGCGAACCATTAACCGGAACGGTTGCTTCGATGGAAACAACTTCTTCTTCCGAAAGCGTATCCAGTGTAACATATATCGTCAATGTGACAGTAGACAATGCATCCGGTTCGATCAGGAGTGATGATACAGCATCTATATCCTTTACAAAGTATACATTAAAAGATGTTTTATATGTTCCGGTCTCAGCAGTCACGGAAAAAGGCGGAAAGAGTTATGTGACAGCTAAACTGACAGATGGAAATACCAGACAGGTAGAAGTAAAGACCGGTGAAGATAACGGACAATTCATAGAGTTAAAGAGTGGTTTAAAGGAAGGAGATACTTATGTCGTTGATTTCAAAAATTAAAGGAAAAAAGAAGATAACCATTGGAATAGTATGTCTGCTGATTCTTTCGATTGTAGCAGGTTTTGGATATTATCAGGTACAAAAAGGAAAAAAGAGTGATGCAAAAGTAGTGACAAAAGAAACAGAAGTCAAATCAGGCAATCTGACAGTCGGCATTACAGAGAGTGGTAACGTTGCGATCGACACATTGACACAATCGTATTCTTTAAGCCGGACTTCCGTAAGTTCGACATCAACTTCTTCATCCGGCTCAACATCAAGTGCTACGACAACCAAGTCTGGTTCTTCGGATAGTACGAAGTCAGCAGATAATGCCTCTTTAGAACAAAGCAGCAGTACAAAAAACAGTGCTTCTTCGATACAGAGTACAGCAGACTCTTCGACACAGAGTACAGCAGATTCTTCGACACAGAGTACAGCATATTCATCGACACAGAATTCTTCTGCTTCTTCCGAGGAAGAACTTGTAGTAAAGAAAGTATGTGTTTCGACCGGACAGAACGTCAAAAAAGGAGATACTCTTTTGACTTTGACCAAAAGCAGTGTAGAGAGTGCGAAAAAAAGCTATCAGGAAAATTATGACGCAGCAAGAATCGCTTATAACGAAGCCAAGACAACAAGAGATGCAGCAAAAGTGTCCGCAGAATATGAATACAAACAAAGAATTGCAACAGGAAAGAGTGCATTAGCAACCTATAAGGCAACGGTAGCAAGCTTAGAAGCTAATGTAAGCAGTACAAAAGCGGCATATCAGAAAGCACAAAACGGGATCAAAACACTTCCAACACAGATTGCAAGTTTAAAAAAGAAGATTGCAAAAGCCAAGAGTGCATCCGGTGTAATGGATAGTGTAAACAATACTACACAACAAAGCAGTTCCAATACGACAACAGGAACAAATACTACATCTTCTACACAGTCTTCTTCAACCATCACGCAGTTAACGCAGGAATTGACACAGCTTCAGACACAATTAAGCGAATACCGTTCGAACCTAAACAGCTTAAAGTCACAATATACTTCTGCTAAGAAAGCATTAAAAACAGGAAAGATCACGGCAAAGCAGACATATGAGGAAAGCAGGATCGAAGCAAAGAATGCAAAAGCGTTATATACGGTTGCATTAAGCAGTGTCAATGATGATGTGGACGCAGCAAAAGAAACCTATGACCAGACAAAAGAAGAGTTAGAAGCATTCAACGCATTTACAAAAAATAACGAGGTAACAGCAAAATATACCGGTAAGCTGACATCAGTTGGTTATAGCAAGGGGGACAGTTTAAACAGTTCAACAGCGATCGCTGCTTATGTGGATACGGATGGAGTCAATATTACCGTATCGGTAGCACAGGATGATGTTTCGAATATTAAAGTAGGAGATAATGTCAATATTTATCTGTCGGCATATGAAGATGAACTTTTTGAAGGAACGGTAACTTCTATTTCATCTTCTTCCACAGGAGACACGACAGTCAGTTATCCGGTTGTGGTAACATTAAGCGGAGATGTGTCGAAAGTATATGATGGCATGAGCAGCGAAGTTACATTTGTATCAAAGGAAGTAAAAGATGTGACTTATGTATCAAACAAAGCAATCACAACAGAAGGAACAAAGTCGTATGTTACGTTAAAGAAAGCAGATGGTACAACGAAAAAGACCAAAGTTGTGACAGGCTTTTCCGATGGTCATAATGTTGAGATCAAAAGCGGTCTCAAAAAGGGTGATACTGTTTTGATAGAAAGTCAGGTGAGCCAATGAAAGTAAATGAGATTCTTCGATTGGTATGGATCAATCTGATCCAGAATAAATTCAAAGTGATCTTAACTTCGATCGGTATTGTAGTTGGTGCGGCAACGATTATGATGGTCATTGCGATCGGCCGTGGAGGACAAAAGGAAGTAGAAGAACAATTTAAAAACTTAAATGCAGGCGCGATTGATATTTCCTATGAAATGTCAAGTGAATTAAGCAGTCTGATGGATTCTGTAAAGACTTCCGGTGGGCGTGGTTTTCAGAATTTTGGAAGCAGTTCCAAAAAGAGTGGTTCCTCAACACAAAAAGGATCTTCCGGTGGCGGTATGCCGGGAGGAGGTAACGGTGGAGCAGGCAATGCAAATGGCAGCAATTTCGGTGGCAGTTCACAAGGCGGTCCGGGTGGATCGGGTAATGGTGGCGGTCCGGGTGGCGACATGATCATGGGTGGCAGCAATGGCGATGATTCGTCAAGAATGAATCAGGAAAAGATCACATTATCAGAAGATGATGTCGACGACCTAAAGACCTTTTTACCGGGAATTTCAAAGATCACGATCTCTTATAATACCAAATCCGATGTAGAGGGTGGTGATCTCGATGACGCGACCGGTTATACAATTGCCGGAGTCAAGCACAATTATGCATCGATGAGTAATCTTTCGATGGCAGTTGGTGATTTTATTTCTTCCTCGGATGAGGAAAATAAAGAAAAAGTCTGTGTGCTTGGTTATTCAGTGGCAAAAGAGATCTTTGGCAGTGTTGAAGAAGCTTACGACAGTACAATCTATATTGACAGCAGGGCATATGTTGTCAATGGAGTTCTTGCAGAAATGGGAACGGTATCTTCTGGGATCAGCCCGGATGATTCGATCTTTTTACCATACAGTACCGGTGTTAAATACATTGTCGGAAGCAGTGTTTCTCCGACAATCACGGTGATCATAGAAGATGTGGACGAAGTAGATGCTGCCATGGAAAATATCCAGACAATCTTATCTGACTCGTATCCGAATGCGGAATTTACGATCACAGATGCCGGAAGCAAGATGGAAGCTGCTTCTGCGTCAAATGATACTCTTACAACTTTATTGATCTCTATGGCTGTGATCGTTTTTATCGTTGGTGGTATCGGCATTATGAATGTGTTGTTTGTCTCTGTCAAAGAACGAACAAAAGAAATTGGAATCTTAAAAGCAATCGGTTGTACGAAAAGAGATATTTTATTGGAATTTTTGTTAGAAGCAAGTTTTATCAGTATATTTGGCGGTATCGCAGGTGTGTTAGCCGGACTTGGTCTGACACCGATCTTAGAGCATTTTGGTGTCCGGGTTGAACTATCGGTCTTAGTAGCCGTCTTAGCCGTTGTTTTTGCTCTTGTGACAGGAACGGTATTTGGATTCTATCCGGCATTGAAAGCATCGAATCTAGTACCGGTAGAAGCATTAAACGAAGATTAGAAATGGAGGCTTATATGAAAAAAAGAAAAATAACAATGCTGTTTTTGATCGCCGGTCTTCTGTTTAGCGGATGTGGAAAAAATGATGCTTCTGATGCAACAGATATTTCTTCTGTCGAATTGAAAAGCAACCAAAAGATCGTGATCGGTAAGATTACGGAAATAGCAGGCAATGAGATGACCTATACGATCCTAAAGAAAGTGTCTGCAAAGAGCAGTTCCTCTGACCAGAGTAAGAGTGGCAATTCGGGCAATGCACCGGATCAAAGCAGTAATAGCAATGACAGCAGTAATGCAGGAAATACACCGGATCAAAGCAGTAGTAGCAATGACAGCAGTAATTCGGGCAATGCATCGGATCAAGGCAGTAACGGTAATGATAGCAATAATTCGGGCAATACATCCGGTCAAAGTAAGAATGGAAACAGCAGCAGTAGCAGTTCATCCGACACAAAAGGAAGTAATAATGACTTTGGTGGAATGCCGGCAATGCAAAACGGAAGCAGCAGTCAGGGACAGATGCCATCAGGAGGACAGGGCGATGCACCAGGAAACCCACCGGATGCCAATGGCATGCAAGATCAGCAAAATAGCACCTCCGATAGTAGCACAGGATCGGACAGCAGCAAAAGCAAATCCACTTCGAAAAGCAAATCGAACACAAACAGCAAAAAGAAGGGTATGACCATGTATACTTCTACAAACAAGTCAGCAACGATGACCATTCCGATTGGAACAGACGTGATCACTTCTCTTGGCAACAAGACCACCTTTTCGCGTTTGTCAAATGGAGACGTGATAAAGATGATCGTTGAGACGGATCAGGATGGAAACAAAGTAATCGTAGGAATCTGGATGGTGTAAAGGAGGAGCAGTATGTTTGCAAAAAAAAAGAAAAGAGAAATGATCAGACAATTACAGGAAACAGATCATAAGATTGATATTCGTATGTTAAACAAAAGTTATCAGATGGGAGAGCAGTCATTACATGTCTTAAAAGATATTAATTTTACGGTAGACGAGGGCGAATTTGTCGCCATACTCGGACCGTCCGGCTCTGGTAAATCTACATTGATGAATGTGATCGGCTGTATGGACCAATGGGACACAGGAGAATATTATCTGGATGGTATGCCGGTGCATGCGTTAAACGGAAAAGAACTGACACAGATCCGCAATGAAAAGATCGGTTTTGTTTTTCAGAATTATCATCTGATTCCGGCATATACAGTATTACAAAATGTCATTATGCCGCTTTTAATGCGTGGTATCGATCATAAGACAGCCGAAGACATGTGTATGGATACGATAAGGCTTCTCGGACTTGGTGAACGGTTACACCATAAACCAAATGAATTATCCGGTGGACAAAAACAGCGTGTTGCGATCGCAAGAGCATTAGTCGGAAAGCCTGCCATCCTGCTTGCAGATGAACCATCGGGTGCATTAGACAGTAAGATGGGAAAAGAGGTACTTCGTTTGTTTGGAGAGTTAAATGCCATGGGCAATACAATTGTGATGATCACACATGATCTGGAAGTAGCAAAAGCAGCACAAAGAGTTGTGCGGATCGTAGATGGAAAATTGTATCATAAAGAAGAACAGGAAGCAACCGGTTAATGGCTGCTTCCTGTTCTTCTTTTTTCTCCAACTCCTGACAAAGAGCTGATTATTATAATATAAGCTTCATCCTAATTTTTGACAAAAGTCAAAGGATTAGCGGTTACCATACATCTTATCATAATAATTTGCATATTCACCGGAAATGATATTTTCCCACCACTCACGATTGTCTAAATACCAGGCGATCGTTTTTTTGATACCTTCATCAAATGGAGTAGCTGGAAGCCAACCAAGTTCATTATGGATCTTTGTAGGATCGATCGCATAACGACGGTCATGACCGGGACGGTCTGTTACATAAGTGATCAGATCTTCTGATTTATGAAGCTGCGCAAGCACTGTCTTAACTACTTCAAGATTTGTCTTTTCATTATGTCCACCGATATTATATACTTCACCCGGCGTACCTTTGCGGATGATCAGATCGATCGCGATACAATGATCTTCAACATAAAGCCAGTCACGGACGTTTTCGCCTTTTCCATAGACAGGAAGCTCTTTATCGTTCAATGCATTGGCAATGATCAAAGGAATCAGCTTCTCAGGGAAATGGTAAGGTCCATAGTTGTTAGAACATCTTGAGATCGTACATGGCATCTTATAAGTACGTGCATAAGCCTGGACCAAAAGATCAGCAGATGCTTTTGATGCTGAATATGGGCTGGAAGTATGGATCGGAGTTTCTTCTGTAAAGAAAAGATCCGGACGGTCAAGTGGAAGATCGCCATATACTTCGTCAGTTGATACCTGATGATAACGTTTGATACCATATTTACGGCAGGCATCTAACATAACGCTTGTACCAATGATATTGGTACGAAGGAAGATCTCAGGATCTGTGATCGAACGGTCAACATGGCTTTCTGCTGCAAAGTTGACTACGATGTCAGGCTTTTCTTCTTCAAAGATCTTATAAATCGCATCACGATCTGCGATATCTGCTTTAAAAAATTTGAAATTTTCCTTATCCATGATCGGAGCCAGTGTTTCCATGTTTCCGGCATAAGTTAATTTGTCAATACAAAGGATGGTGTCTTCGGGATACTTATTTGTCATATAGTGGCAGAAATTACCACCGATAAATCCGGCACCACCGGTTACGATAATTTTCATAATAGTCCTCCATTCTTAAAAAATCTTTCCTTCAGCAACCTGTTTTAAGTGCTTACCATAAGAAGATTTTCCATATTGCTCAGCTGATTCTAATAATTTTTCTTTGCCAATCCAGCCGTTGCGATAAGCGATTTCTTCAACAGCGGAGATTTGTACGCCCTGACGGTTCTCGATCACGCGGACAAATTCAGAAGCTTCGGCAAGGGCATCGGTTGTTCCGGTATCTAACCAGGCATAACCACGACCGAGTGTGACAACGTCTAAGCTGCCCTGCTCAAGATACATGCGGTTTAAGTCTGTGATCTCTAACTCTCCTCTGGCAGATGGTTTTACTTTACGAGCCATTTCTACGACATGCTTATCATAGAAATACAAGCCGGTTACACAGTAGTTTGACTTTGGATGTTCCGGCTTTTCTTCAATGGAAATTGCTTTTCCGTTTTTATCAAATTCAACGATACCAAAGCGTTCCGGGTCATCTACATAATAACCGAATACGGTTGCACCTTCCTGCTTAGAAGCCGCTTTCTTTAACATAGGAGAAAGTCCGTTCCCATAGAAAATATTATCTCCCAAAACCATTGCACAGGAATCGTCACCGATAAAATCAGCACCAATCAGAAATGCCTGTGCCAGTCCGTCAGGAGACGGTTGTTCTTTATAAGACAGATGAATACCAAAATTGCTTCCATCCCCAAGTAAACGCTCAAAGTTTGGCAGATCCGTTGGAGTGGAGATGATCAATATATCCTGAATTCCGGCCAACATCAATGTCGATAATGGATAATAAATCATTGGTTTATCATAAACAGGAAGTAGCTGTTTTGATGTTACCATAGTCAGTGGATACAAACGGGTTCCGGATCCACCGGCAAGAATAATTCCTTTCATATTTAGCCTCCATTTTGTTTTCTTATGTATTCTCGGAGTTGTTTTGAGAAGATACCGAGAATATATTCTCATAGGTGATCAGGGATTTTCAGGAAATGAAAGAATTCCCGATCAATATTGTAAAAATAATTCAAACCATTTTATTATAGCATACAAATATAAAAAAAGGCAACTTTTATCCCATTTTTTAGAAAATATCTTCTATTAACTGATATTTTAGCCTGTGTCTTTCATTACATCAGTTATGGATATGGACCGGTTTTATGTCTATACCTTAAAAAATATGGACCGGCTTTCCGTCTGTACCTTGTGAAATATCAATGGAGTTTATCGTCTGCTTGTCAGTAGCGGATGTGTTTTGTATAATAGCTTTTTAGTAAGAGGATAACAGGTTTGCTTTTAATACAAAAGCAGGAAAGTGAAAGAACTACATGAAATATTATATTGCAGACTGTCATTTCGGGCATGAAAAAGTAAGACAATTAGATCAAAGGCCATTTGAAACAGTAGAGCAAATGGATACATATATGATAGAACAATGGAACCGTGTTGTAAAAAAGAACCGGGATGAAGTATATATCTTAGGTGATTTTTGTATTGGAAAAGGAGATCAGACGAATGAGGTCCTTAGCATGCTGCGTGGAAAGAAATATCTGATCACAGGAAATCATGACCAG
The DNA here is from genome assembly GCF_014384965.1 of Jutongia hominis. GTDB lineage: Bacteria > Bacillota > Clostridia > Lachnospirales > Lachnospiraceae > Butyribacter > Butyribacter hominis. The sequence goes on from NZ_JACRSW010000027.1 coordinate 29,518, forward strand.
CGTTTCCTGCGTGATAAACAATTTGATGCATCTTTGTTTCAATGGATCAAATCCTATGCAGAGATCCATGATAACAACCGGAAAGTTGTATTAAGCCATTATCCGATCATTTGTTATCATGGACAGTATTTGGGAGATATCAGTTATATGCTATATGGTCATGTTCATGATACAATGGACTATAAAAACGTTCGCCGTTTTGTACGGGAAAGCAGACAATGTGTTTACGGAAGTGAGCAAAAAAGTCTGTCATGCAATCTGATCAATTGCTTTGCCGGCTTTTCTGATTTTGCACCATGCACCTTAGACCAATGGATAAAGATGGAAGAAGAGTATTCTTAATCTTTCAGGGTAAGAATTCCTTTTTGGGTTAAGGAATTTAAAAATGTCTTGACATCAGGAAGTACTTCGTCTTTTGTTACATCATATTCTGCTTGCAAGGCATGACAGAGCAGCTGCATCAATTCGTCATTGTCCGGCAGGGGAGCATTGTCGGCAGTTGCTTTCTTTGGCTGTACGGTATGTTGTTTTTGCAGAACCTTTTGTAAGCTGTTCCATAAAAATGCACCGGTTTCATTTAGGGTAAGAATCTGGTCGATTACCGGATGATCACTTTTTAACGGAACGAGAAAGTAAAAAGTACCAATATTGCGTAATTGATAATCTGTGTGAAGCCGCATTTAATTCTCCTTTCGTTTTGCGTCAGAGTCAAGCGAAAGTGCTTTAAAAAGTTCTTGTCTTTGCCGTGTGTTTTCTAAGATTGTTTTTGTATCGATCTTGCGTAAACGGCGGTTGTTACAGAGAAAACGATATAACGTAATACTCCAGAGAACCGGCCAGAAAAGAAAGCAGTGTGACAATTTAGGAAAATAGATCTTCATTTGCCGGTGTCCCTGTGCAATCGTAGAAGAAAAGTTGTTTTGGTGTGCGATCAGAACGCGGGTGTGATTCTCTTTCCCAAATTCACCGGCAGTATGGATGTCATCAAGAACACGTTGCAGCAGAGCCGGATCAATAGTGGCAGCAAGAAATGTACAATGATTTTTTTCTAATATTTCACGAGGTAATCCCAGATAGCGGATGCATAATTCTGTCATTACTTCACAAAAGGGAACAAGTCCTAAATCCTCAAGCATGGTCTGAAACGCCATAAAGTCGATCTCATGGGCATGGTGTTCTAAGAAAACCGTCCAGTCACATAAAAGTTTTGCTCCAAATCCGAGACTTGTAAAGTGCTGTAACATATGCAATAAAAGATAAAGCAGATTTTGTTCTGTGTTCAGGCATTGATAGGAGAGTGCAGCAAAAGAAAGCTTTTTTTTAACAGGGATCGTTTGCTTAAATAATGCCTTTATTGTTTCATCACGTACATTACCGGAGTTGTTGATCAATTTATTGTGTAATTCTAACAGATAGGTCTTGTCGTTTTCATAATAAAGAAGTTCTTCATGGTGATCTGTCATACCATTTGCCACGCAAAAGCCATAAGATAAAAGAAGATCTCTGGTACGCGTATATTCTTTCGGATCACTGACTAATATGTCCATATCGCTTGCGCTGCGGCATTCCGGTTTGGGATAATTGGCAAGCAGCGATACACCTTTTAACAGACAGTAGGAAACGGAATGTTCTTCTAATAAAGCAAGGATCTTCTTTGCAAAAAAGAGCATATCGTAATTATGATAGCATTCAAAAAGCATTTCTCTTTGAAAAGTTGTCTCTTGTAACAAAGGATCGTCAATGTCACATTGACAGAGTGCATCGTAAACAAAAAGAGAAACATTATGCTGTCTGGCAAGCTGTAATAAGTCCGGAAGCTTCTGCCTGATCTGCTCCTTTTGTGTCTGTGTGATCATGTCGGAATGATCCGAGTGTAAGGCATAGGAAAGAAGCTTATAAAAGCAGGTGATTTCTGTATTCATGATCGCTCCTTCTTTCTTTTTGTAAGTTTTGCCTTCCAGTAAAATTGTAGATAGCGCAAATAAAAATGTTCCTGCCTATAGCTGTTTGCAATGGAAAAGAGTAAATCTTTTTTCAGGTCTGTTCTCTTTTGCAAATAAACAGCATATTTTACAAGAAGCTGGCGGTATCCGATTGCACAACGTTTATCAGAATCGGTTAAAGAGTGGTCGGAATTACAATAAATAGTGGTCTGCTCTGTATTGATATGGCTGATCGTATTGTTTTGATACAGCTTGAAGATAAAGTCTTCATCGGCATGAGCAACGAGACCGGCATCAAAGCCGCTTACCATATCAAAGCAATAGCGACAAAAGATCAATTGTGATACATACGAAAGCTTTGCGGAAGTCAAAGACAGATCATCATTTTCCGAAATCGTATTTTGCTGTATGGCCACATTTGTAGCAAGAACGTTGCAAGAAGGGTTCTTTTCAAAGAAATCCATGCAGCATTCGATCCGTTCCTTTGGCATGATATCCTGAGACGTAATCAATACCAGAAAATGTCCGGTTGCCTGAGCTGTCGCTTCATTGACCGCATGGATACATTCATTGTGATCAGGGTGTTCTAAATAGATCAGACCGTTTTGTAATTCTGTATCACTCTGTATCGCTTCTTTATAGGTGCTGGATGGATCATTTGCATCCATAAGGAGAATTTCAAGCGCTGGATAGGTTTGTGATTTTACAGAATCAATGCATTTTTTTAATAGGATCAGAGGGGTGTTGCGCGTCAGGATTACAACACTTACGGTTTTTTTTGCTGTCATAGCCTGTCATTCTCCTTTGTTGTAGATTTTATGATATAGGTGAGCTATATAGGGCTTTATCGGACGAAAAAGCAGCCATAGATGGCTTGTAAGCAGCCAAAGTGGATGAAATCTTGAAAAAGTATGTTTTTTTCGCCGGATCGTCGTTACCACACCAAGGATCTCTTTTTGTCGGACAGGACCCTCTATCTTTGTCTGGTTGTCACCTGTCAGGAAAAAGTCCTTTTTATTTTTATGATGGAGGCGATGTAAGACTAAGATCTGATCGTTTCGACGATATAAGATAATATCACCACGATGCATACTCGAAACAGGTAGTGGCTTTACGATCACACTGTCCCTGCCTTCTTTTAGAAAAGGCCACATACTATATCCCTGAGGATGGATACAGACTTTCTGATGCAATTGCATTTCTTTTTGAATGAAAGCATAAGCCTGTTTTGATTTTTCTACATCCATTCTGACTGCCTCCTTCCTTTTTTATGCACTCTCGAAATTTTTCGCTTAGAAGATTCTGAGAGTACATTTTATAAAGGTTTTATAAGCATTTTTTGACCGGACAAAGTATACTTCTCAGCGTTTGATCTGAAGGGTTCCAAGCACATATCCTCTGTACTGTTTATCGTAACTGTCATTTGCAAAGAAAAGCTCTTCCCTGGTAATTGGATCAGACAAACGTGCAAGCAGCAGATACGCACCATCTTCAAAAGAAAATGGTGAAAAGCGGTAGGAGATGACAGTCTTTTTCCTGCTGTCCCAATAAAGCGGATTGGCATTTTTTAACCGGTCAGAAGATACCAAAGTTGTTTCTTTTTTTGTTTCTTTATTGATGCATACCAGTTGAAAGTCTTTCTTATGATAATAATTCGAAAAGCCGGTATTTTCAACTGTTATTGTTCCTTTTGCATCTCCTTTTTGGAACGGATGATACGAAACAGAACTGTCTGTTAAGACAGGACGTGCTCCGAGATGGTTTGTAATATAATCATACAGCGTGCTTCCATCATACGGACTGTTCTTTTGATGATAAACTGCTTTTTTCCAAAGTGTGATGGCATCTTTGTCATATAATTGGTTCAGATAGGAAACATGCATCTGTTGCAATGTTGTGATCGCATCTTTTGTTGTAGAAAGTGATGAATCCGTACTTTGGATCACCTCTCCGCCATTTGGCACGTGAAGGCATAGTGTGTCCTGAAAAGACAGAGCTTTCTTTCTGGCATCCAGACGCTCCTGCGCTGTCTTTGTGGTATCATCGGCATCCCGATATGAGCCAAGATCGGATATAGAGCCAAGGATTCCATCATTAAAAAGTCCAAGACGTTTTGTCAGTTCTTTTTTTGTGATCGCATATTTCTTGTAGCGGTCTTTATGTTTTTCCCATTCAGAAAAAATTGTCTGATATTGTTCAGGCGTGCGGACAGACAGATAGATCGAAGAGTCTGTCAGACTGGCATAATACAGTAGAAGAGTTGTCATATCCTGATTGTTTAAAAACTTCGAATCATGCATCTCTCCCCAGCTTCCGACAAAAATTCCCTGTGTGGTATAGATGATGTCTTTGTATTCATTTAACAAAGGTGCAACTGTTTTCATATGCTTTAAGATGATTGTTAATTGTTTCGGTTCCTTTGCCTCTCCGTTTCCGTCCCAGTCGTATAGAAAGCGGACGATTACTTTCGAGCGTGTCTTTTGAAACTGTGTTAATACGGTTTGGATATTTTTGACAGCAGCAAGATCCAGGGAAGAAGAAGCATACTCGGCAAGGTTAAATTCTACCAGGGACAAACGATATTCATAGTTATCTTTGTCAGAGACTTCATAATATAATTCATCGGCAGTTAAGTTGGTCTGTGGTTTCAGGTAATAAGAATAAAGTTGAAACCATCCACATTCCGGTCTGCTTTTGTTGACAGCAATTTCTTTTTGTTCCTGTTTTGTGAATACAGCAGTAATATGATGTGTATGATAGTAGTACAAGGCAAGTCCTCCTGATAAGAAAAATAGGATCATAATGCATAAAAGGAAGGGTACTGTTTTTTTTCTTTGTTTCAATGTTTGATTCCACCTTTTGTTGGTTTTACATTTTCTGTCTTTTCAGGCAGAGTAGTCGGTTTGGCAAGCAGATGCCATTTATGACGGATAAAGACATTTAGTGTACTAAATACCATGATAAACATATACAAGATCGGTTCAATAATACCAAAGTGCATACTTTTTCCGGCTTCCCTGCGGTGCATGATAGCAGGACATTCCTGCACTCTATAGCCAAGAAGAGTCATCTGAACTAACATATTTGCATCGGGATAACTGTTATCAAAGTTGCCAAAGCGTGCATAATATCCGAAGACTTTGCGGTTTAGTCCCTGCAAGCCGGAAGTAGGATCAGTGATCTTTTGGCGGCTTGTCAGCCGGATTACTATACTGAAAAATGCAATCGCAATTTTTTTGGTCAGAGAGATTGGAAAACTCTGGCTGCCTTTTAAAAAGCGTGACCCAATGACAAGATCAGGTTTTTCTTTGGAAGTCAGTAACTCATAAATTCGCTGAATATTGCACACATCATGCTGTCCATCACTGTCGATCTGGATAATATATTGATATCCGTTTATAACAGCATATTTATAACCGGTTTGCAAAGCGGTTCCGTATCCTAAATTATACGGATGACTGATCACCGGTATATTTAATTCCTGTACGATCGATAATGTATTATCTGTAGATGCATCATTGATTACAAGAATATCCGCATAAGTATGTGATTCGTCTGCAAGCAGTTTTGATAAAAAACCAGAGATCGAGGCTTCTTCGTTATAAGCAGGAATAATGATCAATAATTCTTTGTTTGTGTTTTCTTTTTTCATACAAATCCCCCTGATAGAATCGTGGTAGAGCAAAAGAGGCGGATGGTACCATATAGGTATCTTGCCGGTTGCATATACTATTCTAATAGTTCTAAAAATGCATCCATATCTTTTGGATGGGTAAGCATGGTCTGTCTGCCCGCCTGTTCATATTTTTGTATCAAAGATGGATTGGCTAAGAGTGTTTCAATGCCATTTGCGACAGCTTCCGGAGTCAGTGTGACCAGAATGCCGTTTGTACCGGATTGTATCTGTTCACGGTTACCGGTACAGTCCGATGCGACGATTGCCTTGGAAAGCAGTTGTGCTTCTTCAATGGCTATGCTTTTGCCTTCAAAGCGTGTTGCATGTACATAGATCGTAGCAGCCCGATAATAAGGATATGGATTGTTGGTACTCCCCAGCAGGAAAAAGTGGTCCGATAGTCCTTTTTTTGCTATTTGTCTGGTCAGCTCTTTTTGCAAGGAGCCTTCTCCGAGTACAAACCAGTCTGCGTCAATATTTCTTTTCCGTAAGATAGCCAGTGCATCAATCGCTATATCATATGCTTTTTGATAATTTAATCTGCCAACGGTTAAAAGTTTATAGCAGGCAGAACTTTTTACAAATGCAGAGTTATCCGGTAGCGGTTTTTTTGCAAGTGATGCGATCCGGTTGGTATCATGCAGGTTTCGAAAAAGGAACGTCTTTTTGTTATATTCCGGATAGACCCGTAAAAAGCTTTCTCTTGCTTCTTTTGATACTGCAAACACCCGGTCAATTTTTTGATAGGCATCCAGATCTACTGTTTTATTATAACCGGCTTTTTGATAGTCAATATGGACAAAAGCTGCCTTTTTCTTTGCCTGTATGCGTTCAGCAATATAATAGGTACTTGCACCTTCGAGGTAAGCGACTGCCAGATCGTAGGTATCCTGTAATTTTACACTGCCGTTTGCAATGGTACGCCAAAGGAGTTTATCAGGTAACAGGCGGTGTGCACAAAGCTGGATCTTTAAATTCTTTAAAAAGTAGCCGATCAGCCGAAAGCCGCTTGCATGACGAAAAAAACATCGTAAAACAGTATGGATGATCGCAAGTCGTCCACCAAAGGAAAGGACAGAGCGGTTATCCGGCTTTTTGTTTAAAATATGCACATGGTCCGGAACTTCATCAAAAAGTTCTCCACGGTTGATCAATACGTATAAAGAAATATCAAATTCTTCTTTTGGAAGATTTTTGATCAAAGCGAGCAGGGCGCGTTCTGCACCGGCACGTCCCATGGTATTCATGACAAATAATATCTTTTTCATACGTTTTTTTCATCCTCTTTTTCCTGTTGTAATTCTTGAATTGTTTCTTTTAATTTTTTTACTTCTTTTGTCAAAATGGCACATTGCGATGCAAGTTCTTTGTTCTTGATCGTAAGTACAGACAATGTTTTAAAGCATTGAAAAAGGATCAGATATAAGATGATGATCGCAAAAGCAAAAATGATAGCCGGTGGATATTCTGTCTGGAAAAAAGAAGACAGCAGATATGTCATTTGCGGGAAGATACCACCAAGTATGATCAGAATACAGGGAACGATCCAAAGTAAAGCATGGGATTCTGAAATCTTCTTTTGAATGGCTGCAAGAATCACGGCGGCCAGTAAAAGCATTCCTAAGCCGATGATTGTAATTTGTACGGATAAAGTCATTTAATCGTCCTCCTTTGTCTTTTTCTGATATGTGATGCTTGTCGGCATGGTCTGAACCTTTCGTGGAATGATATCTCCCTGGCAGAAGATATGCTCATCCAGATTACGTTCGATCCATCGCAGTCTTGCATATGCGATACACCAGCCGGCAAAAGCACCGATAAAAGTACCGATACCATACCAGATGGCAGGAAGTTTAGTGGCAAATACACTGATCAATGTGGATAAAAGCATGAACGTGGAGGCTGTCAGAAGAGATCCGACTGCATCATTAAAGTAGTATAGGAAAATGATGCAGGAATATAAAAGAAAGATCACGAAATATCCTGCAGCCAGACAAGGATAGATTTCCATAACGGTACCTGCAAATCCGAATTGTGGTAGAAAGACAACACAGATCAGATAGAGGATAACGGAAATGATAAACTGGTTTCGGACAACATCCATCAACTGATAGGATAAAAGAGAAAACATTCGGTTCTTTGCTTTTATAATATCACGAAGCCTGCCACCGATGACAGCTTCTGAGTAAGCTTTATAACGTTCATGGAAATGCAATTCGATCTGTGTGATCAGAATGACACTTGCTGATATATTTGTAAGCATTGCAATACAGGTTGCCATATCATAAGGCGGATAACAGATATAGGTTTTTTGTACCACGATATGGTCTGTCTTTGTCCAAAAGACAAAGTTGTGAGTGTAGAGTGCAAGTGTATAGATAAAGTTTGTCAGTCCTAATTGCCAGTATTTTTTGAAATACTGCATAAAATCAAAATATCGGCGGTTACTATTATGAAAATAGCCTTTGATATAAGAAAACTCACAAACGGCAATCACCCAGAAAGCAAAGGTGAGTGATAAAAGCATTCCGACTGTTACGGACAGATGCAATACTTTTACAAACAAAAGAGAGGAAAGCACCATTGTAATCACACCGATCGCAAAGAAAAGGGAAATTTTTCCGTAGTCTTTTGTTATCGAAAGATAAAGCATCGAATAAAAAGTCAGGCTTAATGCAATAAATGCCATAAAGCAGATAAAAACGTAGAGCAGGCTGATCTTTCCGACAAAATGTGCATATAAGTAAAAAGGAATTCCAAAAAGACAGCATACTGTCAGGTTTAAGAAAAGTCCGCCATAAAAGCAGGGGAGGATCGCATCATATTTTTCTTCAAAGATTCGGTCTGTGATATAACGTGAGATCACAGAGTTAAAAGGTGCGGTACATAAAAGAGAAAAAATGAAAATATATAATATACTGCACGAAAAAAGGACTCTTTGTGAATAGATCACCGAGCTGTAGTCTAAAATCCGGTATAGAAAAAGAATTCCTCCAATAATGAAAAACATAGGTGCTACTGTTGTAAAGGTACTCATTAATACGCCTAATGCAGTAGAAGATATGGTTTTCTTTTCAAAGGAATGTTTGATCGAATTTCCAAGGCTTGCCATGATATTCCCTCCTAATCTTCAATCCATTCGCAATGTGCGATCTGTGCCATTTCATGATAAAGATTTTTATAACTGTCTTTCATATGTTTTAGCTGGTACTTTTGTAAGAAACGCCGGTAACCGACATTGCCCATGTGTTCTGCCAGATCACGATTACGTGCCAGCTTGACCATCGCATCGGCAAGTCCGCTTACCGACATCGTATCGGTGACGATTCCGGCATCTCCGAGTGTGTCATTTCCTTCACCATAGATCAGTCCTTCACAGTTACCGACATTGGTTGCGATTGCAGGACATTTTGCTGCAAAACCTTCCAGGATCGTCAAAGGCTGTCCTTCACTTATACTTGAAAGGATCGTTGCATCCATTCTGCCAAGATAATCGGTTACCTGAATCCTTCCGGTAAAGATCACGTCAGGTACTTCTAAAGACTTAGCAAGTGCAAAGACTTCTTTTGCATAGGGATCATCTTCTTCCCAAGGCCCCATGATCCAAAGCTTCAGGCTTGACTCTCTTTGCTTGGCATAATAAAAAGCATTTAATAATGTCTTGACATCTTTGATCGGAGCAATACGGAGTACGGCACCGATATTAAAGAATGCTTTGTCTTCCTCGGTCTTTCCGGGGATATTTTCAAAACGGGAACCATCAATCCCATTTGGAACAACCAGAGTTTTTTCTTCGGGACATCCCAGTTCAAGCTGTAAGCTGCGTGCATATTCAAAAAGTGCCGTCACTTTATTGGCATTTTGATATGCGCAAAGAGACAATTTCTTAAAATGCTCAATCCAGACCGACTTATAGATTCCCTGTACCCAGTTTGCTTTGATAATATCTTCTTCTCGTTCTCTGGAATAAATACCATGCTCCGAGATCAGCAGCGTACCGCCGTGAATACTCTTTGCCATACATCCCATCATCCCGGCATATCCTGTAGCCACACAATGATACAGGTCTGCCTTTGGCATTGGTGTCCGCAGACAGAGAAACAAAGGCAGATACATCGAACGCAATGACCACAAGAAGTCAGAAAAAGTGATATTTTCATATTTTTGAATATAAAGTTCCTGCGCCATTAATAAAAAGTCATTTCCCATTAAAAGATCATTTACGGAAAATTTTTTGTTTGCAAAGAAATAAAAAATCGTATCCCAGTCGATATCTTTGTTCAACAGCATACTTTGAAATGCCTGAAACTCTTTTTGATTCAAATGCAATTTATGTGTTCTTTTGGAAGTTACCCAGTCATCATCCTGTACATAAGTTTCCCTGACTTCTATTACGTTTGTTGGAAGCTCATAGACATATTTACCGCGGATCGAGCGGTCAGCGGCAATTGTCTGGATCACAAATTCAATATGCGGAAATTGTTTGATCAGGCTGTGTACCCAGCTCGACACACCACCTACGACATAAGGGTAACAACCTTCCACGATAATACATACTCTCATTTGTCCCTCCAATCTGTGTCAGATGACACGTCAATGATCACATCAGGATCTGTGACGGTGATCCGGTAACGATTATGCTCGATTTTTTGGAAAGTACCTCCGGTGATCGCAGTGATCTTTTCGTTCGAAAGGTTTAGTACAAAAGAAGCACTTCCATGTAAATTCGTCACAGAAAGGTTGATCGTATCATTATAACGGTAAACTTTATAATTGACAGACAGAAATTGTCTTGCACGGATATCAGTATGGGAGATATCTGTCTGATCAAATGCATTGCGATAAACAGCCCAGTAAGTATTTAAGTAGCTCGAAAGCTTCTTGGATAATTTGGTCCAGTCATCCTTATCAGAGGTCGGATATAAGACACGCTGCATATCAACGTTGATACAGGAATAGCCAAGGGCCGTTTCAATGCTTCGCATATAAAGATCCTGTTTATCGGTATGGGAAAAACCATCAATCGTATTTGACAGGCTCAGAATATCATTATTATAAAAATGGACCAGATTGTCTGTTTTTTCTTTTGGCATGACTAAAGTATGGATTGTTGATAGTACAGATTCCTTTGAGCTGTCTCCAATATAGTTATTATATACATTTTCCGGCATATTGCCCGGAGCAAAGATCGTATATTTGTAATCAGGTACATACTGTTCCATTAATTGTGTGTCTTTTTGGATCTTTTGCTCAAAATCGGTATCTTTTTTTGCAAGCATAGAACCGGAAAGTCCAAGCTCACCGGAAATACGTTCTGTCTGCTTGAAATAATAATCAATTGTATCTTTGCTGATCGGATCGGCATTTTTTTTGTATTCCAACTGTGGCGCGATCATGCCGGTAAATGTATCTTTTGTAGCATTTAAGATAGAGGTTACGTCAGGCCAGATCACATCGGTAAAGAGACTTCTTGGTTTATAATAATATTGTTTCTGGATCGCTCGCTTATTTTCATTAGCAAGATATGGAAAATTGTCAAAAACAACACTTTGTGCATTGATCACCGGATACATATAATAAGATGAAGTTTCTGACCACATGGCTGTCAGGAATCCGAGCAGTGTATGATCAGTGCAAAGATCGGAATTGATTGCAAAGACAAAGCTGTTTTTGTATGCATTTCGCCAGATTACAGGAGGAAGATCTTCGTTTTTGATCTTTTTTTTCTTCTGGTCTTTGATCGTACCGACCATATATTTTTTGGTACCTGTTTGCAAATGAAAATAGGGAATCGTTTTTTTCAGATGTTTATAAGTCTTTTCACCGCCAAGAAGAAAACCTTCATATAAAATCATACCATTTGTGCGAAAAGAAGCATCTTTGGTATATTCGATTCCGAGCAGAGTACAAAGATCTGTGGAACTTTCAATGACTGCTGTATTAGGAAGAGCAGTAAAAATAATATGAATTCCACGCTCGGCAATCGATACGAGTGTGTCGATTTCTTTTTGCTCTGTAACATTTTTTCCATTTAAGATCAATAACTTACAGCTTCTCGAAAGATCTTCGTAAAAGCTTTCTAAATCTTGGAAAACACGATAGCTGCGTTTGGTATAAGTACACCATTCTTTGATTATTATACTTTCAGAGAAAATTTCGTTTTGAATGATCGCTGTAGAGTAATCGGTTTTATTTTCAAGTTTATTTGCAAGTAGTGTAGAATCTGCCTGAATCTGTATACTTGGTTCGGCATTTTTATTTTTTGTTGCCTGAGATGTGTACTGTGCGGAAATATTTGAAAATTGAAACAAAAAGAGAACTGCAGCAAGTACAACAGATATTACAATAAAATTTGATTTTGATATAGTCACAAAAATGCCCCCTTTTTTGCTAAATACATTTCGGTAAGAATCAATTTTTTTATAAAATTAATTATCTGTAACGAAAATTGCAAATTTTGTGTGTTATTTATTATAGCCATAATCAATTGCAAAGTTATAAAGCTGAGATTCATTTTGAACAACACGATAGCATATAAAACCGTCATCTTCATAATATACCTGGAATTCCTGTGGATATTTCTGCTCAAAGGCTTTTGCCCAGTAGAAAAAGCGGCTTTCTAAGATATATCGGTTTTCTTCAAAATAAATATAAATTCCTTTATAGTTCGGCTGCTTAGCGGCAGCGTCTCTTGAAATATAACCGAGATTATTCATGCCATTCTTGAGAGGTCCAAAGAAGTTGTAGTTTAAAGGCTTTTTTTCAATATAGAAAAATACATATTTCGTAGGAATCGTAATCTTTTTGGTTGTTGTGAAATGATCCATCTTTTTAATAAACGTAGCCATTTCGTAATGCCGTGCATGATCCTTGATCATTTCAAGAGAATTTGTTGTGGTGACAATTGTATATTCATAATCAGGATATTCTTTCATAATCTGGTAATTACATTTTACTTCGCTCGGATTTTGCAAGGTGAAAATGTAATTCAATGGTTTCACGGCATTGTTTGTTATGGTCAGACAGACAAGTATAATACTTAGTCCGATTGGTACAATCTCACTGACAAAATGATAGCGTAAAGGGCGCATCAGTATCACGTAGATAAGATCAATTGCACAAGTAATAAATAGCGGAGTTGCGTATGCTAAAAAAATACGACCGCGTGTATAGTCCATCAATGTTGGCAATGGCAGATAGTCCGCACACAACAGTAACATCATAAAAATATAGTATATTCCGGTACATAATACATTCCGGTAATAAAAAGATGGGATCATATGAGATATAACATGGGACCCGATATGTGTGACAGACCGCAATAACAAAAGCAGGAATGCACAGACCGTCAGAATCTCGGAACCATATATGATCAAAGGAATTGTTTTCTTTCCGTTATAACAGCCCTCAAAAAGGAAAGATGCAACAAAGTTTACATGTTTAATTTCCTGCTTGACTTTGTTTAGCACCAGAAGGACTTTTTGTGGAACCTTTTGTAATTTTTGTATAAATGTAACCTTTTGTGGTGTGTTTTTACTCTTTTGAACAGAAGTTGTATCGGAAGTACCGGTTGTACTTTGACCATCTGTTGTATCGGAAAGGTTCGTATCCTGCGTTTGCTGTGTATCAATTGTGCTGTCGGTTACTGTGTCATCGGATTCTTCTCCGGTAGACATCATACCTAAAGCCCAGCCAAGCGATCCCTGTAGTGGTGTTCCCTGTACAAAAGCGATTCCCATCGGTGCAATTGCAAGAAAGAGACTGCATATTCCGCTGATCAGAATTGGAATCAGATGACGTTTATACAAAATAATCGGGAAATAAGCAACAGCAATTGCAAGGCAGAGTATAAATGCAATGATCGTGATATAAAAATGGATTGCGAGTGTTAAGGAAAAGCTAAATGCAAATAAAACAAGGCTGATCGTGGAAGGCTGGATATGGTATTGTGCCAGATAACAATACAGTCGGTTCTGTTTCCGGTATTTTTGTTCTTCCCGGTATTCATTTTTTTTCTGTTCGAAAAAAGAAAGTAGGAAATAAGCACATGGATAAAGAAAGATCATGCCGAATTCCTGTGGAAGTGTCCATTGGTAACGCATGGTTTCCATATAATTAAACAGATCCGGTACAGAAAAAATGTAGACACCAATAATCGGTATGAAACGGGAGCGGCAGATTTTTTTTAATACAACATAGATCATCGTATATATAAAAAACATTTGTGTTACATTAAATGTACGAAGCAGCGTTGTTGTACTGAATCCGAAAAAGGTATGCAGAAAATACAGAACATTATGAAAACCGAAAGGATAGATTCCGTCATAAAAAATCGTACCCTGATCCATTACATTGATCCATTTCTGGTGTACGACGAGATCGGATGTACCGTAGGCATATCTGGTTACGGTGGAATAGCCGTAATACCATGCATTAAAAGCAAATATGGAGATTAAAGACAGCCATTCTGGAATGTGATGAATAAAATGGGAAAATATGGATCTGATCAGAGCGGCTACATATTGCTTAGGACGCTGTGAGAGTGTTGAAATGATTGTTTTAAACTTAGCTTCACCCAGAAAAAAACGTGAGATACTCATAAAAAGGATCTGAAAGAAACGTCGGATTCCAGGACGGTTGATCCGCGTCCAAAGGAAAAAAAGCGGAATGATCGTAAACAGGTATAAAGAAAGTTTTCCGGGAATATGCAGCAAAAAGATCAAAAAGACGATATTGACCAGATAAACATTGCCTAACACTGTACAGACAATAAAACGGTGTGTCAGGCTTTTTTCGCGCAGCATTTCATGAAATACAATATTAGGTACAACAAGAACGCTTACACAGTAAGCAAGCGTTACGAGAATAATATCAATGATAGTTTGTATTTCTAATGCCATGGTTGCACCTTCTTTATTCTTTATTCTTTCAGAAAAATTAACTGAATGTACGGATCAGTTCTAACATGTCATTATCAATCGGGATATTGGAATGTTTGAGCCGATTCATATATTCAAAGAAATGAATCTTGTCTTTGACCGAAAAGTAGTGATGCAAAGCACAACGATACATTTCGATATGATCAGGATAATTTGTTGTAAAACGCTGAATCCAGAGTTCACTGCTTTGCAGATCATTGATCTTTGTTAAAAGTGAGATCAATGCGGTGTAATGCATTGGTTTTAATTGTGTCGGATCAGCATGGAAAAGACGTTCGCAGACTTTTTGTAACGAATAGATATAGGTCTTTTCTTCCAGTTCAGATAAAAAGCCTGCACCAAGCATCTCACACAGGTAGTTGATATACAATACCATAACTTCCGTGTCATCCGGATCTGCATCCATCTGTGCATAAAACTTTTGCAATGTCTTTTGAAATTCATTCATAATGTCCATGATCGCAGACGCCGCATAATGAGAAGCTTCGGAATCAGAACTGTTTAGGGCTTTTGTAACGGCGTTAATTGATTTTTTGACATCACCGCGAAGAACTGTTAAAAGCAGATTACGCAGATTTTCTTTATCATTGATCATAATGGCTTCTTCCATTGGGATCAGATTGATCTCATCGGATTCATCAGGACGTTCTACGACATCAACACGTTTTTTCGAGAATGTGATTGCAGCCAGATCAATGCTGGTATCAAAAAAGAGATGGTAAAAGAGATTACCAAATCCTAAAAAAGCAGGACCGATCACAGGACATAAAAGCATAAATAAGGACAGGATCACATATCTGACAGGATCTTTTTCGTCTTTCTCTTTTTTGACTCTGAAAGCAAGGCCATAAATCAGATAGCCGGCAGCAATCATAGTATTAATTGTAAGGATGACGGCTAAAAAGATGACTTCCTGCTTTGGTGTGATAGTCATGATACAACCTCCTTTTTTGGAACGCAGGAAAGACCTAATTCCTGCATTCTGGTAATGATAAACTGTGCATCACCGGTATTAGAGTTTGTCAACAAAATACAGATTCGGTTCTGGTTATCCAGACCGATATAATCGGAGAAACGCAATTTAGAAGACAGGAGTGTACTCCATTCGGTATAGGACATTTCTTTTTGTGAAGCAACTTGCAATACGGTATATTCGGTCAGATGTTTATCCATTGCATCCTGATAAATATGGCAAAGCTCCATAAAAGCGTCTGCGGTCAAAAGACGTGTATCTTTGATAAAACGCGTATTGGCAAGTGCATCCAGATAACGCTCGGCTCGGTCTACCGAGTTGTAGATCATAAAGCCTAAAACGGTAAGCAGGTTTGCCTGATATTGTGTCATTTTTTCAAAGGAGAGCCCCCAGATCATAATGATTTCCAAAGGCTTGTCATTTCGATAGATCGCACTTGCCATCAAAGGATAATCTTCATTCATGGTCTTATTGATATAGACTTGTTTGTTATTTAACATATCTGTCATATCTGTCATTTCAGAATATTTTACGGATTTGCCAAGAACTTTTGCCTGATCAGAGGTAGCCGAAAAGAGACGGCAGTAGTCGGCATTGGCAACCTGATAGATTGCGACATCCGGTGTTTTTAAAATTCGGCTGATAATGTCAGCTGCATAGAATAGGATCGCACCTTCTTCTACCGAGTCAAGCTGGGAAGTGATACTGTAGATCTTTACTAAGCTGTCATCATAATCAATAATACGATTCTGGTAGATGTTTTTGATACGGTTATTACTGTCATTGATATGCACCAGATCCTGAAGCTGTGAACTTAAAAAAGCGATCTCTTCCTCTTTTTCATAAGTGATATTTTTTGTGCTGTCACGCAG
Source organism: Jutongia hominis (assembly GCF_014384965.1). Lineage (GTDB taxonomy): Bacteria > Bacillota > Clostridia > Lachnospirales > Lachnospiraceae > Butyribacter > Butyribacter hominis. Next base: position 45,921 of record NZ_JACRSW010000027.1, read on the forward strand.
ACGACCGACAGCCATCGCTACAATAAATAACTGTGCGATCCACAGATAGGTATTGTAATCGATCAGAAGCTCAATCCCGGTTCGGAAGTAAAGCTGTCGGAAACAATAACCGATCACACTTAATGCTGCTGAAAAAACTGCCTGTTTTGTACCGTAAATACCTGCAAACAAAAGAACATAAAGCAGAAAAAAATCAAGTTTGTCAAAATACCCTGAACCGACAGCACGGTTATTGATCATAAAGACAGGAATGAAGATCACAAGGTTTTCGATAAATGGCAGCATTGCGGCAAATAAGGTCTTGATGCGTTGAATGATCCGATTTTTGGAAGTATTCTTATTTGTTTGATCAAGAAAATCTTTTCTTCTTTTGCGCATTTTTTTATAGATTGCAGGAATGGTTTTCTCATAAGAGTTAAACACAGAAAAGTGGTATTCTTCGCAAAATTCCGAATTATCTAATGCCAGACTGACCGGTGTTCCTGTCGTGTTGTCCTCAATTATGATCGAATCATCAACGGAATGGATCAGTTTTGCAATATCAAAGTCAGAAAGAAGTTTTTGCGAGGAGATGTGATAGAGATCTTTTTTGTGTTTCTTTTCCTGTACGAACTGGTAAATGCCAAAGACAACATCCGATACATGGATCATGGAAAAATGGATATTATCATTGACTGTGACGGTGCCGGTGTTTAAGGCCTCTTTACAGACATGACTTAACGGATCGGTACAATCTTCTATATCTAACGGTTCTTTATACATATGATCGATACGAAGTACCGATACATTTAAGCCGGTTGTTGCACGAAAATGGCGGCAGAGTTCCTCACCCTGTGTAATTGCAATTCCTTTATAATCCATGGCAGAGGTTGGCGTGTCGGCTTTGATAAATTCTTCCTGTGGATCGGAAAAAACCTCTGATGAAGACAGATAGATGAATTGCTTTGTATGCTGTACATTTGCAGACATCAATATATTGATCAGACCGGACATATAGTGCATGGATTCACTACGCATATTCTGCCATTTGAAATTCGTATCATATGCTCCGGTAAACAGAATGATATCCGGCTGTACACTGTCTAAAACTTCAATAATACTGTCACCGGTATATGGAAATGTATATTGTTCAAAGACATTGTGCGGCTTATTGCCATGGTATTGCTCGCCGGTCAGTACATAGACTTTGTCGTTTTCTTTATGAAATTTTTTGATCAATTCATTTGTAAATGCATTATAGCTTCCTGCAATAAAAACTTTCATACCTGTTATTACCTCTGTTCCCCTTTATATATCCATGGTTTGCGTTTGCTCCCGATCCATCTTTTAGAATAGTATAACATAAATCTTGCATACAAGGAAGTTTTATAAAAGAAAAATGGAACTACCCCTGCAGGAAATTACTTTTCGCTTGACAAAAAAAGAAAAGTTCGATACCATAGCAACTGATAATACGAGGAAGAGAAGAAGTAGTAGCATGGGAAGCCAAAAGAAAGCAGCCGGAAGATGAGAGGAGCAGGACAAACGTGCATATGAATACATCTCGGAGTAGCAGACTGAACGAAAGAGTAAGTCTTGACGGTGCTGCACCCGTTAGCGTGCAAAGATATCATAGGTATCTTACAAAGGCATTCTGTGTGAGCAGGGTGTAAATAAAGGTGGTAACACGATTGATGATTCGTCCTTTTGCATAATTGCAAAAGGACTTTTTTACTGTATAGGAAAAATACCTTTACGGTAATAGTGTATATAGCACAAAGTCTGCTTTGCACTTTTTATGTGAAAATACCTATGTAGCAGCGGTATACATAGCAGCAGGATGCTGCTACACTTTTTATGAAAAACGGAGGTTATAACAGATGACAGTTTATGATGAGTTAGTAGCACGTGGTCTGATCGCACAGGTGACAGATGAAGAAGAGATCAAAAAATTGATCAACGAAGGAAAGGCGGTTTTTTATATCGGATTTGATCCGACAGCAGACAGTCTTCATGTAGGACATTTTATGGCACTCTGCCTGATGAAACGTTTACAGATGGCAGGAAATAAGCCAATTGCTCTGATCGGAGGTGGTACAGCGATGATCGGTGATCCTTCCGGCAGAACCGATATGCGTCAGATGATGACAAAAGAAACGATCGCACATAATGTAGAATGCTTTAAAAAGCAGATGAGCCGTTTTATTGATTTTGGTGAAGACAAAGCTCTTTTGGTAAATAACGCAGACTGGCTTATGGATCTGAATTATGTAGAATTACTTCGTGAAGTCGGTCCGCATTTTTCAATTAACCGTATGTTAAATGCAGAATGTTATAAGCAGCGTATGGAAAAGGGATTAAGCTTCTTAGAGTTTAACTACATGATCATGCAGAGTTATGATTTCTATGCATTGTTCCAGAAGTATGGCTGTAATATGCAATTTGGCGGAGATGACCAGTGGAGTAATATGCTTGGCGGAACACGTCTGATCCATTACAAACTCGGCAAAGATGCCTATGCTATGACGATCAATCTTTTATTAAACTCAGAAGGTAAGAAAATGGGTAAGACGCAGTCCGGTGCAGTATGGCTTGATCCGGAAAAGACAAGTCCGTTTGACTTCTACCAGTATTGGAGAAACGTAGCGGATGATGATGTATTAAAATGTCTGCGTATGCTGACATTCCTTCCATTAGAGCAGATCGATGAGATGGATACATGGGAAGGAAGCCAGTTGAATCAGGCAAAAGAGATCTTGGCTTATGAACTTACCAAATTAGTTCATGGCGAAGAAGAAGCCAAGAAAGCGCAGGATAGTGCAAAAGCATTATTTGCAAGCGGAAACGCTGCTGATATGCCGGAAGTTGTGTTGACAGACGATGATTTTGAAGAAGGAAGCATCGGTATTTTAAGACTTCTCGTAAAAGCAGGATTAGCACCTTCGAATGGAGAAGCACGTCGTAATGTAGAACAGGGCGGTGTTTCCGTGGACGGTGAGAAAGTGACCGATCCAAAAGCACAGCTTACAAAAGATACGTTTGCAGGTGATGGTGTTGTCCTGAAACGAGGCAAAAAGAAATTTATGAAGATTGTGTTAGGATAAGAAGAAATTCTTTGAACGAAAAGCAAAAAACTATCTTAAACAAAAAGAAAAGCATCTTAGCAAAAATGTCTCCTGAGTGGAGGGCATTTTGCGAGATGCTTTTTTGTTACTTCGCATTTTTAATCCGTTGCCATTGTGCGGAATAAAAAGCTATAGATCTCTTCGCTTTTTTCTTTAAAACGTTTGCATGCATCGATCGCATCTTCTTCGGATGGAACATTGATCGCTACTTCCACGATCGTACTGCCACGCTCAACAACAGTACAGCGTGCCAGATATTCGGTTGAAGAAATCTTTGTATAATCACTCCGGATCGAGGTGTCATCCACAATCTGAATCCGGTTTTTTGCAAGATAAGCCTCGATTTCCTGAATGGTATCGGAAGGAAGCTGTGATACAAAATAATTTAATGTCTCATGTCCTTTATCTGTGATCGTATAATAAGAAGTAGTATGCGTCTGATGCGCTTTGATCATATTATCTTCGGTAAGAGCAACTAAGGTTTCCTGAATCGAAAAATAATCAGTATAGCCGTGCTCTAAAATGAAATCAGAAAGGATCGCATTCGTGATATCCTGATTGGTCTTACTTAAAAAATAAAGAATGATCAATTTATATAATTTCAGCGATTCTGATGTCATAACATCCCTCCTTATTTCTTCTTTTGATAATCCATGCCCTGATAGACCTGCTCTTCTTTTAACTGATGGGCGATCCGGTTTAAGACATGTCTTTTGTGCAAACTCCATAAAGGTGCAAGCAGCAGTTCTTTTGGTCCGTCTCCGGTCAGACGGTGGATCACGATATCCGGTGAAAGATGGGCAATGCATTGTAGTAAAAGAGCAATATATTCTTCTTCTGAAAGCAGAGAAAGTGTAGGAAGTTCTTTTGCAAGATCCGTATCCTTTAAAATATGAAGAAGTTGCAGCTTGATTCCCTGAATGCCTAGTGCATTCAGATATTCGATCGTTTCTAAGACCTCTTTTGTGCTTTCGCCGGGAAGACCAAGGATGATATGTACAATAACAGGAATGTTTCTTTTTTGCAATTCTTTGACAGTTTGTTCAAAACAGGATAACGGATATCCGCGTCGGATCTTGAGCGCAGTTTTTTCGTGGATTGTTTGTAAACCAAGTTCCACCCAGACCGGCTTGATCTGATTGCATTCGCTAAGAAGATCGTAGATGCTTTCCGAAAAACAATCCGGTCTTGTTGCAATCGAAAGAGCACAGATCCGTTCATCCTGTAAAGCCGGAATATAACATGCACGCAGTTTTTTGACCGGAGCATAGGTATTGCTATAGGATTGAAAATAAGCAATGTATTTCTGTCCGGTCTTTTTATCGTGTGTTTGCAAGAAAGTGATCGCATCATCGATCTGTTGTGTGACAGAGTGTGCCTGTTTTGTGGCAAAATCACCCGAACCGCCTTTGCTGCAAAAAATGCAGCCTCTTGTATCAAGTGTGCCATCACGGTTCGGACAGGTCATTCCTGCGTCTAAGGCAAGTTTATATATCTTTTGCCCGAAGGTTTCTTTTAAATAAAAATCCAGAGAATAGTATGGTTTTTCTCCCCAACGTTGTATTGTATTATCTGACATATGCTTTTACGGCATTAGCAACGACATCGGCAACACGGGGATCGAAAGCTTCCGGAAGAATGTTTTCGTCATTTAAGTCTTTTTCATCTACGAGATTAGCGATTGCATTGGCAGCAGCAAGCTTCATCTCATCTGTGATCTGGGAAGCTCGGCTTTCTAATGCTCCTTTGAAGATACCCGGAAATGCAACGACATTGTTGACCTGATTCGGAAAATCAGAACGGCCTGTTCCGACAATACGTGCCCCGGCTTTCTTTGCAACGTCCGGCATGATCTCCGGTACCGGATTCGCCATGGCAAAAAGGATTGCATCCTGATTCATCGAAGCAACCATTTCTTCGGATACGATATTTGGTGCAGAAACGCCAATGAAAATATCAGCACCTTTCATTGCATCGGAAAGAAGTCCTGTTTTCTGCTCTAAGTTGGTTACTTCCATCATTTCTTTTTGCATCCAGTTCAGATCCGGTGAAGACTTTGAAAGGATACCATTGATTCCGCAGATCGTAACATGCTTAAAACCATATAAAAGCAAAAGTTTTGTGATTGCAATGCCTGCAGAACCGTCTCCGTTGACAACAACATTACAGTTTTCTTTTTTCTTGCCAACGATCTTCAAAGCATTGATAATACCTGCAAGTACAACGATAGCTGTTCCGTGCTGGTCATCATGAAAGACCGGGATCGATAAGGCTTCTTTTAAACGTGCTTCGATCTCAAAACAACGCGGTGCAGAGATATCTTCGAGATTGATACCGCCGAATGCAGGCGCAATACGGATCACAGTCTCGATAATTTCCTCGGTATCCTGTGTATCTAAGCAGATTGGAAACGCATTGACATTACCAAATTCCTTGAAAAGAACTGCTTTTCCTTCCATGACAGGCATGGCAGCTTCCGGACCGATATTACCAAGACCAAGTACGGCGCTTCCGTCAGAAACAACAGCGATCGTATTGGATTTGATCGTGTAACGATAAACATCGTCTTTGTTTTTGGCGATCTTTTTGCAAGGCTCTGCTACACCCGGTGTATAGGCAAGAGCTAAATCTTCTCTTGTTCTGACATGACATTTTGGTTCTGTTGTGATCTTACCGTTCCATTCTTCATGTAATGCAAGTGCTTTTTCGTTGGTGTTCATAATGTCCTTATCCTCCATATCTGTTTCTCTGTTATTATTGCAGACAAAATTTATAATTGTATGCAGCTTATAAACTCTGATTAAATATTTTATCATATAATAAGGGATCAGGCAAGAATGGACTTTACAGATTCTGCTGCGTTATGTATAATAAAAAGATGTACAGATATATTCTATTATTAAAACTTCTAGTATAAAGAGAACGATGTCAGAATAGGAAAAAGAACTGTTTTTTCATTAGGACAGATATGGTATCTCTATCATGAAAATGAACTTTTAATACATTGATCATCATAATGAAATTCCCTGAGGATGAATGCTCCCGGTGTTTTGTACCGGCTGCGGACAGTATCATATTAATGAAAATCCAAAACATAAAGTAAGAAAGATACAATGAATACAGGATAACAATACATAAAAGAAATGGAGAGCAGAATGGAGAATTTAGAAAACTTATCACTGGCAGATCTTCGGGCTTATGCAAAAAAACTGGGCATGAAAGGTGTCAGCACATTGCGAAAAAAAGAACTCGCACAGCGTTTGTCACAAGAGCAGCAAAAACACACCATGTCAGAGGCAGCTGCTTCCATTGAAAAGCAGTCACATGATGAGAAAAAAGAACGACGACAGAATGAAACGGCACCACGCAGAGACGGCCGGGAGTTTCGAAGAGAGTATAATCAGAAAGTAAAAGCACATTATAATAACAATGCATCTGCCGAGACGGAATCAGGTAAAACAAGAAATGTGTCTCATGATACAGAAGCACACACACAGCGTAGTGGTATTTTGGAAGTATTACAGGAAGGATATGGTTTTATACGATGTGAAAACTTTCTGCCGGGCGAAGATGATGTGTATGTGTCACCGGCATTGATCCGAAAATACCAGCTTCGTACAGGCGATATTCTGACAGGCGTTGCAAGACAAAAAAGCCAGAATGAAAAGTTCGGTGCACTTTTATATATTGCCGATGTCAATGGTCATCCGGTGGCAGAGCTGGCACGACGCAAGAAATTTGAACATCTGACACCGATTTTTCCAAATGAAAGAATACGGTTAGAAACACCGGGAAGCGGGATTTCGATGCGCATGATGGATCTGATCTCGCCGATTGGAAAAGGACAGCGCGGTATGATCGTATCACAGCCTAAGACCGGTAAGACAACGCTGTTAAAGCAGGTAGCAAAAGCAGTTAAGACAAATCATCCAAAGATGCATATCATAGTACTGCTGATCGATGAAAGACCGGAGGAAGTGACAGATATTAAAGAGTCAATTCAGGGAAGCAATGTAGAAGTAATCTACTCTACTTTTGACGAGTTGCCGGACAACCATAAACGTGTATCGGAAATGGTGATCGAGCGTGCAAAACGTCTCGTGGAACATGGTGAAGATGTGATGATCCTGTTAGACAGCATTACGCGTCTTGCCAGGGCATATAATCTGACGGTACAGCCAAGTGGGCGCACTCTTTCCGGTGGCCTTGATCCGGCAGCTTTGCATATGCCAAAGCGGTTTTTTGGTGCAGCCCGTAACATGAGAGAGGGCGGCAGTTTAACGATTCTTGCTACTGCATTGGTAGATACCGGAAGCAAGATGGATGATGTTGTGTTTGAAGAGTTTAAAGGAACCGGTAACATGGAACTTGTATTAGATCGTTCTTTATCGGAAAGAAGGGTTTTTCCGGCAATCGATCTGCCACGCTCGAGTACACGGCGGGATGATCTTTTGCTGTCAAAAGAAGAATTAGAAGCAAGCTTTTTGATGCGTCGGGCATTTAACAGCCGCAAATCAGAAGAAGCGGTAGAGCGTATTATTGAATTGTTCAGAAAGACGAAAAATAATGCAGAATTTGTGCAGGTTGTCAAAAAGACAAAAATTGTATAAATCAAGAAAAAAGATATTGCAATTCACTTTTTACTATGCTATACTAAAATAGTTGTGTTTAATTTGTAATCGAAGAGTTTCAGGCTCTTTCGTATATGTAGTTGCTATCACAAGGATGGCGGAATGGAGGTAAATCATGAGAGAAGGAATTCATCCTAATTATTATCAGGCTAAGGTTGTGTGTAACTGTGGAAATGAGTTTGTAACCGGTTCTACAAAGGAAGAGATCCATGTAGAAATCTGTTCAAAATGTCATTCATTCTATACAGGTCAGCAGAAGGCTGTTAAGGCTCGCGGTGCGATCGATAAGTTCAATCGTAAGTACGGTATGCAGGCTAACTAGCGAAATATCTGGTCAGTTTACTGGCCTTACCAATGGTCACAATACCTATTTTGCAGGTGTTGTGACCATTTCTGCTATAAAGATGTGGCTATCAGAAGAAAGTATGATTTGATTATAAATTGCATCATAAGATGCAGAATCGAGGTGGATTATGAAGTCATCAGGGATTGGCGGACAGGCTGTTTTAGAAGGTGTCATGATGCGCAACAAGTCAAAATACGCTGTTGCTGTCAGAAAACCGGATGGAGAGATTGCGGTAACACATGGCAAAACAAAAAGTCTTGCAGACCGCTCTATTTTCTTTCGGCTTCCTATTGTCCGTGGAATTGTGACATTTGTAGAGTCATTAGTGCTTGGAATGCGTACACTCACGTATTCTGCAAGCTTTTATGAAGAAGAGGAAGAAAAGATTGTCTCTAAGAAGGAAGATGCGAAAGACGAACGCAAGGAAGCGGTGCAGATGGGACTTACCGTTGCATTATCCGTTGTGATCGCGTTGTTAGCATTTGTCGTGCTTCCGTATGGATTGTCACAGATGCTTAGCAGCAGAATCTCGTCTTTTGCCGTATTAGGGCTGATCGAAGGATTGATTCGTATTGTACTTTTTGTGGGATATGTGATCGCAATATCCTATATGAGGGATATTAACCGTACTTTTATGTATCATGGTGCAGAACACAAAGCAATCAATTGTATTGAAAATGGTCTGGAACTGACACCGGAAAATGTACGAAGACAATCCAGATATCATAAAAGATGTGGAACAAACTTCTTGTTTATTGTTATTTTTTTGAGCATTATTTTCTTTATGTTTTTGCATTTTGATAATATGTGGCTCAGGATTATCTCAAGAATCGTGTTAGTACCTGTGATTGCCGGAGTATCTTATGAATTCATCCGATTTGCCGGAAATAGTGAAAATAAATTTGTCAGTATGCTTTGTAAACCCGGAATGTTACTTCAGATGCTTACAACAAGGGAGCCGGATAACAAGATGATCGAAGTGGCGATCGCATCGGTAGAAGAAGTTTTTGACTGGAGAGAATACCAGAGACGATGCATCGCTGCTGTTAAGAGCCGTGCAAAATTAAAAGAAATGCACAGCACGGACAAAAAACATAAATCGCGAGCCGAGATCGCAGAAGAGATCAAACGCAGAGAAGCAGAACGTGCACAGCGTGCGAACGAACGGGCCAAATACATCATGGAAAGAGAACGGCGTGAAGCAGAGTTAGAGAAGCTGGCACAGGATGCAAAAGAAAAGCGTTCTTCCAGAAGAGAAGAAATGTTAAAAGAGCAGGAAAATGATGATACATTAGATCATCTGGATCATTTTTTTGACGATGAAGATAAAGGAAAAGAAAAATAAGATGATGGAATGTAATATATCAGAGCCGATCACATACCAGAATCTGTTGCAGGTTGGAAGATCGCATCTGGAAAAAATGAATATTCTGGATGCAGCATTAGACAGCCGCTATCTTTTAGAGTATGTGACGGGGCAGAACAATGGATGGTTATTTTTACATGGTTCGGAATCAGCAGAACAAAAGGAAATTGCTGCATATACCGATCTGATCAAGAAACGTGCCAGGCATATTCCGCTGCAGCATCTTACCGGTGTGCAGGAGTTTATGGGGTTGTCTTTTTATGTGAATGAGCATGTTTTAGTACCAAGACAGGATACGGAGTGCTTAGTTGAAATGGTACTGCCGATTACGGAAAACAAAAAAATACTGGATATGTGTACCGGATCAGGATGCATAGCAATTTCGCTTGCTGTACTTGGAAAAGCAAAAGAATGTACAGCAGTAGATCTTTCGGATGCTGCACTCGAAGTTGCAAAAAAAAATGCAAGGATCAACCGGGCAGATGTAAAATATGTACAAAGCGATCTATTTGAAAAGATTGATGATACATATGATATTATTGTGTCAAATCCACCGTATATTCCACAGGATGTGATCGAAGGCCTGATGGAAGAAGTGCGGGAGCACGAGCCACGCATGGCACTTGACGGAGGTAAAGATGGACTCGATTTTTACCGTAGTATCATAGTAGAAGGTGTTAAGCATTTGAATGTCGGTGGCTGGCTTTTTTTTGAAATCGGATGCGAACAGGCAAAAGATGTTATGGATCTGATGCGTATGTCAGGATATTATGAAGTAAACTGCCAGAAAGATTATGCAGGCAATGACAGAGTTGTTTATGGACATCGTTAGAGTATCATTAGTGACAGTCTGTTTCAGAATGGAGGAACAAAATGTTTGAGAGATTAGAAGACTTAGTAAGACGATTAGAAGAGTTAAACATTGAATTGACCGATCCTGATACGATCAATAATCAGGAAAAGTATCGCCAGCTAATGAAAGAGCAGAACGAACTCACACCAATTGTAGAGAAATATTTGGAATATAAGAAAGCAAAAGAGGGTGTCGAAGACAGTTTGGCTCTTTTGGAAGAAGAAAATGATGAAGAGATGCGTGAGCTTGCAAAAGAAGAGTTAAATGAATGCAAGCAGACTGTAGAGCAATGTGAGCAGGAATTAAAGATTCTGATGCTTCCGAAAGATCCTAACGATGATAAAAATGTCATTGTCGAGATCCGTGGCGGTGCAGGCGGTGATGAAGCCGCTCTTTTTGCAGCAGATCTGTTCCGTATGTATTCAAAGTTTGCAGAAAGAAATCACTGGAAAGTCGAAGTCATGAGTGCTAACGAAAATGGAATCGGTGGTTTTAAAGAAATTGTATTTATGGTGATCGGTCAGGGAGCATACTCTAAATTAAAATATGAAAGCGGTGTACATCGTGTACAGCGTATCCCTTCGACGGAATCCGGTGGACGAATCCATACATCAACAGCAACCGTGGCAATTATGCCGGAAGTAGAAGATGTAGAAGTATATGTGGATCCTAACGATTGTAAGATTGATGTATATCGTGCATCCGGCAATGGTGGTCAGTGTGTCAATACAACGGACTCTGCCGTACGTATTACACATATTCCAACCGGTATTGTCGTAACCTGTCAGGATGAGAAATCACAGCTTAAAAACAAAGATAAAGCAATGAAAGTACTTCGTTCCCGCATTTACGACATGGAACAGGAAAAGGCAAACAGTGAGCAGGCAGCAGAGCGTAGAAGTCAGGTCGGAACCGGTGACCGTTCTGAAAAGATCCGTACTTATAATTTCCCGCAGGGACGTGTAACAGATCATCGTATCAAGTTTACAAGTCATCGTCTGAATGAAATCTTAGAAGGCGATATCAATGAATTATTACAAAATATCATTATGGCGGATCAGACTGCAAAACTCGAAAAAATGAATGAAAGTGCATAAAATGTTCGTTTTGTTTTCTAATGCAAAGAGATAGAATTTTATAAAGAAACAGTTCGATCAGTTACGAAAAGACGGTCTTTGACATAAGTTATTGCCCGTCTTTTCTGTTTTCGTAACAATAAAAGGAAGAAATGAGGTGCAGGATGATACAGAGTGAATCCAATGTACAGATCAAAGAATTGATCAAGTTACAAAAAAATGCAAGAGAGCGTAAAAAGAAAAAGCTGTTTGTTGCAGAAGGAATGAAATTAACAAAAGAAGCGGCTTTTCATGGAAAATTAAAAAAAATCTATATCGCACAGGATGTCTATGAACATAGAGAGCGGGAGTTGGATGATTTTTTGGCAAAGCAGGATTATGAAGTCGTCGATACAAAGATTTTTCGTCAGGCAGCACAGACCGTTACACCACAGGGAATGTTAGCATTAGTAGAAGTGCCGGAATATTCTGTTGATACGTTGCTTTGTGATCCGAAAAGAAGTTTTCTTTTGTTAGACGATCTTCGTGATCCCGGTAATTTAGGAACAATCATGAGAACCGCAGAAGGAGCCGGTATGTCCGGTGTGATCTTAAGCCGGGAGAGTGTGGATCTTTTTAATCCTAAAGTAGTGCGTGCTACGATGGGAGCAATCTTTCGTGTTCCGTTTTATTATGCCGATGATCTGATTGAGGTCATAGAACGGCTAAAAGCAAAGCAAATACCTGTTTATGGTACGATGATGCAGGGCAGTGAAGTCTATGATGCACTCGACTATACAAATGGTGCAGCAATCGTGATCGGTAATGAAGCGAACGGAATATCGGAGAAAGTGACTGCTCATCTGACAAAAGGCGTGCGTATTCCGATGGATGGCAGTTTAGAATCACTTAATGCTGCGGTAGCAGCCGCAATTTTGATGTATGAAACAGCCAGACAAAAAAGAACAAAAAGTGATTGACGCTGCGTCTGCCTTGTCATTTTCATAAATATGGCTTATAATGCGAACAAATAGCATAATATTCATTATAATATTGATAACGTTCCGTTTTATTATGGAAAAGGAGGGGGTAATTTGAGTCCATTATATTGGCTGCTTGCAGTTGGTGTTTTGCTGGTTCTTGAAATGCTGACATTGGGTCTGACAACGATATGGTTTGCAGGAGGTGCTTTTGTTGCTTTTCTTGCGAGCTTGTGCCATGCTTCTGTTCCGGTGCAGATCATCTGTTTCTTGGTCGTATCGATCATACTTTTGGTCTTTACACGTCCGATCGCAGAAAAATATTTTAATAAAAATCGTGAAAAGACGAATGTAGACAGTCTGAGCGGACAGCAGGGAAGAGTGTTAGAAGAGATCAACGGTTTTTTACAGACCGGAAAAGTATTATTGAATGGAATGGAGTGGTCTGCAGTCAGCAAGCAGCCGGAAGATATCCTGCCTGTTGATACCGAAGTGGTTGTTGTTCGGGTAGAGGGTGCACATCTGGTTGTTAAGAAAGCACAGGAAGAAGAAAACCATTCCGCATAAAGCGAAGAACATAGGAAACAAAATAGGGAAAGAAATTTAATCAGGCAAAGAAAAGGAGAAAAAAATATGAGTCTTATAGCAATTATCATTTGCGTGATCGTATTGATCATTGTACTTTCATGTATTAATGTAGTACCACAGGCGAAAGCATATGTTGTGGAAAGATTAGGTGGTTATCAGGCAACATGGGGTGTTGGTGTACATTTTAAACTTCCGATCATCGACCGTGTAGCCAAAAGAGTGATCTTAAAAGAACAGGTTGTTGATTTTGCACCACAGCCGGTTATTACGGCAGATAATGTTACGATGCGAATTGATACCGTTATCTTTTTCCAGATCACAGATCCAAAGCTTTATGCATACGGTGTGGAAAATCCAATCTTAGCGATTGAAAACCTGACGGCAACAACGCTTCGAAATATCATTGGTGATTTGGAACTGGATGAGACATTGACATCGCGTGAGACGATCAATACTAAGATGAGAGCTTCGTTAGATACGGCAACCGATCCGTGGGGGATTAAAGTTAATCGTGTCGAATTGAAAAACATCATTCCTCCTGCAGCCATTCAGGAGGCAATGGAAAAACAGATGAAAGCAGAACGTGAAAAGCGTGAATCAATCCTTCGTTCACAGGGTGAAAAAGAGTCGGCAATCTTAGTTGCACAGGGTAATAAAGAAGCAGCCATTCTGGATGCAGAAGCAGACAAACAGGCAGCAATCTTAAAGGCAGAGGCAGCCAAAGAAGCAACAATCCGTGAAGCAGAAGGTAGAGCACAGGCAATCTTAGCCGTACAAAAAGCCAATGCAGATGGTATCCGTATGCTAAACGAAGCCGGTGCAACAGATAAAGTCATTCAATTAAAGAGTTTAGAGACCTTTACAAAAGTAGCAGACGGAAAGGCAACAAAAATCATTATTCCATCTGAGTTACAATCATTAGCAGGTCTGGTAACATCCGTAAAAGAAATAGCAAAAGAAGACTAGAAACGAGGTTTTAACATGAACTTAAAAGGAAGAAATTTTTTAACATTAAAGGACTTTTCACCGGAAGAAATAACTTATCTGATCGATCTTGCGGCTGATTTAAAAGATAAGAAGAAAAAAGGAATACCGGTCAATCATTATGTAGGAAAAAATGTAGCATTGATCTTTGAAAAAACAAGTACACGTACACGCTGTTCGTTTGAAGTGGCAGCGCATGATATGGGGATGGGAACGACTTACTTAGATCCATCCGGTTCTCAGATCGGTAAGAAAGAAAGCATTCCTGATACGGCAAGGGTATTAGGGCGTATGTATGATGGAATCGAATACCGTGGCTATGGTCAGGAAATTGTAGAAGAGCTTGCAAAATATGCAGGTGTACCGGTGTGGAATGGTCTTACCAATGAGTATCATCCGACACAGATGCTTGCCGATCTTTTGACGATCCGTGAGCATTTAGGAGATTACAAAGGATTGAAATTCGTCTATATGGGTGATGCACGTTATAACATGGGAAATTCTTTGATGATCGCCTGTGCTAAGATGGGCATGCATTTTGTAGCATGTACGTCAAAAGAATATTTCCCTTCAAAAGAGCTCGTGGCACAGTGTGAAGAATATGCAAAAGCTTCCGGTGGTTCGGTCGCATTGACGGAAGATGTAGAAAGCGGTACAAAGGATGCGGATGTGATCTATACAGATGTCTGGGTATCCATGGGGGAACCGGATGAAGTATGGGCAGAACGTATCAAGGTGCTTTCTCCTTATCAGGTGAATAAAAAAGTAATGGATAATGCCAAAGACAGTGCAATCTTTATGCATTGTCTGCCGGCTTTTCATGATCTAAAGACAAAGATCGGTAAAGAAGTATATGAGAAGTTTGGTATGAAAGAATTAGAAGTAACCGATGAAGTTTTTGAATCTAAGCAGTCTGTTGTATTTGATGAGGCAGAGAATCGTATGCATACGATCAAAGCTGTTATGGTAGCAACATTAGGTGAGCAGTAGAACAGTGAGGTCGTTGACGGAATGAAAGAAAAGATTCTAACGGAACTTCGGAAAGCAGGCGATGGTTATGTGTCAGGAACGGCGTTATGCAGTCTTTTAGGCATTTCACGTCAGGCAGTATGGAAAAATATTGCCGCACTAAAAGAAAATGGTTATCAGGTTGAATCGGTTGCAAGCAAAGGATACCGTCTGCTTTCGGAGCCGGATAAAATGTATGGGCCGGACATTTTAAGCAGGATTGATAAAGACTGTTTGTGTAAACAGGTGGAAAGTTTTGAATGTATTGATTCTACAAATACAAAAGTAAAGCAGCTTGCGGAAGCGGGTGCAAAGGAAGGGCTTTTGGTAGTAGCCGAAGAGCAGACCGGTGGAAAAGGAAGACGAGGAAGAGTATGGAAGTCAGAGCCGGGTATCGGAATCTGGATGTCCCTGTTACTTCGTCCAACGCTTCCGACAGAGCAGATTTCCGGTCTGACTTTGTTAGCGGCACTTGCAATCGCAGGAGCAGTAGAAAAGTTGTGTAAGCTTCCCTGTCAGATCAAATGGCCAAATGATGTAGTGGTTGCCAAAAAGAAAATTTGTGGTATACTTACGGAGATGAGCACAGAAGAAAACTATATTCATTATGTTGTAGTAGGCATGGGCATCAATGCGAATACGCTTTCTTTCCCGGATGAGATAAAAGAGACTGCAACATCACTTTTTCTACAGACCGGTAAAAAAGTTGACCGTGCAGAACTGACAGCTATGATCACGCAAAGACTGTGTGCTTACTATGAACGTTTTGAAAAAGAAGGCGATCTGACTTCTTTTATTGATGAATATAATGAAAAGCTTGCCAACAAAGAACGTGAAGTACGGATTTATCATGGCATGGTGGAAAAGTGTTCCAAAGAAGATATAGAAACCGGAGTTGCAAAAGGAATTGATAAGACCGGGGCTTTGTTAGTAGAAGTTGACGGTCAGACAAAAAGAGTTGTATCCGGTGAAGTTTCAGTAAGGGGATTATATGGATATGTTTAATGAAATGCCGGAAGTACAAGGTGTGATTCTATGTGCTTCGAGTGCATATGAAGAGAAATATTATTTTAATCAGGAATTTGCCAATGTGCCACCATCTATACAGGATGAGCTAAAGATTTTATGTGTCTTGTATACAGCAGATATCGGAGGCATTTTAGTCTTGCATTTTGATGAAAAAGGGAATCTGCTGATGCATGTAACAGCACGGGAAAATGATCTGCTTTTTGATGAGATCGGAAGTGTGTTGAAGATTAAGCAGATACAGGCAGATAAAAGAGAGCTGTTAGAAGCATTGGAAATGTATTATCGTGCTATTTTTCTGCACGAGGATATAAGCGAACTATTAGAAGATTGAGAGGAAATGACATGTTATTAGCAGTAGATGTAGGGAATACCGATGTAACCTTTGGCGTGTTTAAGGAGGAGGAACTGATCACACGTTTTCGTTTCACCGTGAAAGTTCCGAGAACATCGGATGAGTATGGTGAATTATTATGCAATATTTTAGAGCAGAAAGGATTTTCACCGGATGATATTGATGAAGTGATCATTGCATCCGTCGTTCCTCAAATGATGTATTCTTTTACAAGCGGCATTATCAAATATCTTCATTGTCATCCGACAGTAGTTGGTGCAGGAACAAAGACAGGCATTCGTATCGATACGATCAATCCGAAAGAAATCGGACCGGATCGTATCGTAGATGCTGTCAGTGCATATGAGCAATATGGCGGTCCTGTGATCGTAGTTGACTTTGGTACGGCTACAACATATGATCTGGTTACCAAAGAAGGAGCTTTTCAGGGTGGTGTGATCAGTCCGGGTATCCGTATTTCAGCAAATGCTCTTTGGAAAAACACAGCCAATCTCCCTGAGATCGAGATTAAATGTCCGGCAAGCGCGATCGCAAAAGAGACGGTCAGTGCAATGCAGGCAGGTTTGTTCTTTGGAACACTTGGCCAGACGGAATATATTATCAATAAGATCAAAGAAGATGCCGGTTTAACCGATGTGAAGGTGATCGCAACCGGTGGCCTTGGTAAAGTTGTATCTGAAAACACGGATTCGATCGATGTATATGATGGAGATTTGACATTAAAAGGTTTGTTATATATTTACCAGAAGCAGAAAAACGGAACACATAAGTAAGAATGGAACAAGTATGAGAAATCTAACGATTGGAAATATTACATTAAAAGGAAATCTTATATTAGCACCGATGGCAGGAGTAACAGACCTGCCATTTCGTCTTCTTTGTAAGGAGCAGGGAGCAGACCTTGTTTATACAGAGATGATCAGTGCGAAAGGAATTTATTATAATAACAAAAATACAGCGAAGTTATGGGAGATCGATGAGAAAGAAAGACCGGTATCGTTACAGCTTTTTGGATCGGATCCAAAGATCATGTCGGAGATGGCAGCTAAGATCGAACACCGTAATTTTGATATTCTTGATATTAATATGGGTTGTCCGGTCCCTAAGGTCGTCAACAATGGAGAAGGCTCTGCATTAATGAAAGATCCGAAGCTTGCAGGACAGATTGTAAAAGCAATCTCGGATCGGATCCAGAAGCCGGTTACCGTAAAATTCCGAAAAGGTTTTAATGATGGGCAGATCAATGCAGTAGAATTTGCAAAATATATGGAAGAAAACGGAGCAGCCGCAGTTGCGGTACATGGACGTACCAGAGAAGAATATTATAGCGGCAAAGCAGACTGGGAGATTATTGCAAAAGTCAAAGAAGCCGTATCAATCCCGGTTATCGCCAGTGGTGATATCTTCAGTCCGCAGGATGCACTGCGTTGTGAAAAAGAGACAGGTTGTGATGGTCTGATGTTAGGAAGAGGTGTCCGTGGAAATCCATGGTTGTTTCATCAGATCAAAATGTATCAGGAAAGTGGTATATTAGAAGAGAAACCTTCTTTTGAAGAGGTCTGTGCAATGATCTTGCGTCATGCAAAAATGTTATGTGATTTTAAAGAAGAATATATGGGGATTCGAGAGATGCGAAAGCATGTGGCATGGTATACGGCAGGCTATAAGCATTCTGCACAGATGAGGCGGGAAGTGAATTTGGTGGAATGCTATGCAGATTTAGAGAAGCTTTTGCAAAGAGCAATCGCAAGCCGGAAAGAAGGCTGGACGGGGATTGCTCCGGACATTCGTGATTGTGATAAGTAGGATAGATCAGACAGGAATAAAAGTGCATAGCAGGTACAATAACAAATAACAGTAACCATTTAAAAGAGCAGATAAAAAGGCATATGTGTATGTTTGGAAACATTCGGGAAAATCCCTATAGGAATGTTCTGACATAACAACATATGCCTTTTTATCTGCTTATGTTTTATATATACCTTTTATTAATATATCGTTTGCTTTCTATGCCTTTTATTGATATATATCATTACATTATCTGCTTTTTGCGGATATATATTTTTTGCATTATATCTGCTGTTCATTGTTTATTTTCCTACGGATTCAAATTCTTCAATGATCTCCTTGGAAGGTGGTGCTGTCAGAAGACTGACAACAACGATGGCGATACATGCACATAGGAAAGCAGGAAGCAGTTCATAAATGCCCCATATGCCGCCAAGTGGCTTGATCAGGTATTTCCAGACAAATACCATGATACCGCCGACTAACATGCCGGCTAAAGCACCATTTCGATTGGTACGTTTCCAGAAAAGAGAGAACAGCATGATCGGACCGAAGGATGCACCAAAACCTGCCCATGCAAAGGATACGATCGCAAAGACAGAGCTTTCAGGATCTCTGGCAATAAATACACCGATCACAGCGATGCAGATAACGGTAATACGTGCAACTAACATAGAAGCTTTTTCAGAAAGTTCAATATGTAATACATCATGTAATAAGTTATGTGAAACGCTTGAAGATGCTGCTAAAAGCTGGGAATCAGATGTAGACATTGTACATGCTAAGATTCCGGCAAGAATGATTCCGGCAAAGATAATCGCAATTACACCATGGTTGCTAAGCAGCATGGCAATTTTAATGATCAAAGTCTCTGACTGGGAAGAATCTGTAAAAGCAGGGATATGTCCGGCTTTAGAGATACTGTAACCTATAATACCGATAAAGATTGCGATAAACATAGAGATGATAACCCAGATCGTAGCGATTCTTCTTGAAAGCTTTAATTTGTTTTCATCTTCCGTACCCATGAAACGAAGAAGGATATGAGGCATACCAAAGTAACCAAGTCCCCATGCAAGAGTAGAAAGAATTGTTAAAAAGCCATAGGAAGAAGCTGTACCGGTTGCCTGGTCATGGATCTGTGTCAGACTTAAATATCCGGCTAATCCCTTTGCATTGTTTATTACCACGTCTAAGCCGCCGGCCATGGACACGCCGAAGAACACAACGATCACAAGTGCGATCGTCATAACGATACTCTGGATCAGATCGGTTGTACTGGCTGCTAAGAATCCTCCGAGTGCTGTATATACTACAATAACGATCGCACTGACGATCATGGCAGGAAGATATGGGATGTTAAATAAGGTACTGAATAATTTTCCACAGGCAGCAAATCCGGATGCTGTATATGGTACGAAAAAGATAACGATCCAGATAGCGGAAATTGCCAATAAAAGATGACTGTTATCGCGAAAACGATTTGAAAAAAATTCAGGGATCGTAATGGCGTTGCCTGCTTTTACACTATAGCGACGAAGTCTTTTTGCGACAAAGAGCCAGTTCAGATAGGTACCGATACCAAGGCCGATCGCAGTCCAGCCGGCATCTGCCACACCGGATAAATATGCGACTCCGGGCAGTCCCATTAAAAGCCAGCTACTCATATCAGAAGCTTCTGCACTCATCGCAGTTACCAATGGACCGAGTTTTCTTCCACCGAGGTAAAAGTCGCTGACATCATTGTTCTTTTTTGAATAGATCACACCGATCACAACCATCATGATCAGATAGATTGCAATGACGGCAAGCATGCCAATTGTTTTTAGTTCCATAAATGTCTCCTTTCTTCGTTGCATCTTCCGGTCATAATGTTGTAGTAGCATAGTTTTTGTGTAAAAACATTATAAAGTATGTCACTTTGGAAGTACAATCCTTTCTATTATAGCAAAAAAAGAAGAGAACGACAACAACGATCCGCAGACAGGAGATTTCATATAAGCCGCAGACAGGAGCTTTCATTTTGATCACTGTGAAAATAAGCAGAGTATCATACTTTTTGTTTGCGGTAATCACGCGGAGAGATATGATACATTTTTTGAAATTGTCTCGAAAAGTAGTTGCTATCATTAAAACCCGAACGATAGGCAATCTCAGAAATCGTATCTTTTGTTGTCTTTAGAAGAACACAAGCATGCTGCATACGCAAAGAAAGAATATAATTGCCCGGTGTCATATGGTAAGAAGCAGAGAATATTCTTGAAAAGTGACGTGTAGACATGTTGGAGATCTCCGCTAATTGTGCGATCGAAATCGGTTCGGTAAAATGACTTTCTATGTAAGAAACAGAACGGGCAATATTGATGATCGTATTTTCCTCGGTATTGACAGGAAGTGTATATAATCTCGACAGAGTTGTAATTAAAATATAAAAATAAGCATTTAGGATCGTTTTGCGTCCGGGACGTTTCTTATCATATTCTTCGATGATGATATCGGTTAAGTTGTGGATCGCCTCAAAAGAATCGAGTGAAAGACGTAAGTGGCTCTCAAAACTTTTATTTTGTGTCAGATAAGGCTCAATCACAAAAAGAGCATGAAAACCGGTCAACGTACGGATATCAGAATCCAAAGAACGGAAGATCTGCGGATGGAACATAATATTGCATATCTCTAAATGATTCACATCAAAATAACCATGTGAGATTCCTTCGTTTAATACAAAGACATCACCCTTCTTGATAAAGAACGCTTCATTATTGACATGGTGCATCGCAGTTCCGTTCATTACAATGACTAATTCAGAAAAATCGGCATGCAGATGCATCTCAACATCTTCTTTATGATATCCATATTGAATATAAAACGGAAAAGAAGCATCCTGTGTAAAATAGTGTAAATACATTGGTCCCATAAGCAATTCTCCTTATAGTATTTTAAAGTGTCGGCATTGTGTTTACTTATTGTGGAGGTAAGTAAGCCTGATAATCGTAGAAGTGATAGAATGCACCTTTTTGTACCGAAGGATCTGTATTCGTACAATATAGTGCGATATAGTTTCCGGTAAAGCAGCCGCCCACTTCTGTAGTCAGATAAGCACATTCTCCTTTGCCAAACGGAAGATAGTTTTTTCCATCTAAGCTGTAAGAAAAGCTGTATTCCTGCATCGTAGCCTGTAATTTCAGATAAACACTGTTATCGGTATATTCGATACATTGTTCAATCTTGAAAAGTGATCCAATCTGTCTGCGGAAGAGTAAGCATTTTTTGTTATGCAGCATCGCAAGTGCAATTTCATAGTGGTGTTTATTATTCAGATAGATTGTAAGACCTGCCTCATCTCCGTTAGCTACAGGATCAAATGTCAGCTTTGTGACTGCGTCAAAGAAGTGATGTTCCTGCCTGCGCCCAAGCCATGTGATTGAATCGACACTTCCGATTGCATGAACACTACCATATAATGTGATACCTGAAGCTGATTTATCAGTCCGGTCTGTTGCAAGTACATATAAGCTTTTGTCCGGGTTATAGATCGTATTCCAGCAGGAATTTAGCACGTCAGCAGAAAAATCATCATAATAATGGAAAGAACCGACAAGATTTTGGCTGTCCGGTTCAAAAGGCTCTAAAGAAAGAGGCAGTTTGTCAGTTTCGATCACATTCTCTAACAGCCCGTTGTTTGCAAAAACCGGAAAACAATCTTTTTCCCAGACTACCGGAACAAGCATGGTTTCACGACCGAGATTATGACGGTACGGATATGAGATCGTTCGGATACCGAGGCAGACTGCCCACCAGTTATCATTTTGATCCTGTATCAGATCAGCATGTCCGACCGCTTTTAATTCCATAGAGTGACTGCGGTTTGTCAGAACAGGATTTTTTTCATATGCCATATAAGGACCGGTGATCTGACGGCTTCTTGCCATCGTGATCATATGTCCAAGTTCGGTACCGCCTTCCGAGATCAAAAGATAGTACCAACCATCTTTCTTATAAAGATGCGGACCTTCCGGATCATTTCCACCGGTGCCGCCCCAGATAAATTGCATCTGACCGATACTTTTTCCGGTAGTAATATCAATCTGCTGCATGAAGATCTTTCCGTCGGATGCTCCGGTGTAATATACATTGTCATCTTCATCAAAGAAGAAAGAAGGATCGATTCCCGGCGTATCGATCGGAATCGGTTTTGACCATCCTTTCTTTGGATCTGTTGTATGAACAAAGAAGTTTCCATCATCTTTACCGCCATAAGCAACATTCGTAAATACCACATAGAATGTTCCTTTATGATAACGGATCGTAGGTGCATAGATTCCGGTCCGGCTTGGAAAGCCTTTTCGCAAGCACAGATCATCTTCGTTTGTAATACAATGACCGTATTGTTCCCAATGGATCAGATCTTTCGAATGAAAGACCGGGATTGATGGAAAATATTCAAAAGATGATGTGACCAGATAATAATCATTTCCAGCACGACAAATACTTGGATCGGGATGAAAACCGGGTAAAATAGGATTGTTGTATTTCATAAGCTCCTCCTTTATTATGCCTGTTATTGATGCTATTATAGGTATATTTTAGAAATTTCACAAGCAGAAAAAGGACTTCGATTAGCAGAAAAAGGACAACAAGATAATCGTGGCACAATAATGCTAGTTACTGTCTTGATAGTTATGGAGAGATTAAAAAGAGCGTGTTACACTTTGAGTAAATCAAAAATTCTTGATCATTGGTGTTTACAAAACAAAGAAAAATACATATGGGATGTATTTGAGAATGGAGGATATTATGAGAAAAAAGAATTTTTCGAAAAAACTACTTTCCATGGCATTGGCAGGCAGCCTTGTTGTTGGGATGACAAGTACACTTTCCGGCTGTGGAAGCAAAAAAAACGGTACGGTCACATTAGATGTTTACAGTATGCTTGCAAATTATTCCGGTATCCAGTCCGGATGGGGCGCAGACCTTTTAAAACAGAAGTTCAATGTCAAGTTAAATTATGTACAGTCTGATTCAGGAACATTTGATACGCGTATGGAGACAGGAGACCTTGGAGATATTGTTGTTTTTGGCAACGATAACAACGAATATGTACAGGCCGTCAATAACAAAGCGTTATATAACTGGGAAGAAGATAATCTTTTGAAGGATTATGGTCCTTATATTAAGAAACATCTTTCAGCTGCTTTAAAGAAAAACAAGAATCTGACAAAGCAGATCACAAAAGGAAAGAGTGATGCATTATATGGATTCGGAGGCAATGCGGCAGCAACCAATGACGATCACCAGTCCTTTATCTATACATGGGATATCCGCTGGGATCTTTATAAACAGCTTGGTTATCCGAAGGTAAAGAATCTCGATGATTTAGAGCAGCTTTTAAAAGATATGCAAAAGCTCTGTCCAAAAGATGATTCCGGTAATAAGACATATGGACTTTCTATGTGGCCGGACTGGGATGACGCAATGGTGATGTATGTAAAAGCAGCAGCAACAGCATATTTTGGATATGATGAATTAGGCATTGGATTATATGATTCAAATACAGGCGAATATCATGACGCTTTAGAAGAGAATGGTCCATATCTTACAATGTTAAAATTCTTTAACCGTTTATATCAGGATGGACTGATTGATCCGGATTCTATGACACAGACTGTTGATCAGGTCGGAGAAAAGGTCCGTAATGGCGGCGTGTTCTTCTCTATCTTTAATTATGCAGGTTCTCTGGTATATAACTCACAGGAACACCAGTCAGCAGGAAAGATGATGTGCAGCTTAAAACCAACGGAAGCTTCTCCTATTGTATATGGTATGAATATGCAGGGCGGAGATCATATTTGGTCGATCGGAGCAAAGTCAGAATATCCGGAGCTTGCGATGGAGGTTATCAATTTCTTATCAACACCGGAAGGCTATATGGATATGCAATATGGACCAAAAGGCGAATGCTGGAATTACGATAAGAATGGCAATACATATTTTACTGATTTAGGAAAGAAATGCCATGGCAATGCCAATACTAAGATGGGTTCTAAGCATAAAGGAAAATATCAGGACGGTACGATCCAGATCAACAACACAACCTGGTCGATCGATGCAGAAAATCCTGAGTCTGTCAAAGGAGAAACCTATAACTGTGAATCATGGAAGAGCAATAATGAAAAAGCATCCTGTGATGTTGAACAGGATTGGCGTGATAAGACAGGTGCAAAGACAGTAAACGAGTATATGGAACAAGGAAAGTATACAGTAGCACCGGGAACAAGCTATTCCGCAGAAAGCAAGTCCGATGAATTAAAAACAACCTGGGGACAGGTGACCGATAACATCAAGGCCGATTCATGGAAAGCAATATATGCTAAGACAAACAAAGCTTATGATGAGATCGTATCAAAGATGATAAGAACTACAAAGAAATATGGCTATGATAAGTGCCTGAAATGGTCAAAAGACGAAGCTGCCAAGAGAAGAGCGCTTGAGTTAGAAGCAACTCAGAAATAAGAATGCATCGTTTTTACAAGCCTGTCGAAAATGATTTGACAACATAAAGAACAGACCGGTCATACAGGCTGTAAAACTTGACAATCACCCCTAATCGTGCTTTACTTAGTTAGATTAGGGGTATTTTTTTATCCTATAAAAACCAGGAGGTATGCTATGAAAAGAAAACTAGTTTTATTAACAGCAATGATGATGGCAGCAATCTGTCTGTTTGGCTGTGGAAAGTCTTCGGATGGTGCAAAAAATTCCAAGAAAACCTACAAAGTCGGTATTGTACAGTATGTAGATGATGCTTCTTTGAATCAGATCCAGAAGGCAGTGCAGACAGAATTAGACACACAGGGGAAAAAATTAAATGTGAAATTTGATTATAAAGATTATACTTTTAATGGTCAGGCAGATCAGAGCACATTAAACCAGATAATGGCAGACCTTGTTGCCGATCAGGTAGATATCATCGTTCCAATCGCAACACCAACTGCGGTTGTGGCACAGTCTGCAACAGAAGATAATCAGATCCCTGTTGTATTTTCGGCAGTATCTGATCCTGTAACAGCAGGTCTTGTTAAGTCGATGGATAAGCCTGGTTCGAATATAACAGGTGTCAGCGATGCATTAAATACAGATGCATTTATGAAAATGATCACAACAGCCAAAACAGTTAAAAAGATTGGTTTTTTATATGACAAGAGCCAGGATTCTTCTACCAAAGCGATCAAAGATGCAAAAGCTTATTGCAAGAAAAATGGTATTGAAGTAGTAGAAAAGACCGGTACAACAAACGATGAGATCAGTCTGGCAGCAGATGCATTGATCGCAGCAAAGGTAAATGCCGTCTTTACGCCAACGGATAATACGGTTATGTTAGCCGAGCTTGCAATTTATGAGAAGTTTATAAAAGCTAAGATTCCTCATTATGGCGGAGCAGATTCTTTTGCGTTAAATGGTGCATTCTGCGGATATGGTGTTAACTATGAGGAACTTGGTACACAGACAGGCAAGATGGTAGTGGATATCCTTGTAAATGGCAAAAAGCCTGCGGATATGGCAGTTGCCAGTTTAGCGAATGGTATCGCAACCGTCAATACCGAAACTGCTTCAGCAATCGGTTTGGATTACAGTTCATTTAAGGATTTGTGTGAGCAGGTAAAAGAGACAAAAACAGCAGAAGAATTTGACCAGTAATTTTTTGGAGGAAGAAAAAAGAGATGTCTTCAATTTTTACCATTTCAATCTTGCAAAGTGCATTGGAATTAGGTTTTATCTATTCCCTTGTTGTATTGGCATTATTTATTTCATTTACTATTTTAAATATTGCTGATCTGTCTACGGATGGATGTTTTACTCTTGGATGTGCCGTGGCAGCAACGGTGACTCTTTCCGGGCACCCGTTGTTGGCACTGTTATGCGCAGTCGGAGCAGGTGTGCTTTCAGGATTTATTACAGCTTTTTTACAGACAAGGATGGGTGTCGAATCGATCCTTGCCGGTATTATTGTCAATACAGGTTTATATACGATCAACATTGCCGTTATGGGCTTTTCTTCCAATGTAAACCTGTTCAAATGCGATACGGTCTTTACGGTTGTGCGTGATTTTATTGAGAAACATATGAGTCAGAGTATGTTTACCTTTCTCGTTACCGATGGCTGGTATCGTCTGATCGAAGTTGCAGTCATTGTGATCATTATAGGTGTGATCCTCAGTATATTTTTAGGAACACGTCTGGGACTTTCTATTCGTGCGACAGGAGATAATGCAGCAATGGTAAAAGCTTCGAGCATTAATCCGAAATATACGATCACGGTAGGTCTTTGTGTATCAAGTGCATTAACAGCCTTGTCGGGTGGACTGTTAGCACAGTATCAGAAGTCCTGCGATATCAACCTTGGTACCGGAATGGTAACGATCGCACTTGCCAGTCTGATCATTGGTGAAACATTAGTCGGAAAAGGAACGATGTTTCGCAGGATCTTGGGCGTGATCTTCGGCAGTTGTCTGTATCGTTTTATCGTAGCAGTAGCGATCCGTGTCAATGTGCCGGCAGAATGTTTAAAGCTGGTATCTGCATTGATAGTAGCTGTAGCGATCGCATTTCCGTATCTGAAGAAAAATGCTGTATTTGCAAAACAAAAGTATAGCAAAGAACGTATCAGACAAAGAAAAGGGGGTGCCTGCTAATGTTACAGATCGAACATGTCAGCAAAACATTTAATCCGGGTACGATCAACGAAAAAAAAGCATTGATCGACCTGAATGTATCTTTAAAAGATGGTGATTTTGCTACGATCGTAGGGAGCAACGGTGCCGGAAAGTCTACGATGTTTAATGCCATCACAGGTGCTTTTTATGTTGATGAAGGTGAGATCGTTTTGGATCATGAAAACATTACATATAAGCAGGAGCATTTACGCAGCAGAAGCATCGGGCATTTGTTTCAGGATCCTTTGCTTGGTACAGCGCCACATATGACAATAGAAGAGAATATGTCACTTGCATATCTGCGTGCCTCTAACAGCAGACACAGCTTCTGGGGACGCAGCCGCAAGAAAGAAAGAGATTTTTTCAGAGAGCAGCTTTCTTTGCTGGATATGGGACTGGAAGATCGCATGAAAAATCCGGTTGGTCTCTTATCGGGCGGACAACGTCAGGCTTTGACGCTTCTAATGGCAACGATGGTTACGCCAAAGCTGTTGCTTTTAGATGAACATACTGCGGCACTGGATCCTGCTACGGCAGACAAAGTGCTTGCATTGACCAGAAAGATCGTTGCAGAGCGTAAGATTACTTGTCTTATGGTTACGCATAATATGCATCAGGCATTAGAACTCGGAAACCGCACGTTGATGATGGATTCCGGTCATGTTGTTTTTGATGTATCAGGTGAGCAAAGAGCAAAACTGACAGTAGATGATCTGTTAGAAAAATTCAAAGATAATGTCGGAAAGCAGTTAGACAATGACCGCATTCTCTTGTCGAATTCTTAAGTAAGATCAAAAAAGAAATAGTACCGTATCAGAAAGCATATGACAGAATATGTGATCCGATACGGTATTTTTGCATTTTAACGAATGCACGATGAATGATACAGAAAAGATCGTGACGAACAAAATGAATGGGCAAAAATCAAAGGATATTGTCATAAAATCAAGGAGCCGTCATACAAAATAATAATCAAGGAGAATCCGTTTTATAAGGAGAACAATGAAAGAAATTGCAATCTATCTACGTTTATCCAAAGCAGACAAAGAAAGAACAAGAGAAAGCCAGAGCATTCAAAACCAGAGAGCATTATTGTATAAAGCAATCAGAGAAGATGCTTCTTTTGGGGAATATCCGATCACTGCTTATATTGATGATGGTTATAGTGGCTTACAACAAGACAGACCGGCTCTTTGTACAATGATGCAAAAGATTCGGCAAAAAAAAGTAGTAGCAGTCTTTGTAAAGGATCTGTCAAGACTTTCAAGAAATCATGTCTTCCTTGCAGGATTTATGGAAAAGTTCTGTCCGACATATCAAGTTGATCTCATTGCCGTTGGAGATGGTTATGACAGCAGAAAAGAGCAATTTGTTCAGACTGCGACACGCCTGAGAGCACTTTTTTATGAATGTTACAGCAAAGACATTTCTTACAAAGTCCGAAATGCTTTGCGAAGTAAAAAAGAAAATGGTGAATATGCAGTTGCCAGACCGCCATT
Organism: Jutongia hominis; assembly: GCF_014384965.1. Taxonomy (GTDB): domain Bacteria; phylum Bacillota; class Clostridia; order Lachnospirales; family Lachnospiraceae; genus Butyribacter; species Butyribacter hominis. The sequence goes on from NZ_JACRSW010000027.1 coordinate 74,215, forward strand.
TGGATACAGACGGGAACACAAAGGAATATGGAGAACAGAACCCAAAGAAGCAGAGTGTATACGAAGGATCTATGCGTCTTTTTTAAGAGGGGACAGTCAGAAAGAGATTGCATTAGAAGAAAGCACAAGAGGCTTTACAATTTATCCGGTTAAAGTACACCGCATTTTACATGATCCGGTGTATTGTGGATATTTTATATGGAATAAAAACAGGATGTCGGAATATATACCCAACAAAAATATAACTTTACCAAGAGATGAGTGGAAGGTTCAGAAGGGAACGCATGAAGCGATCATATCTGAAACTGTTTTCCTAAAGACTTGGCAGAAACTACAAAAAGTTTCACGAGACAACAAAAAGTTTGTTCAAAATACTAAAAGTTTTAAAAAGCTATAAAAAGTTATTGACAGTTTATTTCTGTTAGTGTAAACTAACGAACGTAAGAAGATTTGATGAATAAAATTCTCAATACAAGGAGTACATAGTCCAAAAAGTGTTTCTATTATGGAAAGAGCGCGGAAAGAAGAGAGGTTGATATGATGCCGTTATCATTAGCAAATACTGGAGAACAGAATGTAGTAAAGAGAGTGGGGGGCAAAGAGGATACTCGTCGCTTCTTAGAAAACCTGGGGTTTGTTGTAGGAAGTACGGTAACTGTTGTATCAGAAGCACAAGGTAATATGATTGTTAATATCAAAAATTCCAGAGTAGCAATTGGAAAAGATATGGCAAATAAAATTATGGTCTAGGATGAAAGGCAGGAAAAGAAAATGAAGACATTGAAAGAAGTAGCATGTGGAAAGACAGTCACTGTGAAAAAAATTACAGGAGAAGGTCCTGTAAAGCGTCGTATCATGGATATGGGCATTACAAAAGGTGTGGAAGTTTTTGTAAGAAAAGTAGCACCTCTTGGTGATCCTGTGGAAGTTACAGTACGTGGTTACGAACTTTCATTAAGAAAAGCGGATGCAGAAATGATTCAGGTAGAATAGCGTATATTTTTATTTTTTTACTCATAGGTTAGTTGAAACTAATATACGTGAGATATAACTGTTAAAAGTTTGTATGGAATAAAAATATTGTTATTAAGGATAAAAGAAGAGGAGAAAAAGAAATGTCAATTAAAATTGCATTAGCAGGTAATCCAAACTGCGGTAAGACAACATTATTTAATGCGCTGACAGGTTCTAACCAGTTTGTTGGAAACTGGCCAGGCGTAACTGTGGAGAAGAAGGAAGGTAAATTAAAAGGACATAAAGATGTCATTTTAATGGATTTGCCGGGTATTTATTCTCTTTCTCCGTATACATTGGAAGAAGTAGTAGCCAGAAATTATCTGATCACAGATAAGCCGGATGCAATCTTAAATATCATTGACGGTACAAACCTGGAAAGAAACTTGTATTTATCAACACAGTTGATGGAACTTGGAATTCCGGTTGTCATGGCTGTCAATATGATGGATATTGTAAAGAAGAATGGTGACCAGATCGATGTGAAAAGTCTTGGCAAGAAACTTGGCTGTGAAGTTGTAGAAATTTCAGCATTAAAGGGAACAGGTATTAAAGATGCGGCAGCAAAGGTTGTAGAAATTGCAAAATCGAATAAAGAGACACAGGCTGTACATGAATTTCACGACGATCTTGAAAATGCGATCACAGAAGTAGAAGACATGTTAAGCGGTAACATTACAGAAGGCGCAAAACGTTTCTTCGCTGTGAAGCTTTTAGAGAAAGACGATAAGATCCATGAGCAGTTAGAAAATGTACCTGATGTATCGGCTCAGATCAAGAGACTTGAAGATAAGTTTGATGATGATACAGAAAGTATTATTACCAATGAACGTTATCAATACATATCAGAAGTCATCAAAGGCTGCTATAAGAAAAAGAATAAAGAAAAATTAACGTTGTCAGATAAGATTGACCGTGTTGTAACAAATCGTTTCTTAGCACTTCCGATCTTTGCAGCAGTTATGTGGCTGGTGTATTATATATCCGTAACAACAGTTGGCGGCAAGGCTACTGATTGGGCGAATGAAGGCGTATTCGGCGATGGATGGTCATTGTTTGGACTGGTAGATGTTCCGGGGATTCCGGTATTAGTAGAAAATGGTTTGAAGGCGATCCATTGTGCAGACTGGCTCAGCAGCCTGATTTTAGACGGTGTCGTAGCCGGTGTTGGTGCGGTTCTTGGTTTTGTACCACAGATTTTGATCTTATTCATCTTCCTTGCTTTCTTAGAGGGATGTGGATATATGTCACGAGTTGCATTTATCATGGATAGAATTTTTCGCAAGTTCGGTCTTTCCGGTAAATCATTTATTCCAATGCTGATCGGTAGTGGATGCGGTGTTCCTGGTGTTATGGCATCAAGAACAATTGAAAATGACAGAGACCGTAAAATGACGATCATGACAACAACATTTGTACCTTGTAGTGCAAAACTTCCAATTATAGCATTGATTGCAGGTGCTTTGTTTGATGGTGCATCATGGGTTGCGCCGAGTGCTTACTTTGTAGGTGTGGCAGCAATTATCTGCTCAGGTATTATTTTAAAGAAAACAAAGATGTTTGCCGGAGATCCTGCCCCATTCGTTATGGAACTTCCTGCATATCATTTACCAACGATCGGTACGATCCTTCGTAGTATGTGGGAGCGTGGATGGTCATTTATTAAGAAGGCCGGTACAATCATCTTAATGTCAACAATCGTTCTTTGGTTCTTAATGAGCTATGGATGGGTGAAAGGCAAATTCGGTGCCTTGGACGCAGAACAGTTAAACAGCAGTATTCTTGCTGCTATCGGTAAAGTCATTGCTCCAATCTTTGCACCGCTTGGATGGAACCAGAATGGTAATGGCTGGGAAATGGCAGTTGCAGCCGTAACCGGACTGATCGCAAAAGAAAACGTAGTAGGTACATTTGGTATGCTCTTTGGTTTTGCTGAAGTAGCAGAAGATGGTAAAGAAATCTGGGGACAGTTAGCAGACAGTCTGCCTCAGGTTGCAGCATATGGTTTCTTAGTATTTAACCTTCTTTGCGCTCCTTGCTTTGCTGCAATGGGTGCGATCAAGAGAGAAATGAACAACGCAAAATGGTTCTGGTTTGCAATCGGATATCAATGTATTCTTGCTTATGTTGTAGCGCTTTGCATTTATCAGATCGGCATGCTGATTACGGCAGGTGCATTTGGCGTAGGTACAGTTGCAGCATTTATCCTTGTAGTCGGATTCTTATATCTTCTTTTCAGACCGGCAAAAGAGGTTGGTACATTAGAAACAGCAGTATAAGATAGTTTGTTTTAGACTTCATGTCTGCAGAATGGAGGTGCCGTTATGGGTACAGCAGTTGTAGGTTTATTGTTAATAATAGTAGTTTCACAAGTGATCCGCAGTATGATCCGTGATAAGAAGAATGGTAAATCCCTTCAATGCGGATGCGATTGCAAGCACTGTAGTGGACATTGTCATTAAGAAGCAGATATTTGATTTCCTTTTGGAAGTGGCTAAAGTAGGATGGTGGTTACTCATGATAGAAAGAACAAATGTGCGTCGGGATGAACGCTATCAGAGAACGCAGATGCAAAAAGAAGCAATTCTTGATGCGTTACGTGCCAAAGGATTGCGAATTACCAAACAAAGAAAGATCATATTAGATATTATTCTGGGTGAAGATTGTTCCTGCTGTAAAGAAATCTATTTTCAGGCAAGTAAAATAGACAAAAAGATCGGTGCGGCAACAGTTTATCGAATGGTCAATACTTTGGAAGATCTTGGGGCGATCAGCCGCAAAAACATGTATCGTGTGGAATGCGACAGGGATTGTTCTTTCCTTGAGTCCTGCTGTATTGAATTTGACGACAATACTTCTTTGGAAGTATCAACAGACAAACTGCATAAGATCATTTGTTCCGGTCTGCGTGCATGTGGTTATTCAAAAAATCAGAATATACGTAATATACGTCTTGCAAAAGAATAGCGGGTTTCACCAATGCCTGTCTGGAATTTTTAAGATGTTTAAAAAAAGAATAGTCATAGTATAGCAAAAAGGCTGTCACACAACTTTGTGTGGCAGTCTTTTTTGGGAATAGGAAAATGCTCGTACAGTAGCGGTACACCAACAAGAATTGCTAAAGCAATTCTTGGAGTGCAAAGCGCTGGCTTTGCACTTTTTTATGGAATAGGAAAATGCTCGTACAGTAGCGGTACACCAACAAGAATTGCTAAAGCAATTCTTGGAGTGCAAAGCGCTGGCTTTGCACATTTTTGTGGAAATTTTTTCGGCTGAGACAGTGTTTTCAAAATGAAAGGTTACAGGATTGTTATATGAACATTCAAGCTTTCTGATATTTTTTATCAATTGATTGATTGACAATAGAACTCGGATTAGATAAACTTAATAATAGTTAGCAAAGGCTAACTTAAAAGTGATAGAAAGGCTGTAACTATGAGTCAGGATGTTTTTGAAATGATGCAAAAAATGAATTTGCATAGCGTGGAAACGCAGATGGCGATACAATGCGCGCCTGTCTTTGCAGGTTTAAAAATGTCAAATTTGCTGATCGTTGCAAAAAAAGATATTTGTAAAGTCAGACAGATCTTAAAAAGTGCGGTAATTTCATGGCATGTTGTTTCTATGTGGAAAGAAAAAGCAACGATTCTTTTGTACCGGGAAGAAGAATTGAAGCAATATCTAAACAGTGAAGCCGTATATACAAGACTTCAGGGCATGGGATATGAAGGAAGTCTTGAGAGCAAGCTGGAGCGTTTTAGTCAGAGATATCAGGCATATCAGGCAGGACAGACAGACTTTCCTCATGAGATGGGATTTTTCCTTGGCTATCCAAAAGAAGATGTAGAAGGTTTTATTGTCAATGGGGGCAGAAACTTTTTATATGCAGGATATTGGAAAGTATATGCCAATCGAAAAGCCAAGATATCACTTTTTGAGAAATTTGAGAATGCAAGAGAGACAATGATCACATTTGTCTCAAACGGTGGGAGAATAGAAGAGTTTTGCAATTAGAGAACGGGAAGAAAATAAAGGAGGTTTTAAGTACACATGAGTGTTGTAATAGTAGGTGGACATGACAGAATGGTGACACAGTATAAGAAAATATGTAAAGAATATCATTGTAAAGCAAAAGTGTTTACACATATGTGTGCCAATATGAGCAATCAGATCGGCAGACCGGATCTTGTGATCCTTTTTACGAATACCGTATCCCATAAGATGGTACATTGTGCATTAGCAGAGGCAAACAAAGGTAAAGCAGATGTAGTACGCTGCCATACCAGCAGTTCGAGTGCTTTACATGAAATTTTAAAAAATGCATGCTGCAGCGCATAAGAAGCAAACAGGATCATATTGCATAGAATAGAGCAAAAGAATAAGAAAGCAGAGCAAAGTCTATGCAGGAAGAAAAACTTGATACATCTTTACAGATCGCATTAGAAGCACTACAGGAAGGGATGAATACCAATCGAGATCTGTTGTATGGATATGATCCGGAAAGTGAAAGTTTCCGTGTGATCATAAAATACAATGGGGACATTAAAAAGATAGAAGAATGGTATCCTGACACGAAAGTAGTGCTTCTTTTTAATCAATATGCAATCGTAACAACAAATGCCCGATATTTGACCGAGATTGCAAGGATGCCGGAAACAGAATATATGGAAAAACCGAAAAAACTATATTACAATTTGGATTTTAGTAAAGAAATCTCCTGTATCAGCAGAGTACAGAAACAGAATGCATTAGGAAACAGCATATCAGGCAGAAATCTGACCGGTAACGGTGTATATATCGGAATCGTGGATTCCGGGATTGATATTTACCATCCTGCCTTTCAAAATGACGATGGAAGTACAAGAATCGCATGGTTATGGGATCAGAGTGCACAAGCAAAAGAGAATGATCAGATTGCTGCAGAATATGGATATGGGACGGAGTATGACAGGGAAGCAATCGACCGTATCTTATTGCAGGCAAGAGAGAACGGAAACAGGGAACAGACTCCTGCATTAGAAAGCCTGAGTGGACATGGAACTTCTGTAGCAGGTATTGCAGCAGGCAATGGGGCCGGTTCTGTCGGAAGAAAGTATCGGGGCGTTGCGACAGAAAGTGAGATTCTTGTTGTAAAGCTCGGCAGACAGGACCGGGATTATGCCGGATCCACAGAAGTTATGGAAGGAATTGATTATGTTTTGCGAAAAGCACTCCTGATGCAAAAGCCGATTGCTATCAATCTGAGTTTTGGCAACAATACAGGTGCGCATGCAGGAAATTCTTTGTTTGAGGATTATATAGCAAGTTTAAACGGTGTATGGAAAAACGTGATCGTGATCGCAACCGGAAACGAAGGGGATGCGAGACATCACAGCACTATTCAGATGACAGAGAGAGGAGAAAGCATAGAAGTACCATTTGTGATCGGAGATCAGGAAAGAAATATGACACTTTGGATATGGAAAGAATATTTCGATACATTTCAACTAGAATTAGAAACGCCATCCGGAGAAAGAATCGTATTGCAACAGACAATTACAAAAGGACAGATATATGACATGGGATCATCTCAGGTCTTTTTTTATGCAGGAGATCCGTCACCTTATAGTACACAACAGGAATTGTATTTGGAATGGCTGACCGGACGGAATGGATTCGTTCCATCCGGTATCTGGAAATTACATTTTACTCCGGAGGAGATCAAAGACGGTTTTGTATCTATCTGGATGATGACTACGGAGGCAATCGGTTTGACAAGCGGTTTTTTGTATCCGGAAGCAGATAGCACGCTCACAAATCCATCAACTTCTGAAAAGATTCTATCTGTTGGTGCATACCGGGCGGATAATGACAGTATGGCAGCTTTTAGTGGCAGAGGAAATACCGCAGATGGCAGGCAGGCACCGATTCTTGTTGCTCCGGGAGTTGATGTGGTAACTGCTATACCGGGCGGTAATTATGCAGCCAGAAGCGGAACTTCGATCGCAGCACCGTTTGTGACCGGATCAGCCGCTCTTCTTATGGAGTGGGGTATTGTGCATGGAAATGATGCGTATTTATATGGAGAGAAAGTAAAAGCATACCTGATCAAGGGTGCCAGAAGACTTCCGGGCTTTACGAAGTGGCCAAATCCGCAGGCAGGCTGGGGAGCTCTTTGTCTGTATGACAGCCTGCCATGGTGAGAAAATTCATTATCAGAGCAAAATTTCATCAGGATCAGGGGAATGCAGGTTGCTCTTGGTCTGATTATAAACTATAATATGGATGTTTGAGGAGAATAGCAGGAGGAATTTTGGATGCGTGATAAACTGATCGGAACATTGATTGGAATGGCAAGAGCATGTGAGAATAAAGAAAAGACGGTGCATACGAACGAATTTTTTGTGAAGGGACTTTTTCTTGCAGCAACAGCGGCCTGCCAGAAACAGAATGTGTTAGAAGAAATGGTACGGGAAGTGCAAAAAGAAAAGTACCGGATCGTTCCGGATTGTGAGCATTGTGCTTCACCCTGTGGTAATACAAGTGATTATGATCTGAATCAGCTGTATCAGGAAGAAGAACCGGTCCGTTCCGTCAAATTTGCTCTTTTAGATGGTATTTTAAGTCTTGCAGCTAAGATGGATGATACAGTATGGCAGCAGGTACCCAAAGAAGTATGTTTTTATTTTCATAAAGTATTATGTATGATCAGTTATGATCTGGAGGAGACGATTTTACAAAATTGCCTGTCTGAGCTTGGTTCGATGCATATGCTTTGCAAAAAAGGAGGATTATTATGATAAAGACGACAGTAGAAGTAAATGGTATGATGTGTGGAATGTGTGAATCACATGTTAATGAAGCAGTCAGAAAGAACTTTACGGTCAAAAAAGTACAGTCATCCCATACGAAAGGAAAGACAGAAATTCTTTCAGAAGAAGCATTAGACCAGGAAAAATTAAAGGATGCGATCGGTCAAACCGGTTATGAAGTCGGAAGAATCCGTTCAGAACCTTATCAGAAAAAAGGTTTCTTTTCCGGTTTCTTTTCAAAAAAATAGAGAAAAATAAAAATAGAAAGCCGGTGTTTTGCAAGAATTGCTAAGGTATCATCCGTATAGGTGTATTCAAAAGCTTTAAAAAATGTAAAATAAAATAGGAAAAGAATATAGGGACAGTGATGAATATCCAAATGAATTGACAAAATATGCAAATATATAATGGAAATTTGTAACAGATATTTTATATAGTGAGATTGATAAATACTGGAATAAAAACGACAAGCAGTAAGAAAAGAGGAAGAATATGACACAGTTTGATCAAAGAAATATCACAATGGTAATGGATCTGTATGAGATGACAATGGCATATGGTTATTTCAATGATAAAGATAAAGATACGAAAGTTGTATTTGATGTTTTTTATCGTAGGAATCCTGACAAAGGCGGATTCGCAATATTTGCGGGTCTGGAACAGATTATAGAATATATTGAACATCTTCATTTTGATGAAGAAGACATTGCTTATTTTCGTTCCCTGCATCTTTTTAATGATGCTTTTTTGGATTATTTAAAAGATTTTCATTTTCGTGGTGATGTCTATGCATTTGCAGAAGGAACGATCATGTATCCGAATGAACCGGTCGTAACAGTCGTTGCACCACTGATTGATGCACAGCTTGTAGAAACAGCGATCTTAGCAGAATTTAATCACCAGTCTTTGATCGCAACAAAGACAAGAAGAATACGGAAGGCAGCAGGGAAAAGAGTTGTATCGGATTTTGGAGCCAGACGTGCACATAATATGGATGCTGCTGTATATGGGGCAAGAGCAGCATATATTGGAGGTGCAGATGGTACAGCTACCGTTCTTGCCGGAAAGATGTTTGGAATTCCGGTTGGCGGAACAATGGCACATAGCTGGGTAATGTATTATCAGGATGAGTATGAAGCATTTAAAAATTATGCAAAGAATTACCCGGATGAAACCGTCCTTTTAATTGACACATATGATGTTGTAAAATCCGGTGTGCCCAATGCGATACGTGTAGCAAAAGAGGTGTTAGAGCCTATTGGAAAAAGATTAAAAGGTGTTCGTATTGATAGCGGTGATCTTGCTTATTTATCTAAGAAAGTCAGAAAAATGTTAGACGATGCGGGACTGAATGACTGTAAGATCACAGTATCAAACAGTCTGGATGAATTTACGATCACATCGATCCTGCAACAGGGTGGGTGTATTGACAGTTTTGGAGTTGGTGAGCGGTTGATCACTGCAAAATCAGAGCCGGTCTTTGGTGCAGTTTATAAGATCGCTGCAGTAGAGGAAAATGGTACATTTGCACCACGTATCAAGATTTCTGAAAATATAGAAAAGATTACAAATCCGGGATTAAAAAAGGTGTATCGTATTTATGATGCAGATGGCCATAGTGTAGCAGATCTGATCGCAAAAGCTGACCAGCCAATCGACATGTCTGCCCCGTTTCGTTATGTTGATCCGCAAAAGCCTTGGGAAAACCGTTATTTTACAAATTGCACGGCAAAAGCATTACAGAAAAAAGTTATCGAAAATGGAAATCGTATCTTAGAACAACAACCTATTCGGGAAATACGGGAATATGTTGCAAAACAGTTAGAATATGAAATCTGGCAGGAGGAACAGCGTTTTGAAAATCCGCATAAGCACTATCTGGATATGACCCCTGAGTATTATGAATTAAAAATGGGTTTATTACATGATTCAATGAAAGAATAGTTCTATATAGGCTGGAACACCCTGACACAATAGCAATACAAGCAGAAAATATTTATATTATTCTTAAAAATGCAAAGATTTTTTGACAATTACTGTAAAAGAATTGCATTCTTAAGAAGGTTAGTGTATAATAATTATAGAGAAAGGTCATAGATAATATATTTTTATGATAGAAAAAAGTATGTTATAAACCCTTTGTAAAACTATAATAAAAAAGTGAAATGATCCGATATATGTAATGAGAATATTTCGGATATCATATATTGTACTGTTAAGATAAGTTTTAATAGAGGGAAAGGAGGACAAGCGGATGAAAAAGACATATGTTAAGCCGGTTGTAACAGAGGAAGAAGGAGTAATGGAAGGTGTTTATATGGCAAGTGGATGTTATACCACAACGGCACGTATTCACCAGAGACCACAGACCGGTCGTGGAGATTACCGTATTCAGGTTGATGGCAAGCATAGAGCAACGCATTCCAATGATAAGCAGACATTATATATATCATTTAATATGCCGGTAGAATACGTTTCAAGTGGCGGAAGATTAAAATCAGGCAATGGTTCTACTACTTTAGCAATCAGCTACACATATCATCAGAATCCAAATGATAATATTGGTCTTGGTGATCTTTGTGTAAAAGCAGATGCCGGACTTGCGATCAGTAGCGTAAGTATTTCTGACGGGTATTGATTTCTTTGCATCGGTTTTATTTGGCTTATATGCATTAGTTCAATATAGTAGTAAAAGCCGGAAAGCTTTCATCGGAAGAAAACAGGATGAAAGCTTTCCGGCTTTTATATTTTTGGCTCTTTGTCAGTTATTCTCTGATAGGATTTTTCTGATAAAAAAGGATGCCATCTTTTGCTGTATAGCAAGCTTCTTTGGTGGCAGTACATTCCAAAGAAAAAAGAGGAACTTTCCGGCTGAGCATTTTAGAAAAATGCATGTTTTTATGCAGCATGTCTTTTGTCCAGCTGGGTGATATCAGACGATAGAGTAATTGCAATACTTTCTGATCTGAAGTCATGCTTTGCCAATGGTTCTTATCAGACTGTTTTAAAAAGACAATGCCGCCAAGAGGGTGATCTGCAGTCGTATAAATTTTAGAAGTACCACACCATGGCTGTCCATAGACGATATAGTGGTCGTTTTTCATACCAATCATATTCAGATCGCCATTGAGGTACGGTGCGTCTAAAAAAGTATGCCAAAGTCTGGTATGTGTTGATTTGCCTGTACCGGAACTGCCGGAGAACAGCCATGCTTTTTCTTGAAAAAGAATAGAAGCAGAATGCAGGAAAAAACATTTCTTTATCTGTGCAAGCAGTAAAACAGGAAAGCGTATTATATGAAATAAAAATTCCGGCTCGATGGTATGAGTACAAAAGATTTCCACAAAAGAGGCATCTTTTGCAATCCGCATTTCATAAAAATCTGTCTGATCAGGAAGGCAGATGCAATAACAGTAAGAAGTTTCCTTGATCAGAATATCTGCACGGCTGACTAAAACGGAGCTATTGTGGATCGTTTCCGGTTTCCAATCTTTGATTATGATATGCTGCATGATTTTTTGATTCTGATCGGGATATAAGAAATCTTTGAAAAATATCGATAGCGGAGAAATATTTTGTCCTTCACAGCGAATCGTAAGAGGACCGATACAAAAAGAAAAGTATTTTTCTTTGTCATTTGTCCGCTTTTTAGTCAAATCAGATTTCAGATCGGATTCATCGGAATTTCTTATGACATGTAAAGATTCCAGTTGTGCGATCGTTTCATAAAGATCCTCCTGTACAAAAGGACGGTCACTTTCAGAGAGCTCATAAGTATTTAAGATATCCTGTAAAATCCGGTCAAGAGGCTTTTTTTGTGATAATCCGTTCCATATCAAAACACCGGTTTCGTTTAAACGGACACTTTTTTGCAAATTTGCCGTTTGCTGTCCGTAGGGGATCAGATAAGGGATCTTTCGCAGATAGACTAGTTCAAATGAATTGCATTGTATCATGGAAAACTCCTTTCTATTATATTGTACGTTGCCTTTATTATTGTTGATTGGAGAGTATTTTATCTACATCTTCCGAAGATAACAGTTCGCAGTGCTTTTCACGGATTGCATAGACTTTATCACAGATGGTCAATACAGTAGGACGGTGTGTGGTTACGATACAGCTCCCGGCTGCCCTTTTTTGCATGATATTTTGTAACAGACGATGTTCTGTGACGGTATCAAGAGCGGATGTTGCTTCATCCAATAATAAAAACGGTGCTTTCTTTAACAGAGCACGAGCGATGGAAAGTCTTTGTACCTGACCTTCTGAAAAACCGCGTCCTCTTTCTCCAATTGTACTGTAGATACCATCAGGGAGCTTATGGACAAAATCCCAGGCACAGGCAGTTTTTAAGCAGGTAATGATCTCTTCATCCGTGGCATCGGGTTTGACATTACGCATATTTTGTGCAATTGTACCGGAAAACATCGCATTTCCTTGTGGAACATAGGAAAACAGCCGACGTATTGCAGGAGAATAATCAACAAAAACGGATGTATCCTTTGCGTTTTGTATGCTTAGACTGCCGGATTGTGGTTCTAACAAAGCCAGCAGGATACGAAGCATTGTTGTCTTGCCCTCACCGGATGGTCCTATCAGAGCAATGATCTGATCCGGTTCGATCACCAGATCGGTATGCTCGAAAACAGTATCACCGTGTGCATACGCATATTGAATATCCTGTAGTGAAATGGAAAGACCGTCTTGCTTGTTTTTTTGATAAAAAGCATCGATCTTTGGGGCGGCACTATGATCTTCTCTGGGCATTTTGATGATGTCCATCAGACGACCGGAAGAAGTTGTGATATTGATCGCACTTGGAACCATGCCGACTAAAGTGTTTAGCGTACCGGTTAAAGTACCGGATAAAGACAGAAAAAGTGTCATGGTACCATAAGAGATCGTACCGCTCCATACCCGGTAAATACCAAGTCCATAGCAGCTATAAGATACGAGGAGTCCTATAAAGGAAAGAAATACAGAAGAAAGAATACCGAGCTTTTGATATTTTTTCTGTAATTGCAAATATTCCTTCTGGTATTCATGCAGCTTTTTAACATAAAGCGGGATCAGATCAAAAGCTTTGATCGTCTGTATATTAGAAAAGGATTCCTGATGAAAGCCCATCATTTTTGCGTTCAAAGCAGCACTTTCTAAGTTACGTGACTGCATACGTGACAGCAATGTTTTCGACATCAAAAGGCTTACCGGCATTCCGGCGATCGCAAGCAATGCAAAGAGCGGATCATAATACAGTACGATACCGAGTGCTGATAAAAAACGCACAATTGCGATCAGCAGGTCGGGGAGCCAGTTTAAAACGCCGTCTGAAATTACAGAAGCATCAGAACTCCAGCGTGTTAAAAGATCGCCGGTATGATATGACATCAAAGGTTCTAAACGTGTCAACAGCATTTTTTCAAAGATATCTGCTTTGATCGCATTATCTATTTTTAATGAAATGATCGTTGCAATATAATCTAGAATCTTTGAAAGGATCACATTAGCAAGTGTAAAGCTGATATACATAATAAAGGTTTTTAAAAGTTCATTGCTTTTATGTCCGGTAACAATATCTACCAGATCGCGCGAAAGCAGGCTTGTGATCAGTGATATTCCGGTGCCGCCAAGACCGATCAGAGTATAGAGTACAATCGAAAACCAGTATTTGCGGACATACGAATACAGCCATAAAGTTTGAGTCCACATTTCTTTTAAACGTCCATCCTGTATCCGCTTTAAATAAAATTGTAATTTTGCTATCATAAAATCAGTTCCTTTTTGCAAAATGAGCCAAAGTCATATCAAAAGAGAAATGCTTTGATCGTTTCTTTTTATTGTATCAAATTTTTCGGATTTGTACCAGAAACGTTTTGGTATGTCATGCAGAGAGATCTTTTGCATAAAAAAAGCAGATCGGCAATGCGGAAATTCGGTAAGAATTTCTTTATGGGAATGCTAGAAAAGGATAAGAGGATGTGGTACAATGAAAGATGATAAAATGATAGTGAGTAGGAGAGCTGTATGGTAAATGAAGAAAAAGTGCATATCATGACACAGATTGCACTTGATGAGACAAAAAAATGCAAAGACCAGTTACATGAAGGCGGATATTATAAGTCTGATTATATCCGTTCACATACTATTTCAGCAGTATGGAACATAACTGTCAGTTATTTACTGGTCTTGTTTCTGATCGCACTTTATTTTTCTGATTATCTTTTTGTTAATGTTGTTCGTTTGAATTACTTACAACTGGGCATTATGATAGGGGGAGGATATTTTATCCTTCTGACCGGTACTGTTTTTTTCTCCTATTTTTATTATTTGAAACAATATACAGTCAGCCAGGATCTGGTCCGGTCTTATCTGGAGCATATAGAGGTACTGGGAGCATTTTATCAGCAAAATGAAAACGGGGAGGAAAATGGGGATGATACATCTATTAGTTCTTAGAGAACATTTAAAAAACATTTATCAGAAATATTCCCGGTTTTTAGATTCGCTGTTTCGTTTTGCTGCCGGACTTTTGACATTTTTAGCAGCAAATGAGGTGATCGGTTATAATCCGGCATTAAATCATTGGTATATTGTTCTGATACTGGCAGTATTTGGTATTGTGATGCCCGGAGGGGCTTTGGTCGTTGCGGCGGCAGTGTTTGTAGTTGCGCATATCTTTTATGTATCACCGGTATTGGCATTGGTTGTAGGCACTGTTTTTGTGATTCTGTATTATGTATATATTAAGTTTGTGCCGGAGCATGCGTATATTTTTCTGGCATTTTTTATAGCCTTTCCGTTTCATATGGCATATGCGATACCGATATTTTTAGGACTGATCATGGGACCGATCGCCGTTGTGCCGATTATATGCAGTGTGAGCATGTATTATCTGTTACAGACTGTTGTAACCGTTGTCAGTACGTCAACAGATACGAATATTAATTTGTATCATGTCGCATTACAGCAGTTTCTGGATAACAAAGAAATGTATGTGATGATTCTTGTATTTTGTGTTGTGGCAGTAACAGTTAATATTATCCGCAGCAAAGAAATGGATTACGCATTTGAGATTGCTATCCTGACCGGTGGAATCTTAAACGTTATTTTGCTATTGCTTACGAATTATTTTGTAAAGATCGATACAAAGATGTTTGCTCTTTTAGCAGGTACAGCGTTATCGGTTGTGCTTGTGTGGATGATACAGTTTATGCGTCTGGCACTTAATTATGCCGGAGTAGAGAATTTGCAATTTGAAGATGATGAATATTATTATTATGTTCGTGCTGTTCCCAAGATGAGCGTTGCTGCACCAAATAAACGAGTCAAGCGTTTTAATACCGTTGATAGAGACACAGATACGGATACCGGAAAAACAGAGCCGGTTGAAGAGGATTTTGATGAAGATATCATTTTCCCTGAAAAACATGATGAAAAATAAAAGGCAAAGAAGATTGATAGTAACAGTCCACAGGATATGGTAAGGAGGAAAGCATGGATTCGGTTATACAAATTTTAAAAGATACATTTTCTTTATTAGCACTGCCGAAGATGACATTTATTGATATTGTGGAAATATTTATTATTGCTTTTTCTTTATACCATATTATATTCTGGGTAAAGAAAACAAGAGCATGGACACTACTCAAGGGAATTGTTGTATTAAGTCTGATTTATCTGGTAGCCTATTTCCTTGATATGAGTGTGATTATCTGGCTTTTTAATAAAGGACTTGCGATTGGTCTTACTGCTTTGGCAGTTGTTTTTCAGCCGGAGCTTCGAAAAGCTTTGGAAGAACTTGGAAGGAAAAATATTGTGACTTCAATCATTCCGTTTGATGATTCGAAAGACAAAAAGGATCGCTTTTCGGACAAGACGATCACGGAGATCGTAAAAGCAACTGTAGAGTTAGCAAAAGCAAAGACAGGTGCATTGATCATTTTGGAGCAGGATATCAGTCTGGCAGAATATGAGAGAACCGGTATTACGATTGATTCAGCAATCAGCAGTCAGTTGTTGATCAATATTTTTGAACATAATACACCTCTTCATGACGGCGCAGTAATTCTTCGGGATGACAGGATTGTATCGGCTACCTGTTACCTTCCGTTATCAGATAATTTAGGTTTATCAAAAGAACTTGGTACAAGACATCGTGCCGGTGTCGGTATAAGTGAAGTAAGTGACAGCCTTACGATTATTGTTTCAGAAGAGACAGGTAAGATTTCGATAGCGATTCATGGGAAACTTTTACGAAATATTGATGGTGAGCTTTTGAAAAAGAAATTAGGTGAAATGCAAGGAAAGCAGGAGCAAGAGGGAGGCAAAAAGCGCTTTCGTATCCGTCGAACAGTTCGTAAGAGCAGATCACAGCAAGATTAAGAAGAGTCAGGAGGGATTATCGTGGAGCCAAAAAATAATCAGGAAAAGAAAAAAGATATTGCAGCATTCTGGAAAAAAGTGCTTTTTCATAATCTGTCCATTAAGATCTTATCGTTTTTGGGAGCCTTACTGGTATGGCTTTTTATTGTGAATATTGATGATCCCTACAAGACGAAAAGTTATATGGTGCATGTTGATCTGACGAATGAAGATGCATTACGTTCGGTGCATAAAGTTTATGAAATCGTAGAAGGAGGAACGGCTACCGTCCGTGTCCGTGGAAGAAGAAGTGTTGTAGATAATCTCGATGCTTCGGATATCAAGGCAACAGCCGATCTGTCAGAACTTTCCGCAGTTAATTCCGTGGATATCAAGCCGTCTTTAAAGATTGCAACTTCTTCGGATGTAGAACTGGAATGTACACAGGTATTAAAAGTGTCTCTGGAAGATATGGAGACAAAGCAGGTCAAAGTTACGGTTGAGACAGAGGGAACACCGGCAGAAGGATATACTGTGGGTTCGTGTAATGCAAAGCCAAATGTGATTGAAGTATCCGGCGGAGAATCTGTAATCGACAGGATTGCAACGGTGAAAGTGACATTGAATGTCAATGGAGCAAGTGACAGCTTTTTAAAGAATTTAGAGCCGGCGGCATATGATAAAAAAGGGAACAAGATTATTTCATCCACTCTGTCTTTTGAAAAGAAAACCATACGGGTAAAAGCACGTCTGTTGCAAAATAAAACAATACCGGTTAAGATTCATATAAAAGGTAAAGTAGCAAACGGTTATGAATATGTGGATGCGACCTGTGTACCGGAAGAGATTGAGATCGCCGGAAGTGCAAGAAAGTTAGCAAGTATATCCAGACTGGATATACCGATTGATGTGACCGGTTTAACTTCTGATTCATCGGATTTGGAAAGAGATATTGAAGTTGTCAATTATCTGCCGGATGGAATTACCATACCGGAAGAATATCAAAAGATATCAGTTAAGATTGATGTCGAAAAGAAAAAAGAAAAAAAGATCAAGATTCCAACGAGTAGTATTATGTTAAAGAATCTGGATGCAGCCTATGAAGGGGAAGCATATGACCCATCCGGCAATATCGAAATTGTGGTTTCCGGAAAGGAATCTTATGTAAAAGGTCTGGAGGCAGATGATATTACCGCTTCTGTCGATTGTGGTGCTTTAGGAGCCGGGACATACCAACTTCCAGTTGATTTTTCCGGTTTAAAAGACTGTGAGATCGTAGAAGAAGTTTATGTTCATGTTTTGATCAAGAACAAATCAAATGCAGAAGTGACAGCAACACCAACACCAACGAAAAAGCCATCTGCCAAAGCGACGAAAGAACCGTCAAAGACAAAAGAACCGGCAAAGACAGAGAAACCAACGCAAACTCCCCAGGAGGATAAAAGCGAATAAATGGTGCAGTTTTGTGCCCTATGAAAAAGGCAAAGTGTTTGATACAGTCATACACTTTGCCTTTTTTCTCGGATAGGATCTAGTCATATATGACTCCTAAAAGGGGGATCGGATCACCGGCTGGATCTGGTGTCCGTTTAATGCTTCTAAGATCGTATCGGGTATCAATTCGGTATGTGCGATCATGGAATGGCTTTTTTTGCGGTAATTATCCTGCCCAAAAGGTACAAAGAAAATGTTTTTTGATGTAAAAAGCTTTCCGATATTTTGAAAATTAATGCCTAAGGCATCATTTGTAGAGATTGAGATGATCAGGGGCTTTTCATTGCGAAGATGTGCTTTGGCTGCCATTAAAACGGTAGAATCCGTAATGCCGGTGCAAAGTTTCGCAAGTGTGTTACCGGTACAGGGAGCGATGATCAAAGCATCCAGATATCCTTTTGGACCGATCGGTTCTGCTTCCTGTATAGTAAAGATCCCTTTGTGTCCGGTGAGCTTTTCAACCTGATTAACAAATGATGTGGCTGTTTGAAACCGGGTATCTAAGGTTGCACTTTTTTCGGAAAAAATCGGGATGATATCCCATGGCATTTCTCGAAGAGAATCTAATATGGTCAGGATTTTCTGGTACGTACAAAAAGAACCGGAAATGGCAAATCCTAATGTAATTTTTGGTGTAGATGCTGTATCTGTCATGATTAAATTATCCTCATTTCTGCGCACTGTTTTTATCATAAAATGAAATTTTGCAGATTGTCTGCCGGGTGCGCAATAGCAGACAGTCTTTTTTTAAATCTTACCTTGTCATATTTTGAAGCAGGTCACATATATTTTTATAAATGATCTCGGCAGAAGTTTTTGGAGAAAGCTTCCCCGGAAGACCGGGACAATGTCTGGCTTCAATGTCTTTTTTGATACAGTAATTATAATCCACACCGCCGGGATGTGATGCAATGTCGATGATAACTGTGTCGGGAGATAATCGGTCGATCACAGAAGGGGTGATCACTTTTGCCGGAGCGGTATTAAATAGAAAGGCAAAAGTTTCATATGGGATCACTTCCGGGACATCATATCCATACGAACGAGCTTTTGCTTTATGCCTGCCGTCGCGTGTGGAAACCGTAACATCTGCTTTTAATCCATATAGTCGATCGGCAAGAATCTCACCACATTTTCCAAATCCAATGACAAGACAGTTACTCTGGTGTAATGTGTATTTGCTGATCTGTATCGCATGAAAGATAGCTCCTTCGGCTGTTGCAACTGCGTTTTCAATCGCAATTTCAGGAATTTTCATATAGTCCAGACAGGCAATCTCATGTTCATTGCAATAGGTGACAAAATTTTTGGGAAGATTTCCTCCGAGAATGATATGTTTTTTTGAAAAGAAAGGAATCATTTTTTTTAACATTACTTCTGATACCGGCACAGGAAGCAGAATGATCTTTTTACAGGATAATACTTCATTGCAGGCTAATTCCTGTTCGCTTGCGAGTTCTGCAGCAACAGCATGATACCCTTTTTGGAGCAGGATATCCTGCAAAAAACGCTGTCTTTCATCTTGTGCACAATGACAGGAAAAAGAGTGGTTCATGGAAGGCTCCTTGATATAGGTATTGTTATGGATAATATATGAAAAAGGGGAGGAATGTTGCAAAGAAAAAGGAAAATTGCTATAATATAATGATATTGTATGATTAAAATTGGAATGAAATGGAGAAAAAATGTTTCGGGGAATAAAATCTTTTTTATCAGGAAATTATCGTGTTGATTTAAAAACACAGCAGATTCAATATTTTATGATTTTTTTACTTGGTTTATATCATTTTGTCATGATTGCGCTGTATTTTACCCTATTTGGAATGAACCCGATGAGTATGGTTAATATTCTGAGCGTATTGATTTATTTTTTGTGTTATTTTAGTGCAAAAAAGAAAAAATATGATATGGCGTATTATCTTTGTTTTGGTGAAGTGGTAGGATATTATGTGGCAGCTACTTATATATTTGGACTCGGATATGGATTTAATCTGTATCTGATCGGTCTGCTTGCTGCAAGTTATTTTGCATCGTATATTTTTTCTACGGAGAAAAAGCAGATTGCGATCATTCGCTTTCTGGCAATTATACTTGCTGCATTTCTTGTATCTGTGCTGATATCAAGTTTTCATGATCCGATCCTTGGAACAGACAGAGACTTTTCTTATGAATTGATCAACTGGCTTAATTTTGTCACCTGTGCCTGTGCATTGGTTCTTTTTTCAGCTACTTTTATGTCAAGGATCAATGTGTTAGAGAATCGTCTGAAAAGCCAGAACATAGAGTTTAAGAAAATGTCTATGCGTGATGCACTGACAGGTCTTGTCAATCGTCGTTATTTGCGAAATAAATATACAGAACTTGATGCGAAAGAAGAAGTATATTCCGTGATCATTGCAGATATTGATGACTTTAAAAAAGTAAATGATACATATGGTCATGAGACTGGAGATAAAGTCTTGGTAGCTGTTTCTAAAATTTTCAAAGAATTTGTACGGGGCAGTGATTTTGTCTGTCGCTGGGGAGGAGAAGAAATTCTGATCCTGATGCCGGTCTGTACCAAGAAACAGGCAAAAAGAGTTGGTATACAGTTGTTAGAAGAAGTTCAAACAGCCGAAATAGAGAGTACAAAGGGTGAGAAAGTAACGATTACGATTACAATGGGACTCGCGGATTCCACAGAAGGAGAGCAGTTCATGCATTCTTTCCGTGTTGCTGACAGGCGATTGTATCTTGGCAAACGTTCCGGAAAGAATTGTATTGTTGATCATGACTAATTTTCTCATATAATTCTATGAGTTTTTTTCTCAAATATTTCCGGTAAAAAAAGATTGACAAAAGAAGTAAAGATTAGTATTATCAAAGCATGTTATATGACTGACGGAAGTGGAGTATACCACATGAAGTATAACGAGAAGATGCCGACCGTCTGGGCGATTTAGTCCAGATAGTCGTTTTTTTTTTTCGGCGTATAACGTAATCCGTTATCAGATGAGAGTATTTTATCCTAACAGGACCGGATTCTCATTGTATCTGGATAATGCACATAATACAGCATAGAGTAGGAGGTTACAAATTATGGAAAATCAGTGGAGAAATTTTGAAGGAGGAGCTTGGCAGACAGAAGTCAATGTCCGTAATTTCATTCAGAAAAACTATCACCCATATGATGGCGATGAAGCATTTTTGGAAGGACCGACACAGGATACGCTTGATCTGTGGGACGAGGTACTGGAACTTTCGAAGAAAGAAAGAGAGGCCGGTGGCGTATTGGATATGGATACATCGGTGATTTCTACAATTACATCACATGGACCGGGATATTTAGACAAATCCAAAGAAAAGATTGTTGGTTTTCAAACAGAAAAGCCATTCAAGCGTTCTCTTCAGCCATATGGCGGTATCCGCATGGCAATCAAAGCTTGTGAAGACAATGGATATAAAGTAGATCCGGAAGTAGTAGAATATTTTACAACACATCGCAAAACACATAATGCGGGTGTTTTTGATGCATATACACCGGAGATGAGAGCGTGCAGAAGTGCTCATATCATCACAGGTCTGCCGGATGCATATGGACGTGGACGTATTATCGGTGATTATCGTCGTGTAGCTTTATATGGTGTTGACCGTCTGATTGAAGATAAAAAGGAACAATTAAATTCTACAAGAACGATTATGTATTCTGATGTGATCCGTGAGCGCGAGGAATTATCGGAGCAGATTCGTGCATTAGGTATGTTAAAAGAGCTTGCTAAGATATACGGCTGCGATATTTCACAGCCGGCAAATGATATATTAGAAGCAACACAGGCTGTTTATTTTGCTTATCTTGCGGCAGTAAAAGAGCAGAATGGTGCAGCAATGAGTCTGGGAAGAACATCGACATTCTTAGATATCTATGCAGAGCGTGATCTTGCAGAGGGAACATATACAGAAAAAGAGATCCAGGAGATTGTGGATCAGTTCATCATGAAATTGCGTATGATCAAATTTGCACGTACACCAGAGTATAATTCCATTTTTGCAGGTGATCCTACATGGGTTACTGAATCTATCGCGGGTGTCGGTATTGACGGCCGTCATATGGTGACGAAGATGTCTTACCGCTATTTGAACACATTGAACAATATTGGTGCCGCACCTGAACCAAACCTTACGGTACTTTGGTCAGAGCAGCTTCCGGACGCTTTCAAGAAATTCTGTGCCGATATTTCGATTAAGCATTCTGCAATCCAGTATGAAAATGATGATTTGATGCGTGTCGTACATGGTGATGATTATGGTATCGCATGCTGTGTATCTTCTATGCGTATCGGTAAAGAGATGCAGTTCTTTGGTGCACGTGCTAACCTTGCAAAATGCTTATTATATGCGATCAATGGTGGTGTGGATGAGATCAGTGGCAAGCAGGTAGGACCAAAATATCGTCCGATCACAGATGAATATCTTGATTATGATAAAGTATGGGATGCATACAAGGATATGATGAAATGGCTTGCAAGTGTCTATGTTAATGCATTAAATGTAATTCATTATATGCATGATAAATACTGCTATGAGAGATTACAGATGTCTTTGCATGACAAGCATGTAAAACGCTGGTTTGCAACAGGCATTGCCGGATTCTCCGTTGTAGCCGATTCTTTATCTGCGATCAAATATGCGAAAGTAAAGCCGATCCGTAATGAAGACGGATTAGTTGTTGATTATGAAGTAGAAGGTGATTTTCCTAAGTATGGAAATGATGATGACAGAGTCGATGATATCGCAAAAGAAGTTCTGCACACATTTATTCAGTATGTAAGAGGAAATCATACTTATCGTGGTGGTATTCAGACAACTTCAATCTTAACGATCACATCGAACGTATCTTATGGTAAAAATACAGGTGCTACGCCGGATGGAAGAAAAGCAGGAGAGCCATTTGCACCGGGTGCAAATCCAATGCATGGACGAGATACACATGGTGCTGTCGCTGCACTTGCCAGTGTTGCTAAGATTCCGTTTATGGATTCGCAGGATGGTATTTCTGATACGTTCTCGATCGTACCGGATGCATTAGGAAAAGATGAAGAAAATGCAAAAGATAACTTAGTAGCATTATTGGATGGTTATGCACACAAGGGCGGTCATCATTTGAATGTCAATGTATTAAATCGTGATACCCTGTTAGATGCACAGAAACATCCTGAAAACTATCCGCAGCTTACGATCCGTGTATCAGGATATGCCGTAAACTTTATTAAGTTGACAAAAGAACAGCAGGATGAAGTGATCGCAAGAACATTCCATGAGCGTATGTAAAGAATTATAATCAAAAAATTGCTGTCGTATGCATGGTTATAGTTACTTTGTGGAGAAATAAAAAGCAGAAAGCCAGACAATTTTTTGTTGTCTGGTTTTCTTTACAGATTGATTGGTCAGTACGGAAAGGAAAATGAGATGGAAGGATATATTCATTCATTAGAATCATTTGGTACAGTAGATGGTCCGGGCGTGCGTTTTGTTGTCTTTTTTCAGGGATGTCCGATGCGTTGTCAGTATTGTCATAATCCGGACACCTGGAATATGCAGGATGCAGCTCATACCATGACAGCAGATGAGATTATTGACAGAGTTGAGAGAAACAAAAGTTTTTATAAGACCGGAGGGATTACGGCAACCGGTGGAGAACCGATGCTGCAGATTGATTTTTTGACGGAGCTTTTTTATAAAGCAAAAGAAAAAGGAATTCACACCTGCTTAGATACTTCCGGCATTATGTTTCCGGTTAAAGAAAATGAGAAGACAGGGCAGCAGATGGAAAAGATAGATACTCTTCTTTCTGTAACAGATTTAGTCATGCTGGATATCAAGCATATGGAAGAAGAGGCACATAAGAAGCTGACTACGCACAGTGCAAAGCATAGTCAGTCTTTTGCAAAATATCTGGATCAAAAAGAAATCCCAATCTGGATCCGTCATGTAGTCGTACCGGGAATTACTGACCGGAAAGAAGAATTAGAAGCATTGGGATCTTTTTTGGCACAATTATCCCATGTAGAAAAAGTAGAGATGCTTCCGTACCATTCCATGGGTAAAGTAAAATACGATGCATTAGGAATTTCCTATCCGTTAGGAGACCTTCGCCAGCTTACAAAAGAGGAAGCAAAAGAAGCATACAATATTGTCATGCAGGCTTGTAATGCAAAAAAGGCAGAAAGCATAAAAAGAGCTTGACCATACGCTGTCTGATACTATATACTTGACTTTAAGGACTTTAAGAAGAGGTACGAAAAATGATAAAAGCAGCGATATGTGAGGATAGCAGACTGGATTGTAAGATGTTAAAAGAGATTGTCTGCTTTCTGATGACAGACAGGGGGCTTGATTTTCAGGTAGACACATATGAAAACGCCGAAACATTAGTAGAAGGATATAGTAACCATCCATATGATCTGATCTTTCTCGATATTATGATGGATGAGATTGATGGAATTGAAGCAGGAAGACGGATTCGTGCAGTGGATACGAAGTCAGAGATTGTATATTGTACATCCAGCAAGGATTTTGCGATTGCAGCATACGAGATACATGCGATGGGATATCTGTTAAAACCATATGAATCCGGACGGATCGGGGCAATGATTGATTATTATATCCAGAAGCATCCACAGAAGAATCAGAATTTTATTGAAGTAAAATCAAAGCGTAAACTTGTTGTGATCCCTTATAAAGATATTATTTATATGGAATCGGACAATAAAGTCGTATATATTCATACAACAACGCAGGGCGCTGTAAAAGTTTACAGTAAATTAGACGCTTTTGAAGAAGAAATCAAAGATGAACGCTTTTTACGCTGCCATCAAAGTTATCTCGTAAATTTACAATATGTTGCAGGACTGATTGACTCGGACTTTATCATGCTAAATGATAATATGATTCCTATCCGTAAGAGCGGCCGTAAACTGATCGTAAAGAAATACGAAGAATACCTAAAGGATTCTTTGCAAAAAGAGAATGATAAATAGCAATATACGGATATAACCTGCCCCTACCATATCGGAACGGATATGAAAAGGGGCAGGTTTTTTATGGAATAGAAAACTGATCGTACAGTAGTGGTATATATAGTAAAGCGCTGGCTTTGCATTTTTTTATTTTTTGCATTTTACAGATGGTTGATCGGAGATATATGCATTGGCTTTTCTTAGTTGACAATATAGATAAAAACAGTTATCATATATTTCATACTAATATTATAGAGATTGAGAAAAGAAATAGGAAATGGAGAGATTTATATGAAGATTTCAACGAAAGGAAGATATGCTTTGCGTCTGATGATCGATATTGCAATGCATAATGAAGCCGGTCCGGTAAGGATCAAGGATATATCATCGAGACAGGGGATTTCAGACAAATATTTAGAGCAGATCATATCGGTTCTGCATAAGGCAGGTTATGTGCGTAGTATTCGTGGACCGCAGGGGGGATACCTTTTGGTAAAAAAACCGAAAGAATACACTGTTGGCATGATTCTTCGTTTAACAGAAGGAAGCCTTGCTCCTGTATCTTGTCTGGACTATGAGGAAAATGATTGCGAAAGACAGTCAAGTTGTGCTACCTTAATCCTATGGACCCGACTCAACGATGCGATTAAGAGTGTAGTTGATAATGTTACGTTGGCAGATCTTGTGGAATGGCAGTGTAGCGCAGGTGATAATTATTCAATATAGTTGTTAAAATTCTGTGAATCACATTGAAAAATCCAATTTGTTTTGCTATGATTTATAGACGATATGTGCATTCTATGGAAGGTATAAAAATAGAAAAAGAACAAATGATTGGAGGATTTAAAGATGAAAGTAAAAGGTTTAACAGAAAGCGAAAAAATTACAATGAAATGTGTCTGGAATCTTGGAGACGGCACAAGACTGGCACATATACTGGCAGAAGCAAACGGACGATATGGGAAAGAATGGAAATCACAGACGGTTTCTACTTTCTTGGGAAAACTTGTATTAAAAGGTTACTTAGAGCAGTATAGAGACGGAAGATATTATTGCTATCGTATCCTGATCAGCAAAAAAGAATATCGTTGTCAGGAACTTGCACAGGAAATGCGTTTCTGGGATGATGGAGATGTTAATGAGTTTGTTGATGAGCTGTTAGATCCAAGTACATTTACACCGACAGAAAGAAGAGCCTTAGTGGATGCCATTCAGAATAAATAAGGCTGACAGGATCATTCGGAAAAATTGATCTGGCTGTAATGGGATGGCTGGAGAGAAAAAATGTCCCGGTTAAGTGATTTTGTTAAGGCTTCATAAAATGTAAAAAAACAGGAAAGCTGTTAGACAAAGAGAGACGGATGAATCTTTTTGACAGGTAAGTGCAGGCGAGAATGCATTGCTGTCGGAGAACGGAAGGATCGTTGTGTAACAGCTTTTTTTTTGTTCGGAAATATGATATGATTATTTGGAGTGTGTATTTTAGCAAATCATGGAAACGAGGGTAACAATGAAAAGAAATAACATAGAAAAAGGAACGATAAAAAAAGCAGTATTAGCATTCGGACTGGTACTTGCTTTAACCGGCTGTGGAAAGGCAGACAGTGCTTATCAGGATGCGATGGATCTTGCCAGTGCCGGCAAATACGAAAAGGCACTTCCTTATTTTGAAAAGGCGATCAAAGCCAATGATGAACAGATGGATTATTATATTGGATATGGAATGTCCTTAAATCATCTGGGACGTTTCAAAGAAGCGAAGAAAACATTGACAAAGGTTGTACAGGATACAGACAATAAGATTTCAAAAGAGAACAACAAGCAGCTTTATTATGGGATTGCTGTTGCCGAGTATGGTCTTGGAAATTATAAGAGTGTCGTGGAATATTGCGATAAAGCATTAGAGATCACATATTTTGATGATATGAATAATGACATTTTATATACGCAGGCATTAGCTGCAAACTATCTGAATGATACGAAAAAAGCCGAAGCAGATTATAAGAAGATCATTCAGTCAGATAAAAAAGATACGGATGCATATATGGGACTGGCAAATGTCTATCTTAGCACAAAAGATTATGATCAGGCGATAGAAGTGTATCAGGAAGCATTAGAGGCAGATAAGACAGCATATGAGGTTTCTTTTGCATTGTACTCTGTCTATGAAGAAAAAGGCCAGACCGATGCAGCAAAAGAAGTGCTGGATGGTCTGATTGGCATTTCATCTAAAAAGGCAGAAAATCTGCTTGTGATCGGACGTGCTTATTATTATGAAGGAAATTCAAAAAAGGCACAGGAATATTATAGTATGTCTTATGATGCAAATTGCAAGGAAAGCCTGTATTATCTTGGTATTTTGCAAAAAGAAGCAAAAGAATATGATAAAGCGGTAAAGACATTTGAAAAGTATATCAAAGAAAAAAAACAGGATCTTACAGTTGATGTCTATAACCGGTTAGCATCTGTTTATGTGGAACAGGGAGAATATGAGAAAGCACAGCAGGCATTGGATAAGGGGGTTTCTTATGGAAGTACCGATGCCAGCCAGATGTTAAAGAAGAATCAGGTGCTTTTATATGAGCGTCAAAAGAAGAGAACAGAAGCCAAAAAAGCAGCCAAAGAATATATGAAGCTGTATCCGAACGATACCGGAATGCAAAAAGAACTTCGTTTTATTACCTTAAAATAAAAAAGGAGGGATCCTATGGGCGATATGATGCATGATACAGCCGAGCAGGAAGAAAAGATCATCTTAGTCGGTGTTGCGACGGCAGAAAATGATGATACAGAACAGTCACTGGATGAATTAGAAGAACTCGGACAGACTGCCGGAGCTGTCACATTAGCAAAAGTGATCCAGAACCGCGAAAAGGTCCATTCAGCAACTTATATTGGAAAAGGAAAGATACAGGAAGTAAAAGAGTTAGTTGAAAAATATGATGCAGACTGTGTTGTCTGTGACGATGAACTGACACCGGCACAATATAACAACTTACAGGAAGAGATCGGTGTCAAAGTCATTGATCGAACCGTTATGATCCTGGATATCTTTGCAAAAAGAGCGTCAACCAGTGAAGGTAAACTTCAGGTAGAATTAGCACAGCTTCGTTATCGTGCTTCCCACTTAGTCGGAGGCAGATCCGAACTTTCAAGACTTGGCGGTGGTATCGGAACCAGAGGCCCCGGTGAGCAGAAATTAGAGATGGATCGTCGATTGATCCGTGAACGGATCACGTTTGTACG
The DNA here is from genome assembly GCF_014384965.1 of Jutongia hominis. Lineage (GTDB taxonomy): Bacteria > Bacillota > Clostridia > Lachnospirales > Lachnospiraceae > Butyribacter > Butyribacter hominis. The sequence continues at coordinate 102,116 of NZ_JACRSW010000027.1, forward strand.
AAAAGAGCTGGCACAGGTACAAAAGAATCGTGAAGTTACCAGAAAGAAAAGACAGGAAAATCCGATTCCGGTCGTAGCGATCGTAGGATATACCAATGCCGGGAAGTCTACGTTACTCAACCATCTGACCGGTGCAGGTGTCCTTTCGGAAGATAAGCTTTTTGCTACATTAGATCCGACGACAAGAAAGTTTTCACTGGAAAACGGAGAAGAAATGCTCTTTACGGATACCGTAGGTTTTATAAGAAAGCTCCCACATCATCTGATACAGGCGTTCCGTTCGACATTAGAAGAAGCAAAGTATGCGGATGCGATATTGCATGTGGTGGATTGTTCAAATCCTGATATGGATGCACAGATGCATACGGTCTATGATACATTAAACCGGTTAGAAGTCGGCGATAAGCCGATCGTGACGGCATTTAATAAGATCGATCGTTATGAAGCATCCGAAAGTTTAAAAGATCTTCATGCCGATAAGACAGTACGGATCTCTGCCAAATACGGACAGGGAATCGAAGAAATGTTAGAAAGCATCAGTAATGTTTTAAAAGCGAACAAAGTGTTGTTAGAAAAGGTATTTTCTTATGAAGAGGGTGAGAAACCAAATCTTCTTCGTAAATATGGACAGGTTCTTGAAGAAGAATATCAAAATGAGGGTGTTTATATGAAAGCATATATTGACCGGGAATACCTCTATCTTTTTGAAGAACCAAAGGAACGCACAAAAGAACCTTGGGAAGAGTAAGAAGTAAGACAGCTTGAGGAGACTACCTAAGAAGATTTCCTAAGGAACTTTCCTAAGGAGATTTCCTTTATAGAAAGACAGTTCAAAAAGTGCTTTTTTGTATGGAGATTTTTGGTGGGTAGTTAGAAGAGAGATAGCAAGGTAACAGCAGATAGGATGGTGAACAGAGATGAATTTAATCGTTTGTGTGGATGCACATTGGGGAATTGGCAACAAGGGGGAACTTTTAGTCAGCATTCCCGGTGACAAACGGATGTTTAAGGAAAATACGACAGGAAAAGTAGTCTTAGGCGGCAGAAAGACAATGGAAGGACTGCCCGGCGGTACTACATTGAAAGGCCGTACCAATATTGTTTTGACACACCAAAAAGATTATACCTTTGGTGATGCGATTATCGTGCATAGCAAGGAAGAAGCATTAGAGCGTTTGAAAGAATATAACGATGAAGATATCTTTATTATCGGTGGTGAGAAAGTCTACCGTGATTTTTTGCCATATTGTAAGAAAGCATATGTTACAAAAGTAGATTATCGTTATGAAGCAGATGTGTTCTTTCCGAATCTGGATGAAGACGATGACTGGGTTATGACACATGATTCCGATGAACAGACGTATTACGATCTGGAATATTATTTTACGATCTATCAAAGAAAGGATTCACTTCCTAACCATAGTTAGTAGTAGCTGAATGAAGAAAAACAGATATTATAATCAGACTGTTAGAAAAATATTTCGTAAAAATTGTTAAATGAATCATAGGAATTGACTTGACAGAAAAGAGGATACACATGAGATTATATATTATCCGTCATGGAGAAACTGAATGGAATAAAGAAAAAAGAATGCAGGGACAAAGAGATATTATGTTAGATCAGGAAGGAATCCGGTTAGCTGCACTGACCGGAAAAGGTATGCAGGATGTTCCGATTGACATAGCAATCAGCAGTCCACTGCTTCGGGCAAAGCAGACAGCACAGCTTGTTCTTGCAAATCGTGCCGTTCCGATCATTACTGACGAGAGGATTCAGGAAATGTCCTTTGGTGACTGGGAAGGAGAATCGATCCGTGACAGTAAAGTAGTGCCACAGGAATTTATCGACAAATTCTATCATGATCCGATGCATTGTATCAGACCGCCACATGGAGAAACCTTCCCCGATGTGGTCAAAAGAACCGGAGCTTTCTTTGAATCATTGGTGAAAGATGGAAGTTATGATAAACTCAATATATTAGTATCGACACATGGAGCAGCTTCACGATGCCTTTTGAGTCATTTTTATGAAGATAAGGAAGACATCTGGCGCGGATGTGTGCCACCAAACTGTTCTGTCAGCATTGTAGATGTGACGAATGGCATTGGAACGGTTGTTGAAAAAGATAAGATCTATGCAAAAGATGCAGAGTAAGAAAGAAGAAAAGCCCCCTCCTGCAAAGCAAAAGGATTGAAGATGGATTTGCTTTGCAGGAGGGGGGTATTATTATTAACTAAAAACAGAAGGATCAAGCCGGAAAGAATCGGGAAGAACCAGTTTTGTTAGAATTTTTTTATAGGGAAGTGCATGGGATTCAAGGGAATCGATGGTACCATTACAAATGAACTCATATAATTGCGTTTGACTAAAAGCATATTTACCGATTCGTTTTATATGACTATTTATTGTAATTGAGCCTATATCAGATTTATAAAACGCAGCATCACCAATAGACTCCATATCATGGTTGATCGTTACATTAAAATATTCCTGTGTCGTAAGGGTGTGCCTCATAAAAGCACCATGCGCAATCCGTTTGACATTTTGTGGAACAATATAGTCGCAGGTCTGATTATCTGCTGCTATTTGATAAAGTGTTGTCATATCTTTGCTAAAAAGCGTGTTATCTGTGGAGCAGTATTTCGGATTAGCTTTGTTTACAATGATTTTTTTGATGAGAATAGGATAAAGCACCAGGGAATTGGAAGAATAAGAAAGGTCATCGCTATTGATCTCACCTGTGAAATTTTTTCCAATTGTAATACTTTGAATAGGAGCAGGAATCTGAACTCCATCTTCCGGAATGCCGGGACCATCATTGGGATGTTTGGCATAAGTCTGATTCATATTAAATGTGTCTGGTGGAAGAGTAGTAATACTGTCCGGTATAACAATTGATTTTAATGCTGTGTATTCAAAAACACCATAATGATAATAATGGGATTCTTTTTTGGAAGTGGTTTTAGAAACATCTTCTGCAGAATCATCGTAAGAGTGCAAAAGATCATTTTTAGTTGCATCATAGTCTGGCAGTGATTTGATTTTCGTATCACTTTTCAGATTAATGTAAGACAGGTTTTTGCAATAAAAGAAAGCACCACCGCCGATTTTTTTTATCTTTTTAGGTAGAATGACTTTTTTTAAGGAGAGATTTCCGGCAAAAGCAAGAGGTCGAATGATGGTAACACTTTTGGGGATCCGAAAGGTTGTGTTTTGTTTGCTGCTTGGATAATAAACAAGCTCTTTTTTATTTTTTGTGTATAAAACATGTTCCTTGACGCAGTAATATTTATTTTTGGAATCCAGATAAACTCTGGAAAAACCATCAGGTGAAAAGAAGGCTCCCGTCTCAATCTTTTTTATGTTTTTGGGAAGAATGACTGCGCTAAGATAGGAGCTTGCAAAACATAGTGAGCCCGTGCGAAGCTTTTTTATGGTTTTAGGAAGCCAGACACTGTCACGGCAGACAACTTTAGAAAAAGGCTGATTGGAGTTTATGTCGGTAATACCCTTATGGATTTTAATGACATTTGTCTCAAAGGAGGTTCTTTTGGAAGCAGGATCTTTTATTATGATCTTTTTATCAATGCACCCTTTTCCTTTTATGGTAAGATTTTTTGTTTTGGTATTATATACCCATCGTGCCTGCTTACCGCATTTCCCGGATAATGTTTTTGCATGAGCTGTACTTGCAGGCAGAAAAATAATCAATAATGTAATCATCAGAAAATAATATTTTTTCATAGGCTCCTCCATTCAGTGAAGTAATAAATTAATATTTAATAGTTTGCTGAATTATACCATAAATTGTAGATAATGATAATGTTATGAAAAAGATAAAAATATGCTATATATTATTTATGAGATATGAATTATATAGCAGAATCCTTTAGTATGATTTTTTTATGTAGTTTTGCACACTTTTAGGATATAGAACATCCTGATTCTTTAAGGCAGCAAATGCGTCTTTTTTTATGGTTTGAATTTTGCCTTTACATTGAAAGGTTTCGATATTTGTACTAGCGAAAGCAGCCCGTCCGATGGTCTGAATATTTTTTTTGACAGTTAATCGTGATGCTTTACAATCTGCAAAAGCAAAGGCATCGATGGATTGCAAATTTCCTTTGATAGAAATGGTTTCTAAGGAAAAAGGAGAATTCATAAAAGCACCTTTGGCAATTCGTTGTACCTTTGCAGGAATGATCAGCTTATCTTTGTTATAACTTCTTAAAACCTGATACAGAGTTTTGCTGTTTTTACTGTACAGGATATTGTTTTTTACAATATATTTTTTATTCTCTTTTGCAATGTGAACTTTTTTGAGCGGAAGGTCATACAGCATAAGAGATTTTTTACTATAAGGAGTTCCACCGGTATTGATCCTTCCTGTAAAAGATTTTCCCAATGTTATTTCCTGCAGTGGTTTGGTTAGGATATCATCCGCATCTTCTGCCGAAAGTGGAAGGAATGTATTGGAAGGCAGGAAAGTTACTTTATCAGGAATAGTGATTTTTTGGATGGAGGTTCCTTCAAAGACTCCAAGATAACAGCTTCTGTTTTTGCGTGGATCAGAAGAATATTCCAAATACTTAATCAGTGTTTCATCATGACAGTCTAAGATAATATTATTTTTTGCAATATATTTGGAGGCATCAAAATCAGGAAGTGCATCTATGTTTGTTTTTGCAGTAAGATTGATTTTCTGAAGACGTGTACAATGAAAGAATGCACCTCCACCGATGGATCGAAGATTCTTTGGCAGAACAATTTCTTTCAGATTTGTATTTTGTGCAAAAGCTAAAGGCATGATTTTTATGACTTTTTGTGGAATAGTATATTTTTTATGTTCAAGTCCGGTTGGATAATAGATCAGCCTTTTTAGATCTTTTGAAAAAAGGATATTATTTTTACAGCAATAGTAAGGATTTGATTTTGGCATAGAGATGGATTCACAATTTTCAATACCGAAGAATGCACCATTACCAATACCTTTGAGATTTTTAGAAAGGTAAATTTCGCTTACGGATATTTTATTAAATGCGCCAAAAGAAATAGAGGTCAAAGAGGACGGACATTCTATTACACGGCAGGTAAGCAATGGAGAAATCCCATCTTTTGTGCATTTTAGGGAGGTGATTCCTTTTTGAATGACAATAGTATCCGGATATTCTTCATCCGGGGGTAATTCAATTGCCTGATTGACAGTTCCTTTTCCGTGAATGGTCAAAATGTATTTTTTGGTGTCATAACTCCAAGAAGCATTTTGACCGCATTTCCCAGAAAAAGTTTTGGCTTTTGCTGTGGTAGACTGTATCGTAACAGGAACAAAAAGTAACATTAAAAGTGTTACAATAATAGAATAGAATTTCTTTTTCATAAGCCCCTCCATTCTGCTGTGTATCAGCTAAATATGTAAAATATTGTTATTCTTAGTATATAACAGAAGGAGGAAATGCACAATAAAATAAATAAAAGAAACAATGTGATACGAAAAAGCAGACCAAAACATTTCTATTTTGATCTGCTTTTTAAGTACCACTCTATGATGAAATAAAGTTTATGATTTATTAGGAGAATTTTTATCCCATAACAACTGTTACGTTATATTCTGCTTTGCCCTTTTCATAAGGAACAACAGTTGTGTTTGTAAGCTCTTTGCCATCTACGATCAGTTTTGTAACACCTTTTTCCACTTTGTTTAGATTCTCTACAGTGATATTGTAAACACCTTCACGGTATTTACGTGTCATTGTGAATTTCGTACCCATTTCGGAAGGGATACAAGGGTTAATGCTAAGACCGTTTAAAGTAGGAACCACACCTAAGATGTACTGTGATACATTGACGAAAGTCCATGCAGCAGTACCGGTAAGCCAACTGTTTTTAGCCTGTCCAAAGAAGTGAGCATCTTTACCTGCGATCATCTGAGAGTATACATAAGGCTCTGTGCAATGAATTTCGCTGATATCCTCAATGTATGCAGGGCAGGTCTTTTTGTAGATTTCAAATGCACGGTTACCACGACCGATCACAGTCTCTGCACAAGAGATCCATGGGTTGTTGTGGCAGAAGATACCGGCATTCTCTTTATATCCAGGTGGATAAGAAGAAATCTCACCAAGTTCAACATGATATCTGGTATAAGGTGGCTGAAGAAGTACGATACCATATTTTGTATCGAGTTTTTCTTTTACAGAATCTAAAGCTTTCTTTGCTTCTCCGGTTTCTACACCGATACCGGCAAGAACACAGAAGCCCTGTGGCTCAATATAGATCTGACCTTCTTCACAACTCTTAGATCCGATTGGATTGCTCTGTGCATCATAAGCACGAACGAACCAGTCACCATCCCAGCCGCCATCTAATACGGCATCGTTCATAGCTGCTACTTCCTTCATAGCGCGGTCTGCTTCGGCCTGATCGCCTGTGTAAGCACAAAGATCTGCATATTCTTTACCATACATAACGAACATGCCACCGATAAATACAGATTCTGCTACAGGACCCTCACTAGGACCGAATGTCTGGAAGGATTCACCCGGATGCTCTGAGAAGCAGTTTAAGTTTAAGCAGTCATTCCAGTCAGCACGACCGATCAATGGAAGGTTGTGTGGACCTTTATGATTTACGATATAATCAAAAGAACGTTTTAAATGTTCCATTAATGTAACAGCTTTGCTTTCGTCATTATCAAACGGAACCATTTCTTCTAAGATGCTGGTATCACCTGTTTCACGGATGTAAGCTGAAGTACCTGCGATTAGCCAGAGCGGATCGTCATTAAAGCCGGAACCGATATCGGCATTACCTTTCTTTGTTAATGGCTGATACTGATGATAAGCACTTCCGTCTTCAAACTGGGTAGAAGCAATATCAATGATTCTCTGACGCGCTCTTTCCGGGATCAGATGAACGAAACCGAGAAGATCCTGGCAGGAATCTCTAAAGCCCATTCCACGGCCGATACCTGATTCATAATATGAAGCAGAACGTGACATGTTAAATGTAACCATACACTGATACTGATTCCAGATATTTACCATACGGTCTAACTTTTCTTCATCAGAATGTACTGTGAATTTAGAAAGAAGATCTTCCCAGTTTGCTTTTAATGCAGCAAGAGAAGCTTCTACCTGCTCATTTGTCTGGAACTTGGCAAGAAGTTCGTCAGCAGGTTTTTTATTGATCACATTAGGAGCAACGAATTTTTCGTCTTCCAGATTCTCGCAATAACCTAATACATAGATAAAGCTCTTAGATTCACCCGGCTGTAATGTTACGTTGATCTGCTGGGAAGCGATCGGAGACCAGCCGCTTGCGATCGAATTATGTGATTTTCCTTCGGCAACAACCTGAGGATCATTAACACCACGATAAGCACCAAGGAACTCATCACGGCTTGTATCGAAACCATCGATAGGAGCGTTTACGGAAAATACAGCGAAATGATTACGACGCTCACGGTATTCTGTCTTATGGTAGATCGTAGATCCGACTACTTCGACTTCACCGATATTTAAATTACGCTGGAAGTTTGTCATATCATCCATTGCATTCCAAAGACAGAATTCAATATATGAAAATACGCTGAATTCCTTTGCTTTGTCTGATTTGTTTGTAAAAGTAAGCTGGTTGACTTCACAATTTTCATCTACAGGAACGAATGCGAGTAACGATGCCTCTAAACCATTCTTTTCTGATGTATAACGGCTGTAACCCATACCATGACGGCATTCATACGAATCCAGCTCTGTCTTTACAGGCTGCCATCCCGGATTCCATACGGTATCGCCATCTTTTATGTAGTAATAACGTCCACCCTCATCTGTTGGAACATTATTGTAGCGATAACGTGTCAGGCGAAGAAGTTTCGCATCCTTGTAAAAGCTGTATCCACCACAGGTATTAGAGATCAAAGAAAAGAAGTTGCTGCTTCCTAAGTAATTGATCCATGGAAGTGGTGTCTTAGGAGTTGTAATGACATACTCCTTATTTGGGTCATCGAAATAACCGAATTTCATAAATATCCTCCATTCCGCCCCATAAGGCAATATATATTTTTGTGAATTCTGACTGGATGTCATTCTGTAATGACGCAATATTCGCCTAAAATTATATATGAAATGATAGGAAAAAGCAAGGAAAAACGGACGTTTTCACAACGAAAATTATTTATTGTGCAAACGAAAATTTCGCTTTGGAAAGTTTTGCAAAAGCAGTTTGGCAAAAAAGTACGAAAATATAAGAAATGTTCTATTTTGTTAAAAAGGACATATCTTTATTAAGAGTGGCAGGAATGGAGCAAAAGTACACAAGGGAGGCAAAACGATATGAGATCAAAAGGTAGATATCTTTTTTTTATCCTGATGGCAGTTGTGTGGATGGGGGCTGCCTGTATGCTTTTGGGCATTTTGCTGACCAGACAGCATACACCCCAAAAGACTATGGCACAGGTGACGAAAGCACCGATTGAAAAAAAGACTGCGTATCTTACTTTTGATGATGGTCCCAGTGTTTTGACAGAAAACTATCTGGAGATTTTAGAAAAGAATCATGCAGTGGCTACCTTTTTTGTAATCGGGGAACAGTTAGACGGCGATCTGGTACAGGTGACAAAAAAAGCGATCCAAAACGGAAACGAAATAGGAATGCATACCTATTCGCACGATGCCGATAAGATTTATCAGTCAGAGGAAAGTTATTATAGGGATTTAAAGCAGACTAAAGAAGAGATCAAAAAGAAACTGGGATATACTCCGAAATATTTTCGTTTTCCATGGGGGAGTGCCAATGCATATGTACAGGGATTTAAGAAAAACCTGATTGCAAGAATGGAAGGAGAGGGGATCGGATATGTCGACTGGAATGTAAGCGGGGAAGATTGTGTCGGATGTCCGTCGGTAGAAAGTATTTTGTGCCAGTTTCGAAAAGACTATAAAAAGTATGATGATCCGGTTATTTTATTGCATGATGCAGCAAGTTGTAAGGCAACTATGCTGGCATTGCCGGTGATCATTACGGAGCTGAAACAGAACGGTTATTCTTTTGATGTGATATCAAACCGGAAGAAGAATTGCCATTTTGGTGAATATTAACAACGGAATGTTCATTCAGAATCTTCTTCACAAAGATCGCATGCCAGCAGATAAAGGTGATGGTACTTCTGGGGTGACAGATGGGAAATAGCATGCAAAAAATCTTCTGTTGTTACAGAAAATGTTTGTTCATTCCCTGTATCAAAGAAAGCCTGTGGTGTAATATGCAGATATTCACAAATATCAAAAAAATGTACCATGCTTGGATAATTTTTTCCTGATTCGATAGAATTGATATAATTTTTGTTCTGACCGATATCAAGGCTCATCTGACGGGCACTGACACTACGGCTTTCCCGGATCTTAGCGAGGCGGAGACCAAACTCCTTGCAGGTTAATTGATATTTTTTATTCATGGATCATTCCTCTTTTGTGTTGACTGTATTTAATGTTTTATAGAAATTTTAGCAAGTATCGAAAGAAAATGTACCACAATAAACAGGTTGAAATAATATAATATGCCATGTTATATGTGGTATGTGTTGAAAGCACATAAGGCAGCATAGAATATGCAAGAGGAAAATTTTTAATTTAAAAATTAACAAAAAAAAGGATAGAACTGATAAAAGAGGAAAATTTGCTTTCGTATAAAGAATATGATACAATAAATTGTTGCTTTTTTAGTAGAAAGAATAAAAGGAATCAAAAACGGATTTCGGAAAATAAATTACAGGGGGGAACAGTAATGAAATATTTTGGAACAGATGGCTTCCGTGGTGAAGCAAATGTAGATCTGAATGTAGTACATGCATATAAAGTAGGACGTTTTTTAGGATGGTACTATGGACAGGAGCATAAGGCAAAAATCGTGATCGGTAAAGATACCAGACGTTCCAGCTATATGTTTGAAGACGCTTTATCGTCAGGATTGACAGCAAGCGGTGCAGATGTGTATCTGCTTCATGTTACACCAACACCAAGTGTATCTTATGTGGTGCGTACAGAGCAGTTTGACTGTGGAATCATGATCTCGGCAAGCCACAATCCTTATTATGATAATGGCTTGAAAGTCATTAACGGAAAAGGACATAAGCTAGAAGCAGAGATTGAAGAAAAGATAGAGGCATATATTGACAGTAAGGAGGATACGATTCCGTTTGCAACAAAGGATGCAATCGGCTGTACGGTAGATTATGCAGTAGGTCGACACAGATATATCGGTTATCTGATGTCATTGGCAACCAGATCGTTTAAGAATGTAAAAGTGGGTTTAGATTGTGCGAACGGTTCTTCTTATTCGGTAGCAAAAGGTGTATTTGATGCATTAGGTGCGACAACCTTTGCGATCGGAATGAATCCGGATGGAACGAATATCAATCGTGATTGCGGTTCGACACATATTGAAAATCTTCAAAAATATGTCAGAGAAAATAATCTGGATGTCGGTTTTGCTTATGATGGCGATGCTGATCGTTGTCTGGCTGTAGATGATAAGGGTGAAGTGATAGATGGTGATGCGATTCTGTATTTGTGCGGCTGCTATCTGAAAGAAAAGGGCGAGTTAAATGAAAATACAATTGTTACAACGATCATGTCCAACCTTGGTTTATATAAAGCATTAGATCGACAGAATATCAAATATGAAAAGACAGCAGTCGGTGATAAATATGTTAATGCAAATATGACAGAGCATGGGTATTCTCTTGGCGGTGAACAATCCGGTCATATTATTTTCAGTAAATATGCAGTCACCGGAGATGGTGTTCTTACTTCATTAATGTTAATGGAAGTAATGCTTGAAAAGAAAGCAAAGCTTTCAGAACTTAGAAAAGATTTAAAGGCATATCCGCAGGTATTAAAAAATGTACGTGTGGCAGATAAGCCGGCCGCAAGAAATGATGCAGACGTGATCGCTGCGACAAAGAAAGTTGAAGAAGCACTTGGGGATAACGGGCGTATCTTGCTTCGTGAGAGCGGAACCGAACCTGTGATCCGAGTTATGGTAGAAGCCGATACCGAAGAGCTTTGCAACCGATATGTGGATGAGGTGATCAAAGTCTTAGAAGAAAAGGGACATGTTGTAGAAAAGTAGCGACAATTTTTCCAAAAATCCCTTGCTTTTATAGTGTATATCATGCTATATTATAAGCTATCGGAAGTTGCGAAGCAGCTTCATGCATCGAAGATGCAACGCCGAAGGTGTGATAGCTTAACGAGAAAAACAATGTTTTGTTTTTCGAGTCTGTGTTTTAAAACGGAAGTTGCGAAGCAGCTTCATGCATCGAAGATGCTATGTTTATTTTGTTAGTTACGGGCAAGTCCCGTGGAGATATTAAGGAGGAAATATAAGAATGAGTGTACAGGTAGAAAACTTAGAAAAGAGTATGGCTAAGCTTACAATTGAAGTAGCTGCGGATGAATTTGAAGCAGCACTCAACAAAGCATATCAGAAGAGTAAGAATAAGATCAACTTGCCGGGATTCCGTAAGGGTAAAGCTCCTCGTGCCATGATCGAGAAAATGTATGGTGCGGGAATCTTCGTAGAAGATGCAGCAAACATCATTATCCCTGATGCTTATGAATCAGCAGCAAAGGAAAGTGAATTAGAGATCGTAGCTCAGCCGGAGATCGCTGTAGAGCAGGCTGAAAAAGGAAAGCCTTTCATTTTCACAGCAACAGTTGCAATTAAGCCGGATGTTACACTTGGTGACTATAAAGGGATTGAAGTAGAAAAGAAAGAAGCAGAAGTTTCAGAAGATGAGATCAGTGCTGAGATCGACAGAGTAAGAGAGTCAAATGCCCGCATGATCACAATTGATGACAGAGCGACACAGGACGGAGATACTGTTGTGATCGACTTTGACGGTTATGTAGACGGTGAGCAGTTTGAAGGCGGAAAAGCTGAGGACTACACATTAGTATTAGGTTCTCATTCTTTCATTGATAACTTTGAAGATCAGTTAGTCGGAAAGAACATTGGCGATGATGTAGAAGTTAATGTGACATTCCCAGAGCAGTATCAGGCAGAAGAACTTCAGGGTAAGCCTGCATTATTCAAAGTAAAGATTAAAGAGATCAAAGTAAAAGAGCTTCCTGAGTTAGATGATGACTTTGCACAGGATGTATCAGAGTGCGATACATTAGATGCATACAAAGAAGAAGTAAAGTCAAAATTAGTTAAGACAAAAGAAGATGATATCAAGAGAGAAAAAGAAGATGCGGTCATCGAAAAGATTATCGAGAACGCAACAATGGAAATTCCTGAGCAGATGGTAGATGCACAGACACGTCAGATGACACAGGAATTTGCACAGCGTCTTCAGTCACAGGGTCTTTCTTTAGAGCAGTATATGCAGTTTACAGGTCTTACTCCACAGAAGATGCAGGAAGAATTAAAGCCACAGGCTTTAAAACGTATCCAGAGCCGTCTTGTATTAGAAGCTGTTGTGGAAGCTGAAAAGATTGAAGCAACGCAAGAAGATATCGAGAAAGAGATCGAGAACATGGCTAAGATGTACCAGATGGAAGCTGATAAGTTAAAAGAGCTTGTTGGCGAAGAAGAAAAGAAGCAGATTGCTTTAGATATGGCTGTACAAAAGGCAGTTGAATTTGTTGTTGACGCAGCAGTCGAAAAATAATTTGTAAGTAGTGCGCCAGTCATAAGTGTCGGAAGTTCGATTTATGATTGGCGTTTTTATTGAATTTAATTTGAAAGGGGTGTCGGATATGGCATATAGTATTCCATATGTTATCGAAAAAACAAGTGGTGGAGAACGTTCGTATGATATTTATTCCAGATTATTACAGGATAGAATTATCATGCTTTCAAATGAAGTAAATGATGATATAGCCAGTTTGATTGTATCACAGTTATTATTTTTGGAATCTCAGGATCCTACAAAGGATATTCATTTATATATTAACAGTCCGGGAGGAAGTGTCAGTGCCGGTTTTGCAATTTATGACACAATGAATTATGTAAAATGTGATGTTTCTACAATCTGTATGGGAATGGCAGCCAGTATGGGGGCATTTCTGTTAGCAGGCGGTGCGAAAGGAAAACGTCTTGCACTTCCAAATGCTGAGATCATGATCCATCAGCCATCAGGCGGAGCAAAGGGACAGGAAACCGAGATCCGTATTGTAGCAGAGCAGATTTTAAAAACAAGAGATCAGTTAAACCGTATTCTTGCAGAAAACACAGGAAAGCCATTAGATGTTATCGCAGCAGATACAGAGCGCGATAACTATATGACAGCACAGGAAGCAAAAGAATATGGTCTGATCGATGAAATTGTAACAAATAGAAAATAGTTTCTATACGGAGGTAAGAATGGCAGGGAAAAAAGAAGAAACCACTCTGAAGTGTTCTTTTTGCGGAAAGACACAGAATCAGGTTCACAAGCTGATTGCCGGTCAGGGGGTATATATTTGTGACCAATGTATCGAATTATGCTCAGAAATTTTAGAAGAAGAGTTTGGTACAAATGAGAGTGACTTTGATGTTGATTCTGATATCAATCTTTTAAAGCCTCGTGAGATCAAAGAATTCCTGGATGAATATGTGATCGGACAGGATGAAGCAAAGAAAGTGCTGTCCGTAGCCGTTTATAATCATTATAAGCGAGTTATGTCACAAAAAAGTATGGATGTAGAGTTACAAAAGAGTAATATTATCATGCTTGGACCAACCGGTTCCGGAAAGACTTTCTTAGCACAGACATTAGCAAAGATTTTAAATGTCCCATTTGCGATCGCAGATGCTACCGCATTGACAGAAGCCGGATATGTAGGTGAAGATGTTGAAAATATTCTGTTAAAGATCATTCAGGCAGCAGATTATGATATGCAGCGTGCCGAGCATGGTATTATTTATATTGATGAGATCGATAAGATCACACGTAAAGGGGAAAATGTTTCTATCACGCGTGATGTATCCGGTGAAGGCGTACAGCAGGCATTGTTAAAGATTTTAGAAGGTACGGTTGCAAGCGTTCCGCCACAGGGTGGCAGAAAGCATCCGCATCAGGAATTTTTCCAGTTGGATACGACGAATATCTTGTTTATCTGCGGCGGTGCATTTGATGGTCTGGATAATATCATCAGCACACGAATCGGTAAGAAATCAATCGGTTTTAATGCAGAACTTTCTGAGCATGTTGATGATAATGTAGGAGAGCTTTTCAAACAGGTTCTTCCGGAAGATCTTGTGAAGTTTGGACTGATTCCGGAGTTGATCGGACGAGTACCGGTTACAGTATCACTCGATCTTTTGGACGAAGAAGCTTTGCGTAAGATCTTAGTAGAACCAAAGAATGCGATCACAAAGCAGTATGAAAAACTTTTTGAAATGGATGATGTTAAACTGACATTTGAAGAAGATGCGATCAAAGAAGTTGCTAAAAAGTCTTTTGAACGTAAAACCGGGGCACGTGGACTTCGTGCGATCATGGAATCTGTTATGATGGATGCAATGTTTGAGGTGCCATCGGATGATAATGTAAAGGAGTGCATTATTACAAAAGAATCTGTGGATGGAGAGGAACAGCCAAAACTGATCACACAGGATGATGAAGTCAAGATGCTTCCAAAGAAAAAGGGAAAGAAAGAATCAGATAAGAAAGATGAGATTGCATAAAAGTGTATCAGTCATATAGTGCAATTTTCTGCTGATATCCCGCTACAGTATGAATATTATCCTATTCAATAAAAGAGGGAGCAATCAGCTCCCTCTTTTTAGGTTTATCAGGAAAAGGAGAGAACAGAATGCAGGTAACAAGCGTAAATTTAGAGACAGTGTGCGGTATTACCAGCAAGATACCGGACAACAAAATGTTAGAAGTTGCTTTTGCAGGAAGATCGAATGTAGGAAAGTCTTCTTTGATCAATGCATTAATGAACAGAAAGTCCTATGCAAGAACATCACAACAGCCGGGCAAGACACAGACGATCAATTTTTATAATATTAATGAACAGCTTTATTTTGTGGATCTGCCGGGATATGGCTATGCAAAAGTATCGCCGGAAATGGTAAAAAAATGGGGAAAGATGATAGATGGCTATCTGGAAAACTCAAAAGTACTCCGCTTGGTTTTTCTATTGGTAGATATCCGTCACAAGCCAAATAAAAATGACAAACAGATGTATGACTGGTGTATCAACTATGGATTTAATCCAATCATTATCGCAACAAAAGAAGATAAAGTAAAAAGATCCCAGAAAGCAAATCTGATCAAAGAAATCAAGAATGCATTAGGTGTGATCGAGGGAACACCGGTCATTCCTTTTTCGGCAGTCAGCAAAAGCGGGCGTGATGATATTTGGGAATATATTGATATGGTGTATGAGGCATTTACAGAAGAACAAATGTAATAACTATTAAATTTACCATAACAGGAGGAAGAGAAAAATGTATCAAAAAACAAAAGGATTTTTATGTATACTGCTTGGAATATTTTTTGTTCTTGGATTTAGCGGGACAGCAAAAGTAAGTGCAGCACAGGGTGTTCTGGCACATGAAACACTTCATATGTATGCCGGTGCAAGCGTAGATATGGACGAAGAGATTTCTGATCCAACCTACCGGATTCAAAAAATAACGATCGTGACACCGGAAAACAGCAACAGCATTGTAGTTAGTAACAAACATATTCTAGAGGCAAAGAATGCCGGTACCACAACTGCACAGATCACACTTGTTTCAATAAAAAATGAAGAAGAAACGCTGGATTGTCAGGTTATGATCATTGTTCATGAAGTGGAAAAGCTGACCATGGCATATGGTTCCGCTACTCGTCTTGCCGCATTTGATTATTACAATCCTTATCAGGAGAAATATACGTTTTCCAATCAGGGAGCGGTATTTAATCAGGACTATCAGGTTGTAGTAAGAGGTCTGAAAACGGTTGATGTCCATGTAACAAAAAATAATAAGACATTTTTGGTTGCTCAGATCACGGTGGAAGCATTGTCTTTAAAGAATGCGGTTGTTGCACGAGCAGTCAATACCACACCATATCAGACAGAAGTGCTTGGATATACCGCACTGGGTTCGGAAAAAATTTCTTATATTTCTGACAATACAGCAATAGCGGATGCTGCAGAAGCAGTAGTTCCAAAGAAAGTCGGCACTTGCAATATCACAGTACGTTTTACTGCTGCAAATGATGATACGGCAGATCTTCCTATGCAATTTATTGTAACAAATCCTTCTTTTACACAAAAAAGAGTGATTCTGGCAAAAGGACTTTCCAAACAGGTATCGCTGCGTGGGTGCAGTGCATACAGTACAATAGAGAATACACAGCCAAAAGGAACAAAAGCATATTTTAAAAATAATAATACAATCTATGCGAAGGCAGCAGGTATTGTTAAGCTTTATCTTGTTGTAGACGGAAAGCAGGTAGAGATTGATGTAATCGTATCAAACCCAAGATTTACACAAAATGCGGTTGCGATGTACAAAGGTGCATCAAAGAATCTGTCAATTGCAGGTTTACAAAAAGGGTATAGTAAGATTTCATTCCGTTCTCTGAATAAAAAATTAATGACGATCAGTAAAAGCGGAAAGATCAAGGCCAAAAAAGTCGGATATGGTTATATTGAGGTGACTTCGGATGGAAAGACATTCCGTGTCCTTGTACAGATCGCCAAGAAAAAGGCATATCAGGCAACGAGAAAGGCAATTCAGATATCAAAGCGAAAGACAACATACAGCCAGGCAAGAAGAATGTCAAAGAAGTATTATGATTGTAGTTCATTGGTATCAAGAGTGTATCGTCAATACGGACAGTATTTCGGACAGAGAAGAGGATGGTCGCCGGTAGCAGCAGGCATTGGTTACTGGTGTACCAACCATAAAAAGGTATTATTTAAAAAGGCAGCATCATATAAAACACTGCTTCCGGGTGACCTGATATTTTATTCGTATGAAAAAAATGGAAGATATCGTAATATCAGTCATATTGAAATGTATGTCGGAAATGGCAAGAATGTATCTGCAAGCAGCAGTTATGGAAGAGTTGTACACTACGATTATCATACAAGCTGTACCGTTCTGATTGCACGACCATGCAAGTAGTGGTAAGATATAATGAGTCCGAAAGAAAGGTAAGTGACAGAGAACTTTACATTTACCTTTTAGGACTCGAGAGCGGGTTTAATGTAAAGGAATGCTTATAAAATAAAATGAGAAATGAGGATGATTATGAAAGTTGTAGTATTAGCCGGTGGATTAAGTACAGAAAGAGATGTTTCTATTATATCCGGTACAAAAGTGTGTGAAGCACTCCGTGCCAGAGGACACAAGGCGATTTTGCTGGATGTTTTTTTAGGCTATCCGAAGGAATATGACATTCATACGATTTTTGATAAAAAAGACTCCTTGATTCCGGGTGAAGCCGCGATTCAGGCGGAAGATCCTGATATTGAAAAGATCAAGAAGCTGCGTACCGATGATATCAGTTGCTTTTTTGGACCAAATGTAATAGAAATCTGTAAAGCAGCAGACATTGTCTATATGGGACTGCATGGTGCAGATGGAGAGAATGGTAAAGTACAGGCGGCATTTGATGTGTTAGGAATCCGTTATACCGGTTCCGGTTATCTTGGCAGTGCTCTTGCGATGGATAAAGGAATGGCAAAGAAAATTTTTATGACAGGACAGATTCCGACACCAAAAGGATTTAGTGTTACAAAAGGTCAGGAAACAACAGTCCCGGCGGGAATCGGATATCCATGCATTGTCAAGCCTTGCTGTGGCGGATCAAGCGTTGGTGTAAGTATTGCCCATAATGAAGAAGAGTATCAGAAAGCATTAGAAGTTGGCTTTGCTTATGAAGAAGAGCTGGTGGTAGAAGAGTTTATCAAAGGCCGTGAATTTTCGGTTGGTGTGATCGCTGGGAAAAGTCTTCCGATCATTGAGATCATTCCGAAGACAGGCTGGTATGATTATAAGACAAAATACCAGTCCGGTATGGCAAATGATGTCTGCCCGGCAGAATTGTCAGAAGAATTGACAAAGAAAATGCAGGAGTATGCAGTTGCGGTATATCATATCCTCAAGCTGGAAGTCTATGCCCGTATTGATTTTTTATTAGATGCAAATGACAACATGTATTGTCTTGAAGCAAATACTCTTCCGGGTATGACACCGACAAGTCTTCTGCCACAGGAAGCAAAGGCAGTAGGTGTGGAATACGGAGAACTTTGTGAACAGATCATTGGAATTGCTTTAAAAAAGTACGAAGGCAAAAAAAAAACAATAAATAAGAGCGGGCAATATTCACAGAGTGATATGCTCCCTGTCTGGACTTCTCCGATGCAGAAAATGACATTAGAAAAGATTGCAAAAGTGTGTCATGGCAGATACTTTGGAAATGAAAGTGCAAAAAGCGAAGAAATATCCATGGTAACGATTGATAGCAGAACCGTGGAAAGAAACAGCCTTTTTGTAGCGATCAAAGGAGAACGTGTCGATGGCAATACCTTTGTTGATGGTGCGTATGCAGATGGTGCATTATGCTGTATGTCGGAAGAAGAACCAGAAGACAAGACACGTCCTTATATTGTTGTGGATTCCTGCTATCAGGCATTAAAAGACATGGCTGAACTGTATAGGACCTTGTGCCCGGTAAAAGTGGTCGGTATTACCGGAAGTGTGGGCAAGACAACGACAAAAGAAATGATCGCCTCAGTTTTATCACAGCATTTTCATGTGCTAAAGACGAAAGGTAACTTTAATAATGAAGTTGGTGTACCTTTAACTCTTTTTCGTTTGAGAAAAGAGCATGAGATCGCAATTGTTGAAATGGGAATCAGTGATTTTGGCGAAATGACACGATTGACAAAGATGGTGCAGCCGGACAGTTGTGTGATCACAAACATCGGACAGTGTCATCTGGAAAACCTGCATGACAGGGATGGTGTCTTAAAAGCAAAGACAGAGATCTTTACTCATATGAATCCGAATGGTCATATTTATCTGAATGGTGACGATGATAAACTGATCACGGTTCAGAGTGATGGAAAAAGACAGATCACATTCTTTGGCAATGGGAAAGACAACTGTGTGCGTGCCGAAAAGGTTGAAAATCTTGGACTAAAAGGAACAAAAATGATGGTTGTTACGCCGGACGAACAGTTTGAAGTGACTGTACCGGTACCGGGAAAGCATATGGTGCTTAATGCATTAGCAGCGATTGCGATCGGCCTGGATATGGGAATGACAACAGAAGAGATCGCAAAGGGCATTCGTGCATTCCGCCCGGTAGGAGGACATAGCAGTATTGAAGAAACAGCACATTTTACGTTGATCGATGATTGCTATAATGCCAATCCCGTTTCGATGAAAGCAGGGATTGATGTCTTATCCGATGCTTCCGGAAGAAAAGTTGCCATTCTTGGTGATATGTTTGAACTCGGCACAAAAGAGAGAAAAATGCATTATGAAGTAGGAGAATATGCTGTACAAAAAGGTATTGATCTGTTTATATGCGTCGGTTCTTTAGCAAAAGAGATTGCAAATGCATTAGAAAAAGCAGGTAAAGAGACAAGTGTCTTTTATTTTGCACAAAAGGAAGAAGCGATGGAAATGCTGCCTTCACTTGTCAAAGAAGGAGATACGATCTTAGTGAAGGCTTCTCACGGAATGCATTTTGAAAAGATTGTTGCAATGTTAAAAGAAATGTGATAAAGTAATGAAATGTAAATAAGTCAACGGCTATGAACATGTATAGTAGTTTGATCCGATTCATGAAGAGAGAGAATGTCATCGGCTGAAAGCATTCTTGTGTTCCCGGATAAAATGAAATTCCCATGCAAGCCGCATCTTTGAAGGAAATCTGTGTAGGAGATGCCGTAGACAGAACGTTATCTGTAAAGAAGAGTTTATGATGATTCACGATCATACGATCGTACACATAAGAAGCAGGGTGGTACCGCGGAGAAATTCGTCCCTGCCGGCACAGGCTGTAGCGTATCGCAAAGAAAGGTTGGCTGCCTGAAGCAGCCAGCCTTTTTTTGTGGGAAAATCAAATGAAAGGATATATGATCATGAAAGAAAAATTATCAAAGATTATGGATGAAGCGTTATCGCAGATTGAAGCTTCAGGAGAGTTAGAAAAGTTAAATGATATCCGTGTTGCTTTTCTTGGGAAAAAAGGAGAATTGACATCTGTTTTAAAAGGAATGAAGGATGTTGCTCCGGAAGACAGACCGAAAGTCGGTCAGTTAGTCAATGAAGCACGTACTAAGATTGAAGCAAAATTAGAAGAGAAGAAAGAAACTTTTGAAAAGAAATTATTAGAAGAAAAGTTAAAGAGTGAAACGATCGACGTAACCCTTCCGGGTAAGAAATTATCACAGGGACACCGTCATCCGAATACGATCACATTAGAAGAAGTAGAAGATATCTTCGTAGGAATGGGGTATCAGGTTGTGGAAGGACCGGAAGTAGAATATGATTACTATAACTTTGAAGCATTGAATATTCCGGCAAACCATCCGGCAAAAGATGAGCAGGATACATTCTATATCACTAAAGATATTCTGCTTCGTTCCCAGACTTCTTCGGTTCAGGTACATGAAATGGAGAAAGGAAAGCTTCCGATCCGTATGATCGCACCGGGACGCGTATTCCGTTCGGATGAAGTTGATGCAACACATTCACCGACATTCCATCAGGTAGAAGGACTTGTTATTGATAAGAATATCACATTTGCTGACTTAAAAGGAACGTTACAGGAATTTGCGGTCCGTCTCTTTGGTGAAGGCACAAAAGTTAAATTCCGTCCACATCATTTCCAGTTTACAGAGCCTAGTGCAGAAATGGATGTTACATGCTTTAAGTGTGGTGGAAAAGGATGTCGTTTCTGTAAAGGATCCGGTTGGGTTGAGATATTAGGATGTGGTATGGTTCATCCTCATGTTTTAGAAATGAGCGGGATCGACCCGGAGAAATATACCGGCTTTGCTTTTGGTATCGGCTTAGAGCGTATTGCTTTGTTTAATTATGAAATTGATGATATGAGACTGTTATATGAAAATGATACAAGATTCTTAAAACAGTTCTAATAAAGACAGAAAAGACAGTATAAATGAATAGGAAAATGGTTCCGTTTGCTAAAGCGATTGACAAAGTAATTTAGAACAGGATCGGTAAAAATGCAGTATGCTGATTGTATTAGCGTAAGGCGTATAGAGAAAAGAAAGCAGAATGGAACACATTTCAGAACGGAGGAAATTATGGATACATCGTTATCATGGATTAAAGCATATGTACCGGACCTGGATTGCACAGCACAGGAATATACAGATGCGATGACACTTTCAGGAACAAAGGTAGAAGGATTTACGGAATTTGATAAAAACTTAGACAAGATCATTGTTGGAAAGATCAATAAGATTGAGAAACATCCTGATGCAGATAAACTTGTGATCTGCCAGGTACAGATTGATGAAGAAGGAAATGAAGTACAGATCGTTACCGGAGCACCGAATGTCAAAGAAGGAGACAAAGTGCCTGTTGTATTAGATGGCGGTCGTGTTGCTGCTACGCACAAAGACGGAGCAGCCGAAAATGGAATGAAGATCAAAAAAGGAAAACTTCGTGGAGTAGACTCTTTTGGTATGATGTGTTCGATTGACGAATTAGGCTCAACGACAGATATGTATCCTGATGCGGCAGCAGATGGCATTTACATCCTGAGTGATAATCCTGAATATAAGGATGCACCGGTCGGATCCGATGCAATAGAGCTTTTAGGATTACATGATGTTTCTTTTGAATATGAGATCACATCAAACCGTGTAGACTGCTTTGGTATGCTTGGTATCGCCAGAGAAGCAGCAGCTACTTTCGGAAAAGACTTTGTGCCACCGGTTGTTACAAAGACAGGTAATGATGAAGATGTCAATGATTATATCAAAGTAAAAGTAGAAGATAACAAGCTTTGCTCACGTTATACAGCCCGTGTGGTAAAAGATATCAAGCTTGCGTCTTCTCCGGAATGGATGCAAAGAAGACTTGCTTCTGTTGGCATTCGTCCGATCAATAATATCGTTGATATTACCAACTATGTGATGGAAGAATATGCACAGCCAATGCATGCATATGATCTGGATAAGATTGAAGACAGCCAGATCGTAGTGCGCAGAGCACAAAAAGATGAGAAGTTTACAACCTTAGATGGTCAGGAAAGAGTATTAGATGATACCATGCTGATGATCTGTGACGGTAAAAAGCCGATCGGTATTGCCGGAATCATGGGTGGAGAAAACTCTATGATCACAGATGATGTTCAGACCATGCTTTTTGAAGCGGCTACTTTTGATGGAACTAATATCCGCCTATCCGGTAAAAAACTTGGTATGCGTACCGATGCACAGGCAAAATTTGAAAAGGGGCTTGATCCAAACAATGCAATGGAAGCAATGGATCGTGCTTGTCAGTTGATCGAAGAACTTGGTGCAGGAACTGTTGTCGGTGGTGCGATTGACTATTATCCGGTCAAGAAAGAGCCATTTACAATTCCATATAGTGTAGAAAAGATCAATGCATTACTTGGTACAGATATTTCAGAAGATGAAATGGTTGGTTATTTTGAAAAGATCGATCTTCCGGTTGACCGTGAGAAGAAAGAAGTATTTATCCCGACATGGAGACAGGATTTAGAGCGTCTTGCAGATCTTGCGGAAGAAGTAGCACGTTTTTACGGATATGATAAGATCCCGATGACACTTCCTTCCAGCTCGGCCACGATGGGTGGACTGTCAGATAAGCTGATCCTTGAAAATAAAGTCCGCAATGTAGTAGAAGCATATGGTTTCTGCGAGGGAATGACCTATTCTTTTGAAAGTCCGAAAGTATATGATAAGTTAAATCTTGCACAGAATGATGTGCTTAGAAAGAGCATTGTGATCAACAATCCGCTTGGTGAGGATTACAGCGTGATGCGTACTTCCGCATTAGGAGGCATGCTGACATCTTTGGCAACAAACTATAATCGCCGTAATAAAGATGTGCGTCTGTATGAGCTTGCCAATGTTTATCTTCCAAAGCAGCTTCCATTAACAGAACTTCCGGATGAACGTGTTCAGCTTACTATGGGAATGTATGGAGAAGGTGATTTCTATGCGATGAAAGGTGTGATCGAAGAGATTTTAACACGTTTAAGCCTCAAAGGTACGGTAACATATGATCCTGCAGCACAGAAGAGCTTTTTACATCCGGGAAGACAGGCTAAAGTTATATATGAAGGAAAAGAGATCGCATATTTTGGTGAAGTTCATCCAACTGTCTTAAAGAATTTTGCAATCGGTCAGAGAGCATATGTTGCGGTTGTGGATCTTGCTGAATTGATCGCCATGCCAAAAGAAGCTGTCAAATACACCGGAGTTGCTAAATTCCCGGCAATGACGCGTGATATCAGTCTGATGATGAAGAAAGAGCTTTTAGCCGGTCAGGTAGAAGAAGTGATCCGTAAAAAGGGAGGTACATTAGTTGAAAGTTATGAACTTTTTGATGTTTATGAAGGTGCACAGATCCAGGAAGGTTATAAGTCTCTCGCATATAAGATCGTATTCCGTGCAAAAGACCGTACTTTAACAGATGAGGAAGTAACAAATGCTATGAATAAGATCATTACCACATTAGAAGAAATGGGAGCTTCTTTGCGTAAATAAGCTCTTTACGAAGTTAAGACAATGGTATATAATACAAAATAAGCAAAAGATGTAGGCAGTGCTGGATTTCATTTGGCACTGCCTTTATACAGTTTCCGGCATTGTATATGCCGGAAACTGTATAAAGGCAGTATGAAATAGAAGAAGATAGAAACGGGGATTATCATGAAGAAAAAACATAGAAGAATGCTTCATATTCTGTCCTGGATGGGATTTATTATCTATTTATTTATGATGGTATATTTTCTTTTTTTCAGCGAGCAGCTTGGCAGAACACCAAGCCGGACATATCATTATAATTTGGTCCCGCTTGCTGAGATCAAGAGATATCTGAATTATATAGATACGATCGGGTTTTTGTATGTTATGTTAAATCTTGCAGGCAATGTGATCTGTTTTATGCCGTTAGGCTTTGTATTACCGATCTTATCAAATCATAGATGGGGCTTCTTTCGGATCACCTTGATCAGTGCATTGGCATCGCTTTGCGTGGAACTGGTACAGCTCGTATCAAAGCTTGGTTCCTGTGATGTCGATGATATTATTTTGAATACTTGTGGCGGAATGATCGGTTATGCAGGGTTCTGTATCTGTAAAAAGGCATATCATATCTATGCAAAACATAGAAAAAAACAACACAAAAAAGGAAAAGAGGGTTTTTATGAGCAAAAAGAGAAGAAATAAAAAATCATTACATCTTACAGATAAAAAGCATCCGATGTTAGCAATTATTGCTACCGGGCTTGGCTTTCTTTCTATTGTTTTGTTTTTCGCCTTTTGTATCCTTTCCGGAACACAACAAGGAAAAGCCGGATTGTTGATCGGTCTCGGTGGCTTTATTTGTATCATCATTAGTGGAATCGGTTTTTTAGCGGCATGGGCAAGCCTGCATCAGGAAAATATCCGTCCATTGTTTCCGACGATCGCATCGGTTGTCAACGGACTTTCGGTTGTGTTTTATTTTGTCCTGTATATTTATGGAATGATCCTATAAAAAGTATTAGAAAAGAATGCGAATTATTTGGGTAGATAAATCAAGAGAGGTGCGATAGACTTTCTTTCCATAGGTCAATATAATATGTACTCTCGAATTTTTTGTTCAGAAAATTCCGAGAGTACATTA
The DNA here is from genome assembly GCF_014384965.1 of Jutongia hominis. Classification (GTDB taxonomy): domain Bacteria; phylum Bacillota; class Clostridia; order Lachnospirales; family Lachnospiraceae; genus Butyribacter; species Butyribacter hominis. The sequence continues at coordinate 126,957 of NZ_JACRSW010000027.1, forward strand.
ATATGCAAAGGAGGAATCTCATATGGCAATGCAATTTTCCAAAGAAGATCAGGAAAAGTTAAAGAATGATAAATCCGAGATTTATCGTAAGCGGACAGAAGAAACGAATCGTGAGGATGTGGAAAATTTATCGAAAAAAGGAAAATGGGAATATTTTAAGCAATATTATTTAAAAGGATTGATCGTTGTCATTGTGGTTGCGGTTTTGTTAATAGCAGGGGCGATTCAGGCAGCGACAAAGAAAGCGGCGACCTCCCTTTATATTGCGGTACAAAAAGATATTATCAATGAAGAAGATGTGCCTGCCTTAGAAAGTGCGATCGGCAAATATCTTGGCATGGATCCAAAAGATGAAGTTGTAAAAATTGATGTCTCACCGGATGATAAGCAGCTTCAGGCCTATTTTTATGCCGGAACGGCTGATATTTTGATTGCGGACGAAAAGACATTCCAAAAGTGGGGGGAATCAGAGTATTTTTTTGATTCCAATACAAGTAAAAAAGTTGCTTTTTACAAAAACTATGATGAAAAATACCAATTCAAGACGCAATATATCACCGGTGAGGATATTTTGAATAATACAAAGACAGAAGCCTCTGATACAAAAGCCAGTGATAAGACAGAATATAATTGCGGTATTTATTTAAGTGACAGTCAGAAATATCGTCAGATGGGCGGTCAGTTAGACAAACCGGTTCTTGGGATCGCAACATCGACAAAGCATATCGAATATGCCACACAGTTTGCAAAATATATGATGGATAACAACAAGAAAATGGATTTTAAAAAGAGTGAATAAAGGGCTGAATTGTTTTTACTGAATTGAAAAAACAGGCATAGAAAGACAGCGTGTCAGATACCGTTTTTTTGCTTTTTGTGGATATTCTTAATATCATTAAGTAAAATAAAATCAAAAAAATTAAAAAATAACTGTTGACAGATGAAAACTTTTGTATATAATAATGAGTATGACAAAGGTGTCACGGAGTTCCGTGGCACCTTTTCTGTTTTACTTGAAGTAAAAGCACTCTGAAAAGATGCGTGATATGCGATTGGAATTTCATACTGATAAAAAGAATGAGATTATGACGCAGCTTTCATAATATGTCCGGACAACAATTTATGAAAAGCCAGAAAGGAAGACTTGAAAAAGAACAGAAAGTCCCTTTTTGGAACACCGAATGATCTTGGCGAAATGCCGGAGTTAATTGGGAAAAATATGAAACGATAGTGGATAATGAAGGAGGCAATTATTATGGATGCTAACAGTGTAATATTTGGTGTGTGGTTCCTGATCGGTGCTGCATTGGTATTCTGGATGCAGGCAGGATTTGCAATGGTGGAAGCTGGTTTTACCAGAGCAAAGAATGCAGGTAACATTATTATGAAGAATCTGATGGACTTCTGTATTGGTACAGTAATGTTCATTCTTATCGGTTTTAGCTTATTATTAGGTGAAGATTTTGTCGGTCTGATCGGTAAACCGGGATTTGACATTATTACTTCTTATAAGGATTTTGACTGGTCAAGTTTTGTATTTAACTTAGTATTCTGTGCGACAACCGCTACAATCGTATCCGGTGCGATGGCAGAAAGAACAAAATTCTTATCATATTGTATTTATTCAGCAGTGATTTCCGCATTTATCTATCCGGTAGAAGCACATTGGATCTGGGGCGGTGGCTGGTTATCCCAGTTAGGTTTCCACGACTTCGCAGGATCATGTGCAATCCATATGGTAGGTGGTATCTCAGCATTGATCGGTGCAGCAATCCTCGGACCTCGTATTGGTAAGTTCAGTAAGAGAACAGGAAAGCCACATGCTATACCGGGTCATAACTTAACAATCGGTGCACTTGGTGTATTTATCCTCTGGCTTGGCTGGTATGGATTTAACGGTGCAGCTGCTACATCTGTAGATCAGTTGGCATCCATCTTCGTAACAACAACGATCGCTCCGGCAATCGCAACAGTAGTATGTATGATCTTTACATGGATCAAATATGGTAAGCCTGATGTTTCAATGTGTCTGAATGCTTCTTTAGCAGGTCTGGTAGCAATCACGGCTCCTTGTGATGTAACAGATGCAATGGGCGCAACCGTGATCGGTGCAGTTGCAGGACTTTTGGTTGTATTTGGTGTATGGTTATTAGATTATAAGTTGAAAGTAGATGATCCGGTCGGTGCAGTTGCCGTACATATGATGAATGGTATCTGGGGTACTTTTGCAACAGGTCTTTTCGCAACAAAGACTGCTCCGGGCAGTGAGATCAATGGTCTGTTCTATGGCGGTGGATTTAAGCAGTTAGGACTTCAGTGTGTTGGTATTCTTTCCGTAGCAGCATGGACAGCAGTAACGATCACAATTGTATTCTTAGTGATCAAAGCAACCGTAGGCCTTCGTGTATCAGAAGAAGAAGAATTAATGGGCTTAGATGTAAAAGAACATGGTTTATCTTCTGCTTATGCAGACTTTATGCCAGCCGGCAATATGTTCTACTCAGCAGGTACATCAATTGAGACATTACTTGGTGATGTTCCGGTTGACAAAGCAATAGAAGTGGTTAAGAGAACAACTCCTGCGGCTACGAAAAAGCCGGTCGAAGTCGATACCAATGCACCTAAACTTTCTAAGGTTACAATTATTTGTAAGCAGAGCAAGTTTGATGATCTGAAGTATGCATTGAATGAGATCGGTGTCAGTGGTCTTACTGTAACACAGGTACTTGGCTGTGGTACACAGAAGGGTATGACGACAAAATATCGTGGTGCGGAACTGGATGTTGTATTACTTCCTAAGATCAAGATCGAAGTTGTTGTCAGCGCAGTTCCTGTTGACGAGGTCATTGAGACAGCGAAGAAAGTACTTTATACAGGTAATATCGGTGATGGTAAGATCTTCGTATTTGATGTGGAGGATGTTGTAAAGGTTCGTACCGGTGAAGTAGGATTTGATGCTTTACAGGGTGATGATTAATACGCATAGCATAATATAAAACTCCTTTTTGCCCGGTTGTATAGAAACAATCGGGTGAATAGGAGTTTTTTTGATTTCGCGAAAAAACTATTGTGAATGATAAGGAAAAAGAGTATAATTGATTAACGCCAAACTCGGCAGAAAGAATTGTCGGGTTTTGCTTTCGTAAAAAAGATTTCCCGAAAAGAAAAAATTTTAATGAGAAGTAGGGATAAAAATAAAGTCCAGCTAATAAATGTCAATAATTAAATGAGAAAAAATTATTTTGTTTTCTGACTAAAAAAGGGCGGACTTTCCCCTTGGTGAAAATATCGTTTTTTGAAAGATATTGATTCATTGGGTTCATAGTATTTTATGCAGCTATGTCGCATTTAGCAGCATTGTATTGTTTGATATGCTCCTGAGGAGCAATGATTTTGAATGGTTTGTTGTCTCTGAGTATTGCAAATATCATATTGCATACCTTATGTGAAACAGCTCCCATTGCTACGAGCTTTGGTTTTGAGCCACACTTATTGAGGTAGTACTCACGAAGAACTGGATTTTTAGCTTCTCCATTACGGGAGATACTGATGCTTTGTAGGGTTAATGTGTGAATAACACGTCTAGCTATGGCAGAATCACGCTTAGACATTTGAACCTTGGTGCCTTCAAATTTACCGGATTGTTTTACTGCTGGATCAAGACCAAAATAAGCGAAAAGTTGTTTGGGCTTTGAAAATGCTGAAAAGTCACCGATCTCGCCCATAATGGATACAGCAGACAAGAAACCAGCACCTTTGAATGTTTCAATCAAATGAATCTGCTTGACAAAGTCAGCATCTTCATTAGCATCAACAAGCTCGTGGAGCGATTCAAGAATGCTGTTGATTTCTTCATCATATTTACGTATGAAGCTGATATAAAGGCGAATACGCTTGATGTTGCTTTCTATGATGTAGCCAAACTGATTTGCATCAGTTGCCGCCTGAATTATGGCATTATACTTATTTTGAGCATATGTAAGCCCAAAGCGAGCGGTTGATCTGATGATATCAATAATCTCTTGCTTGTCTGCTTCAAGAAAAGCTGATGGAGATGTATAAGTTTCCAACAATGTAAGAGAAGTGTTGATAGTAACCTTGGAAAAGATGCCAAGATACTGAGGAAACGCCATGCGTAATTCGCCCTGAAGCTTATTCACATAAGCACTGCGGTTATCCATTAGATCATAGTATTCGCGACACAGGTTACGACAGTTTAAGGCAAGATCAGATGGCATAAGAGAAACCTTTAGATCAGGTTTTAAACCAACCAACGCAGCTTTTTTAGAATCAAATCGGTCATTATGCACTTTTCGTATGTTGATATTTGTGCTATTCTTAGTGATGATAGGATTAATAACCGAGCAGTTAAAACCCTTATCACGAAGATAGCAGAAGAGTGGGTAATGATAAATTCTCGTGGATTCGAGGAAAATGCGACTTTCCAAAGAATATAACTCTTCTGCTTCTTTTATTTTAGAAACAGCGGTTGTAAGGGAATCAATACTGTTATGTAGGATTTTGTGAGGTTTTCCTACGAATTGTTGATTTGGAAGTGCTATAGACATCTATGAAAAATCAGCACCGACATCAATACCAACTTTGTCCTATCCTAAGAGATAATACCTTATGTTTTCGATGGTGTCTATCAGGAACCGTCAGACAAGATAATTATTTAAGATAACATCTGATAAAGGAAGAACCCCTTCTTCTGTTATCTGATTTATAGAAACTTATTAACCAAGTAGTCTTGATTGACTACATCATTATTATACTAGGAGGTTCCTTAATGACGAAAAAAATAACCGTAATATTCTTGGCATTGTGCATGGCAATTTCCGTTTTTCCGATGACCATTCAGGCGGCATCAAAGCCCGATATTAAAGTTGGCGACTATGTTAAAATGGGCGCGTATAACAATGCCTCAATTCTTTGGCGATGTGTAAGCATTGACAATAACGGACCGCTTATGCTTGCAGACAAAATTGTTGACACCCTTGCATATGATGCCAAAACAAATGACAACAGCAATTCAAAATCACACAGCAGAAGCTATAAGCGTGATGATTACGGTTCTAACTATTGGAAAGACAGCAATATGCGTTCTTGGTTAAATTCGACCGCAGCTGAAGGCAAAGTCGATTGGCTTTGCGGCAACCCTCCGAAAGACGGATATGTAAGCGGTGTGGGAGCGTACAACGAAAAAGCGGGTTTTCTCAACGCTTTTTCAAAATCTGAAATTGCGGCAATGAAAACCGTTACCCAGCGTTCTCTCGTTTCTCATCCCGAATACAACAAGGGCATAGTTGATGGAGACGCAAATTCGGATTTGTTATACTACACCGATATTTCGGAAGCGGTGGCAAACTACGACAGTTCATATTTTGAAACTACAACCGAAAAGGTTTTTCTTCTTGATGTAAAGCAGGCTAATGCCGTGTGGAAAAATCTCAAAGGTTATTATGTTGCGTATAATAATGACGGTATGGCTTGGCCTTATTGGCTTCGCACTCCTGTTACCGATTGCAATCACGATATGCGTTATATCAGTTCATCGGGTCAGGTCGGTCGTTATGCTCCGCGGTATTCCGATTTGGGCGTAAGACCTGCATTTTATCTCGATTCCGAATATTTTGTTATAACTTCCGGCAGCGGCTCACAAAGCAGTCCTTATATCGGCTCTGCTCCAAATAAGCAAGAGGATGATTATACAATTTCGGAACCTGCCGAGGACGCAAATCCCGATTGGAATGTCAGCACCGAGCAAAGCATTCAGCTCACCCTCGGCCCGTGGTATTCAAATGACGGAAAATATTCTAATCCTACCATCCCTGTTTATACCATCCAAAAAACACGTAGCGACACGGAAAATATGGTTGTTGTCGTTTGCGGCGAGGGATACACAAAAAGTCAGCAGGGCAAATTCATCAATGATGTCAAACGACTTTGGCAGGACGCTATGAAATATGAACCGTATCGCAGTTATGCCGACAGATTCAATGTTTACGCTCTTTGCACAGCTTCCGAATCGACTTTTGACAATGGTGGAAGCACCTTCTTTGATGTTATAGTCGACAAATATAATTCGCCTGTTATTTCTAATAATCTCCACGGAAGTCAGTGGAAAAATCATATTTTTGAGAGATGTATCGGTCCTGAATTTATCGAGAAAATTCACGATGCTCATATCAAAAAAAAGTGTGATCCAAACACAATTCCGTCCGGTTCGGAATATGAGCCTTATTATTATGTTCACGATTATATTGCTCAGTTCGCTATGGTTGTAAACACAAAATCAGATTTCGGCGGTGCTTATAATAACCGTGAATACGGCTTCCATTATTTCATTTCGCCATCAGACAGTTATCGTGCGTCAAAAACTTTTGCACACGAGTTTGGACACGGTTTGCTCGGTCTCGGTGATGAATACAGTAACGGATATTTGCTTGACGATAAGGAACTTAAATCACTCAATCTTTCCTCGGTTGAAGACCCGGAAAAGATAAAATGGCGACAGCTTTTAGGTTTTAGAAACACATATACCTGCCGCAATGCTTACGGCTCAAAAATGCTTGTTTCAAATTATGAGTGCATAATGAGAGACACAAACTATCAATTCTGTGAGGTTTGCCGTTTGCAGGGCTTCAAGCGAATGTCTCAGCTTGTTAAGGATGTAGACCTTTATGTTGCAACTCCCGAGGTTAAGGAATATACGGGCGCTTATTCAAAGCCGTCTGATTTTACCGACCTTGAAACAAGTTCATATTATAATTACACATATAATCGCAATGACCGACTTTTGAGCGGCAACAGCAAAAGCAGATTTAATACTAATATGAACGGTAAAAAAATCGAGCTTAGAACTGTTATTCAAAACATTTCAGATAAAAATGCACGACAATTAAAATTCAAAATGTGGATTAAGCACTCCGACGGAAGCGTTGCGACCGATTCATCGGGGAATCCGCTTCAAACAGTACAAACCTTTGACATTCCTGTTTGGAATGATAAGGCAAATTTCTGGCCGCTCGGTGCTTTGGATCACATCAAAAGCGACTTTAATTCAGGCTTAAAGAGTTGCTCGCTTATTTATCAAATTCCGTCTGATGCACAGCTTAAGAGCGGCGATACCGTGGCATTTCAGGTGCTCGATGAAAACGGAAATGTGCTTGCAGACGACAATACGGAAACACAGCGCTACACAACCGTTTCAATTCAGTATAAATTTGAGGACGGCTCTGAAATTCCAAACACTGCCGGCGGAACATTTACCGTGCCATACGGCACAAAGCTTGATTTAACACCGGCAAAAACACTTTATGATTATGAATTTATAAAGGTTGACGGCTTGAATAAGCCTATTGTTTCGGACGGAACGGTTGTTACATATTATTACAAAAATAAAAACGAAGAACACACTCACAATCTGACTTTGGTTGCTGCGAAAGCTGCCACCTGCACTACTGCGGGCAATTCCGCATACTACACCTGCGATGGCTGTGACAAGTGGTTCGCAGATGCAACAGGATCGGTAGAAATTACCGATAAAACCAGTGTGAAGATTCCGGCTCTCGGACATACCGCAGGCACAGAATGGAAGTCTGATGATACTAACCACTGGCATGAATGTTCTCGTTGCCACGACAAAAAGGACGAAGCGGCTCACGATTACGGTTCTGACAATGTTTGCGACACCTGCGGATATTACAAAACTGTACCGCACACTCACAATCTGACTTTGGTTGCTGCGAAAGCTGCCACCTGCACAGAGGGCGGTAAGGAAGCATACTACAAGTGCGAAGGTTGTGGCAAGTTCTATGAAGATGTACTCGGTACAAAGGAAATAACCGACCTTGCATCTTGGGGCAATATTGCTAAGATTGCCCACACCACAAAGCAAACCGTAACAAAGGCAACCCCAACAGCAAACGGCAAGATAGTAAATTACTGTTCGGTATGTAAGAAAACTCTTTCAACAACAGTAATTCCAAAGGCATCAAGCATAAAGCTTAAAGCAACATCATTAACATATAACGGAAAGGTTAGAACACCTAAGGTTATTGTTAAGGACAGAACAGGAAAGACACTTGTTAAGAATACTGACTATACTGTGTCTTATGCAAAAGGCAGAAAGTATGTTGGCAAGTACGCAGTAAAGATTACCTTTAAGGGTAAATACAGCGGAACAAAGACGCTTTATTTCACAATCAAGCCAAAGGCAACAAGTATTTCCTCACTTAAAGCAGGTTCAAAGAAGTTTACAGTAAAGTGGAAGAAGCAGGCTACACAGACAACAGGCTATCAGGTACAGTACAGTGCCTCAAGTAAATTCAGCAAGGCTAAGACCGTAACAGTAGGCAAGAATACAACAGTATCAAAGAAAATTTCAAAGCTTTCGGGCAAGAAAAAGTATTATGTAAGAGTTCGCACCTATAAGAAAGTTAAGATTAACGGCAAATCCATAAGGATTTATTCAGGCTGGTCAAAAGCTAAGACTGTTACAACAAAGAAATAAAAACTATACCGTTACCTTTGATTCTGCCGGTGGCTCTGCAGTAACGACTCAGACTATCGAAGAAGGTCAGAAGGCAACCAAACCTGCCGCTCCTACCAAGTCTGACGATACCACCAAGCCTTCGGATGATGTTCAGAATCCGCAGACCGGCGACAACAGTATGAGTGGCTGTGGATCGCTCTGCTGTTCGTCAGCGGCTTCGGAGTTGTGACAACTACTGTTTATACTAAAAAAGAAAATCTGTGAAATAACAGATAGCTAACCATTTAAGGATGGCGGTAGCGGAGCTTCCGCTGCCGCCTTTTCCTTACGAAAAGGATTTCTTCGGAAGTCCCTTTCCGAAAGGCGGCAAAAAAAGCGCTTTGCCGATTTTCGGAAAGAAATCGAACAAGGAGAAATCAAATGGACGAACAAGAAAAAGAAATTGAAGAAATACTCAGAACATTTGACAAAGCACCTTCGCCTTCGTCAGAGAATAGTGTTCAAAATCAAGCATAGCAAAACAATAAGCAGCCTCGGCAAATTTCCCAAAAACCAACTGACACCGAACGGATTGCCCGCACATCAAATCAAACAGAATACAAAAGACAAGCTCAGTCAAGCAAAGGCAGGTATCTCTCCCCTACACGCAAAACCGCAATAAAGCGAAGAAAAAGGCAAAGAGCTGTGATTGTTTCGTTATTAGCACTCCTTTTTGTTGTTCTGATTATTGTGCTGATTTGTAAAGGCTGCTCCGGCAGAACAGATGCGCTTGCCGGCAAATGGGATTTTGATGGGACTACTGCCTATGAATTTGATGGCAAAGGCAGCGGTGCAATGCTCCTCATCCTTGCAGATTATGATTTTACCTATGAAATCAAGGACAATCAGCTATCAAGAAGAATGCCCATTTGTTCTTCATATAGGAAATCGTCGAATGATTAAGTCCAGCTAATAAATGTCAATAGTTAGATGTGAAAAAAATTATTTTGTTTTTTGACTAAAAAAGGGCGGACTTTCCCCTTGGTGAAAATATCGTTTTTTGAAAGATATTGATTCATTGGGTTCATAGTATTTTATGCAGTCATGTCGCATTTGGCAGCATTGTATTGTTTGATATGCTCCTAAGGAGCAATGATTTTGAATGGTTTGTTGTCTCTGAGTATTGCAAATATCATATTGCATACCTTATGTGAAACAGCGCCCATTGCTACGAGCTTTGGTTTTGAGTCACACTTCTTGAGATAGTATTCGCGAAGAACTGGATTTTTAGCTTCTCCATTACGGGAGATACTGATGCTTTGTAGGGTTAATGTGTGAATCACACGTCTAGCTATGGCAGAATCACGCTTAGACATTTGAACCTTGGTGCCTTCAAATTTACCGGATTGCTTTACTGCTGGATCAAGACCCAAATAAGCGAAAAGTTGTTTGGGCTTTGAAAATGCTGAAAAGTCACCAATCTCACCCATAATGGATACAGCAGACAAGAAACCAGCACCTTTAAATGTTTCAATCAAATGAATCTGCCTGACAAATTTGCTATCTTCATTTGAATCAACAAGCTTATGGAGCGATTCAAGAATGCCGTTGATTTCTTCATCATATTTACGTATGAAGCTGATATAAAGGCGAATACGCTTGATGTTGCTTTCTATGATGTAGCCAAACTGATTTGCATCAGTTGCCGCCTGAATTATGGCAGTTTAGAGCAAGGTCTGATGGCATAAGCGAAACCTTTAAATCAGGTTTCAAGCCAACTAAAGCAGCTTTTTTAGAATCAAAACGATCATTATGTACTTTTCGTGTGTTGATGTTTGTGTTATTCTTAGTGATGATAGGATTAATAACCGAGCAGTTAAAACCCTTATCACGAAGATAGCAGAAGAGTGGGTAATGATAAATTCCCGTGGATTCGAGGAAAATGCGACTTTCCAAAGAATATAACTCTTCTGCTTCTTTTATTTTAGAAACAGCGGTTGTAAGGGAATCAATACTGTTATGTAGGATTTTGTAAGGTTTTCCTACGAATTGTTGGTTTGGAAGTGCTATAGACATCCATGAAAAATCAGCACCGACATCAATACCAACAGAGATGAATAAATCATCGAGATTAAAGAAAATTTTGTTTGACATGAGCAATAGCTCCTTTCTGATAGGAATCCATTTCCAACCTGGCAGGTACACAACCTAGCACGTTATTCGGGTATAGCCTTCCGGCTCCCAACCAGCTAAAACATAAAACCCTGTCGAATGGACTAATTGACTTAATTACAGGTATCCACTGATAATCAGTGTCCCAAGGAGAAATACATTCTTTGCCCTATCCTAAGAGATAATACCTTATGTTTTCGATGGTGTCTATCAGGAACCGTCAGACATGATCATTATTACGGATAACATCTGATAAAGGAAGAACCCCTTCTTCTGTTATCTGATTTATAGAAACTTATTAACCAAGTAGTCTTGATTGACTACATCATTATTATACTAGGAGAAATGATTTATGACAAAATCAATGACAAGTGGAAATCCGTTGAAACTGATGATTCAATTTGCATTTCCTTTATTGTTGGGAAATCTGTTGCAGCAGACATACAATATCATTGATGCTGCAATTGTCGGGCAGTGTCTTGGTGCAAAAGCGTTGGCAAGTGTAGGGGCGAGCAGCAGCGTCCAATTTCTGGTGCTTGGTTTCTGTATGGGAAGCTGTGCAGGGTTTGGTGTACCAATCGCAAAATATTATGGTGCAAATGATTCAGACAGAATGCGTAATTCTATTTTTAACGGTGCTTTTTTGACGATAGTGATCGCTGTTATACTGACGACAGCATGTTCTTTGTTATGTCCGCAGATTTTACACATTTTATCGGTACCGGAAGATATTTATCAAAATGCATATGCCTATTTGATCATTATTTTCTTAGGTATGCCGTTTACATTGTTATATAACTATTTATCTAGTGTATTAAGATCAGTAGGAGACAGCAAGACACCATTTCTTTTTTTAGCAATATCTGTTGTCTTGAATATTTTTTTGGATGCATTTTGTATTCTTGTCTTAAAATGGGGCTGTGCTGGTGCAGCGATCGCGACGATCACATCACAGGCTGTCAGCGGTATTTTGTGTCTGCTTTTTATATTACATCGCTTAGATTTTTTGTGCCTGAAAAAAGAGAACCGCCACTTACGCTTTGCTCCTATCAAAGAGCTGCTTTCGATGGGGCTTCCGATGGGATTACAGTTTTCGATCACAGCGATTGGCAGTATGGTGATGCAGTCGGCAAACAATGGTCTGGGAAGTGTCTGTGTATCAGGATTTACAGCTGGTATGCGTATCAAACAGTTTACTATGTGTCCGTTTGATGCGATCGGTACGGCAGCCTCTGTTTTCTGTAGTCAGAATTATGGTGCTGCCAAACCGGACCGTATCCGGAAAGGTCTTTGGCAAAGTATGCTTGTAGCGGTTGTATATGGCATTGTGGCAGGATTGATTATGATCTTTGCCGGAAGAACGCTTTCCATGATCTTTGTGGGCAAAGAAGCAGTTGATGTATTGGATGCATCGGGAAAATATTTACGATGTATGGGCTTCTTCTACTGGAGCCTTGGAATCTTAAATGTCAGCAGAATGGTAACACAGGGACTTGGCCATTCGATGCGTGCAGTCATTTCCGGTGTGACGGAGATGCTTGCACGTTCGATCGTGAGCCTTTGCTTTGTTGGCTCTTTCGGCTATACAGCAATCTGCTTTGCAGATCAGACAGCATGGGTGTCAGCGTGCTTTTACATTTTTCCAACCTGTCTGTATTGTGTGCATAAAACAACGAAAAAGTTAATGAAACAGCAAAATGTGCAATAAATTGTTGATCTTTAGGCATAAAACCGAGAACGTTGTAAAAAACAGAGTAGGACAGTATAATAGAAAAACATATGTTGTCTGTGATGCAATGTACTTTGAAGAAAGACATGGTCTGAAACAGTCCGATAGAAAAGAGAGGAAGAAAGAACGATATGAAAAAACAATCAGTATATAAAAAGGCACTATTGCTTGCTGTGCCTATGATGATACAAAATGGTATTACCAATGCGGTCAGTCTGGTAGATAATCTGATGGTTGGAAGTCTTGGGACGGAAAGTATGACAGCGGTGTCGATTGTAGGACAATTGATCTTTGTCTTTTTCCTGGCTGTCTTTGGAGGACTTTCCGGACCGGGCATTTATGGAGCACAATATTATGGGCAGAGAAATAAAGAAGGATACCAGAATGTCTTTCGATTAAAAGTCTGGATCACGGCAGTAATTACTTTTTGTGGTCTGCTCGCCTTTTTTACGATGGGAAGTCAGATGATCAGCCTGTATTTGCATGGCACGGCAAAAGATATTGATGCGGCAAAGACATTACAATATGGGATGCAATATCTGGATATTATGATGATTGGTCTGATCCCTTTTGCAATTACACAGATCTATGCAGGAAGTCTTAGAGAAATGGGAGAAAGTATCAAACCGATGATCGGTGGAATTGCTTCTGTTGCGGTCGATATTGTTTTTAACTATCTGTTGATCTATGGCAAGTGTGGATTTCCAAGACTTGAAGTGCGCGGAGCAGCAATCGCAACGGTTATGGCACGTTTTGTTGAAATGTTCATCGTGGTGATCTGGACGCATGCATCGGTCAATAAATATGAATTTTTACGTGGAATATACAAAACTATATGCATTCCCTTACACAGTATGAAAAATATCATTATAAAAGGTTTGCCAATCTTTTTTAATGAATTTTTGTGGTCAGGCGGCATTGCGGTCTTAACGCAATGCTATTCAATGAAGGGGTTACAGATTGTTGCCGGATTAAATATTTCCAATGCAATCTGTAACCTGTTAAATGTTGTATTCATCGCAATGGGTAATGCAGTAGGAATCATTGTCGGACAATATCTTGGTGCATCTAAGTTTGAGGAGGCAAAGAAAACATCAAACAGCCTGAGGTGGTTTACGGCTGCTCTGTGTGTTGGTTTGACGGTTGTTTTGATCCTTTGTTCCGGTATATTTCCCCAAATGTATGATACTTCCGATGAAGTACGCTATCTCGGACAATGGTTTATCATCATAACAGCGATATTCTTCCCGTTACAGGGGTTCTTAAATGTCCTGTACTTTACCCTTCGTTCGGGTGGAAGAACTGTAATTACATTTCTGTTTGACAGCGTTTTTACATGGGTTGTATCAGTCTCCCTGGCCTTTATCCTGTGTAAATGGAGCGGCCTTCCGATCTTAGCCATTTATGCAATCGTACAATCCGCAGATATGATCAAAGTCATCGTAGGTTACATCCTCGTCAAAAAAGGTGTATGGATCACAAATCTCGTCGTATAATTTTGTCATTCGCTGTCTGTCTATAAAAACAACCATTTGCTCCCATACTCATAGCATTGTTTTCATCCTAATGTGTCTGCGAAGTTTTACAATGCATCCTATCTATGGTCTTTGCATTCCCGTTTCTATTTATTTTCCCTTTTGGGGCACTGTTTCGCCCGGTAAGAATGTCTAAGATTTTTGCTTTTTTGCCCTGATTATGGGCGCTCTCATCTGATATAGGGGCAGGACCGGTCTGATGTACATTGCTGTTTGGGAATCTCAAAGCCCGTCGCCACTTGCGCGGCAAAAAGAGTAGAACGATTTTTGCCGTGCTATGTGCGCGCTACGTGGCTTTGCGAAGCGGGAGCGTGTCCCAAACAACAATGCTACTCAGGCTGAGTCGCCCCTATAGTTATGACCCGCGCCCAATCAGCAAAAAAGCTTAAAAATCAGATATTCTAACCGTCCGTCGTGTCAACCCAAAAGGGAATAATAAAATAGAAACAGGAAAGGAAATGTATCAGATAGGATGCATGATTAAGTTTTAGGCACATTAGGATGAAAAACAGAGGTTATGGAGTGGGAGTAAATGGTTGTTTTTTTGAATGAGGGACAGCAAATGTCAAAATAATGTTAGAAATGGTGATGATAATTCAAGTTATGGCAGGAAAGATACAGTATACTGTTAGAAATGAAGATGCCTTTGAGGGGATATAGTATAGGACAGGAGGGTGTTATGAACGAAAGAAGATATGAACACACTATGTATGCATGTTTTATAGGATATATCGTACAGGCTATTGTAAATAATTTTGTGACACTTCTTTTTTTGACGTTTGAAAAGAGTTATCATATTCCACTTGGAAAGATCACAATGCTGATTACGATTAATTTTGGGATCCAACTGTTAGTAGATCTGTTATCGGCAGGATTTGTCGATAAGATTGGATATAAAGTGTCAATTATTCTTGCCCATGTGTTTGCGGCGGCAGGTATGTTTGGTCTGGTGTTCCTGCCGGAACTTTTACCGGATGCATATAGCGGCTTGCTGATCTCGGTGGTATTTTATGCGGTAGGTGGCGGCTTGATCGAAGTTTTGATCAGTCCGATCATGGAAAGCTGTCCAACGAAAAATAAAGAAAAGGCAATGAGTTTATTACATTCCTTTTATTGCTGGGGAACAGTAGGGGTTGTACTTGGTTCCACAATCTTTTTTGGAGTATTTGGAATAACATCCTGGAAGATACTTGCCTGTATCTGGGCAATTGTACCGATCGCCAATATAGTTCTTTTTGTGTGTTCTCCGATTGCGCCTTTGATCGAAGAAGGTGAGAAGGGAATGACAATATTAGATCTGTGCAAGAATAAAATTTTTTGGGGGCTGATGCTTTTGATGGTCTGTGCAGGAGCGAGTGAACAGGCAGTCAGTCAATGGGCATCCACTTTTGCAGAGCAGGGACTAAAAGTCAGTAAGACCATAGGAGATTTAGCAGGTCCGATGGCATTTTCTATTTTAATGGGAAGTGCCAGAGCATTTTATGGAAAATTCGGTGACAGGATCGATCTGGATCGTTTTATGATATTTAGTGGAATTCTTTGTGTTGTATCGTATTTGTGTATTGCACTGATCCCGAATGCAATTGTTTCTCTTGCAAGCTGTGCGATTTGCGGCTTATCGGTCGGGATTATGTGGCCGGGAAGTTTTAGTAAGGCTGCTGCATTGTTAAAAAATGGGGGTACTGCTTTATTTGCCTTGTTGGCATTAGCGGGAGATTTAGGTTGTTCCGGAGGCCCGACTTTAGTTGGTATGGTATCAAGTGCATGTTCGGATAATCTAAAAACCGGTATACTGGCTGCAATCATTTTTCCGATTCTTTTGGTAATTGGATTAGTAATTATGAAAAAAGGAGATAAATGAATATGGATTATAAGAAAAGAAGTTTAGCAGGTCAGGCATATATTTGTGATGATAGTTTATATGAAGAGCAAAAAAAATGTCGTAAAATAATTCAAAAGTTAAATACGCACGATTGCTCTGATTTTGGTGGTTTGCATAGAATTGTCGAAGAGTTATTTGGAAAATGTGATGAGGATACATTTGTAAATCCGCCATTTCATTGTGATTATGGTAAAAATATTGAAGTAGGAAAGAATTTTTTTGCAAATTACAATTGCACTATGATCGATGTTGCGAAAATAACGATCGGCGATAATTGTATGATGGCACCAAATGTGGCAATTTATACAGCAGGGCATCCTATTTATCCTACAACACGTAATACAGGATTTGAATATGGAAAAGCAGTTTCAATTGGTGATAATGTATGGATTGGCGGAAGCACAGTAATTTGTCCGGGAGTGCATATCGGTGATAATGTTGTGATCGGGGCGGGAAGTGTTGTTACGAAAGATATTCCGGAATGGTCAATTGCGGTAGGAAACCCTTGCCGTGTACTTCGAAAGATTACGAAAGAAGATCAAAGAATATTGATCCATGATGAACAAATAGATACGGAAGCATGGAATGCTATCTTAGAAAAAATTGATATGAAATAAAAGTTTTAATACATTGAAATGAATTCTGTCCTATATTATTGAAGAGTGGATATTTGTTTTTTCATGTGATATGATAAAAATAATTAAAATTTGATAGGTATATTCTTGAAATCAGATATATAGGAAGGAAAGAAACAGAGAGATTTTTAGAATATAAGACATGTACACTCGAAAAAATTCACTCAGAAACTTCTGAGAGTATATTAGACAGATTGCGGAGGATTGGAACAATGAACTTTTTAGAGGAAAGAATTTTAAAAGATGGTGTGGTAAAAGAAGGAAACGTATTAAAGGTAGACAGTTTTTTAAATCATCAAATGGATATTAATCTGTTTGATCAGATGGGTGAAGAATTTAAAAAAAGATTTGCCGGTAAAAAGATCAATAAAATACTTACAATAGAAGCATCGGGAATTGGAATTGCCTGTATTGTGGCAAGACATTTTAATGTACCGGTTGTATTTGCAAAAAAATCAAAAAGCATCAATATTGATGGGGAAACGTATGTAGCTCAGGTAGAGTCTTTTACCCATAAATGTGTTAATCAGGTTCTGGTATCAAAGCGCTTTCTTTCACCGGAAGATAATATTCTGATCATTGATGATTTTTTAGCCAATGGATGTGCATTGCGTGGTTTGATCTCTATTATTGAGAATGCAGGTGCTACTGTTTCAGGTATTGGGATTGCGATTGAAAAAGGATTCCAGCGTGGCGGAAAAGAAATCCGTGAAGCAGGTTATCAATTAGAATCGTTAGCGATTGTAGAAGAAATGGATGCTAAGAATGGAACAGTAACATTTCGTTAGAAGTATTTTGTAAGTTCGTTTTTGGGGTAAGTGCGATTTTAAGATTGCATCAGATGTTATAGAAAAAGACAGGAAGAACAATGGGGTTATTGGGGTGACAGGATGAAGAAAGTCAGTATAATTATACCGGTACATAATGCAGCAGATACGCTGACAGTGTGTGTAGACAGCATATTAGCACAGACTTATTCTGATTTAGAGGTGATTCTTGTGGAAAATTACTCTACAGATGATTCTTATCGGTTATGTCAGGAATTACAAAAAAAAGATCGGCGGATCAAGGTGATCCGTTCAGAAAAAAAGGGTGTGTCAGCAGCCAGAAATGAAGGGATACGGCTGGCAGGCGGTGAGTATATCGGCTTTTGTGATGCCGATGATCATATGGAAAAAGAAATGTATGCCTATTTGGTTTCTTTGTTAGAAGAAAAGAATGCATCCATAGCGATGTGCAATGGCTTTGTTTCCTATGAAAAAAAAGAAAAAGCACTTGCCGTGTATCCTAAGGATGTGATCTTACTAGACCGGAATGAATCCATCCTTACATTACACCGGCGCAGTTTTTTGAATGCATATGTATGGAATAAGCTTTTCTTACGGGAACTGCTTACTGACATTTTTTTTGATGAAAAACTCGATTTTGCAGAAGATTATGACTTTATATGCAAGGTTCTTGAAAAGACAGACAATGTGGTTTGTGGCAGTAAAAAGATGTATCATTACATACAAAAAAATTACGTCCGTGACAGAAAAAAAAGTATAGAGCCTTATTTGAATGCGCAAAAAATGTTTGAGCAGTATTATAACAAGTGGATGACAGCTTTTCCGAATGAAAAAAGTTTATTTACCTGTTATTATATGTATGACATTCTCGGACTTTTAGCTGCGGTCAGTAAGAGCGGAAAGCAGTCTTATTCGAAGCAAAAAGAACTACAGCAGATTGTACGCATGTATAAAAAGGCATATATGCAGGCAAAAGAAGCAACTTTCGTTATGAAAATCTGTACTTTGAGTGCTTCGATCAGCATTCTTTTGTATGCATGGGAATATCGCTTTGTCTGCTTTTTAAGAAACCGATAGACCAGGGAATTGTATATTTCAGAGATGGATGGGGAGGCATTATGAAGAGCAGGACAGAATATTCAGCGAAAAATACTACAGTATCTGTAATTTGTAGAATTTTAGCGATTATTATGGGATATGTGCTTCGTATTGTTTTTACGCATCAGTTAAGCAGCACGTATGTAGGGATCAATGGTCTGTTCGTTGATATCATTCAGGTATTATCATTATCGGAAATGGGGGTTGGAACGGCAATTACATTTGCATTGTATCAACCGGTTGCGGATGGAGATATTGAAAAGCAGAAATCATTGATGCGTTTGTTCCGCCATTTTTATATTGGAATTGCCGGAGCGGTTGCCTGTTTTGGTATGATCTTAATTCCGTTTTTGGGCACATTGATCAAAGATTACGGTTCGATGCAATATGTAGTTCCTATTTTCCTGCTCTATGTAACAAATGCAGTTTGTTCCTATCTTTGGATCTATAAAAAAATGCTGATGGATGCACATCAGTTGATCTATATAGGAGTATCCTATCAGACAATCTCCTGGTTCATACAGGATTTTTTACAGATCCTGATCTTAATTTTTACCGGAAATTTTATTTTATATCTGGTGGTACAGATAGTTGTTACGATTGCTTGCAATCTCTTGATCAGTTATAAGGCAGAGAAGTTATACCCGTTTTTAAAAGAAAAAGAAACAAAACCGCTGAATAAAGAAGATCGAAAAGGAATTTTTCAAAATATCAAAGCAATGATGATGCACAAGCTTGGTGAGGTTGTGATCAATAATACGGATAATCTTTTGATCTCTGCATTTGTCGGAATTGTGCAAGTGGGAAAATATTCGAATTATTTTTTAGTGATTGAATCCTTAAACCAGATCTTAACACAGGTTTTCCAGGGAATTGCAGCAAGCGTCGGAAATCTCGGCGTGACACAGGATGAAAAGAGAGTCAGAAAAGTGTTTGAGACAACGCTTTTTATCGGACAATGGATGTGCAGCGTGATCACGATTGGCATTTATGAAGTGATCAATCCGTTTATTGCGATCAGCTTTGGAAAAGAATATTGTTTTGCCATGCCGATTGTATTTTTGTTATCGCTTCGTTTTTATCTGCTTGGCATACGAAAAGCAACACAGGTCTTTCACGACTCGTTGGGATTATTTTATTTTGACCGGTATAAATCAATTGCAGAAGCCGTGCTGAATATTATCATATCCCTTCTGCTTGTACAAAAATATGGCGTTATGGGTGTTTTTGCCGGTACAGTAGTCAGTATGCTCTTTGTATCAATCTGGGTAGAGCCGTATGTGTTGTACCACTACCGTTTGCATCTGCCGGTTAGAACGTATTATCAGAAAATGATTCCCTATGCTGCAATTACAGCCATTGTATGGTGGATCACACATATTTTATGTGACATGGCATCAAAGTCCGGAAATGGAACGATAGCGGTTACTTTTTTGGTACGTTTTCTAATCTGTATTCTTGTTCCGAATCTGCTCTTTTTACTATGTTATCATAGATGCAAAGCGTTTCAGGTGGCAATACAAAAAGTGAAAATGCTGTTAGAGCAGAAAAGACAGCAAAAGTATCAGGATGAAATGAAAAGGAGATAAAAAAGGAGATTATTATGGAAAATCAGTTGAATGCTTTGATCAGTGTGATCGTACCGGCATATAATGTTGAAAATTATTTAGAACGCTGTATCAAAAGTCTGCAAGATCAAACCTATTCTGATATTGAAATTCTGATCGTTGATGACGGTTCGACAGATCAGACGGATCGTATCAGGAAAAAGTTAGCGGCAAAAGATAAAAGGATCAAGTGTCTTTCTTATGAAAAACAAGGAAACTACGGACTTTCTGCTGCCAGAAATCTTGGAATTGAAAATGCAGCGGGAGAGTATATTGCGTTTGTAGATTCAGATGATTTCGTAGGACCGCGATTTTTAGAAATCCTTTATCAGAACATAGTACGATATCAGGCAGATATTTCTGTTGGCAGATATCAGAAACTAGATGAAAGAAAAACTACGATGCATCGGAATGGAAAGAAAGAGCAGTTTCCTTTAGCAGAATGTCTATATGTGCAGCAGGAGCAGCAATATAGACAGCAAAAGGAATTATTTGAAAGAACAGAACGGACTAAAAAACATCACGATAGTAAAATGATAGAACAATATACCGGCCAACAGATGTTAGAAGCCTGGTATCATAAAAATTTTGAAACGGAAACAGTTGTCTGGAATAAACTATATCGGAAAGAGCTTTTTGCCGGGGAACCGTTATTGCGATTTGAAGAAGGAACTCTTTTTGAGGATGTGGAATTTTCTCTTTATGCCATTAGAAAAGCGAAAAAGATTGTATTATGTACAGAAAAATTATATTTTTATATGCAAAGGAAAGGAAGTATTATGGGCAGTCGCCTGACTGTTAAAAAAGTGACTGACAGCCTGAAAGTACAAAGAAAGAGAATTCATTTCTTACAGCAGAATCAATGCATTGCAGCAGCGAAACGCTGTGCCGTCGATTACGAAAAGTATGCGATCCGGTTTTATTTTTCAGCAGGAGAGACCGGACAAAAGAAAAAGACCAGGGCATATGTTACAAAATGTTTTCTGGAAATGTATGCATTTGCGATCAGTGGAAAAGAGATATCAAAAAGAGATCGTTTAATACTTATACTTTTCAAAAATCTCTTTTGTATTCAGACGCAACAGGAAAAATGAATACAATCATAAAAAAGAAATAAGCTAAGGGGGATTTCTATGCCAACAGATAAAAGTAAAATCGTATACCGGGAATTAGTAAAGAAAGGCTTTGACGAAGCATTGTGCAAAGAAATCGCATATAAATATATGACAACCGACTATACCGCAACACGTATGCTTGGCTATCTTTATCGAATGACAGAGCCGTGTGAGGAAATGGTTGTAGATGAAATGTTAGCCATTTTAGAAGACAGGAATCGCCTTATCAAAAAACATGAAATGGAAACTGCCCAGCAGGCGATCAATCAGGTATATCTGCATGGGTTAGAACAGGAAGAAGAATAATGAGTTATCCTAAAGAGCAGAAAATATGAATGGATGTGCGTATGAAAAAACTCCCTAGTAGAAATCTGGATCAGATTTTACCAGGGAGTTTTTAATCTCAAAATATTCTTAAATAGGATGAAGTTAACATCTTAATCTTAGTGTGTTAATAAGAACATAACAGCAAATAAGATTGCGACAACCCATGTGCCTACCTTGATTTCTTTGATCTTTCCTGTGAAAGCAGAGATGATAACATAACCGATCAGACCAAAAGCAATACCGTAGCTGATATTGTATGTCATTGGCATCATAGCTAATGTAAGGAAAGCCGGTACAGAAACAGCAGGATCAAGCCAGTTGATATCGACAACACATTTCATCATCAATACACCGACATAGATCAATGCGGCAGCTGTAGCAGCACCGGGGATTAACTGGGCTACAGGGCTTAAGAACATTGCAATGAAGAAGAATACAGCAGTAGATACAGCAGCAAGACCGGTACGTCCACCTTCTGCTACACCGGCAGAAGACTCTACGAAAGTTGTAACAGTAGAAGTACCGCATACAGCACCGACAGTTGTTGCTACGGCATCAGAGAACATTGCCTTTTCAAAGTTAGGAATCTTCCCTTCTTTTGTTAATAAGTTACCACGGGAACATGCACCGTATAATGTTCCTAATGTATCAAACATATCAACTAAGCAGAATGCTAAAGCAGTTGTGATGATCAGGATCACTAAAGATGCTACAGAGTGTTTTGCGAGATAACCGGAATAGTCAAATCCCTGTGTAAATACTTTACAAAATGCCTCTGTTCCAAAGTCATGGAAAGATGCAGCCGGGTTAAAGTTAAAGCTGCTTGTGATGGAGCTGTAGAATCCTTTAATAGGAGCTCCGAGAATATAATATATTACACTTCCGCTGAGAATACCATAAAGGATAGCTCCTTTTACTTTATTTACAGATAAGATCGCAATAATAAATAATGTGATCAGAGTAACTAATAATGGCATAATTGTTGACCATTTTGCCGAACCGTTGAATACATTAAAGGAAGCAAGTGATACACAAGTGCTGTCACTCGCTACAACAAGACCGGCATCCTGAAGCCCGATAAATGCGATAAATAAACCGATACCGGCTGGAATTACTTTCTTTACACAATCAGGGATTGAATTAAAGATTTTTTCACGAAGACCGGTAGCTGTTAAGATAATGAAGATAATACCATCAAGTAATACTAAAGTTAATGCATTTGCATAAGTCAGTCCGAATTCAAAGCAGACTGTGTAGACAAAGAATGCATTTAAGCCCATGCCGGAAGCCTGTGCTAATGGAAGGTTTGCGACAAGACCAATGAATAAAGTGCCAAATACCGCAGAAATTGCAGTTGCAATGTAGATCGCATTATACGATACGACTTTCAATTCGCTAAACATTCCTGCGTTGACCATCAGGATATAAGCCATCGCCATGAAAGTAGTCAGGCCGGCTAATATTTCTGTTCTGACAGTCGTGTCACGTTCCTGTAACTTGAAATATTTTTCCATAAATTTTTCCATAAATTCCTCTTTTCTGCGTCGCTTGTGTGTTGGAAAGATCATGCAGGCGACGCAGACATCATCTTTCATTCTGTAGTATAGGGCGTCTTTTAATCTTAAGTTAACCTTAAAAATTCAAAAAGACATAAGTAATTTTTATCATATTTACAGACAAAATACAATGTATTTTATAGTTTTTTAAGGAAATGACAAGTTGCGATATTTTGACCTTATCTAAGGAATTTGTTATACTTAAAGATACGAGTGTGATCAGAATGGGAAAGGTGTCTGTTGCGATCGAATGACCGGTAAAAAGCCGGATGCCGGATAAGATTCTGAAACCCTTTATGATAACGACAAGATAGATATAACGGAGGAAATACATGGATTATTTAGAAATAGAAGAAAAAGTTGCAAAGATGGATATTACATTACCGCCACCGGAGCCGGAAGCAGACAGACAATATTATTTTATACGGAAATTGCAACTTTGGATGGAAGAAAAGAAAAAAGAATTAGGCCGTCCTCTGACTGCCTGTATTACAACGTTTGGCTGTCAGATGAATGCACGCGATTCCGAAAAGATTATCGGTATCATGGAAATGATCGGATATGAAATGACAGATTCCGAAGAAGCGGACTTTGTCTTATATAATACCTGTACGGTCAGGGAAAATGCCAATCTGAAAGTGTATGGACGATTAGGACAGTTAAAGAAATATAAAAAGAAGAATCCGCATATGGTCATTGCTCTTTGTGGCTGTATGATGCAGGAGAAGGTTGTTGTCGATAAGATTAAGCAAAGCTATCGTAACGTAGATATTATCTTTGGAACGCATAACATCTTTAAACTTGCCGAACTTTTATCTTTAAAGCTTCTTGACAGACCGGAAAGTAAGAAGATGATCATTGACATTTGGGATGGAACAACTGAAGTCGTAGAAGATCTGCCTAATGAACGAAAATATTCGTTTAAAAGCGGTGTCAATATCATGTTTGGCTGTAACAACTTTTGCAGTTATTGTATTGTTCCTTATGTTCGAGGCAGAGAACGTAGCAGAGAACCGGAAGATATCATAGCAGAGATTGAGTGCATGGTAAAAGATGGTGTTGTAGAAGTGATGCTTCTTGGTCAGAATGTCAATTCCTATGGAAAGACATTAGAGCATCCTGTCAGCTTTGCACAATTATTAGAAAGAGTGGAAAAGATAGAAGGATTAGAAAGAATCCGCTTTATGACATCCCATCCAAAGGATCTTTCAGATGAACTGATCGAAGTGATGGCAAAGTCTCAGAAAATCTGTAAACAGCTTCATCTGCCGTTACAGTCAGGAAGTACCAGACTTTTAAAAGATATGAATCGTCATTATACAAAGGAAGATTATCTTTTCCTGGTTGAGAAGATCAGACGTGCGATACCGGATATTGCGCTTACGACAGATATCATTGTCGGTTATCCCGGAGAGACAGAGCAGGACTTTGAAGAAACATTGGATGTTGTGCGCAAAGTAGAGTATGACAGTGCATTTACCTTTATTTACAGCAAAAGAACCGGTACGCCGGCAGCGGCAAAAGAGGATCAGGTGCCTCAGAATGTCGTCAAAGAACGTTTTGACCGTCTGCTTGAACTGGTGCAGGATATTTCAGCAAAAAAGACACAAAAAGATGTTGGGACAATTCAGCAGATCTTAGTAGAAGAGCAAAACCAGCATGATGCAAACCTGATGACCGGAAGAACCGGCAGAAACTATCTGGTACATTTTCCGGGTAATAAGGATCTGATCGGTAAGTTAGTATCGGTGCGTTTGGTAGAAAGCAAGGGATTTTATTATATGGGAGAGAGGATAGAAGAATAGATGGAACCGTTGTTGGTATCATAGCGAAAGCATTGTTTTGACAGAAAGGAAGGTTTGTATGAGTCAGACGAGTCATGGCAGACAAAATCTGCGTCAGAAACAGGAAGCAAGAGAACATCGTATTTTGAGTCCACATGCATCTTTTGCGGATCAGTCTCTTGGAAGAGATCGCAAAGAAGAACAATGTGATATCCGTACCGATTATCAAAGAGACCGGGATCGCATCCTTCATTGTAAAGCATTTCGACGTTTGAAACAAAAAACACAGGTTTTCTTAGCACCGGAAGGTGATCATTACAGAACCCGTCTGACACATACTCTTGAAGTTGCCCAGAATGCCAGAACGATAGCCAGAGCACTTTACCTGAATGAAGATCTGACCGAAGCAATTGCGCTCGGTCATGATCTTGGGCACACCCCGTTTGGTCATGCCGGAGAGAGGGCACTTCATAAGATCACAAAAGAGCAGGGCGGTTTTCATCACAATGAACAAAGTGTGCGTGTTGTCGAAGTCCTTGAAAAAGACGGGGCCGGTCTGAATCTGACAAAAGAAGTGCGGGATGGCATTCTAAATCATCAGACAAACAGTATGCCAATGACATTAGAAGGCAAGATTGTACGGCTTTCCGATAAGATTGCCTACATAAATTCGGATATTGATGATGCGATCCGGGCAGGTATTCTTAAAGAAAAAGAGATCCCTCGGGAACTGACCGGTATTCTTGGCAATACAACGAACAGCCGTTTAAATAATCTGGTGCACGATATCGTCAATCATAGTGAAGAAAAGGGTGATATCCTGATGTCAGATATGATGCAAAATGCAATGTATGCATTAAGGCAATTCCTTTTTCAGAGGGTATATACCAATCCGGCTGCAAAAGGAGAAGAAAAGAAAGTAGAGCATATGATCGGACAGCTTTATGAATATTTTTCAGGTCATATCAATGAACTGCCGGAAGAGTTTTTGACTCTGATCGACAGGGGAGAAGCGGAACAAAGAGTAGTATGTGACTTTATCGCCGGTATGAGTGACCGTTATTCGGTTAATTTATATAAGGAAATTATGATACCGAAATCATGGAGTATACTAAGTGTAGAACATCGGTAAAGTGGCGAAAAATGACAGGAAGACCCGGTAAGGCATACAGCATAAAAATAATCTTGTATAAAAGAAAAACAAAAAAGGAAAATGATTTTTCTTGTCGAATAACTACATTAGAGACTTTTATCAGGGAGGAAATAAAGGAAATGGCATGGTTTTCAGAAGAAAAAATTGAAGAAGTACGATCACGAAATGACATTGTCGAGGTGATAGGAAACTATGTGAAATTAAAACGTTCCGGCAGTGGTTATGTAGGACTGTGCCCTTTTCATAATGAAAAGTCTCCTTCTTTTTCCGTGAATCCTGCCAGACAGATGTATAAATGTTTTGGCTGTGGTGTAGGTGGAAATGTGATCACGTTTTTAATGGAATATGAAAATTATTCTTTTCCGGAAGCAATGCAAAGTCTGGCAGAACGTGCCGGAATAGAACTTCCTAAAACGGAGATGTCAGCAGAGCAAAGAAGACAGGAAAGTATACGCACAACGTTATTAGAAATCAATACAAAAGCAGCCCGTTTCTTTTTTGCAAAATTGAAATCGTCACAGGGAAAAATAGGATACGACTATTTGAAAAAACGTGAACTTTCAGATGAAACGATCGTACATTTTGGACTCGGATATGCCGGTCAGGGTGGCGGTGAATTATATCAATATCTGAAAAAAGAAGGATATTCCGATCAGGTATTAAAAGAAACCGGACTTTTTAAGATGGACGAGCGTGGAGTATATGATAAATTTTGGAACAGAGTTATGTTTCCGATTATGGATATCGGAAATCACGTGATCGGATTTGGCGGCAGAGTCATGGGCGATGCCAAACCCAAATATCTGAATTCACCTGAGACAAGAGTATTTGACAAAAGCCGTAATCTTTTCGGACTTAATTATGCCAAACAGGGCAAGAAGAGTAATATGCTGCTTTGTGAAGGATATATGGATGTGATCGCATTGCATCAGGCAGGTTTTCAAAATGCAGTGGCATCATTAGGAACAGCTTTTACACAGCAGCAGGCGAATCTGCTTCGACGTTATACCGATGAAGTACTTTTAACTTACGACAGTGATGGTGCCGGAGTTAAGGCTGCGCTTCGGGCAATTCCCATTCTTAGGGATGTTGGTCTTCGGTGTAAGATCATTCATATGGATCCTTATAAAGATCCCGATGAATTTATCAAAGCATTAGGTGCTGATGAGTTTGAAAAGAGGATAGAGGACGCACAAAACAGTTTTTTCTTTGAAATAGAAGTGCTTCGCAAGAATTATGATATGACCGATCCGGATCAGATGACAGCTTTTTATCATGAGATTGCAAGAAAACTTTTAGTCTTTTCTGACAAAGTGCAACGTGATAATTATTTAGAAGCGGTTGCAGCAAAATATAATATTCGAAGAGACGATTTAAAGAGTCTGGTAATACGATATGGCAACAGTGTTCCGGAAGGATACCGCACGCAGACAGCAAGACAGAATGAAACTGCGAAAAGAGAGACAAAACAGGAAAGCGGGATTCGCTATTCCTACCGGTTGTTTTTGACATGGCTGATCAATGAACCTGATTTATATGATCAGATCAAAGAGCTTGTCACACCGGATGACTTTTTTGAAGAGGACTTTTTAGTGGTTGCAAGACTTTTGTATCAGCAGTTAGAAGAAAAGGCACTGGTTCCGGCAAAGATCATTAATCATTTTCAGGATGTGGAAAGCCAGAATGTCGTTGCAAATATGTTTCAGACAGAATTCAAAACAGATATGACAAAAGAAGAAAAAGAAAAAGCACTCAATGAATTGATCGTCCGGATCAAAGAATACAGTATTGATCATAGGATCAAAAATTTATCCGACATGAGTGAATTGCAAAAACTTATTCAGGAAAAGAAAAAGTGGCAGAATGCAGAACGATTGCATATTTCCTTGAAAGATGGTTAAAGTATAGCGTAAAGTGTGCAATGCTTTTGACATAGAAAAATTAAGAAAAAATGATTACATACAGGAAAGGAAGGAACAGTATGGCAACAGAGAAGAAACAGACAGATGAGGTTTTAGAGACAGAAGAAAAGAAAAAAACAAAAAAGCCTGCTGCAAAGAAAACATCAGACAAGAAGACATCAGATAAGAAGTCAGGCAAAAAAGAAGAAAAGAGTCAGGATGAAGAAGCAAAATTCTTAAAGAAACTCGTTGCTTTGCAAAAATTAGCTGAGTCAAAGAGAAACGTTTTGGAATTAACTGAGATCAATAATTTCTTTAATGATGTGATGTTAGACGAAGAAAAAACAGAAAAAGTGATCGACTTTTTAGAGAGTAAAGGCGTAGATGTTCTTCGTATTCCGGAAGGAAAAGAAACCGATGAAGATATTATGTTAGAGATGGAGAACAGCGATGATATTCCTGATGATGAAGAGATTGAAAAGATTGACCTTTCCGTACCGGAAGGAATCAGTATTGAAGATCCGGTTCGTATGTATTTAAAAGAGATCGGTAAGGTTCCGTTGCTTACAGCAGAAGAAGAAGTAGAACTTGCCCAGAGAATGGAAGAGGGCGATATGGAAGCCAAAAAGAAGTTAGCTGAGGCAAACCTTCGATTGGTTGTCAGTATCGCAAAGCGTTATGTAGGAAGAGGAATGTTGTTTCTTGATCTGATCCAGGAAGGAAATCTTGGACTGATCAAAGCAGTAGAGAAGTTTGATTATAAAAAAGGTTATAAATTCAGTACTTATGCTACATGGTGGATCCGTCAGGCAATCACGAGAGCGATTGCAGATCAGGCAAGAACGATCCGTATTCCGGTTCATATGGTAGAAACGATCAACAAATTTGTCCGTGTACAAAGACAGCTTTTGCAGGAATTGGGAAGAGAACCATATCCGGAAGAAATTGCGAAACAGATGAATATGCCGGTAGAACGTGTCAGAGAGATCCAAAAGATTTCATTAGAACCGGTTTCTTTAGAAACTCCGATCGGTGAGGAAGAAGACAGTCATTTAGGAGATTTTATTCAGGATGATAATGTTCCGGTACCGGCAGATGCAGCGGCCTTTACACTGCTTCGAGAGCAGTTAGAAGAAGTGCTGGGAACATTGACAGAACGTGAACAGAAGGTATTAAAACTTCGTTTTGGACTGGAAGATGGAAGAGCGAGAACATTAGAGGAAGTCGGAAAAGAGTTTAAGGTTACGCGTGAACGTATCCGTCAGATTGAAGCTAAGGCACTCCGTAAGTTAAGACATCCAAGCCGCAGTCGTAAGTTAAAGGATTATCTGGAATAATGCATTTATCAAAACGTTTACAAAGAGTAGCTGACAATGTGCTGTCAGGCGGGGTGGTAGCAGATATCGGCTGCGATCATGGATTTACTTCGATTTACCTGATTCGTCATAAAAAGGTTACAAAAGCCATAGCAATGGATATTAATGAAGGACCTTTAGAAAGAGCAAAGGAGCATATGCTGTCCTATGGCGTAGAAGAGCATATGGAGCTTCGTTTGTCAGACGGATTACAAATGCTGGATGCAGACGAAGCAGATACGCTTTTGATCAGTGGAATGGGTGGTGCTTTGATCTGTCAGATTTTAGAAGCAAAAGAAGAAGTGACAAAAAGTGCAAAAGAGCTTGTCTTGTCACCGCAGTCTGAAATCTTTCTGGTACGAAAATGCTTACATGGTATGGGTTTTTGTATTGCTCATGAAGAGATGTTACTGGATCAGGGAAAGTATTATGTTATTATCCGTGCTGTAAAAGCTAAAGAAAAGGAAAAAGAACAATATCAGCGGGAAGAAGATTATATCTATGGGCATTGTCTGATAGAAGATAAAGATCCTTTTTTTATCGGATTTCTAAAAAAAGAAGAAAAAAGAGTCAGCAGGATCTTAGAGGGAATGGCACAGAAAACACTATCAGCCAATGCCATGAAACAATATGCCGGTCTGAAAAAAGAATTAGAACAGATCCATACAGTACAGCAGCGTATAAAGAAAGATTGATCGTAAAAAGCTGTTTTGTCTTTGGAACGGAGGTTTATTATGGGAGAGTTAGTCAATGTAACAGTAGGAAAACAGACAAATACATATCCGGTTGGGATTACATATGGTGAGATAGCAAAAGAATTTGCCGATCAGTATCAATATGACATTATTTTGGCTCAAAAAGACGGTAGATTAGTAGAATTAGCAAAAAAAATCAAAGAAGACTGTACAATTGAGTTTTTGACAACTGCAACCGGAAGCGGTCATAAAACATATGATCGCGGTGTATCTTTAATGATGCTAAAGGCATTTTATTCGGTAGCAGATCCGTCTAAGCTTCGTAATGTTTTTATTAAACATTCTTTAGGAGATTGTATTTATTGTGAGGCAGATGGTATTACGATCACAGAAGAACTTCTTAGACGGGTGGAACAGTTTATGCACAAAATGGTAGATAGAGATGCTGTTTTTGAAAAACGTTCTGTCGATACTTCAGAAGCATTAAAGCTCTTTCAACGTCACAAAATGTATGATAAAAAGAAATTGTTTGAATACAGACGCGTATCAAAGGTTAATATTTATACATTGGAAGGTTTTGAAGATTATTATTATGGTTATATGCCGCAGTCTTGTGGTATTTTAAAATATTTTGCTTTAAAACCATATGATAAGGGATTCCTTTTGCAAATTCCAAATAAAAAACAGCCGGATCGGTTAGGTGAATTTGTCGATCGTCCGAAGCTGTTTGCAACCTTGCAGGAAGCAGCATGCTGGGGCAGGATGGTAGATGTCGATACGGTTGGTGCATTAAATGATGTGATCGCTCATGGTGGTGCACAGGATCTGATCTTAGTACAGGAAGCACTACAGGAAAAGAAGATTGCAGAGATTGCAGAAAAGATTGCAACAGAAGGAAAGAAAAAGTTTATTATGATCGCAGGACCTTCTTCTTCCGGAAAAACTTCGTTCTCCCATCGTCTGTCGATCCAGCTTCGAACACATGGCTTACATCCGCATCCGATCGCTCTGGATAACTATTTTAAAGACAGGAAAGATACTCCGGTTGATGAGAATGGAAACTTTGATTTCGAGTGCTTAGAAGCAATTGATGTAGAGCAATTCAATGAAGATATGACCAGACTGCTGGCAGGAGAAAGGGTAGAACTTCCTATATTTAATTTTGTGGCAGGAAGAAGGGAATATAATGGAGATTATCGTAAACTCGGTCCAAATGATATTCTTGTTATCGAAGGAATACATGGTTTGAATGATAAGTTATCATATTCTCTCCCGAAAGAAAGTAAGTTTAAAATCTATATCAGTGCATTAACACAGATCAATATTGATGAACACAATAGGATATCAACGACAGACGGAAGATTGATCAGACGTATGGTACGTGATGCAAGAACCAGAGGAACGACAGCAGAAAAGACGATTGCGATGTGGTCATCGGTACGTCGTGGAGAAGACAAATATATCTTCCCGTTCCAGGAAGAGGCAGACGTAATGTTTAATTCGGCACTGATCTATGAACTGGCTGTGTTAAAGCCGTATGCCGAGTCTATTCTTTTTGGGATCCCCAAAAATGTGCCGGAATATATCGAAGCAAAACGTCTGCTTAAATTCTTAGATTATTTTATCGGTATCAGCAGTGAAGATATACCAAAGAACTCACTGATGCGTGAGTTTGTCGGTGGCAGTGTGTTTCGTGTATGATATTTGCATAAGTTACAGGGGAACGAAAAACAGATCTATATTGCCGGAACATAACAGCAGGGAAGAGAGTAACAGGCTTTTTACTGTTATCCGGTAAAAGAAAGACAACAAAGAGAAAAGAGGAACAACATGACAAAGATAATTGATGGAAAAAAGATTTCTAAGGAAATCAAAGATGAGATCAAACAGCAGGTTGCTGAAATGAAAAAAGTAGGAAAAAATATTGCATTAGCAGTGATCCAGGTCGGAAACAATCCGGCTTCTACGGTATATGTAGGAAATAAAAAGAAAGCCTGTGCATATGTAGGAATTGAATCATTTTCCTATGAACTGCCGGAAGAGACAACACAGGAAGAGTTACTTGCTCTTGTAGAAGAGCTGAATAAGAAAAAAGAAGTCAATGGCATTTTAGTTCAGCTTCCATTGCCAAAGCATATTGATGAAGACAAAGTGATTAAAGCGATCGATCCGAGCAAAGATGTAGATGGTTTCCATCCGGAAAATGTCGGTGCCCTGAGTATCGGACAGGAAGGTTTTGTATCCTGCACACCGGCAGGAATCATTGAACTGTTAAAGCGTTCCGATATTTCAATTGATGGAAAAGAATGCGTGATCATTGGCAGAAGTAATATTGTCGGAAAACCGATGGCACTTTTACTTTTGCGTGAGAATGGAACGGTAACCGTAACACATTCGCACACAAAGAATCTGAAAGAAGTAGCTAAAAGAGCAGATATCTTAGTTGTAGCGATCGGTAAGACAAAGATGGTCAATGAAGAATATGTTAAAGACGGTGCTGTTGTGATCGATGTCGGGATGGACCGCGATGAAAACGGAAAGCTTTGCGGCGATGTTGATTATGATGCTGTTTTTGATAAAGTCAGTGCGATCACACCGGTTCCGGGTGGCGTAGGACCTATGACGATCGCAATGCTATTGCATAATTGCGTAGAATCTGCAAAGAGGAATGATTAAACAAAAGAATGCGAGGAAAAAAGCGTTGAATATTTATTTTGTATCATTAGGATGTGATAAGAATCTGGTGGACAGCGAAATGATGATCACCGGTCTTAGAAAAGCCGGGCATTGCATTATTGATAATGAGCAGGAAGCAGATATTATCGTAGTAAATACCTGCTGTTTTATCGGAGATGCAAAAGAAGAAAGTATTAATACATTGATCAATATGGGGGAATTCAAAACGTATGGCAAATGCAAGCTGCTAGTAGCCTGTGGATGTCTTGCACAGCGTTATCATAAAGAGATCCGTGAACAGATCCCGGAAGTAGATGTGATCATTGGTACGATGAGCTATGAAGCTTTAAATGAAGCGATCGACGAATGTCTTTTGCATGAAGGAGAAACAAAGGAATGCTTAGAAAGTATTGATTATCTTCCAAAACCATTGCATGACAGAGACAGTATGTCGGGGGGATATTTTGCCTATTTAAAGATTGCCGAAGGATGTGATAAATGTTGTACCTATTGCATCATTCCGAAAGTTCGTGGAAAATATCGCAGTGTGGCAATGGAAGATATTCTTGCACAGGCACGACACCTTGTTGACAACGGTGCGAAAGAATTGATCTTAGTTGCACAGGAGACAACCTTATATGGAAAAGACCTGTATGGGGAAAAGTCTCTTCCGTTATTGTTAGAAAAACTGTCAGAAATTGACGAATTAAAGTGGATCCGTATTTTGTATTGCTATCCGGAAGAGATTACGGATGAATTGATCGATGCGATCAAACGTCTTCCCAAAGTCTGCCATTATCTGGATATACCGATCCAGCATGGATCCGATCACATTTTAAAAAGAATGGGACGCTATACCGATCAGGCAGAGATAAAAAGAATTGTATCAAAACTGCATGAGGAAATACCGGATATTGCATTACGAACTACGCTGATCACCGGATTTCCGGGAGAGACACAGCAGGATTTTGATATCTTAAAGGAATTCGTAAAGGAAATGAAATTCGAACGTCTGGGTGTTTTTACCTATTCACGGGAAGAAGACACAAAGGCAGCAGAATTTGAACAGCAAGTGCCGCAAGAGATCAAAGAAGTCAGAAAAAATGAGATCATGGAGATTCAGCAGCAGATTGCTTTTGCATATTGTAAAGAGCAGATCGGCCGTGTAATGGAGGTAATGATCGAAGGCAGACTTCCGGAAGAGGGTGTCTATATTGCAAGAACTTATATGGATGCACCGGACATTGACGGATATGTTTTTGTAGAGAGTGAATGGAATCTGATCTCCGGTGATTTTATTACAGTTGAAATTATTGGTGCAGACGAGTATGATTTAATTGGAAAAGTCGTTGAGGATGACAGCGAAGGAGTGGAGGCTTAAAATGAATTTACCAAATAAAATAACAATGATCAGAGTGATCCTGATTCCTTTTTTTGTGTTTTTTATGTTAACTGATTTTGTTCCGTATTCGAATGTGATCGCAGTCGCGATCTTTATTGTGGCAAGTCTGACGGATACATTGGATGGTTATCTTGCAAGAAAATATGAATTGGTATCGAATTTCGGAAAATTTATGGATCCGCTTGCAGATAAGCTTTTGGTCTGCTCTGCTTTAGTATGTTTTGTAGCAGATGCA
This sequence comes from Jutongia hominis, assembly GCF_014384965.1. Taxonomy (GTDB): domain Bacteria; phylum Bacillota; class Clostridia; order Lachnospirales; family Lachnospiraceae; genus Butyribacter; species Butyribacter hominis. The sequence goes on from NZ_JACRSW010000027.1 coordinate 161,078, forward strand.
TCCAATCCAATGCCGGTCTGGGGCGTTATCATTATAATCAGCCGTGATTTTATCATCAGTGGTTTTCGTCTGGTTGCATCCGATGCCGGTGTCGTGATCGCGGCAAGCTGGTGGGGAAAGATCAAGACAGTTGTACAGATGCTGATGTCTGTTTTATTAATTCTGAATTTTTCGGGAACTGTGATCGATATCGTAGAATATGTTTTCATCTATGCCGCAATCATTTTAACGGTTGTTTCGTTGATCGATTATCTGTATAAGAACTGGAAAGTCTTAGATGATGGGAATATGTAAAAGAGGTTGGAAAGTATGGATGCAAAAGAAACTCTTGTTTTTGAACTAAAAAAAAGAAAAATGCATATTTCAACAGCTGAATCCTGTACAGCCGGTCTGGTAGCAGCAACGATCGTTGATGTATCAGGAGCATCTGAAGTGTTCGAAGAAGGATATATCACGTATTCTGACCGTGTCAAACAAAAGGTACTGCATGTGCCCAGGGAAGTGTTAAAAGCACATACGGCAGTCAGCAGACAGACAGCAGAATGGATGGCAAAAGGGGTGCATACGGTTACAGAATCAGAAATTACCATATCTGTTACCGGATATGCGGGTCCGTTTGATGCAGAAGACGGAACAAAAGCCGGAACGGTTTATATCGGTACCTGGTATCAGGATGAACCTGCTGTAAAAGAGTTTCATTTTACCGGAGACCGTAAGGATGTCAGAATGCAAGCAGTAAATGAAGCGATTCGATTTGCATTAGAGAGGATTACACAAAGTGAGTAAAGTAGTAATTGTTGGCGGTGGAGCTGCAGGAATGATGGCTGCGATCAGTGCAGCACAGGCAGGGCATAAGGTTACACTGTTTGAAAAAAATGAAAAACTCGGAAAGAAAATCTATATTACAGGAAAAGGCAGATGCAATGTAACAAATGACAGTGATGTGGAAAGCCTGCTATCCCATGTAACGAGAAATCCGAAGTTTTTATATAGTGCTTTTTATACATGGGACAGCTTTTTAATGCAGGATTTCTTGGAAAAAGAAGGATTGTCTTTGAAAACAGAACGTGGAAACCGTGTATTTCCGGCATCCGATCATTCATCCGATGTGATCAGAACGCTTTACAGCGCAATGAAAAAAAGAGGTGTTACTATATATTTACATACAGAAGTGAAAAAAATCCTGTGTAAAGAGGGGACATGTTATGGGGTATGTGTCAGTCGTGACCATAAGCTGGAAGAAATATTGGCAGATGCTGTGATCGTGGCAACAGGCGGCATTTCGTATCCATCGACCGGATCGACAGGAGATGGGTATCGTTTTGCACAAGAAAGCGGACATATCGTTGAGAAAACCTATCCGTCCCTGATCCCTTTTAATGTCAAAGAAGATTATATTATGCAAATGCAGGGACTTGCTTTAAAAAATGTAACATTAACGATCAAAAAAGGCAAAAAAACAGTTTATGATGAACTTGGAGAAATGCTTTTTACGCATTTTGGTGTGAGTGGACCGATTGTGTTATCGGCAAGCAGCCTGATCAGTGGAAACGATGTGTCGCAATATCAGGCATCGATCGATCTGAAACCGGCTTTATCTAAGCAGCAGCTTGATGAAAGGATCCTGCGTGATTTTAAGAATGCAAGTAACAGTTTTTTTAAGAACAGTTTAGGAAAGCTTCTTCCGGCAAAAATGATCCCGGTCATTGTTTTGTTATCGGGAATCCCGGAAGATAAGAAAGTCAATGAGATCACAAAAGAAGAAAGAAAAACACTTGTGCAATTGATCAAAGAATTTCCGTTTACGATCGAAAGTCTCAGAGGATATAATGAAGCGATCATTACACGAGGGGGAGTTTCCATTAAAGAGATCAATCCGGGAACAATGGAATCAAAGAAAGTTGCAAATTTGTATTTTGCAGGAGAAGTGTTAGACCTGGATGCAAAAACAGGTGGTTATAATTTACAGATCGCATGGTCTACCGGATATCTGGCAGGCTTATCGGTACAATAAAAGAAAAGGAAGGAAGAAAAAATGTTTAGTATTGCTATTGATGGTCCGGCAGGAGCAGGAAAAAGTACGATCGCAAAGGAGGTTGCCAAAAGACTTGGCTTTATCTATGTAGATACCGGAGCAATGTATCGCTCTATGGCACTTTACTTTTTAAGAAACGGTATTGCCGCTTCCGATGAAGAAAAGATCGGGGAAGCATGCAAAGATATTGATGTATCGCTTGCGTATGAGAACGGCGAACAGCAGGTTCTGTTAAATGGAGAGAATGTCAACGCATTTATCCGCACGGAAGAAGTCAGCATGATGACTTCGGACACTTCAAAATATAAAAAAGTACGTGAAAAATTGTTAGATCTTCAAAGAAATTTAGCAAAGACACAGAATGTGATCATGGATGGACGTGATATCGGAACCTGTGTCTTACCGGATGCACCGTTAAAGATCTATCTGACTGCAAGCTCTAAAGAACGTGCAAGAAGAAGATATAAAGAGCAGCAGGAAAGAGGGATCGAGTGTGATTTCGAGCAGATCGAAAAAGATATCATTGCCCGTGACAAGCAGGATATGAACCGTGCAGTAGCACCATTAAAAAAAGCAGATGATGCCGTGGTAGTAGATGCTTCCGATATGACGATCGAAGAAGTGGTTCGGAAATTTATGGATCTATATAAAGAAAAAAGTGCAAAATAAAAAGTATAAAAGAGGATAGAAGAATGGAAGTAACGGTTGCAAAAAGTGCAGGATTCTGTTTTGGAGTCAAAAGAGCCGTCGATATGGTGTATGAAGAAGCAAAAAAGAATACAAAGGTCTACACATTAGGGCCGATCATTCATAATGAACAGGTTGTGCAGGATCTTGAATCGAAAGGTGTGCAGGTGCTTCATTCTATTGATGAGCTGAAAGAAGAAAAAGATGCTGTTGTGATCATCCGTTCGCATGGTATCACAAAACAGATGCAGGATGCGTTAGAAAAAAAAGAAATTTCCATCGTGGATGCGACCTGCCCGTTTGTAAAAAAGATCCATAATATCGTTCATGAAAAGTGGAACGAAGGATATGAGATCATCGTAGTAGGCAGTGCAAAGCACCCGGAAGTACAGGGAATCTGTGGTTGGTGTGATAATTGCTGTAGCGTGATTGAAACGCTTGAAGAGGCACAAAAATATACACAGAAAGAACCGAAAAAAATCTGTATTGTGGCACAAACGACATTTAATTACAAGAAATTTGAAGATATAGTTGATATTTTATTAAAAAAGAGTTATGATATACTTGTTATGAATACAATTTGCAACGCTACCGAAGTGCGTCAGACAGAAGCGGGGACCATTGCGAGGAACTCCGACGCGATGATAGTGATAGGTGGAAAACACAGTTCGAACACCCAGAAGCTTTATGAAATATGCAAAAAGGAGTGCTTGAACACACATTTTATACAGACACTTGATGACCTGGATTTGAATCTTTTTCAGTCCTTTCGTAGCGTGGGTATTACTGCCGGGGCTTCAACCCCAAATAATATTATTAAGGAGGTTCAATCATATGTCAGACATGAACAATGAATTTGAACAGTTATTGGAAGAATCATTAGTAACAATCCACAATGGGGAGATTGTAGAAGGGACAGTTATCAGCGTTAAGGAAGATGAAATCGTTCTCAACATCGGTTACAAAGCTGATGGTATCATTACAAGAAATGAGTACAGCAATCAGCCAATCGATCTTACTACTGTAGTAAAAGAGGGAGATACGATGAAGGCAAAAGTCTTAAAGGTAAATGATGGCGAAGGCCAGGTTCTCCTTACTTACAAACGTCTTGCAATGGAAAAGAGCAACGAACGTATCAAAGAAGCTTTTGAAAACAAAGAAGTATTAAAAGCTCCTGTTTCTGCTGTATTATCAGGTGGTTTAAGTGTTGTTGTGGATGAAACAAAAGTATTTATTCCTGCAAGTCTTGTTTCAGATTCTTATGAAAAGGATCTTACAAAGTATGCCGGACAGGAAATCGAATTTGTGATCAGCGAATTCAATCCTAAGAAGAGAAGAATTATCGGTGACAGAAAGCAGTTATTAGTTGCTGAGAAGAAGAAACTTCAGGAAGAATTATTTGCTAAGATCCATGTTGGTGATGTTGTAGAAGGTACTGTAAAGAATCTTACTGACTTTGGTGCATTCATTGATTTGGGCGGAGCAGATGGTCTTCTTCATATTTCAGAAATGTCATGGGGACGTGTTGAAAATCCTAAGAAAGTATTTAATGTTGGAGATAAGACAAAAGTCCTTATTAAAGATATCAAAGATGATAAGATTGCTCTTAGCTTAAAATTCGAAGATCAGAACCCATGGTTAGATGCTGAGGAGAAGTATGGCGTTGGTTCTGTTGTGAAAGGTAAAGTGGCAAGAATGGCAGACTTCGGTGCATTCGTTGAGTTAGAGCCGGGTGTAGATGCATTACTTCATGTATCACAGATTTCAAAAGATCATGTTGATAAGCCTTCTGATGTGTTAAAGGTTGGTCAGGAAGTAGAAGCTAAAGTTGTAGACTTCAAGAAAGATGAGCATAAGATCAGCTTAAGCATGAAAGCTTTATTAAATGATTCTGATGAAGCAGAAGAAGTTGTTGCTGACACAGAAGAATAATTAAAATTGCAAAGCGTGGAAAGATTTCAGGCAGATGCAATGTGAAAGTACGCCAATCTGTTTATACAGGTTGGCGTGTTTTTTAGCTTATGTTCATGGAAAAGGAGAAAAGTTTATGGGAGATTATGAAGTATTTAAGGAGAAAGTGTTTCAACTGACAAAAATTGATCTAAGCTGCTATAAAGAGCGTCAGATGAAAAGACGGATCGATGCTTTGATCACAAAAGCAAAGATTACTTCTTATGAAGCATATATCCAGGTATTAAAGACGAACAAAGATATGTTAGAAGAATTTGTGGCATATCTTACAATCAATGTCTCAGAGTTTTATCGTAATCCGGAACAGTGGAAGTTATTGGAAGCGGATATCTTTCCTTACCTGTTAAAAAAATTTGGCAATACGATCAAAGTATGGAGTGCTGCCTGTTCGACAGGTGATGAACCATATACATTGGTTATGGTCTTATCAAAATTCATCCCATTGAATAAAATACAGATTATTGCTACGGATATTGATAAGCAGGTATTAGAAAAAGCACAGCTTGGCATTTATGATGAAAAAAGCCTGAAAGGTCTTCCGGAAGAGTTTAAGGACAAGTATTTTACGAAGATTACAGATAAGAAGTTTCAGATCAAGGATGAAGTCAAGAAATGTGTAAAATTCAGCCAGCATAATCTGCTCAAAGATAAATATCCTGATCGCTGTGATCTGATCGTATGTCGTAATGTTATGATCTATTTTACAGAAGAAGCAAAGCAGGTAATGTATCAGAAATTCAATGATGCATTGAAAAAGGATGGTATTCTTTTTGTGGGAAGTACCGAACAGATCATTTCTCCGGCTACGTACAGCTTCTCAACCTATAAATCGTTCTTCTATAAAAAAGAATAATAGTAAAAAGACTGAATGTGTTTTAGAAATAAGAATATATAAAGTAATACGAAGGAGATTATAAGATGTATCAATTCTTAGTTGATTTCATGTCAGCCAATCAGGTTATAATGATTGGCATGCTTGTGGCATTTGTTTTAACATTTTTATGCCTGCGTTTTCCGTTTTCTTTTCTTCCGAAGGACCAGGGAAGAGAATATGCGATCAATGGTGCACTTTCAAAAGGAAAGATCCGCGGTGTCGGACTGATCCTGACAGCGGTATTTATTCTTGTAACACTATTGGTGCTGCCTGTTGACAGAGAATATGTTGTTTATTGTATCTTGTTATTTGCAATGATGCTTAGCGGATATCTCGATGATGCATCTAAGAATCCATGGAGTGATTATAAAAAAGGAGCGATCGATCTTGTCTTAGCCCTTTTGACGATGTGGAATTTTGTCAATTATAACCCGACAAAGATACATATCGGAAGTTTTGAATATGAAATTCCCGTGGCAGTTTTTTTTGTATTGGGGGTAATATTGATCTGGGTATCGATCAATGTGACAAATTGTTCCGATGGTGTGGATGGGCTTTGCGCGAGTCTTTGTTGTGTTACGATGACAGCGTTTGCGTTGCTGTTTTTACAACCTCTAGGAAAATATGCAGCCACATTATTTATTTTCGTAGCTGTTTTATTAGCTTATCTGTGCTTTAATTCTAAACCAAGCAGTATGTTGATGGGTGATGCCGGTTCCAGAGCATTGGGATTTTATATTGCTGTGATCGCAATGAAGACCGGACATCCGTTTGTTTACATTTTGCTGGCGGCAGTTTTGATCGTAGATGGTGGTATTGGTCTGATTAAGATCTTTTTGCTCCGCTTTTTGAAAATTGCTGTTTTGAAGAATACTCGTACACCGTTACATGATCATGCAAGAAAAGGAAAAGGATGGTCTGATACACAGGTTGTATTCCGTTTCTGTATTATTCAGATCCTGTTTGTATTGTTTGCCTATCTGGTCGTTGCACGATAAACATTTTTTTAGTACAATATTTTTTTAGAGATGTAATATGAATGGAGGCTTAGACACATGAGTGAAAATATAAAAGTAGTAGTAGATGCGATGGGAGGAGACAATGCACCTGAAGTTACGGTAGAAGGTGCGGTCGAAGCATTAAAGGTATCGGATAAAATTTCTATTATCCTGACCGGACGTACCGAAGATATCAAAAAAGAATTACAAAAATATTCTTATGATGAAAGCCGCATTTCAATCGTGCAGGCAGATGATGTGATCGGTTTTGATGAACCACCGGTTATGGCGATCCGTAAGAAGAAAAATTCTTCCATCGTTGTCGGATTGAATCTCGTAAAACGAGGAGAAGCGGATGCTTTTGTATCGGCAGGAAGTACCGGTGCAATCTTAGTTGGAGGCCAGTTTGTTGTGGGAAGGATCAAAGGAATTGAAAGAGCACCGTTAGCACCATTGATCCCAACAGCAAAAGGCCCTTCATTATTGATTGACTGTGGAGCAAATGTGGATGCACGTCCTTCTCATTTGGTACAATTTGCAAAAATGGGTTCGATCTATATGGAGCATATTGTCGGCATTAAAAATCCAAGAGTAGCGATTGTAAATATTGGCGCAGAAGAAGAAAAAGGGAATATGTTAGTAAAGGAGACATATCCTTTATTAAAAGAATGCACAGATATTAATTTTGTAGGCAGTATTGAAGCAAGAGATATTCCAAACGGTGATGCAGATGTCATTGTTTGTGAAGCTTTTGTCGGAAATGTTATTTTGAAATTATATGAAGGTCTTTCCAATACATTGATGCATGAGATTAAAGCAGGTTTGATGTCGTCTCTTCGCAGCAAGATTGGTGGTCTTTTGATCAAACCGGCATTAAAGAAGGTTGTAAAAGGCTTTATCGGCGAAGATCAGGGTGGAGCACCATTATTAGGATTGAAAGGTCTTGTTGTGAAAGCACATGGAAGCTCTGGTGCAGATGATATTAAGAAAGCGATCATTCAGTGTATTCAGTTTAGTGAAGAAGAAATCAATGAAAAGATCAAGGAAAATATCATAACAGATTAAGAAGGTGAATGCATATGGGATTTGAAAAGCTGCAAATGATCATATCAGAAGTGTTGGGGGTACAGGCGGAAGACGTTTTGCCGGAAATGTCATTCGTTGATGATTTGGGTGCAGACTCACTTGAAATTTTTCAGATCATTATGGCAATTGAAGAAGAATTTGATGTTGTCATAGACGAAAATGCAATAGAAATGATTGAAACTGTTGAGCAGGCTTATCAGGCAATCGGGCAAAGTGAAGATATCTAAACTTTTGTTACATTGTATGGGATAAGCAAAAAATGTATTTTGCAAGCCCTGTATGCGTTTTGAGTTCCGCAGACAGGGTATTGTTCGTTATAGAGAACACATGATATGAGGTGAATTATGAAACAGGAAAAAAGAATGGAATTTGAAAAAAGAATCGGATATTCTTTTAAAGATCCGGAGCTGCTTGTGACTGCTTTGACACACAGTTCTTATTCAAATGAAATACGATTGAAAAAGCAGGAATGTAATGAACGACTGGAATTTTTAGGAGATGCAGTTTTAGAATTGATCTCTAGTGAGCAGATCTTTCGGAATCACCCGGATCAGCCGGAGGGAGATCTGACGCGTATCCGTGCAAGCTATGTATGTGAGCCGACACTTGCGTTATGTGCAAGAGAAATCTGCCTTGGAGACTATTTGCAATTAGGCAGGGGCGAAGACAGGACGGGCGGAAGAGAAAGAGATTCTATTTTATCAGATGCAATGGAAGCGACGATCGGAGCGGTCTATATGGATGGAGGCTTTGAAAGTGCGCAGCGTTATGTAGAAGAATTTATCTTAAAAGATATTGAAAAGAAGTCCCTGTTTTATGACAGCAAGACTTATTTGCAGGAAATCGTGCAAAGGGATTTAAAGAAATTAGAATATGTCTTATTGAAAGAAGAGGGCCCGGATCATAATAAATCCTTTGAAGTCGGTGTGCTTATTGATGGAAAACAGCTTACTACTGCTGTAGGACGAACGAAGAAAAAAGCGGAGCAGGCGGCTGCCTATGAAGCAATTCTGCTTTTGGAGGATAAGAAATAAAAGTAGAGGAGAACAAAGATGTACTTAAAAAGTCTGGAGGTTCACGGTTTTAAATCATTTGCCAATAAAATGCTGTTTGAATTTCATAATGGGATCACTGCGATCGTTGGACCAAACGGAAGTGGAAAAAGTAACGTAGCAGATGCGGTCCGCTGGGTTCTTGGTGAGCAAAGTGCCAAGCAGCTTCGTGGTGCAAAGATGGAAGATGTCATTTTTGCCGGAACACAGCTTCGTAAACCACAGGGGTTTGCCTATGTTGCGATTACGATCAGCAATGAAGATCATAAATTAAATGTGCCATATGAAGAAGTCAAGATCGCCCGGCGTGTATATCGTTCCGGTGAAAGCGAATATCTGTTAAATGGTGCTTCCTGCCGCTTGAGAGATGTACAGGAGCTTCTTTTTGATACCGGTATCGGTAAAGAGGGCTATTCGATCATCGGACAGGGACAGATTGATAAGATTTTAAGTGGTAAACCGGAGGAAAGACGTGAGCTTTTTGATGAAGCTGCCGGAATCGTAAAATACAAGAAAAGAAAAGCAGCAGCAGAAAAGAATCTGGAAGAAGAGAGACAAAATCTTGTTCGTGTCGAGGATATCTTATCCGAATTAGAAAAACAGGTAGATCCGTTAAGGGAGCAATCGGAAAAAGCCAAGGAATATCTGGCTTATAGAGACGAACTTCGTAATCTGGATATCAATTTATATTTAGAAGAATATAACCGTATGCAGGAAGAAATCAAAGAAGTCGAAAAGAAACAGGAAATTGCGGCAAAAGATCTCGAAGATGCCGGAAAAGAGTTAGATCAGACAAAAGAAGAATACCGCAAAGTAGAAGAAAAGTTAGAAGAATATAATAGAAAGATCGATCAGCACAAAGATCAGCTTACGACAGATAAGATGCTTCTGACACAGTCAGAAAGTGATATTAAGGTGTTGCAGGAACAGATCCATGCAGTCAGACAAAACAAAGAGCATACACATGATCTTGTAGACTCTTTGAATCAGAGATTAGAACGTGCAAGAAAAGAAAAAGAAGAGTATCTTGCACAAAAAGAAGAGTTAGAACAAAGCATCGCCTCATTACAGAGCAGTCAGCAGGCAATGGAAAAAGAAGCAGTAGAGCTGTCAGAACAGATTAGAATCTTAGAAGATAAAATTGCAGAAAATAATAAAAAGAAGATCACATTTTTAAATGATAATACCAATGTAGTATCAGAACAGCAGCGTATGAAAACGCTTTTAGAGCAGAATAATTTAGAAAAAGCGAAATTGACAAAACGCATTCTGGAGAACAAGTCAGAAGCGGCTGTTTTGACAGAAACATTAGAAAAAGAAAAGTCCGTTTATGATGATGTTACAAAGAAGCTTACTGAAATGGATAATATTTATCAGGAGCATCAAAGACAGCAGGAGCATTTAGACAGAGAAATGGACAATTTAAGACGGGAACACCGTGATACGCAGCAACGTTATCATATGGAACATTCCCGTTTAGAATCATTGAGAAACCTAACCGAGCGTTATGACGGATTTGGTCAGAGTATTAAGCGTGTGATGGAGCAAAAAAAGCAATATCCGGGAATTATCGGTGTTGTCGCGGATATCATTCGTGTACAGAAAGAATATGAACTTGCAATTGAGACTGCATTGGGTGGAAGTATCCAGAATATTGTTACTGACAATGAGCAGACAGCAAAAGCAATGATTGCACATTTAAAGAAAAACAAATATGGACGAGCTACGTTTCTTCCTCTTACAAATATGCGGGCGAAACCTGTGAATCTGTCAGGTAATCTGATGGCAGAGCCGGGTGTGATCGGTATGGCATCTACTTTGGTATCCGGTGAAGAACGTTTCTCGAATCTGATTGAATATCTGCTTGGAAGATTTGTTGTTGTGGATCATATTGACCATGCGATTGCATTAGCAAAGAAATATCATCATACGATCCGTATTGTGACAAAAGAAGGAGATCTGTTGAATCCCGGCGGTTCAATGTCCGGTGGTGCTTTCCGTAACAGTAACAATCTGCTAGGCCGCAGACGGGAAATGGAAGATCTTGAAAAACGTTCCGAAGAACTTAAAAAAGCGTTAAAAGAATTGTCTCTTGATATGACGCAAAAAGAAAAGCAGTCCGAAGAGATCGAAAAGAAGATGGCAGATCACAGAAATATCAGACAGGAGCTTAGTTTAAAGCAAAATACAGCCAGATTGCATTATGATCGTGCCAAAGAAGATCTGGAGAAAAATCAGGAAAAACTCGATCTGATCCAGATTGACAGTAACAGGATAGAAGAACGTAAGAATACACTGCATCAGGATATGGAAACAATCAATCAGAAGATGCATTTGAATGAACAGGAACGACAGCACTGTGAAGAAGAAAATAAAAAATATAATCAGGAGTTAGAACAAAAGAAAGCATTATGGCAGGAAGAAAGTCAGAAAAAATCGTCTATGACATTGACGATGAACCAAAAGACGCAGTCGTGCCGGTTCTTGTGTGATAATATCGAACGTCTGGAACATTCGATGTCAGAACTGAACCGGGAATTAGAAGAGGTTGCCAGAAACGGAGAAGATGCTGACAGACAGGTGCTGCAAAAAGAACAGGAAATTCTTGCAAAAGAAAAGCAGATGGAAGACGAACGGGAAGAGATTTCTAAATTAAAAGTTCTGATCGAAGAAGTAACAAAAGAAAGAGATGCCTGTAACGAATTGCATAAAGGATTTTTTGCAAAACATGAAGAACTTGCAGAAAAGAAGAGTGCATTGGATCGCGAATGTTTCCGTTTGCATAACCAGGCAGAAAAGATTGCCGAGCGTCTTGACAGCCGGACAAACTATATGTGGGAGCAGTATGAACTGACCTATCATAAGGCAGAAGAGCTTCAGGTAAAAGTGGATGTATCATTTGCGGAAATGAAAAACCAGATCAGCCGGTTAAAAAATCAGATGAAAGCCTTAGGAGATGTCAATATCAATGCAATCGAACAGTTTAAAGAGGTAGAAGAACGATACACTCTTTTGAATGGTCAGCATGATGATCTCGTGGAGGCTGCGGAGGTATTGGTCGGTATTATTGAAGAACTTGATACGGAGATGCGAAAGCAGTTTGAAATACAATTTGCTGAGATACGTAAACGATTTGATCAGGTGTTTAAAGAGCTTTTTGGTGGTGGCCGCGGTACATTGGAATTAACGGAGGAAGAAGATATTCTGACTGCCGGAATCCGTATCGTAGCACAGCCGCCCGGAAAGAAATTACAAAATATGATGCAGCTTTCCGGTGGAGAAAAAGCATTGACAGCGATTGCATTACTTTTTGCAATACAAAGTTTAAAACCTTCTCCATTCTGTCTGTTAGATGAGATTGAGGCAGCACTGGATGATTCGAATGTAGACCGTTATGCGGAATATTTACATAAACTTACAAAAGATACACAGTTTATTGTGATCACACATCGTCGTGGTACGATGAATGCAGCAGATATCCTTTATGGTATTACGATGCAGGAAAAGGGCGTATCAACGTTAGTATCCGTCAATCTGTTGGATGAAAAAGAGATTGCCGATTAGAGGAGGAAAGAGATGAGCGAGAAAAAAGGTTTTTTGGGTAAACTGATCAGTGGCCTGACTAAGACAAGAGATAATTTAAAATCAGGAATTGATTCTATTTTCAGTGGTTTTTCTGAAATTGATGAAGATTTTTATGAAGAATTAGAAGAAGTATTGATCATGGCAGATATCGGAGTAGCTACAACAGAAAAGATCATTGATGATCTGAGAGAAAAGGTCAAAGAACAAAAGATCAAAGAAATTTCCGTATGCAGAGAGCTTTTGATCCGTTCGATCAAAGAGCAGATGCGTGTAGAAGAGACTGCCTATGAGTTTGAGCATGAAAAATCAGTTGTTTTACTGATTGGTGTCAATGGTGTCGGCAAGACAACTTCTGTTGGCAAGTTAGCCGGACAGTTAAAAGCACAGGGAAAGAAAGTTATTCTTGCCGCAGCGGATACATTCCGTGCTGCTGCGATCGAACAGCTCACAGAATGGTCAAACCGTGCCAATGTGGAATTGATTGCAGGACAGGAAGGCGGTGATCCGGCAGCAGTTGTTTATGATGCAGTCAACGCAGCAAAAGCAAGAAAAGCAGATGTATTGATCTGTGACACAGCGGGAAGACTTCATAATAAGAAGAATCTGATGGAAGAACTTCGTAAGATCAACCGGATCATTGACAGAGAATATCCTGAGGCACATAGAGAGACACTCGTTGTCTTGGATGGTACAACAGGACAGAATGCTTTAGCACAGGCAAAGCAGTTTGGTGAAGTAGCCGACATCACAGGTATTATCTTGACAAAGCTTGATGGAACAGCCAAAGGCGGCATTGCAATCGCTATTCAGTCAGAGATGCATATTCCGGTGAAATATATCGGAATCGGTGAAAAGATTGAAGATTTGCAAAAATTTGATGCGGATGCTTTTGTAGATGCACTCTTTACAACATCAGAGCATATGGAGTAAAATAAAAGATAACTGTTTTCAAAACCACATGGTAAAAAGGGGATGACGGAAGGATCAGAAAGCGGACAGGTTTACAGATCCACTGTTTTCCTATATATTAGATATGATAGAATGGTCAGAATGGAGGAAACCATATGTTGACATTAGAAAAATTTGAGGAAGCTTCTGAAAAAGTAAAAGAAGTGGTATTACCTACCAATCTTATTTATAGTGAATACTTTTCGGCACAGACCGGAAATAAAGTATATTTAAAACCGGAAAATATGCAATATACAGGTGCTTATAAAGTAAGAGGTGCTTACTATAAAATCAGCACATTGAGCGAAGAAGAGAGAAAGAAAGGTCTGATCACAGCATCTGCGGGAAACCACGCACAGGGTGTTGCTTACGCAGCAAAGATCTATGGTGTGCCGGCTACGATCGTTATGCCAACAACCACTCCTTTGATCAAAGTAAACCGTACAAAGAGCTATGGAGCAGAAGTGGTTTTATATGGCAATGTGTATGATGAAGCATGCCAGTATGCGTTAAAACTTGCAAAAGAAAAAGGTCTTACCTTTGTGCATCCGTTTAACGACGAGACAGTAGCAACCGGACAGGGAACAATCGCAATGGAGATCTTTAAAGAATTGCCGACAGTAGATATTATTTTAGTACCGATCGGTGGTGGCGGACTTGCAGCCGGAGTGTCAACGCTTGCGAAACTGTTAAATCCGAATATCAAAGTGATCGGTGTAGAACCGGCAGGAGCAAGCTGTATGAAGGCTTCTTTAGAGAAAGGCGAAGTTGTAACCTTACCGGAAGTCAATACAATCGCTGACGGTACGGCAGTAAAAACACCGGGAGATATTGTGTTCCCATATATTCAGAAGAACATTGATGATATCATTCAGATCGAAGACCAGGAATTGATCGTCAATTTCCTTGATATCATGGAAAATCATAAAATGTTAGTTGAAAATTCAGGTTTGCTGACTGTAGCAGCATTAAAACATCTGGATTGTAAAAACAAGAAAGTTGTATCGATCTTAAGTGGCGGTAACATGGACATTATCACATTATCATCTGTTGTACAGCATGGACTGATCCAGAGAGGAAGAGTCTTTACCGTATCGGTACAGCTTCCTGACAGACCGGGTGAGTTAGGTAAAGTGGCAAATGTCATTGCCGAAATGAAAGGTAATGTGATCCGTTTAGAGCATAACCAGTTTGTAAGCATTAACCGAAATGCAGCAGTAGAACTTCGCATTACAATGGAAGCATTTGGGCAGAATCACAAAAAAGAGATTATCGACCGCTTGAAAAAAGAAGGCTATACTCCGAAGGAGGAAAGTCCTACAGGAATTTATGAATAGCCGGTTGATACATCCAAAGGAGGAGCATAAATACTATGAATCAGATCAGAGATGAGTTTCAGGAAAACATGGAAGGACAGGAATTACTGCACACGCCCGGTGGGGTCCGTGATGTGTATGGAAGAGAATGTGCCAGAAAAATGCATGTCAAGAAAGAAGTCCATCATATCTTAAAGACACATGGTTTTCAGGATATTGAGACACCGGCTTTTGAATACTTTGATATCTTTAGCAAAGAACGTGGTACAGTACAGTCAAGAGAAATGTTTAAATTCTTTGACCGTGGCAATAACACATTGGTTTTAAGACCGGATGTCACACCTTCTATTGCACGCTGTGTTGCAAAATACTGGCGTGACGAAACAATGCCGATCCGTTTATGTTATACCGGAAAGACATTTGTTAATACGCCGCCGTATAAGGGAAAGCTTCAGGAAGTGACACAGGTTGGTGCAGAATGTTTTCATGATGATACATCGGATACTGATGCTGAAATGATCGCTATGACGGTGGAGTGCTTAAAGCAATGCGGATTAAAAGAATTTCAGTTGGAAGTCGGTCATGCCGATCTTTTCCGTGGCCTGGTAGAAGAAGCCGGCATTTCACAGTCAGAAGCACAGGAACTCCGGGAACTGATTGTAAGTAAGAACTTTTTTGGTGCACAGGAATTTGTAGGACGTCTGGAAGTCGCTGATTCTTTAAAAGAAATCTTTGAAAAGCTCCCTGAATTGTTAGGAGACTTGACAGAATGTGTTCAATTTGTCAAGGAACGTACAAAGAATGAACGCGTTTTACAGGCGTTGGAACGTTTACAAAAAGTAGAAGAAATTTTAGGCTGTTATGGTTGTCTGGATTATGTAACCGTTGACTTTAGTATGTTAAGCCAGTACAGCTATTATACCGGTGTGATCTTTAGAGCATATACATATGGAAATGGCGAAGCATTGGCAACCGGTGGACGATATGACGGACTGGTGCAGCAATTTGGTAAAAAAGCTTCGGCAATCGGTCTTGCAATCGTGATCGATCAGTTGATGTTAGCGTTGACAAGACAAAATCTTTTTGAAGATACCACGCTTGGAGGCGGTATTTTATTGTATCCACAGTCGTTACGTAAAGAAGCAATCGGACTTGCACAGAAATATCGCAAGGAAGGAAGATGCATTCAGATGCTTCGAAAGGCTTCTGCAAAAAGCGTAGAAGAATATTTAGAATATGCAAAAAGAGCTGATGTGGAAGAATTGATCTATCTGGAAGCGGTAAATAAAGTGGAGACCTATACAATAAAAGGCAACAAATAAGAATGGAGATTACGTATGAAATATATAACATTCGCTTTAGCAAAGGGACGTTTAGCAAAGCAGACGCTTGCATTATTAGAACAGATCGGTATTACCTGTGAAGAAATGAAAGATGAAAAGACCAGAAAGCTGATCTTTGTCAATAAAGAACTTGGATTTAAGTTTTTCTTGTCAAAAGCCAGTGATGTACCGACTTATGTAGAGCTTGGTGCGGCAGATATCGGTGTCGTGGGAAAAGATACGATCTTAGAAGCCGGAAGAAAGCTTTATGAAGTATTGGATCTGAATTGTGGAAAGTGCCGTATGTGTGTAGCAGGGCCGGCAAGTGCCAAAGAGCAGTTAAACAACGGATCACTGATCCGTGTGGCAAGTAAATATCCAAGCATTGCAAAAGACTATTTTTATAATAAAAAACATCAGACCGTCGAGATCATTAAACTAAACGGATCTGTGGAATTAGCACCGATCGTCGGACTTTCAGAAGTGATCGTGGATATTGTAGAGACCGGTTCCACATTAAGAGAGAATGGACTCGAAGTGTTAGAAGAAATTTGCCCATTATCTGCAAGAGTTGTTGTTAATGAAGTGAGCATGAAGATGCAGCATGAGCGCATCACAAAGCTTTTGAAAGACTTAAAGAAAGTGATTCCGGAATAGAAGATAAGGGGGAACAAAGGATATGAGAATTGTAAAATTAACAGAAACTGAAAAGGCCGGTATTTTGGAAAATCTCTTAAAGAGAAGTCCAAACCAGTATGGAAAGTTTGAAGCAACGGTCAATGAGATCTTAGAAAATGTCAAGAAAAATAAAGACAAGGCACTGTTTGAATACACAAAGAAATTTGATGGTGTTGATATTACAACTAAGACATTCCGTGTAACAAAAGAAGAGATTAAAGAAGCTTATACAAAAGTGGATGAGCATTTGATTGAAGTGATTCGCAAAGCAATCGTTAATATCAAAGCATATCATGAAAAACAGGTTCGTTACAGCTGGTTTGACAGTAAGCCTGACGGTACATTGCTTGGTCAGAAGATTACAGCATTAGAGCGTGTCGGTGTCTATGTTCCTGGTGGAAAAGCAGTTTATCCGTCTTCTGTATTAATGAATATTATTCCGGCAAAAGTAGCAGGTGTTGACCGCATTGTGATGACAACACCGCCCGGAAAAGACGGTAAGGTTTATCCGATCACTTTAGTTGCTGCAAATGAAGCTGGAGTGGATGAAGTCTATAAAGTTGGTGGTGCCCAGGCAATCGGTGCTTTGGCATATGGTACAGAGAGTATTAAAAAAGTAGATAAGATCGTAGGACCGGGTAATATTTTTGTTGCTCTTGCCAAAAAAGCAGTCTATGGTCATGTCAGCATTGATTCGATCGCAGGTCCGAGTGAGATTTTAGTTCTTGCAGATGAAACAGCAAATCCGCGTTATGTTGCAGCCGATCTGTTATCACAGGCAGAGCATGATGAGATGGCATCCGCGATCTTAGTTACAACAAGCGAAGAACTCGCAAAGAAGGTATCCGACGAGGTGGACGGCTTTGTCAAGGTGCTTTCAAGAAGTGAGATTATTCAGAAATCATTGGATGCCTATGGTTATATTTTAGTAGCAAAAGATATGGAAGAAGCGATCGACACCGCAAATGAGATTGCATCGGAACATTTAGAGATCGTTACAAAGAACCCGTTTGATACGATGACACGTATCCGTAATGCAGGTGCAATCTTCCTTGGAGAATACAGCAGTGAACCGCTTGGCGATTACTTTGCCGGTCCAAACCATGTACTTCCAACCAATGGTACCGCAAAATTCTTCTCACCGCTTTCTGTGGATGACTTTATTAAGAAATCAAGTATCATTTCTTATTCGAGAGAAGCATTGGAACTTATTCATCAGGATATTGAAGATTTTGCGACAGCAGAAAAGCTGACAGCACATGCTAATTCGATCGCTGTCCGTTTTGAAAAATAAAGCAGAAGTAAAGCTGTCGGAATAGCACGCTCCGGATAGAGTATACTGTAAAATATAGTTTAGAAGTGAGGAATATTATGGATGAAAAAAGATGCGTGACAGTTACACGTAAGACAGGAGAAACTGATATTACGATCAAATTAAATCTGGATGGATCGGGAAAAGCAAGGATTCAGACCGGTATTGGCTTTTTTGATCATATGTTAAACAGTTTTGCAAGACATGGTCTGTTTGATCTGGAAGTTGATGTAAAAGGAGATTTAGAAGTCGATTCGCACCATACGATAGAGGATACCGGCATTGTACTCGGACAGGCAATCTTAGAGGCTGTCGGAGGCAAAAAAGGGATCAGACGTTTTGGAAACTTTATCTTACCGATGGATGAGACACTGGTCTTATGTGCACTGGATCTGTCCGGTCGTCCGTATTTACAGGAAAACCTTGTTTTAACCGTGCCAAAAGTTGGGGAGTTTGATACAGAAATGGTACATGAATTCTTCTATGCGGTAAGCTATAGTGCAGGAATGAATTTACATTTAAAAATGTTAGATGGACAAAATAATCACCATATCATTGAAGCTGCTTTTAAAGCGTTTGCAAAAGCACTTGATGAAGCGACATCATACGATGAACGTATTTCGGATGTCCTTTCTACAAAAGGCAGTCTTTAAAAGCATAAGGAATGAAACAGTGGAAAACACAGAATGGAGGAGAGTATGAGTCAAAAGAAACTGATCCCATTTATTAATGCGGAAAACGAGATGCCGGGGAGCGTGATCAGTCTGGCTGACCGCTATGCCTGTGAAGGGGCAGATGGTTTATATCTGTATAATTTTACCGGAGATGAAAAGTCACGCGAAGAATTTTTAGCAACGGTTCGTCAGATTGAAAAAAAGATCGACATTCCGTTCTATGTCGGAATTTATGTGGCGCGCTTTGAGGATGCAAAAAAGGCACTGTACACAGGTGCTTCTATGGTTGTGATGCGTAAAGCTTTGCTTCCGGTTGACAAAGAGCTTCAAGAGATCACAGACCGTTTTTCAAAAGACAAGCTTGCGCTGGAAGTGGATATGCGTGCTGACTTTATGACAGCAGAGCAGTTAGATGAGTATTATGAACTCGGAATCGGAACAGCGGTATTAAAGCATATTGACACGACACCAAGCTTTTCGGATACGATCGCTCAGACAAAGATGAGGGTCATGGTTCGTGATGGTCTGATACGTAATGACTTAGCAGAAATCTTATCATATGATACGGTTAGTGCGGTTCTTACGAACTATTTTGAAGATAAAGATATCTATAAAGCAAAAAAAGCGTTGAAAAAGAAAAATGTGGATGTGGAAGTATTTGAAAGCCTGATTGATTTTTCTGATTTTAAATTGCTTGATAATGGACTGATTCCTGTGGTTGTGCAGGATTACCGCACAAACGAAGTGTTGATGGTGGCTTATATGAATGAAGATTCTTATAAGATGACGATTGATACCGGGAAAATGACATATTATAGCAGAAGCCGTAAGAAACTCTGGCTCAAAGGGGAAACTTCCGGACATTTCCAGTATGTAAAGTCCTTGATGATCGATTGCGATAATGATACAATACTAGCAAAGGTCCGTCAGATCGGAGCAGCATGTCATACCGGAAACAGAAGCTGTTTCTTTAAAGAACTTGCAAAAAAGGATTATGTTTCTACCAATCCTTTGACGGTTCTGATGGATGATTATGATATTATCATGTCACGTAAGAACAATCCCAAAGAGGGTTCGTATACAAACTATCTGTTTGATAAAGGTATTGATAAGATCTTAAAGAAATGCGGCGAGGAAGCAGTAGAGATCATTATTGCGGCGAAAAATCCGGATGCAGAAGAGTTGAAATATGAAATTGCGGATTTTCTGTATCACATGATGGTTCTGATGGCGGAATGTGGTCTTGACTGGAATGATATTACAAAGGAACTTGTAAACAGACGTTAAGCAGATCAAAGGAATAATGTGTATGATCGGGAAGGCAGGGTGAAGCAATGTTAGTAGCTTTATTAGCAAAGGGAATCAGTGATTTTACATTTGGTGGTGCTTTTTTATGGTACCTGATCAAATATCTTATATTTGGCGCTATGGCTTTTGTAGCAATTTTATGTGGAATTAAATTACGTAAAAACAAGATTGCAAAGACAGAAGCTGCCAATCAGGAAAAAGCAGATTCCTAAAAGGCAGGGACAAGAAAGCATGGAGATTGAAAAGAAATTTCAGATAAAAAGACTGCCGGAACAATTAGAACAATATCCGAAAAAAGAGATTGAACAGGGATATCTATGTATCAATCCGGTTGTCAGAATACGCAAAAGCAATGAAGAATATATTTTGACGTATAAAGCAAGGGCACAGGCAGCAGTCAAAGATATGCATATCAACCGGGAAGTGGAAGTTTCGCTGACGAAAGAAGGATATCTCCATTTAAGGGAAAAGATCGATCATAATCTGATCGAAAAGACAAGATATCTGATCCGTTTAGAAGATGGGCATATGGCGGAACTTGATCGGTTTCATGGAAAGCTTGAGGGCTTATGCTTTGTTGAAGTAGAGTTTGCCAGTGAACAGGATGCAGACTCTTTTATTCCACCGGCATGGTTTGGAGAAAATGTAAGTAAAGATAAAAGATATACAAACAGTTTTTTATCACAATGTGATAGTCTGGATGTATTTCAATAAAAATTCGCAAGGAAAAGCAAGGGTATAGAATGATCCGCTTGCGAAGAAACAAAAAGAAAGATGGAGGCTCATTATGTATAAGATTTTAAAAAAAGAGTATCTTGCTAACAATATCTGGCTTATGGATATTGAAGCACCAAGAGTAGCTAAGTCCTGTCAGCCTGGACAGTTTGTTATTGTCAAAATGGATGAAAAAGGAGAGAGAATTCCTTTGACAGTCTGTGATTATGATCGTGAGAAAGGAACTGTAACCATCGTATTCCAGACAGTTGGCGCATCGACAACAGAAATGGCAAAATACGAAGTAGGTGAGTCGTTCATGGATTTTGTGGGACCTTTAGGATGTCCTTCTGAACTGATTGAAATGCCATTAGAAGAATTAAAGAAAGAAAAGATTCTTTTCGTCTGTGGCGGTGTTGGTACTGCTCCGGTATATCCACAGGTAAAATGGATGAAAGAGCATGGTGTTGATGTGGATGTTATCATTGGTGCCCGTACAAAGGATATTATGATCTTAGAAGATGCTATGAGAGAAGTAGCAGCAAACTTATATATTGCAACAGATGATGGATCTTACGGTTTCAAAGGAAATGGATGTGATCAGATCAATGAACTTGTGAAGAACCAGGGCAAGGAATATACAAAAGTGGTTGCAATTGGTCCGATGATCATGATGAAATTCGTATGTCTTTTGACAAAAGAGTTAAATATTCCAACAATCGTCAGCATGAATCCAATCATGGTAGATGGTACCGGTATGTGTGGTGCATGTCGTCTTCAAGTTGGTGATGAAATTAAATTTGCATGTGTTGACGGTCCGGAATTTGATGGTCATTTAGTTGATTTTGACCAGGCAATGCAGCGCCAGAGAATGTATAAAACAGAAGAAGGCCGTGCTATGTTAAAACTCAAAGAAGGCGATACACATCATGGCGGATGTGGTCATTGCAATGGCTAAGACGATGCAGTATAGCTTGCTGGGAAATAGTCAAAAAGAAAGTGTAGATTAAGAAAGAACTATATCCGGTATCCGAACGTTACAGAAGAAACCGGATCAGAAAGAAAGGATAAAATCATGGAAGTAGATGTATTAAAAAGAGTGCCTGTTCGTGAGCAGGAGCCAAAAGTTCGTGCAACAAATTTTGACGAAGTCTGCCTGGGTTATAATAAAGAAGAAGCAGTTGCAGAAGCATCCCGCTGTTTACAGTGTAAAAATCCACAATGTGTAAAAGGATGTCCTGTTAATATCAATATTCCGGGATTTATTAGTGAATTAGTAAAAGAAAATGTAGAAGGAGCTTATCAGGTGATCAGCCAGTATTCAGCTCTTCCGTCTGTATGTGGTCGTGTATGTCCGCAGGAAAGCCAGTGTGAAGCAAAATGTATTCGTGGAATTAAGGGAGATGCTGTATCAATCGGTAAGTTAGAGCGTTTTACAGCAGATACAGCAAGAGAAATGGGTATCAAGCCAACAAAAGCAGAGAAGATGAATGGCAAAAAGGTTGCTGTGATCGGATCCGGTCCTGCCGGTCTTACCTGTGCCGGAGATCTTGCCAAACTTGGCTATGATGTCACGATTTTTGAAGCCTTACATAAGGCAGGTGGTGTATTATCTTACGGAATTCCTGAGTTCCGTCTTCCAAAGAACAAAGTTGTTGATAAAGAAGTAGAGAATGTCAAATCACTTGGCGTTAAGATTGAGACAAATGTTGTGATCGGTAAAGCCACAACCGTTGATGAGCTTTTAGACGAAGAAGGTTTTGATGCAGTCTTTATCGGATCCGGTGCCGGACTTCCTAGATTCATGGGTATTCCGGGTGAAAATGCAAATGGTGTATTTTCGGCAAATGAATATTTAACAAGAAGCAACTTGATGAAAGCGTTTGATGATACTTATGAGACACCGATCATCGCAGGAAAGAAAGTGGCTGTAGTCGGTGGTGGTAATGTAGCAATGGATGCCGCAAGAACAGCACTTCGTCTTGGCGCAGAGGTTCATATCGTATACCGTCGTAGTGAAGAGGAACTTCCTGCCAGAGTAGAAGAAGTACATCATGCAAAAGAAGAAGGAATCATATTTGATCTTTTATCAAACCCGGTAGAGATCTTAGAAGATGAAGAGGGAAATGTAAAAGGTATGACATGCATCCGTATGGAACTCGGTGAGCCGGATGAATCAGGACGTAGAAGACCGATCGAAGTAAAAGGCTCTGAATTTACATTAGACGTAGATACCGTGATCATGTCACTTGGTACAAGTCCAAATCCATTGATCTCTTCTACAACAAAAGGACTCGATATCAATAAGAGAAAATGTATCGTGGCAGAAGAAGAGAACGGACAGACTTCAAAAGCAAAAGTATATGCAGGTGGAGATGCCGTAACAGGAGCTGCTACGGTTATTCTTGCTATGGGTGCAGGAAAAGCAGCAGCCAAAGGTATTCATGAATATTTAAGTAAGTAAAGAAAGACTGTTATGACGATACTTTTACAAGTACAAATATGACAGATGGTTCTTTGGGTGGACCGGGTAGCAATACACCGGGTGGAAACGGACCGGGAGGAAATACTCCGGGTGGCTTTAAACCTTGGAATTCTTAATCGTCAATAGACAGATTCTACAAAAGACAGTATAGAAAAAAGAAAGATTGCACAAGAAAAAGTTGGAAAATTCCTCCTTTTCCTTGTGCTTTTTTGTGAATAGTGCTTTTTTCCTTTGTTTAAATTCGTATAAAGTTGCTCTTGGTTTAAGAGAAAAAGATATGCTATTCTTTTGGCATAGAAATTCTTATATGCAGAATACATACAGAGTCTGCAATCTATTAGATCTATTTTTTCTATAGTGTAACCGGAGCGGTTACATTCTATATAGGTATTAGTTCTATCGGAGCTTATCTGTTCTAAATCAAGCGTGCAAATATCTTGCAATGATCAAAGATCAACTCTCCCCAAAATGATTTAGTTGTTTTGTATAACATGATCGTAAATAATAAGACACATTCATAAGGAAACGTTATTTGTTACGAAAGAAAAGAATTTCTTACAGGTATTACTTTGGTTTATGGATCATAGCGTATCCGGGTGGGATTTAACAAGGAAAAGGAGTAAAAATGTATGGGAAAACAAAGAGAAACGTATCAGGCCTTTTGTGAAATTATCGTAAACAGAATAGAAGAACAATTTGCACAGGATGCGATCGTGCAGGTCAATACGGTTGTGAAAAACAATGAAGTTGTCTATGATGCTTTAAATATTATTGTAGAAGGAGAAAAGATATCACCGAATTTTTATTTACAGCAATATTATGAAAGTTACAAAACAGGAGATTCTATCGAAGAGATTGTAGTTGCAATTGCAGAAGCATATTACAGATCACTGGAAGAAAGAGAAAAGATCAATTTTAATCTTGATTTTGCATCATGCAAAGAAAGGATTGTTTTTCGTCTGGTTTCTTTTTCAAGAAATAAACGCATTGCATCCAAAGTACCATATCTGCCTTTCATGGATATGATGGTCACATTTCATATTGTGATGCAGCAGACAAAAGAAGAACTGGGGTCTGTCAGGATTACCAGAGAAATAGCAAAGAAATGGAATGTCGACACAGAACAGTTATTTGAATTGGCAAGGCAGAATACACCAAGGTTGTTTCCGGTCAAGATCTGTACGATGTATGCGATGATGACAGAAATGATGGAAGAAAATGTAAACGAATGGGAAGGATTTTCTATTACACCAAACCTGACAGAGGCAAAACAGGAACCTTATGTTGTCACAAATACAATGGGGATCAATGGTGCTGCAGTGATTTTGTATCAGAATGTATTAGAAAAGATTGCTGACAGACTCAAAGGTGATTATTATATCTTACCAAGCAGTATTCATGAAGTATTAGCAATACCAATGCAGCAAGATCTGTCACAGGAGGAGTTAGCACAAATGGTATGGGAAGTCAATGCAACTTGTGTACCCAAAGAAGAAATTTTATCAGGTTCAGTCTATTGCTATGACAGTAAAGCACATAAGATAGAATTATGTTTTAACGAACAGGAAATCTGTGGATAAGTATGTGATCTTAGCGTAGATTGATAGCAAACTTGTTGATTGACGTATAAAAAAAGCTGTCATATAATGAGAAAAGTTGAAATGAAAATAGAAATGAGGCTCATTATGAAATTTGAATCGATAAAAAAAGTATTAACCGGAAAATTTATTCATCGCTATGATATTACATACCGGGTTTCGGATGGAAGTCAGAAAGTCTATGAGATGATCAGTAGAAATCCAAACATTCAGACACATGAAGAATTACAAGGTAAAAAGCCAGATGCAGTTGTGATTATTATGCATGATAAAAAGAATGAGAAGATTTTGTTGAACAGAGAATTTCGTCTTGCGACAGGTGCATGGGTTTATAACTTTCCGGCCGGGTTGATCGATCAGGGGGAAGAACCACAGCAGAGTGCTGCCCGTGAACTGAGAGAAGAGACCGGACTGACATTAGATAGAGTCTGTGATATCATTCCGATGAGTTATAGCGCGATTGGCTTTTCTAATGAAACCAATGTATGTGTTGTTGGTATTGCGAGCGGAGCATTTCATCAAAGTACATCAGCAGTTGAAGAGATTGAAGCACGCTGGTATACAAAAGAAGAGGTCAGACAATTGATCGCAACACAGCCTTTTGCTGCCAGAACACAGGCATATTGTTATCTGTGGAGTCGTCAGGACAATGCGTAGCAATGGATCATGGAAAATTAAAAAGATTTGAGGTACACAAATGGCAGAACACAAAGAGATCACATGGAAAGAACTTAATGGAACACAGGAATACTTCTTATTAGATATCAGAGATAAAGCAGCATTTCAATATGGAAATGTAAAAAAATCTGTTAATATACCGATGGAAGAGTTAGAAGAGCGGATCAACGAGATTCCCAAGGATCAAAAGATCGCTGTTTATTGTAAAAGAGGCATGGTCAGTAAAGAAGCGGTGGAATTGTTATGCGAAAATGGACGGGATGCTTATGAACTCGAAGGCGGCTATTCGAAATATCTGTTAGAGATGATGCAGGCGGAAGAAGAAAGCAGTACCGACCGGAAAGCAGATATTGAACGAAGCATACAAAAGAAGTTTCATAAAGAATTGTTTAGTAAATTTGCAAAAGCGATCAACACATACGATCTGTTACAGGAGGGAGATAAAGTTGCTGTCTGTATTTCGGGTGGAAAAGATTCGATGCTAATGGCAAAATTATTTCAGGAGATCAAAAGACATAATAAGTTTCAATTTGAACTTGTCTTTTTGGTTATGGATCCCGGTTACAGCCCGATGAACCGTCAGATGATCGAAAACAACGCAAAAATAATGGGAATTCCGCTTACAATCTTTGAAAGTAATATTTTTGAAGCGGTTTATGAGATTGAAAAGTCTCCATGCTATCTGTGTGCACGTATGAGAAGAGGATATCTTTACAGTAAGGCAAAAGAGCTTGGTTGTAATAAGATCGCACTCGGTCATCATTATGATGACGTGATCGAAACTATATTAATGGGGATGCTGTATGGTGGTCAGGTACAGACAATGATGCCGAAGTTACACAGTTCAAACTTTGAAGGAATGGAGCTGATCCGTCCGTTGTATCTGATCCGGGAGGATGATATTAAAAAATGGCGTGATTACAATGATCTTCATTTTATTCAGTGTGCCTGTCGTTTTACGGATACCTGTACAACCTGTCGTGAGGATGGCAGTGTCGGTTCAAAGCGTATGGAGATTAAAAATCTGATCGCGCAGTTAAAGAAGACAAATCCTTATGTGGAAAGCAATATTTTTAAGAGTGTGGAAAATGTTAATCTGAGCACAGTCATTGCATATAAGAAAGACGGTGTGAAACATTTCTTTGCGGATGAATATCAATAGGAACAGGTTATTTTGTGACCTGGCATTATTTGTGATCATACTTTTTGTGATATTTTCATATAAATAGAGCAAGGGTTCATGGCAGGTAACGTCTATGAAGCGTAAAATAGGAATTCTTTTTGCGTATTTAGTGATCGTGTTTTTTGTTTTTTCCCCGGAAACGGTTTGTCAGGGAGCAAAGACCGGATTGTTGTTATGGTTTCAGACCGTTCTTCCGGCATTGCTCCCTTTTATGATCGTATCCGGTTTTTTTGTAAAGAAAAACATCACGGATTCCATCAATAAAATGGCAGCACCGTTTTTTACAGAAATGTTTCACATTTCAAGACCGGCATCTTATCCGGCTTTGATCGGTATGCTTTCCGGGTATCCGATCGGAGCAAAAACAGTTGCGCAAATGTATGAAGAAAAACAGCTTGATAAAGCAGAAGCACAATATCTGCTTTGTTTTTGTAATAATGCAAGTCCGATGTTTCTGATTGAATTTATCGGAGTCGAGTGTATGCACCTGTCTTTTCCTATCACGGTTTTGGTGTTGATCTATACAGCCGGATATTTAGGAAGCCTGATCGAACGGCATACCATGAAAAAAAGAAGTATAAAAAATGCAATACCAAGACATAATAACGACGGTAAACAAAAGAAGCAAAAAGAATCCCCATCATTGGTGGAAGCACTGGATGAGTGTATTCTGGATTCTTTTGTTACGATCACAAAAGTGGGGGGATATATTATTTTATTTTCGATTTTTGCTAAAATCGTTGCGGATTGGTTACCGTTTTCTGCTATAATAAAATGGATTATGATTGGTCTGTTAGAGATTACAACAGGAGCAAGTATGATAGCACATGCACCACTTGCTGAATGTATAAAAGATGCAGCGTTAGTCAGTCTTTGTGCTTTTGGCGGGTTTTCGGGTGCAGCACAGACAGCAAGTGTTATCAGCAATACGGATCTTTCTGTCAGACGTTATCTTTATGTGAAATTCCGTCAGGCAGTTATTGCCGGTATACTTGCGCTTATCTTATTTTTCATTCTCTGACAGTCCGAAGAAATATACTCTCGGAATTTTCTAAACGAAAAAAACGTTCGAGAAAATTCGTTTTGAGAAGATACTAAGAGTACATAGAAGATAAAGGGAGGCTGTTATGGGAGCATTTGCATCGCATATTATTTTTGGATGGGAAGGAAAGAAAAAGTGGCAGGAGTGTGGTATGCTGTCAGTCTGCCGGAAGCATCAGGGGATTTTTGAGATGGGCTGTCAGGGACCGGATCTTTTTTTATATAATCCCGCAATGCTTTTTAGTACATATGATAAGAATTTAGGAGAACGTATGCATGTAGAAAAATGCGGACGTTTTATGGCATGTCTTGCGGATGTGATCAGACAGCAGGAAGAAAAAGAGGCAGTTGAGGTCGGACTGAGTTATCTGATGGGACTGTTAGCACATTATACGTTAGATACTTCTTTGCACCCGTATGTTTATGCCAGAACAGGATATGATCCTGCTGATCCGTATGCACCAAAAGCTACAATGGGAATTCATTTCAGGCTCGAAGCAGCCATTGATGCAAACCTGATCGCGCAAAAGCTTGGAATCATGCCCAGTGCATTTTATCCGGAAAAGACGATGCACGCAGAAAAAAAAGAAAAGACTTCTGTCGCAGAAATGATTGCACAGTCAGTCAGTTGTTGTTATCATCTGAATCTGAAAAAAGAAGCGGTTTTGGATTCGATGTTTATGATGCAGCATATTGTTCCACAGTTTTTTGACAGGACAGGCAGACGGAAAAAATATCTGTCGAAGTTTGAATTCCCAATCTGGGAGGATGGACTTTTCAGCAATCTGTTTGTGGAGGATGCGTATGTAGGAAAGCATGGTATTATGAATGGAAGGAATGCGACATGGTATCATCCATGGAATCTGAATATCGTATCGAAAGCATCTGTCTGGGAAATATATGAAGAGGCATTAGAGCAATATGATCATTATGTACAGGTATGGCAGCCTTATTTTCAAAAACTCTTGCAAAAAATAATGAACAACTATTCCAAACAGGTGTATAATGGTCAGGCAGATCAAAAAGCATGGCATGATCTGATCGTTGACTGTGTTGCTAAGACAGGCTGTTATTCCTATCATAGCGGTTTGCCTGTCGAACAGCCAAAGAACGTCGATAGGATCATTTTGTAGTGTGTATACGGTGTATATGACGAGAAAATGGAAACAGTACATCGGAAATCCATCCGAAAGGATTCGTTTTGAGAAGATACCGAGAGTACATTATAACAGGAATGGAGGATTTTTATGAGAGAAAATGTTTGGAAGAATTACAATGAAAAAGAGAAAGAAGAGTTAGAAAAGCTTTGTGCCGATTATATGCAATTTTTGTCTGACTGTAAGACAGAGCGTGAATGCGTAAAAGATATCGTACAAAGAGCAAAACTTGCAGGATACAAAAGTTTAGAAGAAGTAATGGAACAGAAAAAGAGATTAAAATCCGGTGATAAGGTTTATGCGGTATGTATGCAAAAAGCAGTAGCACTTTTTTGCATTGGTACAGAACCGATGGAGAAAGGACTTAACATTCTCGGCGCACATATTGATTCCCCAAGACTCGATGTCAAGCAGAATCCGTTGTATGAAGATGGTGATATGGCATATTTGGATACACATTATTATGGTGGAATTAAAAAATACCAATGGGTGACTTTGCCTTTGGCAATCCACGGAGTTGTAGTCAAAAAAGATGGAAGCAGTGTGCAGATCCATATCGGTGAAAAGGAAGAAGATCCGGTATTTTGTGTATCAGATCTTTTGATCCATTTAGCAGGAGAACAGATGGAAAAGAAGGCAGGCAAAGTGATTGAAGGAGAAAATCTCGATCTTTTAGTAGGAAGCATACCATTAGAATCAGAAGAAAAAGATGCCGTAAAAAAAGGTGTTCTTGCAATCCTTTCAAAAGAATATGGAATGGAAGAGGAAGATTTTATCTCTGCAGAGTTAGAAATCGTACCGGCAGGCAAGGCAAGAGAACTTGGATTTGACCGCAGTATGATCCTGTCATATGGACAGGATGACAGAGTTTGTGCATTTACATCATTAGATGCTATGTTAGCTGTCGATGCACCAAAAAGAACTTCCTGCTGTCTTTTGGTAGATAAAGAAGAGATCGGAAGTGTGGGTGCTACCGGAATGCGTTCCCGTTTTTTTGAGAACAGCCTGGCAGAAGTTATGGCATTGACCGGGGAATATCAGGAATTGACACTTCGTCGTGCATTAAAGAACAGTAAAATGCTTTCATCTGATGTCAATGCCGGATTTGATCCGTTATATGCAGCTTCCTTTGATAAGAAGAATGCTTCTTATTGTGGAAGTGGTATGGTTATCTCAAAATATACAGGAAGTCGTGGAAAATCCGGGTCGAATGATGCAAATGCAGAATATTTAGCACAGCTTCGCAATATTTTTGATCAGAATCATGCACATTACCAGACAGCAGAGCTTGGAAAAGTTGATGCAGGCGGTGGCGGAACGATTGCATATATTGCAGCCCTGTATGGTATGAATGTGATTGATTGCGGTGTTGCTGTTCTTAGTATGCATGCACCATGGGAAGTAACGAGCAAAGCAGATGTTTATGAAGCACAGAAATGTTATGTAGCTTTTCTGCAAAATGCATAATGCATAATGACAGCTTGCTGCTATCCGTTTGGCTTTAGCACATTTATGTTAGACTGTTAAAGAAAAAGCATTGTAATAGAAGTTTTGCAAAATAAGAAAAAGAACGTGAACGGATCGTCTCTTTTGCAATGATCGGATATTTTTCTAAAATGGTCCGGTTGACCGATATCGTATCATATCCTATGATATCGCCCTGTCGGATCGGAGCAGAAGGATTTTTTGGGATTTGTCGCTGAATCGTTAAAGTATCATCATAGGATAACGGATAAGTTATTTGGGATGGAATCGAAGAGGTCAGGGAAAGCGTGTTCTTAACAGCGTTTTGAATCGGAATGACAGAATCGTAAGATGGAATGGAAACAGTTACATTTTGAAAGTGGGAAAAACCATAATCCATCAAGACTTTCGTGTCATTCCATTTATACGTTTTGTGGGGCGGCCAGCCACAGGCAAGCACGCTTGATATCAGTATATGTCCGTCTTTTTTTGCAGCACCGGCAAAGCAATATCCGGCACGGTTGGTAAATCCGGTTTTGATACCGAGTGCACCGGCATAGGAAGAAAGAAAAACGTCATGGTTATGTACCTGATATTGACGTGTGTTGTTGCAATTAGAGAACAAGTGAGATTTTGCCTGAATGATCTGCAGGAATTGTTTGTTTTGCATGGCATATCGTGCGATCATACATAATTCTTTGGCAGTTGTATAATGTTGTTTGTCATCTAAACCGTTTGGTGTGACAAAATGTGTCCGGGTACAGCCGAGTTCGGAAGCTTTTTGATTCATCATGGCAGCAAATCCTTTGACAGAGCCGCCGATGGCTTCTGCGATTGCAACAGCAGTATCGTTATGGGATTCTAACATCAAAGAATACAGAAGATCTTTTAGATAAAACGTATCACCGGTCTGCATGTTGAGTTGTACATCCGGCATTGAAGCTGCATAGGAAGAAACAGGAATCCTGTCATTTTTCTCGGCATTTTCCAAAGCAAGGATACAGGTCATGATCTTGGTGGTGCTTGCCATGGGAAGCTTTTTATCTTCCTGTTTGCCGTATAAAACACGACCGGTAGCCGCATCCATCAGACAACAGGCTTTGGCGTTTAAGGAGGAAAGTTTTATATCCTGTTTTTTTACATAGGAAGAGCCGGAGATTTTTTTTGTTGCAATCGCTTTTGTCTGTTTTGTGTTAGAAAATGGCGGATATGTCCGCAGGCTGGAGTTAAGAGAACGGGTTGTAACCAAAAAGAGCAGAAGCAGACTGAAAAAAAGTAAAAAATAACTTATTATTTTTTGCATAAAAATGCCTCATTTCTGCAAAAGCGTTTGATTATGTATATGAGATTTTGTGTAAAACAATTCCTAAGTATTTTTCAGAAAAGTATTGCTATTTTTTCTCAAAAGAGATAGAATAAGCTCGGTGTAAATTTGTTTTATAAATTGGCTTATGCCAAATAAATACTACTATATTGGAGGGCTGAACATGAGTAACACAAATGCTTTGTCAGCAAGAGACCGTATTGCGTCTTTAGTTGACGAAAACAGTTTTGTTGAAATTGGTGCAACAATTACAAAGAGAAGTACGGATTTCAACATGCAAGAGAAATCAGTACCTGCAGACGGTGTTATTACCGGCTATGGTTTGGTTTCAGGTACACCTGCCTATATTTATAGTCAGGATGCATCATCATTGAATGGATCAATTGGTGAGATGCATGCAAAGAAGATCGCACATGTATATGAGTTGGCTGTAAAGACAGGAGTTCCTGTTATCGGGCTGATCGATTGTGCAGGTATGCGTCTTCAGGAGTCTACGGACGCACTTGCGGGTTTTGGACAAATCTACAAGATGAAAGCAAAAGCATCCGGTATCGTTCCACAGATCAGTGCCGTTTTTGGTAACTGTGGTGGCGGAGTGGCTGTTATGACAGCAATGAGTGACTTTACATTTATGGAAGCACAGAATGGTAAGCTTTTTGTGAGCTCACCAAACACGTTAGAGGGCAACTATACAGATAAGTTAGATACTGCATCTGCCGATTTCCAGAAGGCTGCATCAAATGTAGATGTTATTCTGGAAGGTGAGACAGAAGTATTAAATGCGATTCGTGAGTTGGTTTCTATTCTTCCGGAGAACAACAATGATACAGCAGGTTCTGATGAATGTATGGATGATTTAAACCGTCTTGTCCCTGACTTCGCAGCAGAAGCAGCAGATGCTGCACTTGCTTTGGAAGATATGAGTGACAACAATTTCTTCTTAGAATTAAAAGCAGGATATGCAAAAGAAATGGTAACAGGTTTTGTATGTTTTGACGGTATGACAGTTGGAGCGATCGCAAATCGTACTGCTGTTTTTGATGAGAATGGTAAAGAAGTAGAGAAATTTGATGGTCGTCTTACAACAGCCGGTTGTGAGAAAGCAGCAGACTTTGTAAAGAAATGTGATGCATTTAACATTCCTGTACTTACTTTGACAAATGTAGAAGGATATGCAACATCAGTGGAAGAAGAAACAACAATCGCAACAGCAGCTGCCAAATTGACAGCAGCATTTGTGGAAGCTGATGTGCCAAAAGTAAATCTGATCGTAGGCAAAGCATATGGTTCAGCCTATATCACAATGAATTCAAAACATATTGGAGCAGATATGGTATTTGCCCTTCCAACAGCACAGATCGGAATGATGGATGCCAATGTAGCTGCCAAGATCATGTATGCAGATGATAAGGATGTCAACCTGAATGAAAAGGCTTCTGAATTTGCAGCCCAGTCCGGTACAGAGGCAGCAGCGGCAAGAGGATATATTGATTCTGTGATCGAGCCGGAAGCAGCAAGAAAGCAGGTTCTTTATGCATTTGAGATGTTATTTACAAAGAGTGAATATCCTATTGGCAAGAAACATGGAACAATTTAAGTAAGGAGAGTCATATGAAAAAGAGAATAGCTTTATTGCTTTGTATGATCTCTTGTCTTGCTTTATTGGCAGGCTGCAGTCTGACAAAAGTAAACAAGAACCTGAATGAATCTGATTTGACAAAGAATACTGAAACATTTGTGTCTCAGTGGTTTGGTTATGACTTTGCATCTACTGTAAAGCAGTATGAAAGTCAGATGACAGAGGATGAAGTTACATCATACAAAGAGTATACAAAGATGCAGAAAAAGCATGGTGCTTTTAAGAAGATAGAGGATACTGAATACTCAGCAGCTTCTGATTCAGCATCTGTAAAAGAGACTGTTTCTACAGAAAAAGGCAGTAAGCTGGTTTTCACTGTCACATATGATGAAAAAGGTGAGATCAGCGACTGGAAAGTAGAAGAGTATAAGACCATTGGAGAGACAATGGGTAAAGCAGGATTGAATACGGTAATGAGTATGGCAATCGTATTTGCGGTACTGATCTTTATTTCTTTGATCATCAGTTGCTTTAAGTTTATCGGCAAGGCACAAAAGAAAGAAGAAAAGCCGGTTGAAACTGTTGTGGCAGCCGCACCGGTTGTAGAAGAAAATCTTACAGATGATCTGGAACTGGTTGCTGTTATCACAGCAGCGATCGCTGCAGCAAGCGAAAACGAATCTACAGATGGTTTGGTAGTTCGTTCTATTGTTCGTCGTTATTAATACGACAGGAAAGTAAAGTAGCAAAGAGAGAAGAAATTCTCAACGAATGAATGAGTATATGGAGGAAAAATCATGAAAAATTACACAATTACTGTAAATGGTACTGTATATGATGTAACAGTAGAAGAAGGAACAGGAGCAGCAACAACAGCTACAGCTCCAAAAGCAGCAGCACCGAAAGCAGCAGCTCCAAAGGCAGCAGCTCCGGCAGGCGCACAGGGCAGCGTTGCCGTAAACGCTCCAATGCCTGGCAAGATCTTATCTGTAAAAGCAAGTGCAGGACAGGCTGTAAAGAAGGGTGATGTGATCATGATCCTTGAAGCTATGAAAATGGAAAATGAAGTTGTTGCACCTCAGGATGGTACAATTGCATCCATCAATGTAGCAGCAGGTGATTCTGTAGAAGCAGGAGCAGTACTCGCATCTTTAAATTAATTAGGAGGGACTAACTTTGGATTACGTTATTACCACGTTAGAGAACCTGGCAGGTCAGACAGCTCTTGCAAATCTGACACTTGGCAATTATCTTATGATCATTGTCGGCTGCATCTTTCTCTACTTAGCGATTAAAAAAGATTATGAACCATTGCTTCTTATCCCGATCGCTTTTGGTATGATCTTGGTAAATATTTATCCTGATATCATAGCAGAGCCTGCGGATGGCGCAAATGGTGGATTATTGTATTACTTTTATCAGTTGGACGAATGGAGTATCCTGCCTTCTTTGATCTTTTTAGGTGTAGGTGCGTTGACAGACTTCGGTCCGCTGATCGCAAACCCTGCAAGCTTCCTTTTAGGAGCAGCGGCACAGTTTGGTATTTTTACTGCTTATCTGATTGCCATTTTAATGGGATTCAATGACAAAGCAGCAGCAGCAATTTCTATTATCGGTGGTGCGGACGGTCCGACATCTATCTTCCTATGTGGAAAGCTGGGACAGACAGAATATATGGGACCGATTGCGGTGGCGGCATATTCTTATATGTCATTAGTTCCTATTATTCAGCCTCCGATCATGAAACTGTTTACAACAAAAGAGGAACGTCAGATCAAGATGGCACAGCTTCGCCCTGTATCACAGTTAGAGAAGATCTTATTCCCTATCATCGTAACTCTTGTTGTGTGCATTCTTTTACCGACAACAGCTCCATTAGTTGGTATGCTGATGCTTGGTAACTTATTTAAGCAGGCAGGTAATGTAAACCAGCTTGCTGAGACGGCTTCTAATGCATTAATGTACATCGTTGTTATCTTACTTGGTACATCAGTTGGTGCTACTACAAGTGCAGAAGCATTCTTAAAGATGACAACATTAAAGATCGTAGCACTCGGTTTAGTTGCTTTTGCAGTTGGAACGGCAGCCGGTGTTCTGTTCGGAAAGATTATGTGCAAGGTAACCGGAGGAAAGATCAATCCATTAATCGGCTCAGCAGGTGTATCCGCGGTGCCGATGGCAGCACGTGTATCACAGAAAGTCGGTTCGGAGGCAGATCCAACCAACTTCCTGTTAATGCATGCTATGGGACCTAACGTAGCAGGTGTTATCGGTACAGCAGTAGCAGCCGGTGTATTTATGGCAATCTTTGGTGTATAAGAGAAAAGAGTATGCATATACAGCATACATACCGATGTACTTGAAAACAGCAGAAAATGCTGAATAAAATAATTGTGAATCATATGCTGTCATAGGGCAGCAGAATGGAGGAAACATGGCAGAGATAGAAAAGAAACCTTTAAAGATCACGGAGACAATCCTTCGTGATGCGCATCAGTCTCTGATTGCTACACGTATGACAACAGAGCAGATGCTTCCAATCGTAGACAAAATGGATAAAGTAGGTTACCATGCCGTTGAGTGCTGGGGTGGTGCTACATTTGATGCCTCTCTTCGTTTCTTAAAAGAAGATCCATGGGAGAGACTTCGTAAGTTAAGAGATGGATTTAAGAACACAAAATTACAGATGTTATTCCGTGGTCAGAATATCTTAGGATATAACCATTATGCAGACGATGTTGTAGAATATTTTGTACAGAAGTCTATCGCAAACGGTATTGATATCATCCGTATTTTTGACTGTTTAAATGATATCCGTAACTTAGAGACAGCAGTAAATGCTGCAAATAAAGAAAACGGACATGCACAGGTTGCTCTTTGTTATACATTGGGCGATGCATATACATTGGATTATTGGAAAGATATGGCGAAAAAGATCGAAGATATGGGTGCAAAGTCACTTTGTATCAAAGATATGGCCGGTCTTTTAGTTCCTGCTAAAGCAACAGAATTAGTACAGGCATTAAAAGAATCCTGCGATATTCCAATCGACCTTCATACACACTATACATCCGGTGTTGCTTCTATGACTTATATGAAAGCGGTAGAAGCAGGTTGTGATATCATTGATACAGCAATGTCACCATTCTCAATGGGTACAAGCCAGCCGGCAACAGAAGTTATGGTAGAAGCATTTAAGGGAACACCTTATGATACCGGTCTTGATCAGACTAAATTAGCTGAGATCGCTGATTATTTCCGTCCAATGCGTGAAGAAGCATTAAAGTCAGGTCTTATGAATACAAAAGTGCTTGGTGTAAATATCCAGACATTACGTTATCAGGTACCGGGCGGTATGCTTAGTAACCTTGTATCCCAGTTAAAGGAAATGGGACAGGAAGATAAGTATGAAGCTGTATTAGAGGAAGTGCCAAGAGTTCGTAAAGACTTTGGTGAACCACCACTTGTTACACCTTCTTCTCAGATCGTAGGTACACAGGCTGTATTGAATGTGGTATCAGGTGAGAGATATAAGATGGTAACAAAAGAGTCTAAAAAGATCCTGATGGGTGAATTCGGAAAGACTGTTAAACCATTTAATCCGGAAGTACAGAAGAAATGTATTGGTGATGCAGAGCCAATCACATGTCGTCCGGCAGATTTGATCAAGCCACAGCTTGCTGATATTGAAAAAGAAATGGCTCAGTACAAGCAACAGGATGAAGATGTATTATCTTATGCATTATTCCCACAGGTTGCAACAGAGTTCTTCAAATACCGTGAGGCACAGCAGCAGAAAGTAGATGCTTCCGTAGCAGATACAGAAAGCAAAGCATATCCTGTATAAAAAAATAGGACAATTCCTAAAGAAAAAAGAATAATTATGAAAAAAGTTGGCAGCGTGTCAGAAAATGTTTTTTTCGTTTGACACGCTGTTCTTTTGTTTGTTAAGATAGCAAGAGTGAGATAATTACCAAAAAAGGGAGGATTACAATGGAAGATATAAAAGAAAATTTGATCAACGAATTAGCGGATGCATTCGTTTCAGGTGAGGGAGCTAAGAAAGATAATGAAGGTTCCCGTTTTAACAAAGCAACAGGAACATTGATCGCATCCAATACATTTATTAATTATGCATTAAGTCATATTTCAGAAGAAGGTTTTACAAAGGGTAAGGTTTATAAATGCAGCCAGATCGAGAATGATTTTACACGTATTGTCTGCGATACCGGAAAAGAGATCCGTGTCAATATCAATGACCCTGATTTTTCTTTTAAGATCAATCCACGTAAAGCGAATGATTAAATACCAGAAAAGGATTAAACAAAATGGATGGGAATAAGAAGGACGACCGGATAGAGGAAAGAGTAGAACTATCTATATTATATGATTTCTATGGAGCTCTTTTAAAAGAGAACCAGCAAAGAATGTTTGAGGCATGCATTTTGGAAGATTATAATTTTACAGAGATTGCTCAGGAAGAAGGAATTTCCCGACAAGGTGTATACGATTCGATCCGCAGATCCACAAAACAGTTACGGGAATATGAGGAAAGACTTGGTCTTGTAGAAAAGTTTGAAAAACAAAAGAAATTAGCAAAGAAAATTCATCAACAGTTACAGGAACTTCCCTTAGAAAAAGAAAACAATCATTTAGAAAAGATCAATGAAATGCTTCAAAAAATCCTAGAAGAGTAAAGTAATATTTCAAAAAAGGATATAAAAAAGGAAGATAGAGCTGTAAAAAATCTTCCTATTATGAAAATGTTTAAAGATCAATAAGAAGTATAAGGAAAATCACGAAAAATCACAAAAAATAATTTTGTCAAGAAAAACACTTGACAAGTTGGCGGCGGTTCGTTATACTATCACTTGTGCTGTTAAAATATCGTTTTTGAATATAAAAATCGCTGTGTTATAAAGCAGAAGTGATTGTATTTTAATGAAACGTATATCAATCAGTAAGAGACAGGGAGGTATTTATGGCATTTGATAACTTAACAGAAAAACTGCAAAATGTTTTTAAAAACCTTCGAAGCAAAGGTCGCTTAACAGAAGATGATGTAAAAGCAGCTCTAAAAGAAGTGAAAATGGCTCTTTTAGAAGCAGATGTAAACTTTAAAGTAGTAAAGAACTTTGTTAAGACAGTACAGGAAAGAGCAGTAGGTCAGGATGTTTTAAACAGTCTGACACCGGGTCAGATGGTGATCAAGCTTGTAAATGAAGAGCTGGTTCATCTGATGGGAAGTGAAACGACAGAGATCGCGCTGAAACCTTCCAATGAGATTTCCGTTATTTTAATGTGTGGTCTTCAAGGTGCAGGTAAAACAACAACGACAGCAAAGATTGCAGGGAAACTTAAGAAAAAAGGAAGAAATCCTTTATTGGTTGCTTGTGATATTTATCGTCCGGCTGCAATTGAACAGTTGCAGATCAATGGAGAAAAGCAGGGTGTTGAAGTTTTTTCGATGGGAATAAATCATAAACCCGTTGATATTGCAAAAGCTGCGATCGAGCATGCGGCAAAGAATAAGAATAATGTTGTTATTCTCGATACTGCCGGTCGTCTTCATGTAGATGAAGACATGATGGAAGAACTTCAGGAAATCAAATCAAATGTTGAGATCGACCAGAGTATCTTAGTAGTAGATGCGATGACCGGTCAGGATGCGGTAAATGTAGCATCAACATTCAATGAAAAGATTGGGATTGATGGAGTGATTCTGACGAAGTTAGATGGTGATACCCGTGGTGGTGCTGCGTTGTCAATCAAGGCAGTAACCGGCAGACCGATTCTTTATATTGGTATGGGTGAGAAGTTATCTGATCTCGAACAGTTTTATCCGGATCGTATGGCATCCCGTATTTTAGGTATGGGTGATGTGCTTACGCTGATTGAAAAAGCAGAAGCCGAGATTGATGAGGATAAAGCAAAAGAAATGGAGAAAAAGTTCCGTAAAGCGGAATTTGACTTCAATGATTTCTTAGACCAGATGGCTCAGATGAAAAAACTTGGCGGTATTCAAAGTATTTTGAGTATGCTTCCGGGCATGGGACTCCCAAGTGATCTAGAAATAGACGATGGTATTTTTAAGAATATCGAAGCAATCATTTATTCCATGACATTAGAGGAAAGAGGAAATCCTGCGATTATCAATCCGTCACGCAAACGTCGTATT
Source organism: Jutongia hominis (assembly GCF_014384965.1). Taxonomy (GTDB): domain Bacteria; phylum Bacillota; class Clostridia; order Lachnospirales; family Lachnospiraceae; genus Butyribacter; species Butyribacter hominis. The sequence goes on from NZ_JACRSW010000027.1 coordinate 200,325, forward strand.
GCAAAAGGAGCCGGAGTGGATATTTCAGAAGTTAACAAATTGATGAAACAGTATGAACAGTCCAAGAAAATGATGAAGCAGATGTCAGGAATGATGGGTGGCAAAGGAAAGAAAAAAGGAAGATTTTCTATGCCAAAGATGCCGTTTGGGTTTTAAAAATTTAAATTTGTTATCAGATTCTGTCATTACAAATGTAAAGATAAGAATTTCGATATAGATAGGATGTCAGAAAGATTTAAGGAGGTGAAATGACATGGCAGTAAAGATTCGTTTAAGAAGAATGGGTAAGAAGAAAGCACCTTTCTATAGAGTAGTTGTAGCTGATGCTAGAGCACCTAGAGATGGTAGATTCATCGAAGAAATCGGTACTTACGATCCTAACCAGGAGCCAAGCGTTTTCAAGTTTGATGAAGAAAAGGCTAAGAAATGGTTAGCTAATGGTGCAAAACCAACAGAGACAGTTGGCAAATTATTAAAGGAAGCAGGTATCGAAAAATAATTTCGTATCTGTGAGTGGGGAGGTTTCAGGTAATGAAAGAATTAGTTGAAGTTCTTGCTCAGTCGCTTGTTGACCACCCGGAAGAGGTCACTGTTACAGAGACTGACAAAGACAACGAAATCATTTTAGAACTTAAAGTAGATCCCGATGATATGGGGAAAGTAATCGGTAAACAGGGGCGCATTGCAAAAGCCATTCGTGCAATGGTAAAAGCAGCTGCTTCTAAAACTGATAAGAAAGTAGTTGTAGAAATTGGACAGTAGCTACTGTCCAAAACGCCTGTGCCACACGCATAGGCGTTTTTGTTTCTAAAGAAAAACAAAACATTTTCCAATCAATGCCGCACCTTATTTTTATGAACTTGTTTCTGTTTTATTATATTGCGCCATAAATAAATTTTCGATTCTGCTTCTATTTTCCTATTGTCTTTTGAACAGAAACGACGGCTGGTTAGGAAATTTGATTTTTTAGCTTTTTTGCTCAGTGGGCACGGGTCATAACTATAGGGGCGACTCAGCCTGAGTAGCATTACTGTGTGGGACACGCTCTCGCTTCGCAAAGCCACGTAGCGCACACATAGCGCAGCAAAAAGTAAAACTTTTTTTGCTGCGCAAGTGGCGACGGGCTTAGAGAGTCCCAACAGCAATGTACATCAGGACTGGCCCTGCCCCTATATCAGATGAGAGTGCCCACAATCAATAGCAAAAAAGCAAAAAATCTTAAATTTCCTTACCGGGCGAAACAGTGTTTCAAAAGACAATAAGAAAAATAGAAGCAGAACATAGAAGTAACTCTATGACGCAGCATAATAAAGCAGAAACAAGCTTGAAAGTTATGTGTGGCATTGATTGGGAAATGAGGAAGTGTTGTGAATAGGATAGAAATGAGGTTTGGATATGGAAGATTTTTTTCGTGTTGGAGTGATTGCAAATACACATGGTATTCGTGGAGAGGTTAAGATTTTTCCTACAACGGATGATGTAAAGCGTTTTGATTATTTGAAAGAAGCATATATTGATGCCGGAAAAGAGAAGATCAAAGTAGAGGTTTCTAATGTTCGTTATTTTAAAAACTTAGTGATCGTGAAGTTTAAGGGCATTGATAATATTAATGATATAGAGAGATACAAAGGAAAAGATCTGTTAGTTACACGTGAAAATGCACTTCCTTTGGAAGAAGGAGAATATTATCTTGCAGATATTATCGGTGCAAATGTTTATACAGAAGACGGAAATCTTTTTGGTAGTCTGGAAGATGTGATTGAAACAGGTGCGAATCTGGTCTATAGTGTACAGCATGAAGGAAAAGAAGTGCTGCTTCCGGTTATTGATGACTGCGTCAAAGAAGTGAATGTGGAAGAAAAGAAGGTAATTGTTCATATTATGAAAGGATTACTTGATTAATGTGGATAAAGTTTTTATTATAAAAATGATATCCGTGAAGAAAACAGAGTATAAGAGCAATAACATAGGAAAGGAAAAAGAGAAAATGATGCGATTTCATGTAATGACACTTTTCCCGGAAATGATAGAAAATGCAATGGAAGTAAGCATTACCGGACGTGCGATCAAGGCAGGTCGCATTGCACTAAATGCAGTCAATATCAGGGACTATGCACAAAATAAGCATAATCGTGTAGATGATTATCCTTATGGTGGCGGTGCAGGTATGGTGATGCAGGCAGCTCCGGTCTATCGTTGTTATCAGGCGATCGATCAGGAATATGTATTGAAAGAAAAGAAGACAAGAGTGATCTATCTTTCTCCGCAGGGAGAAACATTTTCGCAGAAAATGGCACAAGAACTGGCAAACGAAGAAGATTTGGTCTTTTTGTGTGGTCATTATGAGGGAATCGATGAACGTGTATTGGAAGAAATTGTAACAGATTATGTATCGATCGGAGATTATGTATTAACCGGTGGAGAGCTTCCGGCATTGGTGATGATGGATACGATCTCACGTCTTGTTCCGGGGGTATTAAATAATGATATTTCAGCCCAGACAGAGTCCTTTTCCGATGATCTGTTAGAATATCCGCAATATACCAGACCGGAAGAATGGAATGGGAAAAAAGTGCCTCCTGTGTTATTGTCAGGAAACCATAAACTTCTTGCACAATGGTATCGTGAGCAGTCTGTGATACGAACAGCGCAAAGAAGACCGGATCTGATCCAAAAGGCAGATCTGACAGCAAAAGAGCAGGAATTAGTCAAAGAAATCTTAGAAGACAAAAAGCAACAGAAATAAATGGGAAGAGAAATTCCTTCAGGGAGTCTTAGAAAGAAAAAACAACAGAAATAAATGGGAAGAAATATTTCTTCAGGAGTCTTAGAAAGAAAAAGCAACAGAAATAAATGGGAAGAAAAATTTCTTCAGGAGTCTTAGAAAGAAAAAGCGACAGGAATAAACAGGAAAGAAAAATTTCTTCAGGAGTCTTAGAAAGAAAAAGCGACAGAAATAAACAGGAAAAGGAATTAGCAAAATGAAAATCAGATTTTATATTAAAAAAAGAATAATACATCGGCTGGTCAGTATGCAGCTTATAGGTATCCTGATCATTTCGTTATTCACCGGTTGTGCAAAAGAAACATCGTCTCTTACAACCAGCGGATTCGCTTTTAATACAACCTATACGATTACAGTGTATCAGGGGGGAACACAAAAGACATTAGATACCTGTGTATCAAAATGTGCCGATTATGAACAGGTCTTTAGCCGGACTTCCAAAAACAGTGAATTATATCAGATCAATCAAATAGAAGCTCTATATCTTACGGTAGTAGAGCGGGCAATGGATCTAAAAGATTCTTTTACAAAGAAACGATCTTATACAAAAGAGCAATGCGAGTCGATCGTAAAGCAGATCGAGCAGAAGAAAACAAAAGAAAACACGGTAAAATACAGTATTTGTCAGGATGGTTCGATCACATTTGAAATTTCGGCATTGTTAGAGCGTATTGTAAAAAAAGGCTTGGAATATTCGAAAAAGTCAGATGGCAGGTTTGATATTGCGATCGAACCTGTTTCTTCTTTGTGGGATTTTACCGTCAAAAAGCCAACAGTTCCTGACGAACAGAAAATAGAAAAAGCATTGGCATATGTCGATTATCAGAAAATTGCATTAGACGATCAAAAGCTGACCTTTCAAATGCCGGGCATGGGAATCGATCTGGGCGGTATTGCCAAAGGATTTATTGCGGATGAGTTAAAAGCGTATCTGGAAAAAAAAGGTGTCAAAAGTGCAGTGATCGATCTGGGCGGCAATGTCTTATGTATCGGGCAGAAAGATCCAAAAACACCGTTTCATATTGGCATCCAACAGCCGTTTGCCGATCGGAATGAAACGATTGCTGCGGTTTCGGTTGATGGATTATCAATTGTTTCGTCCGGCATTTACGAACGATATTTTAAGACGAAGGATGGTACCTTGTATCATCATATCCTGAATCCGAAAACCGGCTATTCGTATGACAACGATCTGATGGCGGTTACGATTCTTTCGAAAAAGTCAGTTGATGGAGATGGACTTTCGACTTCCTGCTTTGCAATGGGAAAGAAAGAAGGACTTGCATTTATCAATAACATAGATGGTGTCGAAGCTGTTTTTATCACAAAGGATGAAAAAATGCATTATAGCAAAGGGTTTTCAAAATATTTATATAAACAGAAGTGATCGATCAAAAAGAAAAGAGTGCAACCAATGTGCATGCAAGACATTTGTATGAACGACTTGGTTTTATCCAGCTTGGTACGATCAGGAATGGTTTCCGTCCGGAAAATGGGCAATATGAAGATATCTGCCCTTATTATCGGGAAGTATAGAAAGGATAATTCTGTAGGAAAAAGTGTCAGAAATTGTGTGCTGTCCTTGGATGATGTGATGTCAGATTTCGTTTTGAGAGGACACCTCAGTATTTGACGCTTTTTTCTGTTTTATATAGAATGCGAAAAAGAGTATTATAGAAAGAAAAAATGACAGGAATATCAGAAAAAATAAAAAAAGAAAAATAAAATGTCACATTCAGACAAAGAAAAAGTAGTTCTTTATAGAACGGGAAAGAAGATGCATCGACAGGATTGTTTGAAACGCTGTTTATCACTATGAATACGGGTGTTACGGAGAAATGATATACAGTGGGAGAAAGAAACAGGTGAGGTGAGGATTTTGAATAAGATCGAGGTTGAAAAAGCAGTAGAAACACATGCAGATACAATATGGCGGCTGGCATGGATTCATTGCAACCGGGTACAGGAAAATGCGGAAGATGTCTTTCAGGAAACATTTTTAGCGTTAGTTCGTTCGAAGAAGACCTTTGCAAGTGAAGAACATTTAAAAGCATGGCTGATCCGGGTAGTCTTAAACCAATGCAAAAAGAAATATTATCATGAACAAAAATACCAGCCAACGAAGAAAGAAACGATCGACTATCTGGTAGAACAAACAAAAGAGGAAAACGATAACGGATCGGAACATTTGCATGAAATGCTATATACGCTTTCTGAGAAGTACCGCAAAGTGATCGTATTATATTATATGGAAGAGATGACAACAAAAGAGATCGCTAACATTCTAAGGATATCAGAATCGACTGTCAGAAAGCGGTTGCAAAGAGGACGTGATATGCTTCGTCAGAAAGGAGAGGGACAATGGGAAAGATAACGAAGGAAGAGGAGAAACTTTTTGCAGAAATGAAACAATTAAAAAAGCAGATCGTACCGGATGCATATTTGATCGAGCAGACGAAAAAAAGAGTGTTTGATGAAGATAAGGTCTATCATCATACATTTCTTATGATCGCCATTCCGACGACTTTGATCCTGTTTCTTGCCGGATTGTATTATTTCGCATATGCAAGACCGACAGCATCTTTGCTTTATGAACAGACGATACAACAGGAAAAAAAGCAAAAGAAGGATATGCAAACAGAAACAATGACTGCGACAGAAGAAAAAGAATTATATGAAAATGCCGGGCAGGAGCAGGGACTGACTAAAAAGCAGATCGATCAGTTGCATCAAAAGGGGAAAAAGTCTACAAGCAGTTCTCTTTGTAAAAGCGTTATCGGAATCAGAAAAGCAAAGATTACGATCGAGACTGTGACAATCTGTAAATATGGTTCGGTTTCCATCCGTCTTTATGAAGACCGGACTTCCTATCAATATGAAAGACGCTCTGGTGGATGGCATCTGACACAGCAAACGATCGAACAATTATAAAAAAGAAGAAAACGGATCGCCCTGTTCGATCTGATACACGAAACGATCCGGCAGGATAAAAAAGAGTATAACCAGAAAGCATACAGGCAGGATACAGACATGGAATGCAAAGACTTTATGAAAATTATGTGAATGTATTGAATTTTGAAAGGGCAGCATATACAATGAGTGGTATTAAGATTATTATGATGTCATCAAAATGTATCAGATAGAAGTGTAAGGAGGAAGAGAATATGGGAATGGGATATTATTATCCGTATATTGATCCAACGTATATTTTAGTCATTGCAGGTGCATTATTATGTATGCTTGCATCCGCAAATGTCAACCGGACATTTCAACGCTACAGTCGTGTGGGGACAATGGGACATATTACAGGAAGAGAAGTCGCAGAACGGATTTTATATCAGGCAGGGATTACCGATGTTCGAATTGAGCGGATCAGTGGAAACCTGACCGATCATTACGATCCGAGAAACAAAGTAGTCCGCCTGTCAGACAGTGTCTATGATGCTACGTCTGTAGCGGCGGTCGGAGTTGCCGCACATGAATGTGGTCATGTGATCCAGCACCATAAAGGTTATGTGCCGATCAAGATCCGTACAGCGATCGTACCGATCGTGAATATCGGTTCTAAACTGTCATGGCCTGTGATATTACTTGGTATTATCCTGAGTTCTTTTCAGATGATCCAGATCGGTATTATTTTATTTGCGTTTACTTTTGTGTTCCAGATTGTTACATTACCGGTTGAATTTGATGCCTCCCACAGAGCATTACGGATCTTAGAGTCCAATGGTACATTATATGAAGAAGAGTGGAGAGGTGCAAGAAAGGTTTTGCGTGCCGCAGCCATGACTTATGTTTCAGCCGCAGTATCAACATTGTTACAGCTTCTCAGACTGGTACTTTTATTTGGGAGAAGATCTAATGATGATTAAGTGAAAAAATTCGTTATATGTTCTGCTTACAAAAGCCTGTCATATCAGAAATTACATTGTGTGATTTCTATATGACAGGCTTTTTTATGGAATAGGAAATTGCTCATACAGTAGTGGTATATCAACAAGAATTGCTTTAGCAATTCTTGGAGTGCAAAGCGCTGGCTTTGCACTTTTTTATGGAATAGGAAAATGCTCGTACAGTAGTGGTATATCAACAAGAATTGCTTTAGCAATTCTTGGAGTGCAAAGCGCTGGCTTTGCACTTTTTTATGGAATAGGAAAATGCTCATACAGTAGCGGTATATCAACAAGAATTGCTTTAGCAATTCTTGGAGTGCAAAGCGCTGGCTTTGCACTTTTTTATGGAATAGGAAAATGCTCGTACAGTAGTGGTATATCAACAAGAATTGCTTTAGCAATTCTTGGAGTGCAAAGCGCTGGCTTTGCACTTTTTTATGGAATAGGAAAATGCTCATACAGTAGCGGTATATCAACAAGAATTGCTTTAGCAATTCTTGGAGTGCAAAGCGCTGGCTTTGCACTTTTTTATGGAATAGGAAAATGCTCGTACAGTAGTGGTATATCAACAAGAATTGCTTTAGCAATTCTTGGAGTGCAAAGCGCTGGCTTTGCACTTTTTTATGCGTTTATATTGATCAATAGAAACGTTGTGTAGAATGCCGGAAAAGGAGCATGGGCTTTTGATGTGCTATGCAACGATCACATGGCAATGTTTCCAAAAGGATTGTGGATGATGTATTTTTATTCATGGATCGCATGACGCAAAGCGATCGCAACAAATGCAGTGAAAAGTTCCGCAATCCAGAACGCATGCCATACACCAACGGCTCCAAACAGATGTGACAGGATAAAAGCTGCCGGAATGATAAAAAGAAGATAACGGCAAAGGGATATGATCAGAGATTGTATCCCTTTTCCTAATCCTTCTAATGCACCGGATGCGGTGATCGAAAAAGTAGAAAAGAGAAAACCGAGACTGATGATACGAAGTGCAGTCTGCCCGATACGGATCGTATCCGGGTTTGTTGTAAAAAGACCGATCAGACGGTCCGGAATCACAAGACAGATGACCGTACCAAAAAGCATGATCATACCATTCATGATCAGAACGATCCGGTAGATCTGCTGTACACGTTTGTGCTCTTTTGCTCCATAATTAAAGCCGATCACAGGGCGCATTCCCTGAATGATCCCGTTTGCCGGAAGATATAAAAAAGTCTGTAATTTATAATAGATTCCGAGTACCAGAATATAAACCTCGGAATAGGCAGCAAGGATCGCATTTAATAAAGAGATCAATAACGAAGGCAGTGCCATGTTTAATGTGGCAGGAATACCGATCGCATATAATTTGCCAATTGTTTTTTTATCTGCTTTCCAATATTTTGGATGGATATGGACAGACAATGGGCGGAGTATAAAGATAAGAAGATAGATCACTAATGTTACGGTCTGTCCGATACCGGTTGCCAGGGCAGCACCTTTGATACCCATAGCAGGAAAAGGACCGAGTCCAAAGATCATAAAAGGATCTAATATAATATTGGTAATACAGCCACAGCACATACTGATCATTGTAACCGTCATTTTACCGACCGACTGAAAGATCTTTTCAAAAGAGATACCGGTCATGCTGACGATCGTAAAGCAAAACGCAATATTAGAATATTGTATGCCAAGCGAAAGCACACTCTGGCTGGTTGTAAACATTTTTAGAAAAGATGGCATCAGAAAAATACTTCCGACAGTCAATACGATCGCATGGCATATCGCAAGAAAAAGTCCGATGGTTGCGGCAGTATGGGCTTTTTTGACTTCATTTGCTCCCATACAGATCGCAATTACAGCATTGATACCGATACCAAAGCCGATGCTGACAGCGTTAATAAAGTTCTGTACCGGAAAGACTAAAGAAAGTGCTGTCATTGCATCTTCGCTGATCTTTGCTACGAAAAAACTGTCAATGATATTGTAAAGAGAATTGACAAGCATAGACAACATCATAGGAAGAGACATTGACAAAAGCAATGGAAGTACCGGTTTGGTTTTCATAAAGTTTTCGTTCATATCATGATCCCTCATCTGGTATTTTTTCGATACCGCTTTCTTATTAATGGTGTATTTTTTAAATGGTCTGGATTTTTATAGCTGCCTTGCTATGATACAGGAATTAAAAAAAGCCACACAACGTTACTTTGTTCTTAGCGTTGTGTGGCGAAAAGATGACTTGCATAGAATGCATCAGAATTTTTGAAAATCGGTCTGTTAAAAATTCTGATCTTTCGTCCGGAAAAATCCACTACTCATTTTCAGAGCTTATTGTACCAGTTTAGAAGAAAATGTCAAGAATAAAACTATTTGCCGAAGTGGAATAAAACTATTTGCCGAAGCGGAATAAAACTATTTGCCGAGGTAGAAAATACAACTATTTGCTGAAGCTGAAAGAAACTTTTCAGTTCAGTCATAAAACTTTTTTTTATAATATTCCTATAAACCTATTGACCTAGTAGGAATTATATGGTATTATTTGAAACATCAAAATTAAAAAAAAGCAGAAAGATACATTCTGCTTTACAAAGTATAAGATTCATTTAGAAAGGAATGGTGGTATTTATGAAAAAAATCGCAAAGCAGTTGACAGAGTTGATCGGAAATACTCCTTTATTGGAGTTATCAAATTATGAAAAAGAAAATGATTTAAAAAGTTCTATCATTGCAAAGTTAGAATATTTTAATCCGTTAGGCAGTGTAAAAGATCGTGTTGCTTATGCTATGATCGAACAGGGGATCAAAGATGGTGCGATCGATCAGGATACGGTTATCATAGAGCCTACCAGTGGAAATACAGGAATTGGTCTTGCATTTGTTACGGCAGCAAAAGGCTTGCATCTTATTTTGACAATGCCGGACACCATGAGCGTGGAGCGTCGTAAGATCGTTTCTGCACTTGGTGCACAGATCGTTCTGACACCGGGAAGAGATGGTATGAAAGGTGCGATTAAGAGAGCAGAAGAGTTAAAGGAAGAATATGGAAATGCGTTCATCCCACAGCAGTTTGAGAATGAAGCAAATCCAGCAATCCATAAAGTAACAACAGCAAAAGAAATCTGGGAAGATACCGATGGGGAAGTTGATATCTTCGTATCTGCTGTCGGTACCGGTGGAACGATCACAGGTACAGGTCTTGGATTAAAAGAAAAGAATCCAAATGTCAAGATCGTTGCCGTAGAGCCTGCAAGCTCACCGGTTCTTTCAGGCGGCAAGCCGGGACCTCATAAGATTCAAGGTATTGGAGCCGGGTTTGTACCGGATGTTTTACAGACCGACCTGTTAGATGAGATCATTACCGTAGAAAATGATGATGCCTTTGAGACATCAAGAAAAGTAGCAAAAAGTGATGGACTTTTAGTTGGTATTTCAGCCGGTGCAGCACTTTATGCAGCAACACAGTTAGCAAAACGTCCTGAAAACGAAGGAAAGAACATTGTAGTGTTATTACCGGATACCGGAGAAAGATATCTGTCTACTTCTTTATTTACTGTAGATGAATAATTTTTGAGGTTGATCGGATGTTTGGAAAAAAGAAAATTTGGTTTGTTTTTTGCCTGCTTGCAGCTCTGTTTTTATGCAGCTGTGGCAGGAAAAAGTCAGATACCGTAACGATCACGAATGTGTCTTATGATCCGACGAGGGAATTTTATGAGCAATACAACAAACTGTTTGAAAAATTCTATCAGAAGAAATACGGTAAAAAAGTAGAAGTGATCCAGTCACATGGCGGTTCGGGCAGTCAGGCACGATCTGTTGTCGAAGGATGTAATGCCGATGTTGTCACGCTTGCGCTGGAACATGATATTACATTGATCGAGAACACAGGACTGATCGATAAAGGCTGGGAAAGGGAATTTGCCCGCTCCAGTGCACCATACACATCGACGATCGTTTTTCTTGTTCGAAAAGGAAATCCCCGAAAGATAAAAGACTGGGATGACCTGACAAAAAAAGGTGTAGAAGTGATCACACCGGACCCAAAGAGTAGTGGCGGTGCATGCTGGAACTTTCTTGCCGGTTTAAGTTATGCGAAATCAAAATTACATAATGAAGCAAAAGAAAAAGCATTTATGAAAAAATTATATGCCAATGTTTCAGTAATGGATTCCGGCGCAAGAGGTTCTACCACAACCTTTGTGGAAAATGGAAAAGGCGATGTTTTGATCCAATGGGAAAATGAAGCAATCACAACCATGGCTTCGTATCCCGGAAAGTATGAAATGATCACACCATCTGTCAGTATACTGGCACAGCCAAGTGTAGCAGTTGTTGATGATAATGCAAGGGCAAATCATACCAAGAAAGTGAGCAAAGCATATTTGCAATATTTATATAGCAAAGAAGCACAGGAATTGATCGGAAAGAGTGGTTTTCGTCCATCGGATCAGGATGTGTTACAAAACTTTTCGAATCAATTTGATCTGTCGGTAGATCTTTGGACGATTAAAGATTATGGTGGATGGAACAAAGCGTATCAGAAGTATTTTGATGATGGAGCATGGTTTGATAAAATTTACGAGTATTAACAGAAACTGAGGATAAGAAAGATGGATCAGGTTAAGAAAAGAAAAAAAGCAAAGAAAGCCCGTGTGATACCTGGGTTTCATCTGACACTGGGCATTGTTGTTACAATGCTTTCGTTGATCGTTTTGATCCCGTTAGCTTCGGTGCTGGTGCATTCTCTTGGGATTTCTCCAAAAGAGTTTTTTGCCCTGCTTTGGAAGCCAAATGTCAGAAATGCTTTCTTTACAAGTATTGGCTGCTCTTTTGCAGCTGCTGTGTGCAATGCTGTTTTCGGCCTTGTGATCGCATGGACGTTAGTTAAATATGACTTTCCGTGCAAAAAGCTTTTGGATGGTTTTATTGAACTTCCTTTTGCACTGCCGACAGCAGTAGCCGGTATCACACTTTCAAAACTGTATTCCGAAAACGGATTTTTTGGAAAAGGATTTGCTCTGCTTGGAATGAAAGTGTCCTATACAAAGGTCGGTCTTGTGATCGCATTGGTATTTGTAGGAATTCCATTTGTTGTCCGTGCAGTACAGCCGGTGTTAGAAAAGCTCGATGAGCAATATGAAGAAGCGGCTTATATGTTAGGTGCAAGTCCGGTAAAAACATTTTTCCTTGTTATTTTCCCGGAACTAAAGCCTGCATTATTAACCGGTTTTGGTCTGGCTTTTGCAAGAGGGATCGGTGAATATGGCAGTGTCATTTATATTTCCGGTAACAGTGCAAAAGATAAGACGCAGGTAATCTCTTATGTGATCATGCAAAAGTTAAGTTATATTGATTATGCCGGTGCGACAGCGATTGCATTGGTCATGTTAGTTATTTCATTTATATTGCTTTTGTTTGTCAATATCGTACAGGCAAGACAATCGGCAAGAACGAATCTGTTATAGAAAAGAGAGTCTGTAAACAGTCAAAATACAATTGAAAATAAGAAAATTCAATTTTTTTTTGAGGAAAAAGTTGACTAATTAGATAGGAATTATATAATTAGAAAGAGGTGACATTGCGATGACAGAACAGGAGAAACTTGAGAAAAAGAAAAAGAGAACGAAAAGGTGTTGTATTACGATTACTGTTCTCTTTATCACATGTATGTTGATCATCCCCTTGGTTTCCGTGATTGTGAATTCTTTAAAAGAAGGAATTGGTTTCTATATCCGTTCGATCTCGACAGAGTATGTCAGAAGTGCATTGGGTGTCACTTTTCTGGCAACTGTGATTGCAGTTGTGATCAATACCTTTTTTGGTATTTGTGCAGCATGGCTTTTGACGAAGTTTTCATTCCGTGGAAAGCAGATCTTAGCAACCCTGATCGATATTCCGTTTTCAATCTCTCCGGTTATTGTCGGTCTTGCCTACCTGATGACGTTTGGCAGACTTGGATGGTTTTATCCGGTGATCCGGGCATTTAATCAGTTCTTCGGAACGAATGTCCGTATTACATTTGCAATACCGGGTGTGGTACTTGCAACGATCTTTGTTACTTTTCCGTTTGTATCCAGAGAGATCATTCCGGTGCTGAATGCACAGGGAAAAGATGAAGAAGAAGCGGCTGCATTGATGGGGGCAAGTGGTTTTACGATTTTTCGAAAGATCACACTTCCGCAGATGAAATGGGGATTACTCTATGGTATTATCCTTTGTACGGCAAGAGCATTAGGAGAGTTTGGTGCTGTCAATGCGTTATCAAAGACCAGAGGAGAAACATTTACCTTACCATTAGAGATTGATGCATTGTATATGTCAGGGACGGATCAGTCGATCACGGCAGCATTTGCCGCATCATCGATCTTAGTGATCATTGCCGTGATCATATTGATCATCAGAAATATATTAGAAAGAAAACATATAGAACAATAGAGGAAGGAGGATTCGATCATGTATGTTGAAATGAAAAATATCTATAAGAAATATGGCGATTTCCTTGCTTCCGATAATGTGAGTTTTGGAATAGAAAAAGGAAAATTAGTTGCCTTGCTTGGACCTTCAGGAAGCGGTAAGACCACACTTCTTCGTATGATCGCAGGACTGGAAAATCCGAATGCAGGAGATATTTATATTGACGGAGTCAGAGTCAATGATATTCCGGCATCTCAAAGAGGGATCGGATTTGTTTTTCAAAATTATGCACTGTTTCGTTATATGACTGTTTTTGAAAATGTAGCATTTGGACTCCGCTTACAAAAGGTTCCCAAAAAGCAGATCAAGGAAAGAGTCACGGAACTGTTAGAATTAACCGGCTTATCGGGCATGGAAAAGCGATATCCGAACCAGCTTTCCGGTGGACAGAGACAGCGAGTCGCTTTTGCAAGAGCGTTAGCTCCTAATCCGCAGGTGCTTTTACTCGATGAACCGTTTGCAGCGATTGATGCAAAAGTCAGAACAGAACTTCGAAACTGGCTTCGGGAAATGGTAGAAAAACTTGGAATTACAAGTATTTTTGTAACACATGACCAGGATGAAGCAGTAGAAGTGGCAGACGAGATCATTATTACCAATCATGGAACGATCGAACAGAAAGGAACACCGATCGAGATCTACAAATCACCGGCAACGCCTTTTGTTGCCAAGTTTATCGGACGATCTTCTGTTGTCGAAGAATATGAAAAGCTCAAAGGCTTTGAGCGGATTGCAAATGCCAAGAAAGCCGTGATCCGACCGGAATTTATCAAGATATCAAAGAGTGGCAAGTTAGACCGCTATATCAGTGCTGCTGAGACAGGCGTTGTGACAGACGTTGTCTTTCGCGGAAACCGTATAGATGTTACGGTCAATATCAATGGTATTGATGTGGTGGGCGAACGGTCATTAGAAAAGGATCTGATATCGGTTGGTGAGACCGTACACGTTTTGATCTACCGGTTGTATGTCTTTGATGCGAATCAGACGTATTTGTTAGAAAATATGGAAATGCAGGAAACATCCGATGTATTCTATATTTAATCATTATGATCATATGAAAAGGACAGGAAAAATCGTATTCCTGAAATTTACCGGTTAAGAGGAAAGTTGGCGATACTTTCAAATGGAGGTTATCATGCAAATAGAAGAAAGAAAAGTTTTAAGCACAGATGTGCTGATCATAGGTGGCGGCACGGCAGGCTGTTATGCAGCATTGACGATCAGAGAAGAGTCCGATCTTTCTGTGATCATTGCTGAAAAAGCCAATATCAAAAGAAGCGGCTGTCTCGCAGCAGGAGTCAATGCAATCAATGCATACATTGTCAAGGGACGCAAGCCGGAAGACTATGTAGATTACGCGAAGAAAGATGCGGATAATATTGTCAGAGAAGATCTGCTAATGACCATGTCAGAAGGTTTAAACCGCGTGACAAAGAAGATGGAAAACCTCGGACTTGTGATCTTAAAGGATGAAAATGGTGAGTATGTTGCCAGAGGAAACCGAAATATTAAGATCAACGGTGAAAATATGAAACCGTTACTTGCAAAAGCAGTAGAAGCACTTCCTGATGTGACAGTATTGAATCATTTGAATATTACCGATTATATCGTAGAAGAAGGTCAGATCTTAGGTGCGGTCGGCTTCTCAATCGAAGACAATACCGCATACGAGATCAGAGCCAAAAAGGTACTTTGTGCTACCGGTGGTGCAGCAGGTTTATACAGACCAAACAATCCGGGATTTTCACGTCATAAGATGTGGTATCCGCCATTTAACACCGGAGCGGGTTTTGCAATGGGAATCCAAAGCGGTGCAGAGATGACAACCTTTGAGATGCGCTTTATCGCACTTCGCTGTAAAGATACGATTGCGCCGACCGGAACGATCGCACAGGGCGTTGGAGCAAAACAGGTCAATGCCAAAGGTGAAGTATATGAAGATAAATACGGTTTAACAACTTCGGAACGAGTATATGGAACCGTGATGGAAAACTTAGAAGGCAGAGGTCCTTGCTATCTTAGAACAGAAGGAATCAGTAAAGAACAGGATGAATCTTTAAAGAAAGCATACTTAAACATGGCACCGAGCCAGACATTAAAGTGGTTAGAAGCTAAGAAAGATCCGAGCAAACAGAATGTAGAGATCGAAGGAACAGAGCCTTATATCGTTGGTGGTCATACCGCAAGCGGTTATTGGGTAGATACGAATCGCCAGACAACGATTCAAGGTTTATATGCAGCCGGTGATGTGGCAGGCGGATGTCCTCAAAAGTATGTGACCGGAGCAATGGTAGAAGGCGAGATTGCGGCAAAGCATATTGTAGCAACATTAAAAGAAGAACAAAGAAATGATCCTTGTGATCAGCAAAAAGCAGATTGTCTGTTTGAAGAAAAGATAGAACAGTATAATGCGTATCTTGCAAGGCAAAATGATCTGTTTGATGTAGAAAGCCTGGAAGAAGCGATGCAAAAAGTAATGGATCAATATGCAGGAGGTATTTCGACACATTATCAATTCAATGAAAAGCAGCTTACGCTTGCAAAAGAAAAGATCGATCATCTGATCGAACTGAGTCAGGATATCGGAGCGAAAGATATGCATGAATTGATGTTTGTCTATGAATTGAAAGAACGATTAACCGTCTGTCTGTCGGTGATCGCGCATCTAAAAGCCAGAAAAGAAACGAGATGGCACAGTTTTGCCGAAAATTTAGATTACCCTCAAAAGAGTGATGCCTGGTTAAAATATGTGAATTCCAGAATGGAAGATGGCAAATTAAAGATCATTTTCCGTGATCTGGTAGGAAGGGAGGAAGAATATGAGCATAGCAATTAATGCAGATCTTTGTAAAGGCTGTAAAGCGTGCATGGCAGTCTGTCCGGGAAGCCTGATCAAAGAAACGACAGAAGGCAAAGCTTATATGAAATATCCTAAAGACTGCTGGGGATGTGCTTCCTGCGTTAAGGAATGCCATTTTGGAGCAATCACATTTTTTTTGGGAGCAGACATTGGCGGCATGGGAAGTAAGCTGACAGTGGATTCAAAGAAAGACCGGTTGATCTGGAATATAGCAAGAAGAGATGATACAAAAGAGCAGATCGTGATCAATACAAAGGAATCTAATAAATATTGATCCATATGCAGATACAGATGCTTGAACTTAGAAAGGATGGTAAGTAAAATGGGTGAATTATCACATCTGGATGAATTAGAGGCAGAAGCGATTTATATTATTCGCGAAGTGGCAGCGGAATGTGAAAAGCCGGTTATGTTGTATTCAATCGGAAAAGACAGTTCGGTTATGTTGCATTTAGCAATGAAAGCATTTTATCCTGAGAAGCCTCCATTTCCATTTTTACATGTCAACACAACATGGAAATTTAAAGAGATGATTGAGTTTCGTGACCGCAGAGCCAAAGAGCTTGGCATTGAAATGTTGGAATATATCAATGAAGAAGGTGTAAAGCAGGGAATTAATCCGTTTGATCACGGTGCTGCTTATACCGATATCATGAAAACGCAGGCATTAAAGCAGGCACTTGATAAGTATGGATTTACTGCAGCGTTCGGTGGCGGAAGACGAGATGAAGAAAAGTCAAGAGCCAAAGAAAGAATCTTTTCTTTCAGAAACGAACATCATGCATGGGATCCAAAGAACCAGCGCCCTGAAATGTGGAAGCTTTATAACTCTAAGATCAATAAAAAAGAAGAAGTCAGAGTGTTCCCGCTTTCAAACTGGACAGAGACAGACATCTGGCAGTATATCCGTCGTGAAAATATTGAGATCCCTTCTCTTTATTTTGCAAAAGTCCGTCCGGTTGTTTACCGTGATGGAAACATTATCATGGTAGATGATGACCGTATGAAACTGCTTCCGGGTGAAAAGGTAGAACATAAGAGTGTACGTTTCCGTACTCTCGGATGTTATCCGTTGACCGGAGGATGCGAGTCAACAGCAACGACATTAGATGAGATCATTGATGAGACATTGAGTGCGGTTTCTTCGGAAAGAACGACACGAGTCATTGATAATGAAGCAGCAGGAAGTATGGAACGTAGAAAGAGGGAGGGCTATTTCTAAGATGAGTGGATTATTAAAATTTATTACATGCGGAAGCGTGGATGATGGAAAATCAACCTTGATCGGCCATATCTTATATGATTCCAAATTGTTATATACCGATCAGGAAAAAGCATTAGAGCTTGACAGTAAAGTAGGAAGCCGTGGTGGTGCGATCGATTATTCTCTTTTATTGGATGGTCTGATGGCAGAAAGAGAACAGGGTATTACGATCGACGTTGCATATCGTTATTTTACAACAGATAAAAGAAGCTTTATCGTAGCCGATACACCGGGACATGAAGAATATACCAGAAACATGGCAGTGGGCGCTTCATTTGCTGATCTTGCGGTTATCTTAATTGATGCCAAACAGGGCGTTTTAGTACAGACAAGAAGACATGCAAGAATCTGTTCTTTGATGGGAATTAAGTATTTTGTCTTTGCAATCAATAAAATGGATCTTGTCGGATATGATGAGAAACGTTTTCGTGAGATTGAAAAGCAGGTAGAAGAACTTACGAAAGAATTACAGCTTGCAAATGTCAAGCTGATCCCGGTATCGGCAACAGAAGGCGATAATGTTACAAAGCCATCCGAAAACATCAAATGGTATCAGGGAGAAACGTTACTTTCTTACTTAGAAAATATTGATATCACAGAAGATGATCATGAAAAAGGCTTTTATATGCCGGTACAGAGAGTTTGTCGTCCGGATCATACATTCCGTGGTTTTCAGGGACAGATTGAAGATGGTCAGATTCATGTAGGCGATGAAGTGACAACGCTTCCAAGCAATGAGACAGCGAAAGTCAAAAGCATTCATGTCGGAGACAAGGAAAGTCAAGTTGCTAAAAAGGGACAGCCGGTTACGATCCAGTTAGACCGTGAAGTGGATGTGTCCAGAGGATGTGTTCTTTCAGTAGATGCTTCTCTTTTGACAGCTTCTTCGATCACAGCCACTCTTTTATGGATGGATGACGAAGAACTGAGAACCGGAAAGAACTTCTTCTTTAAGCTTGGTACTAAGATGATCCCTGCTGTAGTAAGCAGTATCGAATATGCGATTGATGTCAATACCGGTGCAAAGAAAGAAGTCAGCACACTCGGTAAAAACGAAATTGCTGTATGTAAGATCACATTAGCCGATCAGATCGTTGTTGATGAGTTTAAAAAGCATAAGACATTAGGTGAATTGATCTTAATCGACCGTATTACCAATATGACATCTGCATGTGGCGTTGTCGAAAGTATTGATACAAAAGAGCATGGATTATATGAAGGCAGAATCGACCGCAAGGTACGTGCTGCAATGAAAGGACAAAAGGCAGTTACCGTAGAGTTTATCAAGGAAGGTACGATTGATCGCGCTTTTGTGGAAGATGTAGAAAAAGCACTCAGCCTTCAGGGAAGACATACCTATCTGTATGCTCCGACACCAAACGAAGACATTGATCTTGTGATCAAACATTTACATAGAGCAGGACTTGTTGTATTATTGTTAGTTGATAAAAAACAGGCAGATACGATCACAAATAAGGATGAACATTATATCAGTGATTGGAACAAGACCGGTCTTGCAGCAAATGAAGTTGCAAAATTCATTGCAAAAGAATCAGCATATTCTGATATATTTGTGCATGAGCGGGATTATATTTAGTGGAGGGGAAACCGATGAAGTTTAATACAGCACTTTTACATAGTGGCAAGATGGGAGATGAAGCAACCGGTGCGACATTAACCCCGGTTTACCAGTCCAGTGCGTTCTATCAGCCGAATGCACAGCAGCATGAGAAACTGTTTCATAATAAAGCAAACGGTTTCTCATATACAAGGATCAACAATCCGACGATCGTGGCTTTTGAAAACAAGATGACAGCATTAGAAAAAGGAATTGCTTCGATCGCCTGTGCATCAGGTATGGCAGCCATCACAAATGCACTTCTTAATATTGTCAATGCCGGTCAGGAGATTGTAGCAAGCTCGAGTCTGTATGGCGGTTCGATCGATGTATTTCATGATTTTGAAGCGTTTAGTATTACAACACATTTTGTTGATGTCGAAGATGAAGCAGACATGGAAAAAGTCATCAATGAAAATACCAGAGTGATCTTTGCAGAAACGATCGGTAATCCAAAGTTAGATGTGGTAAATATTAAAAAGCTTGCCGATTTTGCACACGATCACGGACTCCCGCTGGTGATGGATAATACCGTAGCGACAGCTTATCTGGTGCGCCCGATCGAACTTGGTGCAGATGTGGTAGTTAATTCAACTTCGAAGTATATCAATGGCAACAGTGATGCAATCAGTGGTGTGATCACAGACAGTGGAAAGTTCAAATGGGATAAGGAACGTTATCCGGGCATGAAAGAATATGTCAGGTTTGGAAAGTTTGCTTATACGGCTAAGCTTCGAAATGGACTGTTTCGTAATACCGGTGCATGCATTGCTCCACAGACAGCATTTTATAATATGCTCGGTATGGAGACATTAGGACTTCGTATGGAGCGTGCGTGTTCGAATGCCAAAGCATTAGCAGAGTTCTTAGCACAATATGATGATGTAGAAGTGAATTATCCGGGACTTCCTGACAGCAAGTGGCATTCTATCGCCAATGAGGTATTAGAGAATGGATATGGTGCGATCTTAACGATCCGTGTCGGTTCCAAAGAAAGAGCATTTGATGTGATCAATGCTCTTACAATTCCAAAGATCGTATCCAATATCGGTGATACCAAAACATTGATCATTCATCCGGAGTCAACATTAAATGCCCATAGTACAGAAAAAGAAAAAGAGGAAGCCGGTGTATTTGATGATCTGATCCGTATCAGTCTGGGAATTGAAGATATTGAAGATCTGATAGAAGATTTCAAAAATGCATTGGAAAAATAAGGAGGTACCTCAATGGCAGTAGATTATGCAGTATTGAAAAAAGGCGGATTTATGCGCCAGAAACAAAAAAATAACTTTTCTCTTCGTTTAGCAGTAGTCGGTGGAAACTTAACATCCAAAAACCTGCAAAAAATCGCAGAAGTTGCAGAAAAATTCGGTGATGGTCATGTGCATCTGACATCACGTCAGAGTATTGAGATTCCTTTTATCAAGTTAAATGATATTGAGGAAGTGAAGGAAGAGTTAGCCAAAGGAGATTGTAAGCCGGGTGTTTGCGGACCTCGTGTCCGTACCGTAACAGCTTGTCAGGGGAATCAGGTCTGTCCAAGTGGTAACATTGATTCGAATCATATTGCACAGGAACTTGATAAGCGTTACTTTGCAAGAGAATTGCCACATAAATTCAAATTTGGTGTAACCGGCTGTCAGAACAACTGTCTGAAAGCGGAAGAAAATGATGTAGGAATCAAGGGGGCAATGACAGTTAGTTGGAAAGAAGATGCCTGCATCCAGTGTGGTGTCTGTGAAAAGGCCTGCCGTACCGGTGCGATCACGATTCAGGATGGCAAAGTTTCGGTAGAAGAAAGCAAATGTAACTACTGTGGTCGTTGTGCCAAAGCCTGTCCGACCGATGCATGGGATACACAGACAGGATATCTGGTATCATTTGGCGGACTTTTTGGAAACCGCATTCACAAAGGAGAAGAGCTGTTACCTGTGATCACATCAGAAGAGACTTTATTCCGTGTGACCGATGCAGCGATCCAGTTCTTTGATGATCATGCAAATCCAAGCGAACGATTCCGGTATACGATCGAACGTGTAGGTATTGACAAATTTAAAGAAACATTAAAGGAGGCATATAATGGCTGATTTTGAAATTGATGAGAGAGTAGATATTACCGATGTTGTCTGCCCGATGACATTTGTAAAAGCAAAAGTAGCAATGGAAGAGATTGAAGTAGGACAGATCTTAGCTGTTACCATGAACGACGGAGAACCGGTTCAGAATGTCCCAAGAAGCTTTAAAGAAGAAGGACAGCAGATCTTAAAGCTGATCGACAATGAAAACGGTACATATGATCTGATCGTAAAGAAAGTAGAAGAGTAAGAACAAAACGTTCTTATCGAAGATGGATTTTGTCAGATTCGCTGCAGGGTGCGGTGATGAATAAAAGACAGACAAGGAGGAAATTGTATGGCAAAGAGAGTCAATACAGAAGAATTTGAAAGCGAAGTATTGCAATCGGAACTTCCGGTTGTAGTCGAATTTTATTCCGACAGTTGTATTCCTTGTAAGCAGTTATCACCAATCCTTGGCGGGATTGAAGATGACTATGAGGATCAGCTTAAAGTCGTAAAGGTTAATGTAAATTTTGATGCCGATCTGGCGCAAAAGTATGAAGTAGCTGCTTCTCCGACTCTTCTTTTCTTCCGGAGCGGAAAAGAAGTGGACAGGATCAGAGGTCTTGTAAAAAGACCGGCATTAGAAGAAGTTGTAAAAAAATATATTTAATCAGGAGGACAAGGATCATGAAAGTAACAGTAGCAGGTGAGAAAAAAGAAATCGAACAGGGAACTACAATCGCAAAACTTATTGTGGATGAAAAAGTAGAAAACCCGGAATATGTCACAGTTACCGTAAATGATGAGTTTGTGGAAAGTGATGATTTTGAAACAACACAGTTAAATGAAAATGATACAGTAGAATTTCTGTATTTCATGGGAGGAGGCGCTTTTTAATGGCATTTACGAATGAACAGATGGAGCGTTATTCCCGTCACATCATCTTACAGGAAGTTGGTGTTAAGGGACAAAAGAAGCTCTTAAGCGGCAAAGTGCTTATTATCGGAGCAGGTGGCCTTGGTGCTCCTGCTGCGATGTATCTTGCAGCAGCAGGTGTCGGAACGATCGGTATCGTTGATGCAGATGAAGTCGATCTGTCAAACTTACAAAGACAGATCATTCATGGAACAGCTGATGTAGGAAAAGCAAAAGTAAAATCAGCAAAAGAGACAATGAATGCAATGAATCCGGATGTAACAGTCAATACATACCGTGAATTTGTAACTTCAGAAAATGTAATGGATCTGATCAAAGATTATGATTTCATTATTGACGGAACCGATAACTTCCCGGCTAAGTTTTTGATCAATGATGCCTGTGTTATGGCAAAGAAACCATTCTCACATGCAGGTATTATCCGTTTCAAAGGCCAGCTTATGACCTATGTACCGGGAGAAGGACCATGCTACCGTTGTGTATTTAAGAATCCACCTCCGAAGGATGCTGTTCCAACCTGTAAGCAGGCTGGTGTCATCGGTGCTATGGGCGGCGTGATCGGAAGTCTTCAGGCAATGGAAGCGATCAAGTATCTGATCGGTGTCGGTGATCTTTTGACAGGAAAGCTTTTGACATACGATGCATTAAAGATGGAATTTCATACCGTTGTACTTCCAAAAGCTAATGGCAAATGTGCTGTTTGTGGTGATCATCCTACCATTACAGAGCTGATCGACTATGAGCAGGCAGAATGTGATGGCAAATAGACAGGATCACAGACAGGATCGGCCTGTCAGCGTGTTTGACAGAATGATTTGGAAATGAGGTTATCATGTTATATTTAAAGAAAGAAGATTATGAAAAGATCTTGGCACATTGCAAAGAGGGACTTCCTAATGAGGCATGTGGTTTGATCGGAGGTACGATAGAAGGCGACAAAAGAAGTATTCAGAAAGTATATCTTTTAACGAACATTGACCAGAGCAACGAACATTTTTCGATGGATCCGAAAGAACAGCTTGCAGCGGTAAAAGATATGCGTGCGAATGGTTTAAAACTTCTTGGCAACTTTCATTCTCATCCGGAATCACCATCAAGACCATCTGAAGAAGATAAAAGACTGGCATATGATTCAAAAGTCAATTATCTGATCTTATCTTTGATGGATCTTGAAAATCCGGTTTTCAATGCATTCCGGATCGATGAAGAGAAGAATGTAACGAAAGAAGAACTGGTGATAGAATAATTACAGGAGGGGCAAAGCATTGGCTTTGCCCTTTTTTTCGATTTTTGATAAAATAAAATATTGTGTAAGAATCTATGACAGTGAAGAACGTTCAAAGGATTGAAATAACAGCAAAGAGGAAACAACGGAGGCAGGTTATGTATTGCATCAGCATAAATTACAAACAGCTAAAGACAGAAAGCAGAGAAGCTTTTTCTATGCAGGAAAAAGAGCAGGAAGCTTTTTTTAGCCGGATACAAAAAGAAGTATCTATTGATGGCGTGATCCTGTTGATGACCTGTAACCGTTGTGAGATCTATGCAGCCGGTTCAAAAGATACAATGTCTGTGATCGAAAGAATATGGTTAGCACAAAAACCCGGAAAAGAGGAATTGTTTTATGAACATATCATGCGGTATGAAAAGGAAAATGCGATCCGCCATTTGTACCGTGTGATCTGTGGTCTGGATTCGGCTGTACTTGGCGAAGTAGAGATCATTCATCAGATCAAGGCTGCGTATCTTTTCTCAAAAGCGCATGATATGTTAGATCCCACGCTTCATATTATTTTTCAGGGGGCTTTACATCTTGCAAAAGAGATCGCCAGCCAATATCAGTTGACAAAACTTCCGGTATCGGTTGGTACGTTGACAACCGGGGCGGTTCTTTCGTTTTGTCAGGAGAAAAAAGAGCCACATATTCTGTTAGTCGGAGCAAGAGGAGAGATGGGAAACATTATCATGAAAGACATTGTCGATGCCTGCCAGACCGTACAGATCGTTGCAACAACCAGAAAACATCACAGGCAGGGTCTTGCTTTTGCTGATACTAAGCAGATAAGATGGGTGCATTATGAAGAGCGGTATGACTATGTCGATTGGGCAGATGTGGTCATCAGTGCGACAAACAGTCCTCATTATACGTTCGTGGCATCAAAAGTACAAAAGTATCTTAAAGAGAGTAAGATGCGTCTTTTCTTGGATCTTGCAGTGCCAAGGGATATCGAAGAAGAGATCGGCACACTTTCTGATTGTGTCATAGAAAACATGGATTATATCGAATCGCTTGCAAAGCATAACAATCAAAAGAAACTGTCCGAAGCTAAAAAAGTGGAATTGTATATACAGGAAAAAACAGATGAGATGGAAAAAACGCTGTTAATGCGGGATTTCTATGCGAAAAAGAAAGAGCAGACAGCATGGTTACAGGACAAAAGTGCATCATGGCTTTTATATCGGTTAAAAGACCATGTAGACCATAACTGTTTTGCACAGATCTTAGATGTGATCGGTACGGCACAGGAACAGTCTACGGAACGAAAGGAGCTTTAGATATGGCATTTTTCCCTTTTATGATACAAATGGACGATAAGAATTGTCTGATCGCAGGAGGAGGCAGAGTTGCACTGCGCAAAGTAAAGATGATGCTTTCTTTCGGTGCGGTTGTTACGGTTATCTCTCCGACGTTTTGTGAGGAATTTTTAGCATTAGAAGGAAAAGAAAGCAAATTAAAGATTATTAAAAGAACGATACAAATAAGCGACCTTATCGATAGGGATGTTGTGATCATGGCAACAAATGATCCGAATGTGAATACTGAATTTGCAACCGTCTGTAAAGAACAAAAGATCTTAGTCAATGTTGTAGATGTCAAAGAGGATTGCAACTTTTATTTTCCAGCAGTGATCCGGCAGGAGGATGTTGTGATCTCAGTTTCTACCGGTGGCAACAGCCCGCTGTTAGCTTCTCATATTAAGAAAGAGATCAATGATGCGATTCGAAAAGATTACGGACAGATAGCAAAAGAAATGGGAAAAGAACGTCAAAAAGTTTTGATGCAAAAGGAAGAAGAACGCAGGGAGATTTTTGAAAAAATGATGGATCGGAAATTAGGATCAAAAGTGATCAGAATCGGAACAAGAGGAAGTGCATTAGCAAGAAAACAGACCGATATGGTGATCGAGAGTCTCAAGAGTACATTTCCCGATTACCAATGGGAAGTGGTGGTCTTAACAACAAAAGGAGATAAAAGAAGAGATGTTCCGATCACATCGTTTGGTGGAAAAGCTGTTTTTGTTGAAGAGATTGAGCAGGCGCTTGCAGATGGCACGATCGACATGGCAGTACATAGTGCAAAAGATATGCCAAATCCATGCAAAGAGGGACTTACGATAGCCGGCACGTTACCAAGAGCCTGTATACAGGATGTACTTGTTACGAAAAAAGGCAGATCGTTTGCTACAGAAGAAACTTTTGTAGCAGGAACGGGGAGCTTGCGAAGAAAATGGCAATTAGAGAAACTTTTTCCAAATGTTGTCTGTAAAGATCTGCGTGGAAATGTAGGAACAAGAATTGAAAAATTAAGACAGGGACAATATGATGCCGTCATTCTGGCAGCAGCAGGTCTTGAAAGACAAGGACTGTTACAGGAACCGGATCTGGAATATCGTTATTTTACAATCGACGAAATGCTGCCGGCAGCAGGACAGGCAATCATTGCAATAGAGACGAAAGAGCAGACAAAGGCATACACGATGGCACAGGCAGTCAGTGACAAAAAAGCATTTACACAGCTTATGATCGAAAGAGCTGTTTTAGAAAAACTTGGAGCAGGCTGTCATGAACCGATCGGAGTGCTTGCCGATATGGGAAGTGAAGATACGTTAGATCTCCGGCTCATGACAGTAATAAATGAACAGTTGATCTATCGGCAGATGGAAGGAAAGAAAACAGAATGGGAAGATATGATCAATAAGATTTGTAAAGCATAAGAGACAGAAAGGCAGAAGAGATGGTTTATTTGGTTGGCGCAGGTCCCGGTGATCCCGGACTTTTGACCTGTAAAGGAAAGACTCTTTTAGAAGAATGTGATGCCGTGATCTATGACAGACTGGGAACAGGCGAACTTTTAGAAGAAGTAAAAGAAGATTGCAAAAAGATCTATGTAGGAAAGAGAGCCGGATATCATTATAAGAAACAGGACGAGATCAACCGGATTCTTATAGAAACGGCACGAAAGTATAAAAACGTAGTACGGCTCAAAGGAGGCGATCCTTTTGTCTTTGGCAGAGGCGGAGAAGAAGTGTTAGCTTTGCAGGAAGCAAAGATTCCTTTTATGATCGTTCCGGGCATTACGTCGGCTGTTTCGGTACCGGAGCTTGTCGGAATCCCGGTCACACACAGGAAAGACAGCAGAAGTTTTCATGTCTTTACCGGTCATGCATGCAGTAAAGAAGCGGATTCGTTAGAGCATATTCATCGAGAAGACGGAACAAGTGTGTTCTTAATGGGATTATCGCATTTAGAAGAGATTACACAGAAACTTCTTTTAGAAGGAATGCCAAAGGATACACCGGCTGCGGTGATCGCAAATGGTACCATGCCATCACAAAAAGTAGTACGGGCTACTTTAGAAACGATTGTAAAAGAGGTACATCTTGCAAAACTTTCTTCTCCTGCGATCATTGTTATCGGAGAAAATGCAAAGTATGCATTTGTATCGGATCAGATCGGAGTATTAGCAGGAAAGAAGATCGGCATAGTCGGTACAAGCATAATGCGAAAAAAAACAAAGCATTGTCTTGAAGAAAAAGGTGCAAATGTCTATTCCCTGTTACATATGCAGCTTGCTGCTACAGAACAGATGCAGGAATTAAAAAAAGAAATGCAACGAATTGAAACATACCAATGGATCGCTTTTACAAGCCAGAATGCGATCAGACTTTTTTTTGAGCAGATGAAGCAGTTAAAGATCGATCATAGAAGATTAGCAAATGTTCGATTTGCGGTTGTTGGAAGCGGTACAAAAGAAGCGTTGGAAAGAATGGGATTTCTTGCAGACTATATGCCGGAGAAGTATACGACAAAAGCTCTGGCAGAGGGCCTTTCGCAGCAAATGCAGCCGACGCAGAAACTGCTGCTTGCACGTGCCGTAAAAGGCAGCAGTCAGATGCTTACTATCTTAGAAGAAAACAACATTGACGTAACAAATCTTGCGATTTATGATGTAATAGGAAAAAAGACCGAAAACTGGAAGTATTTAGAGGATATGGACGTAATCACATTCTTTAGTGCATCCGGTGCGGAAGCCTTTGTAAATGCACTTGGAAAAGAGCATATAGCAGATTGGGAAAACAAACGAAAGAAACAGAAAGTCAGGATAGCCGCAATCGGTCATGTGACAGCCAAAAAGCTTTTGGAATATGGAATACAGACAGAATGTATGCCAATGCTATGTGACCTTTCTCATATGGCAGAGGCGTTAGAAGAATGTTATCGGATAGAAAATCAAGATGAATAACAGAATAAAAGTTTATATACAGATTAGTGTGATAGGAGGAATTCGATGAAACGATTAAGAAGATTAAGAAGTCAGGATGCGATCAGAGATCTTATCCGTGAGACAGTGGTGACGAAAAATGACTTAGTCTATCCTGTATTTGTAAAGGAAGGAACGAATCAGAAGATTCCGGTGGATTCGATGCCGGGTATTTATCAATATACGATCGATCGTTTTGAGGAAGAGTTAGACAGAATTCAAAAAGCCGGTGTCAAAGCCATTCTGATCTTTGGTATCCCGGAGCATAAAGATGCCTGTGGCAGTGAAGCCTATAATGAAGACGGTATTACGCAAAGAGCCGTTCGTTATATCAAGCAAAAGACACCTGATCTTATTGTGATCGCAGATGTCTGCCTTTGTGAATATACATCACATGGTCATTGTGGTCTGGTAGAAGATGGAAAGATCTTAAACGATGAAACATTGCCATTATTAGCCAAAATGGCGGTTTCTCTGGCAAAGGCCGGTGCTGACATGATCGCACCGTCCGATATGATGGATGGTCATACCGCAATACTGCGTAAGAGCCTTGATGAAAATGGTTATACAGATACGATCATTTTAGGATATAGTGCAAAATTTGCGTCAGGATATTATTCACCATTCCGTGATGCAGCGCATTCTGCTCCTTCGTTTGGTGACCGCAGAACCTATCAGATGGATTGTGCGAACGGAAGGGAAGCTCTTCGTGAATGCGTAGCTGATATCGAAGAGGGTGCTGATATGATCATGGTCAAACCGGCACTTGCTTATCTTGACATTGTCCGTCAGGCAAGAGACCGTTTTTCGCTTCCTCTGGCAGTTTATAATGTCAGCGGTGAATATTCGATGGTAAAAGCAGCGGCACAGAATGGCTGGATCGATGAGAAAAGGATCGTTATGGAAAACATGACTGCGATGAAGCGTGCCGGTGCGGATATTATTATTACTTATCATGCACTGGATGTCGCAAAATGGCTTGATGAAGAGTAAAAAAGTTTTGAATTGCAATTGACGGATCGTTTGTATCAGGTTGGATAAAGAATGGTAAAAACGATAAAATAAGTCTATAAAAATGGATAGAATAACAGGAAATGGAGTGAATACGATGACACAGTCCGATGAATTATTTGAAAGATCAAAAAAAAGAATCCCAGGAGGAGTAAACTCTCCGGTCCGTGCTTATCAGGCAGTAGGAAGAAATCCGGTTTTTATTAAGAAAGCAAAAGGATCACATATTTTTGATGAAGATGGAAATGAATATATTGATTATGTCTGCTCCTGGGGACCGGGTATTTTAGGACATGCGGATGAGGAAGTGATCAACGAAGTACAAAAAGCCTGTCAGGATGGCTTGACTTTTGGTGCACCGACAAGAAAAGAATGTGCGATTGCAGAATTGATCGCCCAAATGATGCCATCAATGGAAATGACACGTATGGTAAGTTCCGGTACAGAAGCAGTCATGAGTGCGATCCGTGTGGCAAGAGGATTTACCGGAAAAGATTATATCATCAAATTCCGTGGCTGTTATCATGGTCATTCGGATGGATTGCTTGTGAAAGCAGGTTCCGGTGTTTTGATGCAGGCAGTTCCCGATAGTGCCGGTGTTCCAAGCGGATATACACAATATACCCTGATCGCAGAATATAACAATTGTGATTCGGTTGCAAAGCTTTTTGAAGAATACAAAGGAAAGATCGCAGCCATTGTCGTGGAACCGGTAGCGGCTAACATGGGTGTTGTGCAGCCAAAAGAAGGTTTTTTGGAATATTTACGAAAGATTACAAAAGAAAATGATGCATTATTGATCTTTGATGAAGTGATCACAGGCTTTCGATTAGCTCCAGGTGGCGCACAGCAATTCTTTGGTGTTACACCGGATCTGACAACGCTTGGAAAGATCATTGGCGGTGGAATGCCTGTCGGTGCATATGGCGGTAGAAAAGAGATCATGGAATGTGTTGCACCGCTTGGTAATGTCTATCAGGCAGGAACGCTTTCCGGGAATCCGATCGCTATGACGGCAGGACTTGTCACATTGAAACGCTTATTTGAGCATCCTGAGATCTATACACAGATCGAACAGACTACAAAGACATTGGCAGATGCATATCGGAATGCTTTTAAGGATCAGGTATGTGTTAATCAGATCGGTTCGTTAATGAGTGTCTTTTTTACCAAAGAAAAAGTTGTTGATTTTGCAAGCGGACAGACATCAGACCGGAAGAAATATGCCGATTATTTCTGTTTTTTCTTAGAACGTGGAATTCATCTTGCACCATCGCAATTTGAGGCAATGTTTGTATCAGTGGCACATCATAAAGAAGATGTAGAAAAGACGATACAGGTGATCGATCAATATGCAGCGAGCCAAAAACGCTAAAAAAAGTGAGGTTTATTATGGAGAAAAAAGATTTAGTGATCATAGGTAGTGGACCGGCAGGATTATCTGCCGCAGTTTATGCACAAAGAGCAATGCTTGATCAGGTTGTGATCGAGAAAGAAATGTTTAGTGGCGGTCAGATCGTTACAACAGACCGGATTGACAATTATCTCGGACTATATGGAGAAAATGGTTATGACCTGTCGGTAAAATTCCGTGAACATGCAGATGCATTAGGAGTTCCTTTCTTAGAAGATGCAGTAAAGAAGATAGAAAATCATGGAACGACAAAAGAAGTCGTATTGGAAAACGGAGATGTGATCGAAGCAAAAGCCGTGCTTCTTGCTACGGGAGCACATCACAAAATGCTTCAGGCAGAAGGGGAAAAAGAATTAACCGGTGCAGGTGTATCCTATTGTGCAACCTGTGACGGAGCGTTCTTTAAAGACCAGACTGTTGCAGTTGTCGGAGGCGGTGATGTCGCCTTAGAAGATGCATTATATCTTTCTAATATTTGTAAAAATGTTTATCTGATCCATAGAAGAGACGGATTAAGAGGAGCAAAAGTTTTACAAAACAAAGTGCTGGAGAAAGAAAATATCACATTTATGCCTTTTTATGAAGTGACAAAGATCTGTGGTCAGAATAAAGTAGAGGCAGTAGAACTGAAGCAAAACCAGACAGGTGAGACAAAAACGATCGAGCTTTCGGGTGTTTTTATTGCAATCGGTATGGAACCACAAAGCAGTCTTGTCAAGGATCTTGTTAAAGAAGATCCGGCAGGATATGTAGAAGCAGGCGAAGACTGTCGCACCAGTGCAGACGGCATTTATGTGGCAGGAGATGTACGAAGTAAAAGCTTAAGACAGGTTGTTACCGCAGTAGCAGACGGTGCGGTGGCGATCGCATCGATCGAACAGGATTTTGCAAGAGAGTAAATCGTCTGATCTTGGAACAGACTTTTGTCAGAAAAAACGGATGTCAGTAAGAAAGCCGGCATGACGATAAAAAAGCTGACAGGATAATAAAAAGGAGCTCGATAAAATGGAACGATCAGAACAGAATGCAGATATTTTATATGAGGATTTAAAAAAGAATATTATGGATGTGATCAAAGAATCACAGATCAAGCTTGGTTTTGAAAAAAATCCGGTGACCATTTATTATCCGATCGAGGCATTGAACCATTTGCTGGATACGGATTTAGGCGAAGAACAAATGGATCAATGCTTACAAAATTTTGCAAAGAAAGTCAAAGATCCGTTAGGTGAGGTTGTTTTTCAAAGGAATAAAAGCCGGTATGGGATCACGGTACCGGTACAGGGTGTATGCTATATTGATCGGAATGTGACAGATAATGGATTCCTTAGAGATCTTTTAGAACTTTTAAGAAGACATGACTGTAACAAAGAACAGATCTTAGCTGTTTTTAAGAAGTACTCGGATCAGATCAGGGTGCAGAATGTGACAGATAATGATTTTGATTATGCGGTCTGGTTTGAAAACGATGCCAATAACATCTATCGTTACTGTTTCCATGAAGAGGAAGGCCATGTGATCTATCATCGTTTTACACCAAGAGAATATCAGGCATTGATGCCGTTAGAAATGTAAGTTTGCAGACAGAAGACAAAAGGATTTTTGAAAAACCGGGAAGTGGCAGCGGTCAGAAGCAAAACTGGAAAAAAGAATAGATCTGTGTTAAAATAACAGAATTAGTGCACTATAATTTTTTTTGATCAGAAAAGGAAAAAGAAAAAAAGAGAAAGAGGAATACCATGCAAAAAATCTGGATATGTGGATGCGATGGTCAGATTGGCAAGGCCATTAATCATGTAGTAAATAAACTGGAATTTGAAATCTTAGATACTGATAAGGATGATCTGGATGTTACAAATAATGAAGAAGTATTACGTTTTGGAGAAATGAACCGTCCGGACGTGATCATTAACTGTTCCGGTATGACAAATACCGATGCCTGTGAGAAAGATAAAAGACAGGCTTTCTTAGTCAATGCAATGGGAGCAAGAAATTTAAGTATCATTGCATCAAAAGTCAATGCAAAGATGGTTCAGATCTCAACCGATGATGTCTTTGACGGTTTAGAACAAAAAGCATACTCCGAGTTTGATATGACAAACCCACAGACAGTCTATGGAAAGACAAAACTTGCCGGAGAAAATTATGTCAAAGAATTTACGCATAAGCATTTTATTATACGCAGTACATGGGTTTATGGTTATGGAGATAACTTTGTTACGGGCTTTTTGAAGAATGCAAAAGCAGGTGATGATCTGATGATCGCTGAGGACCATTACGGTTCTCCGACAAATGCGAATGATCTTGCACATTTTATTTTAAAACTGATCCGTACGAGTGAGTATGGAACGTATCATGCAACAAACAAAGGCAGCTGCAGCAGATATGAGTTTGCAAAAGAAATTGCATCTTTAGCAGGACTGGATGTAACGATTCAGAAAGTACCGCACGAACAATCGGATTTTTCTGCTGTCCGTCCGGTTAATGCAGTATTAAACAATTTCATTTTGAGTCTTACCGATATTTATGATTTTCCGGAATGGAGAGACTCATTGAAAAAATATCTGAAAGAAATTGGAGAGATGGCATAATGAATAACGAGAATAGAGAAGAAAAGAAAGAGAAAAAACAAGTCGGACTTACAACAAAGATTTTATTTGGTTTGTTATTTGGTGCGATTACCGGTTTTGTTTTAAACTATGCAGTGCCGGATAGCTATTTTAAAAATACGATCGTGATAAATGGAATCTTACAGCTGATCGGTCAGGGATTTATTCGTCTGATGCAGATGCTGGTTGTACCTTTGGTGCTTTGTTCTCTGGTCTGTGGCAGTATGGCGATTGGAGATACGAAAAAGTTAGGAAACGTTGGTGCCAAAGCATTAGGCTTTTATATCTGTACAACGGCATTGGCTGTTACGGTAGCTTTAACAACAGCAAATGTGATCAATCCCGGAATCGGTCTTGATATGTCAAAGATTCATAAGAGCAGTACCGTTGCAACAGAAAGTGCAACGCAGTCTACAAATATTGTAGATACTTTTCTGAATATCATTCCAAGTAATATTTTTAATTCATTAAGTGAAGGAACGATGTTACAGGTGATCCTTTTTGCATTGATCCTTGGTGTGATCTTAGCAAAGATGGGAGATAGAGTAGAGACGGTTAAGAATTTTTTTAGTCAGTTTAATGATATCATGATGGAAATGACGATGATCGTCATGAAAGTCGCACCGATCGGTGTGTTCTGCCTGATCGCCAAGACATTTTCTCAGCTTGGTATCGAAGCATTTCAGCCATTGTTAAAATATATGATCGCTGTGTTGATTGCATTAGGTATACAATGTTTTATTGTATATCAGGCTTTGTTAAAAGTTTTTACCGGACTCAATCCATTATTGTTTATTAAGAAATTCTTCCCGGTTATGGAATTTGCATTTTCAACAGCGACCTCGAATGCAACGATCCCTATGTCGATTGACACACTCGCAAAGAAGATGGGGGTGTCGAAAAAGATCTCATCTTTTACAATACCGCTTGGTGCAACGATCAACATGGATGGTACCTCGATCATGCAGGGCGTGGCAGTTGTATTTGCAGCACAGGCATTTAATATTCATCTGGATCTGACAGACTATCTGATGGTTATTGGTACCGCAACATTGGCCTCAATCGGCACTGCAGGTATTCCAAGTGTCGGTCTTGTAACGCTGACAATGGTATTTAATACGGTAAATCTTCCGGTAGAAGCGATTGGTCTGATCATGGGGATTGACCGTATTCTGGATATGACACGTACCGCAGTCAATATTACAGGTGATGCAGTATGTACAACAATTGTTGCAAAACAAAATGATGCACTCGACCGTGATATCTTTTATCAAGGCGAGCAAAAAGAAGCATCATAAAAATATGATCCAACAAGGGCAAAACATAGGAAATGGTATCTGGAGGCTTATGATATGAAAGAACGTCAGAAAAAAAGAAGTATCTTTAGCTGGAATTTTTTTTGGATTGCTTTTGTTTTTGGAATAATAGTCCTTGGAGTTGAATATGTTGGTTTGACAGGTTATGATAACAGAACGGCACAGAATGTATCGGAAAAGAGCATTTCTATTGTAAAGAAAACGCTGAAACGCTATGATAACATGATTTTGAATGACCAGACAAAAAGTCTGATCCGTCTGTTAGATAAGACGTCTGAATTAAGTCGCGTATATGATCAGGAAAAAGGTTTTGATCACAACCGATTGAACGAATATGTGCAGGAACAACGCTTAGCCGGTGCTATGATTCTGGATCATAAAGGCAGGATTGTGATGCAAAGCAGCATCGGATCTAAAGGTTGTTATACATTATGGAAAGATGTGATCAATGATGAAAATGTAAATGATGTATTAAAATATTCAAAAAAGTCATATATCAGTCGTATCAGACGAAAAAATGAGGAATATGATTTTGTGGCAACTTCTACAAAGCGGGCACATGGAATGGTAGTCTCGTATAAAAAGGCCGGTACATCATCTGAGAGCAGTAGTGAAATTACATTGGCATCTTTGTTTGAAGAATGCAATTTAAAACTGGATGGTACAGTAGTTATTACAAATGGGAAAAAGGTATTAAGTACAAATAACAGACGTTTAAAGAAGCAGACGATGAAGTTTTGTAAAGCCTTGCATGAAAATAGTCATAATAAGAATGATATTAGTATGACGAAGCTGGTTGTGAAAACGAAGGTTTGGTATGGATCCGGTTCCAGATTAAAGAATTATCATATTTATGTCTTCTTTCCCGGCAGTTCTATGTATAAAAACAGACGGACAGTAATTGCATACAGTATGGCTGTGCTTGGTGTTTTTCTGTTAATTGTTTTACTGTTATATCAGCATTTTTTGAAAGGTAATTTTGATGAGATACAGAAGCAGTATCGTATTATCAGTGCAGTTAATAGTATTTATGTCATAAATCTTTTAATCCATTTAAAGGAAAAGAAATGGGAAAGCATTAAAATTTCGGAACGTTTCAAACAGTCTGTTAATTCAGACTTAGACTGTTCTGTTGATGAGCTGGTTCATGCGTTGTGTACAGTATTTGTTGTTGATTCACAAAAAGAGGAGTTTACTGATTTTCTGGATATGCACACAATGGAACAAAGAATTGGTGAGCAGCCGTATATTTCAAAATGGTTTGAAGGCAAAGATAAAAACTGGTATCTGTCTATTGCAATCCCACAGCATTATGATAAAAAAGGCAAATTAATTTCCATTATTCTGCTGCTTCGTAATGTTACAGAAGAAAAGAAGAGAGAGTTTACTTATCAGGAGCAGCTTCGCAAATCAATGGAGCAGGAAAAAAGAGCCAATAATGCGAAGACGGATTTTCTGCGTCGTATGAGTCATGATATCCGCACACCGATCAATGGCATCCGTGGTATGGTTGAGATCAGCAGACATTATATTGGCAATGAAGAAAAACAGGAAGATTGCCGAAATAAAATTATGGATGCTTCCGGTTTCCTTTTAGATCTGGTCAATAATGTACTGGATATGAATAAGTTAGAGTCTGGTGCAATCCGCTTAGAAAATAAATCCTTTTGTTTGCAGCAAATGGTGCAGGAGATCAAGCCGATGTTAGATATTCGTGCCAGAGAATATGGTGTACGGATAGAGTGGGAAAAGATTCCGGAAGAAATTCCATATCTGGTAGGAAGTCCATTGCATTTACAGCAGATCTTACAAAATATCATTGGTAATGCGTTAAAATATAATAAAGAAAATGGTTTGGTTGAAGTAAAATGGAATTTTGAACAAAAGAATACTGACAAGTTGAACACTATCATGATTTGTAAAGATACCGGACGTGGTATGAGCAAAGAATTTCAAAAGAAAGCATTTGAGCCATTTACGCAGGAAGATGCAGCAGCACATGCTACTTATACCGGGACAGGCCTTGGGCTTTCTATTGTAAAAGAGTTGGTTGAACAGATGGAAGGAACCATGCATTTTGAAAGCGAAGTTGATGTAGGGACAACATTCTGGATCTCCATTCCGTTGCAAGTGGATCATTCTAACATTCAAAAGATGATCAAAACACTTCCGGAAGGACGAAAGCTTTTGGAAGGATATCATATTCTGATTGCAGAAGACAATGAATTAAATATGGAAATTGTTGAGTTTATGCTGGAAAAGGAAGGTGTTTCGATCACAAAAGCATGGAATGGCAAAGAAGCGGTCGATCTTTTTAGAGCATCGAAAGAAGGTACTTTTGATCTGATATTGATGGATATTATGATGCCTGTTATGAATGGGCTGGAAGCAACACAATGTATCCGGTCCATGGATCGAAAGGATGCAAAAGAGATTTCTATTATTGCGATGACTGCCAATGCATTTTCTGATGATGTGGAACGAAGTTATGAGGCAGGACTGAATGAGCATTTGGCTAAGCCATTAGATAGAAATAAGCTTGTTACAGCGATATTAAAAATGCAGGTACATAAATGATTCAATACCGGGAATCAATTGTGTATAAAATCGTGTTAAGCGATGGATAAAAAAGTGAAGGAGAAAATAAAAAATGACTTTGAGCGAATTTTATAGTTGTGCAGGAGGAGATTATAAAGAAGTGACAGGGAGAATAGGAAACGAGATCCTGGTAGAACGCTTTTTAATAAAATTTTTGCAGGATCCAAGTTTTGTACAGCTCGCCACAGCTTTAGAAGAAAAGAATGTGCAAAGTGCATTTCGTGCTGTTCATACGCTAAAAGGGGTCTGTCTGAATCTGGGACTTACGGATCTTTTTGAAGTCAGTTCCGCATTAACAGAAAAGCTTCGCGGAATGGATATGAGTGGATATGAGCCTTATTTTGAAGAGGTACAGAGAGTATATCACAGAGTCAGTGGTATGTTGCAGCAATATATAACAGAAAAAAACGGAAAGCAGGTGTAGAACATTGAGCAAAGCAAAACAAACATCAGAATCAATTGAACTTGGAATTCTTCTGGCTTTGTCCGGTGGTATTATGGATGCATATTCATATATGGCAAGAGGAAAGGTTTTTGCAAATGCGCAGACCGGAAATATGCTGCTTTTTGGTATTTATCTTTCCGGTGGAAGATGGAACATGGCATTACATTATTTCTTTCCAATCCTTGCTTTTACTGCCGGCATCATGCTTGCGGATATCGTGCGTACCAAAGGAAGTACAAAGTTGCATTGGAGACAGTTGTCGGTGTTATTTGAAGCGGTTATTTTACTTGGAGTATCTTTTATTCCACTGTCAATGAACTTGCTCGCAAACAGCCTGACTTCTCTTGCCTGTGGTATACAGGTCGAAAGTTTTCGTAAGATTCATGGTCATGGTATAGCGACAACGATGTGCATTGGCAACTTGCGAAGTGCGACACAGAATTTCTGTGATTATATCAGCCGTAAGGATTGGCAGAATCTTAGAAATACCTTTTTATATTTTGGAATCATTGGTTGTTTTATCCTGGGTGCGATATTAGGAAACAGAGCTATTTCTTATTTAGGTATGCATGCAATCCTGACAAGTGTGATCCTGCTTTGTGTGTCTTTTATCATTATGTTTATTGACAGGGAAAAGGAGCGTTTGCAAGAGGAATAAAATAGAAGAATAGGAATGTATATGAGGATGGAAAAAGCAAAAATAGAGAATGCAAAAGAGAAAATATATATTGCAATCGATCTGAAATCTTTTTATGCGTCTGTAGAGTGCGTAGAAAGAGGCAGAGATGCTTTAACAACAAATCTGGTAGTAGCAGATGCATCCCGTACAGAAAAGACAATCTGTCTTGCAGTCTCTCCGTCATTAAAAGAATATGGCATTCCGGGGCGTGCAAGACTTTTTGAAGTTGTTGCAAAAGTAAAACAGGTGAATGCACAAAGAAGAAATGCGATCAAAGAACATAGCTTTACCGGATCATCAGATGATAGTATTGCATTAAAAAAGAACAAAACGCTCGCACTCGATTATATTGTTGCAAAACCACGGATGGCATTATATATGCAATACAGCACCCGGATCTATCAGATCTATCTGAAATATATCTCTGAGGAAGATATGCATGTCTATTCTGTTGATGAGGTATTCTTAGATGTGACAGATTATCTGAAAGCTTATGAAATGACGGCAAGACAGCTAACGCAAAAGATCATTCAGGATATTTATGATACCACCGGGATTACGGCTACAGCCGGAATCGGAAGCAATCTTTATCTGTGTAAAATTGCAATGGATATTATGGCAAAACATGAAAAGCCTGATGAAAACGGTGTGCGGATTGCCAAGCTGGATGAATTGACTTACCGCAAAAATCTCTGGAGCCATACTCCGATCACGGATTTCTGGCGTGTAGGAAGGGGCTATGCCAGGAAGCTTGAACGTTGCGGGATTTTTACAATGGGCGATATTGCACGCTGTTCGATCGGAAAAGATGGTGATTTTTATAATGAAGAACTGCTTTACAAGATGTTTGGTGTCAATGCCGAGCTTTTGATCGATCATGCCTGGGGATATGAACCATGTACGATTGCTGAGATCAAGTCGTATACACCGGAAAATAACAGTCTTGGTTCAGGACAGGTTCTAAAATCCCCTTATCCATATGAGAAAGCTAAATTAATTGTTCGTGAAATGACAGAACTCTTAGTTCTTGATCTGGTTGAAAAAAGGCTTGCCACCAACCAGATGGTTTTGACAGTAGGATATGATATCGAAAATTTAAAAGACAAAGAGAATGCATATCAGGGAGAAATCACAACAGACCGTTATGGCAGAAAGATTCCCAAACATGCTCATGGAACGGCAAATTTAGGACTATATACGACATCAACTCAAAAGATTATTGCAGCTGTGATGGAATTGTTTGATCGTATCATTGATCCGACTCTTTTTGTACGAAGAGTAACGCTCACTGCCAATCATGTCATCGCAGAGTCGAAAGTACAAAAGGAACAGGAATTTGAACAATTAGATCTTTTCTCCATGTTACAAGAAAAAGAACAGAATGAAAAAGAGAAGGAACAGTTAGAAAAAGAACGCAAAATGCAAGAAGCAATAATCGAATTAAAGCATAAATTTGGGAAAAATGCAATTTTAAAGGGAATGAACCTACAGGAAGGTGGTACAACGATCGAACGTAATGGACAGATCGGAGGACACAAAGCATAGAAAAGAGGACATAACATGCAAAAAGATTCGTATGAAGATATTCTTTTTTTAGAGCATCCGACATCGTTACGGCATCCGAGAATGTCAGTACAAAACAGAGCAGCACAATTCGCCCCTTTTGCGGCATTGACCGGATATGAAGAAGCACTTGGAGAAACGGCAAGACAGACATCGCAGCGTATTGTTCTGGATGAAGACAGCAAAGAGAACCTTGACCGGAAGTTACAATGGCTGCTTGCACATAAGGAAGAACAGATAAAAGTACAGATCACATATTTTATAGAAGATACAAAAAAAGAAGGTGGACGATATGTTACGGAAAAAGAAAATATCAGTCGTCTTCTTCCTTATGAAGAAAAGATCGTGCTTGGTTCGGGAAAGCAGATCAAAACGACTGATATTATGGATTTACAATGGGAACATTGTGATATCTTTTAATGTTTTTTCCAAACCGATGGTGTGAACAAAAGCAGGATCGGATAAAGCTCTAAGCGGCCGGCGAGCATATCAAACATTAATATATACTTAGCAACCGGCGAAAAGATACCAAAGTTTCCGGTAGGTCCGACTAATTTCAGACCGGGACCGATGTTATTTAAGGTTGCTGTTACAGCAGTAAAGTTTGTAACCAGATCAAAATTATCAAAAGTAATGATGAGCAGAGATACCACAAAGATCAAAGTGTAGGTTACAAAAAATGCATTTACACCACGGATACTTTTTGCACTTAACGGTTTGTTGTCCATCTTGATGACTTTAACGCTTCTTGGATGGATAAAGTAACCTAACTCTTGTTTTACGGATTTAACTAAGATAATGATACGGGATACCTTGATACCGCCACCGGTGCTTCCGGCACAGGCTCCGATAAACATAACTATGACTAAAACCGCTCTGGAAAGCTGTGGCCAGAGATCAAAATCAGTCGTAGAATATCCGGTTGTCGTGATCACAGAAGCAACCTGGAAGAGTGCATGATGAAAAGCAGTAAATAGGTTATGGAATATATCTTTTGTATTGATCGTAATGATCGCTACTGCACTGGCGATAATGATCAGATACCAATGTACTTCTTCTAATTTAAATGCGTCTTTTTTATTATTTCCAAGAAGCAGGAAATAGGCACCAAAGTTGACACCAAACAGGATCATAAAAATCGATATGATCGCCTGAATGACCATATTATAATCTGCAATGCTTGTGTTTTTAATTCCAAAACCGCCGGTACCTGCTGTACCAAAAGAAACGGTCAGAGAATCAAAAAGCGGCATTCCTGCAAAAAGAAGTAAAATAATCTCAACTAAAGTCATGACTATATAGATCGCATATAAGATTTTAGCTGTTTCACGAACTTTTGGAACAAATTTTCCTACGGATGGTCCGGGACTTTCTGCACGCATCAGATGCATATTGTATCCACCGGTCAGCGGAAGAATTGCCAAAAGAAAGACAAAAACACCCATACCACCGATCCAGTGTGTAAAACTTCGCCAGAACAGACTGCAATGGCTGAGTGCTTCCACATCACTTAATATACTTGCACCGGTTGTTGTAAAGCCGGAGATTGTTTCAAACAGAGCATCTGTGAAGCTTGGAATATCCCGGTTGATCACAAAAGGCAGAGCACCAAAGATACTCATAATGATCCAGCTTAACGCAACCGTGACAAAGCCTTCTTTGGCATAAAAAACCTGCGATTTTGTTTTCTTTCGGATACGAAGAAGTCCGATTGCCAGACAAAGCAGTGCAACGATCAGGAAAGCAAAGCCTTCTTTTTCACGGTAGATCGCAGCAACAATGCATGGAATAAACATAAAGATAGATTCGATCGTCAGAACCCATCCTAAAATATAACTAATAATTGAATAATTCATTTTTGCTTCCTCTATTTTTCAAAGATATCATCAATGTCCTGTAATCCTTTCAGAGTAGTAACAACGATCACATTATCACCGGCATGGATCTTAGAGTGACCGTTTGGACGGATTGTTTTACCATTGTGGTTGATCGCAGCGATCAGGATATTCTTTTTGATCGGCAGATTTTCTAAGGTTTCATCCGGGATCATGACATCTTCACCAATATGAAACTCTAAGGCTTCTACTTTATTTTCAATAATACGGTAGAGTGTTTCTATGTTGCTTCCAAGCGAATTTTGCATCGCACGGATATATTGCAAGATGTATTCAGAAGTGATGTACTTAGGATATATCAGACTTCCTAAATGGAAATTATTGATGATCTCATCAAATGTAATACGGTTGATCTTTGTAATGATCTTTGCTTTTGATGACTGTTGTGCAAATAAAGACAGGAAGATATTTTCTTCATCAATACCGGTCAGCGATACAAAAGCCTCACAATGTTCAATGCCTTCTTCAAACAATACATCCTGGTTTGCAGCATCTCCGTGGATGATCATAGCAGAAGGAAGCAATTCACTCAATGTTTCACAGCGTTTATAATCTTTTTCAATAATCTTAACACGGATGCCCATGTTGAGAAGCTGTTCTGCAAGATAATAGGCAATCGTGCCCCCGCCAACGATCAGAGCATTCTTTACCTGGTGTGTTTCGACACCGGTTTGTTTAAAAAAATCACGTGCTTCCGTAGGAGAAGCCACTATACTGATCACATCATTTTCTTCAAACACAAAATCACCATTAGGGATTACAACGTCTTTGCCGCGTTCAACAGCACAGACTAAGACGTCTGCTTTGATCTTTTTTGCAACATTACTCAATGATTCGCCACACAAAGGAGAATTCTGATCAATAATTGATTTCATCAGTTCGACACGTCCTTTTGCAAATGTATCGATCTTGATCGCAGATGGAAAACGCAGGATACGTGCGATTTCTGTCGCTGCTGCGTATTCCGGATTAATAATCATGGAAAGACCGAGTTCTTTTTTGATGAAATTAACTTCATGGCTGTAAAGTGGGTTGCGCACGCGCGCAATTGTTTTACAGTTTCCGGCTTTTTTCGCAAAAAGACAGCATAACAGGTTCAATTCGTCTGAAGCGGTAACGGAGATCAAAAGATCTGCATCTTCCACACCGGCATCCATCTGAACCAGATAGCTGGCACCGTTTCCTACAACTCCCATGACATCGAAATTGTTTGTAACATCCTGTACAACCTGTGGGTTGGTATCAACAACTGTTACATCATGATTTTCATCACTTAACTGTTCGGTAAGAGTTCGTCCTACTTTACCGCATCCAACGATAATAATTCTCATAAGTCTCCTCGTTCTGGCATCGAAACAATGCCTTTATAAAAATTATTTTAATTTTTATTTATTTGGGATATTGTAATATCCCCGACACCATATTATACAACACTTTATGAGATTTGGCGATATAAATGAATATTTTTGTAAAAATACACAAATCTTAAGTATACTTCAAGGTTGACGAAGCAGATATATGGTGATAATCTACAAAAATAGATTAGAAAAATACTATAACTGATAGTATAAGCAATAGTAGAAATGAGGAATATTATGAAAAAATATACAGAACAAAGATTTACAGGTGAACGTGCATTATTTCAGGTAAGTGATCTGGAAATTGAAAATTGTACATTTTTAGATGGAGAATCTCCATTAAAGGAGAGTAAAAATCTTGATATCAGAAAGAGTATGTTTCAATGGAAATATCCGCTTTGGTATTGTAAACATGTATCAGTAACAGACAGCACACTGTTTGAAATGGCAAGAGCCGGCATCTGGTATACAGATGATCTGAAGATGAAAAATATTACTTATGTTGCACCAAAGGGAATCAGAAGATGTCATCATGTTGCATTGGAAAATATTGTGTTTACAGATGCGACAGAGACTTTATGGAATTGCGATAACGTATCGATCCATGGTATGAGTGCAAAAGGAGATTATTTTGCAATGGGCAGCAGCAATATGGAGATTGAAGGACTGACGCTGGATGGCAACTACTCATTTGACGGATGTAAGAACGTAACGATCCGCAATTCGCATCTGTTATCAAAAGATGCATTCTGGAATTGCGAAAATATTACGGTATATGATTCGTTTGTATCCGGAGAATATTTTGGCTGGAATGCAAAAAATGTGACTTTGATCAACTGTACGATTGAAAGTGAGCAGGGATTCTGTTATATGGAAAATCTTGTTATGAAAGACTGTAAGCTGTTAAATACAAATCTTGCATTTGAATATTCAACCGTAGATGTCGAGATCAACAGCAATATTGACAGCGTCAAAAATCCAATCCATGGAAGGATCATTGCCGATCATATTAATGAGATTATTTTTGATAATGATGAGATGAAACCGGAAGATACAACGATCATTCAGAGAAAGCAGTGATATGGGGAAAAATAAAATTGATTTAACAGAATACATCAAAAGAGGTGAAGAACTTTCGTTCTCGAAACGTGTAAGGCTTGTTTTGATGCTTAGTATTCCGTCTATTATGGCACAGATCAGTTCGATCATTATGCAATATATTGATGCAGCTATGGTCGGACGGCTTGGTGCAGACGGTTCTGCTGCGATTGGATTGGTTTCGACAACCTGCTGGATGTTTGGAAGTCTTGCCTATGCTTTGACAACCGGTTATTCGGTACAGGTTGCTCACGCGATCGGTGCCGGGAAGAAGGAAAAAGCAAAATGCATCGTAGGGCAGGCCCTTTTTGCGGTCCTTATGTGGGCAGTGTTTTTGATGTTTGCCGGAACATTTCTTTCGGGAAGTCTGCCGCGGCTGCTTGGTGCTGATCCGAGGATCCACCAAAATGCTTCTGATTACTTCTTTATTTATGCTGCTTTTTTACCGGTTGCGGCATTGAATTCTTTAGCAAGCGGAATTTTACAATGCAGCGGCAATATGAAAACACCGGGAATCTTAAATTCGCTCAAATGTTTTCTGGATATTCTCTTTAATGCATTTTTTATCTTTCCAAGCCATGTTTTGTATATGGGAAAGGTAAAGATTGTCTTACCCGGACTTCATATGGGGGTGGCAGGTGCGGCATTGGGAACAGCGGCAGCAGAGCTTTTTGTGGCAGTCGTTTTATTTTACTGTGTCTGGATCAAAAAATTTTCACTTCATAAGATGCATATCAGAAAAGACTGCTTTCAGAAAGGTTATCTGCGAAAAGCCATTAAGATCTCTTTGCCGGTAGGCTTTGAACATTTTGTAGTCTGTGCGGCACAGATCACTTCCACAAAGATTGTTGCACCGCTTGGTATTGTAGCGATTGCAGCAAATTCGTTTGGTATTACGGCAGAAGCACTTTGTTATATGCCCGGATATGGCATTGCGGATGCAGCAACGACGCTGGTAGGACAAGGGATTGGTGCAAAGAAAGAAAATGTAGCAAAATATTTTGCTAAGATCAGTACGATGATCGGTATGGTGCTTATGTCAGCGATGGCTGTGATCATGTTCTTTGCGGCTCCTTATATTATGGCAATGTTGTCAGCCGATGCTAAAGTAGTTGCATTAGGAACAAAGATACTTCGTATTGAAATGTTTGCCGAACCGATGTATGCGGCATCAATC
Organism: Jutongia hominis; assembly: GCF_014384965.1. Taxonomy (GTDB): domain Bacteria; phylum Bacillota; class Clostridia; order Lachnospirales; family Lachnospiraceae; genus Butyribacter; species Butyribacter hominis. Next base: position 244,917 of record NZ_JACRSW010000027.1, read on the forward strand.
GTAGCATCCGGTGCATTGCGCGGAGCCGGTGATACGTTTGTACCAAGTCTGATGAACTTTGGAAGTATCTGGCTGGTTCGTATGCCATTGTCGTATCTGTTGTCCCTTTCCATGGGACTGCGTGGCATGTGGTTTGCGATGTGCATTGAATTGATCTTTAGAGGCAGTATTTTCTTATATCGTCTTTTTAAAGTGCGATGGTGGGAAAAAGCAAAAAACAGAATACAATAGAAAGAAAAAAGAAAGTTTCAAAAAACTTCGAATGAAATAATTTTGTATGCCAATAAAAACAACACAGAAAGGAAACGATAGAATATGAATTATAATTTTGACCAGATCAATGACCGCAGAAATTCAGGTTCCCTAAAATGGGATGTAGCAGATAACGAACTTCCTATGTGGGTGGCGGATATGGATTTTCAAACGGCTCCCGAAGTAACGCAGGCAGTCATACAAAGAGCGCAAACGGGAGTGTTTGGCTATTCGATCATACCGGATCAATGGTATACGGCGTATCAGTCCTGGTGGAAGAAACGTCATAACATTTCTTTACAAAAAGATAGTCTGATCTTTACAACCGGTGTGATCCCTGCAATCAGTACGACTGTAAAAAGAATGACAAACACGGGAGACAATATTGTGATCCCGACACCGGTCTATGATATGTTTTTTCATTCGGTAGAAAATCATGGCAGACATGTATTAGAATGCCCGTTACAATGTAACAATCAGGAATATACGATGGATTTTGAAGACTTGGAAAAGAAGCTTTCTGATCCGTTGACCACATTAATGATCCTTTGTAATCCACATAATCCGGTTGGAAAAGTATGGACCGGGGAAGAATTACAAAAGATCGGTTCTCTTTGTAAAAAACATCATGTTGTTGTGTTATCGGATGAGATCCATTGTGATCTGACATTAAATCAGGCAGAATATGTACCATTTGCGGCTGCATCAGCAGAATGTGCACAAAACAGTATTACATGCATTGCAGCGTCCAAAGCATTTAATCTGGCAGGCTTTCAGTCGGCAGCAGTCTATATTCCCAATGAGGGGATTCGTGCTGTGATGGATCGTGGACTGAATTCAGATGAAGTTGCAGAACCGAACTGTTTTGCAATCGAATCAACGGTAGCAGCCCTGACAAAAGGAGGCGAATGGCTTGATCAGCTCAATGTCTATTTAGCAAAGAACAAACAATATGTGGCAGAATTTTTAGCAGAAAACCTTTCCGAGTTAAAGCTTACAAAATCCGGTGCAACCTATCTTTTGTGGGTAGATGTATCTGCTTTGACAAAGGACGCACAGGAACTATGTGATTTTATACGAAAAGAGACCGGCCTGTATATCACAGCCGGAGGACAGTATCGTGGAAATGGCGCATCGTATGTCCGTATTAATATTGCCTGCCCGCTTGCTGTTGTCAAAGACGGAATGGAACGTTTGCAAAAAGGAGTATATGCTTTCAAGGCTTAAAGGCACGGAACGGATACAGCCAGAGACGGGCAGTAAGGTATAAAGCATTAAAACAGATACAACAAAAGACAGGAGGAGTAAAAATCGTTACTCTGTTTTGAAGTTAGAAGAAACAGGTGTGTTGCCCGGTGCACTTTCTTTTGGCGTTGCAGATAGCGAGATCTGCCTTCCTTCTGTATTGATCTCATAATTCTTCTGATAGATGATATCAGACATTCTAACCAGACGATATCCTTTCTTTTGTAAACCATCGATCAATTGTTCAAGCACCTGTGCGGTATATTTTGCCCCATTATGGCACAGGATGATAGAACCGTTTCCAAGATGTTTGTGGTTCAATACGGTGTTTAGAATGGAGTCAGGTCCGTAATCTTTCCAGTCGAGACTGTCTACATCCCATTGAATCGGCTTATATCCACAGGCATTGACGGTCTGTATCAACGTATCATTATAATCCCCGTAAGGTGGCCGGAACACTTTCATAGAAGTTCCGGTCAATTTTTTAACTCTTTCGTGTACTTTCATGATTTCTTCTTTACATTGTTCAGAAGATAAGGTTGACATTTGTTTATGGTTTTCACTATGATTGCCAAGTTCATGACCGGCTTTTTGGATTGCTTTGACATCATCGGGATATTTCTCGATCCAGCCACCGGTCATAAAGAAAGTGACATGTACTTTTTTCTTCTTTAATATAGAAAGAATCTTTCCGGTATCCTCATTTCCCCAGGCCGCATCAAAGGAAAGGGCAACGATCTTTTCTTTGCGGTCAACACAATAAATCGGGAGTTCTTTTGGGTGCATGATAGAAGTATTCGTAACTTTTGTAGAGGAATGATTCAGTTTATATTGGCTTTGTGCGATCGCAACAGCAGAAAGTGTGATCACCGACAGTGTGAAAAGACCTGTTTTGATAAACGTGCTTATTTTGTGAATCTCACGATCTAAGTCTGTCTTTGGCGTTTGTGGGATGGGATCCTCTCTTTTTGGAACAGATAAGATCTTAGAGTAATGTTTCATAAAAAGACAGCCTCCGTTTTGCATGCAGCCCATGGCCAAGTGACAGCATACATACTAATTGATACATAATTATGTAACAAAAGCCTGTATTATTCTTTTTTTAATTGCACTTTTTTAATTTATAGGAAAATGCTCGTACAGTAGTGTTATGCCAGCAAGAATCACGAAGTGATTCTTGGAGTGCAACGTGCCGACGTTGCACTTTTTTAAGTGGATGGGAAAACGCATGTATTGTAGTGGTATACCAGCAAGAATTGCTTTAGCAATTCTTGGAGTGCAAGGTGCTGACCTTGCACTTTTTTACTGCGATTTTACATAGATTATACATTGGACAGATAGTGCATTTTACATTCGTTCGTTATCATAGTACCTGTAAAATAAATGAGTGGCAAAGAAAAGCCAGAGCCATGAAAGAAAAGAGCCGTAAAAACAGATGGCATTTTTCATGGAAACAGCACGAAGAAGTGCTAAAGGAGGAAAAAATATGAGAGTAAAGAAGTTAACAGCAATCGGTTTGAGCGTAGTATGTGCAGCAGGAATGCTTACAGGATGCGGATCATCAGGAAAAAAGGACAGCAAGAGTGCATCACAGACAATTTCAGTTGTTTCAAGAGAAGATGGATCCGGTACAAGAGGTGCTTTTATTGAATTGACAGGAATTCAGGAAAAAGATGCTGATGGAAATAAAGTGGACAATACAACATCAGATGCAAACATTGCAAAGAGTACAGAAACAATGATGACAACTGTCTCAGGAGATGAATATGCAATTGGTTATACATCGCTTGGTGCTTTAAATGACAGCGTAAAAGCGTTAAAAGTAGATGGCGTGGAAGCAACGGCGGATAATATCAAATCAGGTACATATACAATTTCAAGACCATTTAACATTGCAACAAAAGGTGATGTCAGCAAAGTCGCTCAGGACTTCATTAATTATATTATGAGTCCGGATGGTCAGAAGGTAGTAGAAGGCAATGGTTATATCGCAATTGATGACCAGAAAGAATTCACTTCGAACAATGCAAAAGGAAAGATCGTCGTTGCAGGTTCATCTTCTGTAACACCGGTTATGGAAAAACTTTCAGAAGCATATCAGAAGATCAACAGTGGTGCACAGATTGAAGTACAGGAGAGTGATTCTACTACAGGCATGACATCAGCAGCAGAAGGTACATGTGATATCGGTATGGCTTCAAGAGAGTTAGAAGATTCTGAAAAAGACGCCGGTTTAACATCAACAGCTATTGCAATGGATGGTATTGCTGTAATTGTAAACAAAGACAACAAATTAGATGATATTTCTATCAACAATGTAAAAAAGATCTATACAGGTGAGATTACAGACTGGAGCGATGTGAAATAAAAAGTACGTCTTTCTAAAAAATCGGATACAAAAATAACGATCCGGTCGGAAAGATAGAAATGAATAAGATAGAGAAAAAACTGTGGAAGAAAATGCCACAGTTTTTCAAAAAGAGAAATGAGGAAATGACATGAAAAGTAAAAATATAGCAGAAAAGGCAATGGAAATCCTGTTTTTCATATGTGCCTGTGTATCTGTATTATGCGTTGCACTCATATGCATCTTCCTGTTTGCAAATGGTATGCCGGCAATTGGAAAGATCGGAGTAGGTAATTTTCTGCTGGGTGATATCTGGAAGCCGGGAAGCAACCAATATGGAATCTTTGCATTTATCGTAGGAAGTATTTATGTAACGGCAGGAGCAATTCTGATCGGTGTACCGATCGGTGTTCTGACAGCCGCTTTTATGGCAAAGTTTTGTCCGAAGAAGTTATATCGTCCGTTAAAGGCAGGAGTGGAGCTTTTAGCAGGTATTCCTTCTGTTATATATGGTTTCTTTGGTTTGATGGTCATTGTACCATTTGTAAGAGAACAGTTCCGTGATTCGTTTGGAGGCAATGGTCTGTCCATCCTGACAGCCGCTGTTTTACTTGGATTAATGATATTACCGACGATCATTAATGTATCAGAAGCCGCAATCAGGGCAGTACCGGATAAATATTATCAGGGTGCGTTAGCACTTGGTGCTACACATGAAAGAAGTGTATTCCGAACTGTATTACCGGCCGCAAAATCCGGTATCATGGCAGGTATCGTACTGGGGATAGGTCGTGCAATCGGTGAAACCATGGCAGTGATCATGGTAGTAGGAAACCAGCCACGTATGCCAAAAGGTATCTTTGAAGGTGCAAGAACACTGACAGCCAATATCGTCATTGAAATGGGGTATGCGACGGGACTTCACAGGGAAGCACTGATTGCAACCGGTGTTGTACTTTTTGTATTCATATTGTTGATCAATTCCCTGTTTTCTTTACTAAAGAGAAAGGAGGAAGCATAGTATGGAACAAAATGCCACACTTACAAAAGACAAAAAAGGTGCGATCAATGTCAGCACATTTTCACAAAAGATTCATTCATATCTGAAACATCCGTTTTCTTTACTGGTATGGATCATTACAATACTTGCAGCGTTGCTTACTGCAGCTTCTTTTGTATATCTTGTATTATATATATTGATCAAAGGTGTTCCTTACTTAAGACCGGAATTATTTTCATGGACATATGATTCAAACAATGTATCCATGCTTCCGTCTATCATCAATACATTTTTATTAACTGCATTGTCATTAGTCATTTCTGTTCCGCTTGGCATTTTTGCTGCAATCTATATGGTGGAATATGCAAAGAAAGGCAATCGTATAGTTAAATTTATCCGTGTGACAGCAGAAACATTATCAGGCATTCCGTCTATCGTCTATGGCCTGTTTGGTATGATCTTTTTTGTCGGAGTGTTAAAAATGCAATTATCGTTATTGTCCGGTTCTCTGACCGTTGCGATCATGGTTCTTCCAACAATCATGCGAACGACAGAAGAAGCTTTGTTATCGGTGCCGCAAAGTTACCGGGAGGGAAGTTTTGGACTTGGAGCCGGTAAACTTAGAACGGTTTTTCGTATCGTTCTTCCATCCGCAGTACCCGGCATTTTATCCGGTGTGATCTTAGCGACCGGACGAATTGTAGGTGAAACAGCAGCATTGATCTATACAGCAGGTACGATGGCGAAAGTACCAAACAATCTGTTTGCTTCGGCCCGCACACTGTCTGTACATATGTATCTGCTTTCGAATGAAGGTTTGCATACCAACGAGGCATTTGCAACAGCAGTAGTTCTTTTGGTATTTGTAATGCTGATCAATATGCTTGCAAATTTTGTTGCCAGACGTTTATCAGCAAAGAATGCTGAGAATGATTAAAGAAATGAGGAATGATTATGGACAATACAATAGTTTTGGATAAAACAGTGGATGCTGCACAGACAGCAGTCGATGACAGCGTAAAATTTCATGTAAATAATTTAGAGTTATATTATAAAGATTTTCATGCACTAAAAAGCGTCAGCATGGATATACCGCAAAAGAAGATCACTGCATTTATCGGACCGTCAGGATGTGGAAAATCCACATTTTTAAAGACATTGAATCGTATGAATGATCTGGTGGCGGGATGTCGCATTACCGGTGATGTACAGCTGAATGGTGAGGATATTTATGGTGATATGGATGTCAATCATTTACGAAAAAGAGTAGGAATGGTTTTCCAGAATCCAAATCCTTTTCCAATGAGTATATATGACAATATTGCCTATGGACCACGTACTCATGGAATACGTTCCAAACAAAAGCTGGATGCGATCGTAGAAAAGTCACTTCGTCAGGCGGCAATATGGGATGAATTAAAGGACCGATTGAAAAAGTCAGCGCTTGGTCTGTCCGGTGGTCAGCAGCAGCGGCTTTGCATTGCCCGTGCTTTAGCAATTGAGCCGGAAGTTATTTTGATGGATGAACCGACATCTGCATTAGATCCAATCTCAACTTCGCGTATAGAAGATCTCGCAATGGAATTAAAAAAAGAATATACGATCATTATGGTAACTCATAACATGCAGCAGGCAACGCGAATTTCGGATAAAACAGCCTTCTTTTTGCTCGGTGAAATGGTAGAATATACCGATACGGATCAGCTTTTCTCGATGCCACAGAACAAGAAGACAGAAGATTATATTACAGGACGTTTTGGATAGAAAAAGTTACGAAAAGTAAGATTCAAAAAGCATAGAAATGAGGATGAATATGAGAGATGTATTTGAAAGCCAGTTAAAAACATTAAAAGATGATATGATCGAAATGGGAAGCATGATCGAAAAAGCGATTGAAAACGCGATCCGTGCTTTAAATAACCGGGATACAGAGCTTGCAAGGGCGGCAATCGAAGCAGATAGTGAGATTGACGAACAGGAAAAGAAGATTGAATCGCTCTGCCTGAAACTTTTATTACATCAGCAGCCGGTAGCAAGCGATCTTCGCATGGTGTCTTCTGCATTAAAGATGATCACGGATATGGAGCGTATCGGAGATCATGCGGCAGATATTTCAGAAATAACGATCTGCCTTGCTAAGAATAATAAAAATGTGAATCTGAAAGTATTACATGAAATGGCAAAAGAAACAACGGTTATGCTTGTCGGCAGTATTGATGCCTATGTCAATAAAGATCTGGATCGTGCCCAAGAGGTGCTTGAACATGATGATATTGTGGACAGTCTTTTCTTAGAGGCAAAAAAAGAAGTGATTCAGCTGATCCGCAAAGAAGAAGACCATGGGGAAGAGGCAGCAGATCTTTTAATGATTGCAAAATACTTTGAGCGTATCGGAGATCATGCCGTAAATATTTCGGAATGGGTTGTTTTTTCCATCACCGGAAAACATGACAAAAATTATTAGCAAAAACTAGTACCCTCATCGCGATAAATAGTATTTGCTTTTTTGGTTAAAATAATATATTCTATATATTGTGGTTAAAACTGCAATTTTGACCATGCACAAAATAGGCGGGTATAAAAGATAAAGTCCAAAATGTGCTTATACTATTTATGAAATCCATAGGGAATATGTGGTGAAAGGAATGTGCCATGAATTTTTTTAATGTATTAACAATGCTCGGTGGTCTTGCATTATTTTTATACGGAATGCATATCATGGGCGACGGATTGGCAAAAATGTCAGGCGGAAAGCTTGAAATGATCTTAGAAAAATTTACAGCAAAGCCGATTACGGCAGTATTGCTTGGAGCCGGTGTTACGGCAGTGATCCAGTCATCCTCTGCGACAACGGTTATGGTAGTCGGATTTGTTAATTCCGGTATCATGCAATTAAAGCAGGCTGTCGGTATTATCATGGGTGCGAATATCGGTACAACAATTACATCCTGGATCTTAAGTCTGACCGGTATCGAAGGTGAAAATTTTGTGATCCAGATGTTAAAACCATCTTCTTTTGCACCGATCCTTGCACTGATCGGAGTCTGTCTTTTACTTTTTACAAAGAGCAATAAGAAAAAAGACATCGGTTCGATCTTAGCAGGCTTTGCAATCCTGATGATCGGAATGGATACAATGAGCGGCGCAGTAAAGCCGCTTGCAGAGCTTGATGGTTTTAAGAATCTCTTTTTGATGTTTGAAAATCCGGTACTCGGTGTCGTTGCAGGTGCCGTGCTTACAGCGATCATCCAGAGTTCTTCCGCATCGGTTGGTATCCTACAGGCACTTTGTCTGACAGGTTCGGTATCGTATGCATCTGCATTGCCTATTATCATGGGACAGAATATCGGAACTTGTGTTACGGCACTGATTTCCGGTATTGGTGCAACAAAGAATGCAAAAAGAGCAGCATTTGTTCATTTTTATTTTAATCTGATCGGAACGGTTCTTTTTATGGCTGTCTTTTATCTGATCAATGTGGTTTATCCGTTCCATTTTTTAAACCAGGCTGCAAATGTGACGGGTATTGCCGTTATTCACAGCTTGTTTAATGTTGTTGCAACTGTGTCCCTTCTTCCGTTTAGAAACGGACTGGTTAAGCTCGCAACATGGACGATCCGTGATGATGCGACAGAAGAAAAAAAGGATGGACTTGCTTTACTTGATGAGCGTTTCCTTGAAAAACCTTCTTTTGCAATTGCCCAGGCAAAGAAAGCAGCAGTAGAGATGGCACAGGATTCGGTAGGTGCACTAAATAAGGCAATCGATCTTTTTAAGAACTATGATAAAGAAAAAGTAAAATTAGTCTCAGAATTAGAAGATAAGGTAGATCATTATGAAGATGAACTGGGAACGTATCTGATGAAACTGAGTAATGCAGATCTGTCACAGAAGGATTCACAGACCGTATCACTGCTGTTACATTGTATCGGTGATTTTGAAAGAATTTCCGATCATGCGTGCAATCTGATGGATAGTGCAAAAGAATTTCATGGAAAGAAAGAAGATTTCTCTGATAAGGCAAAAGAAGAACTGAATATTTATGAGAAAGCAATCCGTGAGATTGTGTCTATGACATATCAGGTCTTTGAAACAGAGAGTGTAGAGTTGGCAACACAGGTAGAGCCTTTAGAAGAAGTTATTGATACATTAAATGATGAAGTAAAGAAAAAGCATGTCAAACGACTTCGCAAAGGTAAATGTACAATTGAACTTGGATTTATCTTATCTGATATTACAACGAATTATGAACGTATTGCCGATCATTGTTCCAACATTGCCGTCTGTCTGATCCAGACAAAAGAGGATGGTTATGAGACACACGAATATCTGGATAGTTTAAAAGCAAATGAAGATCCTGAATTTACAGAACGATATCGTTATTATCGTAAGAAATTTAAACTTCCATAAAAGAAAATGGAATGACTTGCATATAAAAAGATTTCCGGCAGGTCAGACCGGTTTATATTTTGATTTTGTCCCAATAGGCTGCATAGGTTGTTGAAACCATATGCAGCCTATTATAAAATAGACAGAAAGATATGGTAAAAGTTATAAAGTAAAAAATAGGTTGCCATGGTTTACAGTCTATCAGATCGTATAGGCAGACAGATCTGTAATCTGTGGCAGATAAGGAGAAAACGATGGCTTTAGTGTATATAGTAGAGGATGATATTAATATTAGAGAAATAGAAAGTTTTTCTTTAAAAAATTCAGGTTATACAGTAGAAGAGTTTGAAGATACGAAAAAGTTCTGGAAGCGTATCAATGAAAAAATGCCCGATATCATTCTGATGGATGTGATGTTACCGGACGAAGATGGGCTGACTACAGTAGAAAAGCTTCGTAAACGCTCTGATACCAGAAGAGTTCCTGTTTTAATGGTAACAGCAAAAACTTCTGAACTTGACAGAGTAAAAGGACTCGATATCGGTGCGGATGATTATCTGGTCAAACCATTTGGTGTGATGGAACTGATCTCACGTGTTAAGGCATTGCTTCGGAGAACAATCCGGTTTAATGATGCCAGGCTGTACACTTTAGGAAATATTGAACTGGATGATGAGAAACGCAGAGTATCAGTAGACCGGCAGGATATTGAACTTACCTATAAAGAATATGAATTACTAAAATATTTTTTAAATAATGTTGGAATTGTATTACAAAGAGAAGATATCATGGTAAAGATCTGGGGAACTGATTATGAAGGGGAATCCAGAACATTAGATATGCATATCAAAACATTACGCAAAAAGCTTGGAGAATCCGGCAGCCGCATCAAAACGATCCGAAATGTCGGATATCGTATGGAATAGAGGATTGAAAGATGAAGAAAAAGATTAAACGTTATATGATCGCCATTTCCGTGATTTCCATTTTGTTAATGATGATTTTATCAAATCTTGTGAATTATCGGATCCTTAGTACGGAAGCATATGACGATCTCAGGGCATGTGCCTATGCATTTAAAGGCACAAATGCTTTCTTAGATCCCCAAAATGTACAATATCAGGTTGAAAAAAAAAGTTACCGTGTGACCTTGATCGCACCGGATGGCTCCGTCTGCTTTGACTCTGCTTTTGATGCAGGTAAGATGGGCAATCACAAAAAACGTATTGAGGTGCACGAAGCCTTACAGGGAAAAGAAGGATATAGTAAAAGACAATCTGACACAATGCAAAAAGATACGGTATATTTTGCAATTTTATTAGATAATGGTTATGTCCTTCGAGTTGCAAAAGATGTCAAAAGTATTATGAGTGTCTTTTTAAGCTCTTTTCCGTTTATGTTTGTCGTGCTTGTATGTGTGATTGCAGTATGCATCTTTTTATCCAATCTTTTGACGAAAGCGATCATACAGCCGGTAGAATTGATGGCAAAAAATATTGATCAGATTGATGAAGCAGATGTTTATAAAGAACTAAAGCCATTTATTGCTATGATTCGCAGGCAGCATGAAGATATACGAAGAAACGCAGATATGCGTCAGGAGTTTACCGCAAATGTATCACATGAATTAAAGACACCGTTGACGGCAGTATCAGGTTATGCGGAAATCATGGAAAACGGAATGGCATCCGAAAAAGATGTAATCCATTTTTCCGGTGAGATCCATCGGAACGCAAACCGGTTATTGCAGTTGATCAATGATACCATTCGTTTGTCAGAACTGGATGCAGTACATATGGAGATCGTGACAGAAAAGCTTGATGTCTATGAACTGGCACAAAATTGTGTTGATACGCTTCAGGTCAAGGCCGATAAGATGGAAGTAACGATCCGGATTGCCGGAGAACCCTGTATCTTAGAGACCAGCAGAGAGATGATTAATGAACTTTTATATAATTTATGTGATAATGCGATCCGCTATAATAAAAAAGGCGGAAGAGTGTTAGTATTAGTGGGAGAAAATGAATATAAAGAAAAGTATATTGAAGTAAAAGATAATGGAATCGGTATTCCCATGGAATACCAGGAGCGTGTTTTTGAACGTTTTTATCGTGTTGATAAAAGCCGGTCAAAAGAAACAGGTGGCACAGGACTTGGACTTGCGATCGTAAAGCATATCATCGTGCAGCTTCATGCCCGTTTGGAAATGGATAGCGAAGAAGGAAAAGGAACGATGATGCGGATCGTATTTGCAAAAAAAGAAAACTAGAGAAATAGGAGATTGGAAATGAGCGAAGCAATTGTAACATTAAAAAAAGGTGAAGGACGGACTTTAAAAAGCGGAGGCATGTGGGTGTTTGATAATGAGATCGCATCGATTGCCGGAAGCTTTGAAGACGGAGATATTGTAACGGTACATGATTTTGACGGATATCCGATGGGAAAAGGTTTTATTAATCGCAATTCAAAGATCCGTATCCGCTTGATGACCAGAAAAAAAGATCAGGAAATTGATGATGATTTTTTAGAAATGCGTGTCACGAATGCATGGGAGTATCGTAAAAAGACAGTAGATACCGGCAGCTGCCGTGTGATCTTTGGAGAAGCGGATTTTTTGCCGGGACTTGTGATCGACAAGTTTTCGGATGTTCTTGTTGTAGAATCTCTTGCACTTGGTATCGACCGCTATAAAGAAAAGATCGTTACGATCTTAAAGAAGGTATTGCAAAAAGACGGCATTGTGATCCGTGGTGTCTACGAAAGAAGTGATGCAAAAGTCCGTAAACAGGAAGGAATGGAGCGTTTCAAAGGTTTTATAGGGGAACCTTTTGATACAGAAGTAGAGATCGTTGAAAATGGTGTGAAATATTTAGTTGATGTCAAGGACGGACAAAAGACTGGTTTTTTCCTGGATCAGAAGTATAACCGTCAGGCGATCCGCAAGCTGTGCAATGGCGCGAAGGTATTAGACTGTTTTACGCATACCGGTTCTTTTGCATTGAATGCAGGACAGGCAGGTGCGACAAGTGTCTTAGGACTGGATGCATCAGAACTTGGTGTAGAGCAGGCAAGGAAAAATGCAATTTTAAACGGCTTATCGGATACGGTTCATTTTGAATGTGTGGACGTTTTTGAAAAATTACCACAGCTAGAAGAAGCAAAAGAGAAGTTTGACGTGATCATTTTAGATCCACCGGCTTTTACAAAATCACGTAATTCCGTGAAAAATGCAGTCAAAGGCTACCGTGAGATCAACCTTCGTGCAATGAAGCTGATTAAGGATGGCGGATTTTTAGCAACCTGCTCCTGCTCACATTTTATGACATATGAACTTTTTACCAAAACGATCAGTCAGGCGGCAGCAAATGTCCATAAACGTCTAAGACAGATCGAATTTCGTACGCAGGCTCCGGATCATCCGATCCTATGGGCAGCCAATGAATCGTATTATCTGAAGTTTTATATCTTCCAGGTGGTGGATGAAAAATAAAATTTGACTGGAGCTGCAAAATGGAAAACAAACGCTGAGTACTGTTTGTGCCGAAGTTTGTTTTCCGTTTTATGTTGGTGTTTGTTTTGTCTTTCGTCTTGTAAAAATTGTCAGGAAGTGCTATAATCGAACCTATCTTATGCAAAAACGCATATTAGCTATACAAAAACGCAGTAGGAGTGATTGGGAGGAAGTATATGTGGAAAAAAATAGTGTTTGGTGTTGCACTTGTTATCAGTATTGCAGCCGGATTCGGTGTAGCGAAAGTGCAAAGTACAATGAACACTTCTCTGAATCATATTACCAGAGATAAAGATAATGTATTAAAAGATGTGAATCTGGATGGCATTCATGTCAATTCAGATGATAAGATTGTTAATATTTTGTTGATCGGTTACGATCTGCGAAAGGAAAATGGAAAAGATTTTGGCGGGCTGACAGATGTTATGATGATCGCCACATTAGATAAGAAGCACAATACGATCAAGCTTACCTCATTAATGAGAGATACCTTGGTACGTATTGCAAGTAATAATGAGGACATGAAGCTGAATGCAGCATATGCCCGTGGTGGCGTGAAAAATATGTACAAGACGATCGCAAAAAACTTTAATATCAAGTTAGATGGCTATGCGATGGTTGGATTCAAAGCATTTCAGCAGGTTGTAGACAAGATCGGCGGTGTGGAAGCAGAGCTGACAGAGTCTGAGACAAACTATCTGAAAGATACGAACTATGTGCATGGAGCAAAAAACCGAAAAAAATTAAAAGTAGGTAAACAGACATTGAATGGTGCACAGGCACTGGGTTATGTCCGTATCCGTTCGGACAAGAACCGTCTTGGTGTGCCGGTTAAAACGGCAAACGGTCTGACAGATGATTATGGGCGTACTTGGAGACAGAGAACATTGATGAGTGCAATTTTTAAGAAAATGAAAACACTTTCCTTGTCAGAATTGATCGCTGTCGCAAATAAAGTTTTCGATAATGTTAAAACAGACCTTGATAATGATACAATTTTAGGATATATTAAGGACGTTGCCATGATGGGAACAACAGATGTATGCCAGCTGCAAATTCCAATGAATGGATATTATCGTGATGGACATCAGGCAGAATTTCCAAACAGTGATGGATGGAGTCTGGTTCCGACGAATGGTGTGTCTTCTGCTTATGATACGTCAGCAAATGCAGCAGCGATTAAGCAGTTTGTGTTCCAGTATAACGGAAAGGGAGAATTTAAGTACAAATCATCTTCTTCCTCTTCAAGCAGGTAAATGTAATTAGAAATCCTATACTGTTTGTAGCAGAGCGAACGCAAAGAGTATAGCAGGAAGATATGAGAATGCGGGATTCTTTTCAGAGTCCTAAAAAGGATCGCTCGGAAATGAGGAATAGAAATTATGTGGAAAAAAATTGTTATGGGTGTTTTGCTTGTAGCAAGTGGTGTTGTCGGTTTTTTTGCTGCTAAAGCACAGGTGACCTTTAACAGTACCATGAGTAATGTAAACAGAGATTATGACACGGTATTGGAGAATGTAGATCTGGAAGGAATTCATGTTAATTCAGATAATGATGTGATCAATATTTTGGTCATTGGTAATGATTACCGTAAAGAAACCAATTATAATGCTTCCGGTCTGACAGACACAATGATCATTGCGACGGTAGATATGAAACACAATGTGTTAAAGACAACTTCTTTGATGCGAGATCTGTATGTTGAAATTCCGGGACATGGTTATAATAAATTAAATGCAGCTAATTCGTTTGGTGGTATTGAATTGTTATATAAAACGATTGCAAAGAACTTTAATATTGAATTAGATGGTTATGTAGAGATCGGTTTTAAGGCATTTCAGGATATTGTTGATGCAGTCGGTGGTGTAGAAGTGGAATTAACGGAATCAGAAGTATCGTATCTGAATTCTACTAACTATATCCGTAACAAAAAGTATCGTGATGTTAAAGTCGGAAAGCAGACATTAAACGGAAGTCAGGCATTAGGATATTGTCGTATCCGTAAGCAGGGTACCACGATCAATGGACTTCGTGATGATTATGGACGTACCTGGAGACAGCGAACTGTGATCAATGCAGTTTTTGACAAAGTTAAATCCTTACCAATGTCAGATTGGTTAAAACTTGCAAATAAACTTTTGAAGAATGTAACGACAGACCTTTCGAATGATAAGATCATTGAGTATGGTAAGGATGTTGTAACAATGGGTACAACGAAGATCCATCAGCTTCAGATTCCGATCAATGGCTATTATCGTGGATCTGCGAGTGGGGAATTTAAGGTTGGTTCGTGTCTTGTTATGCACGATGCAGGTAGTACATCGTTATCATCCTCTGCAAATGCAGAAGCATTGAATAAGTTTATCTTTAAGTACGATGGAAAAGATAACTTTAAGTATGGTACGTTTGAAAACAAAGAAAAATAGCATATATCAGGCTTGAAAAAGAAATTTGCCGAATACATGTCGGATATAATCCATGCAGGAAGCTTTTTTAATAGTCTGGGCAGAAACGATCGGTAGAGTACCGATCGTTTCTTCGTTTAAAGTATAAGTGATTTTGCCAATCACATCTCCTTCTTTGATCGGTGCCTGTAAGTTTTTCTTGTATTGGATGCTTCTTTTGATATCTTTAGGGTTTTCATTTTGGGTGATCGTATAAGTAAAGTTTTTTTCAATGCGTGGAAGAACTTCCCCGGCAATAGAATGTGCTGTTTTTTGCTTTTTTAAAGGAATTGCATCCTGCTTTTCATGATATGCTTTGCAATTTGCAAAACCATAGTCGAGTAAATTTGCGGCCTGGGCAAAGCGGATCTTATGATCGGGAGCAGCCATGACGACAGCAGTCAGACTGATTCCGTTTCTTTTTGCAGTTGCACTCAGACAATACTTTGCTTTTGAAGTAGAGCCGGTTTTTAAGCCTGTGATGCCCTGATAAGTACGGATCAGTTTATTGGTGTTTGTCAGTCCGAACTTTGTTTCACCAAGTCTTGTTTTATGTGTGATCTCATCCATCCAGATAGTGGAATAGTTTGAAATCTCAGGATGCTTCGTGACAAGTTCCCTTGACATCAAAGCGACATCATAAGCACTGCTGTAATGTCCGCTTTCGATCGTATCATCCAGTCCGTTGCAATTTTTAAAATGTGTATGCTTCATTCCAAGCTGTTTGGCTTTTGTATTCATCATTTTTACAAAAGCCTGTTCAGAACCACCGATGCGTTCTGCCATGGCAACAGCTGCATCATTGGCACTGGCGATACTGATGCACTTGATCATTGTCTGTACCGTCTGTGTCTCCCCGGGTTCTAAAAAGACTTGTGAACCACCCATTTTAGAAGCATATTCACTGACGCTGACGGAATCATTTAAAGAGATCTTTTTCTGGTCGATCGCATCAAAGATCAATAAAAGAGTCATAATCTTAGTAATACTTGCCGGGATTAGTTCTTTGTCTTTGTTTTTTTGATATAGAATGCGTCCGCTGTTATTTTCGATCAGGACCGCAGCCTTTGCGGTGATTGCAAGAGGATCATCGGTTCCTTCTTTTGGTGTAGAAGCAGTCTGGGAAGAAAGACCTGTTGCAGTTACTACAGAGATTTGGGTGATGATAAGAGATAAGAGAAGAAGAAACATTGTAAAACGTTTTATGATAAATTTCATGAGGAACTCCATTTCTGTACCTGTCAGCACACAATAGGGGAAAACTTATTGATATATATGAAAAATGCACAGGCAATATGCAAAGATTTATTCGGAAAGGGAGATTAATTGAATACGCTATATCAGACTATATCACTATGAAGCGGTAAAAATTGATTTTTAGGCGATCCTATGGTAAAATCATAAGCTAAGGCATTCATTCGCCTGATACGAATTGATAAGATAAAAAGGAATAGAGAGGATTAGTAATATATGACAAGTAAAGAAAGAGCAGAATTAAAATCACAGGCAATGGTATTAGACAGTATTTTCCAGATAGGAAAAGCAAGTTTAACACCACAGCTTACTGACGCTGTCAGAGATGCATTAGATGCAAGAGAACTGATCAAGGTGAGTGTATTAAAAAATTGTGCGGATGATCCAAAAGAACTTGCCAATCTGATCGCTGAGCGTACCGGTTCGGAAGTGGTACAGGTGATCGGTAAAAAGATTGTACTGTATAAGAAGAATATTGAAAAGGAAGAAAAGAAAAAGCGCATGGAAAAAGCTAAGAAAAAGAGAAAATAGCTGAGGAATAAAACAATTTTCAGAGTGAAAGTATTAGCTTTGTTTTTTGATTCCATTTTAAGAAAGATAACTTAAAAATGAGGACATTATGAAAAAAAAGATTGGAATTATGGGTGGAACATTTAATCCAATCCATCTGGCACATCTTCAGATGGCATCCGTTGCCATGGAACAAAAAGAACTTGATGAAGTCTGGTTTATGCCGAGTAAAAATCCGCCTCACAAAGACCGGCAGACGATTCTGTCAGAAAAGATCCGGTCCGATATGGTCCGGCTTGCGATAAAAGAAGAAGAACGTTTTTGTTTTTCGGATTTTGAATTAAAGCGGAATGGGACAACATATACAGCAGAAACATTAGAACTTTTACGGAAAGAGTACCCTGATGTTTCATGGTATTTTATTATGGGAGCGGATTCATTCTTTAGCTTTTCTAACTGGTATCATCCGGAAGTAATTGCAAAAGATGCAGTGATCCTTACTGTCAGCAGAGATGGTGTCGATGTACAAAAGATGCAAGAGCAGGCAAGAAAATTGACCAGACAATATCATGGACAATTCCATATACTTTCGATGAAACAGTTTGCAATCAGTTCAAGTGAGATTCGAAGAAAGTTAAAAGCGGGTGAGAGCGTTGAAGCAATGCTTCCGGACAAAGTCTGGCAATATATTCAGAAAAATCATTATTATCAATAGAGTAGGAAGTGTACAAAATGGATGAAATGATCAATATACAGGAAGAGTTAGAAAAGATATTAAAAAAGAAACGCTACCAGCATACTTTGGGCGTTCGTTACACTGCGCAGGCAATGGCAATGTGCTTTGGGGAAGATATCAAAAAAGCCGGTTATGCAGGACTGCTGCATGATTGTGCAAAATATATGTCAGACGGTGAGATGCAAAAAGAATGTGGAAAGAACCGGATTACCATCAGTGATGCAGAAAAAAGACAACCATCATTGTTGCATGCTAAGCTGGGTGCCTGTTATGCTCGCCGGAAGTATGGTGTTGATGATCGGGATATTGTTGAAGCAATTCGGTGGCATACGACCGGAAAACCGGAAATGAATACATTAGAAAAGATTATCTTTATAGCAGATTATATCGAACCAAACCGTAAAATGCTTCCGGGTATGGAACAGATCCGGAAAGCGGCTTTTGAGGATCTGGATCTGGCAATGTATCTGATCTTAAAAAATACAATTGCCTATCTGAAAGAAACGCAGGACGAAGATAAGATCGATACCAATTCGATGCAGGCATATGAATATTATAAAGCAGTGATCAAAGCAAGATAAAAAGGAGACAATCAATGAACGAACAAAAAGTAATGGCAAAGACAGCATATCTGGCATTAGATGAAAAGAAAGGAGAAGATATCTGTGTGATCGACATTTCATCAATTTCTGTCATGGCAGATTATTTTGTCCTTGCAAGTGGAATGAGTACACCACAGATTCAGGCAATGGTTGATAATGTGCAGGAAAAGATGGGAAAAGCCGGATTTTCATTAAAAAGATTGGAAGGTAATAAGAGCAGCAGCTGGGTTTTAATGGATTATGGCGATGTCGTTGTTCATGTATTTCATCAGGATGACAGACTTTTCTATGATCTGGAACGAATCTGGAGCGATGGAAGACAGATCGATCCTGCTGCATTAGAGGAATAAAAATCCGATGCGATAAGATGCATAAACGGAAGAAAAAGGTATGAAATATTTGACGAACGTTTGTTTGACAAATATGTGTTCATGTGATATGCTTATAAAAATGTATAATAAACAACAGTTTAAAAAGAAATGAGGATTCGTATGCCAAATCAAAAAATTTCTGCTAAGCAGCAGGAAATCTTACAATATATTAAAGATGAGATATTAAGCAAAGGCTACCCGCCGGCTGTTCGTGAGATCTGTAAAGCGGTACATTTAAAGTCAACTTCATCTGTGCATGCCCATTTAGAAACGCTTGAAAAGAAAGGGTATATCCGCCGTGATCCGACCAAACCGCGTGCAATCGAGATTATAGATGATGACTTCAATCTGGTACGCCGGGAGATCATTAATGTACCTGTGATCGGACAGATTGCAGCAGGTGAACCGATTTATGCAGAGCAGAACATTGAAGGATATTTCCCGATCCTGCCGGAAGATATGCCGGCTGGCAACGCATTTATGTTAAATGTCCGTGGCGACAGCATGATCAATATCGGCATTTTTGATGGTGACCGTATCTTAGTAAAAGAACAGCATACTGCATCAAACGGAGAAGTTGTGGTAGCTTTAGTTGAAGACAGTGCTACGGTAAAGACTTTTTACAAAGAAGACGGACATTACCGTTTACAGCCTGAGAATGATACATTAGATCCGATCATAGTCGATCAGGTTGAAATCCTTGGAAAAGTAGTTGGATTATTTCGTACATACCGCTAATCCGATTTTAATTAAATACTTATAGAAAAAGAAAGAAAGCGACTGCTTAGCAGGCATTTTCTTTCTTTTTGTTCTTTTTGCCGGCGATGATACCGGGTATGTATGGAAAAAGGATGTTTTGATAACGGATAAAAAGGATGCAATGCAAAATTTAACAATATGATAGAAAAGGCTTAATGTAATATTAAGAAGAACAGGAGTACAAAAGTGAAAGATTTAACAAAAGGAAAGATATTACCTTTGTTACTTGGCTTTGCTGTGCCTATTGCAGTTGGTAATATTTTTCAGCTTTTTTACAGTCTGGCAGATACCAGGATCGTGGGGAGCTTTTTAGGAGAAGAAGCTTTGGCGGCAGTTGGTGCTACAAGTTCTCTGAATAATATGATCATTGGATTCTTGCTCGGAATGACAAATGGCTTTGCGATCATTGTGGCACGTTATTTTGGTGCTAAAGATCATGATAACTTAAAAAGAGCAGTTGCAGCTACCTTTATACTTGGCATCGGAATGGCATTCATTTTTACAATTGTGAGTGTGAGTCTTCTTAGATTTATATTAGTTGGATTACAAACACCAAAGAATCTGTTAGATCTTTCCGTAGAATATTTTCGGATCATTCTGTTTGGTATGACTGGTGCAATGCTTTATAATGTCTGTGCCGGTTTATTCCGTGCGATTGGAGATTCTTTGACACCGCTTTTGTTTCTGATCGCATCAACGTTTGTAAATATCGGACTGGATCTGTTATTTGTCTGTGTTTTTCATCTTGGAGTAGCAGGAGCGGCATGGGCTACGATCTTATCACAATATGGCTCTTTTGCCTGCTGTTTTATCTATATGCGAAAGAGATACGATATTTTGCTTTTTGGAAAGAAGGACTGCCATCTGAAGCGCGATATGGTAAAAGAAATGTTGTCGATCGGTTTCTCGATGGGATTTATGAATTCATTGATCAATATTGGTTCGGTAGCACTTCAGGGAGCAATCAATTCTTTACAGGATACGAATTATATTGTGGCACATACAGCGGCAAGAAAGATCACAGAAGTATTTATGCTTCCTTTCTCTGTCTTTGGAACAACCATGGCAACATTTTGCGGACAGAATCTTGGAGCCGGAAAGAATGACAGGATAAAGAAAGGTTTATGGCAGGTTATCTGGATCACCTGGGCATGGTGTGCCGGTATGATCATACTTGCTTACACGGTGGCACCTGTTCTGGTACATCTGATCACGGATACAACGCAGGTAAAAGTCATTGCTACTGCATCGTTATATCTGCGTATGAACACGATCCTATATTTCATTCCGGCTGTGATATGCATTTTGCGAAATGCCATGCAAGGAATCGGTGATTCGATCACTCCGGTGATATCAAGCTCACTAGAACTTTTGTGCAAGGTGCTTGTAGCTGTCTTTTTAACACCTTATCTTGGATATTGGGCGATCATCTGGTCAGAACCGATCTCCTGGGTGATCATGGTCATTCCTTTGCTGATACGAATTGCGAATAATCCGGTTCTGAAAGGAAATCAGACAAACTGACCATGTATATTTTATGAAAACTGGTTATTTTAAAAATATCAGAATTGTCTTATAGTCATTAAGAATAAAGAGAACATAGAGAGGATTTCTTATATGAAGGCAAAGATTTTGTATCTGTCTGTATAGGTAAACATCTCGGAAAAGAGGAAGATTATGAATAAGACAATGACAAATGATAAGCAGACAACAACAGAAGGTGCTGCGATTTCTGTACAAAGATTAGTGATCATGGCAGTATTTGTAGCAATGACTTTTGTAGTAACAACATATATCAATGTCCGCATTCCGTTCCTGGCAGCAAATGGCGGACTGGTTCATCTCGGAAATGTACCTGTTTTCGTAGCGGCTGCTGTTTTTGGTAAAAAAGAAGGAGCGGTTACCGGTGCATTTGGTCTTGGATTATTTGACCTGTTAAACGGATGGGTTGCATGGGCACCGTTTACATTTGTAATCTGTGGATTGATCGGATTTACATATGGCCTGATCACAAAAGGAAAATATGAGACAAGAGGCATTTCTTTCCAGATAGCTGCCGTTGTGGCTGCTGTTGTGATCAAAGTTGTCGGATATTATATTGCAGAAGTGATCATTTATGGCAAACTTCTCGCACCGGCAGCATCTATTCCGGGAAATATTGTACAGATTGTAGTAGCCGGTATTATTGCAATCCCGATTACAGTAGC
Source organism: Jutongia hominis (assembly GCF_014384965.1). Classification (GTDB taxonomy): domain Bacteria; phylum Bacillota; class Clostridia; order Lachnospirales; family Lachnospiraceae; genus Butyribacter; species Butyribacter hominis. The sequence goes on from NZ_JACRSW010000027.1 coordinate 266,544, forward strand.
GATTCAGAAAGCAATGCGTGCAACAAAGAATTAAAAAAGAGCAGACAAAGGAAAAGAGGCTGGAAACATGGAATTAGAAAAATTAGCTTTAGGTGAGAAAAAAGAATACCCGGAGTGGGATATCAAGGATCTTACATTAATGTCACCGGGACCGACACAGGTAGCACCAAATGTACGAAAAGTGCGTTCCTACAATGTCAGCAGTCCTATTGTAGATAAAAGATTTTTTGATTTTTATAAAGAAACCTGTGAAAAGATGGCACAGATATTAGACACCAAAAGTACATTTTATATTATGAATGGAGAAGGAATCCTTGGATTAGAAGCAGCATGTGCTTCCATGACAGAAAAGGGAGACCGTGTGCTGGTACTTGATAATGGTGTCTATGGAAAAGGCTTTGCTGATTTTATCGAATTATATCAGGGAGAAGCAGTTGTAGTAAGCTTTGATTATCACAGACCGATCGATGCAAAAGAGTTGAAGGTATATTTAGAGAAAGATCATGATTTTAAATATGCTACATTGGTTCATAGTGATACACCGAGTGGAATTTTAAATCCGGTAGAGACACTTTGCCCGCTTTTAAAGTCTTATGGCATTATGACGGTCGTTGATTCTGTAACCGGAATGTTTGGTGATGAATTATCCATTGATAAAGCACAGATTGATATCTGCTGCGGTGGCTCACAAAAAGCACTGTCAGCACCTCCGGGACTGACGATGGTTGCAGTAAGTGAGACAGCAAGAAAAGCAATGCACGAAAGAAAGACACCGATTGCATCTTTTTATGCAAATTTACTGACATTTGAAACATATTACGAAGATATGCATTTCCCTTATACACAGCCGATCAGTGATATCTATGGACTTCGTGCTGCTTTAGAAGACGTGGAACGTGACACAAACCGTTTTTGGCGTCATAAAGTGATCGCAAAAGCAGTCCGCCAGACATTATCGGAGGCAGGAGTGAAGCTGTATCTGGAAGACGGTTATGCTTCCACGGTAACGGCATTTTATGTGCCGGATGGATTGACCGACAAGCAGATCATGGATGAAATGTTAGAGAAGCATCATATCATCATTTCAGGAAGCTTAGGTGATCTGAAAGGAAAGCTGATGCGTATCGGTCATATGGGCAATAATGCAAATGTTACAGATGTAAAGAACACATTGTCTGCATTGACGCAGGTACTTCAGGCACATGATATCTCAGTGAAAGAAGACATGGGAGAAGCATTTGTGCGTTGTATCGAGGAAATGGAATAGGATTTTTAAAATCGTATAAAGCAATGAAATAGAATACAGAAATGAATGAAAATGCTGATTGGTGAAAGACAGAGCCGGTTAGCATTTTTGTTTTTGCATAAAGGGTAGAGAGACATTTTCTTTCAGGTGACCGGTTACCAAATTCTTTTTGTAAATTTTCAAAAAATTATTGACAATCAAAAAGAAAACAGATATGTTTATTATACAAAGTAATTACATGATGTAACTATATGCGATAATTACTTTTGGCGAATAAAATGTACTCTCGGTATCTTCTTCAAACGAACCCTTTCGGCTGGATTTTCGATATACTGCTTCCATTTTCTCGTCGTACACACCGTGTACGCACTGCAAAAATGTCATTGTATAACAAAAATCCATCTCGAAATATTTCGTTTAGAAAATTCCGAGAGTACATTAAAAAGAAATGGAGTATTGGCATATGACCAGAGATAAGATAAAAAAAGTAATGGATGCCTGTTATCTTGCAAAGCGTGCAAGAGATCTGCTTCCTAAATTACCAAATGGTGTGACACCATCGCATATTCATTATCTGGATACGATACGGAAGCTGGAATTAAAAACAGATCATATCAAAGTCAGCGATATTAGTGATGAGTTAGGTCTGCCAAGACCGAGTGTTACTAAAACGATAAAAGATATGGAAAGCCTTGGTTTTGTGGAAAAGAAAGCGGTAGAAAACGATCGGAGAGTGGTTGAGATTAAAATTACCGCAGCAGGAAGAGATTTAGTCGATGAATATGTTGATCGGTATTTTGGCGGATTGAGCGCACAGCTTGATGAGATATCCGATCGGGATGCAGATATCATGATCAAAACGATAGAAAAATTATATGAAGTAATGAGGAGGAGACAGTAAAATGAACCGGAAAGATAAAACAGATTTTACACAGGGAAGTATTTTAGGAAAATTAATTCCATTTATGATGCCTATTCTGGGTGCGTTGATCTTGCAGGCAGCATACGGCGCAGTCGATCTGCTGGTGGTAGGCCGATTTGGAACGACAGCCGGATTATCAGCCGTATCGACAGGCAGTCAGATATTAAATCTGGTTACTTTTGTGATCATACAGTTTGCAATGGGTATTACGGTCTTGATCGCAAGATATATTGGAGAAAAAAGCTTTGGACAGATCGGTGAACTACTTGGTGGAGCAATTACGGTTTTTACGATCATCTGTCTGGTACTTTTTGTCGTGATGATTTCGTTTGCAAAGCCGTTAGCCGTTTTGATGCAGGCACCTAAAGAAGCACTTACGCTCACTTCTGTCTATGTCAGAATATGTGGAGGCGGTATCTTTTTTATTGTTGCATATAATGTATTAGCTGCAATCTTTAGGGGATTTGGTGATAGTAAATCACCATTAATCTTTGTGGCGGTTGCCTGTGCGGTAAATATTATCGGTGATCTAATCTTTGTGGCAGGTTTTCAGCTTGATGCAGCCGGAGCAGCAATTGCAACGGTTATGGCACAGGCTGTCAGTGTGGTACTTGCCATTATTATATTGAAAAGAAAGAAATACGATTTTAAGATCCAAAAACAGGATTTTAGGATCAACAAACAATGCAAGCGTTTTATTAAAGTAGGTCTGCCTTTAGCACTTCAGGAATTTTTAACACAGATGTCTTTCCTGGCATTGTGTGCATTTATCAATAAGCTTGGTTTAGAGGCATCTTCGGGATATGGCGTGGCTTGTAAGATCGTAAGTTTTGCCATGCTTGTGCCAAGTGCATTGATGCAATCCATGGCATCATTTGTATCACAAAATGTCGGTGCCGGAAAGCACAAAAGAGCAAAACAGTCCATGCTTACGGGAATGGGTGTTGGATTGGTTGTTGGTGTAATCGTATTTTCCTGTGTATGGAACTTTGGTGATATTTTAACTTCTGTTTTTACAACAGATACAGCCGTTATTCAAAAAGGAGCAGATTATTTAATAGGTTTTGCACCTGAAACGATTGTTACAGCGATCATGTTTAGCATGGTCGGATTCTTTAATGGTTATGAAAAGACAGTATGGGTTATGACACAGGGATTGATCCAGACATTGCTGGTACGTCTGCCGCTTGCCTATGTTATGAGTATACAGCCTAATGCCAGTCTTACTAAGATAGCATTGGCAGCACCGATCGCAACCTGCTGTGGCATTCTCTTAAATGTGATGTTCTATTTTGTGTTCTTCAAAAAGCAGACTCGTCAGATGGAGCAGGCATAAAAATTGCAAATTACATTATGATCGCATTTATCTTATCGGGTATACATAAGCTATTTGGATGAAATTCCAAATGGCTTTTTTGCATGGAAAGTAAATTTATGATACTATTAAAAACAGTCGGACAGACGAAGGGCATAGTGAAAACAAAGAAAAAATAATGGTATTGGCAGACAACAGCAGTATTTAAAGTATGATAAAAAATGTGATGTCAGTCAATGACAGAAAGAGGTTATAGAATGAATAGTAAAGAACAGATTGAACAGTTAGAAATTAATGATTGTCCATTATGTGATGGCGGTGCTTTGTTAGAAGAAGAGTGTGGATGCGGTTATTATGTCATGTGCCTCGAATGCGGCTGTCATTCCGTGACAATTGATTTCCGTTCCGAAGAAGAAAGACTGGATGCAGCAAAAAGAACGATCATGCTTTGGAATACCGGCAAAGTGATTTCTAGCAGTCCGGGAGAATGATATTTGCGAAAAGTCACTATATCAATAGCTGGATGATATAGAAGATCATGACGATCTGTCGTCCGTGGCGGTGCCAAACCGGCTGACGGATGTACTCAATCAGCCTGACAATTGCAATCTGTAACAATTATGGAGGGGATTATGTTAAAAATTGAACGGTTAACAAAAATTTATGGAGAGAAAAGAGCAGTAGACGATCTGTCACTACATATTCGACCGGGTGAGATTTATGGTTTTATCGGTCATAATGGAGCAGGAAAGACAACAACGATCAAAGCCTGCTGCGGCATTTTGAATTTTGAAGAGGGAAATATACAGATTGACGGCATATCTGTCAAAGAAAATCCTTTAGAATGTAAGAAAAAATTAGCTTATATTCCTGATAATCCGGACTTGTATGACTTTATGACAGGAATCCGTTATTTGAATTTTATTGCCGATATTTTTGGAGTGAATGCGAATGATCGTCAGGAAAGAATTCACAAATATGCAGATATGTTTGAACTGACGCAGGATCTCGCACAGCCGATTTCAGCGTACTCGCATGGAATGAAGCAGAAGTTAGCAATCATTTCAGCTTTGATACATGAACCAAAGCTGATCATTATGGATGAACCCTTTGTCGGACTGGATCCCAAAGCTTCTCATTTATTAAAAGAGACTATGCATGAGCTTTGTGCCACCGGAACTGCAATCTTTTTTTCAACACATGTTTTGGAAGTCGCAGAAAAGCTTTGTGATAAAGTAGCGATCATCAAAGAAGGCAGGCTGATTTGTTCCGGTACAATGGAAGAAGTAAAAGGAGATGCTTCCTTAGAAGAAGTCTTTTTGGAGATGGAGGAGAAATAATGACAAAAATATTGATCAAAAAACAATTGATGGAAGTATTCTCCTGGATCTATCAGGACAAAAAGACCGGAAAGAACAGAGATAAAAAGGGGCTGCTATTGTATGTTTTCTTCTATGTTTTTCTGTTTGGTTTTCTGGCAGTTATTTTTTATAATATGGCAGCTTCTTTATGTGGTCCGTTGGTTGAGGACGGTTTTGGATGGCTTTATATTGCATTGATGGGAATTGTCGGAATGTCACTTGGTGTGTTTGGCAGTGTTTTTAATACATTTGCAAGTCTTTATCAGGCAAAAGATAATGATCTGCTGCTTTCACTGCCTCTTCCGACACGAAGTATATTGATCGCACGTCTTTTTGGAGTCTATGCAATGGGACTTATGTATGAACTTTTGGTTATGGTACCTGCTATGATCGTTTATTTTATGCATGTGTCACCTGATGTTTCTGTCGTTATCTGCTGCATTCTGATCATATTGCTGCTTTCTGTTTTTATTTTGACATTATCCTGTGTTTTAGGATGGATCGTTGCTTTCGTCAGCAGTAAATTAAAGAACCAGAAGATCATTACTGTTTTGATCTCATTGGCTTTCTTTGCTGCCTACTATTATGTATGCGGCAGTGCAGGAAACATGATGCAGACATTACTTCTTGATCCGGCAGGGATGGCAGATAAAGTGAAAGGAATCGCATATCCTTTATACCAGATGGGACTTGCGGCAGAAGGGAAATGGAATGCGTTTCTTTTCTTTGCATTTGCAGTGCTTGTATTATTTGCTGTTATTTATTTTATATTACAAAAAAGCTTTTTGGCATTATCCATTGCAAACAAAGGAAATAAAAAGGCAGTTTATGTGGAAAAGAAAGCACATACAGCTTCTATTCCACGGGCGTTGCTGCGAAAAGAAGTTTTTCGTTTTACGCAAAGTCCGATCTATATGTTGAATTGCGGATTGGGAATCGTATTTATTCTTTTTGCGGCTGTAATGTTGCTTGTAAAAAAGGGAACAGTCGATTCGCTTCTTATGATGTTTATTGGATATGAGGACCGGATTGCTCTGGTCGCAACAGCAGCAATCTGTATGATCACAACAATGAACGATATGGCAGCTCCGTCTGTTTCTCTGGAAGGAAAAAACATCTGGATCTTACAGGTGCTTCCGGTATCAGGCTGGCAGGTCTTAAAGGCAAAGCTTGGCTTGCAAATCATATTCAACCTGATTCCAACGACATTTCTTATTATTTGTGTGGAATGGATCTTAAAGCCTGCAGCAGTTTTTGTTGTTCTGCTCCCATTAACGGTAGTTTTGTTTATTATTATGATGGCAGCTTTTGGGTTGACTTGTAACTTAAAAGCACCAAATCTGAAATGGACGAATGAGACGGTACCGGTCAAACAGTCAATGAGTGTTACGGCAGCATTATTTGGCGGATGGATCATTGTTGCAGCATTTTGTTTTATCTATTATTTACTCTATAAATATTTTGAAGTGAAGGCACTTTCTTTTTTAGCTGGATTAGATGTTGTACTTGCTGTGCTTTGCATTTTGCTTTTGAAATGGCTTTGTAAAAAGGGCAGTAATATTTTCGAAACGTTGACAAATGCTTAAAGCAATTGCGTTTTCGTAAAGAATTCTTATGGATTGCCGATATTTATGATAGATAGATTTGCAATATACCGATATAATATTCCGGTATGGCAGATTGGTAAGAAAACGTTCCGGATCATAATATAACCGGATAGGGAAGGAGAGAGCTTATGAGAATAAACGGAAGCAATGGAATCGGTGCCGGACAGGCCGGAAGCATCGGTCAGAATGATAATACACAAACGGATGCATATACGAAAGATTTACAAAGACAGATTGCACTGGATCAGCAGAAGTTACAGGAGATTTCTTCAAATGGAGATCTTTCTATGGAAGATAAAATGAAGAAGAGACAGGAAATTCAAAAAGAGATCGCATCATTGCAACAACAATTAAGACAGCATCAGATTGAAGTACGAAGAGAGCAGCACCAGCAGGGCAGCTCAATCGATGATATGGTTGCAAAAAGACAGGATGATCCGAATACGGAAACAGCCGGTTTATCACAAAACAGCATGAAAGCAATGATCAGTGCGGATAACTCTGTCAAACAGTCGGATGCACAAAAAAGTGTTGCAACGTCATTAAAAGGTAAAAAGGATGTTTTAGTACAGGAGGCTAAAATGGATGCTGCAAGAGGTGGCAGCACAGAGAAAAAAGAAGCTGCGATAGAAAGTCTTTCACAGAAAGAGCAGCAGGCAGCCACGATGCAGCAAAAGACATTGTCAGAAGCTGTTGACAGTATGCAGAAAGCAGCAAAAGAAGAACAGACAGGTGTTTCTAAGGCAGATGATCCAAACGATGCCAATGATCCTGATAAGTTGAAAGAGCAAGACAAACAATCGAATGAGGCGATGCAAAGCATACAGCCGAGAGTAGATTTGTATTTATAACTCAAACCTCGCACATAAATTTTAGCTATGTACCTTGAAAATTCAATATCTGGCAGTTATTCAGTTGTCAATGTTCAGCCTTTATGTAGCCTGCAGTCGTATTTTCATCATAGTAGGAAGTGCATCCATAAATGCATTCGCCAATTCATTGATTTTTTCGTCTGAAAGTTCAGTGTTATCTGAAAGCATTGTTCTGAACATTTGAATCAACTGATGAAGGAACCTACACGCTGCAGATGTTACTGGATAAGGCAGATTCCGATATGTATGAAAATAAACAACTATGCAAGAAGCGTAATTTAGGTTCACGTCAATAAACTAAAAATAGAATAAAAATCAGCATTGTGAAAAGTGTTCATCCAGGAGACAGAATTTAGATTAATTTTCACCGGTTTCTAGCAATAGAACCACTAATATTTAGTGGAAAAAACTTTAATAGTTTTTTAATAGAATTTTTCGATAAAGTATGCTATATTATATCTGTTTATGGATAAATAAATATGAATTTACAAAGGAAGGGAAAACTATCATGGAAAAGATCAAAAAGCGTATAGTTAACTTAAAGGTTGCAGGAAAATTAAAAGTATATCGACTGACAGTGCTTGTTATGACGGCTTTTTTAGTGTTGGTGGCACTGATCTCGACATTAGTGATCCGTTCAAATATAGAGAAGATCACGGAGGTCTGGTCTCCGTCATTGGAATATCTGCAGAATTTAGAGACAATGACTGCGAAATACAGAATCAAACAGTATCAGCATTTGGTAGAATCGGATGCAGCAATCATGAACTCCTGCGAAAAAGAAATTCAGAAGCTGGAGAGTCAGATCAAGGATAACGATGCGAATCTGGATGCAATCATATCTGCAGACAGCGATGCCCAAAAAGGACAGAAGGATTATGAAGTGGCAAGCGCTGCATGGGAAGAATACAGGAGTGCTTCAGATGAAATTTTGCAGTTGAGCCGTGAGGGGAAGCAGCAGGAAGCAGCGAAGCTGATGATCGGAGAGGCGTATAAAGAATATACGTCTTTTACTGAGAAATTAACTTCACTGCGTAATGAGTTCCAGGTAGAATTAGATTGGGCAAAGACCATGGCAAATGTATGCACCATAATCATATTTGTTGTGATCGTGGCAGCGGGTCTTGCGATTGCTGTAGTGACAACACTGATCGGCAAGATCATTACCAATTCCATTACAGAGCCGGTAGAACAGATAGACGCAGCAGTTGCCAGCCTGCGCAAGGGTGAACTGTCTAATGTTGAAATGCTTACCTATGAGTCAGAGGATGAGCTTGGCGATACCATCAGGAATCTGAAAGAAGCCATGGGCATTCTGGCAGATTATGTCAGCGAGATCTCTGTGGAGGTAAAGGCAATAGCGCAGGGTGACCTGACCAGAAATGGTGATGATATTACAGATTTCCTAGGCGATTTCTCGGAATTGAAGGTATCATTGCTGTATATTCTGAAACGGTTTAACAGTACTCTGACCGAGATCAGCAATCTGGCAGAACAGGTATCATCGAATGCATCCGAGGTGGAAAATGCATCAAAATCCCTGGCGGACGGTGCAACAGAGCAGGCAGGAGTCATCGAGGAATTGAATGCCACCATTGATACGGTCGTGGATCTGGCGGCAGATACAGCGAAGGAAACACAGAGCGCATCTTCACGTGTAAAAGCCTCTGCAAATAAAGCGAACGAAGAAAAAGAAAAAATGAACGATCTGCTGATGGAAATGGAGCACATCACAGAAATCTCCAAGGAGATCGGTAATATTATCACAGATATCGAGGATATTGCATCCCAGACCAACCTGTTATCCCTGAATGCTTCCATTGAAGCTGCCAGAGCAGGAGAAGCAGGAAAAGGCTTTGCAGTAGTGGCAGATCAGATCGGCAAGCTGGCAGCAGACAGTGCACAATCTGTTGTAAATACAAGAGATTTGATCGATAAGACCTTAGTGGAAATCGAAAAGGGCAATACGATTACAAGAACAACAGCAGAATCATTCAATCAGATCATTGCAGATATGGAGTCCTTTGCAGAGATTGCAGAGAACACCATGGAGAAAGCCAACTCCCAGGCAGAGTCTTTGGAGCAGATCGGTCAGGGAATTGAACAGCTGTCCGGCGTAGTACAGGGCAATGCTGCAGCCTCTGAAGAGAATACTGCGATCAGTATTAATCTGGCAGAGGGAGCAGCCAAGATGCATGACCGTGTGAATATCTTTAAGCTATTCTAGAAAATGGCAGGAATAGAGTGAAGTTGTCGTAAGGAAGGTACTTGTTGTGGTTAATGATATATTTAGAGTGTTTGGAGAGCAGACAGCAGAAATCTTATTTGAGATCATTACAGAATGTATGGATGATTACCTGTATATATTTGATCTGCAGAATAATACCTTTGAGATTTCACAGTCAGCTGTGAAACGGTTTAAAATGTCGAAAAATGTTCTGACAGATGCTGCAAATGAAGTTATGAAGGTAGTATATGAGGAAGACCGCAGGATGCTTGCAAAGCATCTTGCGGATATATGCGAAGGAAGAGAAATGGTACATAATCTTCATTACAGGTGGCTTGATAAAGAAGGTATGCCGGTCTGGATTAACTGCCGTGGTATCGTGATCAATGATCAGCATGGAAAGGTAGAGTATCTGGTCGGGTGTCTGAATGAGACCGGCAACAAGAGAAGAGCCGATAATGTCACAGGACTACTTGGCGGTCCGGAATTCATTGCTTATCTGCGTGCACAAAAAGAACCCATTACCAGGGGATTTTTTATGCATATAGGAATTGATGATTTTGGAGCGATCAATGGCTCCAGGGGAGCTGATTATGGTAATTATATCCTGAAAAGTGTAGCCGGCTGTATGAAGGAATGCCTTTCAGACAAGCAGAGAATTTACCATCTGGTAGCGGATCAGTATGTGATCGTGGATTTGGAAGCTTCCTCTGCAGAAGACGCTGTGGCACTGAAAGAAAAGATTACAGATAAACTTCATAATTTCATAGTAGCCGAAAATTATGAAGCTATATTTTCTATTTCTATTGGTGTTATAGATGCAGCAACATTTTGTGAGGGAACCGAAGAATGCCGCAAAAAGTTTGAATTTGCCTTGAAACAGGCAAAAAGCATGGGTAAAAATGGATACTATGTTTTTGACCAGGATGACTATGAGGTCTTTTTACGAAAAGGAAGAATCATAGCAACACTTCGTAATGCTATTGTGGACCATTATGATGGTTTTGAAGTATACTACCAGCCGATCGTGGACTGTCAGTCCGAACAGATCATTGGAGCAGAGGCACTGATGCGTTTTTCCATGATAACAGAAGAAGGGCGGGAGTTTGTTTCACCGATGGAGTTTATCCCATTATTGGAAGAGACCGGATTGATCATTCCCGCTGGAAGATATATTTTGAACGAAGCTGCAGCAATGTGCTGTGAAATGCAGAAATATATTCCTGACTTCCGGATGAATGTAAATGTATCCTATGTTCAGATCCTGCAAGGCAATGTGGAGCGGGATATTCTGGATACAATTCAAAAATATTCATTACAGCCGGAATGCTTATGTGTTGAAATGACAGAAAGCGGATTTATGGATATGACACCTTCGTTCTGTAAATTCCGTAAAACTCTGGACAAGAATGGGATTCCCTTTGTGATTGATGATTTTGGAACAGGATATTCGAATCTTCATTGTATCCGTGATATGAATCCAAGTTACGTGAAAATGGATAGGGATTTTACTGACAAGGCGATGAACAGTGACAGGGATTATGAATTATATAAAAATATCATCTCCATGGTACATAGTATTAACGTCAGGATATGCGCAGAAGGCATCGAGGAAAAAGAATGGCTTCTGAAAATGAAAGAAATGAAGGTTGATTATCTGCAGGGATATTATTTTGGAAGACCATGTGGAAAGAAACAGTTTCTGCAGCAATATGTCAGTGGCATCAATGTTAAATAAAGAGAGTAAGGTAGACTCAGTTATGTGGGGCTGCCTTATCTTTGGAGCGGTGTGGATGCTGGGAGAATCGAAGCTGCGCCAGCTGTTTGTTTCCAATGCTTCTATTCTGTCGAATATGTGCTTCTTCGTTGTGATGCTCTGCCCGGTTCCGATCATGTTCTATATTGACAGTGTGCAGCAGGGAAGGTACCGGAAGATCTATCATGTGGCAGAGTGTATCACCTGTGTGGATTTTGTGATATGCACGGCCTTACAGCTACTGAATATCGCAGATTTTATCTCGACAATGTTCTTGTCCCACCTAGTGATCGCAGGAACGTTCCTGACAATATTTATCACTATTTGCCGGGATCTCATCAAGGGAACGGCGAAACATTACAAGCTTCCGCTGATCGGACTGGTAGCTGCCATGATTGCAGTCATGCTGGAGGTGACAGCGGTGTATCGAGTGGTGTCACTGTCAGGGATCTTTATCGCAACCGGACTGGTGGTCCTGCTGGTCGTTACGCTGATCCAGACAATGGACCGCATCCGCGAGCTGGAGCTGGCTAGGCAGAGAGAGGCAAGGGAAAGCCTGGATTATCTGACTGGTCTTCCTATGCGTCATAAGGGTGAAAAGCTGATCCTTGAGAAAATGCAGAAGCATGATGGCTGTCTGGGATTTGTCGATATGGATAATCTGAAGAAGATCAATGATGTCTATGGGCATAAGGCTGGGGATTGTGCTCTCAGGCTGGTAGGAGCAATGCTCACAGAGTGCATGGAGAACGCAGTGGTCTGCCGGCTGGGAGGAGATGAATTTCTGTTCTATCTGCCGGAGGCATCAGAAGCAGAGGTGAGCGTGCGGATAAGAAAGCTGTTTGATAGCTTTAGTGCGGCAAAAAATGTTACGGCAGAGACTTCACCGGCATCCCTGTCCTGCGGTCTGTGCATGTGTAGACAGGGAGGAAACTTTGAAGAATATTATATAAAAGCGGATAAGGCGTTGTATTATGTCAAACAGAACGGTAAAAACAGTTACCGGTTTTATGAGGAGCTACAGAGAATAAAAAATCGGGAGAATGATCCAAGAAAGGGTGCCAGGTAAGCAGGCATCCTTTTTAAGGTCCTTCTTTTGTGTAATATTCCATTATTTGTGTATTTTATGCTGTTTTTGGATATGACATTAGAACTGTTGTATGGTAAAATAAAATATATTGTCAAACTGACAAAAAAAAGAAATATTGCGATAAAGAGAAAGGAAAATGAGTATGACCAATGGAAAAACAATGGACATGACACATGGTTCTTTATGGAATAAAATTCTGATCTTTGCTTTGCCATTAGCTGCAAGCAGTATTTTGCAGCAGTTATTTAATTCGGTTGATACGGCAGTTGTTGGGCGGTTTGCCAGCAGTCGGGCATTGGCAGCGGTAGGAAGCAACAGCTCTCTGATCTCTTTGATGATCAATCTGTTTATCGGTATTTCGCTCGGTTCAAATGTTGTGATCGCACATTATATAGGGCAAAAAGCGAAAGACAGCATTCAGTCTGCGGTACATACAGCAATCGTGGTTGCTGTTCTTAGCGGTCTTTTTGTAATGATCGCAGGACAGTTTATTGCCAGACCGGTACTTCTTTTGATGGGAACGCCAAAAGATGTCATACAGATGGCAGTATTGTATTTGAGAATCTATCTGCTTGGAATGCCTTTTATTATGTTATATGATTTTGGCTCTTCCATTTTACGAAGTATCGGAGACAGCAGAAGACCATTATACAGTCTGATCGCAGCCGGTATTGTAAATACTGTATTAAACCTGGTTCTTGTCATTGTGTTTCATCTTAGTGTAGCAGGGGTAGCAATTGCTACCGTCATATCCAATATGGTCAGTTCCGGTATTATTATATATATTCTTTTGCATGAAGCGGAACCGATCCGCCTGGATATAAAGAAGTTAAAGATTGCATCCAAACAGTTAAAAAAGATATTGCTGATCGGCATCCCGGCAGGACTACAGGGAATGATGTTTTCAATCGCTAATGTGTGTATCCAGAGTGCAATCAACAGCTTTGGTTCGAATGCGATCGCAGGATCGGCAGCAGCATTAAACTATGAGTTCTTTTCGTATTTTATGGTCAATGCCTTTGCACAGGCAGCAGTTACGTTTACAAGTCAGAACTATGGTGCCGGTCAAAAAGACAGATGCAAAAAGATCTTTCGGTTATCCATGCTCTTTTCCATTCTTTTTTGTGGAACATTATCTTGCATTTTTGTGCTGGGAAGAGACTTCTTTTTACATTTGTATACAACCGATGAGGCAGTATACCGGTTTGCGGTACAGCGAATTTTGATCGTAACGACACTGGAATTTCTGACCTCTGTTTATGAGATCAGTGCAGGTGCCATGCGGGGACTCGGACATTCCCTTCTCCCTGCTGTGATCACTTGTGTCGGCTCTTGTGTGTTACGTCTGATATGGATCGCAACAGTGTGCCGGATTTATCATACATTCTGGGTGTTATTGATCATTTATCCGATTTCATGGGTGATCACCGGAGTTTCGATGATGGCAGCGTATCATTTTATCAAAAAAAGAGTATTTCGCAAAACGGTAGCAGTATAATATTCAAAAAACATTTTATAAACAGGAATCAGTACGATGTTTCCAAAGAAAATCTTTTGCAAAACAGTAATAATATGATGAGTGTTAGTTTATGATAGTACGGATTTAAAAGCAGAATACAAATCAGATACAAAAGAAGGAGGATTTGCTATGGGAAAAATTAATCATGAGAAATTTATTACAGACATGATACGTTACGCATCGTCAGCAGAATCACCGGAACATATTATAAATCAGATTTTAAAGTATATCTGTGAAAATCTGAAATCCGACCGTGCTTATATTTTTGAGGATAACGGAGATGGCACTTATGATAATACATATGAATGGTGTCGGGAAGGTGTAACACAGGAAATTGATAATCTCAAGAATGTACCTTATGATGGGGCATTGGAAGTCTGGTTTCGGGAGTATGAGAAATCGCATAATATTATGATCCAAGATCTGGAAGAATATAGAAAAGTCAGTGAACCGATGTATCAGATCTTAAAACCACAAGGAATTAAAACACTGGTAACGGGACCAATCGAGATCAACGGAAAATATATCGGTTTCTATGGGGTGGATAATCCACCGGCAGCTTATATGAATAATACTTCTGTTTTGATCAATATGATGGAATTTGTAATTTCTATGATGATCCGTCTTCGTGATTATGCAAAAGTGGTAGAAAGAAGTGCAACACATGATCAGTTGACCAATTGTAAGAACAGAAGGGCTATGCAATGGGTCTATGATACAGAATTTGATAAGGAACAGTCTATGATGGTCGTGATGTGTGATCTGAACGGATTAAAAAAGATCAATGATACGAAGGGGCATGGATTTGGTGACCGCTATATCTGTGATGCAGTGGAGATTTTAAATGCGTGTTTTGAAACAGAGAATGTATACCGGGTTGGCGGTGATGAATTTGTTGTCATATTGATGGGGGCAAAGCCGGAGCAGATCGAGCAATATACCGAGAAGTTAAACATGTATCAGGAATTGAAAAAGATCAGTATGTCTTTTGGATTTGCATATCGTCATAATGCAAAAGAACCATTTGATAACCTGTTAAGAGAAGCAGACCGGAAAATGTATCAGGAAAAAGAAAAATACTATCGGGAAATGGGTAAGATCAGCAGGAAATGAGGCAGAACATGAAATATCAGGATCTGACACTCTTGCTGGTGCACCACTACTGTGCGAGCAACTTCCTATTCCATAAAAAAGTGCAAAGCCAGCGCTTTGCACTCCAAGAATTGCTAAAGCAATTCTTGTTGATATACCACTACTGTACGAGCATTTTCCTATTCCATAAAAAAGCATTTTACAAAATCTTTTAAAAGATTATTGTAAAATGCTTAAAAAAGAAATTGGCAGCTTTTTATTCTACATTCCGGTTTTCATCAGCTTTGTATTCTAAAAAATCAAAGTCTGCATAATGTTTATGCTTTACACGATCAGCACAGGTGATTCCAACCATTGTTCCGGTAAATTCACCGTATTTACAATATTCATCGGAAAACTTCGTTGTGTCAAACGGAATACCAATCTTGTTATACTCTTTTCCGTTGTAACTCCAATAGAATTGAGAATGTTTTCCTTCGATTTCCAGACGGAAGTAGATCGGAACATCTTCAACACCGATACGTGTATTGACAAATTCTGTCTTTTCTCCGTTTTCTAAAGCGATAATGGAAATCGCACTCTGACCTAATGTTTCGCTGTAATATTTACGCAGGTTGATATAATTCATATTATCATAATATAAGATCAATCCGGCAGAATGCTGGTGAACTTCCGGTACAAATTCCATTTTTGTTGTGATCGCAGCATACACACTTGTCAATTTACGGGCAAGAATGCTGACTTTATTCAGAGAGGTGCGGGATTCCTGACCACGCAGACGGACATAGCCTTTTCGTGCTGTGACATCGGCAAAGCTTTGCGGCATGACTCGTGGTGCATAGTAGAAGTTGCCAAGTGTGTCATCATCAAAATCATCAAAATCCGGGATTTCTTTGGCCAAAACATCCGGTAACTGACTTTCTTCACAATATTCTTTTGCGATATTACTGCTATCTGCCATACGAAGCCATCCATCCTCGGTCCATTTCATCTTCTGGATCGCTGTTTCACGTCCAAGCGTACAGCGAAGTTCCGGTCGGAATGGCCTTGCACAAAGGTGAACCAGATATACTTCACCAAGAGAAGTTTCAACATAACTGCCATGTCCGGCTTTTTGTAACATTGTATCAGGGTTGAAATATTTCGGTTTCAAATGATCAGGATCATGACGTTCATTAGAAACTACAGGGTTGGAAGTGACGATCGGATTTTTAGGATCGCCTTCATATGGTCCCCAGACATTGCGGGAACGTCCCATGGTCACACAATGGTTATAGCCGGTGCCGCCTTCTGCACACATAATATAATAATAACCGTTTCTCTTTGTCAGATGAGGAGCCTCGATACATCCTCGGTCTGTACCGCCTTTCCAGATCCTTTTTGGATAGCCGATGATCTCTTTTTTGACCGGATCATATTCCGAAATGGCGATCACACCCGGCTTTTCATAGCCTTCTCTTGTTTCCCAGTCAAGTGAGACAATATATTTCCGGCCATCATCATCATGCAGGATCGATGCATCAAATCCGGAAGAGTGCAAATAAACCGGCTCACTCCATGGACCTTCGATATTCTTAGCTGTGATCACAAAGTTATCCACATCAAAATATCTGGCATTCATGGAATTCATTACTCCATAGACAACATAGAACAGATCTTCTTCTTCACAATAGGTCAGGCATGGTGCCCAGATTCCTTTTGCGGAAGGCAGTTTTTTTAAATCAGGATTGCTGTCATCAGTCAATACATGGGTATAAAGCTCCCAATGCTTCATATCTTTGGAATGATAGATCGGAATACCGGGAAACCACTCAAAAGTAGACACCGCAATATAATAATCATCACCTTTTTTACAAATGCACGGATCGGGATTAAAGCCCTTCAAAATCGGATTTCTTAGCATCGTTTTCCTCCTTTATGATCAATTTTCATATTCATCCGTCGCAGCCTGCTCTGCCGTATCGTCTTCTTATCCTGACAACCGGGATCCTGTCAGTGTCAGCATGTTATGTATCTGTTCGTGTATTCTGTTTCATTTTACTTTTGGGGCACTTTCCTGCCTGCTAAGGATATCTAAGATTTTTTGCTTTTTTGCTCTGATTATGGGCGCTCTCATCTGATATAGGGGCAAGGCCGGTCTGATGTACATTGCTGTTTGGGAATCTCAAAGACCGTCGCCACTTGCGTTGCAAAAAGTGTATTTGCTTTTTGCAATGCTACGTGTGCGCTACGTGGCTTTGCGAAGCGGGAGCGTGTCCCAAACAACAATGCTACTCAGACTGAGTCGCCCCTATAGTTATGACCCGCGCCCAATCAGCAAAAAAGCTTAAAAAATCAGATATTCTAACCAGACAACGTGTCTTCCCAAAAGTAAAAATGAAACAGAAACACGATCCATACATACTATGAATTGCTGACATTGTAGTATTCCTGCTGTCAGGATAAGAAGTTAAAATGTCTAAAGGCTGCGTCTGATAGTTTCTATGGTTAGTATAGCGGAGAAAAACGATGTTGAAAAGAGAGGATTCAGAGGTGTGAATGGTACGATTCCGATTTTTTGAGAATAAAAAGACGGAAAAAAATGATATTAATGTATATTTTTACGACATGGATGAGGAAGAGAGTGTATTAATGCATGTTTTTGCGATATTGACGAGAAAAAGAGTGTATTAACGTATGTTTTTACGATATTGGCTTGGTGTGCATCCCCATTGTTGTTTAAAATATTTCATGGCAAGATGGTGGTTCGAACAGCCATGCACTTCAAAAATCTGTGCAATCGGAAGCTGCGTCTGGATCAGATCCTGCTCGACATAATGAATGCGGATCGCATAGATATAATCTGTGATCGTACAGTTCATATATTTTTTAAAAAAGCGTGCAAGATAATCGGGATGGTAGGAAAAGTGATTGGCAATTGTGGAAGTAGAGATTGCATTCCGGTGGTTTTTGTCAATATAATCCATGATATCTTTCATGCGATGAAACATTTTTGTCTGATGAGTGTATTCCGAAGGCTGGATCTTTTGGGAATAGGAATGTACTAATGTAAATAAAAGATCGTACAGAAGGCTGTAAAACCGAAGCTGATAGCCCTCCGGCCGGATATCATAAGTAATAAAAAGATCGAGAAAGGTTTTTTTGATCTTTTCTAATTTGGTCTGTTCAATTGTATTCTCCGGGTGCATATTG
Organism: Jutongia hominis; assembly: GCF_014384965.1. GTDB lineage: Bacteria > Bacillota > Clostridia > Lachnospirales > Lachnospiraceae > Butyribacter > Butyribacter hominis. The sequence continues at coordinate 284,743 of NZ_JACRSW010000027.1, forward strand.
ACAGCAAAATGGTATAAAGACTGGGGAGAAAGAAACTTTTCATAGAATTTTTGCGGAATCTGTAAGACCAAAGCCTCGTTTTTTTCTGATAATACAGAATGGATCTCTCTTGGATTAGCAAGAAAGAACTCATTGCTGTGTGCTGTCTGGCTGATTCCATGCGGAAGGTTTAATGTAACACAGCCTTTGATCACGTAGACAAGTTCTAAGCTGTCATGCCAATGTGGTGTAACATAACTTCCTTCGTCTTTTGATAAATAGAAACGTACATCTACATCCGGGTTGCTGATCACCATTTCATGACGTGTTTTTTCGTTACGTGTTGTCGTTTCCATTTTTGATTCCCCCTTCTGACTGATGGTAATGCTATATAGCATTGTATACGGTATGATGGCAATGGACTTTGAAGCGTTATAAAAGTTATGTACGGACGGTTATATGCTATCTGTCTGTCTTGCATTTTTGTAATGCTTTCTTAAACTGGAATGCAAAAAGAATGGCAGTAAAGCTGACTGCGATCAGATCTGCAATCGGTTCTGCAAAATATACACCATTTGTTTTATTGGAAATCAGATGCGGCATCAGATAGATCAAAGGAAGCAGAAGGACAAATTTACGCACAACGGCTACAATCACAGAGCAAAGTGCACTGCCGATCGCAACAAAAGTCATCTGACAGGCAATCTGGATTCCAAAGAGGAAAAGGCTGCCACAATATATGCGCAGAGCTTTTGCGGTAAAGGCAGCCAAAGTAGCATCAGAAGTGAAAATTCCGGCAAAAAGAGCAGGGAAGCATTGCAAGATCACCCAGAAAGAAACAGAGTAAGCCAGCGAGATACCAAGCAGAAGTTTGAACGTTTTTTTGACACGATCGACATTTTTTGCTCCATAATTATAGCTTGTGATCGGTTGTGCACCTTGTCCGATTCCCTGTAAAGGAAGCATGGCAAATTGCATTACACTTGTTAAGATCGTCATAGCTCCGACTGCAACATCTCCGCCATATCGGAGTAAAGAAGCATTAAAGCAGACGGAGATCACGCTTTCACTTGCCTGCATCACAAAAGTAGAGATGCCTAATCCGAGACATGGAAGGATGATCGTTGCTTCCGGTCGGAGATATTTCTTTTGGATACGCAAAAAAGTTTTCTTACCACAAAGAAAATGGATCACCCAGATACAGGAAACTGCCTGAGAAAGGATTGTAGCCAATGCTGCACCTTTTACACCAAGACGGAATCCAAAAATAAAGATTGGATCAAGCACAATATTACAGACAGCACCGATCACAACTGTAAGCATTCCGGTTTTTGAAAAGCCCTGTGCCGTAACGAAAGAATTCATGCCGAGTGTAAGCTGTACAAAAATCGTTCCTAAAGCATAGATATTCATATAATCAACGGCATAAGAGATTGTGTTTTTACTTGCACCAAATGCCATTAAAAAGAAACGATTGCCGCAAAGCAGTAATGCGGTTAAGATCACAGAAATAATGATCTGAAAAGAAAAACAGTTTCCAAGTGTCTTTTTTGCCTGTTCCATTTCGTTTTTGCCCATAAAGATCGAAGCTCTTGGCGCTCCGCCAAAACCGATCAGAGCAGCAAAAGCAGATATGACCAGAATGATTGGCATACAAACACCAACACCGGTAAGAGCAAGACTTCCATCTCCGGGAATATGACCGATATAGATACGGTCGATCACGTTATAAAGCATATTAACAAGCTGTGAGATGACAGATGGAACTGCCAGCTTTAACAGTAATTTTCCGATCGGTTCAGTTGCTAGAAATTCTTTGTTATTTTGCATAATAGTCCTCTTTTCTAAGTGATATGTACTTTTGGTATCTTAAAAAAACGAATTCTTCCTGCTAGGTTTCTATAAAAGTATGATCATAATAGTAAGTTTTTATAAAACATTGTCTTTTAGTTCAGTAACAAAGGATAGTATACAATAAAAAAGATAAGAAGAAAAGAAAAAGTGTTTTTGGCATGTACAAAACAGTTTGTGCAAAGACAGGGTATGATTTTTAATGCAGATAAAAACTGCACATAAACATTTTGTCTATGTGCAGTTTGATTTGCAAAGTTATTTTTTATACGTTACAAATATATCTTTGAAAAATTAGTTGACAGCTTCTAAGTACCATTTCTGGCAGTTGTGTCCGTTGTATACCCACTGCTGTACGTTTGCCCCTTTTGTTGTGAGTGCATTTACAACTTCGATACAGCTCTTGTTACCGGAAGATTTTGTATAGATGTTATAACTTCCGTCTGAGTTTTTCACAATCTTGTATAACTGTGCATTACAATTTGTATTTGACCAGATGCCGATATTAGCACCATTTGCGCTGCTGTTATTGGCAACGTCTAAAAGGAATGTAGAACCGTTTCCAAGTTGTGAATAAATGTAATAATAACCATTTCCGTTAGAAACGAATTTCCATGTGTTATTATTTTTTGCTTTTGAAGCTGTATACTGAAGTACATTAGTGCCGTTTACTGCTTTAGCACCGGATACATCCAGATACATACCACTATTTACGTTCTTTAACATATAAGTTTTGCTTGTATCAATGGAAGATGATGAGCTGCTTGATTTTGGATATACTGTTGTGATCGCTTTGATGATTGCAGACTGTGTTACGGCTGCTGTATAGCGGTTAAACAGAGCAAATCCATATTTGTTTGTGTCACCATTGTCCCACCAGACAGGAACCATACCATATTTCTTGGCATAGGTGCAGACTTTTGTTGCAAAATCGGCACGGCATGCAGTGTTCCGGGAATCAATAGAAGATTTGTCAATGGCACCATATTCACCAATGACGACAGGATATCCCTGGCTTGAGAATTTGTTATACATCTTCTCAAAGTTTGTTTTCATATAAGATTCATCGCCCCAGCTATCAACTTTAGAACTGTTCGTGGCTTTACTTCCCCACTGTGTAGCGGTTGTGCTTTCTTCTCCGCAGAAGCCCCATGGATCATAATAATGAACAGAGATCATGATACGTTTTTCGCTGGAAGAAATACTGCTGTCACGGTAGTTGTCTGTTGGTAATGAGAAACCATAGTTTCCGGCTGTGTATTCAATATTTGTGTTCCAGCCCGGAATCATTAACCATCTTTTTGCATTGTTGCCGCCTGTCTGACGGACAGTATCAACAAAGATCTGGTTTAATTTGTTGATATTTGCATAGTATGTTGTGTTTGGTGTTCCATAAGTACCGTCAAATTCTTCATTCATTGATTCGAATACAACATGCTGGTCATAGTTTTTGAATTTGTTTGCAATCTGTTTCCAGCAGGCTTTGTATTTGTTACGGATCGTTGTCTGGTCAGAACCGTTGCACAAAAGCCATCCACCCTGTACAGAATTGTAACCGTCTCCATGCATGTTGATAATAACGTATAAATTATTTGCGATACACATATCAACTACTTCTTTGACACGATTCAGCCAGGCAGAATCAATCGTATAATTAGAATTGCTGCCAATCTTGCTAAGATAAGAAACAGGAACACGGATTGTAGAAAATCCTGCGTTTTTGACTGCTTTGATCAGATTAGCCGAAATAGTTGGGTTGCCCCATGCTGTTTCACTTGGTGTACCATTGTTTGCTGCTTCCAATTGGTTTCCAAGATTCCAGCCAGCCCCCATTGCAGTAACCATCTGTTTTTGATTCAGATTTGTAAAAGTAGCTGCACTGGCTTTTTTTGGCTGTGTCAGAGTAGTGGTGCTTAAGGTTGACAGTGTCATTGCCGCAGCGAGTGCGACTGCTAAAAGTTTTTTGATTTGCATTTGGTTTACCTCTCCTTTTGTATAAAAATTATACTTTGCTATTGAATTATAGCATGGCATTGTGCATAGTGCTACAAAGGAAAGGTTAAATAAAAATAAAGTATACAAAATATATAAAAAATTACATAAAATATGAGAATAATTGGCTATGAATGACAAAAACTGGTAAGCTAGCGTTTCTTATCCGGTGCTATTATTTTAAATTTTATTTTTTCCGGAATAGCAAAATACCGGCTCCTGTGATCAGAAGTAAACCGCCAAAGATCCAATGCAATGTCTTTTCACCGGTAGCTGGAGAGTATTTTGACAAAGTTTGTGGAATTGGTCTTGGTGCCGGTTGTACAAATGTTACTTTTTTCTTTGTGACTGTTACCTGTCTGCTTGTCGGAGAAGCAGTTGGAGAGGCCGTGATCTGTGTGTTACTTGGTGCAGGTGTAACCGATGGAGTTGGTGCTGTTGTAGCGGTAGGTATCGGACTTAGCGGTACGGTAGGAGTAAAAGCCGGTGTTATTGTCGGAGTGGTTGATGGTGTTGTCGTTGGAGTAGTTGCCGGTTTGACGGTAGGAGTAGGCTTTATCGTCGGAGTGATTGACGGTGTTGCCGTAGGAGTAGGAGTCGGCTTGACGGTTGGAGTCGGAGTGGGAGATGTTTTTATCGTAGGAGTAGGGGTAGGTTTCGCCGTAGGAGTAGGAGTCGGCTTGACAGTTGGAGTCGGAGTGGGAGACGGTTTTATCGTAGGAGTAGGGGTAGGTGTTGCCGTAGGAGTAGGAGTCGGCTTGACAGTTGGAGTCGGAGTGGGAGACGGTTTTATCGTAGGAGTAGGGGTAGGTTTCGCCGTTGGAGTAGGAGTCGGTTTGACGGTCGGAGTGGGAGACGGTTTTATCGTAGGAGTAGGGGTAGGTTTCCACGTTGGAGTAGGAGTAGGGGTAGGTTTCCACGTTGGAGTAGGAGTCGGCTTGACGGTTGGAGTAGGAGTTGGTTTTACAGTTGGAGTAGGAGTCGGCTTGATCGTTGGGGTTGCACTTGGGCTTGGTGGCGTAACTTCTTTATAAGGATAGAAATGTCCTTCAGCACCGCAACAATAGAGATTGTTTACAATATAGCTGCCTTCAAAACAGCCGTTTGTGATCGAAACCGTTGCATTCGGAGCGACAACATGCCCCGGCATATATTCGCAATGAAGTTTTTTGTTTTGTGGAAAATTCCAGATCAATTTGACACCGGAAAGATCCATTTGTCCGGCACGTATCGTTTCCGCACCTTCGATGTTTTTTAAACCATGTGCATCATCAAGCAGATGAGCTTTTTTCTGGTACGTTCCAAAGAAGTTTGTAAAAAGACTGCTCTGTCTGTCATTCGTAGCGATAAAGACTGCTTTTTTCCAGTCGTCCGGACGGACAAAAGAATAGCTGCCACCGATGGAGAGCGGATCACTTTGTTCTATACTAATAATGTGATCGGTTTCTGCTAATTCTTTTAAATCTTTCACACCATCGATCAGGATCCAGTCTGCTTTTTTGATGATCCGTTTAGGAATCCGGACGGAATGGACGGTTTTACTAAATGGAATCGTCAAAAGCCATCCGTTGTTGCCATCAAACGATACATAGTGCATCTGATCCATTGACAGTGTCAAGGAAGCCTGATCCATCATATCGGCTGATTCACGGATCAGAGATGTAAAAGCAGAATCAAATCGGATATATGCATTGTTTTTATCAGGATATTTTGTCAAAGAAGGGTAATTACGGTTTGCATTTTTATAATATGCTGGCTGCTTGCAAAGATCTTTATATTTGGAATCGGATGCAAGATAGTGGCTGTTATTTTGTCCGTTGTAGTTATTCAGGGAGAGAACAGTATCAAAATAAGAAGGAACGATCGCACCGTCTCCAAACGTATTTAAATAGGCTTTGCCACCACAGGCTGCTGCTCCGACAAAGTGATTATTGCTTTGCAATTCGTTTCGGACAAAGAATTGATAATCACTTGTAAGCTGACGGATCGTATACGTTTTTTGTGTGTCTGTATAGGATGGGGAAGCGGCTTTTCCGTACATCACACTGCATGCTGTACTACATACCAGTAACAGGCAAAGAAAAAAGGATGTTAAAGTTCGAATAGGATGTTTCAATAGTTATTTCCTCCATTCATTTTGTTTTTGTGCAATGATAAAAAAACGGGTTTTGGAATCAGAACCACAAGTTGATAAAACTAACCATTGTGATTTTTTGTCTTTGGAAGCGTCTAAAAGAAGTATTTTGCTTTGGGAGGTTCCATGCAGATCAATCGCCCGGACAAAGTGATATATGCTGTCAGGTGTATTAGAAAATGTATAAAGAATGTCTTTGTTACACCATACAGCACTGGATCGGATACGATATAAAATTTTAGAAGTAGGAGTAATGATGTAGATAAAATAGACTTTTTTTACAAAATCCGACTTATCAAGCTGACGAAGTGCACCAAACATCGTTCCATTTCTCATATTATGCCCATAGAGTATAAGGAGTGCATCGGTGAAGTCTTTTTTTGATTGTGTCTTAGAAAAAATACAGCCCGGATATCCGGTACTGCCGCTCAGATTGTGGTTTAGATAGTATGTATCATATTTAGAATGTTGTAAGATTGGATAAGAGACATTGGCATCCGGGATCATGATCCAGGCATAAATGTCAGAATTATATTTCCATAGAAGCGGAAAATCAATATTTGGTATGGTTACCGTTCTTTTTTGGTATTTCTTTTTGGAATAATTTTGTTTCTTTGAAATGGTCTGTGGCGGGCTGCGCTGGATCGCCTTTTTTTGAAGTGACCGGTATTGCGATTGTGCCTGTCGGAGTTGTTGATCATATCGTAAAGAATAGATACCAAAGAGTATCAGTGTAATAAGAAAGGCTGTTACTGACAGCCAAAAGAAGCTTCTTTTCCAAGGTCGTAAAAGACGCAAAGAAATCCTCCTGTTTTGTCAGGCTGTATTGACATTGTATTTGAAAAAAAAGAGAATATGCCATTTGGCTTGTTCCCTTTTTGTGGAATATTTTTCTTTTGTGTTTCATAAAGTGGTAACAAGACTAAAGAAAGAATCAGACAAAAAGGCAGGAATGGAGGAAAAATATGAGTGGCTTTAAAGTGTATCAGGATTTAGCAGAACGAACCAATGGAGAATTCTATCTTGGCGTATGTGGTCCGGTTCGTACAGGAAAGTCTACATTTATAAAGAGATTCATGGAATTAATGGTAATTCCCGGAATAGAAGATGAAAATGAAAAAGAAAGAACAACAGATGAATTACCGCAGTCAGCAGATGGAAAGACGATCATGACAACGGAACCGAAATTTATTCCGAAAGAAGCCGTTTCGGTCGACTTATATGGGGAAAATCAGGTAAAAGTCCGCATGATCGATTGTGTCGGTTATATTGTTCAGGAAGCAGAAGGTATTCGTGAAGAAGAAAATGAGCGTATGGTCATGACACCATGGTCAAAAGAGCCGATGCCGTTTTCCGAAGCGGCAGAATTCGGAACACGTAAAGTGATCCATGATCATTCCACACTTGGCATCGTAGTGACAACGGATGGAAGCTTTGGCGAAATTTCAAGAGAAGCATATGTTCCGGCAGAAGAAAGAACCATACAGGAATTAAAAAGTATCGGAAAACCATTTGTCGTTCTTTTAAATACTGTAAAACCATTTGGAGAGGAAGCCAAAGAACTGGCACGAAAACTCAGTGAAAAATATGAGGTATCGGTACTTCCTGTAAATTGTAACCAGCTTCGCAATGAAGATATCGGACGTATCATGGAACAGATGTTATCGGTATTTCCGATTCGCCAGCTTGTTTTCCGTCTTCCCAAATGGGTAGAAATGCTGCCGATCGATCATTGGTTAAAGAAAGAGCTGATCGAAAGTGTGCGTAAGATCCTTGATAAAATATCACTTGTGCGTGATGTGATCCGCGATAACTTCGCTGTCGATAATGATATGATCCGTGAATTTAAGATAGATAGTATAGGCATGGAAAACGGTATTGTGCAGATTGAGGCACTTTTTGATGACAGCCGGTATTATCAGATCATCAGTGAACTGGTGGGAACACCGATTGAAGGCGAATATCAGCTGATCCATCTGTTAAAGGAATATGTAGGAAAGAAAGAAGAGATTGAAAAGCTGTCGGATGCATGGAAAGAGGTGCATGCAAAAGGTTATGGAGTGATCACACCGGGAACAGAAGAAATTGTCATCTCGGAACCGGAGATCATTCGTCATGGGAACAAGTTTGGTGTCAAGATCAAAGCAGTCAGTCCGTCTGTTCATCTGATCCAGGCGAACATAGAAACAGAGATTGCACCGATCGTTGGCACACAGCAGCAGGCAGAAGACCTGATCCATTATATTGCCGGGCAGAATGCGGAGGCAGAAGAGTCCATTTGGGATACGAATATCTTTGGAAAGACCGTCAGACAGCTGGTAGAAGAAGGCATGACTTCGAAAGTGAACCGGCTGACAGAGGAAAGCCAGATGAAATTACAGGATACCTTGCAAAAGGTTATCAATGACAGCAACGGTGGCCTGGTCTGTATTATTATCTGATCCGGTGAAAAATGGTAAGAGTACATATGACTATGTGGAAACTTATAATGTATAATATTCATGGCAAAAATTGTAAGCTGGTTGACAATTATTACATCACTTGCTATACTTGTAATAGTTTTGTAACATTTGTGAATTTTTTGCAACAAAGGAACAAGGTGTTTCTAAATAGGAAATACCTTGTTCTGTATAAAAAGTGATTGGAAATGAGGAATACCATGAAAAAAAGATATCATAAATTTATTATGGCAGGCACGATTGTTGTATTGACAGGAAGTTTGGTTTCAATACATGGACAGGCTGTTTCAATTTCAAAGGAAAAGCCGCTTGCCGGAATCACACTGTCATTAGATCATTATTGTGAAACTGTGATCGCTGATGCACAGGAAGATGCAGCACAGGCACAAAAAGAAGCACAAAATGTACAGACAGGTGCGGTCAATACAACACAGCAGTCTGCTGAGGTACAGGATGTAGCAGCAACGGCTGCACCGGATCAGACTACATTGACAGATCTTACTCCGCAGGCAACAAAAGAGCCGGAACAAAAGATTAAATTAAGTGCAAAATATAAGAATTTAGGTATTGTAAAAGTAGACACATATTTGAATGTCAGAAAGAAGGCAAGTGAAAACTCTGCTTTAGTCGGAAAGATGACAAAAAATACAGGATGCGATATCCTTTCGACGAAAAAAGGCTGGTCAAAGATCCGTTCAGGAAAAGTCAAAGGTTATGTCAAAACAAAATATCTGATACAGGGAGAGGCAGCACAGCAAAAAGCATTGAAAGTTGCTTCCTTAAAAGCAATCGTAAAGACAGAGACATTAAATGTACGTTATCTGCCAAGTACAGATGCACCGATCTATGATCAGTTATCAGAGGATGAAGATTATACGGTAGAAAAAGAAAATCTTACCGTTGAATATATGAAAAACTATGTCAAAAAGAAAAGCAGCAAGAATGCGACAAAAGGTGTAGATCTGGATGCAATGTATGATGACCTTTCTAACTGGGTCATGCTTTCGATCGATGATGAAAAGGTGTTTGTCAGCAAGGATTTTGTTTCGATCAAGTATAAGCTAAAGAGTGCAGTATCTTTCAAAGAGTCTGACAGCAGTTCTTCTTCTGATTCAGGTAATGGTTCTATGGTCAGCTATGCAATGCAATTTTTGGGGAACCGCTATGTATGGGGTGGTACAAGCTTGACAAACGGAACAGACTGTTCGGGATTTACAATGGGAATCTACAGACATTTTGGTATTTCGATCCCTAGAACATCTGCGGCGCAGGCATCTGCATCCCGTAGCGTGAAAAGCTCCGAGGTACGTCCGGGCGATCTGTTCTTCTATGGAAGCGGTCATGTCAGCCATGTAGCAATGTATATCGGCGGAGGAAAGATCATTCATGCAAGTAATGCCAGAGATGGTATTAAGATCTCAAATGCATACTACCGTAAGCCGTTAAAGATCGGACGTTTTTCATAAAAAGGATGTATTATTCCTGTATGTCACATAAGAAGGCAGATTTTTTTGAATGACAGGAATACAGACATGCTTTTGGCATATGGAATAAAATATGGTATATTTAGATACATCATAGGAAAATCCTGTGGTGTATCTTTTTTGTGGAATAGAAAATCCGTTGTTTCCTATAAAGCATAAAATGCTCTGTGAGGATGCAATTACCACACAGTGGAAAAACGGATCGTTATACATTTTAACGTTTTGGGAGGAAACTAAAATGCTTTTTAAAATCTTAGTTGGTATTCTTATATTTGTAATTCTTTTTTTGTTAAAAGGATTTTATGATCGGCAAAAGTATAAAGATAAGATACAATTTCTGTTAAAACAGGAATGGGGAATGGAAACAAGAGACGAATATAGCGATAAGATCTTTCGGAATATCTGCTTTTATCATGAACAAAAGAAAAAAGAGTCAGACATCGATGATATTACATGGAATGATCTGGAGATGGATCAGATCTTTATGTTATTAAATCATACCAGAACATCAGCCGGTGAAGAATACCTGTACCATTTGCTACGCAGCCCTCTTTATCAGGAAGAAGAATTAGATAAGAGAGAACAGTTGATCGAAGAGATCACAAAACAGGAAGACAAGCGTTATGATCTTGAAATGGCATTGTGTGATATTGGTAAGACAGACCAGATATCCGTGTATGAATTTTTAAGTTTGGCAAAAGAGTTAGATCAACTACAGGTAAAGCGTTTTCCGCATCTGATCGCATGTCTTGCAATGATTGGTTCTGTTGTGATGCTGCCGTTCTTTCCGTCAGAAATGATCCTTTTGCTGTTTGTTGTTATGGCGGTCAATGCATATTTTTATTATAAGGCAAAAGCAGAAATGACATCGTATCTGGCATTGTTTTCTTTTATTTTGCGAACGATCAAAAAATGTGATGCGATCAGTTCCGTTGATTTTGTGGCAGCAAAAAACGAACGAAGGCGGATGAAAGAGCTTGCAGGCAAGTTTCGGAAGTTTTCGAGATTTTCTTTTTTGGTATCCGGTGGAAGTTCGATATCAGGCAGTCTGTTTGATGCAGTCTTTGACTATGTCAGAATCTTGTGTCATGTCGATCTGATCAAAATAGGAACAATGATCAAAGAAGTTTGCAAATATGAGAAAGAATTATTAGAATTGTATGATATCATCGGCTATCTGGATGCGATCATCGCAATTGCCTCTTTTCGTGACAGTGTAGAAACATATTGTATTCCGCAATTTGAGATGGAAAAGGAGCATTCCAAGCAGCTAAAAATGCAAATGCTATACCACCCGTTGATCAAAAATCCGGTCAAAAATTCAATTGATACCGACAAAAGTATACTCTTTACCGGTTCCAATGCATCCGGTAAATCGACATTTTTAAAAGCAGTAGCGATCAATGTATTATTTGCACAGACGATACATACGGTATTGGCAGACGAATATTGTTCGTCTTTTTACCGGATCTATTCGTCGATGGCATTGCGTGATGATATTTTATCACAGGAAAGTTATTTCATCGTTGAGCTCAAATCCTTAAAACGTATTTTTACCAAAATACGAGAAGATGATGTTGCGGTACTTTGCTTTATTGATGAGATATTGCGAGGTACAAATACCGTTGAGCGTGTGGCAGCATCTTCACAGTTACTAGAAGAAATTGCTAAAAAGAATGCTTTATGCTTTGCGGCAACGCATGATATTGAATTAACGTATTTATTAGAAGATATATATCAGAATTGTCATTTTGAAGAAGTGTTACAGGATGGTGATGTTTCCTTTGATTACCTGTTAAAAGAAGGAAGAGCAAATTCGAGAAATGCGATAAGACTTTTAGAAGTGATCGGTTTTGATAAAGAAGTCGTAAAGCGTTCACAGCAAAGAGTCGATCGTTTCTTACAAAAAGGAATCTGGGAATAGCTTTTGTATAAAGTTATAAAACCGTGCAATACTAGTAGAAAGAGAGAAGTGCTAGGAAAGAAAGGTACGGTGAAAATATGAAACAGAAAACATCTTATTGGCTGGTCGCATTGTTGATGGTATGCAGTGTGGTTTTTGGCGGACTGACCGGATATTTTTGTGCGTTTTATCATGTGAAAAGCAGTCAAAAGACATTTGAAAAAGAAATGCAAAAGGAAATGACAGCTTCGATCGATGAAAATGTAAAGAAGGAAGCTTCGACAGCAGCAAAAAATGCGGTGAAAGAAAATATGAAGAGCATTCAGGCAGAAGCCTCAAACCAGAAGCTTAGTGTCGATACGGTCTATCAGGTACAAAAATATGATGCCGCCAGCAAACAGACTACAACGGAATATGAGACACTTCCCAAAGAGCTTGTAGGACTTGACCGTGACGAGACAGATGCATATTGCAAAAAATATATGAGCAGTCTGCCGGTGCAGGAATATTTAGATGGTTTGCAAAGCTTTGGCGTTGTTGCGTTTGCAAAAGACCGTCTGATCGTAAAGAAGATCTATGACAGCAGTAAAGTGACATATCGTTATTATCTGATTGCAATAGACGGAGAAGTTGTTGTATATTATGGAGATAAGAATACGATCTATGAATATACCGGGATCGAGACAAAAAATCTGACCACAGAAGAAAGAACACAGTTAAAAAAAGGCGTAGAAGTCAAAGATGAAAATGAGTTATATAGTATATTGGAAAATTATTCTTCCTGATGATGCAAAGCAGATGGTTCTTTTGCATAAAAGGAAAAAAATAATTTAACCATACAATTCATTTTATGATAGAAAAGAAAGTTTATATGCTAAAAACAATCTGATCATATATCTTTATGATAGAAAGAAAGGGAACAAAAGAAATGCGCAGTATAGAAGTGCTTGTTCTCGGAGGAGGAGCTTCCGGGATGATGGCAGCGATCATGGCGGCAAGAGAACATGCTCATGTGATGATCCTAGAAAAAAAGAACCGGCTTGGCAAAAAATTGTTAGCAACCGGAAATGGCAGATGCAATTTTACAAACAAAGTGCAAAAAAAAGAATGCTATCGTGGAAAAGATGCAAACTTTGCATGGAATGCCATGCAGCATTTTTCGGCAGAAGATGCGATTGAATGGTTTGACCAAATCGGTATCCTGGCAACAGATAAAAACGGCTATATGTATCCGGCAGCAAATCAGGCAACCGTGGTATTACATGCTTTAGAAAACGAATTAAAGCGTCAGAAAGTCGAAGTGAAACTCGAAGAAGCAGTGCTTTCGGTACAAAAAGATTCCAAAAGAAACGATGGCTTTGTAGTTACAACGGATCAAGACAGTTATGTAGCAAAAAGAGTGATCGTTGCAACAGGCGGGATGGCTGCTCCGGTGCATGGAAGTACGGGAGACGGCTATGAGTTTGCTGCGGCATTCGGACATCAACTGGTATTACCTGCCAGTGCATTGACTTCTATTGTATTAGAAGGCAACTTTATGAAAAAGTGGAGCGGTATCAGAATACAGGGAGAAGTTTTCTTATACGATCAGGATGACGAGCTGCTTGCTAAAGACCGGGGGGAGATTCAGATGGTTGCTTACGGAATATCAGGCATTCCGGTCTTTCAGGTCAGCCGTTTTGCCGCGGTCGAATTACAAAAGAAAAGAAAGCCATATCTTGTATTAGACAGTATGCCGGATCATTCCAAAGAATGGATCGTGAAACAGATTGTACGCAGGGCAGAATGGAATCCCAAACAGTCTTTTGGCGATCTGATAGAAGGACTGCTTCCTGATAAGCTTGGACTGGTTCTTTTGCAGCAATGTCATATTGATCCGGCAAGTAAAGCAGAACAGTGCCTGCCAAAGAAAATACAGCAGCTTGCCCAAAAGATCAAGCATAATGTCCTTACGATCAAAGAAGTAAGCGGCTTTGAAAAAGCACAGGTTACGGCAGGCGGTCTCGCAACCGGTCAGGTCGATCCGGATACCATGGAATCAAAATTATGCAAAGGTTTATATTTTACTGGTGAGCTTTTAGACATTGACGGAATCTGTGGAGGCTATAATTTGCAATGGGCATGGACATCCGGTTATCTGGCAGGAAAAGCCTGTGGGATGCGTCATAAAGAACGTTAAAAAGATAAGAAAGCATAAGTGAGGAATGACATGATACATATGAGTCAGGTAAAAGTTCCGGTCAAAGAACTGGTAAAAAAGGCAGAACCGGAATTGTTTTGCAAAGGAAAGATTGGAAAGGCAGAAGAAGAACTTGTCAAGAAAGCGGCTGCAAAGCTGATCAAAATGCCGATAGAAGAGATTACTTTTTTCTGTATTGAAAAAAAATCGATGGATGCACGAAAGAAAAACAATATCCAATACATTTATCGTGTCTCTTTATCAGGAAGCAAAGAACAAAAACGAGTGAAACAATATGGGAAAAATGATGTTTCTTATGAAAAAGATTGTGTAATAAAAAATATACCGGCAGATGAACGGTGCAAAAATGGCAGACAAAGCAATCAGACAAGTGATCCTAAAGAACAGGTGTTTCAGAATGGAAATGATACAAAAAAAACAGTGATCGCAGGTTTTGGACCTGCCGGAATGTTTGCAGCGTTAGAACTTGCAAGAGCCGGAAAGCAGCCGGTTGTTTTGGAACGAGGTCTTGAAGTTGAAAAACGACAGGATAAAGTAGATGCATTCTGGAAAGGAAAAGGTTTGGATCCCGAATGCAATGTACAATTTGGCGAGGGCGGTGCCGGTACTTTTTCGGATGGAAAGCTCAATACTTTGGTAAAAGATCCATCCGGAAGAAACAAACAGGTACTTCGCACTTTTGTGGAATTTGGTGCACCGGAAGAAATCTTATATTTGCAAAAACCGCATATTGGAACCGATGTCTTAAAAAAAGTCGTTAAAAATATCAGGGAAGAGGTACTGTCTCTTGGCGGCACGATTTATTTTGGCGCAAAAATGGAACACATTATCATAAAAGATGGCAAGGTGCAGGAAGTAATGGCAACGATTGACGGTCAGAAAAAGAATTTTTTGTGTGATGCGCTGATCCTTGCAATCGGACATAGTGCGAGAGATACGTTTTCGATGCTAAAGGAAAGCGGGATAAAGATGGAGCAAAAAGCATTTGCCGTAGGTGTCCGCATAGAACATCCGCAGGAAATGATCGGCCGGTCGCAATATGGGGAATGGTATACCAAGCTTCCGACAGCAGAGTACAAAGTAACACACCAGACAGCACAAAAAAGAGGTGTCTATTCTTTTTGTATGTGTCCGGGCGGATATGTTGTCAATGCATCCTCAGAAGAAGGCATGTTAGCTGTCAATGGAATGAGTTATTCTGGAAGGGATAGTGCGAATGCAAACAGTGCGATCGTAGTCACCGTTGATCCAAGTGATTTTGGCTCAGCGGATGTTCTGGCAGGAGTTGCTTTTCAGCGTAAACTCGAAAAAGCAGCCTATGAAGCGTCTAATGGAAAGATACCGGTACAGTTGTTTGGTGATTTTCTGGCTAATCGGTGCAGTACAGGTTTCGGAAGTTTTATGCCGCAGATGAAAGGCGGTTATGATTTTGCAAATGTGCGTGCAATCTTGCCGGTTGTTATCGGTGACGCAATTGCAGAGGGGATACAGGCATTTGACCGCAGGATCAAAGGATATGGAAGAGAGGATGCGATTTTATCAGGTGTAGAAAGCAGAACATCTTCTCCGGTGCGTATGGTGCGTAATGAAGCATTAGAGTCGAATATACAGGGGTTATATCCTTGCGGAGAAGGTGCCGGATATGCAGGCGGGATCACATCGGCTGCGATGGATGGCATCCGTGTGGCACAGATGTTATTATTATAAAGCAGAAAATGTTATAGAGTCGGCTTGCGGTATTGAAGCAAAATTCATGATATAAAATAAGTATAAGAAATGAGAGGAAAACAAATATGGATGATAAGAAAGTAGCAAGGATCAATGAGTTATATCACAAATCAAAGGCAGAAGGACTGACTGCGGCTGAAAAGAAAGAACAGCAGGAACTTCGCGGAGAATATTTAGCATCGATCCGAAATAATATTACGAGCCAGTTAAATAATGTAGTTGTTGTTCATCCTGACGGAAAGAAAGTGGATTTAGGAGAGGAACACAGAAAAAAATATGGAAAATAAAAAAGAAATCCGAAAGCAGATGAAAGCCTATCGGGCCGGTTTAAAAACAGAGAAAAAAAAGCAGATGGATCAGGCGATTTTGACACATTTTTTTGAGATAGAACGAGTACAAAACGCACAGCATTTTTTTGTATATACTTCGTTTGGAACCGAGATAGATACCATTTCTTTGATCAAAATGCTCTGGAAAGAAGGCAGGCACGTTTATGTTCCAAAAGTAAACGGAAGAGAGATGGACTTTTATGAGATCACCTCGATGCAGGATCTGAAAAAGGGATACAGGGATATCTTAGAACCGATAGATACACTTTTACCTGTTCATGGTATCTCCGGCATTATGGTTATGCCGGGACTTGCATTTGACAGGATGGGACACAGGATCGGTTATGGCGGTGGTTTTTATGACCGTTATATAGCAAGTCAGAAAAACAGCTTATATAAAGTGGCATTCGCTTATTATAAGCAGGTTTTTTCTAAGATCACAGTACAGGAACATGACCAGACGGCAGACTGTATCGTAACGGAATGCGAAACTATTATGCAGGACACATAATCATCACATTTACAACACATCTTATTCATAAGCTGATTGTAAGATAGTCATTGTAAGATACAAAGAGAAAACAGATGATAGATATTGAAAGGATGTGTTATATATGATAAAGAAAACATTTTTAAAAGCAACAACATATGCGGCAGTATTTGGATTAGTAGGTGGCATGACATTTGAAGGAGCAAATCATATTTACAAAAATAATATTGCAGCAGAATCGAGTGCAACAGCATCGACACAGAATATTTCAGCAACGACATTGTCTTCTACTTCAACAAAAAATACAACATCAGACAGCGGCGTTTCTACCGTGGCAAACAATGTGCTGCCATCAATCGTTGCGATTGATGTAACCGTAACAGAAACATCAAGTGATGTGTTTGGAAGAACTTACTCACAGGATGCTACAGGCAGTGGTTCCGGTATTATCGTAGCACAGGACAGCAAGTATTTATATATTGCAACGAATAATCATGTAGTAAGTGATGCAACAAAGGTTTCCGTTAAGTTTAATGATGAAAGCGTTTATGATGCAACTGTTAAAGGAACCGATTCCGATTCAGATCTTGCCGTGGTTGAAATACCAATGAAAAAGCTCTCAAGCAAGACATTAAAGAATATTAAAGTAGCAACACTTGGAAATTCAGATGATGTCAAGGTTGGTAATCAGGCAATCGCGGTCGGTAATGCATTAGGGTATGGAACTTCCGTAACAGTCGGGTATATCAGTGCCAAAGAACGTGAAGTTTCAGCAGAAGATGTTACGATGAAACTTCTTCAGACAGATGCAGCGATCAATCCGGGCAACAGTGGTGGTGCTTTAGTCGATGCTTCCGGTGCCGTGATCGGCATTAACTCAGCAAAGTATGCAGATGAAGAAGTCGAAGGGATGGGATTTGCAATTCCGATCTCTACCGCAGTACCGATCATCAATGATATTATCAAATCAGAAGCCGTATCAGAAGATGAGCAGGGATATCTTGGAATCAAAGGTACCGATGTCAGCGAAGAATATGCAAAATATTATAATATGCCACAGGGCGTATATGTCAGTGAAGTATCCTCTGATTCACCGGCTCAGAATGGCGGTATGAAAAAAGGTGATATCATCGTAAAATTTGCCGGAAAAGAGATTACTTCCATGACAGGTCTGCAGGAAAAGCTGTCCAATACAAAAGCAGGCACAAAGGTAAAGATTGTTGTAAAACGTTCTGACAATGGTGAATATAAAGAAAAGACATTAACGATCACATTAGGAAAGAAATCAGAGAGCGGTTCTAACAGCAGTTCAGACAGTGAAAACAGCAACAGCTCTAACGGCAATTCGGGAAACAGCAATAGCTTTGGCAATAGAAATAATAACTCAAACGGTAATTCCGGTGGCAATAGCTATGGAAACAATGGAAATTCCGGCAACAGTTTTTTTGGCAACTAAAGTAAAAACAGCAGAAAATAAAAAGAATGGCAAAGAAACTACTTTACAGCAGATAAAAGATATGGTATAGTAAACAAGTTGTTATGCCGTTACTCAGGTATTGGAAACTCCAACCATTTCTTAGTAACCGGCGGACGAAAAGAAAATATAGGAGGATTTTACTATGATCAGTAAAGAAAAGAAAGCAGCAATTATGAAAGAGTACGGACGTTCAGAAGGAGATACAGGTTCTCCGGAAGTACAGATTGCTATCTTAACAGCTCGTATTGCAGAATTAACAGAGCATTTAAAAGAAAACCACAAAGATCATCATTCAAGACGTGGTCTTCTTAAAATGGTAGGTCAGCGTCGTAACCTTTTAGCTTACTTACAGAAGAAAGATCTTGATGCTTATCGTCAGTTGATCGAGAAGTTAGGTTTAAGAAAATAATTTTATATGATATCTTAACAGAGATCGTCATGCTATGCATGGCGATTTTTCTTGTAAGAGTGAAGAAAGGTAATAATCCGATGAAAATCATATTGTTTTCCTTATAAAATAAAGTTATAATATTAAATGGATGAAAAGAAAGAATTCACGGAGGGAAGATATATGGATATTATATTTGGTATTATCTTATATGCAGAAATGTTTCTTTTGGGATTTTGTACATGGAGAGCAAGAACAGCGTCGAAAAAAGCAGGACGTATCGTATATTATTATAGTGGACTTTCTTTTGTTTGCAGCATCTTTTTTGCAATCTATACTTATGTACCGCAGTTAGCAATTAAGAATTTTTCCAAGGGTATCACACTTATCTGTTTTGACTGGCTTCTGATTCTGCTGATGCTTTATACGGAATACTATACCGGTTTGTTTAAAGGGATACGTGCTATTAAGTATATAACATATGTTTATGCAATGATTGACTCTGTATCGTTATTTGCTAATACATGGACTCATCACATTTTTGAATATCAATATGTCGATAATGCAGAAAGAGCGATGCGCATTGTACATAATTATTATTTGTTTGATTTGCATTTTATAGTCAATTATCTTTTTATGATAATGGTTATTTTGTCTTACTTAATTATGATCTTGCGTTCCTCTAAATTTTATCGTTTTCGTTATGAAGTTGTATTTATAGTGATTTTTGTGGGATTTATTTTGGATCTGAGCTCAATGTATTCTCATTTTCTTTATAATATATCTATGCTTGCATTTGGATGTATGTCAATCCTGATTTATTATTTTACATTGGAATATGTACCAAATATGTTGATTGAAAATACCATGTCTTTGGTGATTAAAGACATGAACAATGGAATTGTTTGCTTTGATAACAGTGGAAAGTGTATTTATACAAATGAATTGATTCAGAAATTATATGATACAGACGGCAATGTAGAAATTTTAGAACAAAAATATCATAAATGGCTGCATACGACGGATCAGGTAAAGGATGCCATGCAATTCCGTTTTTCTGTCAAAAAGGAAGAAGCAGAAAAAACATATGAAGTTACATATAAAAGAATTTATGACGATAAGCAAAACTGGATTTGTGATTGTTTTATATTTAATGACAGGACGGAAGAAATTGCGTCTTTAGAGTATGAGAAATATCGCGCTTCTCATGACAGTATGACGGGCTTGTTAAACAAAGAACAATTTTATCAGGATGTTTATGAGCTGCTCCATCAGAATCCGGATAAAAAATATTGTCTGGTTTGCAGTAATATTAAAGATTTTAAGTTTGTCAATGAATTGTTTGGAATGGAAAAAGGAGATACTGTTCTGCTTCGTCAGGCAGAACTCATGCGTGAGTATACCCCAAAAGGAACCTTATTAGCGAGAATGCAAAATGACCGTTTTGCAATGTGTATTCCACGAAAGGATCTCAGAGAAAATGTAGTTCATGAAGTGATTTTTAAATTACAGGAGGAAACACAAAACAGTGCGTTCCGTATGCATATCTTTGTGGGGGTATATGATATCATAAATATTGAAGAACCAATCAGCATTATGTGTGACAAAGCAAATCTTGCAAGCACAACGATTGAGAACGATTATCATAGTGATATTGCTTTTTATAGCAAGAATCTCTTTGACCGATCAATCGAAGAAAGAAGAATCATCGGTGAGTTTGAAGGTGCATTAAATCGCAAAGAATTTGTGATGTTTTTACAACCTCAGGTCAATGCGAAAGGTGAACTGTATGGTGCAGAAGCTTTAGTACGCTGGCAGCATGCACAAAGAGGACTGCTTTCACCAGCGATGTTTATTGATGTTTTGGAAAAAGCAGGACTGATCTATAAACTGGATCGATATATATGGGAAAGCGCTGCACAAAAGTTAAAAGAATGGAAGGACAAGGGAGCAGAGCAATATCATATATCGGTTAATATTTCTACGAAGGATTTTTATTTTGTAGATATTTATGAGATATTTACAGGACTCATAGAAAAGTATGATATCCGTCCGGATCGTCTGAATCTTGAGATTACGGAGACAGCATTAATGTCTGACTTTGATAAAAATATGGAGATTTTAAAACAGCTTCAGGAATATGGATTTAAGATTGAGATAGACGATTTTGGAAGTGGATATTCTTCGTTGAATATGTTAAAAGATATCAGTGCAGATGTATTAAAGATTGATATGGGATTTTTACGTGCATCCGAAAATGAAGCAAAAGGAATGGATATCTTAGAAAGTATCATTGTACTTGCCGGCAAGCTTGGAATGGACGTGATAACGGAAGGCGTTGAGATGGAAAAACAGCTTACGATGCTAAGTAATATGGGCTGTGGTATTTTTCAGGGGTATTATTTTTCAAAACCAATTCCAACGAATGAGTTTGAAGACAAGTATCATATTTTTTAACATATAAGCGGCTGATACCACGAACTTCTTGCATATCATGGGGGTTCGTGGTATATTTATTATTGGTGTGCAGGCCATTGCCGAGACTTCTGAAATGCTCATCAGCATGGTGAGTTTTTCAGTTGTTTCGGATTCTGTCTGCACTTTTTCAATGAAGATAAGACGCTAGTCGTCAGGGGATAACCCGGAAAGGAGATTTTACATGGCATACAAATCATATTCCATGGAGCTTGCAGGCAGAACACTTACTGTTGATGTAGGAAGAGTAGCAAAGCAGGCTAATGGTGCTGCATTAATGCACTATGGTGATACTACGGTACTTTGTACCGCAACAGCTTCTGAAAAACCAAGAGAGGGAATTGATTTCTTCCCACTTTCGGTAGAATTTGAAGAAAAAATGTACTCGGTTGGAAAAATTCCGGGCGGATTTAATAAGAGAGAGGGAAAAGCTTCAGAAAACTCTGTGTTGACAGCCCGTGTTATTGACCGTCCGATGCGCCCTTTGTTTCCTAAGGATTACAGAAATGACTGTACATTAAATAACCTTGTGTTATCTGTTGATACGGAATGCAGACCGGAGTTAGTGGCTATGCTGGGCTCTGCGATTGCAACAAGTATTTCTGATATCCCATTTGCAGGTCCTTGTGCAACTACACAGCTTGGTATGATCGATGGAAAATTCATTGTCAATCCAAGTCAGGAACAGTGGGATAACGGTGACTTAAACCTTACCGTTGCTTCTACAAGTGAGAAAGTAATTATGATTGAAGCCGGAGCCAATGAGATTCCGGAAGACAAGATGATCGAAGCAATCTATATGTGTCACGAAGTCAATCAGGAAATCATTGCATTTATCAACAAGATGGTAGATGAGATTGGTAAGCCAAAACATGCATATACAAGCTGTGCAATACCGGAAGAGATGTTTGCGGCGATCAAGGAGATCGTGCCTCCGGCAGAAATGGAAGTAGCAGTTTTCTCAGATGATAAGCAGACCAGAGAAGAAAATGTACGTAATGTCACAGAAAAGCTTGCAGAAGCATTTGCAGATAAGGAAGAATGGCTTGCTGTATTGGATGAAGCAGTATACCAGTATCAGAAAAAGACAGTTCGTAAGATGATCTTAAAAGATCACAAGCGCCCTGATGGCAGAGAAATCACACAGATCCGTCCGTTAGCCGGTGAAGTGGATATTATTCCGAGAGTACATGGTTCTGCTATGTTTACGCGTGGACAGACACAGATCTGTACGATCACAACATTAGCTCCATTGTCAGAAAGACAAAAGATTGATGGATTAGATCCTAATGTAACAAGTAAGCGTTATATGCATCAGTATAACTTCCCTTCATACTCTGTAGGTGAGACAAAGCCTAGCCGTGGACCGGGACGTCGTGAAATCGGTCATGGTGCTTTAGCGGAGAAGGCACTTGTCCCTGTATTACCTTCCGAAGAAGAGTTTCCATATGCAATGCGTCTGGTTTCTGAGACATTTGAATCAAATGGTTCTACTTCACAGGCAAGTATCTGTGCGTCTACTATGTCATTGATGGCGGCAGGTGTACCGATCAAGAAGCCGGTTGCCGGTATTTCATGTGGTCTTGTAACAGGTGACACAGATGATGATTATATTGTTCTTACCGATATTCAGGGATTGGAAGACTTCTTTGGGGATATGGACTTTAAGGTTGCCGGCACAAAAGATGGTATTACAGCAATCCAGATGGATATTAAGATCCATGGTCTGACACGTCCGATTGTAGAAGAAGCGATCAAGCGTACCAGAGAAGCAAGAATGTATATCTTAGAGAATACAATCCTTCCAACAATCGCAGAGCCAAGAAAAGAAGTTGGCAAATATGCACCAAAGATCATCCAGATGCAGATCGATCCACAGAAAATCGGTGATGTAGTAGGACAGCGTGGTAAGACGATCAACACATTGATTGAGCGTACCGGTGTTAAGATTGATATCTCTGATGAAGGTGCCGTATCAATCTGTGGTGAGGATAAAGAAAAGATGGCAGAAGCAAAACGTCTGATAGAGATCATTACAACAGATTTCTATGAAGGTCAGATTTTAGAAGGTGATGTTATCAATATCAAAGAGTTTGGTGCATTTATCGAGTTTGCACCGGGCAAGGAAGGTATGGTTCATATCTCTAAGATTGCAAAAGAGCGCATTAACCATGTAGAAGATGTTCTTACATTAGGGGATCATGTCAAAGTAGTATGCTTAGGCAAAGATAAGATGGGAAGAATGAGCTTTAGCATCAAAGATGCACAATAATGCGGAAGTAAAGTTTTGAAAAGGTATAATTTATAGAGTTTTTATATAATTTCAATAAAGAAAAGCTTTTCACAAAAGGCAGTCCATGCTATTATAATAAGTGGGCTGTCTTTTTTCTGGCTGAAGGTTCTTAAATTCGCCCGGAAGAAAGCTTTTTTCGGCAGTTTGAGTGGGAATAGAAGGAGAAGATAAACAAAATGAAGAAAGTTCGTAAAATAGAATTGAGACTTTTGATCGTATTGGCGGTCTGTATGCTTTTTAGCATAGGTGGAATTTTACTGTTCCATTCACTTGGAATTGATCTGGAAGATTTTGTACATTCAAGATATATCGGACAGGAAGAAAGCCTTGGATTAAAACAGGAAGTATATGTTTTAACAATAGATACCAGCCAGGATGATGATCTGACAACTGCAGAAAAAGAAAAGATCAATACAGAATATCAAAACGGACTTCGTTATCTTGTTTCGGAAGGTCTTATAAAAGCAGATGGTATATTTATTTTAGGAACGGATCTTTTAAAGCAGCCATCTACAGAAAGAACCTTTTTATCAACATTCCGTAATGCAAAGAATGTATTTTGGCGTTATAATAATGAAAATCTTGGATATTATCATGAAGATGACCGATGTGGTCAGATTGATTATATGGATGCTCCAACCGGAAATTTGAAGAAGTTTTCGGTTATTGCAAAAGCAAAATATGCTAAGAATTATCTTCCATATTATATGATGACAATGCATGGAGAAAAAGTAAGATATGATAGTGCAAAACAAAGACTGACAGTTAAGAAAAAGACCGGTGGATCGTATACACTTTATACATCAGAAAATGGTATGGTTACCGTACATAAAACAGCAAAATATAACGTAAAGTATCTGGATTTTCAGGAGTTTTATCAAAAAGCAATACACTTTCATAACCCGGATCAATATGCGGGGGCAGTTTTCTTTATTCAGGATAACAGTAACGACACATCTGTTACAGTAACAAATGGTGAAGGGGAAACGCAGGATCTTGCAGATTATTATATTGATGTCTTAGGTACGATTGAAAATGAGGTCAGCATACCATCCTTTTCAATATTACAAAAGATTTTTGTGATCTTTTTTGCCGGATTGTTACTTGGAGTTGTACTTTTGTTCCTGCCTGTGTGGGCGGGGGCAATTGTTTATGTTGCAGAGATCGTACTGATCGTTCTTGCTAATATATTGCTGTATGATAAGGGCATTTATTATGTGCCGATTGTAGGATTTATAATATTTATCAGCGGTACATTTATAGTATTATGTGTATTCAAACAGCTTTTTGCGAGACTGAATATGAAGAATCTGCCGATTGATGCAGTCATACGTTTCTCGGATGCAATCATTAATATTGATCATTCGGTATCTTATTCGGAGTATCTGATGAAGAACAGAAGTGAGATTGAACAGGATCTTTCTGCTTCTTTGCTGCTTCCTGTTATGGACAAGAATTCATTTATGTTAAAAGAACTGGCAGCAGAGAACCATCGCAATAAAAAGTTTGTTGAAACGGAATTCTGGAATAGTACGGCAGTTACATCTTCTGTTGTACAGGTACGTTCCAATCTGTTTCAGGGGATCAATTATATTGCTTTTGTGCCATTGCCTGTATTTGATCTGGAGTCAGAAAAGATTACCTATACGGCAATTGGCCTGAAAAGAAAGTTAAAGACACAGAATGCATCATACATTTCGTTGATGTTGTTTTCTATGTATATTTATTTTAAAGCACAGCATGAAAGAGGAGAGCATCAGAGAATGTATTTCTCTATGTTATCTTTGATGATTTCTGTAATTGATGCAAAAGATCCTGTCACAGCAGGACATTCGCAGCGAGTTGCAAGTATATCAAAAGATATCGGTATCTGGTTAAAGCTTTCAAAAAGTGAACAGTACGATCTGGAATTTACGGCGTTATTACATGATATTGGTAAGATCGGTGTATCGGATTATGTGTTGAACAAACCAAGTGTGTATACGCAGAATGATTTTGAACAGATGAAATTCCATACGATCCGTGGATCAGAAATGTTATCTGAGGTTGGTATCAGCAAAGAGATTATTGATGGTGTACGTCATCATCATGAACGAATTGATGGAAAAGGATACCCGGATGGTTTAAAAGGAGATCAACTGTCATTATTTGCAAAGATCATCAAGATTGCCGATGTATTTGATGCATTGACAAGCAAACGTCGCTATAAAGAGGCATGGGAGATTGAAAAAGCATTAAATATTATTTATCTTGGACGTGGTACAGAGTTTGATTCCGACATCGCAGATGTTTTCATTGAACATATGTGTCCTCCGGGATGGATTCCGCCTGTCAGTGGTAAGAAGGTTGTAGAAAAAGTAGATGTTAATACCGATAAATCCGTTCGGATCGCCTGTGATTTTTATGAAAAATACAGTAAATATATTTCAGTAGAATATCCGATTCCAAGCAGAGGGGCAATGGAGGTTGACTTTAATTGCCGTAGCGGTTTTATGCATTTTGACTGGGGCGAGACATTTAATAATGCACAATTCTTAGAGAAAAAACCAATGATCTTATCTTTTGAAAATGAAACAAAGAGTCTGCTGTTTGGACAGACAAGCAAAGATAGTGGTGTTAGCAGTATTTATTATTATTTCTTTAAGGGATTTGTAAATCTCGGTGCTTTTTTGTTGGTTCCAAGTAAGGTCAATGATATTTTGTTAAAGCTGACAGAGATTTTTGGAGAACCACAGATTATTAATGATCAGCTTCTTGTACATAAGGACAATAAGATGCGTGTTGTTTTTTATCATACAGTAGATGATAAATTCGTATTATTTTACATATCAGATTATCTGTGTGCAAATTACTTTAATGCATAGATATTGATGCTCGGAATTGACCGAGCTTGGCGAGAAGATGGAGTATAAAATGAGTTTGATAAATCGAAATTGACCGAGCTCTTTGAGCGAGGGACACTTCTTGTCCGAAGGGCAAGAAGGTGTAACTGAGAAAACTTAGAGCAATCGGAATTTCTCGTTTAGAAGATTTTGAGAGTACATTAACAGAAAATGGAGGATCTTGCAGATGCATACAAAACAGATAGCAAGGATTGCTATGCTTGTGGCAGTTGCTTTTGTTCTCAGCTATATAGAATCTGTACTTCCATTAAACCTTGGTGTTCCGGGAGTCAAGGCAGGTTTTTCGAATATTGTCGTTGTATTATGCTTATATGAAAGTTCGATGAAAGAAACGATAGGAATCTCTTTTGTGCGAATTCTTTTGGTTGGTTTGACATTTGGAAATCTGTATTCACTTTTGTATAGTCTGGCAGGTGGATTGTTAAGTCTGATTGTGATGGTTTTGCTAAAAAGAAGTGTACGTTTTTCAACTTGTGGTGTCAGCGTAGCAGGTGGTGTCAGTCATAATATTGGTCAGATCATTGTTGCGATGATCGTTTTGCAAACCGAAAAGATCATCTACTATCTGCCGGTTTTACTGGTATCCGGAGTGATTGCCGGAGTTGTGATCGGTCTGATCGCAAGTATGTTAGTCAAACGCTTGCATCCTATTTTTTCGGAATGATCAGAAAAATAACAAAGAATAAAAAAAGAAGAAATAGCATATCTTATCAGATATGTAGTTTCTTCTTTTTTTATTATCAGGTTGCAAATCAGGACAGATATATGTGTGCTCTTGACCGGAAAGGCAGGTAATTTATGGATGAAGATATGAAAGAATACGGACTTACAATCTTAAAAGGTGTTGGAGAAAGTAAGGTGATCTGGATGTTTTCGATCATTGGCGAGATCGAAGGACACGAAAGTGCACAACAGCAGACTAAGACAACACAATATGAACATGTGTTACCGTTGCTTACAAAAGCAGAGAATCAGGAAGAAGTAGAAGGAATTCTTTTCCTTATCAATACCGTAGGTGGAGATGTATCGTGCGGACTTGCCATGGCAGATTTTATTGCTTCTTTGTCAAAGCCGACCATTGCTTTGGTCATAGGAGACAGTCATTCGATCGGACTACCGCTTTCGGTAGCAGCCGATCAGACAGTGATCGCACCAAGTGCAACGGTGATCATTCACCCGGTGCGTATGAACGGACCGATACTTGGTGCACCGCAGACCTATGAGTATTTTCAATTGATCCAGGAGAGAATAACCGGTTTTATTTCCTCCCATACAGGCGTTTCACAGCAAAAGATTCAGGAATGGATGGTCAAACCGGGGATTTTAAGCCGCGATCTTGGTACGATCTTTGTCGGACAGGAAGCCGTCGATGCCGGATTGTTCCAGCGTGTAGGCGGTATTAAAGATGCACTGGAGCAGTTAAAAGAACAGATCAGTCAGAGGGAAAAGCAGGCAGACAACAGATAGAAGATAGCAGATAACAGAAAGGCAGACCGAGAAGATAGCGGACATTTGTTTGCATTTCCGAACAAATATCGGTATAATAATAAAATGCGTAATCGTTAGTTGTACGGGAAAGGATGAAAATTATGCCGATTTGGAAAGCTATTCTATTAGGAATTATTCAGGGGGCTGCGGAATTTCTTCCAATAAGCAGTTCAGGTCATTTAGTGATCGTAAAAGAAATATTGAAAGTAGATTTAGATAATGGCGGTGTTTTTTTTGATGTTATGCTGCATTTAGGAACACTTCTTGCTATTTTTGTGGCATTTTGGGCGGATATCCGTCGGATGATCGTAGAAGGATTTCATATTATAGGAGATGTTTTTAGAAATGCTTTGATCTTTATTTTTCGAAGAATGGGACAGGACCTTAAGTATCATCATGTGATCCGCACTTCTTATCGCAAATTTGTGATGTTGGTGATCGTATCGACGATTCCGACCGGAATCATCGGCGTGCTGCTATCAGATACGATTGAAGCTGCAAATACAATGATCTTAGTACCGGGTATCTGTCTATTGATCACCGCAGCTTTTTTATGGATTGCCGATCATGCGGAAGTTGGTACAAAAAAGCCAAAAGAAGCAGGATATGTAGAGGCCTGCGCGATCGGTACGGCACAGGGACTTGCTACGATGCCCGGTATCTCAAGATCCGGAACAACGATCACTGCTTGTCTGCTGTGTGGATTTGATAAGAAGTTTGCTGTAAAGTATTCTTTTATCATGTCCATTCCTGCAGTTTTAGGAGCGGTTGTCTTAGAATTGAAGGATTTTAAGTCATTGCATCTGAACAGTGCAGATATGGTATCCTGTGGTATTGCGACCGTGATCGCTGCCATTGTGGGTTATTTGTCAATCTGTCTGATGATGCGTATGGTACGTAATAAAAAATATATCGGATTTTCTGTTTATTGTGTGATCATGGGAATGTTCACTATCGGATATTATTTTTTTAGTTAATATATAAGAAAAAGTGAGGGTTAGTATGGCTGCAACAAAGAAATCGCAAAGCGGGAGCCGAAAACATAGTACCGCAAATAGTCGTACAAAAAGAGGAACAGCAAAAAGAACAACTACAAGAAGAAATACAACGGAAAAGAAAAATACACAGACAGGCAGAAAGAGTGCAACAGGACGGAGACGTTCCATCGAAGAGATCAATGAATATAAAGACAAGCTTGCCTTTGAATTGGGCGTAACCGTTTTGGTCATCGCTATTTTGTCTTTTTTCCTATACCTGTGTTTTTTGGGATTTGCAGGAAAAGCAGGAACGGTTGTAGGCGGACTCTTCTTTGGCTTTTTTGGCTGGTTTGCATGGCTGGTTCCTGTTGTTGCTATTTTGGGCAGTACCGTTTATCTGGTCAACCGTGGCAATAAAATGGTATGGAGAAAGATCATTGGTTTTATGGGAATTGTCCTATCGGTGCTTGGGTTATGTGATCTATTGTTTCAGCAACAGATCATTACAGAATATTATACAACGAATCATGTGATGCACCCTGCTTATGCAGACTGTATGTTTCGGACATGCAAGGATGTGATGGAAAAGGGAAAAGGGAACGCCGGTTTGATCGGAAGAGCGGTTGGCACAATATTTTCCGGTCTGATCGGAAAGATCGGTGCTGTATTTATCCTACTGGCTTTGTTGGTCCTTTGCATTTACATATTCTATGGCATGGAAATGATGCGGATGCTTCGAAAACGAAATGCCTATCGCGAAGAAATGCAGGAAGTATATGATCAGATCAGCAAAGAGGAAAAGTATAATGAACCGTCCTATCGTGTTTTCCAAAACAAAGGAAAAGAAAATTCAAGGGAAGTATTTAAAGAGCATGTGACATCTAAGTATCCATTGCCAAAGACAAGAGAAGAGAAGGAAGAAGAGCGTGTACTAAGCTTTGACCTGAAAAAGATCAATGAACGTCTGGACCAGATGGAAAAAGCAGTACAGGAATCTATTGAGGAACAAAGAGAACAGTCCTTGCAAGAACAGTCAGCACGGACTGCCAATAAAAAAGCGGCACAAAAGAGCAAGAAGCGGGAGGCAGCGATAAAAGAACCGGTTGCGATGCAGGAAACAGCAACAAAAGAACCGGCGGTGATGCAGGAAACAGCAACAAAAGAACCGGCAGTGATGCAGGCAGAAGAAACGCTTTCGATTCCAATCTATCGCAATGAGATGCGTCAAAAATTTGGAGAGCATAAGAAAACCAAAAAGCCGGTACCAAAAGATGCAGCAGGACCGGAAGAATATTTTAAAGATCATTCCTGTGAGTCGGAAAGTTTAGAAGAAAGTGCAGCCGATATCTTAGCTGAGTTGCACTATGCAGAAGAGAATAGCGATAAGGATCCTAAAGGACAGTCTGCTATCAAAGGAAACATTGAAAATTCTTTCGAAAAGCATACCGGTTCTGAAAAAAATGTAAATGATGTCTTTGAAAAGCATATCGTTTTTGAGAAAGATACAGATGATGTCTTTGGAGAGCATACCGGTTCAGAGAAAGATACAGATGATGTCTTTGGAGAGCATACCGGTTCAGAAAAAGATACAGATGATGTCTTTGAAAAGCATACCGGTTCAGAGAAAGATACAGATGATGTCTTTGGAGAGCATACCGGTTCTGAAAAAGATACAGATGATGTCTTTGGAGAGCATACCGGTTTAGAGAAAGACGCAGATCATCTTTTCAAGAAGCAGTCTGATTTTGAAAAGAATGCAACGAATCAGGAGCAGGCAAAGACTGTACAGGCATCTGACACAATTCCAAAAGAAACAGCGATCAGCGCCGGAGCAGTTGTGATGGCACAGGCAATGGCAAAAGACAGAGATCATACCAGAACGGTCAAAGGACATGGCAAATTTGGCGGGGATGATTATGTGTCGGCATCAGATACTTTCAACGCTTTAAATGAAAGTAAAGTAGCACCTGTAGATGAAAAACCATATCAGTTTCCGCCGCTTGATCTGCTTTCGCTTCCGAAGAATGCAGGCAATGCGGTTAGTGATAGTGAATTGCGGTTAACCGCACAAAAGCTTCAGGATACATTAAAGAGCTTTAATGTCAATGTAAAAATGGGTGCGGTGATCTGTGGTCCTACCGTTACAAGATACGAACTTTTACCGGAGCAGGGAGTACGTGTCAATAAGATCACAAACTTAGCCGATGATATCAAGTTAAGTATGGCAGCAACCAGTGTCCGTATTGAAGCACCGATTCCGGGAAAAGCAGCGGTGGGTATTGAAGTACCAAACCCGACAGCAAGTCCTGTGGCTTTTCGAGAGCTGTTAGAAGGAGATACGTTTGCATCTTCTAAGTCCGATCTTACTTTTGCAGTCGGAAAAGACATAGCAGGAAAACTGATTATGGCTGATGTTGGCAAGATGCCTCATTTATTGATTGCCGGAGCAACCGGTTCCGGTAAGTCGGTTTGTATCAATACATTGATCATGAGTATTTTATATAAGGCGGATCCAAGAGATGTAAAATTGATCATGATTGATCCGAAAGTAGTAGAATTAAGTGTTTATAATGGAATTCCGCATCTGTTCTGTCCGGTTGTGACAGATCCGAAAGAAGCGGCTGCTGCATTAAACTGGGCAGTACGTGAGATGGGAGACCGTTATAATAAGTTCAAAGAACTTGGTGTAAGAAATATTGCAGGCTACAATGAAAAGATTAAGAAAATGGAAGATGCACAGGCGGCAGGATATTCAAAAATGCCATATCTGGTCGTTATCGTTGATGAGTTTGCAGACCTGATGATGGTTGCATCAAAAGACGTAGAAGATGCCGTATGCCGTTTAGCACAGCTTGCCAGAGCAGCCGGAATCCATCTCGTGCTTGCGACACAGCGCCCGTCTGTCAATGTCATTACCGGTGTGATCAAAGCAAATATTCCGTCAAGAATTGCATTTTCCGTATCTTCTGCAATTGATTCGAGAACAATCTTAGATCGTGGTGGAGCAGAAAAACTGCTCGGAAAGGGAGATATGCTCTTTTTCCCAACAGGATATTCGGAACCGATCCGTGTACAGGGTGCATTTGTATCGGATAAAGAAGTCAGCGATGTGGTAGATTTTTTACGTGAAAATAACGCGACTCCGGAATACGATCATTCTGTAACAGAGATTGTCGAAGAACCGGAGACAGAGCCGGCAGAGAAGAAAGCGGCGCCGGAAAATGATGAATATTTTGAAGACGCAGGAAGATTTGTGATCGAATCGGACAGAGCAGCAGCAGGACAGCTTCAAAGGAGATTTTCAATTGGTTTTAACCGTGCCGGCAGAATTATTGATCAGCTTCATAAGGCAGGCGTTGTCGGTCCGGCAGTTGGTACAAAGCCAAGAAAAGTGCTAATGACAATGGAAGAGTTTGAGGCAATGCTTCATGGCGAAGAAATAGAAACTGTCGATAGCAGCAGTATAGCGCAAGAGCAGGAGATTATAGAATCTGCGATTATCGACACAGAAGAAAATGTTGCAACAATGGAGGAAATATAGATGTTTCACGGTGTTTTAGTAACAAATGCATTTTTAAGAACTGACAAGTTTGTGGAACATTATGAATGGTTAAAAGAAGCGGCAGAGCAATATGATATTGCCCTGTCGCTTCTTGAAAATACAGATCTGCTCTGCCTGATACCGGGCAAAGGAGAAATGTTTGTTCCGAAAGAATTAGAAAAGGTCGTATCAGAAGTGGATTTTGTGCTTTTCTGGGATAAAGATGTTTCATATGGAAAACTATTACAGGATATTTGTAAGAAAAAAAAGGTACCAATGTTTAACTCGATCGAAGCGATTGCAGCATGTGATAATAAAATGGAGACATATCGCATTCTGTGGGAATGGAATATGACGCAAAATGATTCAGAAAGGATTCCATTGATCCCGACGATCGCTGCTCCGATGACATATGCAAATATTGGTTATACCAAACTGGACTTCTTAGACAAAGTCATTGAAACACTGGAATTTCCAATGATCATCAAAGAATGTTTCGGTTCGTTTGGAATGCAGGTTTATATTGCAAGAGACAAAGAAGATCTGATAAGATATACGAAAAAATTAGGTGGTAAACCATTTCTTTATCAGCAAATGATACAAAAGAGTACAGGAAAAGATGTACGCATTCAGGTTGTTGGCGGCAAGGTTGTGGCTTCGATGTACCGCTATTCCGAAAATGGAGATTTTCGTGCCAATATTACAAATGGCGGAAGCATGAAATGTTATACACCATCCCAAGCAGAATGTGAATTAGCCGTTCGGACTACAAAAGCGCTGGGACTTGATTTTGCCGGTGTTGATCTGTTATTTGCAAATGGTACAAAGCATGGAGCAAATGTGGTATGTGAAGTTAATTCGAATGCACATTTTAAAAATATCTTTCAATGTACAAATGTCAATGTAGCGGATCATATTATGCATTATATAAAAGATGCACTGGTCAAAAATGAACATTAGCCTTTTGCAATGCAATAACGTTAAAATCCGGGTGACAGATGATGAAGGGCCTTTATATTGACAGAACAGACAAAAGAGAGCAAAGGAGAAAAAGCAGTGAAGCAGGGATATTTGATCTATGAAGCATGGGAAGCAAAGAAGAATGAAAGATTTATTCAGATGTTTCAAAAGGCAGGAGAGTTAGAGAACATTGCTTTTTCTTTTGTCGCAAAAGAAGAATATTCTAAAATGCCATTGCCGGACTTTGTATTGAACCGGACCAGAGATACAAAAGTCAGTCAATGGTATGAACATAAAAATATTGTCGTTTTTCATGACAGTCTGATCACGGAGATTGGAAATCACAAGGCAAAGACATTACGCTTTTTAGAAGATCATCTGCCTGACGCAGTCAAAATGAAAAAGTGGAAACCGGAAAGCTTCTTTCTTTCTAAAGATCAGCTTATAGAATGGCTAGATAACTTCCCGTCATTTGGTTCGAACATTTTTGAGGCACAAAAAGAAACCGAAATTGTGATCAAAAGTGTCAATGGGCATGGAGGCAGTGAAGTTGCATTGCTTCCGGTCACAATTCAAAAAGGACAGAACCTGCAAGAAGCACTGTCTAAACAGTCTGGGCAGGACAGACAAAAGCTGCTTGCCATGTTGGAAACATATCGGGGAAAAGACGTTTTGATACAGGAAAAGATTGCATCAAAGAGTCGTGATGTCAGAGTATATATTGTTGGTAATATGATCTATCAGGCTGTGCTTCGTCAGGGAAAAGAAGATTTCCGTTCGAATTTTTCTCTGGGTGGGGCAGTATCTGCATATTCTATGAACGAAGAAGAAAAAGAATGGGTAAATGCTTTTGTAAAAGCATTTTCAAAAAGAACGCTTGGTATGGCTGGAATTGATTTTTTGATCGATGAACAGGAAAGATGGATCTTTAATGAACTTGAAGAAATGGTCGGATGCAGGATGTTATACCAGACAACCTCAAAAGATATCGTAAAAGATTATGTCAGATGGATAAAAAGATTTGTATAAAATAACAGTTGCCATAAATAGGTGATATGCGATAGAATATAAGTATTGTCATAGAAACAATAGATATGAAATACTTGAGAATGCTTAAGAAACGATAAGAAGCACTCTTGGAGAAAGAAGTCCATATGACAAAAGATGACGATAAAGGAAGGTAGGATAAAAATGAAATCAGATATTGAAATTGCACAGGAAGCAAAGATGATCCATATCCGCGATGTTGCAAAACAGCTTGGCATCAGCGAAGATGATCTTGAAATGTATGGAAAATATAAAACAAAACTGACAGATGAACTTTGGGAAGAAGTAAAGGATCGTGAAGACGGAAAGCTGATCCTTGTTACAGCAATCAACCCGACACCTGCAGGCGAGGGAAAGACAACGACTTCCGTAGGTCTTGGAGAAGCTTTTGGCAGAATGGGAAAGAAGGCAGCGATTGCATTAAGAGAGCCTTCTCTTGGACCATGCTTTGGAATCAAAGGCGGAGCAGCAGGTGGCGGATATGCACAGGTTGTTCCGATGGAAGAGCTAAACTTGCATTTTACAGGAGATTTTCATGCGATCACATCAGCAAATAACCTGCTTGCAGCGATGTTAGACAATCATATCAAGCAGGGCAATGCATTACAGATTGACACGAATCAGATCGTATGGAAACGCTGTATGGATATGAATGATCGTGTTCTTAGAAATATTGTAGTCGGACTCGGAAGACCTGTTGATGGTGTCGTTCGTGAAGATCATTTCATTATTTCTGTTGCATCAGAGATCATGGCTATTCTTTGTCTGGCAGAAAATATCAAAGATTTAAAAGAAAGACTTTCTAAGATCATTGTTGCATACAATTATGAAGGAATGCCTGTCACAGCCGGTCAGTTAAATGCAGTAGGTGCGATGGCAGCACTGCTAAAAGATGCACTCAAACCGAATATGGTTCAGACACTTGAGAACACACCGGCATTTGTACATGGTGGACCATTTGCAAATATTGCACATGGCTGTAATAGTGTGCGGGCTACCAAAACAGCGTTAAAGCTTGCGGATTATGTTGTAACAGAAGCCGGATTTGGTGCCGATCTCGGTGCAGAGAAATTTTTTGATATCAAATGTCGTATGGCTGATTTAAAACCGGATGCCGTTGTTTTAGTAGCTACGGTACGCGCATTAAAATATAATGGCGGTGTTGCAAAAGATGATCTTGGTACAGAAAATCTTGACGCACTCAAAAAAGGAATTGCCAATTTAGAGAAGCATATCGAAAATGTAGCTAAATTCAACGTTCCATGTGTCGTAACATTGAACCGTTTTGTAACAGATACTGATGCAGAACTTTCTTTTGTAAAAGAATTCTGTGAAGAGCACGGATGTGAATTCGCTTTATCGGAAGTTTGGGAAAAAGGCGGTGAAGGCGGAATTGAGCTTGCCAATAAAGTATTAAAGACAATCGAAGAAAAGGAAAGCCATTTTGCTCCGCTGTATGATGTCAACCTTTCTATCTGCGAAAAGATCGAAACGATCGCAAGAGAGATCTATGGTGCAGCGAAAGTGAATTATGCACCGGCTGCCAGACAGGCGATCGACCGCTTAGAAAAGCTTGGCTATGGAAATACACCGATCTGTATGGCAAAGAATCAATATTCATTATCCGATGATCCAAAGAAGCTTGGAAGACCGGAACACTTTGAGATTACGATCCGTGAGGTATATGTCAATGCAGGTGCCGGATTTGTAGTAGCGATCACCGGAACCGTTATGACAATGCCCGGACTTCCGTTGCATCCGGCAGCAGAGCGCATTGATGTTACAGACGATGGTGTGATCGTAGGTTTATCATAGGCAGTTGCTGTTTATGGAAATACCGGTAAAAGAAGTTTTTTGCTAAGAAAAATAGGAAGAACGATCCATGTTCAAAAAGAAGAACAAATTCAAAAAGAAGAACAAATGAAAGAAACGCCTGAACCGGTATTGCCGGAACAGGCGTTTCTTTTCTGATAATCATGAGAGAAAGATCAGGAACTTTTTACAATTTCTGTTACAAACTTTTTTTATTGCATATACTTAGTTCCCTTTGAATTTGGATTCGCAGTAAATACAGCGGTAAATGCGGTTTTTGCGATCCGTCAGTTTAAACTTATGCGGAAGCTCCTGCTCGATCGAAGTGATACATCTTGGGTTCTTACAACGGATGATGTTTGTAACTTCATCAGGAAGCTCTAATGTGTGTTTGCGAACAATCTTATCATTTTCAATGATATTGATCGTGATATTATGATCTAAGATTCCAAGTACATTCAGGTCAATCTGGATCGGTCCTTCGATCTTAATAATATCTTTTCTTCCCATTTTATTGCTTTTTGCATTTTTTATGATAGCGACCTGGCAATCAAGTTTTTCCATATTCAGGTATTCGTAGATTTTCATTGCACCGCCTGCCTGTATGTGGTCAATAACAACACCTTGATTTAAACCACTGATATTTAACATAATCAACCTCCTTACTGATTGCTATAAATGTAAGCATCAGATTTTTTTCTATTGTGTCAGGTTATGATGTGAGAATGGTATCATTTATCTACTGACAGATTTAATAATGTCATGATCAAAGCCATTCGGGCATAGACACCGAACTGAACCTGTTTAAAGTAGACGGCGCGTTCATCATTATCGACATCGGTAGAAATTTCATTCACACGGGGAAGTGGATGTAATACATACATATCTTTCTTTGCCAACTTCATTTTTTCGGCATCTAAGATAAAGCTGTCTTTTAAACGGATATAATCTTCTTCGTTAAAGAAACGCTCTTTTTGAACTCGTGTCATATATAAGATATCAAGCTCAGGAAGATATTTTTCAAGATTATTAGTTTCGATATAATCAATATTTTTTTCATCAAGAACTTCTTTTCTCAAATAATCGGGAATCTTTAATTCATCCGGTGAGATTAAGATAAAGCGAACGTTTGGATAACGAACCATAGCATTGATCAGAGAATGTACAGTACGTCCGAATTTTAAGTCACCACACATACCAACTGTCATGTTATCAAGATGTCCGGTTAATGTTTTGATTGTTAAAAGGTCTGTTAGTGTCTGGGTTGGGTGGTTGTGTCCGCCATCTCCCGCATTGATCACGGGAATACCGGAGTGGAGTGCTGCAACTGTCGGAGCACCTTCTTTTGGATGACGCATGGCACAGATATCTGCAAAGGAGGAGATGACGCGAATCGTATCGGCAACACTTTCTCCTTTTGTTGCTGAACTCGAATCAGCAGAAGAAAAACCAAGTACCTTACCGCCTAAGTTAAGCATTGCAGCTTCAAAACTAAGACGGGTTCTGGTGCTTGGTTCATAAAATAAAGTAGCTAATTTTTTTCCATCACATACATGTGAATATTTGTCAGGATCATCCATAATGTCCTGAGCAAGAGAAAGAATGGAATCTAACTCTTCAACGGATAGATCAAGTGGACTGATTAAGTGTTTCATAGCGACCCCCTTATGTATTTTTTTGAAAATTCTTTTAACAGATATCTTACTACAACTTTATAATGTGTGCAAGTAAAAGTCTTGACTTTTATTTCGATTTCACTAATAATATATTTTGGTGTAATTACTATAAACGAACCTTAAAAGAGGAGGACAGATATATGATTAAATTATACGACAAAGGCGTTTACCTGGTAAATGGTACTGAAATCGTAGAAGACACGAAAGATGCTGTGCAGGCATTGCAAAGTAAATGCGGTAAAGCACCTTCGAAAGAAGAAGCAGCAAGGGGCACAATGGCTTATGGCATTCTGGAGGCGCATAATACATCCGGCAATATGGAAAATCTCCAGATAAAGTTTGATAAATTGACATCACATGATATCACATTTGTTGGTATTATCCAGACAGCAAGAGCTTCCGGACTGGAAAAATTCCCGGTTCCATATGTCCTTACAAATTGTCATAACAGCTTATGTGCTGTTGGTGGAACAATCAACGAAGATGATCATATGTTTGGCCTTTCCTGTGCAAAGAAATACGGCGGTATGTATGTACCACCTCATCAGGCGGTTATTCACCAGTTCGCCCGTGAAATGCTTGCAGGCGGAGGAAAGATGATCCTTGGTTCAGATTCGCATACCCGTTATGGTGCATTAGGTACGATGGCGATGGGCGAAGGCGGTCCTGAACTTGTAAAACAGCTTTTAAACCGTACATACGATATTGCCAAACCCGGAGTAGTAGCAATCTATCTGACAGGAAAACCTCAAAAGGGTGTTGGTCCTCAGGATATTGCTTTAGCAATTATCGGTGCAGTATTTGACAATGGTTATGTGAAAAATAAAGTAATGGAATTTGTCGGAGATGGTGTTGCAAACCTTT
Organism: Jutongia hominis; assembly: GCF_014384965.1. GTDB lineage: Bacteria > Bacillota > Clostridia > Lachnospirales > Lachnospiraceae > Butyribacter > Butyribacter hominis. The sequence goes on from NZ_JACRSW010000027.1 coordinate 323,193, forward strand.
CTGCAGATTATCGAATCGGTGTTGATGTTATGACAACAGAGACAACCTGTTTGTCATCTATCTGGCAGACAGATGATAAGATCAAAGAATTTTATGAGATTCATAAGCGTCCACAGGATTATAAAGAATTAAAACCGGCAGATGTCGCTTATTATGATGGTATGGTTTATGTAGATCTTTCAACGATCAAGCCAATGATCGCAATGCCATTCCATCCAAGTAACGTTTATACGATCGATGAGTTGAATGCAAACTTAATGGATATTCTTGATGATGTAGAGAAGAAGGCATTAGTCAGCTTAGACAATAACAAAGCAATCAAATATACATTAAAAGATAAAGTACATAATGGTAAGCTTTATGTAGAGCAGGGTGTTATTGCCGGATGTGCCGGCGGTGGATTTGAAAATGTATGTGATGCAGCAGATATTCTTCGTGGAAAATACATTGGAGCAGATGAGTTTTCTCTTAGTGTATATCCGTCAAGCCAGCCTGTATTTATGGAACTTGTTAAAAATGGAACGATCGCTGATCTGATGGAAACAGGTGCAACCGTACGTTCTGCATTCTGCGGTCCATGCTTTGGCGCAGGAGATGTGCCTCCAAACAATGGATTATCAATCCGTCATTCTACACGTAACTTCCCGAACCGTGAAGGTTCTAAGGTGACAAACGGTCAGATCGCATCAGTTGCTTTGATGGATGCAAGATCGATCGCGGCAACAGCTGCAAACAAAGGATATCTGACGTCAGCAGCCGATATGGATGTAGAATTTACAAAACCAAAATACTTCTTCGATAGTAAGATTTATGAGAATCGTGTTTATGATGGTGTTGGAAAAGCGGATCCAAGCGTAGAGATCAAGTTTGGTCCGAATATCAAGGACTGGCCGGAAATGACAGCACTGACAGATGATATGGTTTTAAAAGTCGTATCAGAGATCCATGATCCTGTTACAACAACAGATGAATTGATCCCATCCGGCGAGACCTCTTCTTTCCGTTCTAATCCATTAGGACTTGCAGAATTTACGTTATCACGTAAAGATCCTGAATATGTTGGAAAAGCAAAAGCGGTTCAGTTAGGTGAAAAAGCCCGTGTAGCGGGAGAAGACATTTATGCAGCTCTTCCGGAAGCAAAAGAAGTCTTTGAAAAGATCAATCAGAAGTTTACTGTTGATCCTAAGACAACACAGATCGGTAGTATGATCTATGCGGTAAAACCCGGTGATGGTTCTGCCCGTGAGCAGGCTGCATCCTGTCAGAAAGTTCTTGGCGGTATGGCAAATATTGCAAAAGAATATGCAACGAAGAGATATCGTTCTAACCTGATCAACTGGGGCATGCTTCCATTCTTATATCCGGATGAGATCCCATTTGAAAACGGAGATTATATCCTGATCAAAGATATCAAGAAAGCAATCGCCAATAAGGATGAAGTGATCAAGGCGTATGTTGTCAACAAAGACATGAAAGAATTTGAACTTCGTTTAGGCAATCTGACAGATGATGAAAGAGATATCATCACAAAAGGCTGCCTGATCAACTATTATCGTTCTCAGATGTAAGACAAGTCGAGAATACATTATAGGAAAATAGTAAAGATTAGAAGATAAAAACGCTCAAGCTATGATTGAGTGCTATCGGAAGTCAGAATTATAATCTTACTTCCGGTGACAGACTCAGCATGGCTTGAGCGTTTTAAATTCTTCTTTCTTCATAGTATCACCACCTAATCCTTTTAAGTGGAATTATTATAGTATGAATTTGCAATGCTTTTCTAGATAAAGTGATAAATGATAATACCCAGTACAACACCGATGATACTTCCGATCGTGATCTTGATAGAAAATGCAAAAGTCAGAACTAAAATGCCAAGATCTAAAGTAAAAGGTGATGTTAAACCGAATTTTTGTCCGTAATTTAACCAGGACAGAGCAGAAATTCCTGAAGTAGCCTGTGCAATAAAACTTCCAAGAACGATACCTGCCAAAAGTAAGAGAAAAAGTGCCCAGTTATTTTTTCCTGCACCTCGTGCCATTTTTGTAACCTCCTAAAATATTATGTATGAAAAATATAATCTATAAAAGCTGCCTGCAAAACAGACAGCTTTTATATTATATCGAAATCATTTCATACAGTCAAATGATATGCTGCCTGCGAGATAACAGCATCATATTGTATGTTAAGAATCCTTATAATCATTTTTAGCGGAATAAGAATTTTTTTTGTATAAAAAAAGAGTATATCACGTATTGGATATTGCGTTATGCAATCCCTTAATCGTTAAGTTTTTGATTAAGGGACATATCCGGGTGATATACTTCTTTTTCGTTATATTCAGAAAAATATTATAACTTCTCTGCAATATCGTAGATCAGCTTCTCGGATTCAGCCCATCCAAGGCAAGGATCTGTGATGGATTTTCCGTAAACATGATCATGAATTGTCTGGTTGCCCGGCTCAATGTAACTTTCGACCATAACACCCTTGACTAAATTTTTAATATCATTTGATACGCTTCTGCTATGGAGAACCTCAGAAATGATGCGAGGCTGTTCATAATACTTTTTATTAGAATTTGCGTGATTGGCATCAATGATGCATGCAGGATTTTTCAGTCCCCACTGGTCATACATTTCTAGTAAAAGCTGAAGATCTTCATAATGATAGTTTGGCATAGACTGGTCATGCTTATTGACAGCACCACGAAGGATTGTATGTGCTAAAGGATTACCATCTGTTTTTACTTCCCATCCACGGTACATAAAAGTATGACTTCCCTGGGCAGCGGTACAAGAGTTTAACATAATGCTTAATGTACCGCTGGTAGGGTTCTTCATACCGCAAGGAATATCAATTCCGCTGATCGTCAGACGATGCTGCTGGTCTTCTACAGAACGTGCACCTACAGCAACATAAGATAAGATATCAGCGATATATGGCCAGTTTTCAGGATAAAGCATTTCATCGGCTGCAAAAAGATGTGTCTCGGCAATCGAACGAAGATGCATTTTTCTCATAGCGATCAGACCTTCTAATAGATCAGGTGCTTTCTCAGGATCAGGCTGGTGTACGATACCTTTGTAACCTTCTCCGGTAGTTCTTGGTTTGTTTGTGTAGATTCTTGGGATAATAATGATCTTATCAGAAACTTTTTCCTGTACTTTGGCAAGACGATTGATATAATCACATACCGAGTCTTCATTATCAGCAGAACAAGGTCCAATGATAACTAAAAATTTATCTGATTCACCAGTAAAGACTTTGGTAATCTCCGCATCTTTTTGATCTTTTAACTTCTTGTGTGCTTCAGGTAATGGATACTCTGCAAGCAGTTCTTCTGGTGACATTACTTCTTTTACGTATGTTACGCCCATTTTGTTCCTCCATTCCGCTCATAATGTAATCTTATAATATAATTAAGATAAGATGCTCAAGCTCAGTGCGATATTAATAAAACGCAAAGCATTTATTCTTAATTTCATATTAAAAATTGTATTTATCAGAGCTTATTTTTATAATTTTGTATTCGCAGCGTTTGCCACGCAATTTTTAATTCTATGCTAAATCACATGACACGTCAAGTAAAGATACGACGAATATCGCAAGAAAAGATCAAATTTTTGTATATTTATACAAAAAATATACAAAAAACAAATAATTTGTTTTAATTTGCATTAAAATATAAACATACTAACAAAAGTCGACAAAAAAAGCCTTGCAATTCTTTACTTTTGTCATGGTAAGTGCTAAAATATTGAGAGAATTCAAATTAAGGAGGAATTTACAAAAATGGCTAGAGCTAAACAATCTATGGATGGTAATACAGCCGCAGCTCATGTAGCATATGCCTACACAGAAGTTGCCGGAATCTATCCTATCACACCTTCAAGCCCAATGGCTGACTCCGTTGATCAGTGGTCAGCAGCTGGACAGAAGAACATTTTTGGAAACACAGTTAAAGTTGTAGAAATGGAATCTGAAGCAGGTGCAGCAGGAACAGTACATGGTTCTCTTGCAGCTGGTGCTCTTACAACTACATTTACAGCTTCTCAGGGACTTCTTCTGATGATCCCTAATATGTACAAGATCGCAGGTGAGCAGTTACCTTGTGTATTTGATGTATCTGCACGTACTGTATCTACACAGTCTCTTAACATTTTTGGTGATCATAGTGATGTTTACGCCTGTCGTCAGACCGGTTTCGCTATGTTAGCAGAGACAAACCCACAGGAAGTAATGGATTTAAGTCCTGTTGCACATCTTGCAGCATTAGAAGGAAAAGTTCCGTTCATTAACTTCTTTGATGGTTTCCGTACATCTCATGAGATTCAGAAGATTGAAAAATGGGATTATGAAGATTTGAAAGAAATGTGTCCTATGGATGCTGTAGAAGCATTCCGTAAGCATGCTCTTAATCCGGAACATCCTGCAGCTCGTGGTTCTCATGAAAACGGTGACGTATTCTTCCAGCATCGTGAGGCATGTAACACAGCTTACAATGAACTTCCTGCAGTAGTAGAGAAGTACATGAAGAAGATTAATGAAAAGTTAGGCACAGACTATGACTTATTCAACTACTATGGTGCTCCTGATGCTGATCGTGTTATCGTAGCAATGGGATCTATCTGTGACGTAGCAGAAGAAGTAATTGACTACTTAACAGCTAAGGGCGAAAAAGTTGGTCTTATCAAAGTTCGTTTATATCGTCCATGGTCTCCGGAAGCTATCTTAAAAGTAATTCCTAAGACAGCTAAGAAGATCGCTGTACTTGATCGTACAAAAGAGCCTGGTGCATTAGGTGATCCTCTTTTCCTTGATGTAGCAGCTACACTTCGTGAAGCAGGTTTAAACGATATCATTCTTACAGGTGGACGTTATGGTCTTGGCTCAAAAGATACACCACCTTCATCAGTATTTGCAATTTACAAAGAATTAGAGAAGGATGCTCCTAAGAGCCGTTTCACAATCGGTATTGTCGATGATGTTACAAACTTAAGCTTACCAGAGGTTAAGCCGGCTCCTATCACATCAGCTCCTGGTACAAAAGAATGTAAGTTCTGGGGACTTGGTGGTGACGGTACAGTAGGTGCTAACAAGAACTCTACAAAGATCATCGGTGACCATACAGATAAGTATATTCAGGCTTACTTCCAGTATGATTCAAAGAAGACTGGTGGTGTTACAATTTCACATCTTCGTTTTGGTGACAACCCAATCAGAAGTCCATACTACATCAATCAGGCTGACTTTGTTGCCTGTCATAATCCTGCATACGTTATTCAGGGTATGAAGATGGTTCAGGATGTTAAGCCGGGCGGAGTATTCATGATCAACTGCCAGTGGTCTGATGAAGAATTAGACAAGCACTTAAATGCAGAAGCTAAGAAATACATCGCAGACAACAACATCCAGCTTTACACGATCAACGCTATTGATAAAGCAATCGAAATCGGTATGGGTAAACGTACTAACACAATCCTTCAGTCAGCATTCTTCAAATTAGCAGATGTAATGCCTATCGACGAAGCAGTTGACTTCATGAAAGCAGCAGCTAAGAAGTCATACAGCAAGAAGGGTGACGCTGTCGTAGAAATGAACTACAAAGCAATCGATGCAGGTTTGGACGCTGTACATAAAGTAGAAATTCCTGCTTCATGGTCTAACCCAGAACCGGATGCTCCTGCTAAGGAGATCACAGGTCGTCCTGAGGTTGTTAAGATGGTTAAAGATCTCTTAGAGCCAATCTCTAAGATGGATGGTGACAGCCTTCCTGTATCTGCATTCATCAACAATCCTGACGGTCAGTTCGAGACAGGCGCTTCAGCATATGAGAAACGTGGTACGGCCGTTATGGTTCCTGTATGGGATCCTGAATCATGTGTTCAGTGTAACAACTGTGCATTCGTATGTTCACATGCTACAATCCGTCCATTTTTACTTTCAGATGAAGAAGTAAAAGCAGCTCCTTCTAACATCAAGCTTGCTGATACAAAGCCAAAGGCCGGCGAGTTCAAGTTCACAATGAGCGTATCACCATTAGATTGTATGGGATGTGGCGAATGTGTTACTGTATGTCCTGCAGCAGCTAAGGGTGCTATCAAGATGGTTCCGCAGGAATCACAGGCAGAAGAGCAGCCTGTATTTGATTACTTAGTAGCTAACGTTGGTAAGAAAGACAGCGGATTCGCTGATAATACACCTAAGGGAAGCCAGTTCAACCAGCCACTTCTTGAGTTCTCAGGATCATGTGCAGGTTGTGCAGAGACATCTTATGCAAGACTTGTTACACAGCTCTTTGGTGAGCAGATGTACATTTCTAATGCAACAGGATGTTCATCAATCTGGGGTAACCCTGCAGCTACTTCACCATATACAGTAAACAAAGACTCTAAGAAGGGTCCGGCTTGGTCTAACTCATTATTTGAGGATAACGCAGAGCACGGTTTAGGTATGTATGTTGGTCAGAAGTACGTTCGTGAAATGGCTATTGAGTCTGCTAAGGCTTGTGCAGAGTCTGATAAGGCTAGTGCAGAATTAAAAGCAGCATTTGATAAGTTCGTAGAGACAAAAGAAGAGACAAAAGCAAATACACCTGCAACAGCAGCATTGGTAGCTGAACTTGAAAAAGCAGCAGCTGCTGGTTGTCCTGATGCTAAGGCAGCACTTGATAAGAAAGATTTCCTTTCTAAGAAGTCTGTATGGATCTTCGGTGGTGACGGTTGGGCTTACGATATCGGTTTCGGTGGTCTTGACCATGTACTTGCATCCGGCGAAAATGTAAATGTAATGGTATTCGATACAGAAATGTATTCTAATACAGGTGGACAGGCATCTAAGGCTTCTAACATCGGTGAAGTTTGTCAGTTTGCAGCAGCCGGTAAAGAAGTTGGTAAGAAGAGCCTTGCAGAGATCGCTATGAGTTACGGATATGTATACGTAGCACAGATCGCTCTTGGTGCTAACCCTGCTCAGGCAGTTAAGGTAATTGCAGAAGCAGAAGCTTATCCGGGACCATCATTGATCATCGGTTATGCTCCTTGTGAATTACACGGTATTGCTAAGGGTGGTATGAACCACTGCCAGGATGAGATGAAGAAAGCTGTTAAGGCTGGTTACTGGAACCTCTTCTCATTCAACCCTGCAAACAAAGCAGATGGTAAGAACCCATTCACATTCACATCTGAGAAGGGTGTAAACTTCGATGATTATCAGGCATTCCTTAACAATGAAGCACGTTATACACGTCTTGTTAAGCCATTCCCTGAGCGTGCTGATAAGCTCTTCAAGAAGTCTGAAGAAGCAGCTAAGGCTCGTTATGATCACTTACAGAAGTTAGTTGAGCTTTATAAATAAGATATGTCATTGATCATAAAAGCAGAATGAGAGCATTGTATATGAACTCATTCTGTATGATCAGACAGTTTTCATTATACTGTTTCGATGAGTAAAAAACTCCTCAAAACACTTACTATATGGCAGGTACTGAGATTTCGGTATCCGATCATCGTAAGATGTTTTGAGGAGTTTTTGGTTTTCAAGATGAATTGGTGAGCAAAATTTTATGAAACGGAAAGAGAAATTTTGTAAGAGCAGCTTTGCGAGAGATTATGAATTTTATGCAGGAGAGTATGCTTTCTTAGTTTACGGATTCAAGAGAGCATAACCGGCTTTTGACGATATTCATCGTTCAATGGGCAACTTAAAACACGACTTTGCACGCGTTGATAGAGATTAGAAGCAAAAAGATCTTTTTCATAAAGTGCACAGACTGCTTGCAGCAAAGAAGAATCTGACGATTCGTAAAAATCACAGATCTGTGAAACTCCGTCAGCAGGTTTTGTAATGATAGGAATCTTTGTCTCCTGTCGCAGATAGGAACTTTTGGCTTTCGAAAAACCAAGAAGTCGTGCATATGGTACAAAAGGGATCAAACCTTGTGTTGGAAAGATATCTGTTTGCCGGATATCCAAAAGCAGATGAAGCAGTACACGACTGATCCGCGTATAAGTATATTGCTTTGTCTTGATCTTTTCGATAAAAGAACGATAGTCCGTATAAGAAGAAAGTTCTTTTTTGATTCGAAAGAAAAGTTCATCGGACAGGTCTAAAATATCTTTGTCGGATTCATTCAAATGACAAAGTCTGTAATATAAAAGATCAGAAAAATCATTTTCGGTAATTGGGAAACGGTTGTTTTTTTTCTGCAAAAGCTGATAAACAGATGCAGGAAGGTAAGATTGCACCTGTGTCAGAGTGTGCGAATCAAAAAAGTTTTGCCGAATGGCACTGGCAGAAGCCAGGTGCATTTGTGCATTCAGATCGGTGTTATGATATCCTGCATCTGATCTTTTGATCGTAACCGGTTTTAGCGGGCTGTTACAGGTTTGAATTGCTTTTAAATATTCAATTGCAAGAATGTTATTGGGATCATCTAAAATAGAAGCATATTCATTTAAGAAATCTGACGTCTGTGTGGTGTCGGGATTGGAAGTCTTATAACAATCAAGAAAAGCTTTTTTTCGTGCAAGAGGAAAAGAAAATCCTTTTGCGGTATAAGAAGTGATGGTCTGATAAAAATCTTTTGGCGGGTGCTGCATAAAAGTTGCAATATCTTGTAATTTTAACAGATCACCGCATTCGCTTCCAAAACAAAGCATATCGACGAAACCTAATGAATTTAAAAGACTGACTCCGGCAAGAGCAAAAGTTTCAGCACTTGAAGAAGCATAAACAACAGGCATTTCAAATACAAGGTCTGCCTGGTTTAAGAGTGCCATTTTAGTACGCAGATATTTATCTGTCCATGCAGGCGTTCCTCTTTGGACAAAGTCACCACTCATGACAATGACGACACAGTCTGCATTTGTAAGTTCTTTTGCTTTTTGGATCTGATATAGATGCCCATTATGAAAAGGGTTGTATTCTGCAATAATGCCAAGCGTTTTCATGTTTTGCTCCTTTTCTTGGTAAGTGGTTATTTGTATAAAATATATTTCAATCAGGATATTTAGTCATTTTTGTGAGTTTAAAGCAAGCTTTCTTGCGTTTCGAATTCATAAGTTAAAAATAAGTTTTCTTGTGTTTCGAATTTATGATAACATAGATTTTTGCATTCATACAAGCAGGAATTTCGGAAACAGCAAAACAGAATGCCGTTAATTCCTGATAAGTTTTCCTTGCAGATCAATATGGGAACGGTTATTTTAAGCCTGATCATGACAATCGGTGGTGGCATGACCGGCAAGTTTGGATATAAGGGAGCAGATGAAGCGGTTGTCCAGGTAGCAATCATGATCCTTGTTGGTATGTATTCCATCTATGCAGCAAAAACATTGGAATATAACAGTGACCGCAAGCTTGAGTAGATGAAATAGGCACAGGAAAAGACAGAAAAATTATTGCAAAGTGTATCTTCCATGTCAGAACAGGAAGAGAACAGCAGTGTTTTGAACCAGATCACAGACCGTATGCAGGATCTGCTCAAAGTGGCAAAGCAGGAAGTTTAATTCGAAAAGAGCTAATTCGAAAAGATGTAACGAATTGACGCATTTTACTAGACAAAAAAAACGGAATCAAGTATACTTGATAATGTGTGTAACAAAGCCTAATAACTCTTTTGAGCTATTTCGAATTATTTACAATAGAAAAGAAAGCAAGCCGTTATGGCGGAAAGAGGTTCATTATGAAAATACTTGTTGTTAATTGTGGAAGTTCGTCATTGAAGTTTCAGCTGATTGATTCAGAAACAGAGCAGGTAAGTGCTTCCGGCTTATGTGAAAGAATTGGTCTGGATGGAAGTATTACATATAAAAAGAATGGTGAAAAATATCAGGAAACAATAGATCTTCCTAATCATGGCGTTGCATTAAAGAAAGTATTAGACAGTCTTTTGGATGAAAAGATCGGTGTGATCAAATCCTTAAAAGAAATTGATGCTGTAGGTCATCGTCTGGTACATGGTGGAGAGAAGTTTTCTTCTTCCGTTGTGATCACAGAAGAGGTGATCAAAGAAATTGAAACATGTAATGATCTTGCACCTTTGCATAATCCTGCCAATATTTTGGGTGTTCGTGCCTGTCAGGAAGTTATGCCGGGTGTACCGAATGTAGCGGTTTTTGATACGGCATTTCATCAGACAATGCCAAAGAAAGCATACCTGTATGGTCTTCCAAAAGAATATTATGAGAAATATGGTGTTCGTCGTTATGGTTTCCATGGAACAAGTCACAGTTTCGTATCAAAACGTCTTGCTGAGATTGCCGGTTTAGACATCAATCATTCTAAGATGATCATTTGTCATATCGGAAGCGGTGCAAGTATTTCTGCTGTTAAAGATGGTAAAAGTATTGATACGAGCATGGGTATGACTCCACTCGAAGGTCTGATGATGGGAACACGTTCCGGTGATATCGATCCGGCTATCATTGAATATATTTGCAAGAAAGAAAATATTTCCGTAGAAGAGATGACAATGATTCTGAATAAAAAATCAGGTGCGTTAGGTTTATCCGGTATATCAAATGATTACCGTGATCTGATTGAATCCAGAAATAGCGGAAATGAAGATGCCAAGAATGCGATTGAAGTAATGGTATATCGTGTGATCAAATATATCGGTGCATATTATGTAGCTTTAGGGGGAGCTGATGCGATTGCCCTGACTGCTGGAGCAGGCGAAAATAATGCAGAGATCCGTGCAATGATCATGAGTGGTCTTTCTGCACTGGGCGTCGTTATGGATGAAAAAGCAAATGCTGTTCGTGGTGTAGAAGAACTTTTGACAAAACCGGAAAGTAAGATTCCTGTTTATGTGATCCCTACAAATGAAGAGCTTGCAATTGCCCGCGAGACAGCACGTTTAACAAAGTAGAAAAAGCAGATGAATTGCTCAGATAAGGTCTGTGAAATAATGATACCTTGCCGAAATCGGAATGAAAGCGAGAAATTTGTAAAAAGATATTGACAAAATTTGCACATATTGATATAATCGAAAAAGTGTTGTAAAGCGAGTAAAAATCAGGAGGTGGAATAGAATGTCTATTTGTCCAAAAAATAAATCTTCAAAATCAAGAAGAGACAAGAGAAGAGCTAATTGGAAAATGTCTGCACCAAACTTAGTTAAGTGTAGCAAGTGTGGAGCATTAATGATGTCTCACAGAGTATGTAAATCATGCGGTTCTTATAATAAGAAAGAAATTCTTGCAGACGCAGAATAGTCCGAAATTAAGAATTAGGATAAAATTTAAAATGAAAGCTGTCACTATAGCAATATAGTGGCAGCTTTTTTGTGGAATAGGAAATTGCTCGTACAGTAGTGGTACACCAGCAAGAATTGCTTTAGCAATTCTTGTACTTTTTTATGGAATAGGAAATTGCTCATATAGTAGAGGTACATCAACAAGAATTGCTTTAGCAATTCTTGCAGTGCAACGCGCCGGCGTTGCACTTTTTTATCTTGTATCAAATGATGATTTACGAATATTGAAATAGAAGTTCACAATTTGGTGACAAATATATGCTATTGTTTGTAACAGAGTGTCTAATGAGACAAAATCAAAATGCAGGAGGAAGTTAAAAGTGATTGAAGTAAAAGATCTTGTAAAAAGATATGGAAATCATGCAGCGGTAGATCATCTGTCTTTTACAGTAGATACCGGAAAAGTAGTCGGTTTCTTAGGACCAAATGGTGCAGGAAAATCCACTACGATGAATATGATTACAGGGTATATAGCACCTACAGAAGGAACGGTTCTGATCGATGGAATCGATATGTCGCAAGAGCCGGAGAAAGCGAAAGAGAACATAGGATATTTGCCGGAAATTCCTCCGTTATATCAGGATTTACGAGTCAGAGAATATTTACAGTTTGTAGCAGAGTTAAAGAAACTGCCTAAAAAAGAAAGAAACCTGGCTGTCTATAATACAATGAAAGAAACAAAGACAAAGGATGTATCAGAACGTCTGATTCGTCATTTGTCGAAAGGATATAAGCAAAGAGTAGGGCTTGCTGCTGCAATGCTCGGATCACCGGACATTCTGATCCTTGATGAACCGACAGTAGGACTTGATCCAAGCCAGATCATTGAAATTCGTGAGTTGATCCGTGAATTGAGTAAATCGCATACGATTTTATTAAGTTCACATATTATGCAGGAAATATCTGCGGTGTGTGATGAGATCATTATTATTAACAAAGGGAAAATGATCGCTTGCGATACACCGGACAATCTGACAAAAGCGATGATGCAGTCTAGAGGAATCCATCTTGTGATCAGAGGAGAACGTTCTAAGATCAAAGAAGCTCTCAATAAGATTACAGAAATCGGAAAAGTACAATATGATGAAACCGCAGAAGATGGGGCAATTGATATGACTGTTTATACAGAAAGAGATCAGGATATTCGAGAAAAGATTTTTTATGCTATGGCAGAATTTGATTGTCCGATCTTGGAAATGCATCTGTTAGAAACTTCTCTTGAAGATGCATTCTTAGCATTAACACAGAAGGAGGGTCAATAAATGTTAGCAATCTATAAGAAAGAATTAAGACAATATTTTAGTTCTATGATCGGATTTGTCTTTTTAGCATTTTTCCTTGTGATCATAGGAATTTATACATGGGCATATAATCTGTCCGGAGGCATTGGTAATTTTGAAGAAACATTGGGAAGTATTTCCTTCTTATTTGTAATTTTGATCCCGATTTTGACAATGCGAATTGTAGCTGAAGAGAATCATCAGAAAACGAACCAGCTTTTATATACAGCTCCGGTATCTATTACAAAGATCATTCTTGGTAAATTCTTTGCAGTCGTTTCTCTTTTTGGTATTGGAATTTTAGTGATCTGTCTGTACCCATTGATCTTAAATATGTATGGTACGGATGTCCGTTTATCTCTGGCATATAGCAGTATCATTGGATTTTTCTTACTGGGAACGGCATGTATTGCAATCGGTATGTTTATTTCTTCTTTGACAGAGAGCCAGGTTATTGCAGCAGTAGGTTCTTTTATTACTTTGCTTTTAATGTATCTGTTAAGTAATCTGACAAGTCTGATTCCTACTGATGCATTGACACAGTGTGGATTGACCGCTATTATCTGGCTTGCGATTGCTGCAATCACATACAGTCTGATGCACAATCCGACCGTATCTGTTTTGCTTGGCGTGATCGGAGAAGCTGTGATCTGGATCTTATATTTTGTGAAATCTTCATTGTATGAAAGCCTTTTAAATAATATTTTAAATGTGTTGGCAATCTCAACAAAATTCGATGATTTTTCACTTGGTATTCTGAACTATGATACGATCGTATATTACTTAAGTTTTGCATTTGTCTTTGTATTCTTAACGATTCAGACAATTAAGAAGAAGAGATTTTCATAAGCCGGTTAGAATGTTGTAAAAATGAATCAATAAGAAAAAAGATAGATTTGGAGGTTTGTATGAGCGAAGAAAAGAAAGAAAAAAATCTGGATATTGCTGCGTCAAAAGAAAGCAATGAAACAGAACAGAAAATAGATGCTGTTGCAACAGAAAATAATAGCCTAGAAAAAAAGCAGGAAAAGAAAACGAAAAAGAAATTCAATTTAAAAAAGGTATTTGATAATATCAAACGATCTTTTACAAATAAACAATTCCGTTCCGGTGCATACAGTTCTGTATTGACGGTACTTGTGATCGCAATTGTTGTTGTTGTCAATCTGGTATTTGGTAAGCTGGATCTGTCAACCGATCTTAGTTCCGGTAGTTACTTTACCTTATCAAAGACTACTAAAAAGATCTTAAAACAGGTCGATTCGGATATTACGATCTATTATATGGTGCAGGATGGTTCTGAACAGGATTATATCAGCAATGCATTGAAGCAGTATAATAAGGTTTCAAAACATGTTAAGGTCAAAAGGATCGATCCGGTAGTTAATCCGGGATTTGCAAAGAAGCAGGGCATTGATGACGAGATTTCTTCAAATGATGTTATTGTTGTAAATAACAAAACAAAGAGTGCGAAATACATTTCTAATGAAGATATGTATATTGAGAGCAACAGTATGTATTCTTCAGGTTCATCATCTACCTCTCTCGATGTAGAAGGTCAGGTGACAGCCGCCATTCAGAATGTAATATCAGATTCTTCCACAAAGATGTATGTCTTGACAAAGCATTCCGAAACAGAGCTTGGTGATACATTAAAATCTGCATTAGAAAAGATGAATTATGAAATCTCTGATCTGGAATTGGCAACCAAAGATAGTGTGCCTTCGGATTGTGATGTATTATATATCAATGGTCCGACAACGGATATTACAACAGAAGAGAAAGATAAAATTCTTGATTATCTGAAGAATGGCGGCTCGGCTATCATTAATGTCGGTTATACAACAGAAAAGATGACGAACTTTAAAGAAATACTTGCTTATTATGGTGTCAATGTTACATCAGGAATTATCTGTGAAGGTACCGGAAATTATGCAACATATCCTAATTATATTGTGCCTTCTGTGGGAAGTGACAGTTCATTGCTTTCGGATCTTTCGGGGTATATTATCTTCCCTGATGCAGCAGGATTGTCAAAAGCTTCGAGCGATTCTGTTCGCAGTACCGTTAAGATCACAGATCTGTTAGATACATCAGACAGTTCATTTATTAAAGTAGATCCTTCTTCGGGTAGTGCAAGTAAAGAAGATGGTGATGTGGATGGTCCGTTTTCTGTTGGTTATTCGATTACAGAGACTGTTGACAAAAAAGAAACAAACTTGTTGGTATTTGCCTCTTCGGGAGCATTTTCAGAATCATTTACACAGACAACACAGCTTGCAAATGCAACGGTATTTAAGAAAGCGGCAAGTTCTTTGTCAAAGTCAGATGTAAAAGAAGCATCCATTGATAAGAAAAATCTTTCTTATTCTTATGTATCACTGACATCCGGTACGCAGCTTTTATGGGCAGCAATCATTATTGTGATCATTCCGGGAGGACTTTTGATATGTGGTTTCCTGATCTGGTTCTTTAGAAGAAGAAAATAACAGCCGGAAATATTGTATTTTCTATTAAATACATGATATAGAAATGGAGAGAATTATGACAAAGCAGAAAAAACAGACAATTACCATACTTGTTCTTTTGCTTCTCCTGATCCTGTTAGGCGGTGCGTATCTTTTTGCTAGCAATTATCAGAAATCAAAAGAAAAGAAAGAGAGCAGTGCAACAAAAAGTGTATCATTATACAAATTCAAAGAAAATGATATTACGAAATTGCATTATAAGAACAGCAATGCAAATATTACATTTGTAAAAGAAAAGAATACCTGGAAACTGGAAAATGACAGGGATTTTCCGGTTGACCAGAGTAAAGTCAAAACAATGGTCAGTGACATGGCAGCCGTGACGGCATCCAGACAAATTACAAAAGATTGTAATGATCTGTCAGAATATGCACTGGATTCTCCGTCACTGGTCATAGAATTAACAGATAAGAATGGAAAGACAGAGTCGATTTCTTATGGCCTGGAATCCGCAGCAGCCGAAGGCTGTTATGCTTATACCGGTGATAATACCAAAGAAGTATATGTGGTGCCATCGAATGTGACAGATGACTTTTCTTATACACAGGCACAGCTTATGACATTGCCGGATGCACCGGATATTTCGGCACAGTACGTCACATCCTATGAAGTCGATAAGAAAAAAGGAACGAACTTTTTAGCAACTTATGATAATAAGAAAGCCAAATATAAAGATATCTATGGATGGGATATCACAAAAGCATATGATCAGACCGTTGCCGGTGATGAGGATGGACTACAAACTGTATTTTCCGCTCTTTCCGGTTTAGAATATACAGAGGGTGTTGTGTACCATGCAACAAAAAAAGAAGAAAAACAATATGGTATCAGCAATCCTAAGTATACATTGAATGTCAGATATTATACTGTAAATGATACGGACGATGACAGTTCTGACAGTACAGAAATTGCCGAAAAAGATAAAACATATCATACATTTAAACTTTTAGTTGGTAATCTGGATGATACACAGCAAAATTATTATGTTCAGCCATCCGGCAGTAACGGTATCTATCTGGTGTCAGCAGACACGATTGCATCGATTGCGGAGTTTGAAGCATTTAGCTGTGTTTATAAGACACCGTGCCCGGCAAATACGGATTCACTAAAGAGTCTGACTTTGAATTATCAGGGTAAAAAGTATACGATGACATTGGATAAAGAAGAAAAACCAAGCACCTCTTCATCGAAAGAATATAACTATACATCCAAAGTCAATGGAAAGAAAGTGAGTGACAAAACATTCCGAAAAGCATATGAAGCATTAGGAAATATCACATATTCTGCTGCGATCCAGTCAGGTGTAAAGCCTTCATCGGATACACCGGTTGCAACTTTGCAATTTGCAGAAGATAATAAAAACTTTACGGTATCGTTCTTGCCATATGACGGATCAAACTTTTATCGTGTAAAAGTAAATGATGTATGTTTGTTTGTAGCCGATATGACAACTGTTGACAGCTGCTTAAAAGATTTAGCAGCCGTGAAATAAGAAATATAAAACGATTGTTCTTACAATGCTTTATGTATATTCGTAAAGTGTTGTAAGAACTTTTTTAATGATTTTTTTTGGGTGAAATTATATTCGTGCAGGTGTTTTATGCAAGAAAATATAGTATAAAATGCACATTGTAAAATTAGTAAAAATGACGGATATTTTTTATGACAATCATAAAATGTTAAAATTGGAGCTTTTTTAGGAAAAAGTGCAACAAATCAAAAAGTGAATTTAGCAACATTGTCAATAGTATCTCCATAATGAAATTGCTATACTTTAGAAAAGCAACGATCTTTTACGCGTAATCTAAAATTCTTTAACCGAGATCTTTCTATTGGTTTCTTCGCCATCGGAAATAGGCTTTTATAGTGTGTGGTGTCACTATTTTTCCGATGGCTTCTTTTAAACTGCATATCTGGCAGTAGTATCCTGATGGAATTTAAAAATTGAGTAATGCTAAAAATGAATTTTCAAATACCAGAGAAAGAATGTTATTTTATAATGTAAAAAGCATAATTTATTTGCATGCTATGTTTTTAGTGAATAAAGATAAAAGCAGTCGAAATATCATCTAGAGCTTGGAAATTTCTCTGTATAGAAAAGCATTTTTAAATAATATGGAGGAGTAGAATGACAAGAAAATATAAAAAATTAGAAGAATTAGAGTTATGGGATGACTTTATGTTTGGTGCGGTTATGAGTAACAAAGAATTGTGTAAGCCGTTATTAGAAATGATCTTGCAAAAGAAGATCAAAGATATCCAATACCCGGAACTTCAAAAATCCATTAATTTGCAATATGATGCAAGAAGCATTCGGCTGGATGTTTATATAGAGGATGATGAAAATACAGTATATGATATAGAAATACAGGCTACAAATGAAAAGAATCTTCCCAAGCGGTCACGTTATTATCAGGGAATGATAGATCTGAATATTATAAATAAAGGTGAGGATTATAATAAATTAAAGAAAAGCTATGTTATCTTTATTTGTAGATATGATCCATTTCAAAAGGGAAGATGTTTTTATCGTTTTGAAAGCATCTGTGTTGACGATCAGGAATTGAAATTAGAAGACGACTCTGTTAAAATTATTATAAATCCATTTGGAAAACAGGAAGAGAAACTAGGAAAAGGTTTTCATGCATTTATGGACTTCCTTAAAAATGGAAAAGCTTCGGACCGATATACAGAATCGTTAGAAAAAGAAATAGATGCTGTGAAGGCAAGTGAAGAATGGAGGCGGGAATATATGACATTGTTGATGCGGGATCAGGAAAATATAGAAAAAGGAAAAGAGATTGGTGAGAAATTAGGTGATCTGTCAAGAGGAATACGTCAGGTAAAAAGAAATATGTCACAGTATTCCGTTGAAGAATTAGCATCTTTGTTGGAATTTGACTGTAATATGATTCAAAAAATGACAGAGCAGATCCTTGCCCATCCGGAATGGGATGAAAAGAAGATTGCAAGCGAGATTATCGAAGAAGAAAAATAACCCGGTAAACATAAACAGATGAAGGCTGGAGGAAAGAATATATGCCATCCACAAAGCAGAAGAAAAAGCAATATGAAACGGTCAAACATACTTTTGAACCGGTATATGATGAAAACTCTAAAATTTTGATCTTAGGATCCTTTCCATCTGTAAAATCCAGAGAACAGGCATTTTATTATGGGCATCCGCAAAATCGTTTTTGGAAAGTAATTGCTAAGATTACCGGACAGGAAGTTCCGAAAACGATTGAGCAAAAGAAAAGATTGTTGCGAAGCCGGCATATTGCTATATGGGATGTCATTGATTCCTGTGAAATCATAGGTTCCAGTGATAGCAGTATCCGGAACGTGAAAGTCAATGATATTCAAAGTATCTTAAAAAACAGCAAAATTCAGGCAATCTATGCAAATGGTGCAAAAGCATACCGGCTTTTCCAGAGATATGTTACAGATGTAGAAGGATATCCTCTGCATCAATTACCATCTACGAGTCCGGCAAATGCAGCATGGGATTTTGAACGGCTTTGCGAAGCATGGAAAGAGATATTATAAAATTTTATACGTGGAAAGAGATATTATAAAGTTTCTTCACAAAACATTTGGAATGTGTTACAATAAACGGAATATATATGAAAGTAAAAACAATCTGCATGGATACGCAGGTTGTTTTTTATAGAATGGGGGATTATTATGGAAATGTCACAGCAGGAAACAGACACACAGAAGAAAGTGGCGATGAAAGTATCGAGAGTGAGTATCATTGTGAATCTTTTGCTGTCAGCGGGAAAGCTTTTAGCCGGAATTATTGCCAATTCCGGTGCAATGATCTCTGATGCGATTCATTCGGCATCAGATGTATTTAGTACAATTATTGTGATGATAGGAATACATATATCAAGTAAAAAAGCAGATAAAGAACATCCATATGGGCATGAGAGACTGGAATGTGTTGCTGCTATTGTACTTGCGGTCGTTCTTTTTGCGACCGGTGCAGGCATTGGATGGTCCGGTATTGAAAAGATCATTTCCGGTAACAGTAGTTCGATCGCTGTTCCGGGAATGCTTGCCCTGGCTGCAGCGATTATATCCATTGTTGTTAAAGAATGGATGTATTGGTATACAAAAATCGCTGCGGATAAGATTCATTCCAGTGCATTAAAAGCAGATGCATGGCACCATCGCTCGGATGCATTATCTTCAATCGGCGCTTTGATCGGTATTATCGGAGCACGTATGGGATATCCGGTATTAGATCCGTTAGCGAGTGTTTTGATCTGCGCATTCATTCTGAAAGCTGCTATTGACATTTTTATGGATGCTGTTAATAAAATGGTTGATAAAGCTTGTGATGATAGTGTTGTCGATGCATTACAAAAATGCATTTATTCACAGAATGGTGTACTTGGCATCAGTAGTTTGCAAACCCGCATGTTTGGCTCAAAAATTTATGTGGATGTGGAAATAGAAGCAGACGGAAAGCAGACATTGATCGAAGCACATGATATAGCACAAAAGGTACACGATGCGATTGAAAAGGAATTTGTGCTTGTAAAACATTGTATGGTACATGTGAATCCTTATAAGGGGAAAACCAGTGAAGCGGAAGTGTCAGAGAAAGAAAAATAATAGAATATAGGTTGTATTTTTTTATGGAATAGGAAACTGCTCGTGCAGTAGAGGTACATCAACAAGAATTGCTTTAGCAATTCTTGGAGTGCAAAGCGCTGGCTTTGCACTTTTTTACTACAGTGATAAAAAGCTGTTACTTTGCGTAATTCGTAAGGTAGCAGCTTTTTTTTGTGTATGAAGTAGTTGTCAGGATTGCGTATAAGGGAAAAAACAGTAAACGTACATGACATAAAAAGCAGTCATTTTGTCAAAAAAAAGAAAAAAATCACGAAATCCGTTAAAAATGGCATTTCTGACAATAAGACCGACAAAAAAGATAGGATGAAAGTGTCGAAAGGAGAAAAATAACGAAATGGTTTCGTTCAAAAAAGTAATAAAAGTATGCACACTAAGTTGCACATATAGGATTATACTCAAATAACTGATAATATTTTATATGTATAGCTTAAAAGTTCATAAATATAAAAAACAGTAGATTTGAGACAAAAATGATCATAGTGTGAATATATTTGTCGTTTTGATTCATTTTTTGTGACCGAAAAAGTATGACTTGTGACCGTTAACGAAGAAAGGAAATGTTGCTGTGTTATACTTCAAAAAATGAGGAAAATTTTACGAAAAAGGACAACGGTATGGTTTCTTTGCAACATGTGCTGAGATCAAAAAGTCATATTTGGAGGATGAAAGAATGTCTGAGTTTAGTATTTTTTGTAAAAAATTAATTGATAATTGCGAAATGACGATTTACGGAATTGCAAAAGAAGCTAAGATTGAAAGAACTTCTTTGAATCGGATGATTGCCGGAAAACGACTGCCGGCAAAAGATTTTGTAGATCGATTTTGCAGTGTGCTGCGGATTACACCGGGTGAATACGAGCAGTTGCAGCAATTATATATGAAGGAAAAGATAGGAAAGGAATTGTATCAAAATAGAAGTTATATTTTGAAGATGTTATGTGATATGGATGCCTTGCAAATGCATCATGTTGATACAGAAACAGAGCCTTTACTTACGACAAACAGTGAGATATCTAAGATAGCAGCAAGCACAAATGACCGCCTGCAGGGCAAAAGGATGTTAGAACAGTTGATATCGAATACATTTTCAGATGGAAAAAAACAGACGATCCTGACGAATTTTCCGGTGGAAAAGCAGTATTTTTTTGAGTATATGGAAAAATATGCAATGTCTTACTATAAAAAGGTTCCGGTATATCATTATCTGACGATACATTCTAATCCGAAAAGATATCGGAATCCCAATTGCAACTTAGAGATCCTGCATAACATTTTTCCATGGATCATATCAGAACGTCAGGAATATGTTCCTTATTACTCTTACAGTAGCTGTATGCCGGAGGATCTGGTCAGTCAGATATGGATCTATTATGTACTGACAAAAGAATACGCTTTGTTCTACAATGCGGATTTATCGAGTGCGATCTGTATTACAAATGCAAAGCAGATAAGTCTGTTTAGAGATACTCTTAAAAAAGCACAGGAAAACATGAAGAAATTTGTATTAGTAGGAAATGAGTCAGAAGATTTTAATGGATTTTATCTGGATACCATACAGGATTATGGAAAAATGGTAAAAAGCATACGTTATTGTCCTAATTACATACAACACTTGAAGGAAGAAGATGCTGTTTTGAGAATGAAAACAATGCTAGAGTCTGATCTGTGTGAAGAATATTCAGATATTATTTCCAGACAGATTTTTGATAATGAAGAAGAGGAATGCTTTAATGTCTTTTCAGAGCAGGGTCTGGAGTATTTTTGTAATACAGGCTGTGTGGCGGTACAGGAACTGGCAAATGAAAAAGAGCAGGGATTTAGTGTACGGGAACGAATTGCCATTTTAGAGAAGATGGTAGAAAGCAACAGGAGTGGTGAGCGAAAGTCATATCTGTGCAATTCACAATATTTTGGACTGGAAAAAATCAGCATGGAACTTTTTGAAAATGGAAGCTTAGCGATCATCAAATATCAGGAGAAAAAACCGCAAAAGGTGATTTTTATTGAAGAAAGCAGTATTTGTGAGGCATTCGAGGACTTTTTTGATTCCTTGGATGAGATGGGGCTGGTCTATGAGCTTGAAAAGAGCAGCAGGATCATTCAAAAGTGGATCAATAAATTGTATCAGAGAACGTAACGTTTCGTGCAAAAAATAAAAAAAACGAGCACAGTAAGTAGCACATATTGAAGCATAAAAGTAAGTTATCTTATACTAAATTTATATGAATATCGCAAATGGCAGAAATAAAAAACAAAAGAAACAATAAGATTTTCGTAAAAGATTTTCAAAGAAATCTTTATAACAGAATCTCAATATGAATATAATACGGAGGCTGCGAATATGGCAATGGAAGCAAGGATCAGTTATTACAGTATTACGGACAAAGGGGAACGTAGAGTGAATGAAGATTCGCTGGCAGGTGATGTGCAGGGATCGGATGCATTTTTTGTCCTGTGTGACGGGTTAGGCGGACATGGCGATGGAGATGCGGCCTCCGGTTTTGTTGTACAGGAAATGATGGAAGCATGGGCAGATCATATGCCAATCGATCAAAGTATTTTGCGGGCACAGAACGGACTATTGCGAAAGCAGAGGATTGAAAAGAAAGAATCCTCAATGAAGACAACATTGACAGGGCTTTGGATTTCAAACGGCAGAGCATGCTTTGCTCATGTGGGGGATTCTCGTGTGTATTATTTCGAAAAGAACAAGTACAAGTTGCGGACATTAGATCACAGCGTGCCACAGATGTTAGTCAACAACGGAGATATTAAAGAAAAAGACATTCGCCATCACGAAGACAGAAGTCGTCTGCTTCGTGTAATGGGAGTGGAATGGAGTACACCAAAGTATCAGATCAGTGAACCTGTTATGCTTACAGATAAAAGTGCTTTTTTGCTATGCAGTGATGGTTTTTGGGAACTGATCGATGAAAAAATGATGTGTAAAACATTGAAGAAATCGAAAACACCGCGAGAGTGGTTAGAAAAGATGAGAGAAATCGTCTTAAAAAACGGGTTAGGAACGAATATGGATAATTATTCCGCAATTGCCGTGTTTATGCATGAATAAGCAGGCAGCAGACAAAAGTAAATGGAAGAAAAATAAAAGTACAAAACAAATAGAATTATTTTGAAAGAGGAAAAAGAAAGTAAGTGAATGGATTTTATTTCGTATTAAAAAATACAGTCAGATAAAAATACAAAAAACAGAGGAGAAGACAGCAAAATGGTTAAAAAATGTAAAAACGGACATTGGTATGATGCCAAAATGTACTCTTATTGTCCGCATTGTAAAAGAGAAAGTGAACAATTGAGTTTGACGATAGACAGCGTAGAAGAAGATGATAAGACGGTATCTATTGCTGAAGTGGATGTATCGCTCGGAGAAGAATTAAGCAGTCTGATCCAAGGCGGTGGTCATACAAAAACTGATGCAATGCTGAAAGCATCCGGTTCGGATGGGGAAGAAGAGGATGATGATCGGACTGTTTCGTTTGGCTTCTTTGGACAGATGGGAAGTAAAAAGCCGGTTGTCGGCTGGCTTGTCGCAGTCAATGGCGAAGTGAAGGGAAGTGACTTTCGGCTGCATTCCGGTAAGAACTTTATCGGAAGGGCGACTTCTATGGATATTGTCCTGCCGGATGATAAAACGATCGCAAGAGACAAACATGGTTCTGTGACATATGATCCAAAAGGACACGGATATTATGTTGCCGCAGAGAATGGAAACAGCATCTATTGCAATGATCAGGTTGTAGAAAGCAGTCAGAAGCTTAAAGAAGGAGACTGTATCCAGCTTGGAGAGACGAAGCTGATATTCATACCATTTTGCAAGGAGGACAGACAATGGGAAGAAGAGTAGGAAAAATAAAGTACATTTTGATGATGATCATATGCATGGGAGTTTGCAATGCTGCTGCTAATACAGTATTTGCAAAATCAGATATTTATACAGATCCCTATGTGATTGAACAGGCAAATGGTGCAGCACCAAATGTATCGGTCTATGTGACAGGAAAGAATGCTGACAAAGCAATGGTGTTTAACGGAAGTGTAAAAGGAAATGGCGAAGAAAGAAAGCTTACGCAGACCGAATGTGTTTCCTTTGCACAGAGTCAGGAAGGAATCCGGTATATTGTATTGATCGACAATTCTAAGTCGGTAGATGAAAAGCAATTTGCAGAGGCAAAGAAGCAATTGCAAAAACTTAGAAAGAGCATGAGAGAGCAGGATGCGATGACTGTTTATACAGTCGGTGCCAAAGGATCCAATGACAACATGGTAAAAGTGGTTGATTCACAGGGAAAGAAAGAAGCCGCTACAGACAGTAAAAAACTTGCTAAGATCAAACGCAACAAGAATAAGACCGTGTTATATCGTTCTTTGAATACCGTACTGGGAGAGTTTTCGAATGCAACCCCTTCTGTAAGAACGGTTGTTCTTTTACTGACAGACGGAGAAGATGATTCGATCGGGAGAAATAACAGCAAAGAACAGACATTAAAATCCGTACAGGATTCCCATGTACCGGTTTATGGCATGCTTTTTAAAAATGTGAGTGCCAAGCCGGACAAGAAAAAGATGAAAGCAACCGAAAATATGCTTAGCACCGGTAACGGACATGGATATTGTGATAAGTATGAAGCCGGGGATTTAAAGAAGTTTGTAAAGAACCGTTTTAAAATATGGAATAAGACATTAAAGAAAGATACCTATGTTTTACGAATGCAGGCAGATACGAACCGTACGGTAGAAGGTGCAACGCTTTCTCTGACAGAGACAAATACAGCGGTTGATCTTGAAAGAGCTTTTGTTTATACACAAAATACTGCTGATACACAGGCACCGGTCATTTCTGATATCAAAAAGAAGACGGCAAAGTCGATCACTTTTAAGATCACAGATGACAGCAGTGCGATCGTTGGCGCAGATAAAGCGGAAAATTATACAGTACGAACCAAAAAGGGCGATACAAACTGGAAGGTAGAAAAAGTTACCTATAATCAGGTGTCAAATGAAGTTACGATGGACTTTGCACAGAAGTTGTATACCGATGATTATGTTTTAAGCTGTAACAATATCACAGATGACACACAGGAAGCCAATGCGATCACTGAAAAGTACGGTTTTCATTTTAAGGGATTAGATGCTTCCAAAGAAAAGCAAAAAGAATTGATACAAAAGTATTGGTGGATCTTATTGATCGTTATCGTTTTAGTGGTGGGAATCATAGTGATCATCATTATCAAGAAGAAACCGGGAAAAATAGTAGAGGTAGATGCAAAAGACTTAGTCAAAGCAGATACAAAGAAGATACGTTTAACGATCACGGACCGGAAAGGAACGGTCAAAGATGTAGAGTGGAATGTCGAAGGAAGTATTTTTGTCGGACGTTCTGATATCTGTAATATTTTCTTTGATGATGACCGTTTATCCAGACAGCATTTTGTCATCGAGGTTACCAAGATGGCTTGTTACATAGAAGACTTAGAAACGACAAATGACACTTTTGTGAATGGTGTCAAGATCACGGCAAGAAGAATGCTTTTAGACGGTGATGTGATCACAGCAGGTCGTGAGAAGTTTGTCTTCCATACTGTAAATGATGCTGAAGATAATTTATAGAAAGTACCGGGGGATGATAAGAAATGAATAGGCAGATTGTATATTGTCCTAATTGTTTTGAACTTTGTTCTCCACAGGAGACACATTGTAAGGCATGCGGTTATTCGCTGACCGTTACACAGGATGAAAGAAGTCTGTCAGTCGGAGATGATCTTCATGGAACGTATACGGTCGGCAGAGTACTTGGAACCGGTGGCTTTGGTATTACCTATCTTTGTATGGACCGGAGGTATAGCAGGATCTGTGCCATAAAGGAATATTTTCCGGGAGAATGGGTAAAAAGATTGCCAATGACCAAGAGAGTGATGCTTACAGACAGCAGGTTTGAGGCAAATTACCGGCATGGGCTGGAAGTCTTTTTGAATGAAGCCAAAATTTTATATGGTCTGCGGGATAACAGTGCAGTGGTCAATGTAAGTGATTTCTTTCAGGAGAACCAGACAGCATATCTGGTGATGGAGTATGTCGAAGGAGAAACATTAGCACAGCATATCATGAAGCAAAAAAAGCCTTTATCTTATGACGAGGCAAACCGGATGATCTTTAACATGGCATCCGCGCTTGGCTATATTCACAAGAAAGGACTGCTTCATCGGGATATCAGTCCGGATAATATCATGCTGACAAAAGACGGAAACATGAAGCTGATCGACTTTGGTGCTACGCGTCAATATGTATCGAATGAGACAGTGGATATGTCTGTACTTGTAAAAACAGGTTTTTCACCGTTAGAGCAGTATTCACGGTCAGGTAATCAGGGACCATGGTCAGATATTTATGCACTGGCAGCAACCTATTATTATGTGCTGAGTGGCAAAAAGCCGCTTACGGCAAATGAAAGATGTTCCGGCATGACGATGAAAAGCCTGCATGACAGACAAAGTAATGTACCACAGGCAGTCAGTAATGTGATCAATACCTGTCTGGATATGGACTATACAAAACGTCCGCAAAATATGGGCCGGTTCTTAGAGTTATTTCGTAATGCGGTACTTTCTAGCGAAACACCAAAAGCACATATGTATTTTTACCAGAATGGAAAAATGGTTCGAAAATGGCATATGCTGCCGGGGCGGACTGTTCGTATCGGCAGGTCAATGTCGGAATGCGACATTTGCATTGAAGATGGCATGATCAGCAGAGTACATTGCTCTATCCGTTATGAAGCTTTGGAAAACGCGATTTATGTGACGGATTATTCGAGCAATGGGACTTATACAGCAATGGGACTTATCGGGAAAAACAGGTTTCAGCGACTAATGATGGGATCTGAGATTTTCCTGGTTTCCGATAAATATCGTTTCAAGATGGAGGTGAATTAATCGTGTTTGGAAGAAAAAAAGAGGCAAAGAAAAATGAAACGGAAGGTCATTTCATGCAGTCGGGTGCAATCGCCAATAGTGGAATGACAAGTCATTCCATGCAGTCAGGTTCTGGGGCAAATGCACGAATGACAGGTAGACCGGCCGGAATGCATTCACCGGAAGTACAGGCTTCGCATCATGTGGTTCGTACCGTACCGGAGTTGATCACTTTGTCATATACAGACACAGGAAATAGAAAATACCAGCAGGATGCGGTCTATGTATCACCCGGCAAAAAGCTGTCAGCAAATAAAAAGACTAGGGTGTTGGCAGTTGTATGTGATGGTATGGGTGGTATGGCAGATGGCGGAAAAGCAAGCCGTACCGGAATAGAGATGTTAAAAAAGGGATTTCAAAAGATTGAAAAAGAACCAAATGTCAACATCCCTCTATTTTTCCGCCAGGGAATCAAAGCGATCGACCGTACGATCCATGACTTTCCAAAAGAAGGGGGAAAGGGTTCCGGCACGACGATGGTTGCCGTGATCGCAGAGGATAATAAGCTTTACTGGGCATCGGTGGGTGACAGCCGTATCTACATTCTTAGAAGCAATGAGATGATTCAGGTTACAAGAGATCACAACTATATGCTTCGTTTACAGGAAATGGTAAACAGCGGTCAGATGAGTTTACAGGAAGCACAGGCAAAGAAACAGAAAGAAGCTTTGATCAGCTTTTTGGGAATTGGAAATGTCAGTCTGATGGATGTCAATGATACACCGTTTGAGATGCAATACGGAGATGTTGTGATGCTTTGCAGCGATGGGATCACTAAGACATTACCGGATGGACAGATCAAGGAGATCATTAACAATCCTAACGTATCTATGCAAAAGAAAGCAGAGAATTTAGTAATGGCAGCAGTGCGTCAGAATACGCATTCGCAGGATAATACGTCCGTTGCTATTTTACAATATAAAGAAACTACAATTACAAGAGAAAGATAGAAGAAAGCTTATAAAGTTTTTCGTTCTGTCTATTCGGAAAAGGAGAATTACTATGAACTTATGCAGATGTGAAAATGGACACTTTTATGACAAAGAAAAGTACGCTACATGCCCTCATTGCGCAGCAGGCGTGCAAACAGCAGAAGATGTGACACAGGCTTTTGTAACAGAAGAATTAGATGGTGTCGGAGCAACGGAACCATTAGATCCATCCGATTTTAACACAGGAGGATTTAATAATAATGATACAGGAATGGGAAACATCCAGCCACAGAATGTCAATGTGACACAGAACGGCAGCCAGCAGTTTATGCGGGATGCATCGGAAACTGTTGCAACAGGAAATAATGCTTTTAGTGGCGGCGTTGCAACAGGTGTTGAGATCCAGACAGCGCCGGTTATGAATAATGTGGCAGCAGATGATGAGGATGATGATCATACAATTGGTATTTATGACTATCAGGAATTATTTACACCGGAAACTTCATCTGCTACAGCAAAAACCACAGCAGCTTCTAATGTACAAATGCCGTCAACACCACAGCCGGTAACAACTCCTTGCACCGGCTGGCTTATCGCAATCAACGGTAACCATTTAGGACAGGATTTCCATCTGAAAGTCGGCAAGAACTTTATTGGACGAGACAGTAAGATGGATGTTGCATTAGTTGGAGATAAGAGCGTATCAAGAAACAAACACGCAATCGTTGTCTATGAGCCAAAGCAGCATTTATATCTGGTACAGCCGGGTGAATCAAGCGAATTAGTTTATCTGAATGATGAAGTCGTATTAAGTCCGATGAAATTAAAAGCATATGACAAGATTACGATCGGTGAAGTCAATCTGATCTTTATGCCGCTTTGCGGAGAGCAGTTCAACTGGACAGACATTTTGAAACACAGATCATAGCGAGAGGTGAGAAATATGAATCGAGCTGCAAAGACAATTCGTGTACTTGGTGGTTTGTGCATGATCGTAAGTCTCTTTTTCGTGATCGCACCTTTGACTATCATACGACAGGAAAACTATAGTGACCAGAATTATACGGCATGGAAATACATCACACAGTACGCCGGTGACAGTAAGAAACAACTGATCATTCTTGGCATTTGTATTCTGCTTCCGATGTTGCTTGCTTTGGTAGGCGGTGTGATCGGTATTGTCGGCGGAATCCGTCAGAATCTCAGTGGGATCTTAGCGATTCTTGTATGTGCATGTTATATCCTGCTTGCCGTCAAAGGCAGTATCTTATGGCCAAAAGCCAAAAATGATGCACAGGAATTCTTAAACGGATGGGCTTTATATGCTTATCTGGCATCATCAGGAATCGCAGCGGCATTAGGAGTAGCAGGGTTCTTTGTAAAACCTCGTTTGCAAAAGAAAAAAGATCTTGTGATACCGGATGTGGAAGAGATTCGTAAGGAACAGATTGAATCAAAGTATACCTTCTTAGATGAAGCAGATCCGTCTAACCAGCCGGTGTCAGATCAGCCAGTCATGCCGCAGAACATACCGGGAGACAATGGCATGATGCCGGATGCAAATATTCCGGCTCAGCCAATCATGCCACAGAATATACCGGGAGACAATGGCATGATGCCAGATGCAAATATTCCGGCTCAGCCAATCGCACCACAAAACATACCGGGAACTGTTGCAGAGCCACAGGATATGGTAACAGAAGCTCTGATCGAGGAGGAAGAACCGGTCGCAGCACCATACCAGCCGGGTGTACCAAGAGGTGTGTTAGTCGGTATACGCGGAATGTATGCCGGTGCCGAGATCCCGTTTCGGGCAGAAGAATCAATCCGGTTAGGACGCGATGCAAGTAATGATCTGGTCTTTACCGATGCACCGAGAGTCAGCAGACATCATTGTATGATCACATGGCATGAAAGCAAACAGCAGTATGGTTTTTTGGATCGTTCCAGCAATGGAAGCTTTATTCACGGACAGGCGGACTGCCTTCCACAGAATATCGAGATCATGTTACAGCCCGGTACAGTGATCGATATCGGAGATGAAGATAACGAATTTAGATTGGAGTAAACTATGGCAAGTGAATTATGTATGAATTGCTTTAGTGTCAAAGGCAAATATGAAGTATGCCCCTTCTGCGGATATGCAGAGGGGACACCTCCAAGCCAGCCGCACTATTTAGTTCCGGGAACTATTCTTGGAAATCATTTTATCGTAGGTACCGTGATCGGTATGGGTGGTTTTGGTATCACCTACAAATGTTATGATACGACATTAGGCGTGATCGTAGCAGTCAAGGAATTTTATCCGGCAGGACTTGTAAACCGTGCACCGGGAGAAAGAAGAGTCGGCTTACTGTCAGGAGAGAAAAAGACACAATATCAGGAACAATTAAAACGTTTCATGGTAGAAGCACAAAGTATTGCCCAGTTTGGCAAGGCAAAAGACATTGTAAATGTCTATGATTATTTTGAAGAAAACAATACTGCTTATATCATCATGGAATACATTGATGGTGTGCTTTTAAAAGATTACTTAGAAAAGCAGGGCAGAATTCATGATATGGATACGGTATTAAGTATTATCACACCGGTTATAGAAGCAGTGAAAAAGATTCATGCGAAAGGAATCATTCACAGGGATATCAGCCCGGACAATATCTTTATCGCAGGAGATGAATCCGTTAAGGTCTTTGACTTTGGTGCGGCACAATTAAACAGTACCAAAGAAGGTATGGCAGGCGAAAAGGTGATCAAAGTCGGTTATTCCGCACCGGAGCAATACCGTGACCGGAGTAAACAAGGGTATTATACCGATATTTATTCAATCGGTGCGATCCTGTATCAGATGGTTACCGGAATCAAACCGGTAGAATCGACAGAGCGTGAATATAAAGATGAATTAAAATCCCCATTGGAATTAGGAATCAAGATAGATAGTAACTTTGACCGTGCGATCATGGAAGCATTGGCGGTCAAACCGGAGCTCCGCTTCCAGAATATCCAGCAGTTATCGGATGCGATCGAAGGAAAAAGGATTGCAGAATATCCGAAAGTCAAGTTAAAAAAGAGAAAGAGAAAAAGAAACTGGATGATCGGACTTTCGGTTTCCCTGACATTAGCAATCCTCGTTGTGATCGGGCTTTTCCAGACGGTCTGGAAGAAGACAAATCCATTGATCGATTCATCGATCAAGTCAGAGGAAGTCGTAGTATGGGTTGACAATGCAGATGTAAAAGAGGAGATCAACAGCGATATTGCAGAAGTATTTTCCGAACCGGTCAGCGGCGAATCAGAAGAGCTGACAAAGATCAAAAAGGAAAATGCAAAAGTCAGAGATAAGATCAAAGTCGTAGATGTCACAACAGAGACATCTTATGGAACGATGGATGCAGCATTACAGGCAACGAAAGGAACGAAAGAATTCCCGGATATGTTCTTATCGGATCGGGTTGCTGATCCAGAGCAGTATTCGCTTACTTCCTTAAAAGATATCTATGATACGATCGATACTTCGCAATATCTGTATATGTCACAGTATCCGACGTATTTTAAAAACTATAAAGAAATGCCGACAGCTTTGGATGTCTTACAGCTTTATGTTTATGACACATCTGCCATGGATGAGCAGATAAAAAAGAAAGCAGGAATGAGCAGCAGTTCTTTTGCTGACCGCAAAAAAGATACGATAGAGATCAAAGATGTGATCGAAGCAAATAATGAGCAGGAGATTACATATTCAGATGCCTACTTTAGTACGATTGCAACATTCTTAACCAATCGGGAAGGCTTTGATTATAAGAAAGGCACATTAAATTTTGATGGTGCATTTGCGGGAAAGATGACACAGTTTAGCACAATGAACCAAAAAGCAAACGGCAAGCCATGGATCTTTGACGGCAAACCATCCGGATTATATGGCAGCAGTGCTCTTGCCGGTGCCGGGTACCGTTCTAAACTAAATGGAAGCAATGATGCATTAAAGCAGTTAGCGTATGTCACATATGCAGCCACTGTAGATGATAAAATGCTGATCTCATATGCAGATAAATATGCGATTTCGGCAAAGTCCGATAAGAACAGTCAGCTGATCTGTAAGAGACTGCTCTGGTGTCTGCTTGACCAGTCGGATGTAAAGGTCAGTGCAAATGATGCATATCCGATCCGTAAGCAGAAATTTGAGACATTCTTCCAGACAGGAAACAATGCAAGACAGACTAAGATCAAGAAACTGATCGACCGTTCACAGGCTTGCATTCTGCTTGGAAAAGGAACCGGTAATATCAGCAATTATGCGAACAGACTTACAAATTTTGATCGTGCTGCCGGATATACCGAAAAAGAGATCAACGATATCTGTGCAACATATCTTGGAGAACAAAAATAAGCTACAAATGACGGAGAAAGATTATGGCAAAAATAGAACAGCTGGAACCGACAACGTATCTGGGCAATATCAACAGTACCGATACCAGACAGGCAAACCGATTGATCATACTGGCAAACGGAGAAATGTATGAATACGATCTGAGTCTTTTTGACAAAGACCGGTTGTATTTTGGTTGTGATGAAGCAAACTGCGACATTACAATTCCGGCAGGCAATGTTGTATCCCCTGTGCATGGCAAGATCAAGATGACTGGAAGTGATATGTATATTGCTGATATGGGAAGCACAACCGGTACATGGATTTTAGAAAACAACACCTATATCCGAATGGATGCAAAACGTTATTATCATAAGAATGCAGCCGACATGATCCTGCGTATCGAATCACCGGATCATAATACAGGAGCATCGGTTGCGATGATCTTTACAAATTCGGAAAACAAAAGTGCCTGGAAGTGCGTACCGTTACAGGAAGGGATCACAACGATCGGACGAGATCCAAGGAATACGATCGCACTTGACAGCAGCAGTTTTTCAAGAAAACATGCAGCGATCAAGAAAGAGTATGGTCAATATATGATCGCTGATTATAGCAGTACGAACGGTGTCTATGTCAATGGTGAGCGTGTCATGGGAAGCTGTCAGGTCGGTGAAAAAGATCTGATCCAGATTGCCAATTCTTTATTCTTTATCCTGAATGGCCAGCTTTTGTACCAGAATGCGATGAACGGTATCTCGCTTTCGATGCAAAATGTAGATAAGATTGTAGGTTCTAACAAGAACCGAAAGAAGATCTTAGACCGTGTCTTTTGTGATATCGGAAGCAATGAGTTCGTAGCAATCATCGGTGGTTCCGGTGCCGGAAAGACAACGGTTATGAATGCCATGAGTGGTTTTGACAGCGAGATTACCGGCAAGATCTTTTGTAACGGAATAGATTTGCAAAAGAACTTTAACACGATGAAAAACATGATCGGTTTCGTGCCACAGCAGGATATCATTTATGAAAATCTGACATTAAAAAAGATGCTTTACTATACAGCTAAAATGAAGATGCCGCCTGATACGAGTAAGTCAGAGATGCTTCTTCGTATCACAAAGGTATTGCAAATGGTTGACTTAGAAGAACATGCACAAACTTATATCCGAAAGTTAAGCGGAGGTCAAAAGAAGCGAGCCAGTATCGCAGTCGAGATGCTTGCAGATCCCGGACTTTTCTTCTTAGACGAACCGACATCGGGACTAGATCCCGATACCGAACAAAGTCTGATGCATACCTTAGCAAAACTTTCTAAGACCGAAGGTAAGACGATCATCATGGTAACCCACACGACACAGAGCATTCATCTGTGTGACAAAGTCATTTTCATGGGACCGGGTGGAAAGATCTGTTATTGTGGTGCCCCATCGGAGATCACTTCCTACTTCGGGAAAAAGGATCTCGTAGAAGTATATGACGAGCTTGCCGGCAATGTGGATAGCTGGAACCGTCTGTATTTGCAAAATTATATCGAAGAATACAGACAGAAAGCGCAGACACCGCAGGAAAGACCGACACCAAAGAAAGCAGCAAAGCAGGTATCTGCGATCAAGCAGTTAGGAGTGCTTACCGCCAGATATTTTGAACTGATCTGGAACGATAAGCAAAGGCTGACGCTTTTACTGATGCAGCCGCTTTTGATCGCACTTTTGCTAAAAGTCGTTGCAAAGTCCGAGACTTTTAAAGTCTTTGGTGCGACACAGTCGATCATGTTTGCGTTATCGTGCTCCGGTATCTGGATCGGACTTTTCAATACGATTCAGGAGATCTGTAAGGAACGACCGATCTTAAAACGTGAATACATGGGAAATTTAAGGCTTTGGACATATATCATTTCCAAATATATCGTACAAGGGGTGATCTGTCTGACGCAGGCGACGATCCTGACAACGGTTTTCCTGTGTCTGATGAAACATGCACCAAAGAAAGCCCTCTTTATGCCGACACCGCAGTTAGAGATCTGGGTAACGATGTTTCTGACGATCTATGCTTCGGCAGCCATGGGACTGATCGTATCGGCAGTTGTCAGAAATGGCGACCGGGCAATGGCGATCGCACCGTTTGTCCTGATCATACAGTTACTCTTCTCCGGTGTTCTCTTCGAATTGAAAGGAATGTCAAAGAAGATTTCATTAGTAACCGTAAGCCGCTGGGCAATGGAGGGTCTTGGCAATATAACGAATTTAAATGCACTCGACAGCGGAATACCGAACCAGCCGGTGCAGCACAATGATTTCTACAACAGAGGCTTGGGGCATCTGGCACACACCTGGGAAATCCTCGGTGTCGTGGCTGTGATCTGCGGAATCATCAGCGTGATCATGCTCCACAATCTGAAGAAAGATAGAAGATAGCAATCATAAAGAACGATAAAGCATAAAGTAACGAAGGGTTACGGAAAGGAAGAAAACTATGAAGATAAGACAGAAAAGAGTGCTGGCATATGTGCTGGCGGTGGTGATGGTGCTGAATTTGTGTGCCGTGCCGGCACGAGCAGAGGGAGAAAGTGGAAATTCAGATGCTAATGCACACAACTGGACGTATGCAAGATCAGATAATAATACTATTACTGCCAGTTGTTCTGATTCTGGATGTGTAGAATCTGTAACGATTCAATTAGGCAATACGGATGAGATTTATGATGGAAAAGAGCATCCTGCGATAATTGTTGCAACAACGGTAAGTGGAAAGAATAGCACGTCAATAACAGCAACTAAAGACAGTTCTGTTAAGACACAATTGGAAGATATGGGGATTAAACTTGCAATACAATATCAGAAGAAAGTTACAAATGATACATATGTTAATTTGGGTGAGGGGAAAAGTCCTACAGATGCAGGAACTTATAAAGTAATTGCAAGTGTTGAAACGAGTAGTAGTGGATCTGAAAATACTGCAAGTGTTCAAAATGATGGTACTCCAATTTCGATAGAAAAGGAATTTACAATTGAAAAAGCATCTATAACACCTGCATTTCAATTTGGCTGGACTAGTGAATGGACACAAGGAGATACAAATATAAAATTACCGGAATTGGCAGAATGCAGCAATCCGGGAAATGGTACGGTGACGTATAGTGTGAAAAAGAAGTCAGAGCCAGATACAGAATATAAAGAATTGACAGAAACAGATTTGCAGAATTTAGATCCGGGCGAATATACGATCAAAGCAATTGTAGCAGCATCAATGAATCATAGTGCAGGAGAAACAGCTACAACATTAAACTTTACAGTAACAGCTAAGAAAGCGATAAAAGTTACAGTAGCTATGGATGGCTGGATTTTTGAAAGTGAAGCAAATTCTCCAAGTACAATCATTAAAGCTGGAAACGATGATATAACAACGAAATATGCATCAGGAGATTTTGTTTATTCATATTACACAGATGCAAATTGCACAAAAGAAACGACAACAGCTAATGGTGCAGCGAAAGACGGAGAAGTACCCAAGAATGCAGGAACGTATTATGTAAAAGTAGTAGTTCCAGTGAAAGATACATATGCATCAGGAGAAGATACTGCTAAATTTACAATTGCGAAGGCAACCATAAAACCTACTATCAAAACAGATTGGTCAACAAGCTGGACGCAAGGAGATGAAAATATAGAATTTCCGGAAATAGAGAAAAATCCAGAAAATGGTGAAGTGACTTATTATGCAAAAAAGCGAGAAGAAGATGATACAAAGTATAATAAACTGACAGATGTATCTAAATTGAGAAACTTAGATGCAGGAGACTATACATTAAAAGCAAAAGTAGCAGAGACAGATAATTATAAAGATGGTGAGGATACGTGTGACTTTACGGTAACAGCTAA
The DNA here is from genome assembly GCF_014384965.1 of Jutongia hominis. Taxonomy (GTDB): domain Bacteria; phylum Bacillota; class Clostridia; order Lachnospirales; family Lachnospiraceae; genus Butyribacter; species Butyribacter hominis. The sequence continues at coordinate 359,073 of NZ_JACRSW010000027.1, forward strand.
GAAAGCGATAAAAGTTACAGTAGCTATGGATGGCTGGATTTTTGAAAGTGAAGCAAATTCTCCAAGTACAATCATTAAAGCTGGAAACGATGATATAACAACGAAATATGTATCAGGAGATTTTGTTTATTCATATTACACAGATGCAGATTGCACAAAAGAAACAACAAAAGCTAATGGTGCAGCGAAAGACGGAGAAGCACCAAAGAATGCAGGAACCTATTATGTAAAAGTAGTAGTTCCAGTGAAAGATACATATGCATCAGGAGAAGATACTGCCGAATTTACAATTGCGAAGGCAACCATAAAACCTACTATCAAAACAGATTGGTCAACAAGCTGGACGCAAGGAGATGAAAATATAGAATTTCCGGAAATAGAGAAAAATCCAGAAAATGGTGAAGTAACTTATTATGCGAAAAAGAACGAAGAAGGTGCAGACTACGTAAAATTGACAGATGTCTCTGAATTGAGAAACTTAGAGGTAGGAGACTATACATTAAAAGCAAAAGTAGCAGAGACAGATAATTATCAAGATGGTGAGGATACGTGTTACTTTACAGTAACAGCAAAGAAGGATAATCCATCCCCATCTAATAACCCATTAGATCCATCACCCTCACCGACAAAAAATCCGTTGCTACCATCTACACCTGCACCAACACAGCAGACGGAAACACCAACCCCAACAGCGACTCCGATTCCAGAGATTACAATCAATGGAAAAAAAGTTAAGAACAATCAGACATTTGCTGTATCCATAAGAAATAAAATAACAGTTAGTGCCAATGCCAAGATCAAATTGATTCCTCAAGGCAAAACGAGTCAAAAGAAATGCTTGAAGGTTAGTGTTAAGAATAAGCAGGGAACGATTAAGGTAAATGATTATAGTGCGAAAAAGATCAAGGTTGTTATAAAAAAAGGAAATAAAAAAATAGCGATTTGGATCAAAACAGAGATTCCAACACCGAAATTTACGGTTAAAGTGAATGGTGCAAAAAACAAATTTACTTTAACAATTAAAAATAAGGCAATAGCTAAGAAAATAGGCTGTTATACCGTAGAAGCAAAAAATAAAAATACAAAGAATAAGTATGTATATATTGATACAAACAAATTTAAGCTGATTGGTGCAGGTGGAAGAAAATATCCAAAAGGGAAGTATGGATTCAGAATCACTTTTTGGAGTACGAGAAAACCTGTTAAAAATGGCAAGCTTCTTAATAAATATAAGCATCAAAGCAGCGAATTTTATTTAACAGTCAAATGAAAGTGAGGAAAGACGAATATGAAATTATGCATGGGATGTATGGAACAGATGGATGATGCACTGACAAAGTGTCCTCACTGTGGATATGATGAGACAACTTTGACACAGGAGTCCTATTATCTGGTACCCGGAAGTATTGTTGGCGGCAAATATATTGTAGGACGTGTTTTACAATATAGCGGCTACATTATCAAATATCTTGGACTGAATGCCGAGACGAATCAGAAAGTAACAGTCAGCGAATATCTGCCCAGTGAATTTTCGACACGTTCCGAGGGAGAACTCGAAGTAACGATTTATTCGGGAGATGCGGAAGAGCAGTTTAATCAGGGCTTAATGACATTTTTAAATGAAGCAAACCGTATCCAGCAGTTAGGCAAAGTGGATGGTATCACACAGGTATATGACTGTGTCGCAGAGAATGATACCGGATATGTGATCGCAGAATATTTAGAAGGACAGACATTAGCACAAGTCTTAAATGCAGGAAAAAAATACACCGTAGAGGAAGCGAAAGCTCTCTTACTCCGGCTCTTACAGGGACTTGCAAAAGTACATCCGATGGATATCATCCATTGTGATATCGCACCGGAGACGATCTACCTTTGTAATAACGGAGAGGTTAAACTGCTTGACTTTGGTGCGACACGCTATGTCACAACAGCAAACTCAAAGAGTCTTGCCATTATCTTAAAGCAGGGCTATGCACCGGAAGAGCAATACAGAAGTCGTGGTGTCAGAGGTCCATGGACGGATGTTTATGCACTGGGTGCAGTCATGTATCGTATGATCACAGGCAAAGTGCCTGCAGAATCTGTCGATCGTGCCTTGGTGGATGAATTAGAAGCTCCATCCAAGTTGGGTGTGAAGATTTCGGAAAGTGATGAGAATGCATTGATGAATGCATTAAACATTTATCAGAAGGATCGAACACCTTCTGCGGAAGTCTTTATGAAAGAACTGACTTCCGGTAACACAAAGCGGATCAAAGTAAAGAAAAAGAAGAATGATACTGGAAAGATTCCTATCTGGGTCAAAGGTCTGGTCGCTGTATTTACCTGTGTCGTGATTGCAGGTGGTGTCTTTGTCTTCATGAATCGTAAAAGAGGAGATGTGACATCTGAGAATACTAAGGTAGCAACCTTTCAGGAGCCGGATGATAAGACTACGATCCAGTCTTTCTTAAAGACATGGAAAAAGAATGGTCTGAAAGAAGATACATTGGACGTGACATATTATTATACAGCAGATGCGAAGAAAGATCTCATTACATCTTTCTTAGATCATACAGAGAATAACAAGCTTGCCGGTGGTACGAAATGGAATACGATCACAAGTGCCATGAAGAAGGATGGCTATAGTGCGAAAAAGCCGGCAGCAGAGCTTGAAGTAGAAAGTAAAGAGCAATGTACGTTCTTATCGAATTGGTGGTCTTTCTGTCCGTCAAGTGATGAGATCCCATATACATTAGATGATAAAGAGCAGAATAATTCACAGCCTTACGGAACAGTAAAGTCTGTATCGTATCAGAATAAGACATATGAACCAAAAGATAGTGAAAGTCTTCCAAATCCATTAAAAGTGGCAAATAAATCGTCTCTAACAATCAAAATTTATACAGGTCCTTTCTTCTATGTAGATAAAGTGAAACGTAACGATTTTCTTGGCAAGGATTATACAGCAGTTCCGATGAAGTATGGTACGGATCCTGCGAAAGTCAAGGCACAGAAAGGAACTGCGCAGGAAAGAAGCAAGCTGATCAAAGAACATTATTATAGTTTTGAGACAAATGCGAACACGATTGTCAGCCTTAGTGACAGCTTAAAGGAGGGACAGATCTATGATGCCCGTAAGACACCGGGAGCAATCTTTTCTATCGTAGGTAAGCGTCTGGCACTTGGCAGTACGACAGTCGGAGACTTAAAAGCACTTGGTGTCAATGTCAAGGATGGCAAGGGTAATGTACCGGCAAAGAAAGAGATCATCGAGACAGTCCGAAAGATTGAGAGTAAGAGTGGTCAGATCAATGGATGCTTTAAGAAGGGCGATACGGTAATCGTTAATATCAAACTCCCAACGCCGAAACCAACGCAGGCACCGGTACAGCAGGCAACACAAGCACCACCGGTGAAAACACAGGCACCAACTAATCCATCGAGAAATAAACCACTAAAGAAAAAGAGTAGCCAAAATTCTTCTAAAAATACAAATAGTTTAATGGATAATTAGAAATAGAAATGAGGAATACATATGAAACTATGTTACAGCTGTATGCAGCCCATTGATGACAAAGAGAATACGACATGCCCTCATTGTGGTGAACCGCTTCAGCTTTCCTGTGATACGACAAAGTTTTTAAAGCCGAGGACGGTCTTACAGAACAAATTCGTGGTAGGGAAGGTCTTGGGAGCAGGTGGCTTTGGCATCACCTATATTGGCTGGAATCAGGTATTACAATGTCGTGTCGCGATCAAGGAATATTATCCGCGGATGCTTTCAAAGCGTTCGCAGGATGGTGCGACCGTGACACTGACGGATACAACGAAACAGCAGCGTTTCCGGCTCGGCTTGCACCAGTTCTTAGAAGAAGCGAAGAGCATTGCCAACTTACAGGATGTCAAAGGCGTTATTAAGATCTTTAACTTCTTTGAAGAGAACGGCACCGGTTATATTGTGATGGAATTCTTAGAAGGAATGGATGTCAAGCAGATCTTAAAAGAAACGAACAACAAAGCCGGATATGAGTGGAGTCGTCGTGTGGTCTTAACCGTACTTCATATCCTGCGTGATATTCACAAAAGAGGTGTATTGCATCGGGATATTGCACCGGACAACATCTTTGTGACAAAAGAAGGTGTGATCAAGCTGATCGACTTTGGTGCGGCAAAGTATGTGACACAGATGGCAAATCCGCATTCGGATATTGTCTTGAAAGTCGGTTATGCACCGATCGAGCAGTATTCCAAGAAAGCAAAGCAGGGACCTTATACCGATCTGTACGCAGTGGCCGCGTTATTTTATCGTCTGTTGACAGGGCAGAAACCTCAGGCAGCCAATGAAAGGATTGCAAATGATCAGTTAAAAAGTCTGTCAGAGCTTGGTGTGAAGATTCCACAGCAGGCAGAGTTTGCGATTATGATGTGTCTGAGTATCCAGCCACAGTTTCGTTTACAGAGTGCACAGGAGTTCATGGAAGCATTGGACGGAGCAGACTTTGAGCCGGTATATGAACCGGAGTGGATCCTGCCGGATGATATGAAAGAGAGTGAAAAAGGCATCAAAGCCCTTGGCAAAAAGATCGCATCATTACCGGTTGCTGCGAAAGCCGGAATCGTGGTTGCCGTGATCGCATTGGCGGGTGGTTCGGTTGCTCTTGGCATGAACCTGACACAGCATAAGCAGATCGAGACCGGAGAAAGTAAAAGTGCAAATGGTATGCCTGACTGGGTAAGCTTCGGCACGCAGATTGAAAAAGCCGACCAGAAAGCAAAGAACCTTGGCTTAAAGACAGCATACAACTATGAATATCATCAGGATGAACCGGAAGATAAGATCATTCGCTGCCAGATTGATGGACAGGACAGTAACGAGGGACAGAAGGTTACAAAAGGAACGACCTTAAACTTTACGGTCGCAAGCAGTAGCAAAGTAAGCATTATTGATTATAAAAACAGTGATAAAGCGGCGATCGAACAGGATCTGGCGGTGCGTTTTGGTGATCTGTATAACAAGAACAAAGACAAGATGATCTTTGAACACTATAACAAGGATGTTCCAAAAGATATCTGCTATGACCAGACCGTACAGCCCGGCTCGGTCTTAGCATTATCGAATATGGATCAGTTTAAGCTGTATCTGTCATGGGGCAAAGAATCTGACTATGTGGTAAAGATGCCGGATCTGACAGGTAAGGCGGTTGCACAGGCAAAGAAGGTACTTGCAAAGAAAAATATCAAAGTAAAGTATAAGATCAATCAGCTTTTCGATGATACGGCAAAGATTGGCACGATCGTAGGAGACGGACAGGAACCGAAAAAAGGAACGAAAGTCAATACGAATATGGCAGATAAGCTGAATGTCAATCATGTAGATACCGTCATTCTCTGGGTAAGCAAAGGCCCGGAAGCAACACCGACACCGGAACCAACGGTAGAGCCTACCGTTGCACCGACAAAGAAGCCGGCAAAGACACAGGCACCAACGACGGACAGGTCAGTAAGTAAGAAGAAATCATCAAGTAAAAAGAAAGCAAAGAAGGATTCAGATAGTGTTAGGTTTGAAACGAATGAAAATAATACTAAATCCATATATTAATTGATTCGTTCGATCTTTTTACTTTACACGGATGCAAAAGCAACGCAGACAGTAAACAATGATCAGGTAGACAAAAACAACTACTCACCGATAGAAACGAGGAAGATTATGGGAAAGAAACTGGTAGATCCCAACAAGCTTTGTATGGGATGCATGGAAATCGTGGAGGATATCACAAAACCCTGCCCGAAGTGCGGTTTTGTCTTATCAAGATACCAAAAGCCGGCAAACAGTATGCCACCCTATGAGATCCTGAATGGAAAATATCTGATAGGAAGTGTGATCGGTATTGGCGGGTTTGGAATTACTTATGTCGGCTGGGATTTTTATCAAAGTAAGCGGGTATGTATCAAGGAATATTTTCCAAGAGGCGTGGCAGCCAGAGATACTACACAGGCAATGATGACAACAGCGTCTACGACGACATCTACATCTACACAATACAGCATGGATGTTTTGACAACGAAGACGCAAAAAGCGGTCAATGCCTATCTTGGCGGTCTTCGTTCGTATATCAATGAAGCGAAGAATCTTTCCCGATTCTATGCACTTCCGGGAATCGTATCGATCCGTGATTTCTTTTATGGAAACCGGACAGCCTATATTGTCATGGAATATATAGAAGGGATTAACCTCAGGCAATATGCCAAGTGTTATGAAGGAAAGCGAATTCCGGCAAACATTCTGTTGCCGATGCTAAAAGATGTCATTATTGCATTGAATACTGTACATAAAGAAAATATCATTCATCGTGATATCAGTCCTGACAATATCATGATCAATAAAAAGTTTGAAGTCAAAGTTATTGACTTTGGTGCTGCCAAAGAATTTCATGGCGAAAAGGACAATGCAATCTTACTCAAGCATGGTTATGCACCGATCGAGCAGTATGACCGGAACGGCAATCAGGGACCATGGACGGATGTCTACAGCCTGAGTGCAAGTATTTATTATCTGCTAAGCCATGTCAAATTGCAAAAAGCTTTCGAACGTGTTGCAGATGATCAATTGCAATCTCTTCGGGCATTGGGCATTCCGATATCGGAAAGACAGGACATGGCATTATTAAAAGGAATGAGTGTTCAGATCAAAGACCGTTTTCAAAGCATGGCAGATCTGTATTATGCGTTATATGGTGAATGCATTCCGGGAGAAAAAGTACCGCTAAACTGGCAAGCTGAAATGCAGCAAAGACAGAATGAACAGATGTCGAATGAAAATGTATACATGACAGGTCAGATATCAAATGACAATGTAAACACAACAAATCAGTCATCGAATGAAAGTATATATACGGTAAATCAGATGTCAAATGATAACACAAACATAACAAACCAGGCATCGAACGGAAGTGCATATACAACAAATCAGGCACCCAATGACAATATATACACAACTAATCAGGCAGTAATAGAAAGAATCCAGCCTACGGAGCCGGAATATCAGAATTATCCGGGAAGACAGAAAGCGGATGGTAATGAGCCGGTTTATCAGACTGCATCTGTTTCTGACAGATATATTCCGGATAAGAGCAGGGAAGAAGCAGCAATGGAGTATCTGCGGCAGCAGTTAGATAATCAATAGACAGAATAAACAGACAGAAGAAGGAATCCGATCACGAACCGGAAACGAGGAGATAAGGAGCATGAAGAGTAAAATTTGTAAGGGATGTTTTCAGGAATGGGACGAAGAATGGGAACATTGTCCTGTATGCGGCTTTTCTTTTGAAGAGGAGAGGCAGGAAGGAGAATGGCTTCGTGGTGATATTATCGGAAAACGTTTTATGATCGGCAGTCTTTTCTTTGAAAGGAAGAATCTGCGTATCTGGCGTGCCTACGATGCTGTCTTGGAGATCAAATGCTTTTTGTTTACGGTACGAAAGGCTTATGCCCGTTCGTTACTGTTAGTTGCAGACATTATCCGTCAAAAGCAGGAAACGATCGCTCAAAAGGTTCTTCAATATGCAGATTATGATGAATATAAAATTTTAGAAGTTTCCTATCAGACAGAAGAAGATGCAAAAGAATCGTTAGAATCGATCAAACATATGACACAGCAGGAAGTGAAGATACAGCCTGTGATCCAGACCATGCATTATGAAGAAGCAAAGCAGGTACTTCCGACAGATACTTTTTTAGAAGAACGGTATCGTGTGATCGGCCCTTTAGGGATTGGCGGATTTGGAATCACGTATCTTTGTGAAGATATCAATCTTGGAAGAAATGTTGCGATCAAAGAATATTTTCCTTCGGAATGGGCACAAAGAGAAGATCGCTTTGTAACAGTAAAGTCTTCTGCCATGATCGAACCGTATCGTTTTGGCATGGATTCTTTTCGAAAAGAAGCAAAAATGACAGCGAAGTTTATTCATGAGAAAGGCATTGTGACAGCCTACGATTATTTTGAAGAAAATGATACGGCATATCTGGTGATGGAATATATATCCGGGACAAGTATCGGAAAAAAGATGAAAGCAAAGGGGCAGGCACTTTCGCCGGAAAGAGTATGTGAGATCCTTCTTCCGGTACTAGATAGCCTTGATAAGCTGCATGACAGAAAGATTGTACATAGTGACATTTCACCGGGAAATATTATGGAGACAAAAGAAGGCAGGGAAGTTTTGATCGACCTTGGAGCAGCAAAATACTGGTACGATACCAGACCGAATCTGGCAGCAGCATTTCTAAAGCCCGACTTTGCGGCACCGGAGCAATACCGGACGGCAAAACTTGGCGTGCCAAAAGATGAGGGGGCGTGGACAGATATTTATGCACTTGGAGCAATGATGTATTACATGCTGACAGGGCATAAACCTCCCGATGTGATCACAAGGCTAGAAAGCGACAGTATAAAGCTTCTGCCGTTTCGAAAATATAAGGTTCATATTAAGAAAAAATGGTTTCGCATCGTAGAACAGTGTATGGATGTGGACTTTCATAACAGATACCGGTCTGTAACAGAACTGAAAAAAGCTCTTATCGAAGCGTTATAAAAGAATGCGATAAGAGATGCTATAAAAGATAACAGCTAAAAAGCATGTTTATGAAAGACAAATGAATAACAGCAGTGGAAAGTAACTGCGGAAAAGAGGTTGAGATGGAAGGAAAAAAATTGAACTGGCAGATTGTTACCGGAGCAGGACTGCTCTTACTCCTTGTGATCACACTTTTCTTGCCGAGAATTGATGTGACAGAAGTGAAATATGTAGATACAGCAGTCAAGGTGAATCAACATGCAAAGGAACAGAATAAGAAAAAAGCATTGGAAGCCGGAGCAGAGGATGCGATCAAAGAATTTGATGTCGGCGGTTCGGAACGAAAAGATACATTGGAAGAAGTACGCTCCAGACTGGGAGACAAAAATGTAGGAAGTAAATCAACACTTGCCTTAGCAAAGTGGATGTTGACGGTAAATAAGAATGACAAGATGCTTTTTGATGTGATCCAATATGATGCAGCAAAGAAAGATGATGTTGCAAAAAGCGGAATTAAAAGCAGTCTGCGTTTGAATGGTATCTTGCTGCTTCTGCCGGTTGCAGCAGCTTTGATCGTTATGATCCTCGTGCTTGCACTTCGAAAAATGGTTGCACCGGGTCTGATCGGAGTTGGTGCTTTGACGGTACTATCGAATTTGCTCATTCAGTTTGCACTTCCGGGCATGATGTGGGGAAAGATTTCTAAATATATTGAAAGTGCCGAGTGCATGGAAGGCGGACTTTTCGATATCAGCGGAGTTGGGAAATATGCAATTTCGGAGATGTCAGCAGCTTTTTCTAGCTGGGGAAGTATGTTGTCGCTGGTTCTTGGCATTGTTTTGATCGTAATGGGAGTTCTTTTTCTGACAGCATTTCGACCAAAAGTCGCTAATGATTCCGATGACTGGCAATTTTCACAGGAAAATTTAGACGTATTTGGAGATAACGGCGGAATGAACGGAGGCTTTGCCGGAGATATGAATAATGTCGGAGCGAATGGAGGCTTTGCCGGAGATATGAATAATGTCGGAGCGAACGGAGGCTTTGCCGGAGATATGAATAATAACGGAATGAACGGAGGCTTTGCCGGAGACATGAATAATGTCGGAGCGAACGGAGGCTTTGCCGGAGACATGAATAATGTCGGAGCGAACGGAGGCTTTGCCGGAGACATGAATAATGTCGGAGCGAACGGAGGCTTTACCGGAGACATGAATAATGTCGGAGCGAACATAGGCTTTGCCGGAGACATGAATAATGTCGGAGCGAATGGAGGTTTTACCGGAGACAGTACAAGTCCATATTATTTTGAAACTTCGCAGCCGGAAGGAAGAATTACGGTAGTCAGTGGTGAACATCAGGGAAAGACTTTTACTTTCCGCGCAGGAGAGGAAATGATACTTGGTCGTGATCCGGCACTTAGTTCGATCGTTTTTCAATATCCGAAGGTAAGCAGAAGACATTGTGGTATTCGCTTTGATGCAGCTAGTGGAAATTATCAGGTGACGGACTATTCTTCTAACGGAACCAGATTATCGAACGGAGCAATGGTATCTGCAGGTAGTTATACGACGATCACACCGGGAACTGTGATCTATCTTGGCAACCAGCATGAAGCAATTCAGGTCGGATAAGGAATAAAGAAAAATTAGAGAGAAAAAAAGATAAGACGGTCTGAGAACGAAAAGAGGGAGGAGCGTATGCTGCGAATTGGAATATGTGATGATGAAAAGATCATACAGGATGAATTGAAAGATATGGTCAGTCATATTGTTTTTCAATATGGTGAAGTGGAATTTTCAACATTTTCATCCGGAAAGGATGTGGTCAAGGCAGTAGAAGAGAAAACATTTACCTGTGATCTGCTTTTATTAGACATACATATGCCGGAACGGGATGGCATTGAGACGGCAAAGTATATCCGTATGCATCAGGTTGATGTGGATATTATATTTGTGACTGTTTCAAAAGAGCATGTTTTTGATGGATATACTTATCAGGCATTTTCCTATTTGCTAAAGCCGATACAATATCCTCGATTAGAAGATGAGTTGGGACGTTATATTTATGAGCGTTCTAAGAATTCCCGCTGCTTACATGTCAATATCAATGGACGCAAGGAAAAGCTTCTTCTTGATAAGGTGAAATATTTTGAAGCAGATACCAGAAAAGTGATCGCACATTTGCTGCATGGTGAAGTGACATTTTATGCGAAGCTGTCTGACTTGCAAAAGGTTTTGGAATCGTATGACTTTTTACGATGTCATCAGAGTTATCTGGTAAATACGATGTTTATATCAGGGTATTCACGAACAGAAATCAGTCTGGAAGATATTACAATTCCAATCAGCAGGAAATATACAGAAAGTGTCAGATTACAGCTGGATGCAAGAAAGGATGGGGAATATGGGGAACTTGGAAAATGATATGTCAACAATGCAGGTAACAAAGAGTCTTGCTTTATCAGAAGATAAAACCGGTGGCTTGATCTGTATCAGAGGAAGTCATATCGGGCAGCTGATACCACTTCCGAGTGATGTCAAAGTTGTGTTAGGACGTGATGTGACACAATGCCAGTATGTGATCACGGATACACAGGTAAGCAGAAAACATTGCGAGATCGTATATGTGGGTGCATTGGATAAGTATCGTGTTACCGATTTTTCGAAAAATGGCACATTTTTAGGAGATGGCACACGATTAGAGAAAGGAAAAGAATATTATCTTGCATCGACAGAAGAGCTTTATCTCGGAAATGAGGACAATTTATACAAATTACGGTGAGAAACAGACAAAGCAACCATAGGAACGATTGTAAAGTGTATAAAGAGAATAGCAAAAGACAAGTGCAAAAGTCAAAACTTAAAAGGAGATACATATGATGCGTATAAGAAAAATGAATACATGGAAGATGGCTGTCGGCTGTCTGATCTGTGTGATCCTTTTCACACCGATTTTTTCTCCGGTTTTTCATGTATCGGAAAAGCAGATTGCATTAAGCGTAATCGATATGCTGGAAGATTGCATGGGTGATGAGTTCTATGATGTACTCAAAGAAGAATTAAAATCAGATAGCGATGATATTTTATCAGATCTGTGGAATTCTGCAAATTCTACAGCAGCAGATCTTGTCAGAAAAGAAACAGAAAAAGAGATCAAAAAGCAGCGAAAAAAGATTAATAAAAACTCAGAATTACAGGACTATTCTTACAGCGGATTGCAATTATTGACAACATCATCACAGACCATTGCAAATAGGATTTTTAGCCGGGATGATGATGACAGAATTTTTGTCGGAGCAATTAACAAAAGTGCAAGAGAGCAGACAGTGAAGCTTATCAATCTGTATAAGGTACGTGTTACCTTTTTCCTGGTTGGTTCGATTACTCTTTTTGTCATCATTTTACTATCGGGATTAAAAAAGAAAAAGATTACCGTTTCATTGATCGCATCGGGTGGCTATCTGCTCCTTTATATCATAGAACAGGCAGTCTGGTATCTGACAATCCCGGCAAAGATAGCGGTTAAGCTAAACAGATATATTGGAAATACAACAAAAAATAACCAATTGCTGTACGAAATGTACAAGCAATTAAAAGAACTCGGAATAGACATTCAGAAGCTTGCAGCCACGATGAAGGTATCTACGGATACGACAAAAGGTTTACTCAAATCCTTTGATGGTACAGCGTTGTATGTAACAGTAGTAGGAGTGGTTCTTCTTGCAGTATGGATGGTGATCACATTTTTTGTGAAAGATAAAGTTGAAACAGATGAGATGCCGACCAGACAGATCATCCAGGATGGCATAATGCCAAATATCCCGGTCGGTCAGCAGTTAGGAGAGATATCTTACAATTCCAATCCGAATAGTAAAAATGGTATAAGCACCGGATCGGAAGTGCAGCTAAGAGATCATGCAGGACAAAATATCCGGAACAATATGGGCTTGCAGCAGCCTAGACAAGATAGGATGGTTTCAGGAGAGCTTCACTACGAGTTAGGTGAACTAAAAGGTGCACAGCTTACTTTAAAGAAAGGAGAAACAATAACGATCGGACGGGATGCGAAGTCTTGCCAGCTTGTTTTGTCAAATCCGTCGGTAGCGGTAAAACAATGTGCAATACGGATGGATCTGTCCGGAATGTTTTATGAGATTGTCAGTTTTGGTTATGGAACAATCCTATATAGCGGACAACAGTCACAGAATCTTAGTATGAATCAGAAGATTCGAGTAGGAAAAGGTACGAGAGTAGCATTTGGTCAGAATCAGGAAATGATCATGCTATTTTAAAAATACAAATAAAGCGGATGGCATTTTCGTAAATGCCTGAATATAGCAACTAAAGGAGGAGATACATATGATATGTAAACATTGCGGAAAAGAAAACGAAGAAGGTTCAAAATTCTGTATGTGGTGTGGTCAGATTTTTGAAGAGCCAAAGAATAGTGCAAAAGTACAGCCTGCTAAGATCTCAACACAGCCGGTAAAGAATAATTCAGATGGTGACAGTCAAAGCAGAAAGGTATCTGCACAGCCTAAAATGTCAGACACGAATATGCATAACGGTCAAAATACCGGCTATCCGTCACAAAAGCAGAACACATATAATAACCAGAATGCATATAACCAACAAAATACCGGTTATCCGTCACAGGGACAGCAAAACGGTAATACATCACAGGGACAGAATGGATATTATGATCCGCATGCAGCGTATCAGCAGCCATATGGGTACAATGATCCATATGGTACACAGTGGGGAATGAATCAGAATATGAACCCCAATATGATGACACAGTCTCCACAAATACACACTATTATCCCTGATTATAATCCAAGCTTGGATTATACACCATTAAGTATGTGGGGATATTTTGGCTATAATTTATTATTTGCTATTCCGCTGATAGGATGGATATTTCTGCTGATCACAGCTTTGGGCGGATTAAGTAATAACGTTAATCTTAGAAATTATGCAAGATCGTTTTTTTGCGTCTTGCTAATCGTTGGGTGCATCTTCTTGTTGATGATAGCACTTTCGGTTTTTACGGTAATATCACTAAATTCTTGATGAAAATTGGAAAGAGCATTGCAATTTTTACAAGATCAAAGCAAAAAATGACAAATATTCTTTTGTCAAAGAAAGTTTATGCTATGTTAGCTATAGACAAAAGAGTAGGATGGCATACAGAAAGAAGGTGATATAACGTGGGCAAGATAAAAGTGAACACATCCCGTTTATCAAAGGATGCACAGACGATACAGACGTGCATTAACAATATCAACTCTACATTAGGTGATATCAGTGATCATGTAAAAGAGCTTGACCGGATGTGGGATGGTCCGGGTAGTGAGCAGTTCAAGAAAGCATTTCATGATGATATCGAAAAGGCTCAAACGATGATCAGTAATCTGACAAAGCTTTATACATATGAAACCAATGCACAAAGCAAATATGAAGAGTGTGAAAGCAAAGTCGGACAGCTTGTGGATGAGATTAAAGTATAAGAGACAAAGGCAGCAGCGTTTGTGAACCATTACAAACGTCTAAATAAAAGCACCAATAAAAAGGAGGAAATGTATTATGGCAAAAACATTTACAGTAACACCATCGGAATTAAGAAGAAAGAAGGAGGATCTGATCAATAAAAATGGTCAGCTTAGCAATAAGATCTCAAAGCTTGTAGAGCTTGAAGCAGCATTGAACCAGCAGTGGGACGGTGATGCAAATGACAAATTCCATGCAGCATTTAATACAGATAAGACAAAGATGGATAAATTCCATACTGCAATTCAGAATTATTGCAACAAATTAGAAGAGATCGTTAAGAAGTATGAGACTACAGAGCAGAAAGTAGCCAATATTGCTTCACAGAGAACGTATCATTAAAAAAGAGCAGGATAACGAAGAATGGATAAACAGATATATGATCTGCCGGACAGATCAGAAAGAGAGGATACGATATGGCTACATTAAAAGTAAGTACACAAAAACTCAGATCAACAGCATCAGAATTCAGATCAGTAGGAAATGCGATCAAAACATTAACAAGTGGTATGACAAATACAGTCAATACAATATCAGGAACCGTATGGCAGGGTGATGCTGCAAATGCATATAAGAGAAAATTCAAAGCATTGGATGATGACATTGCATTGTTATTAAAGATGATCAATGAGCATGTAGAAGATCTGAATAATATTGCACAGGCATATGAACAGGCAGAATCAGAAAATGCCGGATTAGCTGAGTCATTAAATGACAATATTATTTCATAAAAACAGCAGATCATGCGGTACAGGGCGCTGGCATAAAAATGTCAGTGCTCTTAGTCGTACCTGACAGCAGGGAGGAGCTAGGATGAGTGAGTGGATCATATTAGGATTAGAAGGAGTGGGACTATGTGCCTGTATCATAGCTCTTGTACTTATCAGTAAGAAAAAGAAAAAATATACAGAACAGATTGAACAGCAGACAAAAGAAGTGCAGGAGCATACTTTAATGGATGCACTTACAAATGAGAGGGTGAGACATTGAATTATATATTAGCAATATATTCAAAAGAGGCATTTAAAGAATATATATTACCATCAATTGATAATGCAGATTATGAAGTGACTTTGCGTAGCAAAGATTTTTATTTGCAGGATGATATCACATTGCATATGGAAGTATTTACAGAGCAATGGAGCATTAAAAGTTCATCCCATTATGCAATAAGAAAAGAAAACGTCAGAATGGAAAAGAAGCCGTTAGCTGCTAACGATATTGTACAGCTTGTGACAGAGTATGGAGAAAAGCTTGTGATCATTGTAAGAGGTATGCAGTCGGCTTTCCATTCTTTTACAAAATATATGATTGGCAATGCCCAAAGTATTACGATCGGTAAAGGAGAAGAAAATGATATCTCATATGACTTTTTAGGAAGAGTATCAAAGCTTCATGCAAAAATTGTAAAGACTCCACAAGGGTATTGTATTGAGAATCACAGTTCTAACGGAACGTATGTTGATGCAGAAAGAGTCAATGATACAAAAGAACTTTCCTTTGGTGCGTATATCAACATTATCGGATTGCATATTGTATTTCTCGGTAATATGTTAGCAATCGACCCGACGGCGAAAGCATTGGTAAAGCCAAATGTATTAAAAAAATACACGATGAAAGAAGCAAATATAGTCTTTCATGGTTCCGACAGACCGGTGCAGAAAACAGAGAGGCTTTTTCATCGAATACCTCGAAATTATGAAAGTTTGGAAAGCGGTGTCATAGAGATCGAGGAACCGCCACAGAAGCCGCAGACGAAGAAACAGTCGCTTCTTGCAATGATCGCACCATCTTTTACCATGGCACTTCCGATGCTTCTTGGATGTGCATTTATGGTATATGCGTCCAAAGCCAGTGGCGGAGGAAGTTCTCTTTATATGTATTCCGGGCTTGTTATGTCAGTCATGTCAGCAGTGGTAGGTGTTGGCTGGGGCATTATTAATGCAAATTCACAAAAGAAGGAAGAGCAGGAAAATGAAAAGCATCGTTTTGAGGCATATAGTGAATATCTTGTAGAAAAGACAGATGAGATCAAAGCAGCTTACGAAGAAACAGAAAGAAGACTGAATGTAACCTATCCGGATACCATGAATTGTATGGAGTATGACGAGCATACGGGAATGTTATGGAACAGAAATTATTTTCATGACGATTTTCTGTGTGAGAGACTTGGTATCGGGGAAAGAGAATTTCCATTCAAAATTGAGATTCCAAAGAAGAAATTTCGGCTGTTTAAAGATGAATTAGCAGAAAAGCCGGCATTTATTAAGGAAAATTATCAGAAATTGTATAATGTTCCGATTACATTAAATCTGTTACAGGAAAAGCTAGTCGGAGTGATCGGCGGACAAAATAAGACCGGAGCCGTGCAGATCATGCAGATCCTTGCTGCACAGATTGCTGCAAATAACTGCTATACCGATGTAAAGATGGGATTTATCTACAATGGTGAAAGTTCACAGGACTGTGGCAACTGGGATTTTGCAAAGTGGCTTCCGCATACATGGTCAGAAGATCATAATACACGTTTTGTAGCTTCGACGAAAGAAGAAGCCAGTGAAGTTTTTCATGAACTGACAAAGGTTGCCAGAGGACGTTTGAACGGAGACGGACCACAGACAAAAGAAGGAAGCATTCCAAAACCATATTATGTGATCTTTTTATCTGATGCATCTTTGTTAAACGGAGAACTTTTTGCAAAATATGTCTTTGGACGTGAGCCGGTATGTGGTATTACTACGGTGCTTTTGGCACAGAGCAATGATGATCTTCCGAATGAATGTGAATTTATTATTGAAAACACACCGGAATTTTGCGGAATGTATCATGTGAATGAATCAAAGAGCAGCCGTATGCAGATACAGTTTGATCCGATCGTTCCGATGAAATTAGAATGGTTTGCACGTAAGATCTCTGCATTGAAAGTCGTGGAGATGGAAGATGGCGGCGAAGTTCCGAATTCGATCACGTTTTTTGAAATGCTTCATATCGACCGCATTGAAGAATATCCTGTTTTGAAGCAATGGGCAAAGAGCCGTACCTATGAAAATATTAAAGGACAGCTCGGTGAAAAAGTGGGTGGTGCACCATGTTACTTAGATGTACATGAGAAATACCACGGACCACATGGTCTGGTAGCCGGTACAACAGGTTCCGGAAAGAGTGAGACCTTGCAAACATATATTTTATCGCTGGCAGTCAATTACAGCCCGGACGATATCGGTTTCTTCATTATTGATTATAAGGGTGGCGGAATGGCAAACTTATTTGACGGACTGCCACATATGATCGGATCAATATCGAACTTATCCGGTAATCAGGTCAAAAGAGCGATGATATCGATCAAGAGCGAGAACAGAAGAAGACAAAGGGTATTCTCGGAGAATGGTGTTAATAATATCAATCTGTATACAAAACTGTATAAAAACGGAGAAGCAAAAGAACCGATCCCGCATTTGTTTATTATCATAGATGAGTTTGCGGAATTAAAGAGAGAAGAACCGGACTTTATGCGTGAACTGATCAGTGTTGCACAGGTCGGACGAAGTCTTGGTGTACATCTGATCTTAGCTACACAGAAGCCGAGTGGTACCGTAGATGATAACATTTGGAGTAACTCGAAGTTCAGGCTTTGTCTTCGTGTACAGGATCAGCAGGATAGTAAAGATATGCTTCATAAACCGGATGCGGCATATCTGACACAGCCGGGACGTGGTTATCTGCAGGTAGGCAGTGATGAAGTGTATGAGCTGTTCCAGTCCGGATTTAGCGGAGCTGTCTTTGATGAGAATATGGCAGTTGGCAATAAGGAAATCGCAAAACTTCTTACACTATCCGGCAAAGTTGACATGACAGGAAACAGTATTAAAAGGCTTCTTAAGAAACGTTCTGATGTCATCTGGATCGAAAAGCTATGCAAGTTAATGCAGAATATCGAAGCCATGCAGGGACGACAACTTGCTGCAATTGATAATGCAGACCAGAAAGCCGTTTATTATACAGACAGTTTATATGATGAGTTTGAAGAGCAGGAAATGGAATATGCCAGAAGTGAGTATAACACAAACCGCTTAAAAGATTTTGTCAAAGTATACCTGAAAGCACTCACAATAGAAAGCAAAGTCTCATTAGCAGAAAAGATTCTTGCAATTGCCAAAAAGAAAAATATCCGTCTGCCACAGGCAAAAGAAAAGACTCAGCTTGATGTTGTTAAAGAATATTTAGCAAAACTTGCACAGGAGAATAATTATAATCATAAGATCATGCTTTGGATGCCTGTGTTAAAAGAAAATATTTATCTGGAAGATTTCGACGAATATCTGATGCAGAGTTATCAATGGGGCGAATGGCCAAAAGACATTGAGAAAGGCAATTTAAAGATCTTACTTGGTCAGTTTGATGATCCGGCAAATCAGAACCAGATGCCTTTGTACCTGGACTTTTTAGAGGATGGCAATGTTGCGATCTGTGGAACGATCTTATGTGGTAAAAGTACAATGATGCAGACCATGGTCTATGCATTGACACATCGTTTTACGCCGGATGTTGTGCATATTTATTGTATTGATTTTAGCAACAAAATGCTTTCTTCTTTTGAACATGCGCCTCATGTCGGTGGGATCATGGTAGAAGGAGAATATGATAAGATTGCAAAATTCTTCAATATGATCATGCATATTTTAGAGGATCGTAAGAAGAAACTCCGCGGTGGCAATTACAAACAGTATGTACAGGCAGGCAACACGGATATTCCGGCAATTGTTTTATTTGTTGACAACTATGGAGCATTTAAAGAAAAGACGGAAGAAAACTATGAAGATGCAATGATTCAGCTTGCAAAAGAAGGTGTCAGTCTTGGTATTTATATGGTCGTATCAGGTGGCGGATTCAGTATGAGTGAGATCAGCAGCCGTCTGGCAGATAATATTCAGACAGTTCTTTGCTTATCATTGAAAGACAAATATGAATATGCTGAATATCTACATGACATGAGAATTGAAGTGATGCCGGAAAGTGGTGTGAAAGGAAGAGGTCTTGCACATTATGGAGAGCGTATTCTGGAGTTTCAGACAGCGGTTGCATTCAAAGCAATTGATAACTATGCACGCATGGAACGTATTTCTATGATCTGTGATGAGATGAAGGATTCCTGGACTGGTCTTTGTGCCCGTAAGATACCGGAAATTCCTAAGAAACCGGTATGGAGTACATTTGTGGATCTGTATGAATATAAAGAAATGCTTTTGGATAAGGATCATGTGGCAGTCGGCTACAATGAAGCAAATGCCGAAGTGTATGGAATATCTTTGGAAGAGATCTATTGCTATATGGTATGTGGTGCTGGCAGATCAGGCAAGACAAACTTTATGAAGGTCTTTGTACAGTCTGTACTGGATAAAAAAAGCAAAGTCTGCATTATAGACAGCCCAAAGGCAGAATACAAGGTTTACCAAAAAGAAGATATTTCTTATCTGACAGATGCAAAATCGCTGTTTACTTATTTTAAGGATGAACTTACACCGGTATTCCAGAAGAGAAATGCAACAAAGAGAAGTTTATTAGAGCAGGAGAAGGGTGAAGACGAGATTTATCAGGTACAAAGTAAGGAAACACCGTATTTTATCTTTATTTCAGATATGCTTTGGTTCTTTGAAATGGTGTATGGTGCAGAATATGAGATGAAAGGTTTCTTAGAAACATTATTTGAAAAGGGACGTTTCCATCATATTTACTTTATAGGTGAGTTTGCATTGAATCAGGTAAGTGAGCTGCGTGGATATCATGGATTTGAACTTTTT
Organism: Jutongia hominis; assembly: GCF_014384965.1. Taxonomy (GTDB): domain Bacteria; phylum Bacillota; class Clostridia; order Lachnospirales; family Lachnospiraceae; genus Butyribacter; species Butyribacter hominis. The sequence goes on from NZ_JACRSW010000027.1 coordinate 378,981, forward strand.
GCAAATTATCATACCGGTATTCATTTTGGCGGAAAGACAATCGATAACTCGCTGTTGTCATTTGATTATATGGATTATACAGAGCAGTCAAAGGGAGAAAAAGCAGGAATCGGTTTCCTTCCGGATGTTACGTCAGAAAACCGGGCTGCAAAGATTGTGATTCCATTAGCACGTAAATAGTTTTTTGCAGGCTTGTAAAAAGCAGTTTAATGGAAAAGGTTTGATAAGCCGGCATGGAAGATAACATGTATTTTCGGAATCTTCTGAGCGAAAGATTCCGAAAGTATTAACAGGAAAAGGAGGAGAAAAATGATCTTAGTAGATGTTTATATTCCGGCAATTGACGAAGTACTTGACTTTGAACTTGATGAACATGCGAAAGTACAGGAACTTATGCGGGAAATGACGGAAATGCTTGTCAGAAGAACAAAAAGCAAAAATGTGGAGCCGGTAGAAAACTTTCTTTTGTATGATAAGGAGACCGGAACAGCACTTCCCTATGATGCTTCATTGCATTCTTATGGGATCAGAAGCGGTGACCGTTTGATGCTGGTATAAAAAATCGGTTATAAGTGAAGTTTTGAAAGATGCAAAATGACGGTAACCGGTTGATACCGGTGTAAGAATCGGTAATGGCTGAGGTGTTGGAAGAAACAAAATAGCAATGAACAATTGATACCGGTATAAAAAAGGGAAACATATTGAAAAACAAAGGAGACAAGCTGTCATGAATGGAAAGAAAAAGCGGATTTTGCAATGGACTGTATGTGGAATAGTATTATTTTTTCTGATGTTTTGTAATGGACAGACAGGTATGGCAAAAGATGACAATACATTGCATCCGCAAAATGCCATTGTCAAGTTATATACAGGCTATGTTGGAAACAGTGATACAACCGGTACTTTTCGGAGTGCAAAGGAATGTTCCGGATGTCTTGTCAGCAATGTAGAAGGCAGTGTTTATCTGGTCGCACCTTATCATGCAATGATATTAGAAGAACAGGAAAGCAATGATTTTCTGAAAGCAAATCATTTGAAAAAAGAAGATGTCACATTAGCACGAAAAGTTGTGATCAGTGGTGATATGCGGGCTGATGTTGAAGTGGTAACATCCAGCCGGGAAAATGACTTTTGCCTGCTTAGTGTAGAAAATGTGATTCAGGAAAAAGAACCGGTTCGCTTTGCTACATCCGGAAAATTAAAAAAAGATGCAATAGTACATGCTTTTGGTTTCCCGGCACAAACACAACAAGGTGCAAGATTTGACCAGAATGATGTAGCAGGGACACAGGGAAATGTGATCGCAATAGGAGATTACATACAGCATACAGCCACCATTGATGCCGGAATGATCGGTGGAGCTTTGGTAGACCAGAACGGTTATTTTGTCGGGATGAATAATCTCGTTTCCGGCCAGGAGGGTTCTTTCTATAGTCTAAACGGTAGTCTGATACAAAACTTGCTGGATAACCGAGGAATTATATATGAGAGCGAATCAAAGGATAAAGCGGTACGCAGTCTGAATAAGGAATTAAAAAAGTGCAGCAAAATCCTTTCCAGTTCAAAATATAAAGCCTCATCGTTGGAAAATCTCAGTACAGCGGTAGAAGAAGTCAACAGAACATTAGAAAGTACAGCTAATTTGTCAGAACATCAGGCAAAACAGTTAGAACAGCAGTTAGAGACAGCACGTAGTCAGTTAAAAAAGAAAACACCGGTGCTGTTTGTCGTTATGATCGTTGCAGGTATAGTGGATGGCATCCTTCTTTTCTGTGTATTGTTGTCTTTTTGCAAACTTCATAAGAAGAAAAAAGAGTTAAAACAAATACAAAGTCCGGTCAGCCAGCAGCCGATACCGCCAATGCAAAGCAATATACCGGTCAGCCAGCAGCTGATACCGCCAATGCAAAGCAATATACCGGTCAGCCAGCCACCTGTACCGCCTATGCAAAGTCAACAGTCCGTACCTTTCGGTGTAACAAACGAAAGCGAAAAGCAACAGCCGATTCCAGTGCAGGATAACATGAACAGAAACAGGATGCAGAATGCAAATGGAATGAGTGAGCTGCAAAAAAGTGTTCAAAAGAGTATCATACCGGAAAACAATACGGCATATGCAGTAAAGAAAAAAGCTTTCCTGCATCGTATCAAAGATGACGAGTTTATACTGATCGCAAAGACACCATTTCTTATTGGCAAGCAGGCAGAGGCAGTCAATTATTGTATCATGCATAACAAAAGTGTCAGCAGGGTACATGCTTCGATTCAAAAGCATAATGGCAGCTACATTTTATATGATATGAACTCGGTCAACGGCACATATTTGAATGGAGAGAGATTAAAGACAGATCCTAAGATGATCAAGCATGGTGACCGGATACAAATTGCAAATGAAGCATTTGAATTTATTATACAAGGCTAGGAAAAGAGGTGAATGAACATGAGTGATGTGCGTATCAAAGTGGATACAGGGCTTATGCTGACTAAGGCAGAAGCAATAAAAACAGAAATCAGAACAATGCGCAAGGACTGGGAGCAGATACAGAAAACTGTAAAAGACATGAAAGGATATTGGGAAGGAGATGCAAGTAATAAAAATGAAGATATTCTGAACAAAGAGCAGGAAGAAGTTGAAGAGGTAATGAAAAGGCTGAGTGAACATCCTGATGATCTGTTAAAAATGGCAAATCTGTATTCTGCAACAGAAACAAACAATGAAGAAGATATTACAGCATTACCATCTGACATTATTACATAAGCAGCCGGATAGAGAGTAGGAGGGATGGATATGGCAAATGCATTGATTAAAGTGGATTTCGAAAAGGCGTTTCAACAAGCAAACGAACTTGATGAGATTGCAGCAAACCTGGATAATTTGCAAAAAACAGATTTAGCGGATTGCATGGCGGAGGTGTCAAGAAACTGGACCGGTGACCATGCGGATAATTATATAAAAAAAGGTGCTAAGACCCGAAATGATATTAACGAGACAGCAAGAGATTTAAAAAATGTGGCAAATGCAATCAGGGAAATGGCCAAGAGACATAAAAAGGCGGAAGAAGATGCCGAAAAGATTGCAAATATCAGAACATATCGAAATTGATTGTATTTGCAAAGTCATTAAGTTTGCTAAATAAACCAGATAAGAGAAGTACAAAAATATTACAGAGGAAAGGTGGAAAAATAATGAAGAAAAACAAGTATTTACCAATAGGAAGTGTTGTTATTTTAAAAGAAGGGGAATTGAAGGTTATGATAACCGGACGACAGCAGGTTCGAACAACTGACAATACAGAATTTGACTATGTCGGTTGTCTGTATCCACAGGGAACCGATGGAGAAAATGTTTTATTGTTTAATGCAGAAGATATAGTGTTGGTTGTATTTATCGGATATCAGGATTTAGATGAGTTGCATTATAAATTTACACTGATCGGCGAAGATGGAGAGGATGAGGTGGAATAATGGCTGTATTTATGGTCGATGCGGAAAAAGCAAAAGGGAATGCGTCTACTATAAAATCTCAAAAAAGAACATTGCAATCATATTCCAGACAGATTATTTCCGTTGCAAATCAGATTCGAATAGGAAATGAAGACCGGCAGTTAAAAAAACAATTGCGTAAAATATCTGAACTTGTTAACGAGAATGCCAAAGATTGCGAAAACCTGGGAAATGCATTGATTGAAATTATATCATTGTATCAAAAAACAGAAAAAGAGATTGTAGACGGTGAGTTTAATAAAGAAAGCGCAGCAACAGGAAAAAATTCTATAGAGAAAAACGATGGAAAATCTGATAAGCAGACAGAAGATCAGCAAAGCATTCTTGATAAACTTAAAGAAAAATTTAATTTAAGTGATATTGCAATGGAAGCATTAAAACTTATTTTGGGGATTATTCCCGGTGTGAATTGTCTTATTGACATGTATGATCTTGTAAAAGATTTATCAGGAGCACTAGAAGATGGAAAATTATCAGCAGGAGAAATTTTTACATTAGCTTTAGACACATTTTCATTAGTTGCTGATGTTGCAAGTTTTGGTGCACTTCTTAAGTCAATGGAAGGCGTTGCAGATGGTATTAAGGTTGCTAAATCAGGAGGCACTGCAGAAAAGCTTTGCAATGTTGCAAAAAATGCAGATACCAGAAAAACTGCTGCAAAAAAGGTTATTGACAAAGGAACTGATGCTGCCAAAAAAATGGTGGACGGTACGAAGAATGGTCATAAAGTTTTAGAAGCTGCGACAAAGGCTGAAAAAGCAACAGATAAACTTAGTGAGAAGGCAGCAAAAAAAATAATCACAAAAGCAGGCGATACACAGATTAGAACCACTGTGACGAAAAAAGCAACGGATTATATCGCTGACAGATCGATCAAGTCGAAAACAGTATATAAAGATGCTCAAAAAGCTGCAGAGAAGTATACGGACAAGCTTATGGAAAATATCTATAGTGCACCAAAGGACTTTGTAAAGGGAAAAGCAAAAGAGAAGGCAAAAAAGAAAATAGTGTATGCATTAGATGGAGGAAGTGGCAGTTCATCATGGTAAAAAAATATATAAAGAATAGTATATTGCATCCGCTTTCATTGCTTGGTGTTTTTTTTGTTTTGATTGCTTTGCTTTTTAGTGCAAGTACGTTATATAAGAGTATGAACCATGCAAAAGAGATTCAAAGAAGAGATAAAATTACTGCAGAAGTTTCAAAAGCATCTCATGTAATAACAAAAAAAAGACATGGAAGATTTGGAAACGGATTACAAAAATATATTCAGAATTTTGATGTTACATATCAATATTCGAATAAAAAATATACGGTTTCATATAGGAATTTTAACTTAGGAAAGCCGGAAGGCTATCAAAAGGGAGATTGTATAACGGTCTATATTAAACCGGATCATCCATCGGATGCTATTGCATCTGCAAAATTGTTCACAGATACAACTGGTGTAAAACAATTGTTCTGTTTATTTGGAATACCGGGTTTAATCATTATTTTATTCCCGAAAGCCTGGATGGAGCAAAATAATTAATGTCTTGAGATAGGGGGGGAGATAATGAATTTTTTTGTACATACAGAAAATTTAAACCAGATTGCAGATATACAAGCAAGTATAAAAACAAAAATGACAAACTGTAACAGCAGAGTGTCACAATGTAGAAAATTGTTGCATGGCTGTCTGTCTATATCAGAGAGTATTCGAATTAACGGATTATTGCAGGAAATAGAAAATCAAATTACATCAGATCAGAAGAAAGTAGAAAAAATGGCAGACACATTAACGAAAGTTTCTAAGCTGTATGCGAATACAGAGAAAGCAATTACCGGTCAACATCAAAAATTGTATGCTCAAGCCAAAATGCCTCCATCTTCTTCAACATCTGAAAAATCCAGCGAAGCTAATAAGATGGCAGAAGCAATCAAAGAGATTAAGAAAATATTGAAGTATGGAGCCAAAGATCTGGATTCAAAAGAAATGAATGCTGCTATCTCATGGCTTGGCATATTATCTTCTGGTGCTATTTTAAAAAATTCCAAAGACCTTAGTGAATTTTGCGGAAATTTGTTGGATTATTCAGGAGATTTATTTGGCTTTAGTGCAAAATCCTATGATGCCGTCACTAAATTGCTGGACAAATTTGGCTCTCCGGCTTTGAAAGAATGGATGCAGTCAGATGCAGGACAGGAGTTGTTGAATGGAAGTAGAACACTTAGCCATGTAAGTTCAGCGTTTACTGTTTTATCAAAAGCGTACGCTGCTTGCAATGGAAGTGAAGACTGGAAAGAAGTGTGTAGAAACTTTTCAAGTTCAACTTCTAAAATAGCAGATGCATTTATTGATTTAATGGATGTTGCAAAAGACAAAGGGGAAGCAGTTGGAAAGTCAGCAGCTTCGGCATATTCAGGACTCGGCAGTATCGCATTGTATTCTCTTGGATATGAACAGGATTATAACAAGAATTTATCGCAAAACATAGCAGATTTGTGGATGGGTGCAGGAGCTTCGGCAGGAAGTTCAATGATTTCCGGTGCTACATTAGGCGTTGTTGACCTGGATGTACAAAAGTTTGTTGATCATGTCAATGATAATGTAGATAAGACGAATACTATTGTTTACGACCAGGGTGGACCTATGTGGCTTATGACAGTAAAGTCATTAGCGTGTGTGCCGGGAGTGGCAGCTTGGAGTGTAGGAGAAACAGTGGCGGATGTTGCAAAAGAAAAAGCAGAGACAATAAAAAGTTTAATTGATTTGGTGAGGTGAGAAAAATGAAGTTGAAACAACCTCTTCCTATTGGAAGTGTTGTGCGATTGAAAAAAGCACAAAATGCGTTAATGATCATAGGAATTATGGTGAAAGACGATAATGGCAACGAAAACGATTATATCTCAGTTATGTATCCGGAAGGTTATATTAGCCGTGATATATTCTTTAAATTTAACCACTCTGATATAGAAGAAATTTTATTTGAAGGTTTTCAATCAAAAGACCGGGAGCAATTTTTAAAATGGATTTCAGACAGCTTAAAGTAAAAAAGGAGGAACCATAATATGAAAAAACAAATGATAGTAATGCTATGTTTCTTATGTATGATTATGTCAGTCACAGCCATCACCGGAAAACAAACGGTTAGTGCAGCATCTAGAACACAGTTAAAACAAAAGATTGAAGACGAAGCAGATGGGAAAGTTTCTAAGATGTATTATGATGACTTTGATTATGACGGACAGAAAGAAGCATTTGCTTTAATTGAGATATCGGAAGATATGTCTGCACTATGGTATGCAAGTGACAGCCAAATAAAAAATTTATCAGACAGTATATTAACATCAGGCAGTATACAGGGAATTTGTAAAGTAACGAGTAATAAAAAAGTATTTGTAATAGAAGGAAGTGCAGGCGGCTGGGGCGGCTGGTCTTACTGTTACTATATTAAAAATGGAAGAGTCATTCAAATAAAAAAAGCAGGAGAAGGATTGACGCATATAAAAGGCAATCTTTTTGCGATTTATCCAAGTGACTTTGACAGTATGCATTCAAGACGTTCTGTTGGCAGTAACATATGGGATTGGACTGGTCATACATGGAAAAAATATTATGTTAAGCTGATCGGAAACACATTTATAAATGTAAAATCACATCAAATATCACAAAAGAATGTTGCAAGTTATACAAATGGGAAAAAATATCTTGCACAGATAAAGAAAGCAGGATATCGTATCGGAAAAATTTATTACAGAGAGAACAAAGTGATCAATGTCAATGTATCAAAAAAAGTAGATGCTGATAATACAGCTTATGAAAATGTTAATTTTGATATAAAAGGAAAAAAATTAAAATTACAAATAAACAATAAAAAGGGAAAAAATATAGTGGAAAAATCATCTTTTAATGGTGTGTATAAAAGAAAAGCATATATAAGAAAAGCTTCATAATGATCATTTCAAATAGGTCAGTTCATTAGAAAAGAGGAAAACTATGCAAAAAAGAAAGAAATATATCGTATGGATGCTTTTTATGGCTATTGTATGCTCTGCAACGATCGGAAATGTACAAAGGACATCGGCTGCAAGTACAAAAGTAACAAAAGCGGTTAATTATGCCAGAAAAGTATACTATGGTACCAATAAGAAGTTAAAAAAATATACGAAAAATTCAATGAAGGGATCGTATAAGGAATATTGGAATAAGAAAAAGCTTGTAAAAGCGATCACGTATTCAACAAAATCATCGTCATATGCAATGAGAGGCTACACGATAGAATATTACTATGATAATCATGAACGTCTGATCTTTGCATATGCTTACCGTAAAGTCAAAGGAAAATTACAGGAACTTAGGGCATATTATGCACCGGATCGAAAGATGTATCGTTATATTGATGCAAAGGGAAGAATCTGGAACTACAGTCAGGGAAGAAACTGGCGATATAGCGAAAAAGATATGCGGGATATATTATTTAGTAAGGGCGAATATTATAGTGCATTAGCACATGAGGGCATAGATAACCCGAATTATTAACAGGATATGGGACGGAATAAGAAAAGGAGAAAACGGATATGAGAAGAAAATTTATTTGTGTGATATGTTGTGCATTGCTTTTAACTTCAGGATGTGGTTCAAATAGCGTTCCTACAAGCAACTCTGTGGTGACGGATACAGAAAATAACAATAATGACTCTGTTGATTCGAACGATGAAGATATGGGTGATGATAGTGCAGAGTTCGAAGAAGAGGATGTGTATGATGAGGATGCAGAGGTAGATGCTATCCAACAAAAATTTTTGAAAGCTGTTCAAGATAATTCGGGATCAGAATTGTATGATATTTCGGTTGATAAAAATGTTACAGGTATGGAACCGGACGATATTGATAGTGAGAAAGATATGCAGGAATCTTTGGAGCAATTAAAAACAGCTTTACATACACTGTACGGTTCAGATGTTCAAATTGATTATGAACAGAGTACTTTTGAAGAATTTGATATTGCAAAATTACAGGAAGCCGTAGAGTATGAAGATGAAGACGGTACTGGCAAAGCAGATGTTGATACTGTAGAAAGTCTAAATAAAACGGTAAAATATGTTCTTGAGTCGAACTGTAATTTACAACGATGTATTAAATCAGATATGACATTTGTGCTAAGTGGTTCAGATGGAGAAGACACACAGACGGTACCATCTTTTATATATAAAGTGGATGATCAATATTTTATGGATACGATGCCTCTATACTGTTTGCTAGAAGAACAGGAGACAGCGGTAAAAAAACGAAAACAAAATATCACAAATTATAGTACATCAGAGTATGACAGATATAAAGGAATGGAAGACGATGATGAGGACTTAGATTATTCATCATTGCTGCTTAAGAGAGAGTAGGACAATAGAAACAATAATGTTGAGAAACTTATAGCAAAAATATAGACATGTACGATCTTAGAACGGGCAAGAAAGTAAGATATAAAAGTTGAGCACCATCAATTCTAAAGAAAGAAGGAAATTAAATTGCTGAAGAAAAAGATGATACAAATATTGTTAGCAGGTGTATTGGTATTTTGTGTAATACAAATAAGTGGAATAAAAGTATTTGCTGCAAATAAGAATATTGCAATGTTGAGCTATATATCAACTCCGGCTACATTGCCACCAATTTACTATACACCATCCATTCCGAAGCAAACACCGATGATCAACGATGCAGCAAGTTTTGATGATTTGATTCCATCTGATAATGATGAAGCATTAGAGAGTAATTCAACACCAAAAGTTTCAAATACCACAAAAAACAAATTAAAAAAAGTCGGTACTGTTTTTTCAGATAAAAAGACGAACCTGAAATATAGTATTGTAAAAAAAGGTACCATAACGAGTGGAAAAGTAACCGGTGCACAGGTCGAATGCAAAGCAGGGATTAAAAAGAAAAATCAGATCATCATCCCGGATACTGTTACATGGAACGGTGTAACATATCAGGTTGTTTCCATTTCAGCAAATGCATTTAAGAACAATACAAAACTAAAGAAGATTAGTATTGGAAAAAATGTAAAGAAGATTGGAAAAAAGGCATTCTATGGATGTAAAAATGTGAAGCAGCTATCAATTAAGTCAAAACAATTTACAGATAAAAAAATAGGGAAAGATTCGTTTGCAAAAATGGGAAAAGGAATGACAGTCAGAATTCCAAAAGAAAAATATGCCTATTATAAAAAGCTCTTAGTGAAAAAAGGCATACGATAAAAAGTAGAGAAAAAGAAAGAAGACCAAAACAGCAGAGGGGAACAGGGCTTCTTTAGCGACGGATGGAAATAAAGTTTATCTTTATTATAAGGCATGGCATAAGATTGAGTAATTGTTTGCAATAAGGTTTTAAAAGCAGATCAGAGCTTGTAGAAGAGATGAAATTGTTCAAAAAATACATTTCTTCCGTTAAAAAATACAATCAAATATTTCATCAAAAAGCTTTTGTTATACTAAATGCAAGATAAAGATTTAGTAAGACAAAAGCTTTTTTCTTTATGGAATAGGAAAATGCTCGTACAGTAGCGGTACACCAAAAAGAATTGCTTTAGCAATTCTTGGAGTGCAAAGCGCTGGCTTTGCACTTTTTTATAGGAAGGAATGGTGATGATCATGAAAAAGAAAAGTCAGATTATGATGGCAATAACCGGCATGCTTTTGGCAGGAAGTGTTTTTTGTCTGAATCATCCGGCAAAAGCAAGTGCAGCCACAATCCGTAGTTATACGATTGGTTCGGGTAATACAACTGTATATTCCAATACCGGATTGAGTAAACGTTATGGAACGATTTATGGATCAGATGAACTACGTGTGTTAAGGGTTACAGATCGTTATTGTAAAGTGACTTATCCGGTATCCAGAGGAACAAAGACTGGTTATATTCAGACAAGAGCACTTCTGACGAAGACAACGGGTGGATCCTATCGCTCTCGTGCAAAGATCATAGCATATAAACATCCCGGTGGTGGTTCTTATGGATATATATCCGGTGGAGATACTGTAAAAGTACTTGGAACATATGGAAATTATACACAGGTAAAATATCCGGTATCCGGTGGATATAAATATGCATTTATTGCAACATCAAGCTGTAATTCTTATATTACATCGAGTCAGAGTTCATCTTCATCCGGAGGAAGCGTATCAGGAGGTTACAGCAGTGGTTCTGCCGCAGGAAAACTTGCATCATATGGAAGTAAGCAAGTCAGATGTTATACATTATCAGCACAGGGAAAAGTTTATGCATACAAAGATGTTGCTTTAAGAAACAGAACAACAGGAAGTTACATTTCCTGTGCATCGGATGAAGTTTATGTGCAAAGTGTAAATCTTTCCTATGGTTCGGTTTGTTTGTCTTATCCGGTATCCGGTGGAAGAAAGAGTATGTATTTTAAGATATCTGATATAATGGCATCTCCTTCTTCGGGAGTATCAAACTATTGGATCAGCAAGAGAGCTTATACTTATAAATGGGCATCGTCTTCGGCACGATATGGTTATGTGGAAAATGAAAATGTAACGGTCGTCGGCAGCAGTGGAGCATATACGCAGATCATCTATAGTATCGGTGGCGGCAAATACAAAATGGGATTTATTAAGACCGGTGAAATGAGTACAGGAAGTTCTAATATCAATTCAGATCCGGTGATCACGGTAAATGGCGATTGTTCTGCTATACAGCGCAATATATACAATCTTGCGATGGCAAGTCTTGGAAACAGGGGAGCAGCCTATCAGAGATGGGCAGGACTTTCATACAATGATCCGTACTGTGTGGCATATGCAACATATATTGCTAATCAGGCAATGATACAGGCAGGATATTCGGCATCGCAGGCGGTAAGTATTGTACCAAAGCATGTATCTACCACAAAGATGGCGCAGTGGTATTCAGAGAGAGGAAGATATCATTCTTATGTAGCATGGTACAAAAGCAGCAGAGGTGTCCACATGACAAAGAATACAACGATATCTTCTTATACTCCGCAGGTGGGTGATCTTGTCGCAATCGACAATGATGGTGCGATTGCTTCCGGACCGGATCATACAGGCATTGTGATATCGGTAAACAATGACCGGATCGTATTGGCAGAAGGAAATACAGGTTCTGGAACGAATGCGACAAGAACAGTAAAGACACATACCTATTATAAAGGCAGACCATATTGGTATCGTTTGGATTACAGTAAAGCCAAGATCGTTGGATTTGCAACACCGGCATATGCAGGCAACTAAAATAAATACATAATAATATAGTGGAGTGCAGCGCATTTGCGTTGCACTTTTAAATTACCGGGAAAATGCTTGTACAGTAGTGGAAGGTATTGCAACACGCTGGTGTTGCACTTTTTTACCACATTTTTGTCATTTTTGGTAAAATACGCATTTTCATTGCTAAAAAAAGCAAAATGCAATTTTAGCAGAGATCATTTGCTATAGTGAATACAGGATAAGAAAATAGCAAAGCAAAAAGATAATAACAAACAAGAAAACAGCAAAAAGAAAACAAAAGTTTTTCAAGAAGATACAGGAGTTATAAAAGATTACTCCTAAAAAAGATTTCACAGAAAGGGTGGTTATTATGAAAAATATCAGAATAAGAAAAGAAAGTGTAGCACAAAGAGTAGAAGCAATCAGAAAAACAGTAGTATTTGCAGGTGTATTTCTTACAGCACTATTTCTGATCGGTAGCCTTAATGGGAATACAGCAAAAGCAGCATCCAGAAAGTGTTATTCGATCTGTACCGGCAATACAAGAGTATATTCTAATACAGGATTATCCAGAGGGATTGGATGGATCTATGATTCCGACCAGATATCTGTCATCAATGTAACAAGGAACTGGTCGCAGGTTTCTTATCCTATTTCAAGAGGAAGAACAAAGACCGGTTATATTGCAACAAGTGCGATCTTAACGGCAACAGGTGGAAGTACTTATACATCCAGAGGAAAGTTTAATACATATAGAAGACCGGGTGGTAGTTATTATGGTTATGTTGCTGCAAATGACAGAGTTATGATACTTGGAAAAAGTGGCGGCTATACACAGATCAAATATCCGGTATCCGGTGGTTACAAATATGCATTTGCCGTTTCATCAGAAGTCAACAGCAAACTCCGTCCACAGACAGCAGTCAGCTATGGTGTAAATCCACAGGGATATGTTGATTTTGCTACATCTCCTTCTAACGGAACGCTTCGTGTATCAGGATGGACATTTGACAGAGATTCCTTAGGAAGCAAGTTACAGGTTCATGTTTATGTAGGTGGTCCGGCAGGTTCCGGCGCACCGGGTTATAGATGTGTAGCAAATGTACATCGGCCTGATGTAGATAATGCTTTTCCGGGAGTCGGACAATATCATGGCTTTGATGCAACATTTAAAGTATCAAGAACGGGAGCACAAAAGATTTATGTCTATGCGATCAATGTAGGAGGGGGCAGTAGCAATCCCTTACTTGGAACAAAAGACGTTACGATTCAGGGAACAGCACAGTCATCAGGAACAAATTATACAAGACAGACGATCTGCATTACATCCAACGGACAGACTGTTGATACATTTCATGGTGTAGCAGCAAAATATATTACGGGGTATTCCGATGTAGGAACCTATTCTTGTGCAAGATATGTCAGCAATTACTACAGATCGGTATATGGTATTACAGTAGCCAATATGTTTACCGGAAGAACTCCGTCTGCATCATCGGGAAGCTTTTATCGGACAACGAGTCCGGCAGAAGGAGACATTGGTTATCAGACAAACAGCCGTGGAAGCGGTCACTGGTTTATCATCAAAGCTGTTAATTCAGATGGAACTTATACCGTGATCGAACAGAATTGGAAATGGAAGAGCGGTGGCAGGACATATTGTTATAAGAATCGCCGTGTATCAAATTCGACGAAAGGATTTAAAGTATTCCGTTGGTCGGGAAGATAACTGGTTTTAATGTATTAAATTATGTGATACAATAGATTCAAGATTTGAAAATTTTGCATCTGTTACACTGTGCGTGTAATGATTTATTATTTATAATATATATTGTTTTCAAAAATTAAATGGTATACGAGGAGAAGAAATTATGAAGAAATACTTAAAATTGATAGTAGTAACATTTGTTATACAAGCTATATGCATTTCCATGACACCATTTTTTACAATGGCAGCTTCAAAAAAAGAGCATGCAGTTAGAATATACAATGAATTTTTAGGACATACGCATAAATTATGGGGTTATAGTGCATACCGAACTGTAAAAACTACTAGTCAAGGGATTAAATTTCGCTTATTTGATATCAATGCAGATGGCATACCGGAATTGCTGGTGCATGATGAGCGGGCAAGTAATGCAGATGGACAATTAGCTATTTATGGTGTTGTTAATGGAAAAATAAAATTTTTATCTTCTTATGCTATTTGGGAAGTAACATTATATTCAAATAAAAAAGGTGGCATTTATTACGAATATTGTAGAGGTGGTGGTGCTGGGATATATCAACGATTTGATGGAAAAAGAATAAAAGAAGTACAAAGTTGGTATGCTGAATTGAATTGGGATACATCAAAGCTTGGAAAAAAGAAATATTATATTGGAAAAAAGAGGGTGACGAAACGTATATTTGATACAAACAAAAAGAGTATGATAACAGCAAAATATAAAATTAAAATTAGTGAAAATCCAAAAAACATGTATTCAAATACATCTAAGAATCGAAAAAAATATTTACGCTAATTGATTTACAAAAGATAGAAGAAGTAGACTAAATGCCGGAGCCGGTCGAAAGACCGGCTCTGTTTTTGTATTTTTACATCTAAAAACTCTATAGATGAAAAATATTCATGATAAAAATGAAGAAAATTAAGCAAAACCTCTTTACATTTTAATTTTCATCGGTATAATAGTAGAAGTTGAACAAAATAAAATTTGTGAGTGAAAAAAATTCACTATAAGAAGGAGAGTACATTATGAAGAACGGAATTGAGATCAGATGGCACGGACGTGGTGGTCAGGGTGCAAAAACAGCTGCATTATTACTTGCTGATGTTGCATTTAAAACCGGACAGAACGTACAGGGATTTCCTGAATATGGTCCGGAAAGAATGGGTGCGCCAATTACAGCATATAACCGTATCAGCAGTGATAAGATCCGGGTTCATTCAAATATATATCATCCCGACTATGTGGTAGTAGTGGATGAGACATTATTAGATTCGGTTGATGTCACAGCCGGATTAAAGGCAAATGGTGCGATTATCATCAATACAGCAAAGAGCAGAGCAGAGATTGAGAAACATTTGAAAGGTTATACCGGCCGTGTATATACAATTGATGCCAGAAAGATCTCTATGGATACATTAGGAAAGAACTTCCCGAACTCACCGATGCTTGCTGCAACAGTTGCTGTTAGTGAAGTGATGCCAAGAGAAGATTTCTTTAGAGAGATGAGTGCTTCTTATCAGCATAAATTTGCAAAGAAGCCGGAAGTGATCGATGGAAATATGCAGGCTCTGGAAATGGCTTTTGAAGAGTTAGAGGAAGATATTGAAAATGATAAAGTCAGCCTGAGCGCATAAGAGAAAAGAAATTGATTGGAGAAAAGAGGAAATGAGAACCGATATTACTAAGATAAATGAGAAGACTCCTCATGATCGTTTAACAGAAGGTTTGATGGTCTTTAACGGAGGCACTTCTAAGTTGTTTAAAACCGGAGAATGGCGTACAAACACACCGGTCTTTCATGCAGATTTATGTAAACAGTGTCTGCTGTGTGCACCGGTTTGTCCGGATGGAAGCATTCCGGTAAAAGATTCAAAACGTCTGGAGTTTGATATGGATCATTGTAAAGGATGCGGTATTTGTGCAAATGTCTGTCCTTTTGGAGCAATAGAAATGAAGGAGGGCAATATCTAATGGCTATTAAAGAACGTATGTCAGGAAATGAAGCGGTATCTTATGCAATCCGTCAGGTAAACCCGGATGTTATGCCGGCATTTCCAATCACTCCTTCTACGGAAATCCCACAGATGGTTTCTACTTATATTGCAAATGGCGAGATGGATACAGAGTTTATCCCGGTAGAAAGTGAACATTCTTCCATGAGTGCTGCGATAGGAGCAGAGGCAGCAGGTGCAAGAAGTCTCACGGCAACATCTTCGGCAGGTCTTGCGTTGATGTGGGAAGAACTTTTGTTAGCGGCATCGAACCGCCTTCCGCTGGTACTGACTTTAGTAAACCGTACTTTATCCGGTCCGATCAATATTAACTGCGATCATTCCGATGGTATGGGTGCAAGAGACACCGGATGGATCCAGATTTATGCCGAGAATAATCAGGAGGCATATGACAACTTTATTCAGGCATATCCGATTGCAGAAGATACAAGAGTGCATCTCCCGGTTATGATCTGTCAGGATGGTTTTATTACAAGCCATGCTGTAGAAAATATTGAATTATTAGAAGATGACAAAGTAAAGAATTTTGTCGGTGAATACGAACCGGAAGAGTTTTTATTAAATCCGGGCAAACCGATTGCAGTAGGTCCCTATTCTGTCAGTAACTATGCGATGGAAGCTAAGAAAAATCAAGAGATTGCAATGGAAAATTCCAAAGAAGTGATTTTGGAAATTGCTAAGAAGTTTAAGGATATGGCAGGCAGAGAATACGGACTTTTTGAAGAATATAAGACGCAGGATGCTGATTATATTATGCTGATCATGGGGTCGGCAGCCGGCACGGCAAAGCAGGCGGTTGATGAACTCAGAGAGCAGGGGAAGAAAGTCGGAGTATTAAAACTCAGGGTGTTCCGTCCGTTCCCGGCAAAAGAGATTGCCGAGGCATTAAAGAATTGCAAAGCAGCAGCTATCATGGATCGCTGTGAAAGCTACAATGGCAATGGCGGACCTTTGGGAAGCGAAGTGACTGCCGGATTATTCTATCATAAAGTAAATATCGAAGCTGTGAACTATATATATGGTCTTGCTGGACGTGATTTTACGATCAGTGATGTAAATAGTGTATTTGCAGAACTCGAAGATATGGTTGTAAATGGAAAAGAAGTAGAGCAGCACAAATATATCAGATTACGTTAAGAGGAGGCCGCAAATGAGTGATTATAGTTTAAAAACAATGATGAATAAACCGGAGCGTCTGGCACCGGGACATCGTATGTGTGCCGGATGTGGTGCAACAATCGCGGTACGTGCGGTGCTGCGTGGACTTCATGAAGGAGACCATGCTGTGATCGGTAATGCAACAGGATGCCTGGAAGTATCGTCTTTTATGTATCCTTATACAGCATGGGAAGACAGTTATATCCATAATGCATTTGAAAATGCCGGTGCCACATTAAGCGGTGTTGAGACAGCTTATCATGCATTAAAGAAGAGAGGCAGACTGCCAAAAGATGAAACGTTTAAGTTTATTACATTTGGTGGTGATGGCGGTACTTATGATATCGGATTCCAGTCTTTATCCGGTGCAATGGAACGTGGGCATGACATGGTGTATGTCTGCTATGATAATGGAGCATATATGAATACCGGTATCCAGCGTTCTTCTGCGACACCAATGTATGCAGATACAACAACGACACCGGTTGGTAAGCAGTCAAACGGTAAAATGCAAAACCGTAAAGATCTTGCAAGTATTATTGCAGATCATGATGTGCCTTATGTAGCACAGACAACATTTACAAACGACTTTAAAGATTTACATCGTAAATCAGAAAAAGCCATTTATACAGAAGGTGCTTCGTTCTTAAATGTAATGACACCTTGTCCAAGAGGCTGGCGATATGATACGGCAGAGATCATGAAGATCTGTAAGCTTGCCGTTGACACCTGCTACTGGCCATTGTTTGAAGTAGATCATGGCAAGTGGACATTAAGCTATGAACCTAAGAAAAAACTTCCGATCGAAGATTTCTTAAAACCACAGGGCCGTTTCAAACACCTGTTCAAGAAAGGAAATGAGGAACTGATCGAACAGTTCCAAAAGGAAGTTGACAGAAGATGGGAAGACCTTCTTTATAAATGTGCAAGATAATAAATTGATTTTTTAGGCTTACCGTTTAGAGTGAGTTTAAGCGGTATGTAAATTTTGTTAGTTCCAATCCTTAATGATTATATAAGAAAGTTGTGTAGAGCAGCCATAGGCTTTACACAACTTTTCTGTTTCATTGTAACCGGAGAAACAGAAAAGTTATTATATCCTATTGTATCGGGAAAAGTTGAAATTTTTAATGTTAAAAGAGAAAATAAGAAAAAAATTCTGCATCTGGTCACATCTAGCAAAAAGAAAACAGCTTTCCGAAAAAATAAAATAATAACAGGAATATGATAAAAATGGGCAAAATTGCCCAAAGAATTTTGACAGTGTATTCTGGTATAGTATATAATAAAAATAGGTATGAAAAATATAGTAAAAAGAACCATTTTATGCAGATTTGTTCTTTGTTAAAAAGAAAATGCAGAGATCGGTTTGAAAGCAGGCAGGAGGCATAGAAACGAAATATGACACTTTTGACATATCAGGTGTTTAAGACGGTTGCGGATCAGGGGAGTTTTCGTAAAGCTGCGGATATATTAGGATTGACACCGTCAGCGATCAGTCATACGATTTCAGCGATGGAAAGTGAACTTGGTTTTTCTGTGTTGAACAGAAGTAAGTCAGGCGTTACTTTAACTAACTACGGTGAACATTTACTGCCATATGTAAATGCGGTTTTAAACAGTGATGAAAGCTTATGGCAGGCAATCGCAGAATTTAACGGTTTGAAGCAGGGGAAAGTAAAAGTTGGCTGCTTTTCAAGTATTTGTACGAACTGGCTGCCTTCTATTCTGCATTCATTTCAAAATGAATATCCGGGCATCAGCATAGAGGTTTTTCAGGGAACCTATGATGATGTCATTTACTGGTTAAAAAATGGTGTTGTGGATCTTGGGTTTCTATCGGTTTCCAGTGCTAAAGATATACCGATCGAACCATTGTATAAGGATCCTTTGCTCTGCGTTGTACCGAAAGGCACACCGAAAAGAGAGCCTGAAGAATATATGGGTATTGACGAGATGCGTAACCACCAGTTTGTAACACAAAGAGAATCTACGGACGCAGATATACAGAATTTTCTAAAAGAAAATGATCTGAATATCCAGTCGAATTATCATGTGGTGGATGATCTGTCAACAGTTGCATTAGTGGAGCATGGATTTGGTATTTGTATTATGCCGGCAATCACTATGAATGACATCCCATATCAGGTGGATTGTTACCCGGTCAAACCGGATGCATATCGTATCATTGGAATTGCAGCGATGAATAAGGAATTCATGGCACCTGCAGTACGTACGATGTATAATCATGTATTAGAACAATACCAGCAGGAAGAATGGAGAAAGGGGTAAAAAGGGAATGGTAGATGAAAAAAGGCTAGAAGCGGCAGGAATTGATTATAAGATTGCAATGGAGCGCTTTGGAGATAACGAAGAAATTTTTGAAAAATTTTTGTATCGTTTTGCAGATAATACACATTTTACAGATGGCAAGAAAGCATACGAACAAAAAGATTATGATGGTGTTTTAAAGGCAATCCATGCTTTAAAAGGATTTTCGGGAACTTTGGCAATGGAAGAGGTATATCAGGCATCATCAGCAGTGGTGGATAATATCAGAAAAGAAGAATATGATAAGCTTCCTCAAAATATGGAATGGCTGGAAAAAGAATATCAGCGTGTGATGCAAATTTATCAGGATACCTGAAAAACAGGATAAGATACGTCAAGGGCTGATTTAGAGTGTTGATTAAATTGTAGAAGAAAAGTGTTTGCTGTTGTCGTGAAAAGATAATAAAGAATCGTAAAAAATTCACTTTAGAACAGGAGGTAGAGAGCCTATGAAAAGCCGGAAAAATATGAAAAAACGGTCTGTTTTATTTAGTAGGATATCCTGTGTACTACTATTGCTTAGCAGCTGTCTGTTGTTTGTATCCTGTGGCAAAGATACAAAAGCAGCCGCTTTGGAAAAGTTTGCAAATCGGGATATGGCAAAGATTAATGTGGCATATAACAAATTTGCAAAAGCTTATGTTGCAAGCCCGTCTTATGCAGAAGGCATGGAAATCTATGCAAGTTATGTCAATGATACATTGCTGACGCAGTTAGATGATATCATTAAGCAGACGCAGGCGATCAAGACCGGTCAAAAAGAGATCAAAGCACTGAAAGATAAGTATTTAAAAGCAATGAAAGGTTATAAGCAGGCATTGACTCAATGTGCGACAGCTGCTTCGGCACAAGATACACAGGCACTCGAACAGGCACGAAGTGAGATTTCAAACGTTGGAACGGATTTACAGGATTATAACGATTCGCTGCGTGCGTTAGCTAAGAAATACAAAATGACAGTCAAGGAACCGGAGCATTAATTTAGGGATGACAAAGTTATATACAGATCATGTATTGTGAATGTATAAATTATGCTTTTAGTAATGAAAAATGAATTGTAAAATTTTACTAAAAAATGAACGACAGTCTTGACAAAAAGAAAGCATATGTTATACTGATTAAGTTTGTAACAGACAGTTCATTAGTACCATCCTGTCTTAAAATAAAACTAGGGCTGCCAAAATGTATGGATTTTAAAAGAGAAAAGACTATGTTGATGCGAAAGCACTGACATGGGATTTTTTAGATCATATTACATGAAAAAGCAGACGTAGGTCTGCTTTTTCTTTTTTGCACAAACAAAAGACATTTACAAAACACCTGTACACCCTTAAAAGCATCCTCACAAAAAAGGATACAAACAAGCGTCATATTATCAGTTTTGATTTCATGTTTCTATTTTCTTTGTATTTTGAAGCACTGTATCACCTGATAAGAATTTCTAAGATTTTTGCTTTTTTGCCCTGATTATGGGCGCTCTCATCTGATATAGGGGCAAGGCTGGTCTGATGTACATTGCTGTTTGGGAATCTCAAAGGCCGTCGCCACTTGCGTTGCAAAAAGTGTATTTGCTTTTTGCAATGCTATGTGTGCGCTACGTGGCTTTGCGAAGCGGGAGCGTGTCCCAAACAACAATGCTACTCAGGCTGAGTCGCCCCTATAGTGATAACCCGCGCCCAATCAGCAAAAAAGCATAAAAATCAGAAATTCTAATCAGTTGGCGTGTCTATTCAAAATACAAAAGAAAATAGAAAGCATGAATTGTAACGTTTGTGATATGACGCACTGGAAAATCTATTATTTTTGTGAGGACGATCGTGGAAGGGGCATGGTGTTTCGTGAATGTCTGCCAGACAAAATAAAAGAGGTGAATTATGTATCAGTTGACAATAGAACAGAGTTTTGATTCGGCTCATTTTTTGGCCGGTTATCAGGGAAAATGCGGAAATATTCATGGGCATCGCTGGAGAGTGCTGCTTGTGATCCAGGAAGAAAAACTAAAAGAGGAACAGCAACAGCGTGGTATGTGTGTGGATTTTTCAACGCTAAAGGATGAATTAAAAGAGGTTGCAGATCAATATGATCACAGTTTTTTAATTGAAAAAGACACATTAAAAGAGAGAACATTAGAAGCCTTAAAAGAGGAAGGCTTTAGCTGGGTTGAGCTGGAGTTTCGTCCGACTGCCGAGAATTTTGCGAAACATTTTTATGATCTGTTTTCGCAGAAAGGATATGATGTTGCCAGAGTACAGGTGTATGAAACACCGAATAATTGTGCGACATATACAGAATCATGAACACATATAAAGTAGTAGAGATTTTTGAAAGTATCAATGGAGAGGGTATGAAAGCCGGTGAATTATCGGTATTTGTCCGTCTTTGCGGATGCAATTTGCATTGTTCTTATTGTGATACAAGCTGGGCAAATGAAAAAGATGCCCCATATCAGGAAATGACAGCCAGGCAGATTGTTCAAAAGGCAGAAGCATATGGCACAAAAAATGTGACGCTGACAGGCGGAGAGCCTCTGTTAGCAGAACATGTTTTGGAATTATTAGAAGCATTGTCTGAAAAATTCTGTGTTGAGATTGAGACAAATGGAAGCATTGCTTTAGATCCGTTTTGTAAAAAGGATCGTAAAGTGATCTTTACCATGGATTACAAATTAAAAGGCAGTGGCATGGAAGAACAGATGTGTCTGTCTAATTTTGCCCTGCTTCAAAGGGACGATACCGTGAAGTTTGTCGTATCGGATCAGACAGATCTGGAACGTGCTTATGAGATCGAACAAAAATACGCTCTGGGACAGAAATGCCATGTATTGATCAGCCCGGTCTTTGGAAAAATCATTCCGGCAGATATGGTAGCCTTTATGATGGAGAAAAAATGGGTGACAGCCAGAATGCAAATTCAGATGCATAAAGTAATATGGGATCCACAGGCACGCGGTGTATAGAAAAAAGAGCAAAAGACAGAGTAGATGATTCAGGAAGGAGTCGATTGGTTATGGCAATAGATAAGGATGCGATAGAAAAACACATTCGTGGTATATTGGTTGCACTTGGTGATGACCCGGACAGAGAAGGATTGAAAGAGACACCGGCACGGGTAGCCAAAATGTATGAAGAAGTGTTTGAAGGAATGAATTACAGCAATCATGAGATTGCACAGATGTTTAACAAGACCTTTCAGGACAAAATGGACTTTGAAGAAGCAGGCAATGATATGGTCATGGTAAAAGATATTGAAATCTTTAGTTATTGTGAACATCATCTTGCGTTGATGTATGATATGAAAGTATCGGTCGCATATGTGCCGAATGGTAAAGTGATCGGGCTTAGCAAGATTGCCCGAATCGCTGATATGGTTGGAAAAAGATTACAGTTACAGGAACGGATCGGTTCTGATATAGCAGAGATCATGCAGGAAATCCTGGATACAAAAGATGTAGCTGTTGTCATAGAAGGAACACATAGCTGCATGACGGCAAGAGGAATTAAAAAGAATGCAGCATCGACAAAGACATATACTCTGCGCGGAGCATTTCGTGAGGATTCATTTTTACAGATGCGTCTGGAATCTTCATTAGCAATGCCACAGAATAAGACAGAGTAAGAAAGGAAAAAGAAATGAAAGCAGTGGTTTTATTTAGCGGTGGCGTAGACAGTACAACCTGTCTTGGCATGGCAATTGACAAATATGGAAAAGAGAATGTGATCGCATTATCGATCTCTTATGGACAAAAACATCTTAAAGAAATAGAAGCTTCTAATAAAATTGCGGCGTATTATGGAGTAGAACATCTTCAAATGGATTTAGAAAAGATATTTGCTTATAGTGATTGTTCTCTTTTGCAGCATTCTGATCAGGAAATCCCGGAAGAATCATATGCTGAGCAGTTAGAAAAGACAGACGGAAAACCTGTTTCTACGTATGTTCCTTTTCGCAATGGATTATTTTTATCTTGTGCGGCAAGTATTGCATTATCCAAAGAATGCAATGTGATCTATTATGGAGCGCATGCGGATGATGCAGCCGGAAATGCATATCCGGATTGTAGCAGCAGCTTTAATAAAGCCATTTCAGATGCCATTTATATCGGAAGCGGCAACCAGCTTGTCGTGGAAGCTCCGTTTGTTAATCTGACAAAAGCCGAAGTAGTAAAGATCGGTCTGGATCTGAAAGTGCCTTATGAGCTGACATGGAGCTGTTATGAAGGAAAAGACAAGCCATGTGGTGTCTGCGGAACCTGTATTGACAGACAGGAAGCTTTTTTGAAAAATGGTGTGACAGATCCGTTGTTATTACAATAAGACAGTAGAAGAGCGGTAGAAATGCAATGCTATGGAAAAGATTGCAAAAATGAGATGGCAGAGCTTCGGAAAAGAGAAAAAAACATACAGGCTAAGCCGGAAAAGCTTTGTTGCCAAAAGAGGATAAAAATAAACAGATAGGAGAAAACGATGGCAAGTCATAGAGAAGAAGAAAAGAGTATTACTTTATTAGGAAACCAGAATACTAAATATGCAGATGATTACGCACCGGAAGTATTGGAAACATTTGTCAACAAACATCCGGACAATGACTATTTTGTAAAATTTAACTGTCCGGAATTTACGAGTCTCTGTCCGATTACGGGACAGCCGGATTTTGCAACGATCACAATCTCATATGTACCGGGTGAAAAAATGGTGGAGAGCAAATCGCTAAAATTATATTTATTTAGTTTCCGCAATCATGGAGATTTTCATGAAGATTGCGTCAATGTGATCATGAAAGATCTGATACGCTTAATGGATCCGAAATATATTGAAGTCTGGGGTAAATTTACGCCGAGAGGAGGTATTTCGATCGATCCGTATTGTAATTATGGAAAGAAAGGAACGGATTGGGAAGAAGTAGCAAGAAAAAGACTTTTCGAACATGATATGTATCCGGAAAAAGTAGACAACAGATAAAAAAATCATCTTGTACAGAGAAGACGATGCAGGATGGCATTTTTGGTGGAATTTTATGTCAGCAATCATTAATCTTTTGTTAAAAATGTCTATATTATTGGACTTATGGGAGAAAATAGTGTAGAATATATCGAGAGAACAAAAAGGAGAAGTCATTTTATCATGGTAAACAAAATATCAAAAGTGATGCTTCGACCCGCAAAATGTGGTCTGGATCTTGGTGATGGCAGTGAGCGTGCTGAATATGTTGATCAGGATTATATTTTACAGACATTAGGGCGTCCGCATCGCAATATTAATATTATGTATACATATTATCCAAAAGATAAAGAATGGCCGCAAAGGATCAGTGAAGCTTGCAAAGATATGGAAATTCATTTTCAATGGGATTATCCTTATGATGATTATTTTCCATATGAAGGCGGTATCGGAGAAGATACCAGCGGGCAACCATTTGAACAGATCCGTGATATCAGAAGACATGGACAAGATGTTACATTGACATTAACGATAGACTGTTCCTTATCTGATGAGTATTTAAGAAAGATTGCAAGAGATCTTCGTAATTTTGGACGCATGCGACTGCGTATCAATCATGAATGTGATGGAGACTGGTTTACTCATAATCAGAGATTTTCTTATCAGGAGATTGGCGATTTCTTTGTTCGGTTCAGTAAGATCATCAAAGAAGAGGCACCGAATATTTTGACTGTTTTTTGTGCCGGAGCTGTGATGGATCTGGATGCAGAAGAATTAAAGGTAGGACATGAAGAAGAGTTTACCGAGGCGTATCGCCAGGCAGATATCTGGTCCATGGATTGTTATCTCGCATTACATTATGGCTGGCCTTTTGATGTATGTGAAAAAGGTTCGGATTCGTATGCGGTTACTCCGGTGGAGACATTTTATCAGAGATTAAAGAAATCAGCGATTCGGTTTGCACAGCTAAATGATGGAAAAGTCAGACCGTTGGTAGTGTCTGAGTTTAATACAGATGGTGATGTGGTCGGGCCGAAACATCAGGCAGAATCGATCAAACGGTTTATTGCCCGGTTAAAAGAAGGGCATGCAGAGGAATGGTTTGGAGGATTCTCACTCTACCAGTTCAGAGACAGAGGACGACTTGGTTTAGAGATTGAAGATCCGAATAATAAGTCGGTTGGTATTCCACAGCCATTATTAAAGGAATACAAAGAAATTTTAAAAGACGACTATTTCATGCCGCGTATGGAGACAAAAGCTGAGACAAAGCTTCCTGTTACCATGCGATGGGGCGGTGCTGAAGATGCGGAAGGAATTGCATTGGAAGTTACATTAGAAAAGAATCCGGAATTCTTTGAGATCAACTTTGAAGAGAATTTAAATCTGATGATAGAGATTAATGGTCATTGGTTTTATAAAGCAGAAGGAACTGACTGTATTGATCTGATGCCGGCTTTCTTTGATCAGGATATCAAAGAGAGAACAACGCTTTCTATCACAATGTTTGCTCCGCCGGCAAGTGGTGAGAATGATCCGTCACAGGGAGAAGACTGGATGGAAAATTATTATTGCACGATGCATAAATTGCCTGAGCTGCGTATCCGTTACGAAGCAATTGAAGAAGTGTAAAGGTTAGGTACAGAAAATTTAGAACCCGGTATTGCAATCATCAATGTTTTTATGCCGTGGGTTAAAAAAGATTAAGATGCCAAAAGGTCCGTATTTTGATTTTTTGACAATCTGATTTAAAAAAAAGAAACAGCATTTTAGAATGCTGAGAAAAGAGGAGCTTATGAAAAATATTAGTTTTAAGGTAGTGATACCACAGATTGTTTTAGCAATCGTCTGCATTGTTTCGGCTGTATGGGGAATCCGGTCAACACAATATCTGAAAGCAGAAAGTATACAAAAATCAGAAGAAAATATTAATGCGATTCATTCGCTTGATACTTTGTCGAATGACTTTCAGATCATGCAGAAACTTCTTTTGACGCATTTCCTTACCGGTAATGAGGACGAGATCGTTGTTGTCAGAAATAAGATTGATGACACAATAAGCAATGTAGAAAAGGAAATGAAAACCTATCAGAAATATGTTACTGATCCGACAGAAAAGAAATTATATTCGGAGTTCTTAGAGAAATACAATTCTCTTCATGACCTTTATATGAAATCTTTGAAATATAGTGAAAATGAAGAAAAATCGGATGCGATCGAGTTAGCAAACGGTGATATTTCTGATGTTGAATCTGAGATGGAAGGTATCGTTGATAATCTGATCAGTAATCGTCAGAAGTCAGCTCAGAGGTCTGCCCAGGAACAATCGAAGACATTTGATAATTCGATCGGTATGAATAATGCATTGATTGTTATTTCAATTGTGATCAGTATTATTGCAATCATTTCATGCTATATCACGATCGTTACACCAACGAAGCGTTCTATCAAACGTTTGCGCAATATTATCAAGAAAATAGAGAATAACCAGTGTGATCTTGGTGAAAGAATTCCGGTTCGCACAAAAGATGAAGTTGGTCAGCTCGTTATGGGTATCAACTCTATGTTAGAAACATTACAGAGTGTTATCGGTGATATTTCAGATGAATCTGTTAATTTAGATCAGGCTATTGCTAATGTGACAGAAAGTGTTGGCAATGCGAATGTAAATTCAAGCGATGTGTCTGAAGTAATGGAACAGCTTGCAGCTTCTATGGAAGAAGTGGCAGCAACTATTTCGAATGTAGAAGACAAAGTCGAAGCAGTTGGAACAAACATTTCAGCATTTGCCGAGAAGAGCGATTCAATCATGAAATATGCCCAGACAATGCAGGAAAGAGCAGAAGGTCTTGAAAAGTCAGCAATTGACAGTCAGAGTGTAACAGGTCAGATGACAAGTGAAATGATTGAAAAGATCAAGAATGCAATAGAAAACAGTAGAAGTGTAGAACAGATTGAAAATCTGACAAACCAGATTCTTTCGATTTCAAGCCAGACAAACCTTCTTGCATTGAATGCATCCATTGAGGCTGCCAGAGCAGGAGAAGCCGGTAAGGGCTTTGCCGTTGTAGCAGATGAGATTCGTCAATTAGCAGACAGCAGCCGTGAGACAGCGAACAATATCCAGAAGATTAATGCTTCTGTTATTGCAGCAGTAAATGAATTAAGTGATAATTCAAATCAGATGGTAGAATATATTGATAACACGATCTTACCGGATTATGATGGCTTCGTAGATTCCGGAAGACAGTACAATCAGGATTCTATTTATGTCAATAATGAAATGTTGATGTTTGTAAAAGAAACAGACGAGATCACACAGATCACACAGGAGCTTGTAAAATCTATTGAACAGATCACACAGGTTGTTGAAGATAGTGCACTTAGTGTAGAAGAAGCCGCTAAGGGAGCTGTTTCTCTGTCAAATGAGATTGCTAAGATCCAGCAGGATATGAATGTCAGTGGTAATGTTGCCACGAATATGAAGAAACAGTGTGAGCGCTTCATGGATACAGATAGTGCGAATACAGTAACAGAAGACATTGCAACAAGCGAAATGGAAAGCATCCATGAAACAGACTCTGAAGCACAGGAAGTTTCTTTAGAAACAGAAGAGGAAGCTGAGGATGCTGCTCCAACAGTTGAAGACTCTGCACAGGAACAGTCAGTAGAAGAGTAAAAGACAGTAAACATAATTGCAACGCAAATAAATAAAAAGAAAATAATCTGTCAGGATATCTTTTTGTAGGATTATTTTCTGATTATCGGAAAGTGCAATACCCATATGGTGTATTGCACTTTTTGTCATGCAGTCATTTTATCATGCAGTCATTTTGTCATGCAGTCATTTTGTCATGCAGTCATTTTGACATGCGGTCATTTTGTCATGCGGTCATTTTGTCATGCGGTCATTTTGTCGTGTGGTTATTTTGTCATGCGTTTATTTTATTTTTTATGGGTTTGATTGCCTTATTTTTTTATATTGTAAATATTTGGAATGGATGAAAGGATCAAAAACAGTCACTAATATGATTGATTTTGATTGATATGAAAGAAAATGACAAATGAAAATAAATCGAACAGACAATAAATGAATGAAAATGACGGAAAAAGAAGAAAATAACTGATTTCAGCAGATTAAATGAAAAATAATGATAGAAATTGAAAGAAAATGATTGACAATGACGAAAATGTGATATATACTATAGTCAATGAATGAGAAAACTATATTTTGAAGAGAATAAGGGGGGATAAAATGCTGACACAGGAACGATATCATATGATAGAAGAGCTGGTGAATCGGAAAGGAGCTGTCACGATTACAGAATTGACGAAACAGATACCGGCTTCTGAATCAACGATACGAAGAGATTTACAGGCATTAGATGAGCTTGGTAAGGTGAAAAAAGTACATGGTGGAGCCACGGCGATCGAACAGATCTTTATTACCAATGAAGAAGATGTCAATACAAAAAAGACTCAGAATGTTGAGGAAAAAGAAAAGATTGCAAAGTATGCAGCTTCTTTAGTCAGAGAGAATGATTTTATTTATCTGGATGCCGGAACGACAACAGAAATGATGATTGATTATATTCCTTCGACAAACGCAGTTTTTGTTACAAATGGTATTGTACATGCGAAAAAACTGATCGCAAAAGGATTAAAAACATATATCATCGGTGGACTGGTTAAGCCGGTTACCGAAGCTGTGATCGGAGCGGATGCTGTTAATAATATGAAGAAGCTGAATTTTACAAAATCATTTATGGGAACGAATGGTATTCATATGGATTATGGCTTTACAACGGTTGATATTGAAGAGGCCGCATTAAAGAGTGAAGCGATGAAACGAAGTTATGTCAATTTTGTTATGGCAGACCATACGAAGTTCGATAAGATGACAGCAGTTACATTTGCTGCACTGACAGGTGGTTCGATCATTACAGATGTGGTATTAAATCCCAAATATAAAGATGCAACGATTATAAAGGAGGTGAAAGGATTATGATATACACAGTAACGTTTAATCCGGCATTAGATTATATTGTACGATTAGATAAACTTTCATTAGGAGAAGTCAACCGAAGTGAATACGAAGCAGTTTATTATGGAGGAAAAGGAATTAATGTTTCCACTGTTTTAAACAATTTAGCAATTCCGTCTGTTGCACTTGGTTTTGTAGCAGGATTTACCGGAAAGGAGATTGAAGACGGAGTAAAGAAGCTTGGCGTACAGACTGATTTTATTCATCTTCAGGATGGCATGAGTCGTATCAATGTTAAGATCAAGGCAGGAGAAGAGACGGAGATCAATGGAAAAGGTCCGCATATCAGTCAGGCTGAGCTAGAGCAGTTATATCAAAAACTCGATCGGCTTCAAAAAGGTGACATTCTTGTATTGGCCGGTACGATTCCGGCATCGCTTCCGGCGGATATCTACGAGGTGATACTTGGCCGGTTAGAGAAGAAAGAAGTTGAGTTTGTCGTCGATGCGACAGGTGATCTTTTGAAAAATGTATTAAAATATCATCCGTTTCTGATCAAACCGAACAATCATGAACTGGGAGAACTTTTTGGTGTTACATTGGAAAATGATCAGCAGATCGAACAATATGCACGTAAATTGCAGGATATGGGAGCACAAAATGTTTTGATCTCCATGGCGGCAGATGGTGCCATGCTGATCACAAAAGAAGGTGAAATGTACAGGATCGGAATTGCAAAAGGAAAGACGGTTAATTCTGTAGGAGCAGGTGATTCTATGGTTGCCGGATTTTTAGCAAGTTATACAAAAGAGCAAAATTATCAGAAAGCATTAAAATATGGTACAGCAGCCGGTGGAGCTACCGCACAGTCGGAAGGTCTCGCAACAATCGGACTTGTTGAAAAATTATATAAGTTACTTTAAGCAAAAACCTGTTGTATCTGGGATAGGAGGTAAAGGCTATGAGGATTACAGAGTTATTAAAGAAAGAAAGCATTGCTTTACATGTGTCGGTAGACAGCAAAGAAGCAGCCATTGATTATCTGGTTGATCTGCATGACAAAGCCGGTAATCTTTTGGATCGGGAAGGTTATAAGGCTGGCATTTTAAAAAGGGAAGAAGAGGGATCTACTGCGATTGGAGAAGGAATCGCAATTCCGCATTCTAAAAATGCTGCTGTCAAAAAGGCGGCATTAGCTGCCATGACAGTGCCGGATGGTGTAGATTATGAAGCATTAGATGGTCAGCCGTCAAATCTGTTTTTTATGATCGCTGCTCCGGAAGATGGAGCGGATGTGCATTTGGAAGTATTATCGAGATTAAGTATTCTATTAATGGATGAGCAGTTTAGAAAAGATTTGTTAGCTGCAAAAGATATTGATGCATTTTTGAAAGTCATTGATGAAATGGAAGCCAAAAAGTTTCCGGAAGAAACTGTAAATGAAACAGCAGCTTCAGAGAAGAATTGTGAAACTAAGAATACGTCCAATAGTAAAGATGCAACCTATAAAGTGTTAGCTGTTACGGCATGTCCGACCGGTATTGCACATACTTATATGGCAGCGGAAGCGTTAGAAAAGCAGGGCGAATTGATGGGCTATCCGTGTAAAGCAGAGACAAATGGTTCTACCGGTGCGAAAAACGTTCTGACAAAAGAAGAAATAGAAGCTTGTGATGGAATTATTGTAGCAGCAGACAAAAATGTAGAAACAGCACGTTTTGATGGGAAACCGGTATTATTTGTAAAAGTGGCAGACGGAATTCATAAACCGGAAGAACTGATCAAAAAAATCCAAAACGGTGAAGTGCCGATACACCATGAAACTGCGGAGCATAAAACAGTTGAAGAAGGTAATGACAGTATATTGCATACGATATATAAGCATTTGATGAATGGTGTATCTCATATGCTTCCGTTTATCATTGCTGGTGGAATCATGGTTGCTCTTGGTTTTTTGCTTGATGATTACACGATTGATCCGAAAAAATTCGGTATGAATACACCGATTGCTGCGTTCTTTACAACAGTAGGCAAATCAGCGTTTAATTATATGTTACCGATTCTTGCTGCATTTATTGCTTCTTCAATCGCAGACAGACCGGGGCTTGCAGTTGGTTTTGCAGGTGGTGTGCTAGCAATGAATGGAACAAGTTTTGTAGAGCTTGCAAAAGGAAATACAACCGGAGTGAGTGGTGGTTTTCTTGCCGCACTTCTTGCCGGCTTTGTAGCAGGATATTTGGTGCTTGGGCTTGAAAAACTGACTGAAAAGTTACCAAAGAGTCTGGATGGTATACGCCCGATGCTGATCTATCCGCTTGGCGGTATTATAGCGATTGGTCTGATCATGTGTGGCATTAATCCGGTCATGGGAATGATCAATACCGGACTTAGCAACTGGCTTGACGGCCTGGGTGGAACATCTATGGTATTACTTGGAGCAATTCTTGGCGGTATGATGAGTATTGATTTTGGCGGTCCGTTTAATAAAGCATCGTATGTATTTGGTACAGCTTCACTGGCACTTGGCAAATATGATATTATGGCAGCCGTTATGGTAGGCGGTATGGTACCACCGATCGCGATTGCTTTATCTACGACATTTTGTAAAAAGAAATGGTCAAAAGAAGACTGTAGAAATGGCGTTGTAAACTACATTATGGGATTGTGCTTTATCTCTGAGGGTGCGATTCCTTATGCAGCAAAAGATCCGTTACGAGTAATTCCAAGCTGTATTATCGGTTCTGCATTAGCAGGAGCGTTATCTATGGCATTTGGATGTACATTACGCGCACCTCATGGTGGAATCTTTGTATTTCCGGTAGTTGGTCATCCATTGTTCTATATTGTGGCATTGATCGCTGGAAGTATACTTGGAGCAGTCATCTTATCTCTGTTGAAAAAGGAAGTAAAAGAGTAAATATGGATCTGTTAAAATAAAAAAGAAAATAGCAGGATATTATTTAAAAATTTGCAATCGTTTTTGCAAAAAGAGAGAAGAAGACAGTAAAAAACTTTTAGTCAGAAAATATAATGTATTTTCATGAATAAACGAATAAAAGGAGGAATTGATTATGGTATCAAAGACAGTAACAATTAAAAATGAGCAGGGACTTCATATGAGACCGGCAGGTACACTTGCAAAAGAGATGGCAAAGTTTTCATCTGATATTCAGATCGTTTTAGCAGACAAAAAGATCAACGCAAAGAGTGTTATGAATATCATGGCAGCCTGCATCAAAGGTGGTACGGAAATCACATTTGAATGCAATGGAGAGGATGAACAGGCAGCTTGTGATAAGGCAGTTGAACTTGTAGAATCAGGCTTTGGTGAATAATGATTGCTAAAAAGGTTTATAGAAAGTTTCAAATTTACAAACTGATTTTTACGAATATCAGCATGTAAAAAGAATGAAAAGCCGATTGAAAATGTCAATAAAATAAGAAAAATAAAGTCCGTGATAAGAGGGGTGATTGCATCTTATCACGGACTTTATTTTTGACGGAGTTTTTAGGTTATATTACTGTTGTTTTAAGATATTTTTAAGGGGGAGATTAATAACCGCCGACAGAAAAATGCATATAATCCTTGCGGCTTCCCCAGATACACTGTTTGAACCCGATGGTTTTCATATATTTTTTGACATCGCTGTTTTTCTTGATCGAATATGGATTTTTGCCCGGTTTCCAAAAGCTTCCGGCTAATACTTTCCCATGATCAACCATATAATTTTCATTGGCATTAATATCAACTGCAAGACCAAGAGAATGTAATGACTTATTGGAACCGCGCCAGTCGAATCCTCCGACATCATGGATTGGGAATTTTTCTTTTCCATGGTAGATTTTATTAAATGCTTTTTTTACTTTAGAAGCGATTGATTTATGAATATAAATGGATTTGGTTCTTGTCACTTTTTTCGATCCTTTTAAATCCCAGACTTTAAAAGTTATCTTTTTCATATGTTTTCTTGCTTTTTTATATGAAGAACATTGCTTGCGTGCTTTGCTGATCGATACCTTTGCAGATGATGTTGTACTGTTTGTTGAAAAACCAACAAATGTACAAATTAATAATAATGTAACAATAAACCCTAATTTTTTCATGTAATAACTCCTTTATGTACTAAAAATCAACTCAACGAAACTTATTGTAACAAATCTGTAATAAAATTGCAATAATATATTACAAAAATGTTACAATATTTTTTCTGCATGTAAAAAATGATATGTTTCTTATCATATATGAATATATAAAATGGAATAAAGGTGTTTATAAAAAACATGGACTGCTTAAAAATAAAAAGGGGCAAATACTTTGTATGAAATTATTCTAATGGAATATGTAAAAATTTTAATAGGATGCACATTATTTTAATTGGAAATCTTGGAATAAGAAATGAATTGTGGTACAATATTTCATCTAAAATAAGAATGAAAATACAGGAGATGATATTATGAAAATATTAATCGTTCGTCATGCTGATCCCGATTATTCAGTTGACTCCTTAACGAAAAAAGGCTGGCGTGAAGCAGAATATCTGGCAGAAAGACTTTCTAAACTGAAGGTAAAAGATTTTTTTGTTTCTCCACTTGGCAGAGCAAAAGATACGGCATCTTTGACATTAAAAAAGATGCAGCGTACAGCCAAAGAATATCCGTGGCTGCGTGAGTTTGCACCGACGATCATACGACCGGATGTGGGAGCTGAGAGCATTGTATGGGATTGGCTCCCGGAGGACTGGACGAAAGAAGACCGCTTTTATGACAGAGATGCATGGTGTGGAACAGAAGTGTTGCAAGCTGGAAAGGTGGAACAGGAATACAACTGGGTTGTTCAGGGACTGGATGAATTGTTAAAAGAACATGGTTATGAACGAGAAGAACGGTATTATCGGGTTCATAATGCAAATAATGATACGATTGTTCTTTTTTGCCATTTTGGAGTAGAGTGTGTGATGCTTTCGCATCTGCTTGGTATTTCGCCGATGGTTTTGTGGCATGGAACGTGTGCGGCACCAACTTCTGTAACAACTTTAGTAACAGAAGAACGAAGAGAAGGAATTGCTTCATTTCGAATGACAGCTTTTGGTGATACTTCTCATCTGTATGTGCACCGTGAAGAACCGGCATTTGCTGCAAGATTTTGTGAATGTTATGATAATAAAGAAGAAAGACACGATTAAAATAGAAGAGAGAAAATGTTCAATGATGCTTGCTTTTTAACTGCTTAAGCAACAAGATGAACAATTCACTGCCGGATGCAGGAGATATTAATCATAATTATCTGTAGTAGATAGAAGTTGATTTCGGGAAGAATTATTGTAAGCGGCATCCTATTTGCAAACTAAAAGATAGAAAAAGTGAGAAAATGGGAGAAGACAGTTCAAAAAATTATATGTTTGTGTATTATAATATACTAGTATGAATCAGAAAAATAGATTCTTTATCGCATGAAATATCATTGCTTTGCAGGATTAGGAAAGGGGATTTACATATGAACCGTTATATTTTGACAAAAGCGGGAATTGATGTGAACGAAGGGATTCACCGTTTTAATGGAAATAAAGAACTGTATGAGAAATTTTTGACATCATTTCCGGAGGATATTCATTATGAACAGATGTTAGAGGCGATAGAACAAAAGGATGTTGATGCAGCATTTCAGGGTGCTCATGCTTTAAAGGGAATCACCGGAACAGTCAGTCTTGCAAAACTTCATAGTCTTTTGATCCCATTAGTCGAAGAATTGCGTGCCGGCAGCATGGAAAAGGTTCCGGAACTTCTTCCACCGGTAAAAGAAGCTTATGATGAAGTTGTTCAGGTGATAAAGGAGCAGCGTGGGTAGGCAGCAAGAGAAGAAATGGAATAGTTGTGAAACGGGTTGATGAAAAAGCCTCTTCTTTTTCTGATATGGATATAACATTATATTCAGAAAAGGAAGAGGCTTTTTGTATGGAATGGGATGATAGAAAATAGTGCTTTTATAGCAAAGAGAACGATATTGCAACGACATTTTTATTCCATCACAAAAAAGAAAAATATTGTAAAAATAACCCTTATTTGTTACAATAGACCAAAGCATAAATCTAATACTTTCTTTAATGCCAAAACTTATTGGGCATTATCTAAATTTCTTATATTATCTTTAGAACTCTATGCTTTTCATTCACTATCAAAGCAGGAGTTTTAAAGCTCCTGTCACTAAGACCGGGGAAAGTGTCATTTTGTCATTTGGTTCAAAACCAGACAGATTATCTATCCGGCTGTAAAGGAGCGTATTATGAAGAAACAACAGTTGAAGATGCAGCGAAACTACAAAGATACCGTTTTTAGAATGCTTTTTAATAACAAAGAGGCATTGCTTAGTCTATACAATGCGATCAACGGAACGCATTATGAGCGGACAGATGACTTAGAGATCATCACACTGGAAAATGCAGTGTATATGGCAATGAAAAACGATATCGCATTTATTCTGGGTCTTTATATGAATCTGTATGAACACCAGAGTACACTGAACCCGAATATGCCGCTTCGTGATCTTTTTTATATTGCAAAACAGATGGAAAAACTGGTCGTTGACGA
>NZ_JACRSW010000001.1 GCF_014384965.1 Jutongia hominis
CCGCCTCTGCCAGACACCTTGTCATCCGTATGCATGCATCCGTCTGTCTGCGGTGTCTGTCCTAGCTGCGTTGCAGCTATCTGTGCTACGCACAGAAACGGCGGTAAATTATCGTTTATCCTATTATTCAATTCAATTTTTTCATCTATGTTCGACAAAATCGCTGCTATTTTCTTTTGCGTTAGTAGATCAAAATTTGGCACTTCGTATTGCATTATTGCAGTTTTATCACCACGAGGCATTTTTGTACCTTTGGATGTTGCTGTCGAATAATTGAAAAAGGCATCATCGGCAAGCACATAATAAAGGAATTTTGCATTAATATTCTCTTTTGCTCTCAAAACCAGTACATCATTTGAACAGCCACCGTCGCAATCAGCAAACCATATTTTTTTGAAATACGGTCTTATATTTGACACCAAAACATCACCTTTTTGATAAGCCCGTGTTTGAGCAGTTTTCGGAAGCGATGACGCAGTAGTTACACCTTCCTTGTTAGGCAACATATTTTCTGTTGAAATATAATCTGTACCTTTCAAAACGTTCACATCAATTTTTCCCGTAGCATAAAAGCATATGTCTTTCAACTTATATTTCATACCCAATCGCCCCCAATTTCTTTCTGATTTCATCCTCCAGCTCATGCGATCTTGCAAACATATCCGAAAGTTCAGATGTAAGACGAGTCATTTTTTCTTCAAACGGTTCTCCATCATCTTCCTGTTCCTCAATGCCTACATAGCGTCCCGGTGTAAGAATATAATCCTGCTTTTCAATTTCCTGAATGTCTGCCACCTTGCAAAATCCAAGTATATCTTCCTGTGTACCGTTTTGGAACGCCTCAAAAGTATCTGCCAATTTTTGAATGTCCTCATCCGTAAAATCACGATGTTTCCGGTCAACCATGTGGCCCATTTTTCGTGCATCAATAAAAAGTGTTTTTCCTTTTTGCCTTTTCCCTTTTGTAATAAACCACAATGTTACCGGAATTGTTACACTGTAAAACAACTGTGTTGGCATCGCAATAATTCCTTCAATCAAATCATCCTCTATGATTTTCTTGCGAATTTCTCCTTCGCCACTGGATTGTGTAGAAAGTGCACCATTTGCAAGAACAAGACCAATTTTTCCATTTGGTGCAAGATGATGAATCATGTGCTGAATCCAAGCGTAGTTGGCATTACCGGCAGGTGGAAGTCCATATTTCCAACGCTTATCCTCCATCAACTTATCTTGTCCCCACGGATGATAATTGAAGGGGGGGTTAGCTAAAATAAAATCTGCCTTTAAAGTCGGATGTAAATCACTTGTAAAAGTATCTGCATTGTACGGACCAAGATCTGCATCAATGCCACGAATTGCCATATTCATCTTTGCCATTTTCCAAGTATCCGGATTTGCTTCTTGTCCATAAACAGAAATGGCACTTCTTTTATGACTGTGTGCTTCAATAAATTTCTCACTCTGCACAAACATACCGCCAGAGCCACAGCAGCAATCATATACTCGACAGTTATCAAATGGTCGAAGGATAGAAACCAATGTTTTTACAACACTAGATGGTGTATAGAATTCTCCACCACCAACACCTTCTTTCTCAGCAAACTGAGCAATGCAATACTCATATGTGCGTCCAAGCAGATCTTCACTTGCTTTTGCATCACTCATATCAATATTATTAGTGAAAATATCAACCACATCACCTAAAATTCTTTTATCCAAATCCGGGCTTGCATAATTTTTCGGAAGAACATTTTTCAGTTTCTTATTCTCTGATTCTATCGCTCTCATTGCATTATCAATGATTGTACCAATTTCCGGTGTGTGTGCCTTAGACGCAATATTTCCCCAACGTGCTTCCTCCGGAACGAAAAATACATTGTCCATTTCATAAGCATCACGATCATCTTCAAAACCATCACCCTCATCAACAAGTTCTTTGTAACGCTTATCAAATGCCGCCGAAATATAGCGAAGAAAAATCAATCCTATAATTACTTTTCTATACTCTGCTGCCGGAATGTGTCCCCACAAAACACAAGCTGCATCCCAAAGTTGTTTTTCAAATCCAATATTGGCGTTTGTCTTTTCTGCCATTATAATATCCTCCATATCAAGCATTTATCTTCAAATTTCAATCATTTTAAAATAACATATCGCCCTATTACTCACCTCTGTCATTTTTATTTCTGTAAATGCCCTTTGTTCTATTTTATCATAAGAAATAGCATTCAACAATATCACCTGCAATAATGAATACTCAGCAATTCTGTTCATTTTCCTATTCTGATAACAAGATTTTTTAATCAATATCCTCACCATTTCCACTTGTTCTATTCCACCAGCATAACCATGGGATAAAACTTTTCATTCAAAAATATCATAAATGATCAAAAAGCTTCAAAATTATATATATTCCTCAAAACAAAAAAGAACCAATCAAAAATCGACTGGTTCTAGTCTCTCTGAAAACTTATTATAACTTACTTTGATAATTTTCCAATTGATGAAAAATTCCAATTACATTGACAACATCTGCTGTCACATCAAAAATGATGATATAATTCATTTGCGGCACAATGGCTTCGCGATATCCTTTCTTGGCAAGATATTCATCTTTGCATTCCAGAAATTGATATGGATTAAACTCCAATCTTTCATAAATAATATTGATACCATCCAATAGATGTCTAGCAGCCTGTTTATTATTCAGGCGGTCAATCAAATGATATATATGATGATCAAGTAATTCATCAGCATATTCTGTAATATTCAATTTATAAGCCATACTTTTTCCTCATTTCTCCTAGTGCAGCTTTGGCATCTTTTACCTGACCTGCTTCTATCTGCTTTTCAGAAATTTCAATATCTCTATACAAATTAAATTTTCCCATCATTGTCTCATAACTTTCCATGCTCATAATAACCATATCACCATAACCATTTTTTGTTACATAGATCGGTTCCTCCATCTTGTGACACATATCAGAAATTTCTGATGTATTTTTTAAATCTTTAATCGGAATAATCTGTGGCATAATATGCACCTCCTTATCTATGGATTAATTATACCATAATTATACCCTGTTTCAACCCATTTATTATTACTTCCGATCATTTTTCCACAAAAAAAGACGATAGCCTCTAACTATCGTCCTCTGAATGCACCAGGTGGGATTTGAACCCACACAGTGTTGCCACCGACGGATTTTGAGTCCGTTGCGTCTGCCGTTCCGCCACTAGTGCATGCTGTGTCACAACAAAAAATATATTATCATACATAATGGAACTTGTCAACTGCCTGATGGCATTTTCCCATCTGTTTTATGAGCCGTTTTCCACCTGTTTTATACATAAAAAGCTGTTTTTATCAGCACTACGCATGAGATTATCATATAATAAACATTTCTGCCATCTTGACAATAAAAGCTGCTGCACTTGCACCTACCGCAACAGTCAAAAGTCCTTTCTTAGCAAATGCCAATACCAAAGCGACGATTGTTCCGGCAATTGCAGAGACCAGTCCGTTGGTTGAAAAAATAATAGCCGGAAAGGTCATCGCCCCCAGGACAGCATAAGGTACATATGTTAAAAAGGAACGGATAAATACGTTTTTGACCTCACCTTTGCATAACACAAACGGAATTGCACGGATCAGATAAGTAACGCCCGCCATCACTGCTAAATAGATAAAAAATAAAACCGTATCCATAATATTCTCCTTTTGTAAATTTATCCTATCTGTTCTTCCTGTTCCATTGCTTCCATCTCTTCTTCCGATGGCACCGGATACAGCCATGCTCCGATCGCGGATGCCACAACCGCGCAGATAATAACAACAAATCCCGATGAAAGCTTACAAAGAACCGGAAGCCATTTGAACGCACAACTCATCGCTGCCGCAATCAATATGACAAATAAAAAGCGATAATTTTCTTTTGCTTTCGGTATAATGATTGCTAAAAACATTCCA
Source organism: Jutongia hominis (assembly GCF_014384965.1). Classification (GTDB taxonomy): domain Bacteria; phylum Bacillota; class Clostridia; order Lachnospirales; family Lachnospiraceae; genus Butyribacter; species Butyribacter hominis. Next base: position 3,974 of record NZ_JACRSW010000001.1, read on the forward strand.
TAAATGGCAATTCCCAAGGCATCTGACAAAACAGCCGGCAAAACACTTCCAAGTAACGCCCCCATTACTGTTCCAACTGCCCAGCCAAGATAGGGAACAATGATCAGTCCGGATAAATACCGGCGGTCTACTTTTCCTTTCCGACTCATGGCAACCGCAAAAATTTCATCTGTAATACCGACTCCGGTAATAAAACGCCATGGTGTATTTAATGACTTATCTACTTTCTGCGATAAAGATAATGCCATCAATGCATAACGCAGATTGATCACGAATTGTGAAAGTGCCATCTCAATAAAAGCACCTCCAGCAACCATAATGTCCAATCCTGCAAACTGTCCGGCAGATGTAATACATGTCATAGAGATCAGGACAGCCTGCCACCAGCTCATCCCGACGTTTACAGCCATCAATCCAAATGTAAAACTAACCGAGACATAACCTAATGCGATTGGAATTCCATCTTGCATTCCTTCTTTTAATGACTTCATCCTTCCCACTCCTCACTATTTCTTTCCTATCTTCTGATAATACCTTACACTGCTCTTTTATATTTTTTATAAGATCACGACGCAAAAGAAAAGCACCGTATAGCTATTGCTACGATGCTTTCCTGAAAATCATAGAATCATTCTCAATCTTCTATCAAATAATTAACCAATAATTCTTCTTGCACATGCCGGTGTTCTGTATCTGTAGTTAGAAATCTTGATACCGTCTTTCTTATTACTAGCATGAACAACACGTCCGCCACCGATATACATAGCAACGTGACCAATACTTCCACCATTGCGATAGAAGATCAGATCTCCTGGCTGTAAGTTTGAAAAACTTACGCTTCTACCACAACCTGCCTGTGCACCCGATGAATGTGGCAAGCTATATCCAAACTGTGCATAAACAGCCATCGTAAATCCGGAACAGTCTGCACCATTTGTAAGACTTGAGCCGCCCCATACATATGGATTACCAACAAACTTCGTTGCATAGGATGCAATCGAAGAACCTGATCCACTGCTTGATACAGATGGACTGCTCGAACGTCTGCTTGAGCTTGAACTGCTTGATGAACTTGATCGTCTGCTTCTGCTTGACGAACTTGAACGTCTGCTTGACGAACTTGAACTGCTTGATGAGCTTGAACGTCTGCTTGACGAACTTGAACTGCTTGATGAGCTTGAACGTCTGCTTGATGAACTTGAGCTGCTTGACGAAGACGAACTGCTTGATGATGCACTCTGTCTTTCTCTTGCAAGTTCCTCCAAACGCTGCTGTTCAGCTTCTTCGGCTGCCTTCTTACGACGAGCCTCGGCTTCTTCTTCTTCAATAGAAACAGCCTTTTTAAAACGAACTCTTGTATTTACAAACTCTTTTGCAATATATCCTTTGACACCTTCATCAATCTCTACTTTATACCAATTATCGCTTTCACCAAGGATTTCATACTTTTCATCCTCAGGAATCTGTGTAATGATCGTTGAAGTTGTACTCTTCTTAGAACGGACATTTAATGTAATGACACCTTTCTTTAAGAACGCATATGCTGTGCCATATTTTCCTGCTAACTTCTGAGCATCTGCACCAATAGCAAGAAGATCCTTACGAATATAACCTGTAACAGAGCCGGATGAAATCTTAACCCATCCATTCTTTTCACTTAAAATCTCTGCTGAGGAACCTTTATAAAGTTTTCCGACGATTTTACTGTCTGTATTTGGCTTCTTACGGATATTTACATAATCACTTGCGGTTGAAATACCAAGATTTCTAAACTGCTTTGCAACTGATTCTTCTTTTCTCTGCTCTTCTGTCTGAGCTGCCTGTGCTGCCTGCGTTGCAGCAGGATCTGCTGTCTGTGCAGCCTGAGCATTCTGTGCAGCATCTACTGCGGCATCCGTTGCCGGAACAGCACCTGCTTCTACACTTGCTGTTGCAACAGGATCTGCTGCTTGTGCTTCCTGCTCCTCCTGTGCTACGTTCTCTAAATAATATTTATCAAGCGACAAGGAAAGACCTGCCATTTCTGTTTCCTGACCGTAACTTGCAGCATCCGCATTATCACTAACACTTGTATATGTAGCTAATGATAATGTAACGGCTGTGCCGAAAATAGCAGCATTTCTTATCCAACGTGTCTTTAACATAATAACCCTCCATAAAAATTTGAAACACTAAATGAATTCTAGCGATCTGTGTAATACATACAATGCCATAACATTGCCGATTGTTTTATCCTATGAATGATTTTTTCATAAAATATTACAAATTTATTACACATCAAAAACAATTATAACAAGGTCTCCCTTCATTGTCAACCCACCCGCCAGAAGTTTTATCTAAACGAATGCCTTAATTTATGGGACTTTTTCGTCATATTCCATTTATTGGATGATTATTCTTCATACCGAAATCTTTTCTACGATCGTAGAATTTTCTGTAATATTTTATCCGGACCAGATTATCACACATTTATTTACATTTTATTATTTGATCGCGATCGCTTCTACTTCAATAGCAACATCTTTTGGAAGCTTTGCAACCTGTACACAGGATCTTGCAGGATACGGTGCCACAAAATAGTCTTCATAAATAGCATTGATCTTTGTAAAATCATCCATATCTTTAATAAATACAACTGTTTTTACTACTTTTTCCATAGAAGATCCTGAAGCTTCTACTAAAGCCTTTAAATTCGAAAAAGCCTGTTTTGCCTGTTCTTCAACAGAACCGGTTACCAGTTCTCCTGTAGCAGGGTTGATTGGGATCATACCTGATGTATATACCATATTATTTACTTCAATTGCCTGTGAATAAGGTCCGATTGCTGCCGGTGCATTTTTTGTACTGATCTCTTTTTTCATAATTTACCTCTTTTCTGCGTCAAAACGCTTATACTGTTTTGTTTTTCAACAATAGTATAACATTCTTTCTTCGTTTTTCAACCGGACTATTTTTCAATACGCCATTATCTATGAACCATTATCGCAACATATTTATCTTTATAAAACTATATAAATATGATATAATAATTCCAAGATACAAGCGTTACACGCTTGACGCACTTTGTGCTGTATTTAATTTTGTCCTTCATGAATTCTGCACCAGAAAGCCAGCTCTCCTGTGTTGCGAATTCATGATATTGTATTGAAGATAATACAACAACCGGATATACTCTCGGAATTTTCTAAATGAAAAATTTCGAGAATACATCCGGACAGAACGGAGGTAATAATGACACAAAAAATCGAACTGGGTAAATATCAGGAACTGATCGTTACAAAGAAAACAGATTTCGGTGTATTCTTAAACACACCAACCGGTGAGGATTCTCAAAAAATTCTTCTACCCAAAGCACAGGTACCGGCAGGAACGGATTTAAAAGACGTTCTCAAGGTATTTGTCTATAAAGATTCCGAGGATCGCCCGATCGCAACAACTTTAGAACCGGATCTTACTTTAGGCAATGTCGCACGTCTTTATGTTACACAAGTCACCCCGATCGGTGCTTTCTTAGAATGGGGGCTTGCGAAAGATCTTTTTCTTCCATTTAAAGAACAACTGTATAAAGTACAAGAAGGTGATGCCGTATTAGTCACTCTGTATATTGATAAGAGTGAACGCCTTTGTGCATCCATGCACGTCTATGATGCTCTTCGCAATGATTCGAATTATCAAAAAGATGATGAAGTAAGTGGCAGAGTTTACGAGATCAGCGAAAACTTCGGTGTATTTGTCGCCGTGGATGATATGTATTCAGCTCTGCTTCCGAAAAAGGAAGTATTTGAAACATACCGCATCAACCAGCCAATCTACGCCCGTGTAGCACAGGTAATGGAGGATGGCAGACTGACATTAAGTGTTAAAAAGAAAATACCGGAACAGATGAATGAAGATGCTGATTTCATTTACCGGTGTCTCGAACAGGAAGGCGGCTTTTTGCCATTTCATGATAAAAGTGCACCGGAAGCGATCAAGAACCGGTTCCATATGAGCAAAAATGCTTTCAAACGCGGCATCGGTCATTTGATGAAAAAAGGTCTGATCACGATCGCTAACGATGGTATTCGCAAGGTATAACATATCTGCTTTACTTTGTGAAACTAGCAGGAAAAGGGGTTGCGGTTGTCGCCGACCAGATTCGTGAACTCTCCGAACAGACAAAAAAATCAACAGAACAGATTGAACAAATTGCAGAACAGCTAAATTCCAATGCAGATGTTACTGCAGATCTTGTTGGAAAATCTTTGTCTGCCACCATGCAACAGAAAGATTTGATCGAACAAAATGCAGCAAGCTTTGTTCAATTGCGTAATCATTCCGACAGTCTTTCTGAACGTGCAGATAATTTAGAACATGAAATCAAGCATCTGCTTCATTCTAATAACCGTATTGTGGAAAGCATCACCCAACTTTCTGCTGTTAGTGAGGAAGTCACTGCAAGTACCCAGGAAGCCAGTGATATGAGTGAACATGATCTGGAAGAATTAGAATCTGTCACCATCCGTATCTTAGACGTACAAAAAACAGTAGATCAGTTGAAACAATATCATACAGAGGATTCTGAATCTGCTGAGCAAACTGATTGATCAGCTCTAAAAAGATCATAGCATAACAAACAATATTAGCATTGTAAAACGGTCATACAGAGAAGTGTTCTCTATATGACCATTTTAAGTACTCAGAGAATTAAAGATCTGTTCTCTGCTCTTTAACTTATACTTTTGCCTTTTATCTCTTTTGGCACATATCTAAAAAGTAAGCATGGACTTTATCACAATCTGTCACTTCCGGATGAAAGGCAAGACCTAATTGTTTTTTATATTGCACGGCAACTATCTTTTCATCAACCTGTGCTAAAATTTCTACCTCATCCGTGCACTTTGTAACATAAGGTGCACGGATAAAGTTCATCGGGATCATGCCTACACCTTTCATTTCATGTGTTGTATGAAAACTTCCTAACTGTCTTCCATATGCATTTCTTTTTACTTCTACCGGCATCGTAGCAAAATGTACCACATCATCATCTGCCAATTGTTTTGCCAATAGGATCAGACCTGCACAGGTTCCCATAACCGGAAGCCCCTCTTTAATCCTCTTATGAAGCGGATCAAAAAGATCCAGATCTTGTAAAAGCTTTCCCATCACTGTACTTTCACCACCCGGCAGTATCAAACCATCCATCGGATTTTGCAGATCTTTTGCCTGACGGATTTCAAAAACATCCGCTCCAAGAGCAGTCAGCTTCTGTTCATGTTCTGCAAAAGCTCCCTGTATTGCTAATACACCAATATTCATTGTTATCTCCTTTTTTACAGCAACACTGTCATAGTGTTTTTCTTCACTGTCCATCAGTTAATCTGTCATAGCATTTCTCTTTATTGCCCGACAGTTAATCTGTCATTATATTTCTCTTTATTGCCCGACAGTTAATCTGTCATTATATTTCTCTTTACTGCCACCTGACACTAATCGGTCAAATTTCTATTTTCCACGTTCTGCCATCAAAAGCTCGATTTCCTGCTCATTGATACCAACCATGGCTTCACCTAAATCCTTTGAAAGCTCTGCAAGCAGTTTAGCATCATTATAATTCGTTACCGCCTGTACGATTGCCGCTGCTCTCTTTGCAGGATTCCCTGACTTAAAGATACCGGATCCGACAAAGACACCTTCTGCACCAAGCTGCATCATCAAAGCCGCATCCGCAGGGGTTGCTACACCACCGGCTGCAAAATTTACAACAGGAAGTCTCTTTTCCTCATACACCTGTTTTACTAATTCATATGGTACCCGTAATTCCTTTGCTGCCTGGAAAAGCTCGTCTTCACGCATCGATACCAGTTTTGCGATCTCCTGATTCATTTTACGCATATGTCTGACTGCCTGTACAATATCTCCTGTTCCAGGCTCACCTTTTGTACGGATCATGGATGCCCCTTCATTAATTCTTCTAAGAGCTTCGCCTAAATCCTTTGCACCACATACAAATGGTACATTAAACTTTGTCTTATCGATATGGAACACATCATCTGCCGGAGAAAGCACTTCACTTTCATCGATATAATCTATTTCAATGGCTTCTAAGATCTGTGCTTCTGCAAAATGACCGATACGGCACTTTGCCATAACAGGAATGGATACCGCTTCCTGAATGCCCTGTATCATCTTCGGATCACTCATACGTGATACACCACCGGCTGCACGGATATCTGCCGGGATTCTTTCTAATGCCATAACTGCACATGCTCCTGCTTCCTGTGCGATCTTTGCCTGCTCCGGTGTCGTAACATCCATAATCACGCCGCCTTTTAACATCTGTGCTAACTGTTTATTTAATTCATAACGATTATCTGACATATTTTCCTCTTTTCTGCACATCATTCCTTTGTAACCGGGCCCTGTTCTATCCGATGTGCGGGATATACGTTGTATTATAACAAAGTTTGGATATATTAAAATAACCATTTTTGTTTATTTTAATAAGGTCAGTTTTTTTGCAATTTCCATAAAAAGGTGCAAAGCCAGCGCTTTGCACTCCAAGAATTGCTAAAGCAATTCTTGTTGGTGTACCACTACTGTACGAGCAGTTTCCTATTCCATAAAAAAGTGCAAAGCCAGCGCTTTGTCAAAAGTTTAATGGAACATTAAACTTTGCAAGAATTGCTAAAGCAATTCTTGTTGGTGTACCACCGCTGTACGAGCAGTTTCCTATTCCTTTAAAAAAAGAGAAACATCTCAAATGAAACATTTCTCTATCCTGACTTTTATTCTTTTGGGGGACAAAACACCTGATCCATTCATTACTCTGCCGTCATGATATATGCACACTTTTCCAAATTCGTAAATGACAGATCGTTTCGCTTAATGGCAGATCATTTCACTTAATGGCAGATCATTTCACTTAATAGCAGATCATTTCACTTAATAGCAGATCATTTCGCTTAATGACAGATCATTTCACTTAATGACAGATCGTTTCACTTAATGACAGATCATTTCGTTTGATCACATATCGTTTATTCTATAAATTCACCGAATTTACGGAAACGGTTGTATCTTTCTTCTAAAAGCTCGTCGATATCCTTCTTTTGCAGTTTCGGAATGGTTTCACACAAAGCTTCTTTCAACGCATCTGCTGTATATTCGAGATTGTTTTCCAGTCCCTCTTTAGGTTCTAAGAACATCTTGTCGATCACTTCATTTTGTAAAAGATCTCTGGCTGTCATTTTCATCAGCTCTGCTGCTTCTGCAACTCTTGACGAATCACGCCATAAAATACTTGCAAAACCCTCAGGCGAAAGCACAGAATACATACCATGCTCTAACATCCATACCCGGTCAGCAACGGCGAGTGCTAACGCACCGCCACTTCCACCTTCACCAATAAAAATACTGATGATCGGTGTTTTCAGACGTGACATTTCCATCTGGTTACGAGCCAATGCTTCTCCCTGACCACGTTCCTCTGCACCGATTCCGCAAAAAGCTCCGGCTGTATTGATAAACGTAATGACCGGACGGTGGAATTTCTCTGCCTGCTTCATCAATCGAAGAGCTTTGCGATATCCTTCCGGATTCGGACATCCAAAATTACAGGCAACATTTTCATCTAACGTATGTCCTTTTTGCACTCCGATCACGGTAACAGGAGTTCCATTCAATGAAGCAATCCCACCAACGATCGCACCATCATCCGCATAATAGCGGTCACCATGAAATTCCATAAAATCATCAAAAATAGCTTTAATAAACTGCCTGGTGTTCGGTCTCTCGATCATTCTGGCGATTGCTACCGAATTCATTGCATTACTCATCTAGGCTTCCTCCCTTCCGGTCTGGCTGTGTAGGCGAAGAATCTTACCAAGCTCATTGCGAAGCTTCTCACGATGAACGATCCGGTCTACAAATCCATGCTCTAATTGAAACTCGGCACGCTGAAAACCTTCAGGAAGATCCTGATGGATCGTTCCTTTGATCACACGCTGTCCTGCAAAACCGATCAAGGCTTTCGGTTCCGATAGGATAATATCTCCAAGCATAGCAAAACTTGCTGTCACACCACCGGTCGTTGGATCGGTAAGAACAGTCACATATAAGAGTCCTGCTGCATCATGTCGTCCTAACGCTTCTGATACTTTCGCCATTTGCATTAGTGAAATGATACCTTCCTGCATTCTAGCACCACCGGATGTTGTAAAGATGATGATTGGCAGACGATGTTTTGTTGCATATTCTACTGCTCTTGTAATCTTTTCTCCGACAACAGATCCCATGCTTCCCATCATAAAATGACTATCCATAATAGCAAGAACCGTCTTTTGCCCATGAATCGTACATCTTCCGGTCACAACGGCTTCTTTGATCCCTGACTTATCCTGTGCTTTCTTTATCACCTGATCATATTCCGGGTAATTCATTGGATTCTTCGGATGCATATTCTGATCAAATTCCTCAAAGGAACCTTCATCACATGTAATGGCGATCCGTTCAGCCGGGTTCATTCGAAAATGTGCATCACAATTCGGACAAAGCTTATACTCTGTTACTTCTTTTTTGTAAATAATCGCTTTGCATGTATTGCACTTGATCCACATTCCATCCGGGATCGATGGCTCTGCTTTCTTTCTTTTATCCACCTTTTTTGTCCGTTCCCTGTTCTCTATAGAAATATAATTTTTCTTACCAAATAAATTCAACGAATCAGTCCTTTCGATCTATCACTTTTTCTTCCAGAAATGTTGTATCAAAATCTCCGGCAATATATTCTTCGTGATTCAATATCTTTTCCTGAAATGCAATATTCGTATCAATTCCTTTAATGATAAATTCATACAATGCACGTTTCATCTTTGCAATTGCTTCTTTACGATCCCTGCCATGAACGATCACTTTTGCGATCATCGAATCATAATACGGAGGGATCTCATATCCTTCATAGACTGCTGTATCTACACGGAGCCCAAGACCTCCTGCCGGCAAAAGCAAATACTCGATTGTTCCCGGACAAGGAGCAAAATTCTTATCCGGATTTTCTGCATTGATCCTGCATTCAATCGCATGACCGGAAATCGTTACATCTTTTTGTGCGATCGACAGACGTTTTCCATCTGCAATACGGATCTGTTCTTTGATAATATCAACTCCGGTGATCATTTCCGTAACAGGATGTTCTACCTGTACACGGGTATTCATTTCCATAAAGTAAAACTGCTTGGATCTGTCATACAAAAACTCAATCGTGCCTGCACTCTGATAACCTGCCGCTTTCGCCGCACGGACAGCCGCTGCACACAATTCTTCCCTGACAGACTGCGGTACAGCGGGCGACGGTGCCTCTTCTAATACTTTCTGGTTCTTACGCTGTAAAGAACAATCTCTTTCTCCTAAATGGATCACATTACCATAATCATCACCAAGGATCTGGACTTCGATATGTCTTGCATGTTCGATCACTTTTTCCATATAAAGTGCATCATCACCAAACGCTGCCTTTGTCTCACTTTTAGCTGATTCAAATGCTTTTGCAAGATCTTCTTTTCTTCGCACGATACGGATTCCTTTTCCGCCGCCTCCGGCAGAAGCCTTTACCATAACGGGATATCCAAGTTTTTCTGCAATCTCGTAAGCCCGGTCGATATCTTTTACCACACCATCACTTCCTGGAATGACGGGAACCTGTGCATTTTGCATCATCGTTCTTGCATTTGCTTTGTTTCCTAAAAGATCGATCACTTCAGGATCCGGTCCGATGAACTTGATATTACATTCCTTACACATAGCAGCAAATGTACTATTTTCTGATAAGAAACCAAAGCCCGGATGAATCGCCTGTGCTTTTGTCAATACTGCTGCACTGATAATATTATTCATATTATTATAACTGTCTGCTGCTTTTGCAGAGCCAATACAGACAGCTTCATCTGCAAGCTGTGCATGAAGTGCCTCTCTGTCCGGTTCCGAAAAAACAGCTACCGTTTTTATTCCCATCTCGCGACAGGCACGTATGATCCTGACGGCAATTTCGCCACGATTCGCTATCAAAATTTTATCAAACATCTGCGCCTCCCATAAAGAACCTGTGTCTTTATTCTACAATGAACATAAACTGTTCTACCTGACATGCTACCTGGTCGCCCACATAGGCTGTCCCGTGTCCGATACCTATATTTCTCTTTAACTTATCAATTTCTAATTCCAGACGAAGTGTATCTCCGGGTACGACTTTTCTTTTAAATTTTACATTCTTGATCGCACCAAAATACCCTGTCTTGCCACGGAATTCATCCATTGAAAGAATCGCCACTGCTCCTGCCTGTGCCATTGCTTCTACGATCAGAACACCCGGCATAACCGGTTCCTGCGGAAAATGTCCTGCAAAAAACGGTTCATTATAAGAAACGTTCTTTAAGGCAGTAATTGATTTTCCTTCTTCCATCGATTCGATCCGGTCGATCAAAAGAAACGGCTGTCTGTGAGGGAGGATCGACATGATCTCATTAATATCCATTACCATAATATTCTCCTTTATCTGACACGGAACAATTCCTGGCCATACTCTACAAAATCACCATCATTAACAAGAATTTCCGTAATCGTTCCACTAACTTCACTGTTTACTTCATTCATAAACTTCATTGCTTCAATAATACAAACGACATCTCCTTTTGCAATCGTATCGCCTATCTTTACAAAAGGTTCTTCATCTGGCGAAGCACTTTGATAAAATGTACCAACGATCGGTGACTTGATCACTTTATCGCCCTGATTTTCGCTCTCATCTGCTGTTGGCACAGTACTACTTATGTTCTCTTCTACTGTCTCTCCACTTGCTGCTGTCTGTGACGTCAGAACAACAGGCTGTGTGGCTACGGTTCCCTGTGTCTGTGTATCAGTACTTCCCGTATGTGTAAAAGGAGATACTGCTCCGCGGTTTAGGCGAAGTACCGCATTATCTAACTGTACTTCCATATCGTTTAAATCTGTCTTTTCAAAAATTGCGATCAATTCTTTAATCTGTTCATATTGCACGGTCTTATACCAGCCTTTCCGGTTTGTTGCTTATTTACCAGTCCATTTTTTAAAGCAAAGCACGCCATTATGTCCTCCAAAACCAAGTGAGTTTGACAATGCATATTCTGCTTCTTTTGCTTCCCTTCCTACATTTGGAATGTAATCAAGATCACATTCTTCATCCGGTGTATGATAATTGATCGTAGGAGGCAAAAAGCCTTCCTCTAATGCTTTCACGCAGGCTATTGCCTCGATCGCACCTGCTGCACCGAGCAAATGTCCTGTCATAGATTTTGTGGAACTGATCGGGATGTTCTTTGCACATTCTTCTCCCATTGCAAGCTTGATCGCTTTTGTCTCTCCGACATCGTTTGCATGTGTACTGGTTCCATGTGCATTAATATAACCAACCTGCTCCGGTGTGATACCTGCTTCCTGCATTGCGAACTTCATGGCTTTCGCTGCACCTTCCCCGGTTGGTTCCGGTAACGTTACATGATAGGCATCTGCTGTAGCACCATAACCTACGACTTCACCATAGATCTTTGCACCACGCGCTAAAGCATGCTCTAATTCTTCCAAAACAAGGATGCCTGAACCATCGCCCATAACAAATCCGTTTCTTTCTTTGTCAAATGGTCTGCATGCTTTTTTCGGATCTTCTTCCGTTGATAATGCCGTCAGATTCGTAAAACCTGCTACACCGATTCCACAGATAGCACCTTCTGCACCACCTGCAATACAGGCATCCAGATAACCATGCTTAATATTACGAAATGCTGTTCCGATCGCATTTGTTCCGGTTGCACAGGCTGTTACGATATCTTCACAAACACCCTTTGCACCGACACGGATCGCAATGTTACCTGCAGCCATGTTACCGATCGTCATGGTAATAAACAGTGGGGATACTCTTGATGGTCCTTTGTCTGTCAGTCTTTTTACCTGCTCTTCCATTGTCATAAGGCCACCGACACCGGAACCTACAATCACACCGATTCTGTCTGCATCTTCTTTTTCCATATCTAACTTTGAATCTTCAAAAGCCTGCATACCGGCTGCCAATGCATAGATAGCAAAAAGATCATTTCTCTTAACATCTTTCTTCGTCATATACTGTTCCGGATCAAAATCCTTAATCTCGGCCGCGATCTTTACTTTATAATCTGTCGTATCAAATTTCTTGATATAATCAATTCCACATACACCATTCTTAAGTCCATTCCAATACTCTTCTACTGTATTACCAAGTGGTGTAACTGCTCCGAGTCCTGTGATCACGCATCTTCTTTCCATGTTCAACCTCTACTTTCTTACATTACCATTCCACCATCTACATTTAACACCTGTCCGGTAATATAAGTATTCTTTGCGAAGAACACTGCTGCATTCGCAATATCTTCTACCTGACCATAGCGTTTTAATGGAATCGCTTCTAACATCATGCTCTTTTGTTCGTCTGTCAAAACGGCTGTCATATCTGTCTCTACGAAGCCCGGTGCAATTGCATTACAAGTCACTCCTCTGGCTGCAAGCTCTTTTGCTGTTGCCTTGGTTAGACCGATCACACCGGCTTTTGAAGCCGCATAATTTGCCTGACCGGCATTTCCTGTCACACCAACGACAGATGACATATTGATGATCGCACCACTGCGCTGCTTTAACATCACACTGCTGACATGGCGGATCATATTAAAGGTACCTTTTAAGTTTGTCTGTATCACACTGTCAAACTGTTCTTCACTCATACGCATCAAAAGCATATCTTTTGTGATTCCTGCATTATTCACTAAAACATCAACCGTTCCAAATTCTTTTTTGGCTTTCTTTACAATCTCTGCAGCAGTTGCGAAATCACTGACATCGCCCTGAAGCGGCATGCATTTAACATTGTATGCTTCAATCTCTTTGATCGTATCATCCGATACATTGCTACGGTAATTCAAAACAATATTGCATCCCTGCTTTGCAAATGCCAATGCAATCGCTTTACCGATACCCTTTGCCGCACCGGTTACTAACACGGTCTTTCCTTCTAACATAAGACTTCCTCTCTTTCTGCACTAAACAAGTTCATGAAGCTTTTTCATGGTCTTGTCTAATGTTGCACAATCTTCAACATTTAAAATAGATACTCCTTTGACCGTTCTTTTTACAAATCCGCATAAGGACTTGCCCGGTCCTAATTCAATAAACGTATCTGCACCTTTATCATACATCTTCTGGATAATATCCGAGAAACGCACCGGACTAACAATCTGTTTTTCTAAGATCGGAATAATCTGATCTTCGGATTCTACAAGCTGTGCATCTACGTTTGTATAAACCGGTATATGCATTGGTTTCATATGCAACTTACGCAATTCTACACTAAGCTTTTTCGCAGCCGGATCAAGCATTGGTGTATGAAAAGGTCCGCTTACTTTTAGCTTAACTGCTAATTTGGCACCTTTTTCTTTGGCAAGCTTTGCGGCCTTCTCTACCGCTTTTGCGGCACCTGCGATCACAATCTGTCCCGGGGCATTATAATTTGCGGGAATGGCAAGTCCGAGGCCTGCATCTACCGCTTCTTTACATGCTTCTTCTACTAATTCTGTATCTAAACCTATAATGGCATACATTGCTCCTTCTCCTGAAGGAACGGCTTCTGCCATGAATTTTCCTCTTTTTTGAACTAAAGCGACTGCTTCTTCAAATTCCATTGCCCCGCTGGCAACATAAGCAGAATATTCTCCTAAACTTAATCCTGCAGTCATTTCTGCACGAACGCCCTGTTCTTCTAACACTTTCATTGCCGCAATACTCATTGTAAGGATTGCAGGCTGAGCAAACTCTGTCTCACCCAATTTTTCTTCATCTTGAAAGCAAATATCTTTGATCGAATATCCTAATACTTCATCCGCCCGATCAAATATTTCTTTTGCTACAGAATGATTTTGATATAAATCTTTTCCCATGCCAGCGTACTGAGCACCCTGACCGCTAAACATAAATACTGTTCTCATAAAAATTAGTACCTCCCTGGGAATTATTCCCGGTATGAAAGCGGCACATAACCATGTGCCGCAGTCTTACAGCTCCGACAGCAATTCTGTCTGCGGTATGCTGTGTCATCCATCATTATTTGTGGCTTTCTACAAAATCTACTGCATCTTTTACAGTAACGATCTCTTCCGGATTTTCAACAGATACATCGAATTCATCTTCAATATCATTGATGATCTGGAATAAATCTAAAGAATCAGCATCAAGATCCTCTTTTACATTAGTCTCTAATGTGATCTCGCTCTCATCCTTTCCTGTCTGCTCTGCAATAATTTCTCTGATTTTCTCGAATACCATATTTTTGTCCTCCTAATTTTTTAATAATATATATATACTGCATTTGCAGTAATACACGCTACCATTCGACGATCATAACGCCCCATGTCATACCACCGCCAAAACCGGCAAGTACGATCTTATCTCCACGTTCAATCAGTCCTTTTTCATTTAACTCATTCAAAGCGATCGGAACGCTTGCAGAAGATGTATTTCCATACGATTCCATATTAATATAAAATTTATCCATTGGAATCTTTAATTTCTTTGAAATCACTTCCACGATACGGATATTTGCCTGATGTGGCACGATATACCGGATATCATCCCCTGTCAGACCTTCTTTGTCTAACAGCTCCTGAATACTGCTGATCACCTTTTTCGTTGCAAACTTAAAAACTTCTCTTCCATCCATAGAAACATAATACTTTGGATGAATTCTTTGCTCTTTTACAATACTGAAAGGATTTGTGCATTCCGAATATCCCTCTGTTAATATATCATATAATGAGCCATCAGAACCAATTTTCCTGCTCACAATACCACCTTGTTCTGAAGCTTCTATATATGCTCCGCCTGCACCATCGCCAAAAAGGACACAGGTGCTTCTGTCTGACCAGTCAACAATTTTTGATAATGTCTCTCCACCGATCACAATCGCATTTTTATACATACCGGAACGAATATACATATCTGCTGTATTTAATGCAAAGATAAACCCGGTACAGGCAGCCGTAATATCAAATGCAACAGCATTGATAGCATGAATTTCTTTCTGAACCATGCAGGCTAAAGACGGTGTACCATAATCCGGTGTTACGGAAGCTACAATGATCAGATCTATATCTTCAGCATTCACGGAAGCCTTCTCTATTAACTGTTTTGCGACATCAATTACAAATACCGATGTATTTTCTCCATTTGATATATGTCTCGAATGGATTCCCGTACGCTGTACGATCCATTCATCACTCGTATCCACGATCTTCGCAAGATCATCATTTGTGATCACCTGATCCGGTGCTTTTGCAGCAGTTGCAATAATTCTACTCGACATTCTTTTCTATTCTCCCATCTTTTTGGTCTTTTGGTTCTGACACGATCCATTCTCCTGCTCACGGCAGTCCGTTTTTTCCGATCAATGTTTTGCTGTTTGGATTGATTGATATCCTCTGTCAACAAAACCTTTCAGATTCAACATTGCTTTTGATACAACAACCTGTTCTTCTTCTGAAAGATCTTCGATCATCGCATCTACAAGATTTTTATGAAAAGCTTCATGTGCACTAAAGATCACTTTTCCTTGCTTAGTCAGTCCCAGTTTTACAATTCTGCGATCTTTTTCACTTTTATATCGCTCCACATATCCCTTGTGAACCAAATTATTGATTGCTACAGTCAGAGTACCTACTGTAATATGTAATTTTTCAGCAATCTCGCCCATGCTGCAAAGCATGTCCGAACCTACCGCGGATATTGTATGTATTTCAGACATGGACAACTTTTTACCAACATTCG
Organism: Jutongia hominis; assembly: GCF_014384965.1. GTDB lineage: Bacteria > Bacillota > Clostridia > Lachnospirales > Lachnospiraceae > Butyribacter > Butyribacter hominis. Next base: position 19,826 of record NZ_JACRSW010000001.1, read on the forward strand.
TATTGACAAATTCATGCTCTACCTGCATTACGTTTTCAAATATTTCTACTAACTGTTTGCTGATCGTACTCTTTCCATCATTCATATGCACTCTCCGTAGATACTTTGTTAATCAAAACTTTTCTAAACATCTAACAGTATATTCCATACATCTGCTTCTCGTCAACAACACATTTGCATATTTTTCAAATTATATTCAAGTCATTTTTGTGCAACTCTTACAATATATATCATGTGTTTTTGAAAACCACATTGATTCATATGCATATCGGCATCATCTGTTATTTTGATTCTCAAAGCTTTTTTATCCTTTTTCAATGAAGAGAGCGTTTTGTACTTTTCCGACACCCGATAAGTTTAAAAATGCCATTCCTGCAAAACAATTTGCAGAAATGGCATTGTTCCTGTCTTTTGTTCTAAAATCAATCTTCTTTGTGTTCCTCACAATGTTTTTTCAGCATATCTAATGTCGCCAAAAGAACTTCATCTTCCCATGGCTTTGGAATCAGATATTTTACTCCGACACTGCGCACTTCCTCTAAGGTGCCGGAATCACATAAAGAACTCAGCATTAAGATTGTGGCATCTGGATCTTTTTTCATTAAGATCTCTGCTGTCTCTAATCCATCAATTCCCGGCATTATAATATCTAATATTACAATATCAGGATGGAGTTGGTCATACATAGCAATCCCTTCTTCACCATTCTTGGCATAACCGATCACTTCATAGCCATTTTCTTCGACAACATCTTTTAACTGCTTTGATGTAAATGGAGAATCATCAACTACAATAATTGTTGTTTTCTTCATTATTATTCTCACTCCTCTGTATTATCCATAATTTAATCTTAAAATCTTTTTACAATATTGCAACATTTAGTCTGAGCATGCTATCACATGCAAAACACCCTTTTCTGATTGGTACGGCAGTACCATTCTATTCTCCTCCGGAATCTCTTCGAGTATATCCGATCGTGCATATAAGTGCGGAACGGTTATTCTGGTTGACTTTCCAAGCATATCATTTAGCCTTGATATTGCATGACCGCAAGTGATGTTGATAAACTCACCGATATATAATTGCCTCTCATCTTCTGAAGGAAGACTACCACAGTTCATTGTACGTACAATATAATAATACAATTCCTCCGGGAAATAATAAATCAATGTTGCATTCAAGTAACCATGCATATGAATGACACCACGATAATACTCCTTTGTCTCATCCGGTTTCCAGCCATTTGCATCTGTCATCTTTCGTAACTCTATTCGAAGCAGTTTATGACTGACCTTGTAAATGGCTTCATCAAAGATAGAAAGAACCTGCTGTTTCTCTTTCTCTATCAATATGCCACCTCCAGTTTGAACATGAGATCAAGGTTATTCCCCCAGAAATCTCATCTTCCCTTTACTGCTTGCTTTTATACCAGAAGCATGCTGTTGTTCTTTTTCTTGATACATACTGGAAAACTGATTCGTCATTTTCTTTTTACATTCACTACAATATCTTCCTGTTAAAATCGCTCTTCCACAATTCTCACATTCAATTGAAATACCGGAATCTTTTGTGAATGCCAGTCTTTCCTGACGTACCCATTTCTTGATCTGCTGGATTGGCACATCCATTTCCTCTGCTACCGTTGACATTGATGCCTTTGGGTTATCATAAATATACGTTCTGACATCAAAGAACTTCGCTTCCAGCTCTTTTGCACATGCCGGGCATAACGGCTCCCCCGTAAAATTAAATAGTTTTCCGCACTTCTTACAATTTCTAACATCCATATCATATGCCTCCTACTCTGCTTGTCCCGAACATAGACATAAGAAATATATATTTTGTACCCCAATTTTCCTCATTACCTGCGAACAAGCTTCTATCGTACTTCCTGTTGTGTAGATATCATCTATTATTATAACACAATTTATGTTTGTATACAACTCTGCTTCCTTTACGGCAAACGCCCCCTGAAGATTTTGAAAGCGTTCCTGTGCGGACAGTTCCTTTTGCGGAAGTGTATTTTCCTGACGACAGAGCCAGTCAGTTACAACCGGGATTCTTGCATGTACTCCAAGCTCTTTTGCGATCAATTCAGCCTGGTTATATCCTCTTTGCTGCAGCCGTTTTTTATGAACCGGTACAGGCAGCAGCATATCCGGCTGAATCTTTTGTATCCATTCTTTATGGACTTTATACATCATTCTTCCATAATAAGAAGCATATTCCTGTCTTCCATGATACTTAAACCTTGCAATCGATCGTCGCAGATCGCGATTGTAGGAAAAAACAGATCTGCCACAAAGAAATGTTGTCTTTTTGGATTGACAGTCTTCGCAATATTCCTGTCCTTCCGGCACACGTTTTCCGCATTTCATACAAAAATTCTCTCCGATCAATAAGGGAAGTCCTTTGCATTGGCTGCAGATTTCCTGTTCTTTCATTCTTAATATCCGATCACAGATCACACACCTTCTTGGATAGAAAATATCCCAGATCCCCACTAGCATTCCCCCTGTTCTTCTAACATACGGTCATGTATTCTCTGACATAAACCGGAATACCTTTTTTGTTCATGTACATTGCCTATCATCTGGTAAACCGTTTCTTTGCTTCCCACTAAAGTCACACATTTTTTTGCTCGTGTTACTGCTGTGTACAAAAGATTCCGATTCATTAACATACGCGGTCCGCCGAGGATTGGAATCACAACAGCAGGATATTCACTTCCTTGCGATTTATGGATCGTAATTGCATAGGCAAGCTCCATCTCATCCATCTGTGAAAAATCGTATTCTACCATTTTACCCTCTTCGAATTCTACTTCTACAACCTCCTCTGTCTCATAGATGCGCTGTATAATGCCGACATCACCGTTAAAAACTCCGGTTCCCTCTTCATATACATCACCAAACCTTGTCACTTTCTTCCATTTCATCTGGTAATCGTTCTTGATCTGCATGATCTTGTCCTGCTCGCGGAATAAAACACCATGAAATTCTCTCTCCTTTTTACCCATTTCCTGTGGATTGACAAACCGCTGCAGGATCTTATTCAGATTTTCCACACCCAGTTCCCCTTTTCGCATCGGTGCTAACACCTGAATATCATACGGTGATGCATCCACATAAGATGGCATATTCTTCATCACAAGCTGAATCACAACATTAATGATATCCTGAATCTTATATCTCTCTAAATGAAAGAAATCAACACTCTGATTATCTAACGCAATTGCTTCTCCTGCGTTGATCTTATGTGCATTGACTACGATCTGGCTTTTGGCTTCCTGACGATAGATCTGATTCAGTCGTACGACATTACAAAATTCAGACTGGATCATATCACGCAACACATTTCCCGGTCCCACAGACGGAAGCTGGTTGACATCTCCGACAATGATCAGACGGCATCCCGGCACCAGAGCATTAAGTAACGCATTAAGCAAGTAAATATCTACCATCGAAAACTCATCAACAATCAAAACATCGGCTTCTAATGGCTGCATTTTATTTCTTTCAAAATGCATGCCGGACTTATCGTCATCATTCACACCACCATTTAATTCTAACAGACGGTGGATCGTCTGTGCTTCCCAACCGGTTGTTTCCGACATTCTCTTTGCTGCACGGCCTGTCGGTGCAGCCAGCAAAACATCCATTCCATCTTCATCAAAAACCTGTAAGATAGTATTAATAATTGTAGTCTTACCGGTACCCGGTCCGCCGGTAATGATCGTAACACCATTTTGCACAGCCTGATGCACTGCTTTCTTTTGCAAATCATCAAGACAAAAGCCTTGTCTTTTTTCCACCTCGCGAATTCTTTTTTGCAATAATTCTTCTTCTACCGGAAAATCTAAATTCAGATCTAAGAGCATTCCCGCACAGTTCATTTCCATATAATATAAAGTACTCGAATAGAGCCGTCTTTCTTCTCCGACCTCGTCAAACTTTACTTCTTTATCCAGCACCAACTTTTCTAGTGCTGTAGAAACAAGTTCTTTTTCCACGCCAAGCAATTTAGCAGTCATTTCAATCAATTCTGCCTCCGGCAGATAACAATGTCCCTGATTGCCGGATTGCTGCAATACATATAAAACTCCTGCACGAATACGAAACTCCGAGTCAATATAGAATCCACCCTTTTGTGCAATACTATCAGCAATCTTAAAACCGATACCAGAAATATCTTCTGCCAGACGATATGGATTTTTACGGAGAACTTCGTAAATCTCTTCTTTATAATAACGATAAATTTTAACTGCCATATTCATGGAAATACCATAATCCTGTAAAAAGATCATTGCCTGACGCATCTGCTGTTTTTCATTAAACTGATTTGCAATGCTGACCGCCATTTTCTGGCTGATCCCTTTAATCTCTGCAAGTCTTTCCGGTTCCATCTCCATGATAGAAAGGGTATCTTTTCCAAACTTCTTAACAATTCTTGCTGCCAGTGCGGGACCGATGCCTTTAATCGCACCAGAGCCCAAATATCGTTCTAATGCAACGGTATCATCCGGCTGCTTTTCTTCATAGCTTTCAACCAGAAGCTGTGGTCCATAATTTTTATGTATGGTTCTTTTTCCTTTTACTAACAGGTAAGAACCTTCCGCTACATAAGAAAAACAACCGACGCAGCATTCTTCCTCATCTTCGGTATCTTCTGCTTTTGGATTTACCAGATATAAGACAGTATAGCCATTTTCTTCATTCCGAAATGTGATGCGGTCTACATAACCTTCAAATTCGTCCATAAGTCACCTCAATTTCCTATTCCATAAAAAATGCCACTGCAAAAACAGTGGCCCTTTTTCTTATTTTATTTTCATCAAAAGAATTTATAACAAACACACAGTTTTACGCATTATTTTTCACTTTGCAAAATGCATTGCCTGTTATAATTCTCTTTTTTATACATGATACGTGGTCTTCATTGCATCATATAACTGCTGTGCAAGACCTGTGCCACCATTTTCCGTAATAGCATCCGCATATTGCTGGTTTAAGATATCACCAAAGTACTGCATATACTCACCCTGATCTTCATCATCTTCATCTGCAATCGTTGCTTTAGCTGATTCAATGACTTTTTGTACAAAATATGATTCAAAGCTTTTACAAGCCTCCAACAGCTGATCATCAGAAGATGTGTCACTGACATTGCCAAGTGAACTTTGTAATGTAGAAGATACCGCATTTGATGCAGTTTGTGAATATGTATTATAAAGAGAAGAAGTATCTAAAATAGAACTCATCTTTTCACCATTCCTTTCTTCTTACATTTTATGAACGTAAGTTATTTGCCTGCTGTAACATTTCATCCGATGCAGTAATCGCTTTTGAATTCATTTCATAGGCTCGCTGTGTTACGATCATATCCACCATCTCATCAACTGCCTGAACAGAAGATGCCTCCAGATAGCCGTTCTTGATCACACTGACACTTAATGCTGCGTCCTGTCCTTCGATTCTGGCATTGCCTGATGCTGCGGACTCTGCAAAATAACTATCTCCAAGCTTTGTCAAACCGGATGGATTGTTAAACTGGGCTGCGCCGATACGAACACCTGTCGGCTGAATAACACCCTGTGCATTTTTATAAAAGATATTACCATAATTATCAAATGACAATCTTGTCGTATCCGTAGCTGCATCAAAAGTGATTGCCTTTCCATTCGAGTCTAACACACTATATCCATCTGCTGTTGTCAATGTTGTTCCGCCATTTGGATTGATCGCCATCAGAAAATTACCATTACGTGTATATCCTGTTGTGCCATCCGGCATCTCAATCATGAAAAACCCATTTCCCTGAATTGCGAAATCAAAGTCGCCTGTTGAAGCAGTTAACTCACCTTGTTCGAACTCCGTTGAAACTGCCGAAACTTTAACACCTAATCCGACCTGAGCACCGATTGGTTTGGGATTTCCTTCATGATCTGTTGTCTTTTCCTGAATCGTTTGATACAGAAGTGACTGAAATTCTGTTCTCTCTTTTTTATAACCTGTTGTATTGATATTTGCTAAGTTATTTGAAATTGTATCAAGACTGGTCTGCTGTGATTTCATACCAGAAGCAGCCGTCCAAAGTGATCTCATCATAAACTACTCCAATCCTGCTGTTTAACAACATACTTTGTCATGAGCTATCAGACTTTTCCAATCTGATTTACCGATGCATCCAGAAGGGAATCCTGTGTGCGAATCATCTTCTGACCGGCTTCATATGCACGCGTGATCGTGATCATCGAAACCATCTCGGAAATTACATTTACATTAGATTGTTCTGTATATCCCTGCTCAATCTGTCCTACCGCATCTTTTGTCGTAGCTCCGTCTACTGCGTTAAACATATTGTCACCATACAACTCAAGATAATTATAATCTTCAAAGTCTGTCAAAGTAACCGTATCTACTAATACTCCGTCTGCATATACTGAACCATCATTTTTGATCGCTATTTCCTGTGCATCAACCGGAACCTGTAGATCACCACCACTTCCCTGTAAGTGGTTTCCATCTGCATCTACAATATAACCATCTGATGTGCATTTAAAAGTGCCGCATCTGGTATATTTGATACTGCTTTCTCCATTCGAATCGGTAACACGCATCGCAAAAAATCCATCGCCTTCAATGGCAAGATCATAGGTATTTCCTGTCTCTCTAAGAGAGCCTTGTCCCCAATCCATATAAGTCTCTCCGATTTTTACACCGGGATTGAATTTACCGATCACCTCATCAGTATATCCATTCGAGCCATCACGGATCTTTACTGCCATAAAATCCTTAAAGGAACGACTTGTAACATTTTCCTCTTTGTATCCGATCGTGGCAGAATTTGCAAGATTATTCGAAATGATATCCAAACGTTTCTGTTCATTTGACATGCCCGTATAAGCAGTATACAAACCTCTTACCATTTATTTATCTGCCTCCCATCCATCAATCTAGTATTTATATCGTCAAAAAAAGAATATTTATTAAGACATACCTGACAAAATTCTTTTCAGGATGAACTGCTTTTCTTATTCTTTTTCTTTGCCATCTTCAGAAATCTACTCGTCGTCTCTGACACCTGCTAAAAATTCAACAAATTTACCGGTTCCAACCGCTACTGCTGTCATTGGATCTTCCGCTGTCATTGTGTTGATTCCTGTCTTTTCTTCGATCAGTTCTTCCAAACCATATAAAAGACTTCCGCCACCGGTCAATACGATACCTCTGTCTGCAACGTCTGCTGCTAATTCCGGCGGAGTTTTTTCCAAGACACTGTGAACTGCTTCTACAATCTGTGATGTAATCTCTTTTAATGCTTCTAATGTTTCATCAGAAGTAACAGTGATCGTCTTTGGCAGACCTGTCACCAAGTTACGTCCACGAACATCCATAGAAACCACTTCCGGTCTCTGGTATGCAGAACCGATATTGATCTTGATCTCTTCTGCTGTTCTTTCACCGATCAGAAGATTATGTGTCTTTCTCATATAACGAACAATCGCTTCATCAAAGTTATCTCCTGCTACTTTGATAGATGTACTTACTACCGTACCACCTAAAGAAATCACGGCAATATCAGCAGTACCGCCACCGATATCAACGATCATGTTACCGCATGGTCTTGAAATATCAATACCAGCTCCGATCGCTGCGGCAATCGGTTCTTCGATAATAGCTACTTCACGGGCACCTGCTTCGTAAGTGGCATCTTCTACGGCTTTCTTTTCTACTTCTGTAACACCACTTGGTACACAGACACTGATACGTGGTTTTCTAAAACGTGACTTTCCACAGGATTTCTGAATAAAGTAACGAAGCATCTTCTCTGTTACGGTATAATCCGAGATAACGCCCTGACGAAGAGGACGTACCGCAACAATATTGCCAGGTGTACGTCCGAGCATCAGACGTGCGTCCTCGCCGATTGCTTTAATCTTATTTGTATCACGATCAAAAGCAACTACAGATGGCTCTCTTAAAACAACACCTTTTCCTTTTATATATACAAGTACATTCGCTGTACCAAGATCTATTCCAATATCACTACCGTTCATGAATCTTTTCTCCTTTCAAACTTGCATCTTATCTTTATATCTTTTCCAAAGTAACGCTAATTAAACATATACTTCTATAGTATATACTATTTTTCCGAAATAGAAAAGGGGGCTTTTAAAATTTCTTTATGTAAATCCCATCAAATCACTTCTTACAAAACTATTGCCTGTTTTTATTTTGTCTATTATACTAATGTTTGTATTAAAAATATAACATCAATATGTCACCGGACATCTGAAGAAATACTGCATCTGACAAAAATCCAGTCAGCAGCCTTTCTGCTATCCGGATCATATATTACAGAAATGAGGAATCTTTATGGAACTTAGTCAGGCAACCATCGCACAAGTGCACACAGAACAACGTTTCATTGCAAAATATACCGGTATGCTGTTTGCAAGACTTCTGTTAATGATCTGTCTTTTTTTTCTTTTCTTTTTTATGCAGCAGATCCCGGTCTATCTTTTTGCATTCAGTTTTCTTTTCCCATGGATCTGGTCTGATATACTGACAAGACGAAAAAAAGAAAAGCCGCTGATCCTTTTTAGTACAGCACAGAAATATCACTATAATATTTCCCGTTACCATGCTGAAAAGATTACATATCAGGCACTTTTCTTCTTTTTGGTTGTATGGCAGGTTTCTTTATGTAAATACAATCCTTACGAATCTGTTTTCCTTCCGGTTCCTGCATTTTTGCTCTTTTTATTTGTATTAACCAGAATTGTATGTACCGGTATAATAAAACATCAGATCCATAAAACATACACTTCACTTGATCTGTTATCCTGATCATTTTAAGTACCTGCTTTACACTTTTTTACTCTTGTCTGCCCACTATAATCTAAACTGACACCATTAAGATAATGGTGTACTTTCGCTAAACATCTGCTCTACAATACTGTCGATCGTTGAAAAATCAAATTCCTGACCTACAAGTGCCGCCTGATTCATCTGCTCCGCCGTACTTTGTGCAGACGTACTGTTTTGTGTACTGTTTGTATTATTTGTACTATTTGTACTTTGTGCAGCCGCCGAACCATTGATCAACGAAGCTGCTGTACCGGACATTTTCTCTGTGAAGTACTCATAAAGTTCCTGTACTGTCTTATATGTTGTATTAGAAGTATCCTCTGTCTTTGCAGCTTCCTGTAATACATCTGATAACTTTTCTGCCATCTGTGCATCCTGTGCACTGTCATTTTGAGAATGTATCGCCTTAGTAAGATAACTTTGTAAAATAGTTGCAAAGCTGCTATCCTGACTAACACCCGACAGACCCGACAAACCGGATGTACCGGATAATCCCGACAGACCGGATAAACTTGAAATTCCTGATAACATACTATCATCATCTGATGAATCACCGGACAATGCATTTAACATCGTGCTTGCCGAGTTATGATTGATCAGATATTGATAATATAATGTTTCTTCATCTATGCCGTTCACTCCTGAAACTCCAGCCATTCTTTTTTCCTCCCTGTTATTCTGATGTACCTTCGGTATCTTCTCAAAACAAATCCTTTCATCCGGAAGATTCTATGCGTACATGCTGTCTTTTTTGATATTTCATATCAAAATCCTGCTTTTTTGATAGTAGATGTATTTTCCCATAATTATTTATATTTTAGCATATTACATCAAAAAAACAACCCCTGCATCGGCAAGCAAAAAATAAGTCACGCTTTGATCAACGGCAATCAAGTACTTCAAATTGAACACCGCCAAAACGTTCATTGATCGTTGGATAAAACAATATATCAATCGCATATTCCTGACCATCTTTTTGCATCAGGCTTTCCCATGCAGCTTCTCCATAACGTTCACGGATTGCTTTAGCAAGATGCAGTTCACAGCGAAAGTCCACACCCTGATATGTTCGTATTCCTTCCTTAAAACGAATCCGTGCAATCTGATTTTCATTCCCGCATAATGCAACTGCTGACACAACGACCTCTCTTTTTGAAAAAACAGCTTTGGGATTATTCTGACCAAATGGTTCCATCCAGTCTAGTTGTTTTACCAGATCTTCTGTCATATCTTCTAACATTACATCTTTATCTAAATAAACTTTTTCAATCAGATCTTCTTCCTGCAACGTACATTTTTGGTTTAAATCTTTTCGCAATGCATCTAAGTTTTCTTCCGGCAAAGAAAATCCTGCTGCCAAAGCATGTCCTCCAAATTCGGTCAGAAATTCTCTGCTTGCTAAAAGCCCCTGCTGCATATGATATTCCGGAATGGAACGTCCGGAACCTTTTAACCCTTTTTGCGCCTTTGTAAGGATCAGAGTTGGACGGTAATATTTTTCTCTGATCCTGCCAGCTACGATTCCCGCTACACTTTCATGACAATCTTCGAGACTTACCACATATATTTTATCATTTTTGATATCAGATGTCTCTATGATTTCTTCTGCCCGACGGGTTGCCATGGCAGTATAATCTTTTCTGATCTGATTGAGTTCTAAAAGCTCTAAAGCTTTCTTTTGTGCCTTCTTCGGTTCCTCTTCAATCAAAAGATCCATTGCTTTTTTTGCATCAGAAAGTCTTCCTGCAGCATTGATACAAGGACCAATTCTAAAACCGAGATCAGTTGATGTAATCCTATGCTGAAACTGCTGTATATCCAATAAAGCCTTCAATCCAATATCCTTTGTGTGTTCCAGATACTTTAGTCCGTTTTTTACAAGAATACGGTTTTCTCCAAGAAGCGGCACGACATCACAAACGGTTGCGATCGCTGCATACGGCAAAAGCTCCTGTTCGCATTTTTTTCCTCTTTGCTGCATCATATAAGTGATCAGCTTATAAGCGATCCCGGCTCCGCAAAGTTCTTTAAAAGGATAGGAACATTCTTTTTGCTTTGGATCAATGATCGTATCTGCCGGTGGCAGTACTTCTTTCCCATCGATGCATGGCACTTCATGATGATCTGTTAAAAGGACAGTCATCCCAAGCTCTTTTGCTTTCCGGATCGCATCCACTGCTGAGATACCATTATCACAAGTCAGGATCGTTGTATAACCTTCTTCATATGCTTCCTGTGCCATATAATCACGAATACCATAACCATCTTTTACACGATGAGGTATCCGAAAACCTGCTTTTCCACCAAGCATCTGCATCCCACGATATAGAATATAAGTAGACATCACACCATCCACATCATAATCACCGATGATCATAATGTTTTCTCTGTTTGCAATCTTTTCTTCCAAAAGCTGTGCTGTCTTTTCCAGATCTTTCATCTCTGCAGGATCATGCAGGGATTCCATATCAGCGAACAGATACTGATCCATTGCCGTCCAGTCAAAAAGTCCTCTTTTTACCAAAACTTCTGCCAGTATTTCCGAGATTTTATATCTTGCTGCAATCTTAGCTGTATCAATTCGGTATGTCTTTTGCATCCATCGTTTCATCAATCCGTATTTCTCCAATCTTTCGTCGCATTTTCAGTCTATTTATGATACACTTATGCTATCCAAAAGTCAAAAAACATGTACAAAGCTTGCTGTAAAAAATATACAAAAAAATAGTACAAAGCTTATTTTCAAAAAACATGCAAAGTTTACCATTAAAACTTTTCTTAAACAAAAAGCGCAAAGCCGCAGAATGGAGCACATAACATGAAATGGATAAAATATGATATTACAACGACAACAAAAGACGCGGATATGATTGGTGAGATTTTATCTGAATTTAATATTTCGGGATACGAAATCTCAGATCGTGTACCATTGACAAAAGAAGAAGAAAAAGCCATGTATACCGATATTCCGGCTGAGTTAGAACCGGATGACGGAACTTCGATCCTGACTTTTTATACAGAAGCTCCGGGCAATGATACCCAGGAATTTTTTAGTACCGGTTCTTCTCTTCGGGATTCTACATTAGAAGAACAAATGACTGTTTTACAGCCGGATGACCTGGTGCAATCCATCCTGCAGCGAATCCAGGAACTCTCATTTTTACAGACACCAACAATCACATATTGTGTACAGGATGATTCTCTCTGGAAAGATAAATGGAAAGAAAATTTCAAACCTTTTCATGTTGCAGATGATATCATTATCAAACCCACCTGGGAAGATATCCCGTCAGATGTAAAAAAAGATGATATCATTATTGAGATTGATCCCGGTTCTGCTTTTGGTACCGGTACACATGAGACAACAAAACTTTGTCTCTTAGCACTCCGAAAATATATCACACCGGAAACTACGATCCTGGATGCCGGCTGTGGCAGTGGCATTCTTGCGATTGCGGCACTGTTATGTGGTGCAAAAAGTGCATTTTGCCTTGACATTGATCCGGCTGCAGTAGAAGGCACATTGGAAAACGCACAAAAGAATCATATCTCTTCCGATCGTTTACAGGCGATTCACGCTAACATTTTAGAGAATCACAAAGAAATTCTTGCACAATGCCACGCACCTTTCCATATAACAGTTGCCAATATCTTAGCCGATGTGATCGTACCGCTTACCGACTATATCGGTGAGTTTATGAACGAGGACAGTATCTTTATTTCTTCCGGTATCTTAGCCGAAAAAGCAGATATGGTAGAAAGGTCTTTACACAAAAATAATTTTACGATCATTGAGAAAAACACAATGGGTGACTGGGTTTCTTTTGTTGCGAAAAAAACAATTGATGCAAACAATGAAATTAAAAGCCAAAATGCAACAAAACACAAAAAAAAATAATAAACCAAAATACTGCAAAACACTCAAAAAATGACAAGCCAAAATACCTCAAAACACCCTAAAAAATAATAAACCAAAACGCTGCAAAACACGATAAGAAGCAAAATATAAAACAATATAATTAAAAAATTGAACTATGTAAATACAATACATCATAGCGAAAAAACAAAAATAGCAGGAGTTCCTAAAACAGAACTCCTGCTATTTTTTATAGAAAACCTATTAAATTCGGAATACAGAAAGCATAATCTTTGCATTTTTCATACGCTCCCGACGCTTTATCATCAAGAGATTTCAAAAATAAAACATTTCTATTTTCTTGCTTTCTTTCCTTTTCCTGTATGAACACGTTTCTTAATTGTAAGCCACAATGGACCGGTGATACATACAGAAGAATAACCACCGCAGATAATACCCACTAACAATGGAATTGCAAAGTCTTTTACAGAATCCACGCCTAAGATTGCAAGCATGATTACCATAAAGAATGTTGTTAATGAAGTATTGATACTACGTGTTAACGTCTGTGTAATACTCTGGTTTACGACCTCTGTAAGAGCTTCTTCACTTGTCTTTGAACCAAGGTTCTCACGGATACGGTCGAAGATAACGATTGTTGCATTGATCGAATAACCTACGATTGTAAGCATACAAGCGATAAATGTATTACCCACAGAAATCTTAGACACTGCATATACCAATAATACAACTACTGCATCGTGAAGTAATGCCAATACCGCACTACCGGCAAATACGATATCCTTAAAACGGAACCAGATATAAATCAGCATACAGATTGCAGCGATCACAACTGCTACAATTGCATCCGTCTTCATTTCATCCGATACCGAAGCACTGATATTCTGATACTGGATATTCTTTTCTTCTATACTATATGTCTTAACTAATGACTTTGTTAATGCATCACGTTTCTTCTCTGATAATTCGACTGTCTTTACAGAAAGACCGTTTGAACCGGCAATTTCTGAAATGACAACATCATTCGAACCGCTTTCCTTACTAAATACTGATTCAATATCTTTCTTCATATCAGAATCAATCTTCTGATCTTTGTTAAATGTGATATCAAATGTTGTACCACCGGAGAAATCCAAACCATAATTCAGGATATTTCCGTTGCATCTTCCTGCCTTGTTAATAAACAGACAAACTACACAAGCTACAATTAAAGCGCCGGAAATCACAAAGAATTTCGCTTTATTTTCAACAAAGTGAATCGTCTTTCTTTCTTTTTCAACACCAAAGTATTTAATATCGTCTACACCCAATGCATACATTGCCTTCAAAAGAATCTTTGTAATGTAAAGAGCGGTAAACATTGATAAAATAATACCGATCGCTAATGTTGTTGCGAAACCTTTTACTGTACCGGAACCTTTAATATATAACACAAACGCAGCGATCAGGGTTGTTACGTTACCATCAATGATAGCTGATAACGCTTTATCAAAACCAAGCTTGATACTTGATTGTACTGTCTTGCCCTTAGCCAGCTCTTCCTTAATACGTGTAAAGATAATAACGTTCGCATCGACTGCCATACCGATATTCAGTATGATACCTGCCACACCCGGAAGGGTTAAGGTAATATCTAATGCATTCAAGCCTACCAGCATCACTACCAGATAGAACACCAACGCAATAGAAGCTGCAAGACCCGGCAAACGGTAAAATACAATCATAAACAGCACAACCAATGCAAAACCGATCGCACCGGCAAGCAAGCTTGACTGGATTGCATCCTGTCCGAGCTGTGCACCTACTACTTGCGACTGTACTTCTTTTAATTCTACAGGGAGAGCACCGATTCGGATCATAGAAGCAAGCTCTTCCGCACTATCATATGTTTTAAAACTTCCCGAAATAACAGCCTCTCCGTTTGAGATCTCACTCTGTACGGCCGGATAAGAAATCACCTTACCATCATATACAATATAAATAACCTTCTTTGATGGAGCTGCTGCTGCAGTCGCATTTGCAAATGACTTTGTGCCTTTTGACTTAAACTTCAAAGATACGACATATTCTTTCTTCTTTGTTACTTCATTCTGCTGTGTCGTAGCTTCTGCAGTCTTTACGTCTTTACCGGTACAAACTGTCTTTGTATATTTTGGCTTTGTCTGATCATTATCTTCAAATGACATATCATCCTGAGCTACAAAATCAAGAGATCCTTCTTTACCTAATGATGCAAGTACCTCATCTGCATTTGCAACACCAGGAATGTCAATTGTGATACGTCCGCCATCACCAATTACTACAGAAGATTCTGTACTATATACCTCGGCACGTTTCTGCATCATGTTACGAGTATCTTCCATCTCGGTCTGAGAAGGTGTATCTCCGACAGCTTCATATGTAATACTGACACCACCGGCAAGATCCAGACCAAGCTTGATGTTCTGTGCGCTACCTTTATGGTGCTTTGTAAAGCCAACTAAAGTTGTGAAGCCACAGAGACCGATTATTGCAAGGATCAGAATAATTTGCAATAACCCCTTTTTCTTGTTCTTCATGCTACATTTCTCCTTTAAATTTAGAACTTTTTTCGTGAATTTTTATAATTTTTCTAAAATCACGTCAAAGTCTATTATATCAACTAATGCACAGAATAGCAACTATTTTCCAATACATGAAACCTTAAATTGTCTATAAAAACAGCACACCCCATAAGACTATTGTTCACACAAAACCACTATAGGAACATTTTTCTATTCCACACAAAAAGCATCATAATTGCTCTTAAACAGCTTTTATGATGCTTTTTGCGAACCAGAAGAACATATTCCTGACAAATTAAATCTGCTATTTGAATCATTTTCCGCTAAAATGCAACTCTCCTGCCTTGATCGGAATGCCTTTATAATAAAAAAGTTCATCTACTGTAACTAATTGAAATCCCTGCTTTACCAGACGCGGCACTAACTTTTTAACAGCTTTTGCTGTCGTTGGATACAGATCATGCATCAGGACAATATCTCCATCCTCAAGCTTTTTGCATCTTTTCAAAACTTTTTTTGTATTTCTGGATTTCCAGTCTTCTGAATCAACACTCCAGCAGATCATCGGTACTTTCATATTCTTACGGACTTTTGCATTGACAAACCCACCCGGTGGACGTAAAGCAGTCGGCTCGCAGCCAATGATATTCCGAATGGCTTTGTTGGTCTTATTCTGTTCTTTTTTAATCCCTTTCGCTTTTAATCTGGTCAGATAAACATGTGAATACGTATGGCTTGCAATCTCACATCCCATATTATATGCCCGTTGTACAGAGGAGGCATACTCAGATACTCTGCTTCCTACGCAGAAAAATGTCGCTTTTCCATTATTCTGTTCAAAAACATCTAAGATCTTCTCTGTAACAGGAGAATATGGACCATCATCAAATGTCATGGCAATCATTGGTTTACTTGGATCCAGATCTTTTCTTAACCATCGTTCACTTCCAACAGGTGCCGGTGTTGGTGTTGCTGTCGGAACCGGTGTCTGCTTTGCTGCATTTTTCTTTTTCTCCGCAGCTGCTTCTTTCGCTGCTTCTTTTCTCGTGTTTTCTCTATTCAAAGATATTGCTTTAACAACTAAAACCCCTAATATAATACAAAGTGCGATAATAGAATTCATAATAATCCATCTTAATCGCAACTGTTTTTTTCGTTTCCGTGCTCTGATATCAGCTCTCTGACGCATACTCATCTCCGGGAATTCCTCCTGCTTTTCCCTTTTGTTCTCTAATGCTTTCATATTGCCCTCCATCTTCTATTCATTATACAGTTACCTATCATAGCACAACAAATAATTTTGTCATCACAGTTTCATTTCTTTTTTGTTAAAAAACTATTACTTTTTTCATTTTCCTTTTGAAAACATCCCTCCTACCATTCCTGAAATACTGCATATAAATGCACTGCCGATAATTTGTGTATGCTGTTTTAAATCAATATGCATCATTGCTATGCCGAGCAGCAGTAAAAACATAAAATAAAGAAAGCCAATAAACAGACCCCATAAAAATTTCTGTGACCCCATTGCTTTTCCGATCAGACAACCTCCGATCAGACTGCTGATGATATACGCAGCGATCACACCGGCAGATAAGAAATTTGCTCCACCATCCATTTTCCAGATACATATTGTTAAAAGCAGCAATACTATCACCGAACTGATCAACATAATACCAAGAATAACACTTATGTTTTTTATATTTTCTTTCATAGTCCTTCTTTACTCCATCGATTCTTTTACTCTACTATAACTTATACCGTATCGAAAGAAAATATTCCTTTGTTTCTCTGACTTTTTTATCTTGCCAGATTGTGGTAGAGTATATGTATACAAACTTTGTAATCAAAAAACGATACACAAAGCAACATGGTAATACAAATTATAACATTTTGACATATGACCAAAAAAGAAAAGAGGCGATTTTATGCATACGATTGATCTACATGTACATTCAAATTTTTCAGACGGAACCTGTTCTCCTGAGAACTTGATAGAATTAGCCTATAAAAAAAATCTGTCTGCTTTTGCACTGACAGATCATGATTGTGTCGAAGGTCTTGAACCGGCTTTCGCATATTTGAAAAAAAAGGGCTATCCACTCGAATTGATCCCCGGTACAGAACTTTCGGTTGACTATAACCATCATGAGATCCATTTAGTCGGTCTTTTTATTGATATCCATAATCAAAAGTTAATAAAACAGACAACTGATTTTGTCAACAAACGAAAACAAAGAAATCTGGATATGATAAAAAACTTTCAAAAAGCCGGAATTCCGATGACAGCAGAAGAACTTTCGGGAGGAAATCCGAATGCTGTCATTACCAGAGCACATTTTGCACGTTATCTGATCGAACATGGTGTTGCAAAAGATTCGAAAGAAGCATTTTCTAAATATCTGGGCGAGGATTCTCCCTTTTATGTCAAGCGGACACGTACAGCCGCTATTGATGGCATTCATCTGATCTGTGAAGCCGGTGGTGTTCCAATCCTTGCCCATCCACTTCACTATAAACTGCCTGAGCCTACATTACGTGCCATGATACAAGAGTTCAAAGAACATGGACTGCGTGGTATTGAAGTAATGTATTCGAACCATTTTGCTGCTGATGAAGTTTTTGTTAAGCGTCTTGCAAAAGAATATGATCTGCTGCCAAGTGGAGGTTCGGATTTTCACGGGAAGAATAAACCTTCCATTGATCTTGGTTCCGGCAGAGGCAACTTAACGATCCCCTATCAATATCTCGTAGATCTTGCTGCCTGCGTTGATTATCCATTGCATCAAAAAGCGGATTAAAACGATACATAAAAAAGTGCAAAGCCGGGGCTTTGCTATATGTACCACTACTGTACGAGCAGTTTCCTATTCCATAAAAAAGGTCTGTAAACAGAATTCTTCGCATCTTTCAAGTTCAGGCATTTGCCTGATCTCTGAAAGAATAGTGCAATTCTTTTACAGACCTTTTTATTTTAAAAAATTTACAAAACCGGAAGCTTACTCTTCTCCGTTCTGCTTATCGATCTCAACGATATTTTCTTTCTTCATAGGAATTCTACAATTCTTGTTATTACCGAATTCAACAATAACAACTTCATCCATAATATCAATCACAACACCGAAGAATCCACTTGTTGTTAAAATGCTGTCGCCTACTTCCAAAGATGATACCAAAGAATCATGTTCTTTTTGTTTCTTCTTCTGCGGGCGGATTGCAAAGAACCAGAAAATACCGATAATTGCCGCATAAAGAACAACGATCGATACTATATTGGTTCCACCTGTTGCCTGACTTCCTAAAACTGAAACTAAACTCATTTTGTTTCCTCCTTCATCTGCTCTAATTTCTTTTTCTTATATTCCTTAAAACATTTGTGTTCAATGGCATCACGGATCTCTTCCATCATTGTATTATAAAAATACAGATTATGTGTTACCATCAGGCGTAGTCCTAAGGTTTCTTTCGCCTTTAGCAAATGTCTGATATAAGCACGACTGTAATGCTTGCAAACCGGACAATCGCAAGTCTCATCTAACGGACGATCATCAAGCTCATATTTTGCATTCAAAAGATTCATCTTGCCATGGTTCGTATAGGCATGACCATGTCTTCCGTTTCTTGCCGGATAGACGCAGTCAAAGAAATCAACACCACGCTCCACAGCTTCTAATATATTAGCAGGCGTTCCGACTCCCATCAGATACGTTGGTTTATTTTCCGGCAGATACGGTACCGTCTTTTCAATGATATCATACATTTCCTGATGTGTCTCTCCTACCGCCAGACCACCAAGAGCATATCCGTCTAAATCCATGTCGGCAATCCGTTTGGCATGCTCCATGCGAATATCTCCAAATGTGCCACCCTGATTAATTCCAAAAAGAAGCTGGTTCGGATTAAGTGTATCTTCTAACGAATTCAGACGTGCCATTTCTTTTTTACAACGTTCTAACCAGCGTGTTGTACGATCCACCGAATTTTGCATATATTCTCTTGTTGCCGGATGTGGCGGACATTCATCAAATGCCATTGCGATCGTCGATGCAATATTCGACTGAATCTGCATACTTTCTTCCGGGCCCATAAAAATCTTCTTTCCATCAATATGCGAATGAAAATAAACGCCCTCTTCTTTTATCTTTCGAAGTCCCGCCAGAGAAAACACCTGAAATCCACCGGAATCCGTCAACACAGGGTTGTCCCAGACCATAAATTTACGAATTCCACCCATTTTCTTTACAACATCATCTCCGGGACGTACATGCAGATGATATGTATTAGACAAAACAATCTGTGTTTTCAGATTCAAAAGATCTGTCGTTGCTACCGCGCCTTTCATCGCACCAACTGTCCCCACATTCATAAAGACAGGAGTCTGTACCGTTCCGTGAACGGTTTCTAACTGACCTCTCTTGGCACTGCCATCTTTACAAAGAATCTTATACATATATATCCTCTCTTCTGTCATACACATTTTTCTGTGTAAGATCGTAACCTCTTGCCATTGTTCTTAAAAACGAACCTCTTTATATCACACACAAATAATGCGATAATACCACCGACAGCACATTCTGTCAACCGTATACTTTTTTGCTGACTGCCCATCTCCTTGCAAAAACGATCTGCCTATCGGTCAAAATAATCCATGATCAGCTTGACAACAAAGATGATCAATATGACAGGAAGTAAAAAGACAACGAAAATCTTTAATGCCAATGCAAGAATCGCAAGAACAACCGCTATGATCACAATACCGATGATCCAGCGTTTGATCTGTTCTGCTTTCGAATATCCTGTGTCTTCTTCCGACCAGCTATTACTACCTGACTCGTCGTGATATTCGGAATGTTCTCTGCTGTATTCGCTTCTTGCCTTCTCTGTATAATAATCTGCCATCGGACCTTTGGAAGCCTTATATGCTTCTATGATCGTTCTGGCGATCAGACGCGGATCACCAAGTTCCTGTATCACTTCCTGCTCTGAACCGTCAGCATTATCAAAATAATTGCGATAAAAAGTAACATTTTCTTCTACGTCTTCTAATGGGATACAGCCTTCGAGACTTTCCCTTAAAATCGAAAGAAATTCTATTCTGTCCATCCTGACCTCCTCGTATCGCCTCTCTATCAAACCTTTTTTGTTCCCTGCCTTTTAGAAAGAAAAGACACCCATGCATATAAATTGTATGGCTGTCTTTTCTTTTTATGAAGTATCCGTAACTTTCGTTTTCAATACTTCTAACTTTCATTTTAAACGATCAGTCTGACGATCGTTTCTGCATGAAATACATTATTTTGCTTTTCCAACAGAACCGAAAAGTTCCATCTTCTCTTTTACAGTAGCTTTGATTGCTTCTGCACCTGGAGCAAGAAGTTTACGTGGGTCAAATCCCTTTCCTTCTAAGTCCTTACCTTCTTCGATATACTTACGTGTAGCCTCCTGGAATGCAAGCTGACACTCTGTATTTACATTAATCTTAGCAACACCAAGAGAAATCGCTTTCTTGATCATATCCGCAGGAATACCTGTACCGCCATGAAGAACTAATGGCATATCACCTGTCTTAGCCTGAATGGCATCTAATGTCTCAAAGCTTAAACCAGCCCAGTTTTCAGGATATTTACCATGAATATTACCGATACCTGCTGCAAGCATTGTAACACCAAGATCAGCGATTGCTTTACATTCATCAGGATCAGCACATTCACCGGCACCGATAACACCATCTTCTTCACCACCGATAGAACCAACTTCTGCTTCCAAAGAGATACCAAGGATATCACATGCATGAACTAACTGTGTTGTCTTTTCGATATTCTCTTCGATCGGATAATGAGAACCATCAAACATGATTGAAGAAAAACCTGCATTGATACAAGCCTTTGCACCTTCAAATGAACCATGATCTAAGTGAAGAGCAACCGGCACGGTAATGTTTAATTCTTCAAGCATACCTTTTACCATACCTACGATTGTCTTATAACCACACATATATTTGCCGGCACCTTCTGATACACCAAGAATAACCGGTGACTGTAATTCTTCTGCTGTAAGTAAAATGGATTTTGTCCACTCTAAGTTATTGATGTTAAACTGTCCTACTGCATACTTTCCTGCTTTTGCTTTTGTAAGCATTTCTTTTGCTGATACTAACATAATATAACCTCCATCTTTTGATTTACTCTCTATGAGCCTGTCTGTTTTCCTCATAAACAAACTTTATTATATACTATTTTTTCTAAAAAGGGAATAGATATTATAATATCTTTTGGATCCGGTCGATCTGGTCGATCGTCTTTTGGTATCCTTCTTCGTAAGTCTGTCGAAGAACACTGACATCTTCTTCATAACTGTTTAATGCATGATCCGGACGGATAATGATTCCCTTTCCTTCTTTTTCAAGCTGTTCACAGGCTTTTACCGATTCATTATATTTCTTATACCGTTCACAAAGTGCTTTTGCAATCATCGGATATTTATGGCGGATGATGCGTGCCACGGTTCTGTCGGAACGCTTACATTCCTTTTGAAAGCCTTTGGGCTGTGTCAAAACCATCAAAGCCCTGTCATTCCCATCAGCTAAAACTTTATCGATCGGAATGGGATTGGACAAACCGCCATCATAATATTTACGTCCCTGTACCTCGATTGCCGGGAATGCAACCGGAAGTGCACAACTTGCACAGATTGTATCGAAATTATGATCCACATCTTTTTGCGTAAAATATTTCACTTTACCGGTAACAGCATCGGTTGTTGTGATCAAAAATTTACCGGAATACTCTGAAAATGTTTTCATATCAAACAGATCGATCTTATTGGGAATATCACGAAAAACAAACTGAATTCCGAAAATGCTCTTTTGCCTGATCAGATTGCGTTTTCCAACATATCTTTTATCGTTTCGATATTTTTCAAACACTCTGATATTACGTCCTTTCTGCTTGGAAATATAAGAAGCTGCATCTGCTGCTCCCGCTGAAACACCTATACAATAAGGAAAGTAAATCTCTTTTTCCAAAAGAGCATCCATCACTCCACAACTAAAAACTGCCCGAAAAGAACCACCTTCAAAAAGAACACCTGCCATTTTTGCTCACTCCTTTATTTGAATTTCTGTCATCAGCAGATCTTATCCGTCTTCTTTTGCAATATTTCTGCAATTGTCTTACGAAGTATCTGAGAATCAATTGGTTTGGATAAATGTACATTGATTCCTGCCTTTTCTGATTTTTCTCTGTCTTCATCATATGCATTTGCAGTCATCGCAATGATCGGAACGCACTTCGCATCCGGTCTGTCTAACTTACGAATATTACGTGCAGCTTCCAGACCATCCATGACCGGCATACGGATATCCATAAATATGATATCATACATACCGGCATCCGACTGCTCAAACATTTCAAGACCAATCTTTCCGTTGTCTGCACAATAAATCTGTGCTCCCTGATTTTTAAGCATTTTGCTAAGAATCATCTGATTGATCGGATGATCTTCTATGATCAGCACATTTTTTCCTTCTAAAAGCACTTTTTCCGTTTCAAACTGCTTTTTCGGTGTACTGTTCTTATCTGCTTCTTCAAACGACAGATTGATCAGGAATGTCGTTCCAATATTTTTTTCACTCTTAATCTCGATATTTCCATTCATTTTATTGATAATACCATACGCAATTGCAAGTCCGAGACCGGTACCTTCTACCGGGTGTTGTGCCATTCGCTCTTCCTGCATAAAAGGTTTGAATAGATTCTTTTGAAACTCTTTGCTCATCCCAATGCCATTATCTGCTACTTCAAACCGGCAGTTGATCTTATGATCCTGTCTGTTTGTCTGCATCGAAAGCAGAATTTTTCCACCATGCGGTGTAAACTTGACTGCGTTTGAAATAATATTAATAAAAATCTGATCTAAACGAAGTTTATCAACATAAATATCCGGAAAATCTTTTCCTGCTGCGATCAATAATGTGATATTCTTTTGTTTGCATAATGTCTGGACATAATTTTGCATATTCATCAAAAAGTCTTTCAGATTATAACGTACCGGATGCAGCTTAAACTCGCCGCTTTCAATTTTTGACATATCAAGCACATCATTAACCAGATGTAAAAGATGTTTCCCTGACACTTCGATTTTATTCAGATAATCTAAAAGAACTTCCCTATTATCTATCTCAGACTTTGCTAAATCGGTCAGTCCAAGCACAACATTCATCGGTGTACGAATCTCATGACTGACGGTTGCAAGAAATTCTGATTTGGCATTATTCGCCTGTTCTGCCAGATTCAAAGCAGTCTCTAACTGCCGTTTCTTCTCGCG
Source organism: Jutongia hominis (assembly GCF_014384965.1). Classification (GTDB taxonomy): domain Bacteria; phylum Bacillota; class Clostridia; order Lachnospirales; family Lachnospiraceae; genus Butyribacter; species Butyribacter hominis. The sequence goes on from NZ_JACRSW010000001.1 coordinate 43,444, forward strand.
TTCTCTGCTGACAACCGATTCTACATCCACCTGATTAACCGCAATTATATTTTTCTTGGAATCAACATACCGATAAGAGAGGTTCTTGCGGTGTATGGTTCCATCATTTGGATTGAGCATATCAACTTCTGTACGATACACGGTTTTTAACCGCAGACGTTTCTGAATCTCTTCCATTGAGTTGTTCCATACTCTCTTTTCAACATCATCATTCACACAAAACTTTAATAAAGATTGCCGGATCAGTTCCGGATAATTTCCACTAACATATTCTTCTTGGTATTTTCCTTTGTTCTGTTTGCAATAGAAATAGTTATCGGCTTTTGTATAAATAATTCCCGCAAAATCATAATCATTCCCTAAAATAGCTTCCGAAGCACACTTTTCCATATAGGATCGGCTTTCATCCCTGGTATAAAAAAAAGCAACCACATCTAAATTTCCCGGGTGACGAAGTAATTTGCACTCTAACTTCAGGTATAAAGGTGCTTTTGTTGTATAGTCCCTTGCAAAAAAGTTAAACTGACTGTCACTGACCCCACTTTGATACTGTTCTAACAAATATTTTCTCGAAAAACGGTTTGCGTCATTCTGACTGATCCCTATTTCTTCAAACAAACTCTTCATACGGTCGTAATAGGACTTGACCTCCAACAATATCTTATCCGTTATCTTTTTCCCTTTTTCTTCCAGATATTCAATCGTATCTGTTGTCAGATTATAACGGCAATACTCCCATAAAAGATCTGTTCCGTTTTTTACTTTCTGATGTACCTCATCCTGAAACTCTTCCGAATGTCTTCTTTCTTCCATGCTCCGTTCTGTCACATCGTTCAGGATACAGGCTACATGGTCTTTCCGGTCAGGATACACGATAATTTCATAATAACGTTCTTTTTCTCTTTTTAATATATACGTCTTCTTTTGCTGTTTTTGTTTTGCTACTTCACATAATAATGAAAGAAAGCCCTGATCTTTCTTATCCAGCTCCGCTATAATATCTTTAATTCCGATGTTTTCAAAGATTTTCTCTAATGCATGATTATGATATACCATTTGATAATCGCGGTATTCTCCAGTTTTTCCAAAGATAAGCCGAAACATTGCAAATGCCACCGGTGCTTTATCAAAAACGGCACAATGCTGCTGTATATCAACAGTATGCTGCGACAGTATCTCCATTGCTTCTCCTCCATTCCCAGATCATTTTCTCTCCACATCATATCATTTTCCTTGTGATCAGACAACCATAAACTCAGGCCACGGATAATAAGAAATTGACTTAATTTTCGCATTATGGTATACCAAAACAAAAACATAAAATGAAGAAATGAGGATGATTATGTTAATCAAAATATGCGGACTGACAAAAGTAACAGAAGCGGATTATCTGAATGCCAACCATGTAGATTTTGCAGGTTTTGTACTCTTTTTCCCAAAAAGTAAACGAAATATTACGATTGAGCAGGCAAAAGAGATCATGCAGGCACTGGATCCTTCCATTAAAAAAACAGCCGTTGTCGTCAAACCTTCTATCAAACAGATCAGACAGATTGAAGCTGCCGGATTTGACTATATACAGATTCACGGAATGATCGATCCGGCTCTTTTCTCTCAGATCCGGCTTCCGGTTTTAAAAGCCTTTAATGTAAAGGATATGGATACGATTGCTGATTACCGCTTAGATAAAAATGTAGCAGGGTATGTCTTTGATGCGCATGAACCGGGCAGTGGAAAATCTTTTGACTGGTCTATGCTTTCTGATATTCCTCGCGATAATAAACTTTTCTTTCTTGCAGGCGGGATATCAGCAGACAATGTCAAAGAAGCGATTAAAAAGCTTTCACCGGATGGCATTGATGTCTCTACAGGCGTAGAATACAACGCAAGTAACAAGACCGGAAAAGATCCTCAAAAAATAGAAGAATTTGTCCGTATCATACGAACAGAACAAAAAACATATAACCGATTTTCTTTTTATAAGTAATCAGAAAATTTCAAAAGAATGCTTTACAGTCCACTTTTTGTATGGTAAAGTAAAGACAGTTATATGACTGACGGAAGTGGAGAATACCACAGGGAGTATAACTGATATGCAGCCGACCGTCTGGGCAGATTGTCCGGAGGAGTGGGCTTTTTTTATACTTTCAAACAAGAATCTGTTATTTTTGAACCAGAGAGGAGATTTATCATGAACGAGATCCAGTTAAAGTACGGATGTAATCCAAACCAGAAACCCGCAAGAGTATTTATGAAAGACGGAAGCGATCTTCCATTTCAGGTATTAAACGGAACACCGGGATATATCAACCTTTTAGATGCCTTTAACAGCTGGCAGTTGGTAAAGGAAGTAAAAGAAGCTACCGGGCATGTTGCTGCTGCTTCTTTTAAGCATGTCAGTCCCGCAGGTGCAGCGATTGATGTTCCTCTTGATGATACGATGAAGAAGATTTACTTCGTGGATGATGATATCGAACTGACTCCAATGGCAACAGCATATATTCGTGCAAGAGGCGCTGACAGAATGTCTTCTTTTGGTGATTTTGTCGCTCTTTCCGATGAATGTGATGTTGCAACGGCAAAATATCTGAAAACACTTGTATCGGATGGTATCATCGCTCCTTCTTATTCTCCTGAAGCATTAGAAATCTTAAAAGAAAAGAAACGTGGTAATTACTGCGTGATCCAGATCGATCCTGATTATGAAGCTGCTCCGTTGGAGACAAAAGATGTATTTGGTATTACTTTTGAGCAGGGACATAATACAGTAAAAACAACAAAAGAACTTTTCGATAACGTTGTGACAAAGAAAAAGAACCTTACAGAATCTGCTTTACACGATATGATGCTTGCAAACATCATCTTAAAATATACACAGTCGAACTCAGTCTGTTATGTAAAAGACGGTCAGGCGATCGGTATCGGTGCAGGGCAGCAGTCGCGTATTCATTGTACCCGTCTTGCCGGTGACAAGGCAGACAAATGGTTCCTTCGTCAGTCGCCAAAAGCTTTAAATCTCCCATTCCGCGATGATATCCGTCGTCCTGACAGAGATAATACGATCGATGTTTACTTATCCGATGATGATATGGATGTACTTGCTGACGGCATCTGGGAAAACTTCTTTACCGAAAAACCGGAAAGAATGACAAGAGAAGAAAGAGCTGAATGGATCAAGAACTTAGATAATGTTACATTAGGATCCGATGCATTCATTCCATTTAGTGATAACGTAGAACGTGCAAACCGCAGTGGTGTCAAATATATCGCACAGGCAGGCGGTTCTAAGAATGATCAGGCTGTTATTGATGCTTGTGACGAATTTGGAATTACTATGGCATTCACAGGACTTCGTCTGTTCCATCACTAAAATGAGATCCGGTTTCTTTTAAAACCGGACAGAATTTTTATATTTTGACCGAATACATAAAAAGATTTTCATATTATATAAGAGCATTCTGCATAAATCATAATATTGCACAGGCTCAGAAACGGAGAGTATCATGAAACAATTATCTTTAGAAAACGAATTAAAAAGCAACGCTTATCCGGGACGTGGCATCGTTGTTGGTAAAACACCGGATGGCACACATGCTGTCATTGCTTATTTTATCATGGGACGCAGCGAAAACAGCCGCAACCGTGTCTTCGTTGAAGACGGAGCCGGAATCCGAACACAGGCTTTTGATCCTGCTAAGTTAGAAGATCCAAGCCTGATCATTTACGCACCGGTACGCGTCCTTGAAAATAACACGATCGTAACAAACGGAGATCAGACAGATACCATTTATGACTTAATGCAGGAAGGTGCAACCTTTGAACAGTCTCTTCGTACAAGAGAATTTGAACCGGACGCACCAAATTATACTCCTAGAATTTCAGCGATCTTATCCGTAGAAGACGGTGGCTTCGACTATTCGATGTCTATCTTAAAAAGCAATAATGGCAACGGAGATGCTTGCAACCGTTATACTTTTGATTATGAAAATCCGGTTGCCGGAGAAGCACATTTTATCCATACTTATATGCACGATGCAAATCCTCTGCCAAGCTTTGAAGGCGAACCAAAGTTAGTCGATACCATGGACGATATGGACGCTTTTGGTGATATGGTATGGAACAGCTTAAATGAAGACAACAAAGTGTCTTTGTTCATCCGCTATATCAATATCGAAGATGGCAGTGTACAATCTAAGATCTATAACAAAAACAAATAATATTCCGGCTGGAAGTATTCTTTCCCGGAACTGCAAAAGCCCTTCCTATCATAATAATACTATGATAGGAAGGGCTTTTTACTTTGTCATCAACCCTGATTATCCACAAGCTCTTATTGCAAGATGGTACCATCGGTTCCAACGACTGTGACCTGCCATGGGATCATTTTGTCACAATTTTGTAAGGCTACCTTTGCAGCATTTAACAAACCACCACAACATGGAACTTCCATGCGTACAATATGCACACTCTTAATGTCATTTTGTCTAAGGATCTCTGTCAGCTTTTCACTATAGTCAATATCATCTAACTTCGGACATCCGATCACTGTGATCTTGTCACGAATAAAATCATCATGGAAGTTTGCATATGCATATGCTGTGCAATCTGCTGCGATCAAGAGATCTGCACCATCATAATACGGTGCTTTGACCGGCATTAATTTAATCTGTACCGGCCATTGACGAAGTTCTGAAATCACATTCGTTGTATGCTGCGCTGCACTGACAGACGCTTCCGGTGATCGTTTTATCATCTTTGCCTGACTTCCCGGACATCCTCCCTGCGGACGTTCGATCGCTCTTGGCCGGCTTCCCGGGCAGCCTCCCTGTGGGCGTTTGATTGCTTTTGCCTGACTTCCCGGACAGCCTGCTGTCTTCTGCTCTTTTGCTCTCTTTTCCAAATGCTTCCGTACTGCTTCTTCATCATAAGCAGCCGCCTCTCTTTCCACAAAAGAAATCGCCTGCATCGGACAACTTGGCAGACAATCTCCAAGTCCGTCGCAATAGTCATCACGCATTAATTTTGCTTTGCCATCTACAATCGCGATCGCACCCTCATGACATGCCGTTGCACATAAACCACATCCATTACATTTTTCTGTATCAATCTGAATTACACGTCTGATCATTTTCGTATCTCCATTTCTTTTTTATTTGTCTTTTTGTTTTTTATTTTTTATGTGTCTCTTTGATTCTGAAAGTAGTATAACAGCTTCCTATAAAAAACGATGTAACAAATGTTACACCGTTTTAGTCATTTAAAAAAATATATATCCATGATGATATTATCACAAACTGACATTACACCATTCTTTTCTGATCTTTCCTGTTATAAAAGATCTTCCAGGCTTTCTAAATCCCTGATCAAAATATTTTTTCCTTGCAATGCGATCCATCCTTCTTCCGCCATATTTCCGATTTCTCTGGAAAGAGAAGGTCTCGCCACATTCATATATTCCGCCAGCTCTTCTTTTGTCATAGACAAATAAACCATTCCATCTTCACTTGCATGTTCCAGCAAAAAAGAGGCAATCTTTTCTCGAAGACTTCCGGCACTTAACAACCGCAGTCTCTTGTTCAATAGATAGGCTTTTTTTGCAAAAAGCTGTAACAGATTCTTCATTAAACGGATCTCTGCCATCGAATTATCTGCTTCTTTTTCAAAAATGCGACTGTCAATACTTAAAACAGTTGTAGAAACAACTGCCTGTGCTTCCATCTCGAATTCCTTTTTTCCGATAAAAAGATAGATCTCTCCAAAAAGGTCTCCGACCGTTTCAATGCAGGTAAGAACACTCTTTTTCCCACTTGCACTTACTTTGGCGATCACAACCTTTCCCGAAACAAGCACAAACATTCGATTTGCTTTCTGTCCTTGCAAAAAAATGGTTTCGCCTTTGTCATAATGACAGATACGACAGCCATTCTGAGATAAGATCTCCTGTATCTCTTCCTTTGTCATCCCCTTACAAAGCGAACTTTTTGCAAGTATCTGTTCTGGTTCCTTCTCCACTCTTTGCTTCCTCCCTTACAAAATGCACTTTTTCTTATTGCATAATATTCTCTGATATTGCATTCTGTCCCTGCTCTGTTATTCCTAACAATACTATTAGTAAATATATATTTTTCACTATAAAAACCGGGGCATTTTCATGCCATTTCATTTCATGTATTTTTTCTGCTTTTAATATACCTTTTTTAATCTGCGCAGGCAATAGAAAAATGCCGGGATCAGGAAAATATCCGCACAGATCCATGCAACCGGACTTGCAAAGCAGGCAGCCACAAAGCCCCACATTGGTACAAATACAAAACCAACAATGCTTCGTGCAACCATTTCACAAATTCCTGCACAGATAGCCAGAACACTGTATCCCATTCCCTGAATCGTAAAACGGATGATATTGACCAGAGAAAGCGGGAAGAAGAACGCACTGTTGATCAAAAGGAATGTTGTTACGTTGCCAAGGATTGCTTTTTCTGAGGCTTCCATAAAGAGCAATGCCGTATACCGTCCAAAGAAAAATAAGAAGACAAACGCAAGCACTGCATAGATCAATCCAAGCAGACAGCAGGAAAGCATACCTTTTTTCACACGATCAAGCTTACCGGCTCCAACATTTTGTCCGGCATAGGTTGCCATTGTAGATCCCATTGCGTCATATGGGCAGCAAAAGAACATACTTACCTTGCTTCCTGCAGTAATTGCTGCAACTGCCGAAGAACCCAGAGTATTGACCGCAGTCTGTAAAATGACGCTGCCGATTGCCGTGATCGAATATTGTAATCCCATCGGAATTCCCATTCCGCAAAGAATTTTCATATATTTTGTATCCATTTTCCACTCTTCAGGACGGATCTTTAAAATTTCAAATTTATGCTTCATATAGAACAGGCAGCCGATCCCTGATACAGCCTGACTGATCACTGTTGCCCATGCCGCACCGGCAACCCCCATATGAAATGTCAAAATAAACAAAAAGTCCAATCCGATATTTAAAACAGAAGACACGATCAAAAAGAACAATGGCGAACGGCTGTCTCCTAACGAACGGATAATGCCGGATACCAGATTATACAGATAGGTTGCCGGAATTCCTATAAATATAATGAAAATGTATGTATTGGCATCTTCAAAAATATCTGCCGGAGTACGCATCCATGTCATGATCTGTCTGCATAAGATACAGGTTACAATGGTCATGATCACTGCAAAAACAATTGAAAGCCATACGCTGTTTGCCACGAATTTGCGAAGACCTGTCTGGTCTTTTGCTCCAAAACGCTGTGCCACCGGGATTGCAAAGCCATTACAGACACCCATGCAAAAACCAATGATCATAAAATTAACCGATCCGGTTGAACCTACTGCTGCCAAAGCATTGACACCTAAACATCTTCCTACAATGATCGTATCCATCATACTGTAAAACTGCTGAAAAAGCATTCCAAGTAATAACGGAATAAAAAAGCTTACGATCAAACGCATTGGTGAACCTACTGTCATGTCTTTTGTAACGGATTTGCTCATTTTTGCTCCTTTCTGACAAAGCAACCTGTTATCATTGTTTTACCGACAGGTTCTTTCCCTCGTTTTTTCTTTTCCGATATAAGCCTGCTTTTTGTTCAGTCGTTGATCAAAGAGAAATCATATACAATTCCTATGATTTCTTGTAAAGTTTGAAAATTTTTATCAAATCATTTTATCGTTTCCATATATTTCTAACGTATCATATACCAATATATATCTATTTGCAATAGCATTTTTTTGATTTCAAAAAATATTTATTTTTCAGTCTCCTTTGATACATTCATCGTAGAAATTGTATAAAAAAGTGCAAAGCCAGCGCTTTGCACTCCAAGAATTGCTAAAGCAATTCTTGCTGGTGTACCGCTACTGTACGAGCAATTTCCTATTCCATAAAAAAGATCATAACAGCATTACCACTGTTATGATCTTTTTAATCGAAACTCTTCTGTTGGATCTGTTCATGATCGTTCATCCACTGATACAGTCTTTTATAAACTCGATCTCAATCTTGTTTTTGATCATCCATTGAAACGGTCTTTTATAAGCTCGATCTCAATCTTGTTTTTAATCATCCATTGATACGGTCTTTTATAAGCTGAATCTCGTTCTTGTTTATGATCGTCCGTCCATTTTTATCATTATGACAAGAGCAAAAATGAAAATCCACTATAAAGTTCCTTTTAAGCTTTTTTTACATGTTTGAGTAACTTTTTTTCTCATGATGTCTTTGCAAGTCATGTCTATTGATACTGTATTGCAAAAACAGTATCTACCGTATTAACTGCCTTCTTTCCAACCTTGAGTTTAACGGTTTTTCCTTTTGTAGAATACTTGTATTTCTTGCCATTGCTGATACAGGTTACTTTTTTCACTTTGTACTTTTTATAACGTGTCACCGCTAACTTACCGTTTTTAGGCCATTTATTAACATGAACATAGACCATCTTTCCCTTCCGGGTATATTTTCCCCAGGATGGTGTTTTCTTAAACGGACTTTTTACTGCTCCATAAATACTTTCGCTGTTTTTCTTCATCCATTTTGCAACACCTTTTAAAACGGTTTTACTCTTTGGCGTCATGCTTCCGTCACCTTTTGGTCCGATGTTTAATAAATAATTTCCATTTTTTGATACGACATCAACTAACTCTCTGACAATCGACTTAGAACTGCGATACCATTTCTCATTTGCTTTGGTATAGCCCCATGAATTATTCATAGTCTGACAGGTTTCCCATGGTCTTGTAAGATCTGCTGCCGGTACTGTCTGCTCCGGACACTCAAAATCACCAATTCCGAAATTACGACACACACGTTCATTGACAATAACAGATGACTTGATACTCTTTAAATAACGGTAAAGATCTTTTCCGTCTGCCTTTGTCCACCATTTTTCCAATGTCGGATTGCTCTTTCTTAATGTCCAGTCTCCGTCAAACCACATAATCTCAGGATCATATGTTGTCATTAATTCTTTTAACTGTGCTTTCATATCCTGAATATACGCTTTTCTTGCCTCCATCGAACGCATTTTTGTAAAATCACCGGAAATCGTCTGAGAAGAATGATTCCAGTCCAAAATAGAATAATACAATCCGAAATGAATTCCTGCTTTCTTACAGGCATTTTTTAACTCCATCAGAATATCGCGGCCGGATGCTCCAAATGGTGTGTATTGCTGTAAGCTGAACGTCTTTGTACCAGTATAATCCTTAAAACTTTCCACCTTTGTATCCCACAAGGCAAGTCCTTCATGGTGCTTTGCCGTGATTACAATATATTTCATGCCTGCTTTTTTAGCATAAGAAACGATTTCTTTTGCATTAAAGTTCTTTGGGTTAAATTTTGATGCGATCTCTTCCTGATATTTTTTCTTTGAGATCTTATCAACATTCATGATCCATTCACCTTTTCCATAGGATGAATATGCTCCCAAATGGATAAACATACCAAAACGGTCATTAGCCCACCATTTCAAGTTCGATGGAACCTGATATGCTTTTGTTACGGCAGGAGTGGAAAAAACACTTCCTGCCACGATCATAATACTCAATAAAAATGCCATTATTCTTTTCATATGAAACCTCTTTTTTGTAAATTTTCTGAAATAATCTTTTTTTGTAAGTTACTCTCTAACAGCGTTCAGGCAAAATAGAATCTACCAGATTTTTGTTCCCAAAGGGCAATGTTTTGTCTTGTCATAGGCACTTGCTTCTACATAATATCCGCTCTTTTGGCATACTCCAAGCCGAAGCCACTTGCAATCACGGCAAATCGAAAGTCTTTCCTCAAAAAGCTCTTTATTAGCTCTTTGTTGTACCGGAAGTCTCTCACGGTAAGCTGTCACCTGCTTTAGTGCAGCTTTTTGATCCAAATCACGAAGCAAACAACGGATACAGGGAATCTTATGCTTTGACATGAACACTCACCTTATAAACGCTGCATGGTCCGACTTCAATCGTCTTTGTCTTTCCTGACCATTGTTCTATCTTATCCTGATGCATAATACAATCCGGCTGTTCAAATGTATTGTGAGCATGTACCTCACCTGTCAGCTCAGTAATTGACGCTTCTCCTGCAAATTGCATCCCTTCTTCTAATTCGATCGCTATCTGTGCCGGATCTTTTAATGACGCATTTGACAATGTGATCGTTAAGATTTTTTCTCCATTTTTCTCCTGGATCGAGCAGGATTCTGACAGAGCAGGAACCCATACTTCCTCTGTTCCTGTCATTCCCGGAAGCATATGACTTTCTACCAGTGTGGCATTCTGATGATCACGATACATCCAGAACACTTCATATGTCGGTGTTTTAACAAGCTGATCTGCTTGCGTCAAAATCATTGCCTGTAATACATTGACTGCCTGTGCGATATTTGCCATGGCAATACGATCACTGTGTTTATTAAACAGATTCAGATTATATGCCGCAACGATCGCATCTCGCATTGTATTCTGCTGATATAAAAATCCCGGATTCATTCCCGGTTCTACATCATACCATGTTCCCCATTCATCAACGATCAGACTGATCTTATGATCGGGATCATACTTGTCCATAACCGCTAAATGTCCTTTTATGACCTCGTCCATTCTCATCGTTTGCTGTATTGTCTGATAATACTCTTTCTCATCAAACTCGGTTGCACTTCCTTTATGTCCCCAGTCTCCTGTCGGAAGTGTATAATAGTGCAGACTGATCCCCCTTGTGTGGCATCCATTGACACGTTTTAATAACTCTTTTGTCCATTCATAATCATCTGCACTCGGTCCACAAGCAATCTTATACAAATGATTGTCTCCATACTCCCGGCAAAATGTCTGGTATTTCTTATATTCATTGGCATAATAGTCTGCTGACATATTGCCACCACAGCCCCAGTTTTCATTTCCAATACCAAGATATTTGATCTTCCATGGTTCTTTGTGTCCGTTCTTTGCTCTGAGCTTTGCCATATCGGACTCGCCATCTGCTGTCAAATATTCCACCCAGTCTGCTGCCTCTGCAACCGTACCGCTTCCCATATTAACCGCAAGATACGGTTCGCATCCGATCTGCTCACACAGATCCATAAATTCGTGTGTACCAAAGCTGTTGTCTTCTACAACACCTCCCCAGTTAGAATTTACCATATGCCGGCGGTTTTCTTCCGGTCCGATTCCGTCTTTCCAATGATATTCGTCGGCAAAACATCCACCCGGCCAGCGAAGAACCGGTACTTTTAGTTCTTTCAAAGCTTCGACAACATCTGTACGGATTCCGTTTTTATTAGGAATATCGGAATCCTCACCAACGTAAATTCCCTCATAAATACAGCGTCCTAAATGCTCCGAAAACTGACCATAGATTTCCGGTGCAATATGGCTGCATTCCTTATTTGCATTAATTTTTAGTTTTGTCTGAATCATCTTTCTCCTCCTGTTTGTCTATAAAAAATTTTTAAGCACGAAGTGCAACAACCAAATATAAAAATTAGTATATCATAAATTCGCAGCACAAGAAAGCTCATTATATTAACAAAATTCATAAACTCCAAAATCCAAGCATGCACGCTTGGATTTTGGAGTTTATGAGCTTTTTGAGTGGTGTGACATCAGCTTACAAATAATCACGCCTATCAGTGTACTTACCGTCGTCGCAATCAATCCCGGCACAACAATCGCAACCGGATTGACACTTCCATACTGACTGCGATAAGCGATCATACTAACCGGTATAACCTGCAATGAAGAAATGTTGATCACCAAGAACGTGCACATTTCGTCAGAAGCCATCCGATACCATTTTGCCGGTGCATTCTGCCGTCGAAGTTTTTCTCTTTGCAAATCGGCTAACTCTTTCATCGCTTTTAGCCCCATTGGCGTTGCCGCCCAGCCCAATCCTAAGATATTAGCGATTATATTAGCTGCGATATATTCGTTTGCTTTATGTCCTTTTGGAATTGCAGGGAACAAGAAATGCAATACCGGATACAGTCCTTTTGTCATACGATCCATCAGCCCGGACTCTTTTGCGATCTCCATCACACCGGTCCACATTGCCATAATGCCAAGCATCGTGATCGACATAGTCACCGCATCTTTTGCACCATCAATCGAAGCATTACTGACCGCTTCTGCATTCCCTGTAACAATTCCATAACTGACACCGATAATGATCATCAAACCCCAAAGCCAATTTAACATAACATTCCTCTTTTTTCATGCCTTTTCCTATCTATTCTATTCTGTGTTCTGACACTTCATGCCAGCCATTTTCGATGTTCCATTTCTATTTCTTGTATTCATTCCAAAAAGAGGTTCCGATTATTGCGATCCGACTATCCCATCATGCCGTATTGCTTACTATCCGAGTGCAACATCAAGAATCATCATGATCAGAAAACCGACAACAAAGCCAAGTGTTCCCACATTTTCTTTCTCTCCTAAATGTGCCTCCGGGATCAGTTCTTCTACTACCACATAGATCATCGTACCGGCAGCAAATGCTAATAATAATGGCATTACCGATTGCACCATTCCGGCAATGATCGCAGCGATCACACCAAACAAAGGCTCTACAGCTGCCGATAATGTTCCATACAAAAAAGCTCTTTTCTTAGAAATTCCTTCTTTTAACAAAGGAAGTGCAACTGCCATGCCTTCCGGATAATTCTGAATACCGATACCAACTGCCAATGCGATCGCACCGGACATCAAATTCGCATCAGACGGATGACTTCCCGCTAACGCAAATGCCATGCCGACTGCCATTCCTTCCGGAATATTATGGATTGTGATTGCAAGAATCAGCATAAAGGTGCTTTTGCTAAGATTTTGCTCTTTTGTTCTAAGGCGGAATTTTTGCATCTTTTTGCGCATAAAATAATCTACAAATAAAAGAAGTAATACACCAAGTAAAAAACCGCCTGCAGCCACAAACCATCCAATTTGTTTTTGTGCCTGTGCCGCTTCAATTCCCGGTATCAGAAGTGACCAGATTGCTGCTGCGATCATCACGCCTCCAGCAAATCCCAAAAAGAGACATTGTACATTCTGTCTGATATTTTTTCGTACAAAAAAGACGCTGCATGCTCCTAATGAAGTCAACAAAAATGTGATCATTGTTGCAACCATTGCATAAAGAACCGGCATGACCGCTCCTGCCATATAAACAGATTCCGTAAAATGCATTTTAGAAAAAAGGTATACTCCGTCCATATAAGACCCCTTATCTATGCAAAAGATATATTCTCTATTACTATATTACAATAAAAAAATCAGGTGACTGCATCTTCAGCCACCTGATATTAAAATTCTACCTCATCCTATTATACCATGTTCATTTTAAAATTCCGGTTCGATCAATCCAAAAGTATGGTCTTTTCTCTTATAAACCACATTGACTTCATCTGAGATCGCATTACGGAATACATAAAAATCATGACCTAACAATTCCATCTGTACGCAAGCTTCTTCCGGATCCATCGGCTTCATGGCGAATCTCTTAGAACGGATGATCTTAATCTCGTCATCATCTTCGATCTCTTCTTCCACAAAAGCTTTGCTCAGACTCGCTGCTGCCTGCTGTCTGTCCACAATTTTATTTTTATATTTTCGTAACTGGCGTTCAATGATCTCTTCTACCAAATCAATAGATACATACATATCATCACTTGTCTGCTCAGCACGAACAATATTTCCTTTCATTGGAATCGTAATCTCTATTTTTTGTCTTTCCTTTTCTACACTCAATGTAACATGTACTTCAGTGTCCGGAGTAAAATACCTTTCTAGCTTTCCAATCTTCTCATGGATTGCTGATTTGAGTCCTTCTGTAACATCAATATTTCTTCCACTGATAATATACTGCATGGTTACCACTCCTTTGCTTTTTTCTGATTCTATTATACCCTACTCGTCTTATAAAAGCAAGGAGAAAAACAGCTTTTTTTGTGCAAAATATCTCAATATACCTTGCAACGCATGATTTTTTAGTAAATTTTCACCAATCCATCTTTGAAATCAGCCTTATACAGCAATTTGCCAGCGGTATCTTCCTTGCATTGTGCTGTTGAAAAAATTTCATCCGTTCACTCAGCGGATCCACGCTAAAATTACACCCGGCATTCTGATGAATTCCACACAAAGACAATACAACTTTCGAAATATTCTGTCATATTTCGACAATATAGTTATACGCATTTTACCGTATTATGATTACGCACAAAATTGTTAATAATGTGGAAAACTTCGTTAATAACTGTATTTTTTGCCTCTTATTCATCAATAACAATGTGCAAAACTCCAAAATTATCAACATTTTTCAGCAAAATCCATGTTTTTGTCTAAAAGTTATGCACATCATTGCGAATAACTTGTGGACGAATTTTCAGTCATATTACTAAATTGTCTGATATTTTGTACAATTTCTTTTTCGTCAAATAAATCTTTTTCTACCTGTAAAAAGTATATGAGACGATATTGTTTTTATTTCTATCTATATGCCGGCAAATATTCCAGAACGAAAAAAAAGAGGTTTTCTTTCGAAAACCTCTCATCCTTTATGTATGTGCTATCCGATTACTTTCTTAACAGCTTCCAGTACACGATCTGCCTGAAATGGTTTAACAATGAAATCTTTCGCACCATTCTGAATTGCTTCAATAACCATTGCCTGCTGTCCCATTGCAGAACACATAATGATATTTGCTCCGGCATCGATTTCTTTGATCTTTTTCAATGCCTGAATACCATCCATCTCTGGCATAGTAATATCAAGTGTAATCAAATCAGGCTTTAATTCTGAATACTTCTGAACCGCAACAACACCATTCTCAGCTTCACCTACAACATTATAGCCACCTTTTGTAAGAATGTCCTTTACCATCATACGCATAAATGCAGCATCATCAACAATTAAAATATTATTTCCCATAGTTTTTCTCCCTTGCAATATTATTATAAATATTTCCTTGTCAAAAATAGTAATCCGATCATCTGACCAGACATATTATTATATCCAAGCAGAAAAAAGTACATTTACAATTCTTAGGATATTATATCTCTATGCCTATCTTTTGTCAAGAAAAATCAGCAGTTACTGAGTATTAAACAATCACTTTGTTTGTCTGTGTCTCTCTATTCAAATGACAAACCTTTTAATAAGAATCATTTTTCCATCCCGTATTCCATAACCTATTTTTTTTCAACTCCACATATTCTGCATATGCCTGTTCTAAAATCTGCTTTTCGTTAGAAAACTTTAACAAATGATATGCCTCATGGAACTTATAAAAACCGGAATCGCGAAAATATTCTTCTTTTTGCGGTTTGCTAAAATAACTGTCTGTATTCATCAAATACCAATGAACATCCTTTACAACCGTTTCTTTTGGTGTATTAAAGGTATATTGGCTTTTCCCAACATATTTTACAATATGTGCTACAGAGCTTGTCTCTTCTTTAACTTCACGCAAAGCCGTTTCGTGATATTCCTCGCCTTCCTCTACAGTACCTTTGGGTAACACCCATCCTTCATAACGATTTTTATAGTTTTTATATAACAATAATATCTTTCCTCTAAAAATCACTACACCACCACAGCTTGTCGCCTTAACCATTGTTATTCCTCCTCGGTAGGTGTCTTTCTAAATAGTATACCCTTTTTTGACATTGTTTGCAAATTTAATCTCCCAGATAACATTGCAGCATTTTCTTCGTTACAGGTACTGCATACCGACTGCCTGTTCCCGCACCTTCCACAACAACACTGATTGCAATCTTAGGATTGTCAGCCGGAGCATAGCCAATAAACCAGGAATGTGTCGTGCCTTCTGAATCTGCTTCTGCTGATCCGGTCTTTCCTGCAACCTCATAAGAAAATGACTTTAATGAATAACCGGTACCACTTGTGACCACTGATTTCATCATATCATTCATCTTTTGGGCAACCCATTCATCAACGACTTGTCCTTTTTCTTTCGGATCATAGCTTTTAACAACCTGACCGCTGTCACTTTCTACATGATCGACAACATATGGCAGCATCATTTTTCCGTCATTGGCGATCGTGGCAGCAATCAATGCATTTTGAAGCGGTGTTACTAACGTCTTTCCCTGACCAATCGCTGTCTGCGTCAACTCTCCGTTATCAGAGTGTTTATTTAATACAAATTTACTTTGATTATATTCAAAATCCGCATCTAATGCTTTATTATAACCGAACTTTTCGGCTAACTTATGAAAGCGATCCAGATCCAGCTCGGTTCCTAATGTTGCAAATGCACCATTACAAGATTCTGCTAATGCGTTTTTTAACGAAAGGATTCCATGACGTTCATTATCATAACAATGGATCACATGACCGGCTACGGTATCCGTTCCTTTACAACGGTAATTAAAATCCCTGTATGTCTGCGGATTTTCTATCATATATTCCATTGCCGTCAGAACTTTAAATGTTGATCCCGGCGGATATAATCCCTGTGTTGCACGATTGACTAACTTCGAATCATCATTCGAATCTTTGATCAGACTGCTCCAGTTTTTTGCAACGGTGTTTGGATCATATGAAGGTTTTGAGACCATTGCAAGCACTTTTCCGGTAGACGGCTCGATCGCTACAACAGCACCTTTATGATTCCCCAGTGCCTGATATGCGATTGTCTGTAATTTGGCATCTAATGTCGTGAACACACTGTCTCCGGGATTTTTCTCACCTTTTAATGTGTTTGTAAGCTGCCGCAGTGGATTGACATGCGATGTCAGCAAAGGATAACATTGCTGCTTTTCAATGCCTGTCATACTGTTTGAAATTCTGCCGACAACCGGTGCAAAGATCTCATCATACGGGTAGATCCTTGTATCCTTTCCCGTACTGTCTGTCTTTGTCTTCGCAAGCACTTTTCCGTCTTTGGAACGTATCTCGCCACGTTGCACTTTTTTTGCAAGCACTTCCTGTCGTTTATTATATGGATTGTTGATCACTTTATCGCTTTTTACTGCCATAAAATAACCAAGATATCCTGCCATTCCAAGAAAGACAGCAACCATACAATATGTCAGGGCCAAAATCTGTGCATTTCCTTTTTTATTTTCTTTTTCCTCACCCCGACCTGCCTGTCTGCTATTTTGCTTTCTTCGTTCAGGCTGTTCCTTTCTTGCTTTCCTTTTTTGCATCTGCAAGTTTTTATCTCTTTCTGACTCTTCTCTTTGATGCATCTGTCTCCTGCTGTGTCTCAAGCGACTCCTCCTCCTTGCAATTTAAAACATACATTCCCTGAATGATACAAAATAAAATAATGGTACTAATCACGGAACTTCCTCCATAACTGACTAAAGGAAGTGTAACACCGGTAGACGGAATAAACTTTGTAACGCCTCCGATCGTTAAAAAGACCTGAAAAACATATTCCATTGCCAGCCCCAGAGATGTTAATTTATAAAATCTTCTTTTTATTTTTAATGCTATATTAACAAACATAATAAAACAGCTGATCTCTACTAAAATCAGGCAAATAGCAAAAAATGCACCTAATTCTTCGCTGATCGCAGAAAAAATAAAATCTGTCTCGGCTACCGGTATTTTATTTGGCATTCCCTCTCCAAGTCCCATACCAAACCAGCCGCCGGTACCGATTGCAAAAAGGGACTGTGCAACCTGATATCCTGCATCATTGATCGTTCCCCATGGATCACGCCATGCTGTCACTCTGGTCTGTACATGTGTAAACAAATGATATGCGACAACTGCCGCAGCCGAACCGCCAAACAGACCAAGTCCCAGATAACCGATATTACGGCTTGCTACATATAAGATACTTAAAAATGTAATATAATAGATCAATGCAGCTCCAAGATCCTTTTCTGCAACAAGGATCAAAACATGCACGCCTGCTAAAACAGCCACTTTTACGACATCTTTCCATTGCGTTGACTTTGATAGCAATGCCGCGACAAAGAATACATAGATGATCTTGACAAACTCGGACGGCTGCATCGCAAAGCCACCGATCACGATCCAGTTCTTTGCTCCATAGATTGTTTTACCAATCACAAAAACCAAGGCTAACATCAAAATTCCGATTACCGCATAGACAAGTCCAAAGCGGTCAAAATAAGAAAAACGTTCAATCAGAAGCGGAATAAACAATCCGATCAGACAGATTGCTGCCGCAAAAATCATCTGCCGTATCAAATGATCCCTGTTCAGTCTCCCGATCATCACAAAGCCAATCATCAAAAGCATTAACATATTATTTAAAACCATTTTTGATGCGTTTTCATAAACATAAATATAGGCTTTATTAACAAAGATCAAAAGAGCAAGCTGTGCTAAGTATAATCCAAGGATAGTAACATCAAGGCTGTTGAGAAAAAGTACTGCTGTACAGATAAAATGAATTGTATACATGATCTTATTCTGTCGACGATAGACTTTGTCTTTTTTCTCTGTATTGTTCCCCACAAACACAGAAAAGCAATGCCATGTATAGATAGCAAACAATATGATAATGATATATTTCGATGTTTCTACAAGGATAGAATGCAACAGTCCTATAAAATCCATATGCCCAAAAATTGCGATCAGCTTCTGGGCAGCTCCATTTTTATCCATGCTTCCTTCCTTTCTGTTTTACTCTATTCCAAGATCAAAATGCCCACGCTGTGTCTTGCATGGCATATTTCCCTGTAAGATCCGTTCTACTAGTGATGCACTTTCTGTTGTAAAAGAATAACGGATACTTCCGGCTATCGTTGTGCTTTGATCGGCAATCTCTTCTAAATACAACGGAATGTCCTGATAAATAATATTATAACAATATCTACAGTAGTTTACACAAACAAAACGACGTTTTTTCTGATCTTCAAAAACGATCTGCTTGTGCCATTCTTTTGGATCCTGACAAACACACACCTTTTGGTTTGCCTGTATGCATTGTGCCGAAACCATCAAAGGAATCTTACCATATACCGGTATTTCCATTGGTTCATAATTCTGAAAGGCTTCTAATTCTCTTTTGGTTGCTTCAAGTGATGTGCTAAACAATGTCACATTCTGCTCTTTCCAAAAACGCTGTGCTTCTTCATTCATCACATACATATTGTGATCAAGCCGTATCCGAAGCTTTTCTTTTGGAATATATTTTGTTAGAAATGCAAACGATTCCGTGTTGCGGATCAGATAACCATCCCATATATCTTCGATCAAAGGAATATCTTTTTGCCCGTAAGCATTCTCTCTGATTATTTGAATTTTATGTTCAAAACGATCCCATATTGCATGACGGAAGATCACAGGCATTGCAAGCCAGACTTCTTTTTGCTTTTCTTTTGCAAGATGATATGCCTGTGACAGCTCTTTTTCAGTCATGACTGCCGTTTCGAAATAGATCCGGTCAACTTTCGGATTGGCACATACCGCTGCCGCCTGTTCAAAAGTTGTTACAGACGTGGCAATTTGAGGTTTAAGGCTTTCCTTTGATACAGCATGTCCTTTTTGATCATCCTTTTCCCTATTATTTATATCTTCGGATATTACAGTGTCTTTTCCCATGTTATCCATGTTTTCGGACATTACAATGTCTTTTCCCATGTTATCCATGTCTTCAAACATTACAGTGTCTTTTCCCATATTATCCATGTCTTCGGACATTACAATGTCTTTTCCCATGTTATCCATGTCTTCAGGCGTTACAGTATCCTCTCGCCAAAATTGTGCTAAGAACTGTTTGCGCACCTGTTCAAAAGCATCTCTTCTTAGCTGCTTAATCGCACCTACCGGTAAAAAAACATTTTCTTCTGCTTCTATAGAAAGCTTTTCAAAATAAAACGGACTGTTTCCTGTCTTTTGCAATATCTTACGAATATCCGATTCATCGATTGCTCTTTTTTTCGCTTTCTGACAGATTTCTCCCTGACAACAGATTGTCTGCCCTTTCAAAGTGACGGTTAAGGACAGAGGCTGTCCTTTTTGGGCAACACAGTGTCCCTGCACACTGACCTGTTCGTTTGTCCTTAAATAATCCTGTACGATTTTTTCTAACAATACCGCATTTTTCGTACGGTATACCTGATCTCCTATACGAATCTCAGAACCCTTTTTATAACGTGCTGTCACTAGTGTACCTGCCGGTACATCTTCTCCTAATGTATATTCATAAGACGGTGTCAGCGAATGATTCCGAAACTCTACAACGTCCTGTGCATGGATCGTTTTTTGCACTTTATAGATTACTTCTTTTGGATTAACTTTTTGAACGGTTCCGACTAGCACGCCACCATGTTTCGGACGTTTCGAAGCTAACATCGTTCCTTTTTGTCCCGGATGTCTCTGCGCACTGTCACCTGCCTGTCCGGTCAGATATCCCTGCGTAAAGCCTTCCCGGTTATAAAGATCGGAAAGATTTTGTAAATCTTCTTCCCATTCTTTTTGATTTTTCTTAATATAATCCCGATACTTTTCTTTTCCGAGTGCAAAATAAAGATCTACGTATTTGCGATACATGGAAGTAACAAATGCAGTGTACTCTGTTCTTTTCATTCTTCCTTCAATCTTAAAAGAATCAATTCCGGCTTCGATCATTTCTGCAAGATACGGAAGGTTACAAAGTTCTTTCGGACTTAACAGATAAGCATCTTCTGACCGATTCTGCTCTGCCATATGATATGGCAGACGGCATGGCTGGGCACATCTTCCACGGTTTCCGCTTCGTCCGCCAAGCATGCTGCTAAAAAGACATTGACCGGAATAACAATAGCATAGCGCACCATGCACAAAAACTTCCAATTCCATAGAAGTTTCCCTACGCATCGTACAAAGCTCCCGTAAAGTCAATTCTCTTGCCGGAACAATACGGTTGACATGATATTTTTCAAGAAATTCTTTTCCTTTTCCCATGGTCAATGTCATCTGTGTGCTGGCATGGATCGCAAGTTTCGGAAAATGGCGGCTGATAAAACGTAACACGCCCATATCCTGTACGATCACGGCATCCAGTCCCGCTTCATAATAAGGACGCAGATATGAAAAAAGTGCTTCTTTGATCTCACGATCTTTTAACACCGTATTGACTGTCATATAAAGTTTGACATCATGCAAATGACAATATGCGATCGCTTCTAACATTTCATCCTGATCCAGGTTGTTGGCAAATGCTCTGGCTCCAAATCGGTTTCCACCAATATAAACAGCATTGCAGCCTGCTGCGATCGCTGCCTTTAATCCCTCCATTGATCCTGCCGGTGCAAGAATTTCCGGTTTTGCTCTTTTTGTCATAATATATCCTCACCTGTTAAAAAAGGCCGTGTATCACACACAGCCTTTCTTTTTTCTTACTTTTTATACCCTACTGTATTGCTTTTGGAAATGCTGCTATTTAATGCATTTCCTGTGGAAGTCTTTTCCTCTGTTTCTTTCGGATCCGTCTGACTGTCGTCTTGGGAATCCTCTGCGTTCTCTTTGGAACTGCTTTGTGCTTTTGTCTCTAACTGAATCAACTTACGTTCGAGCTCTCTTTTTTCTTCTTTCAGGCTTTTATTTTTCTTTTCCTGCTTCTCTAAACGGCTTTTCAGATCAATCATATCATGTTTCATATGAAAAATCTCTTTTTCAAGATCTTCGTTATCTTTTTGTAAATTAACAACAACATCCTGTGCTTTATAATAATCATCGGACAGATTGATCGCTAACAAGATATTTTTCATTTCCTGATCTAACTTTGGAAAAGAATCACTTTTCTTAAATTCATCATATTTTGAATTGATATGCGTCGCAATTTTCTGCATGTATTCGCTGCTCTCATAGCCGCTGATAATATATGTTCTTCCATTAATGATCACTTCAACATCATTTTTTGTATTCATAACCTGATCCATCCCCTTTTGTGCAGACTATTCTTCTCCTTCGTCCTCATAATCTTCTTCGTAAGGCTCTTCCTGTGGCTGTTGCGATTCTGTTTCCGGCTGTGGTTCATTTGCCTGAAGAAGCTCTGCTTTGTTCTTACGGATGATCTCAAGATATCCACTCAAAGCAGTTTCTAAGGCTTTGGAATTATTCAAGGTGCTTTCATATGCTTTTGCAATGACTTTTTCTGCCATATCCATCATATCTGTTGTATAATAAATCGCACCACTTCCCATCTCATCTGCTTGCTTTCTGGCATTGGCAATGATACGTTCTGCTTCTTCATTTGCATTGGCAACAGTAATTTCTGCCTGCTGGTATGCTTCCTGCATAATGTTATGTTCTTCAACAAGTGCACTATACTGTTCCTGTGCATCTGCTAAAATATCTGCTGCCTTCTTTTCGGCATCCTCTAAAATAGCATCCCTCTGGCTTAGCATCTTGCGATAACGCTTGATCTCTTCCGGTGCATCGCGTCGAAGATCATCTAAAAGATCATACAGATCATTCTTTGGAACGATTACTTTTGTGGAAGAAAAACTTTGCATCTTACAGCTCTCTACAAAACCGTAAATGTCTTCTATCTTCTGTTCAATTCTGCTTTCCTGCATATGTACCTCCCCATTTGCTATTTACTCTTTTTTGTTTGTAATTTGTCAAATACGAAATCAGGTACCATCCTTTTGATATCGCCACCAAAACGATAGATCTCCTTTACTCCACTCGAACTGATATAAGAATACTCCGGAAGTGTTGCCAGAAAAATCGTATCTGCATTTGTATTCATTTTGTAATTTGCCTGTGCAAGTGGCAGTTCGTAAGAAAAATCCTGCGCACTTCTAAGTCCACGCACAATCACATCTGCATTCTTTTCTTCTACAAAATCAA
The DNA here is from genome assembly GCF_014384965.1 of Jutongia hominis. GTDB lineage: Bacteria > Bacillota > Clostridia > Lachnospirales > Lachnospiraceae > Butyribacter > Butyribacter hominis. The sequence continues at coordinate 66,248 of NZ_JACRSW010000001.1, forward strand.
CCAAAAGACCTTCAAAAGATGTTATCTCTATGTTCGGAATTTCTTTTGTCAGCTCCTTTAGCATCTCTACTCTTTCTTCTAAAGAAAACAAAGGCACCTTCCCGATATTAACTAAAACACCTACTATCAGCTTATCAAACATTGCCGCACTTCTTTTTATCAAGTCTAAATGTCCATTCGTCACGGGATCGAAACTTCCCGGAAAAACTGCTGTTTTCATTCTTCTCCTCATCTGCTTGTCTTTATGCATCGCTTTCTTTTGTCACACGCAAAAAAACATGACGGTTTGTCTTATATTCTTTAACCCGTTCCATATCACAATCAAAATTTTCCATATATGAGATATCTGTATCTTTTGCTGTCTCTACAATAATCTGCGTTCCTTCCCGTACCAGAGAGGATTCTAACAGATACGGTATGATCTTTTCTTCGAATCCCTTACGGTAAGGCGGATCCATAAAAATAATATCAAACGGACGGTTCAACGTTTCTAACCGACGTAATGCCTGCATAACATCCATCGCCATAACCTGTGACTGATCCAAAAAGCCGGTTGCTTTTAAATTCTGCTTGATACAGCTTACGGCTTCTTTTCCATTTTCCACAAAAACAGCCTCTTTTGCACCTCTGCTCAGAGCTTCAATCCCGATACCGCCGCTACCGCTAAACAGATCCAAAAAGCGAATATCATACAAATCGGATTGTAATATATTAAATAATGTTTCCTTAATTCTGTCCGTTGTTGGTCTGGTGCCATCTCCGGATGGGCATACCAGATTTCTTCTTCTTGCAATACCTGCAATTACTCTCATATGCACCTCACCATCATTTCTTCAAATACAAAGTTCATTGTAACACATTCCTATAGTACGGTCAAACAACGACATCTTCTTTTTTCAATGTGATCAGATCCTCCTTTTGCGGATTTTCCATTTTTACTAAACGGTTTGCCTGATTCATCACAATCTTCTCAAAGAAGTTACGGATTCCTCGGGCATTTCCAAACTCTGCCCATTCCTGTCCTTTTTTATGATAAAGAATGTTCAATACACGTTTCTTGGCAGATTCTTCTATCTTAAGTCCGGCATCTTTTGTCATAACTTCTAAAATTTCTACAAGTTCTTTCTTCGTATAATCCCTAAACTCAATGAATTTGTTAAAACGTGATATCAGACCCGTGTTACTTTTTAGAAATGTCTTCATTTCCTCTGTATAACCTGCAACGATAACAATTAAGTTATCACGGTGATCTTCCATTAATTTTACTAAAGCATCGATCGCTTCGCTCCCAAAATCATTTGGTACATCAGGATTAACTAATGAATAGGCTTCATCAATAAATAAAATACCTCCTAATGCCTGTTCCACAATATCATGTACTTTCATTGCTGTCTGACCGACATAACCTGCAACAAGACCGGAACGATCTGTCTCGATCACTTTTCCATCCGAAAGGATACCAAGTTCTTTATAGATCTTTGCGACCAGTCTGGCTACTGTTGTCTTGCCGGTTCCCGGACTGCCTGTAAAGACCATATGATAGGACATGTCCATTTCAGGAATATTCATCTGGCTTCGTAATTTTCGAATCTTGATCAAATTGATCAAAGACTGGATCTCTTCTTTGACATTAGCAAGCCCCACCAAACTATTTAATTCATCCAAAAGCTCCTGAATCCTCTTTTCATGTGCTTCTTTTTCTCTTTGCTCGCGCTCCTGGATTCGCTTCTTTACCTGTAAAAACTGCTCTTTTGCCTGGGCAGAGATTTCTAATTCTTCTTTTTCGCTAAGTTCCTGCTCTCTTTTTTCTCGTTCTTCTTTCGAAAGCTGCGAAATATCCAACGTCTGATCGCTGTTGCTGTCTTCTGAAAGCAGCTTTTCATCATTTGTGTGATCTGTCTGATCCGACTGCGTATTCTCTTGTTCTTGTAAGTCTTTTACAGTCTGCTGTCTGTTTTCTTTTTTAGAATGTTTCTCACTCTCTTGTATCTTTTTCTTTTCTTCTGTATGTAACGCATCTTCCGGCAGCATTTCTATCGGACGTTCTATCTTAGCAACTGCAAGCGGTCCTGCCATAGCCGATCTTTTCTTTTTGCGTTCTTCAATGTTTTGCTTAATACAGCAGCCGATCTCATCTCCGCTGATCTTTCCAAAAATATAGCGAAAATGTTCATCCTGCGTTTTATCATTCACATAATAACTGATCTTATTGTAATATTTCTGGATAAATTCATTGATCTTAGCATCTTTACCTGTATTCAGATATGCCATACATAAAAGGATATTTAACAATCCATCTAAGAAATATTCGGTAATGTCTGCTCCTTTTTCTTTGTCATACAGACTACATAACTGAATCAGGATCGGAGGCATATGATACATTTTTTCTGTATCGTTCTTTAACTCTTCATCAATCGTGATCTGCGATGAGATTGCAAAAGGGTTGCTGATCGGAACTGTCTGAATAAAAGTCAGCTGGCTGTCTAATACATTTCCACAATGAATTGCAAGATTCATCAGTACTGACTGCACATACATATCAAGCACCTCTGTACTTGACTGCTGCATGACCTGCCTTGCTTTATCCCAAAATCCGGATGTCTCTAATGTCTGACAATATAATGCCAGTTTATCATAATTTTCTTTTCCAAGTTCAAAAAGCTGTTCATCCGTATAAATTCCGGCTGTCATCCAGACACCTCCCTTCTTTTTTATGTACTCTCGGTAAGAAGATTCCGAGAGTACATTTTTCACGATCTGTCTGCACACTCATAGCTATCATATCACATTTTGTATTATTTTTTAATCTTTTTTATGTGATATCTCTGTGTTTTTATGCTATAACCACAAAAATCCCCTTTTTTACTCTCTCAAAAATATACTGTCCGATTATTTGCTGTTTTCCGTTTGTCTCAATCTTTCTGTGTCTTATTCTGATAGTGGATTGTTTCTTCCTGCAAAACAGGGTAAACCACTACTTTCTTTCCATCCAGATCTTCTTCATGCATATCAACTGCGTTGATCTGGTGGTTAAAGTAAGTTGTATAATAATAAATTCCTTTTGATGCATTACAGCAGGAAGTATAGATCGTATATTCATATGCTCCTTCCTTGACTTCACAGCATCCTTTTGACTGCTCTACCGTGCCCATAATATGAAAGAACTGCCCTACGCTGTCCTCTTCCTTTTGTGTTGCGATCGCATTCAACTTTGTAAAAGCAGCCCGAACAAAACGGGAAGCAGACGAAAGATCACCCGGCAGCCCCAATGCACCCATACCGCGACTGTAAGTCTGAAGTTTTAACCGTTCACTAAACAGGTTCTTAGGCTGCTTGGGTGACAGGTGCATATAATTGTTTAACTGAAACATCTGCTGTGGAAATGGCGGGTTATTTGTCAATACTCCGACCGGATTGTCATATACAAACAGACCTTCTTCGACAGCTTCTACCGTGATCGTTTCTTTCTCATCCGCAATCAGCCAATGCAATGGAGATACCGGAAACGATTCATGAAATGCAAGATTGGTCACATTGATCTTTTCTAACAGTTCACGCACTTCTTTTACGGTACTGCACTGTCCTAATATCCATGGGATCAATTCAAACGATGCAATATTATCTTTTCCTTCTTTTTCTTTTCCATAACAGGCGTTTCCGACAAAGTTTAACCCGGCCATACCAAGCCCTTTTTCATTGACCGCCTCATAATACAACGGATAGCCGCCTGCCACATGTGCCATCCCGATCAAGGCATAATGCTCGTTACACTTCGCACCATTGCGAAAAGCAAACGGATACTGACGTGGCGTGATCACGATCTCTTCTCCATAAGAGCTTTCATAATCTAATGTACGTCCAAAATAAAAATCCTTTGTTTTATATGCTAATGCTGTACACATATTCTACCTCTTTTCTTTCTTGATATATTTCGTACCCAGCGAACAAATTTTCTGCGTAGCAGTATAGGAAATTCTGTAGAAAACAAACTTTCCTGTACTGCAAATTCATACTATTATAAATATACTTCTCCTGTATATTCCTGTAATTTTTGCCGCAAACCATCATATTTTTTGCATAAAAGCGATACATCCTGCTGTGTATACGATGCTGCCGCTTCATTTGCCTGCCTTAGTTCGTTTGCATCCTGATAAATGTCAGCCAGCTTAAAAAAAAGCTCGCCACTTTGACGGATTCCAAACAGATCGCCCGGTCCGCGCAGTTTTAAATCTTCTCTTGCGACATAAAAACCATCATTGGATCCTTCAATGATCCGCAAACGCTCCATGGTTTCTTTCGATGCATTTCCTGCCATAAAGATACAATATGACTGCGCACTGCCTCTTCCTACACGACCTCTGAGCTGATGAAGCTGTGCAAGTCCGAAACGTTCCGCATTCTCTATCATCATGACTGTGGCATTCGGTACATTGATTCCTACTTCAATAACGGTCGTTGAAACCAAAATATCAATCTGATGCGCTGCGAAAGATGCCATAATCTCATTCTTTTGTGCCGGCTTTAACTTTCCATGCAAATATTCGATCCGTATCGATGGCGGCATCATATCTTTTAAGGAATTGGTATAATCTAAGACATTTTCTGCTTCTGTATTCTCACTTTCTTCAACCATCGGGCAGATGATGTAGACCTGATGACCTTCTCTGACTTCTTTTTCCATAAATCGGTATGCCTGCGGGCGGTAATTTGTACCAACGGCACAATTTTTGATTGGCAGGCGGTTTGCCGGTAACACGTCGATCACGGAAACATCAAGATCACCGTATAATATGATCGCAAGTGTTCTTGGTATCGGTGTTGCACTCATGACCAGCATATGAGGATCTTTTCCTTTCTCAGAGAAAAGCTCCCTTTGCCTTACTCCAAAACGGTGCTGTTCATCGGTTACGATCAAAGCCAGATTGGCATATTCTACCTTCTCCTGTATCAAAGCATGCGTTCCTACCAGAATATCTACTTCTTGATCGGCTGTCTTCTGATACATTTTCCTCTTTTGCACTGCTGTCATCGAACCGGTCAAAAGCCCGATCCGAATGCCAAGCGGTTCTAAATATGCACAGAATTCTTCATAATGCTGCTTTGCCAGAACCTCTGTCGGAACCATGATCGCCCCCTGATGACCGCTTTTGGCAATTGCAGCAAGTGCAAGCATTGCAATCACAGTCTTACCGGATCCTACATCACCCTGGATCAGACGATTCATGACTTTTCCGCTTTGCATATCCTTCTTGATCTCTTCCCATGCTTTTTTCTGGCCGCTTGTCAGTTCATAAGGAAGTATCTCTAATAATGCATTATCATATACATCTCCATCGACCGGATACGAAGACGGTTTGCTATGCTTTAATTCTTTCATTCGATGAAGGGCTAAAGAAAACAAGAAGAACTCTTCAAATACCAGACGTTTTCTTGCTATGATATATTCCTTTTTACTGTCCGGAAAATGAATCGTCTGTATTGCTTTTTTATGCAGGATCAATTCGTATTTTTTTCGAATCTCTGCCGGTAAAAACTCCGATTCCCATTCAACTCCTTTTAAAGCTGCTGTGACGGCTTTTGTCACGGCATGATTCGTCAGACCGGCTGTCAAAGGATAGACCGGCATCATTTTTCCGAGCTGTCTGCTATACTCTTCTCTTGTCAGGATCTTTGGCTGTGTCATTTGCAACATGCCGTTTTTCAATACGATCCTGCCTCTTAAAATATAATGCATTCCCATTTTTAAGGAACGCATCAAAAATGGCATATTAAACCAGCTTACACGGATCTGAGCCGTAGTATCTTTGATCTGGCAGGAAAGGATCTTTAAGTTTCGGACATTTGCCATATGAGGCTTTGTCACAAAGCTGCCCTCAATGATAACGACTTCGCCTTCCTTTACTGATTGGATTGGCTGTATGGGTGTAAAAATATCATATTCTCTCGGGAAAAAGTTAAGAAGCTCTCCCACCGTCGATATTCCCAACTTGTAAAAGAGCTTCTCACTTTTTTCGCCAATTCCTTTGATGGTACGAATACTATCTGTTGGCTTCATTTATTTCCTCCATCCCTCCTGTAAGGAGTTCTGTTTCTGTCTGTTTCTGTATAGACAAGAGCTAAAAGATATTCCTTTTGTAACAGACATTTTCTAAAACCTGTCATCCCCTGCTCTATTCTACAGAGATGAAATACGAATAGATTGGCTGTCCGCCATATTGTACTTCTACTTCCACATCTTCATGTGCTGCGATGATCTCATCTGCTAATTTGTCTGCATCTTCCTGTGTCGTATCAGCACCAAAGTATAGGCTGATCAACTCGGAATCTTCATCCATCATCGATTCGATCAATTCTCTTGCAGCACCTTCTACAGTCTCACTGACTGACACGATCGTCTTATCGGTAAGTCCCATGAAGTTGCCCTGCTTGATCTCTTTACCATCCATAACGGTATCACGGACTGCATAAGTCACCTGACCGGAACGGATCTGTAACATTTCTGATTCCATGTTGGCTTTGTTCTCTTCATTAGACTGACCACCCATATAATTGATCATAGCTGCAATTCCCTGCGGGATATTCTTAGACTCGATTACAATGATCTCTTTGTCTTCTGTCAGATCACGTGCCTGATTAGCAGCAAGAATGATATTCCCATTGTTCGGAAGAATAAAGACCGTATCTGCATTGACTTTTGCAATCGCATCAAGCATATCTTCGGTACTTGGATTCATCGTCTGTCCACCTTCAATGATATGGTCTACACCAAGATCCTTAAAGATCTCACTTAAACCTTCTCCTGCTGAAACAGCAATAAAACCAACTTCTTTATGAGGCATTTCTTCTTCCTGCTTTGCCTGCTTCTCGGCATCACGGATCACTTTTTCCTGATGTTCTTCACGCATGTTGTCAATCTTCATGCTGGTAAGAGAACCATATGTCAAAGCCTTCTGAATAGCTAAACCGGGATCGTTTGTATGCACATGTACTTTGACAATATCATCATCTGCAACGACGACGACACAGTCACCGATCTTTTGTAAATATTCTTTTAATTGTGCTTCTACAACATTTTCATTACGCTCTAACATAATGATAAATTCTGTGCAATATCCGAATTTGATATCAGCTTCGCCTGCTGTACTTGCTTTTACAACCGTGGAATTGTTTCCGACTTTGATCGTAAAATCAGCAGTCCGACCATTCAATGCATCGATCGCACCACGTAAGAAAGTCATCAATCCCTCTCCGCCGGAATCAACAACACCTGCCTGCTTTAATACCGGCAATAACTCCGGTGTATTCAAAAGAGCTTCTTCCATACTCTGTGATACTTCATCGCAAAATGTCAGAAGATCCGTCATCTCACCATCCACAAGAATCTCCTGTGCTTTTGCAGCACCGGCACTTGCAACTGTTAAGATTGTTCCTTCTTTTGGTTTCATAACCGCTTTGTAAGCTGTCTCAGCCGCATGATTTACTGCATTTCCCATAATGGTAATGTCTAATTCATCATTGCCTTTGATCGATTTGACAAAACCTCGAAAGATCTGAGAAAGGATAACACCGGAGTTTCCTCTTGCACCACGTAAAGAACCGCTAGAGATTGCTTTTCCAAGTTCATCCATCGTCGGATTTTTCAACATACTGACTTCTTTTGCTGCTGACATGATCGTCATTGTCATATTTGTTCCCGTATCTCCATCCGGTACAGGAAACACATTTAATTCATTGATGTATTCTTTCTTCGCTTCGAGGGCTTTTGCACCTGCCAGAAACATTTTTTGAACCATCCCTGCATCAATTTTATTAATACTCACTTCTGCTCCTCCTCGCAATTAGGAAACTTGTTACTAATCTTCATCCACAATACGGACACCATCTACGATCACGTTAATCTTCTCGACTTTGAGTCCCGTGAATTCTTCTATTTTATATCTGACGCTTTCTAATACATTCTGTGCGACTGCACGAATGCTGACACCATATGCTACAATGACATGAAGCTCAATGCTGACACCATCCTCACTGACCACTACATTCACACCACGTCCGGCACTTTCTTTTTTCAAAAGCTTTGTTACGCCATCCTTCATATTTACCGCAGCCATTCCTACGATGCCGATGCAATCTGTAGTGGCTGTACCGGCATATTTTGCCAGAACATCACGATCAATGACAATTTCTCCCATATCGGTATTCATTTTGCCCTTCATATGCCTTCCTCCTTTTTATTCTAAATTTGTATCAATATTTTTACAAAAACACATATACTATAGTATAACTTATCATAAGATGCAAAGCAACCTTTTCCTTCTCAAATCCACTATTTACATTCCTTTGTCACAAACCGTTGTCCGAAACAGAAATGAGGATCTTATGAAACGAATGCTTGGCTTTATTATTTTTTGGATTGCCATTGGCATGACAATCATGTTTTTTATGACCAACAATCTGCTTGCAATGATCATTATTATAACCTGTCTGATCTTAGGTTATAATCTTTTTTGCTGTTGATTCTGCCATGATCTGATACATCAAAAAATTCAAAGACAGACTTTGCACGCCACTATGACTACGATATGAGTATTTTTTCTATACAGCAAAAAAGGAACCGGATAAATCCGATTCCCCTTTTATCATTACCAGATAAGCGCTTACGCACGCTCTACTGCTCCAGAACGTAAACATCCTGTACATACTGGCATTTTCTTAGCTCCACCATTCACTAAAACCTTAACTTTCTTAATGTTTGGTTTCCACATTTTGTTACTTCTTCTATGTGAATGACTCACATTGTTACCAAAGTGAACACTCTTTCCACATACTGCACATTTTGCCATCGTAAGCACCTCCTTCATTATATTTCCAACCTGATTTTATCTAAGAATTTGAATCAGTTTCATTAGCACAACATGAACATTCTACCAAAAATCAACAAGAAATGCAAGAAGAAATTTATTTTTTTGCGAATTATTTTTATGATTCTTTTGGGTCTTCCTCTTTCGTGACTTCTTTTTTGTCTTTGCCGTCAGAAAACTTATTCACCAAATCCGGAACCAGATCCAATACTTTCGTCAAACCATCCTGATTCTTTACATTGACAAGCTTTGTCTGTCCATCCTTAATCACAAGGATCGCACTTGGCTGGATTCTTCCACCCATGCCGCCTGCACCATTATCTTTCTTGTTTGTTTCTGAAAATGCACCTGCTCCCAGTCCAAAACTAACATCTACCAAAGGAAGGATGATCGTTCCATCATCAAACTTTACTGCATCCCCCACAACGGTCTTACTGGTAATAAACCCCTCCATTCCTTTAAACAGAGATTCTACCGTTCCTTTAAAATTATTTTCACCCATTTAAAATGCCTCCTTCCATCGGCTGGTATCTTTTCTAAATTGTTTCCATTCTTTACTCATAAAGATATTGATCAAAATGACAAGTACCGTAAAAACAGAAATATGTCCTTTCATTCTGATCCATCCTTCTAACCTTGTCTGTTCAAAATCGGGTATGATCGTAACGGACGATCCATAACATACATAAAATATAGCAAGTACGGCTAATATCTCACCTGTTGTATCAGGCTGTCCCGTTCCAAAGCATACCTTTGCTTCAAATTTCTTTGGCTTACATTTTCTCCATAAATGTAACACATTATCCTTTAGGATGCAAACAAACGCCTGCGTATTGTCATCTTGCCACAATACTTTTAACCATTCAGCCTGCCGGATGCGTTTTCGTATCAGTGTGATTACATTTTTTATCGTTTGAATCCACTTTTTTATTCTTTCTATCAACGAAATCTTTCTTTTCTTTTTTTTGCCGGTTTCTTCTGACTCTTTTTGCTCAGACGTTTCTGATTCTTTGGAAATCTTCTGATCTGTCCGATCAGAAATCTGAGCAATAGTAAGATCCTCTTTTGATTCTGTCTGTCTTTGTATTTCCCCTGAACGCTCTTTTTCCTGTAAAGATTCTTTGGGCTGCTTTATTTTTTTCGCTTTTTTTTCCTGACGTTTTCTTTTCTTCGCCTTTTGGGCTGCTTTTTTATCTGTTCTCTTTTTTAATAGTGCAATAATATCAATCCCCAGTATCCGTAATGAAATATTCCATTCTTCTTCATATCGTATCTGCGCATGCACCAAATGTAACAGCCAGCTTGCTTTTCCTTGTAAAACCTTTTCTTCTCCATAATTTCCATAGAAACAATAACGTACCGGAACCCACAGGATACAGCCTGCTAACACAAGCACAAAGAGAAATAAAAAAAGAAGAAAGAGCAGAATTTTGACGATCACAGATCCTAAGACGGATAGAATTGTTCCCATTTTGCTCCTCCTCTCCCTTATTATGTACTCTCGGTATCTTTTTAAAACGAATCCATTCGGCTGGATTTTTTCATTCTGAAGATTCCGAAAATACGTTATTTATGATTCATTGTTACCCAAATTAAAAAAATCCTTCACACAGGCTGCATTAAACGTACCATATTTTGCAATGATATCGGTAGCCATCTTTTGCAAAATTTCTTCTACACCCTCCTGATCGGCTGCCAGTCCGACGATATGTATCTTACGTTTTCTATAATATTGAAACCAGAATTCTCTTGAAGAATAAATATCAAGGCAATTCTGCTCATTGATCGGAAGAGTGATGCAATAGCATTTCTTTACAAGTTTTCGTCTTTCCAGACGACGACGAAACTTTTTAGGCTCTTCTTTTACTTTTTCGTCCATATAAAGAGCCGGATTCCATATAAACATCCTCTCCCCCCTTATATTCTGATTGCAAAACCTGCTGTTATCATTCATCAATAACATCTGATAAGATCTGCTTTACGGCATATTTTTCTGCTTCATCACTACATTGTTCCAAAGAATTTGTCACATAGTCGGCAACTTCCTGTGAACTTTGGAAGAATACGGGCATTTTTTCCAACGTATTCGCCATGATCGCACGACGCAGCATGCGGCTCTTTCCTTTAAACGCTTCTTTACATTCTAAGATCAAAGCTGCTGTTTCGTTTTCAATCCTTTCTTCTGTTACCTTTTCTTCATCTAATGCTTCGTTTAAATCCGCAAAGGTACTGTTCGAATTCAATAAAAACATTTTTTTCAACGTCCTGAAGTCATCTGTTAATCCAAGACGTTCAATATCTTCTTTCCTGCTTTCGATCAGCTCTTCTAAAACAGCTCCTGCTGTGTTGGTACTTTCGTAATAGTTTTCCTGCTTTCCTTCTACGGCAGGAAGTTTTTCACCAAGCCAGCTTAATTTATCTTCGGATGTCTGAAGAATATTTCCCTCTTCTACCATGTCCCATACGCTGCTGTCATCACTATTACAAAACAGTGCATTGATACCTCGGATCACGAGATCTGTTTCTTCTATTGCTGTTTCATTTTTGGTATATTTGTGTGCTGCACAGATCATATACATTTCATTGATCAAAGAACCTAACTCCATATACAGATCCGATATATCGTTTAACTTAGACGCATTAACACGAAGCTTCTCTGCATAGATACGATAGGTTGCTTCATCCATATTATCATAATCTAACTGCTCAAACTCTTCTAAGACCGGAACAAATTCCGTGAAACATTCGTTCATATGTTCGTTCCGGTATAACATTGCATTTGTACGGAACATATAAAGAAATCCGTCTAAAGAACTCTTATCCGCATCTTTATACAAAGAAAGGCTTTCTTTGATCAGATCAAAATATCTGCTTCTTGTCATCCGCATCGGAAGCTGACCGACCGCAAAACGGATATTATCACTGATCACGGCATTATCCCTGCTTCCAAAAATAAATTGCAACAGATCCTGTGCAAAGACACCGTCCGAAGGCATTGTTTCCATATCATCAAAACGATACTGGATACGATTCAGTACATATTCATAGACAACAAAACGATCGACATATGCTGTCAGCACATCCATTCTGTCAATGACTTCACGACGCAGGTCTAATAAATCCTGTGCCATTTTTTCTACCTCTGACATTGCCGGTTCTTTTTCAAAATATTGTTCAACGATTCCATGCAATGCATCCGCTGTCTCTTTGGCAGATTCCACATAAGGATTGAGTCCCTCTGAGATCATTTCATAGAACATATAATATTCCATCATCATTCTGATCCTGCTAAGGCTGTCCTGCGCAATCATATACTGTTTTGCATATTCCGGCAAAAGAACATCAATCTCTTCGCCTCTTTCGAGTTCCCGTACACATTTTCTGATCTTACTGCTCATTTGTTTGATTCCTTTCCTATCTTATAGGCTCTTTATTCTGTATATCTGTATACTATTTTTTACCATGTCTGGATCAATACCCAGCTGTCAAACCATTTCAGGTATTTCTGAACATATGACGGATCGACCGCTTTTCCGGAAATAACCGGATAGAACATGATAAATAACACTACCACCAACGCCGCATACACATACATGGCTTTCTTCCATTTTGGTTTCTCATCTACAATCTTTTTCATGCTGTAACCAATCATTAACGTAACAAACGGTACACTTGGGAAGTAATGGTAAATAAATACTACTCTTCCGATGAAAATCCATGGCAGATACTGAGAAAGATATCCAAATGTCAGATAGATCGCATTACGGTCTCTCTTTTTATAGATCAGATATAAGATGAATAAAAATGCCGGAATACCCATCCACCAGATCAATGGATTACCAAATGCACTGATTCCTTCACGCAGATGAGAATTGATCTCTCCTGAGAAATACCAGATCGGACGTTTCATGATCGGCCACTCATACCATTTAGAAGAATATGGATGTGTCGCATTCAATGTGCTGTGATAATTAAACATACTCGTCTGATTATCTAACATTCTGCGGATCAGGCCATGACCTGTTCCATCAGAGAACGGAATGTATGATAAAGTATAGATTGCTGCAGGAATGGCAACAAAGAATCCACAGCAAAATGCGATCGTTTTCCAAAACTTCTTATAAAAGGTATCAATGATATCTTTGTGCAAAATACCTTCTGTCGTACCATTCGGATTCTTTGACGCATACAGATATTCGCTGAATCTCTTGCCCATAACGATAAAGAAAATCAGGCAAAGACCGATTGAAGAATATATTCCGGTCCATTTGCATGCCCAGCTAAATCCCATTGCGATACCACATAAACCAAGAGGAATAAATGTCTTTTTCAGACTGGTATCGTAAAAACTCTTTCTGGTATAACAGAACATAAAGAAGTACGAAAGCATGATAAACAATGTAACAAAAACATCGATCGTAGCAATTCTTGTCTGCGCAAAATGCATAAAATCAAAAGCAAACATCAATGTTGTAATTCCACTGATCCATGTTTCCTTAAACATTTTCTTTGCAAAGATATAAATGATCGGAACCATTAACACACCAAATAAGGTTCCCATAAAGCGCCATCCGAACGGATTCATGCCAAAAATGCTGACACCGAGTGCAATAAAGATCTTGCCAAGTGGCGGATGCGTATTTTCATAACAATACAGATGATGGACCATTTCATATGCGGTACGTGCATGATAGACTTCATCAAAATACGTACCATTACTCCAGCTCTGTCTTCCTTCAAACATATCCTGCTCATCAAACAAAGCATGATAGTCTTTTTCATTTACCGGCATCAAAAGATTGCCATCGGCATCCTGAAATACCAATTCCAGTAAACTGTCATTAGAAGTTTCTGAATTTGGCGTGAGCTTTAAATAACGCGTTACGATCTGCCTGTCTGTACTGTTCCAGCAAAAAACAGAACCGGCATCCCATGCGTTGCTGTCAGAATAGATTTCCTGCCAGTTCGTTCCATCGGTTGATATCGAAACAATGTATTTCGGATTGTTCTGGTAACCAAGGAAATCCCACGTCTTCCTGATATCAACGCTTTTTCCGAAGTCAAGAACGATCTCACCGTCCTGAACAACCGAATAACCGGTTGTCGGGGCATGCATATTTCCAAGGTTCATAAAAGCAACAACCGCATAGATCACAGTGATTACCGCCATAACGATCAGGTCAGTTTTGACAATCTTTCCTAAAGTTTCCGTTCTTTGGATCCTGCTCTTAGACTGCGAATCGTCCTGCCTATTACTATAAGGCATACCGGCTTTGGATCGTGCTGTCTGTGTTTCTGTCTGCTGCATCTTTTCATCTGCTGCCGGTTCATATTGGATATAATACTTATAAGACAGATAGACCATATAACATAAGAATGCAACAAAACATGCACCGACAATAATAGGGAATGGTGCCATGTTATCAAAATTTGTATTATCAAAGAAGAACAATACATGCGTTACATTCAGATATGTAAGTGCTGCACCGATCACATAGGCGATATACAATTTCTTTCTGGGTCTTACTGCATAAACTAACAGCAAAAGTGCTACAGCCGGATACACATATCTCTCATGCATACGGACAGATAACGTAAAGACCGCCGTTACGATCAATGCCCCCTCAAAGTAATATTTAGACTTGTTCTCTTTTGACTTAAAGTTCAATATCGTTGTAAAGATCACTGTTGCAATAATGAAGAGCGTTCCCCACATCTTATAAGAAATTCCAAGTGAGGTTGCTGTCTGATCTGCCCAGTTCTTTCCAAACATCGTCCAGATATTATATGCATTGACAGAAGCATATGGATAAGATCCCATCGTCTCTGTATATTGCTTTAATGCATCCTGAAAACCAAACGGCATCATCAAAAGACCGATCATAAGGATCGCAACAATACCGGCTCCAAGCTGGATAAAGAAATTTTTCCGGAAATCATTTTTTGAAAGATTCTTATGACCTTCTAAAATAACCTGATCAATGATTCCATAGATCAGCACCGGTGTAAAGATCAAACTCTGCGGCTTGATCAAAATACCGATCGCAAAGACAAAATATGCCGGGATCAGTTTCTTTTCCGTTACCAGATAACACATCAATACAATAAATAATGTAAAGACACTGTCTACCTGTGCCCAGATGGCACTGTCTACAAAGATCACAGGTGTAAATAAAAAAATTCCTGCTAAAAGAGCAGCTCCGGTCTCTTTCATTCTCTTTGATGCGATCTTATAGACAAGATAACCGATCGCCATATCAGAAAGAATTGCCGGTAACTTCGTTAAAACAATGCTTAACGTAGATGTCTGCACAATATGAAATACCGAACGGATTCCACCGATCACAAAGAGGATATACATATATCCGGGTGGATAATCCGTAAAAGCATCTAAAGAATAAAACTTACCAATGCCGTTTTCAAAAATCATATCTGCCCATGCCAGAAAACAGTTGACATCTACTTCGTATCCTTTGTATGCGATCGCTCCGATCAGGCGTGCAAGCAAAGCAACTACAAATATAGCAATAAAAATAGAAAAACCTATCTTTTTTTCCTGCTGCTTCGACATTCCTGTTCCCGATAAGGACGAAGAAGGATTCTTTTTATAATGATACTTCTTTCCCTTTTTTGATGCTCCGGTATTTTCTACACGCACATATCTGTTACAATATGGATATAACAGATACATTGCGATGACAGATACCAGCGCAATACCTAACATGATTACCATAACACTCCTCCATAAATTTACTGATCATTACTTTTTCATCTATCTATAAGATCATGCTGTTTTCCATTCACATTGATCTTACTGATCCATCCGGTTACATATTACATAAACTTTTTCACATGCTGATGTGTAAACAGATGATCTGAACAATATTCATAATTCCCATCACATTTTGAACAATAACGAAAATCCAGCGAATCATCATCTAATTCTGTTCTGCCGCAAACAGCACATCTGTGTCTTGCTCCGTTTGCATACTGGTTTGTCTGACGTTCAAATGATCTCTTTCTTCTTTTCTGTTGCATCCTTGCTCTCGGTGACTGTCTTGTTGCAAAGAAATAGATCAGGAAGTTTGCCATTGCAACAATGATCGCGATTGCAATACTAAAGTATGCCCCGGCTGTTGTTGTATAGATCACACTTGCTCCCTGTGCCAGTGTACGAAATCCGAGATACAGACTGTTGATAATCTGATAAACCATATACACAGCATCCAGAAGGGCAAGCCATTTTACTTTAATCGGTAAAACTGCATAAAGCAAAAACTCCATATCCGGATTCATCAGCGCAAATGCAAAGAACATTGACCAATAAATATATTGCATACCCGAATCATAGTTCGAAACATGAAGCGGCGACAGATAAAGGATCAATGCCGCTATGATATTAAAAAGAAATCCCGATACAATATACATATTAAAACGGAATGTTCCCCATGCAGCCTCTAATGATCTTCCAAACAAAAAGAATAGATTGACCTGAAAAAAGAAAAAAATGATTCCTATCAAAAATCCTCCCATACTGCTACCTGATGAAAAGCCTGACGGTTCCAGCAAAAAGGTAAATAATCTCCAAATCTGTCCATGAAAGACTGCATTCATGTTCAATGACAGATATTGGTAATAAAAATATGGATTCACCAGTCCGATCACCGCGCCTGCACAATAGATTATAACGACGTATTTGATCAGGTCAGGAACCGCATATCTGCCAAATTTTCTCTCTAATGCATTTAAAAATTTTTCCATTGAGCCTGTCCTTTCTTTTTTTCATTTATGATAAAATGACATACTATTCATTATAAATTGAGCCTATACCTTTGTCAAACTTTTCACATAAAATACACAGCACATTTTCCCACCTTCCCCACCCTATCCTTTTACACTCGAAATTAAGCATTGTTTGGTACAACGGATGTTATCTTCCCGATCGTCTGCCAAAGGATTAACGATCCAGTGTGCCGGAACTGTTTTTTGTATCAGAAATGTAATAAGCAACGCCCGGAAGCATATACATATTAGCAAGTCCGTTTTTATCTACAAATGCCAAAACCTGATCCTTATCGCCTTGCAAAATATCAAAAAGAGTGTCTCCGGGTTTTACAACATATTTTTTCCATTCTGTGTCTGTCTGTCGGGTTGCTGATGTACTTTGCGGCACAAAAGCTACAGCACGCTCTTGTGTATCAGTTACCTTCGTGTTCCGTGGCATCGCTGATGCATTGCGGTCTGGCATGTCACTTTCATTTTCATCCCGTGGCATCGCTGTTACATTGCGGTCTGGCATGTCACTTTCATTTTCATCCCGTGGCATCGCTGTTACATTGCGGTCTGTCGTGCCAGCTGCATTTGCCTGCTGTGACATCGCTGTAGCATTACACTGCTGCATTACTGCTTCCTGATCCGTGTCACCTGTCATATTTCTTCTTGACGGTCTTGGTGTCAGAAATGCATTTTCTAAAGGCTTTTTGGTTGGAACACAGATTGTATCTCCAACCTGAAGATTAAACACATCCACATATGGATTTGCACGCAGCAACATAGATAAGGGAACCTTATGCTCTCTGCTGATCTCATATAATGTATCGCCTTTTTTGATCGTGTGTGTGATTCCGTCACAATATTCATAATTCATATATAGGACTCCTCTTTTCTGATCTGTCATTCTATTTTATTAATATATTCTGTTACAGATTATTTGCTACTAAAAGCGGCATTCTGTGCACAATATGCATCCGTCAGGCCGGATTTATAAAATATTTCTTCCTTCTTGTACCATATTGTCTTCCGGCTGCTGTCAATTGCTATCCGTAATCTTGCAACAAAAATTTGCATTCATAAAAAATTTGTCTTATAATAAGAGAATATGGCGATTTTTGCACACAATGTTTATTTTTGACCGAAATACAGTCTTTTTGTGACTGTATCGCGATGGAGGTAACTATGAAATTAAATTACAATACACTGGGAATCGATATTGGTTCCACAACTGTCAAAATAGCTATTTTAAATACAAACGGAGAAATCATTTTTTCCGATTACCAGAGACATTATGCTAATATTCAGGAAACCTTGGCATCTATTATCACAGATGCCTGTGAACAGCTTGGTGACCTTCCGGTATCTCCCATGATCACCGGATCAGGTGGTCTTACACTTTCTAAGCACTTAGATATCCCATTTGTTCAGGAAGTCGTTGCCGTTGCAACTTCATTAAAAGACTATGCACCACAGACCGATGTAGCGATCGAACTTGGTGGCGAAGATGCCAAGATCATTTATTTCACCGGTGGAATCGACCAGCGAATGAATGGTATCTGTGCCGGTGGTACCGGTTCTTTTATCGATCAGATGGCTACCTTATTAAAAACAGATGCATCCGGTCTGAATGAATATGCAAAGAATTATGAAGCAATCTATCCGATTGCAGCCCGTTGCGGTGTATTTGCAAAATCCGATATCCAGCCTTTGATCAATGAAGGCGCAACAAAAGAAGATCTGGCAGCTTCGATTTTTCAGGCTGTTGTAAACCAGACGATCAGCGGACTTGCCTGTGGCAAACCGATCCGCGGCAATGTAGCATTCTTAGGTGGTCCGCTTCATTTCTTAACACAGCTTCGTCAGGCATTTATTGAGACATTACATCTGACCGATGATGAGATCATTGCTCCGGAGCATTCTCACTTATTCGCAGCATCCGGTGCTGCAATGAACGCCAAAGAAGATCACCAGACTTCTCTTGGCAACTTAAAGCAGAAACTTGCCGAAGGCATTCAGATGGAAATTGAAGTAACACGTATGCCTCCTCTTTTTAATAATGAAGAAGAATACCGGGAATTTATAGAAGAACATTCGAAAAAAGATGTACCAAAGGGTGATTTTGCTTCTTATAAAGGAAATCTCTATCTTGGTATTGATGCCGGTTCTACAACAACAAAAGTCGCTGTGATCGGTGAAGACGGTTCTCTTTTATATTCATTCTATGACAGCAATAACGGAAGTCCGTTAAAGACTTCGTTAAAAGCGATCAAAGATATCTATTCGAAAATGCCAAAGGATGCAAGAATCGTCCGTTCCTGCTCTACCGGCTATGGCGAGGCTCTGATCAAATCCGCTCTGATGTTAGATGAAGGCGAGGTAGAAACCGTTGCCCATTATAAAGCCGCTGCTTTCTTTGAACCGGATGTAGATTGTATCCTCGATATCGGTGGTCAGGACATGAAATGTATCAGCATCAAGAACCATTCTGTTGATAAAGTACAGTTAAATGAAGCCTGCTCTTCAGGCTGTGGTTCTTTCATCGAAACCTTTGCAAAATCCTTAAACTATGAAGTCGCCGATTTTGCAAAAGTAGCATTATATGCGAAAAATCCGGTCGATCTCGGATCCCGCTGTACTGTCTTTATGAATTCCAAAGTAAAGCAGGCACAGAAAGAGGGAGCAAGCGTAGCGGATATCTCTGCCGGACTTGCTTATTCCGTTATTAAAAATGCGTTACTGAAAGTTATCAAACTGACCGATCCGAAAGATCTCGGTGAAAAAGTCGTTGTACAGGGCGGTACTTTCTATAATGATGCAGTACTCCGAAGCTTTGAACGCATCTCAGGATGTAATGCCGTCCGTCCTGATATTGCCGGTATTATGGGTGCTTTTGGTGCTGCTTTGCTGGCAAGAGAACATTACACCGGACAGGAAACTTCTATGCTTTCGATCGACGAGATCAATGATCTGCGCTTCGAAACTTCCATGACACGCTGTAAAGGCTGCACAAACCATTGTCTGCTTACGATCAACCGCTTTACAGGCGGCAGACAGTTCATTTCAGGAAACCGCTGCGAACGCGGTATCGGAAAGCAAAAGAACGAAAAACATGTTCCTAACCTTTTTGAATATAAGAACAAACGTCTTTTTGCGCATTATATTCCATTGGAAGAAAAGGAAGCAGTCCGTGGAACAGTCGGTATTCCAAGAGTTTTGAATATGTATGAGAACTATCCGTTTTGGTTTACATTCTTTACGAAATTAAAATATAAAGTGGTACTTTCACCGGAATCCAGCCGAAAGATCTACGAACTTGGTATCGAATCGATCCCAAGCGAATCAGAATGCTATCCGGCAAAGATCGCACACGGTCATGTCACCTGGCTGATACGTCAGGGATTAGACTACATATTCTATCCTTGTATTCCATATGAACGTACCGAAGTACCGGATGCTAATAACCATTACAACTGTCCAATCGTTACTTCTTATGGTGAAAATATCAAGAACAATGTAGAAGAATTGCGTGACAAAAAGATCACTTACCAGAATCCTTTCCTATCTTTTGAAAACGAAAAGATCCTGACAAAACGACTGGTAGCCTTCTTTACAAAGGAAAATAATATTCCTGCCAAAGAAGTAGAAGCTGCCGCCAAAGCGGCATGGGCAGAGTTACAGGCAACCCGTGAAGATATTATCAAAAAAGGCCGTGAAGTCTTAGATTATATGGAAAAGAACCATTGTCACGGTATCGTGCTTTCCGGTCGTCCATACCATGTAGATCCTGAGATCAATCACGGTATTCCGGAAATGATCAATTCATTCGGTGTTGCTGTTCTGACCGAAGACAGCGTATCGGAATTTGGTACCGTAGACCGTCCGACGATCGTAATGGATCAGTGGATGTATCATTCCCGTCTGTATAAAGCTGCTTCTTTTGTCAGCACACGCTCTGATCTCGATCTGGTACAGCTCAATTCCTTTGGCTGTGGTCTCGATGCCGTTACAACCGATCAGGTAAGTGATATTCTGACAAAACAGAATAAAGTGTATACAGTCTTAAAGATTGACGAAGTAAATAACCTCGGTGCCGCCAGAATCCGAATTCGTTCTCTGTTAGCAGCCGTAAAAGAAAGAGAACGTAAAAACATTCTTCCAAAGGCTGCCGATACCGCACATCATCGTGTGGTCTTTACCGAAGAAATGCGCAAAGATTATACAATCTTAGTTCCACAGATGTCACCGATCCATTTTGATATCTTAGAACCTGCACTTGCATCCTGCGGCTATCATTTAGAGATTCTTCCAAGCACGGAAAAATGTCTGGATTATGGTCTGAAATATGTCAACAATGATGCATGCTATCCATCTCTTCTGGTCGTTGGCCAGTTTATGGAAGCTCTGCTTTCAGGCAAATACGATCTCAATCGTGTTGCATTGATCATTACGCAGACCGGTGGTGGCTGCCGTGCTACAAACTATATCGGATTTATCCGTCGTGCTTTAGAGAAAGCCGGAATGTCACAGATTCCTGTTATTTCAATGAGTGCCGGTATTGAAAAGAATCCCGGCTTGCATATCAATTATAAAATGGCAATGCGTGCGATCCAGGCTTTGATCTATGGCGATGTCTTTATGCGTGTTCTTTATAAGACAAGACCATATGAAGCCGTAGAAGGTTCGGCAAATGCTTTGCATCAGAAATGGCTTACCATCGTTCAAAAGTCGGTTCAGAATGGAAATAAAGCAGAATTTAAGAGAAACATTCAAAATATTATAAAAGAATTTGATGAACTGCCATTAAAGGATATCAAAAAACCTCGCGTTGGTATTGTTGGTGAGATTCTTGTAAAATTCCTTCCTTTGGCAAACAATTTCTTAGTTGATCTGTTAGAAAGCGAAGGTGCCGAAGCGGTTTGTCCCGACCTGTTAGACTTCTTTATGTATTCTTTGTATAATGCGAACTTTAAAGCAGAATACTTAGGAAAGAAAAAGTCCGGTGCACGCATCAATAACCTGTTGATCGCTTATCTTGAAAACTACCGTAAAGTTGCTAAAGTTGCTTTACAAAACAGCAGACGCTTTGAGCCACCAACACCGATCGCTCATATGGCAGAATATGCTTCACCGATTGTTTCATGTGGTAACCAGACCGGTGAAGGCTGGTTCTTAACCGGTGAAATGATCGAATTGATCAAGTCCGGCGTATCGAATATTGTATGTGCACAGCCTTTTGGATGTCTTCCAAATCATGTTGTCGGAAAAGGTGTTATCAAAGAGCTTAGACGACAATATGAGCATACGAACATTGTTGCCGTTGATTATGATCCGGGTGCAAGTGAAGTCAACCAGTTGAACCGAATCAAATTAATGCTTGCAACAGCCGAAAAGAATCTGGTTTAAAATCTAAAACAAGAAGGTTCCGTCTATGTGTCTCCGTTACGAGACATAGACGAAACCTTCTTTTTCATTTACTCTTTCGATACTTATCTTATATTGCAATCATTCATCAATGAAAGACACTTACTCTGTACAGTCTTCGTATCTCTATTAATCATCAAAGTAATTATGATCAAAGCCGGTATCCTGCACATTGTCAGGGGTTGCTTTCTGATTCTGCTTTTGCATACTTTCTTCTTTTTGCTGTGACTGCTGTATCATTGCACCAAAATCACCTGTTTCATCCGTTCTTTGCTGCATTGTATTATCAAAACCGTTATTCGGATTCTGTCCGTTTGGTGCTGCTTCAAAAGGATTTTCCCGTTCTTTTTCTTCTTCCTGATTGCTATTTGCATTCGGATTCGTAAAATATGGATTCTGTGTCATATTCTGCATCATTTTTTGCATAAATTCTTCTTTTGCTTTCCGTTCTTTTTCTGTTCTTCTAAGACGTTCCTGCTCTTCCTGTGTATGAAGTTCAAGATCCTCTTCTATGGATATGATCATTCCTTTTCTATAAAGGCTCCAGACAAGAATACCAATACCTGCAAGAAGAACGAGTGTAACACTTAAGCCTCCTTCCAGTCCGAACTTTCCGCCATTGATAAAGGAAGCTCCTTCAACGCTCTTTCCGACAAAGACCGTTCTTTTGATTTGTATTCCGCTTACCGATACCCCAAAGATCGTTCCCTGCACAAAATTCCAGATGCTATGTGCTGCTCCTACGATCCAGATATTTTCATAACGAAGCATCAAAAGTGCCATCACTGCACCAAATAAAAATAGATTCAGATAAGCCAGTAATGACATATTGTCATTCATGCCATGCATCATAGAGAAAAACAAAGAACTGATCACGACAGCTCCGACCACAGAATTTCGTCTGGTAAGCGACACAAATAAATAGCCTCTGCACAAAACTTCTTCTGCCATCCCCTGTACAAGAAATCCGACCAGAAAACCAAACAGGTAAAGGATTGAAAAACTGTCTTTATTAAAGCCTTCTATGGTAACACTTTTTGTCAGAATGCAGATTCCATATGCAACAACGAAGGCTGCCGCACCGATCAGAAGTCCTTTTATATACTGAATTGCAAAACCCTTCTTTTGAAACCCCATGGAAGCAGCGTTTCTTTTTTCTATCAATTTGCAATACAATATACAAATGATAAGCAATGCAAACTCTGCTATCAACGTCACAATAACAAACCAATCCGGAATCGACTGCATAATCCGGTTCATCTGATTCACATCCAGGCTTCCGTTTTGTAACATTTTCATATAAGAACCATCTTTTAGCATATAAAACGCCAGCACAGGTGCCTGCACAAGACTGGTAGCCGTACTTCCTACGAAGAAAACCAGAAGTGCACAGATCAGCTCAAACGCTGCACTATGTCCATTCCCTAAAATTGCATTTTTCATAAAATCCGGTTTTTTTATTGCTTTCATATATCTTTAACCTCATTTCCAAACGTATATCCTGCTTGTTATTTTACCATATATGCAAACAAACTTCACCTTATTTTTATCTTATTTCACAGATGTAATCCACTGACTTTGTCAACGTTTTTCATTCAGTCTGCTTTCCTGCCCTGCTGTATTTTCCTGCTTTCGAAGCAAATAGTTATACCGATGGTAAATGCGCTCGATCTGGTCTTTTGAATATTGTGTCTGATACCTGTTTTGTATCTGTGTTTTTGTCCACCGTTCACCTCGGTCTGCATCTAATAAACACTGTACAATAGAATCTACTTCCTTTTTATTCATTCTTCCTCCTTAAACATTTTTCATTTCCTATTCTTATTCTTTCCCCGTATGAGCATGATTATGAAAAGAGAACTGTTACAATATGAGGAAAAGATCATCGCATATTTTGGGGAAATTTTAGCACACTATCCTTAATATAACAAGTATTGCCTTTTAAGTTTATTCTATCTCTGATTTTTAATTGTTATGCTTTATAGATAAGTGAATAAACATGCTTAGCTATCAATACAACAATGTGATTTTTAAGCAACAAAGAAATGAGGAACACGATCATTATGAATAAAAAACAAATTGGCAGGAATATACAACGTATCCGTCAGGTTCAAAACATCACACAGGCAGAACTTGCCGAAATGGTTCATTTATCCGTTGTCCATATATCGCATATTGAAACAGGAGCTTCCATGCCATCCTTACCAACACTTTTAGATATTTGTAATGCGTTAGAAGCAACACCAAATGATATATTACTCGGACAATACTGTACACCGGATATTGAAATGTTAGTAAAAGAAAATCCGAACGCAGAACCGATCACACAGGAAGATAAATTATTAATGCAAAATATTTATAACTATCTAAAGACAAAAAATAAAAAGAAAAAGTAAAACAAAAATAGAATCGAAGAACCCTTTTTTCAATACTAGGGTTTTCTTCGATTCTATTTTTTATACACTCTTCAATCTATAAGAATACATCTCTAAATAGATCCTGTCTTATCTTATTGTATTATTTTAAGTCATTTAAGAAGCTCTCGATGCGGTCTAAGCCCTTTTCAATCTGTTCGATAGAAATTGCATAAGAAAGACGTAAATGCTTCTCAAATCCAAAATCAGCACAAGGAACAACTGCTGTATTGTAATCATTGATCAGAATTTCTGCCATCTGCGCTACACTTTCAACAACCGTATCTTTATATTTCTTTCCAAGAACTTCGCTGGCATCTACAAAGACATAGAATGCCCCCATTGGTTCGATCGTGCTGACAAGCGGCATCTTACAGATACGCTCATACATATATTTACGACGCTTATCAAATTCTGCATGCATTTTGGCAACACTGTCCTGTGGACCTGTTAATGCTTCTACTGCTGCCTTCTGCGCGATTGAGTTTGGATTTGATGTCTGGTGGCTCTGTACGCTTCCCATCATCTTTGCGATCTCTTTTGAAGAACCTGTATAACCGATTCTCCAACCTGTCATTGCATAACTCTTTGCCAAACCGCTGCAAGTGATCGTTCTGTCATAAATGTCTTTGCCAAAGGATGCAATACTGATATGCTTCTGCTCGCCATATACAAGGTTCTCATACATTTCATCCGCTACGACATAAATATCTTTTTCTACAACTACTTTTGCGATCGCACGAAGCTCTTCTTCTGTATAAAGCATACCGGTTGGATTGTTTGGTGTATTTAATACAACCGCTTTTGTCTTGTCTGTGATCGCATTTTCAAGATCTTTTGCTGTTAATTTGAAATTCTGTTCTTTCGTTGTCGTAATGATAACAGGAACACCACCTGCTAACTTAACGATCTCAGGATAGCTCAACCAGAAAGGTGCCGGAATGATCACTTCATCACCAGGATTTAATAATACAGTGAAAATATTGGTTAAAGAATGCTTTCCACCATTACTGATCACGATCTGATCCGGTGCATAATCCAAATGATTGAAGGCTTTGAATTTTTTACTGATCGCTTCTTTTAATTCGTTGATTCCTGAAGCCGGTGTATATTTTGTAAAACCATCATTGATTGCTGCTATTGCTGCATCACAAATATTCTGAGGTGTGTTGAAATCAGGTTCCCCTGCACCAAATCCTACAACATCTTTTCCCTGCGCTCTTAATTCTTTTGCTTTTGCTGTAATTGCTAGCGTTGAAGAGGGCTTCACCGCTGCAGCTTTCTTTGATAATTCTAATGACATAATACTATATCTCCTTTCGGTATTTTAATCCCGCATGTATTCCTTTGCCCATTCAAGGCAACATATTTGTTATACCACACAACGCACACATGTGTCAATGTATAATTGTATACAATATTATTATATACAAAATGGATCTTATCTTTCCAGATAAAATCCATTTTATATTCTTTTTATATTGTAATCTTACAATCCTGTCGTACCATATTCCCATTTTTTTAATCTTATGAAAAATCAGTCGACTGTCTTTTATTCTTTACATAATTCCTGTAAAACGATATTTCGGATAGTAGGACAGCTTTTTATAGAAAGTTTTATGCTTTACATAATTCCTGTAAAACTTCTAACAGATAGTCATAGACACGGATTGCCGACGGAATGGAAAGCTTCTCCTTTGGTGTATGAATATCTAAAATGTCCGGTCCGATCGCAACCATATCTAACTCCGGCATTTTTTCTGATAACAGACCGCACTCCAGTCCCGCATGGATCACTTCTACAACAGGTTCTTTCTGATAAAAACGTCGGAATACTTCGACCATTTTTTCACGCAGAACAGACTCTTTACGGTAGAGCCATGCCGGATAGTTTCCTTCCTCCTGATAAGAAGCTCCGATGCTCTTTGCAAGACATGCCAGTTTCTTGGAGAGATATTCTTTATAACCTGCTGCCGAGCTTCGAACCGAATACGATGCTTTCATTTCTTCTTCTGCTTCAAAAATGCCCATATTCAAAGAACTTTCTACTAAGCCTTTAATATCACCACTCATTGCCTGTACGCCGTTTGGTGCTGTATTTAATAAAAACAGGATCTTATCTGTCTGCTCTTTTGCAATTACCGAAGCACCTGCCTGTGCTTCTTTTCTGAGACAGATCTTCATGTCCGGCTCAAAACTTGTATATTCATCCTGATACATAGCCGTTCTTTTCTGAAATTCCTCTTCAAATGCCGATGCATCCTTTTCATCGACTACAAGCACTGCTTTGGCTTCTCTTGGAATCGCATTGTCTTTGGTACCGCCTTTCATGCTGACAAGTGCAAATGGTGTCTCCATTTCAAAAAGAAGTCTTCCGAGCAGCAACGCTGCATTGACCCTGTTCTTGTCAATCTCACAACCGGAATGACCGCCTAAAAGTCCATTCACATGACATTCATAACAAATACCGTCTTTCTCATCACGATCCAGTTTTAATGTGATATTACCACGAAGACCACCTGCACAGCCGACTAATAAAGAACCTTCCTCTTCTGTATCCAGATTGATCAGATATTTTCCTTTCAAAACGCCTGTATCTAATGCTTTTGCACCAAACATTCCGATCTCCTCATCGGTTGTAGCTACCAATTCGATCATCGGATATTCCTTCGTATCATCGGCAAGAATTGCCAGACCATATGCAAGTGCGATACCATCGTCACCACCAAGTGTCGTGCCCTTTGCATAGAGATAATCTCCAGCAACTGCCAGATCAAGACCTTCATTTGTAAAATCATGTTCTACGCCGCTTTCCTTTTCACAGACCATATCCATATGTCCCTGTAAAATGATTCCCGGCAGATTCTCATATCCTTTTGCTGCTTCCTTGCGGATCACTACATTATAAGATGCATCCTGATATACAAACAATTGATGCTCTTTTGCAAAAGCCACCAGATAATCACTGATTGCTTCATTATGTTCTGATCCTCTCGGTACAGCACTTATCTCCTCAAAATAATGAAAAAAATCATACTTTTCTAACTCTTTTAACATAATACTCTCCATTTCTGAGCAGTTCTTTTATTATACTCTTTCCATTTATACATTCTGTTATACAATTAGTTTTTAAAACTATGAATTGGTGCCGGAATTCTGCCTCCACGCTCAATAAACTCTGTACAGTCAAATGAATTGACAGGCATAACAGGTGCGTATCCAAGTAATCCGCCAAACTCTACCGTGTCGCCAACTTTTTTACCGCATACCGGAATCAGTCGAACGGCTGTCGTCTTCTGGTTGATCATACCAATCGCCATTTCATCGGCAACAATACCCGAAATCGTAGATGCTTTTGTATCACCCGGAATGGCGATCATATCAAGACCTACCGAGCATACACAAGTCATTGCTTCTAACTTTTCTAATGTCAATGCACCATCGACTACGGCATTGATCATTCCCTGATCTTCACTGACAGGAATAAATGCACCACTCAGACCACCCACGTAAGAAGATGCCATAACGCCACCTTTCTTTACCTGGTCGTTTAACAAGGCGAGCGCGGCTGTCGTTCCCGGTGCTCCGGCTCTTTCGAGTCCCATCTCTTCAAAAATATCAGCAATGCTGTCACCAACCGCAGGTGTCGGAGCTAAAGAAAGATCAATAATGCCAAATGGAATACCAAGTCGCTGAGAAGCTTCTCTTGCTACCAGCTGACCGACACGTGTAATCTTAAATGCGGTCTTTTTGACTTTTTCGCAAAGGGTACCAAAGTCCGCACCATGTACTGACTCTAATGCTTTACGCATTACACCCGGTCCACTGACACCGACATTGATGATCTCATCCGCTTCTGTCACACCGTGGAAAGCGCCTGCCATGAACGGATTGTCATCCGGTGCATTACAAAATACAACTAATTTGGCACAACCGATACCATCTCTGTCCTCTGTTGCTTTTGCAGTCTCTAAAATGATCTCACCCATCATTTTGACTGCATCCATATTCAAACCGGTCTTTGTTGAACCAAGATTGACAGAGCTGCATACAAAATCCGTTGTCGCAAGAGCTTCCGGAATTGACTGTATCAAAAGCTCATCACTCTTTGTCATACCTTTTGAAACCAATGCACTAAAACCACCGATAAAGTTTACACCGGTTGTCTTAGCCGCACGATCTAATGTCTGTGCGATCTTTACATAATCTTTTGGTGTCTTGCATGCAGAACCACCGACTAATGCGATCGGTGTAACCGAAATTCTCTTATTGACGATCGGAATACCATACTCTTTCTCAATCTCTTCGCCGGTTGCAACAAGGTCTTTTGCAACCGTTGTAATACGGGTATAGATCTTTTCACACAAACGATCTACATCTGTATCAATACAGTTGAGCAGACTGATTCCAAGAGTGATTGTACGCACATCCAGATTTTCTTTTTCAATCATTTCATTTGTTTCAAGAACTTCATGTATATTTATCATTTTCATCCTCATTTCTATGCTTGCATTCTCTGTTTTTACTATTCTTATCTGTCGGATCCCGCAGGAAGTTTTACCTTTTGATCCATTACAATGCTCTTTTACCAAAATCTGTGCATTGCAATCGGCAGCTACTATAATCTATGCATCTTGTCAAAGATATCTTCACGCTGTGCTTTCACGATACAGCCCATATCTTCTCCGAGTTTTTCCAACTCATCTACCATAACTCCGAATTCTTTTTTGCTGTCTGCAACATCTACGATCATCATCATGTTAAAAAATCCATCTACGATTGTCTGTGAGATATCCAGAATATTGATCTGGTTATCAGCAAGATACGTACATGTTTTAGCAATAATTCCTACGCTGTCTTTTCCTACTACCGTGATTACTGTTTTTTTCATAATAAGTTTCCTCCAAATATTTTCTTGTATTTATTGCTACACCTGACAGAATGGATTCTATAAGGTAATAAGCTTCGATGGTTTATCTCTATTTGCTACTGCCAACTCAAAGGGAATACTCGTAACACCCATCTCTTCCCAGATCTGACATTTTACTGCTTCATACGCAAGCTCCGGATAATTATTTTCCTTTGATAAATGTGCCAAAAATGCATATTTCAATTTTTTATGTACAAGGCGGCACAGTAATTTTCCTGCCGCTTCATTCGATAGATGACCTAACTCGCTTAAAATCCTGCATTTTAGCGGATATGGATATTTTCCCGCCTCTAACATACTAATATCATGATTTGCTTCTAAAAGCAAGACATCACTTCCTGCCAAATGGTCAATAATATATTCGTCATATACACCAAGGTCTGTTGCCATACCGACTTTTTTACCATCTGATTCCACGGTATAACATACCGGATCGGCTGCATCATGTGACATATGAAACGGCACCACTTTTAACTTGCCAATGTGAACCGCTTCATCTGCATAGAGCTGGTACAGATTTTCTCTTTTAACCATACCTTTTTTATCTTTCATACAAATTGCATCCAGAGAGCCTCCGGTTGCGAAAATAGATGTACCAAACATTTTCGACATCATATTAATCCCACTGATATGATCAGAATGTTCATGTGTCACAAAAATAGCGTCCAGCTGTTCCGGTGCAACGCCAATGCTTTGCAATCCATCCACAATACGTTTGCGGCTGATTCCGGCATCGATCAATATGTGATTCTTATCGTCTCCTATATAAATACAATTACCACTGCTTCCGCTGGCAATACTGCAAATTCTCATATTTTTTGTTCCTCGCTTCTAGTTGACCCATTCAATCCGAACGGCATCACCTTCCCGTAACGGATATGTGAAATCACATTCCATTCCATTAACGGCTGTCAAAAGTCGGTTGCCATGTGCGACACTTGTATCGACCGGATAAAAATCCAAAATATCTACAACAATATATTGTTTCTTTCCTTTCAGACTGACCATTTCTCCGTTGACAGTAATATTCAGGTCATGAATACTTCCGGATTTAGGATCGGCTCCTATTTCTCTTTTTGCTGCCTGCGGTTCTTCCAAACCAGCTTCTTTGGTCTGCTCTTTCTGTTCCGTTTCGTTGATCTGCTCTGATTCTTCTGTCTGTTCCGTTTCGTTGATCTGCTCTGATTCTTCTGTCTGTTCTGTTTCGTTGATCCGCTCTGATTCTTCCGTCTGTTCTACAGACGAAAAAGAAATGTCTGTGCTTTCTTCCGTCCGGAACTGTGATTCTGTTCCACTTTCTTCAATATCACAGGTAATCACAAAATTATCATATACTTTTGTATCCGGTGTTGCAGGCATATTATTTACCTTAACATTACCGTACTTTAAAATGTCCATTAATTCCATAACCTGCTTTAATGTATAAAAATCAAGTATTTCTACATGATCTTCATCCTGAATCTCATGAAATTCCGAAACAAGTATATCATTAACAGAGACAAAACGAGAGCAGGTAATTGTTTTTCCGTTGAATATAAAAGTAAGTGTGGATTTAAATTCCTGCAGCTTTCCAACCGGCATACCGGCATCTTTTCCTCTTGTGGAAGCCTGAATTTCGATCTTGTCATTTGAAGCGATCGGTGTATTGATTCCGGTCTCATGCCCATTTAACAACACAACAGCTGCTTCACCGTTTTCTCCGCGTGCCATTCTCTTTTCACCTGACACATAATAAGTGATCGTTTTACCGCGTTTTGGAAAGAGATCTTCATTCGGATAGCCAACCTGCATTGCCGCATCCATGATCGTAAGTTTATTATTATCATACAGTTTGATCCGTTCATCATTGACCGTCACAAAAATAAAGTTATTTTTCTGCTCATAATAGTTCAGACAGATTCCGATTGGTGTAACAAGCAGGGAATCTACTTCAATATTTTTCTGAAGGAATGTAACATCACGCAGGACTTCTGCTCCACGAAGAGCCACCCTTTCTTTTGGCAGTCCCTGGAACTGTGCCAGATTCTCCACAAATCCTCCAACTTTTCCGCCACCACCAACAACGAAGATCGCACTAACCGGTTTTCCGCCATTTAATTCTTTGATCCTGTCGGATACATTCTGCGTGATCATTTTGACCGTATCAGCTACCGTATCAATAATTTCCTGTGACGGAATTTTCTGTGACAGTCCCATGATATCATGATATTCTACTTCATCTGCATACGTACTGGCACATTTCATATGATCGGCTTCGGTAAAATCCGTCAGATACTTCTTAGCGATCGTCTCTGTCAGCTCATCACCTGCAAACGGAATCATTCCATATGCAATAATACTGCCGTCTTTTGTAATTGAAATATCAGATGTTCCTGCTCCAACATCCACTAAGGCAATATTTAACAGACGGAACTTCTCCGGTATCGCTACATTGATCGCTGCAATAGGCTCCAATGTCAGATTTGCAACATATAATCCGGCTCTTTCCACTGCAGCATATAAACCATCCACTACTTCATCAGGCAAAAAGGTTGCAATTATTTCTGTTCGAATCTGTGTTGCTTTATGCCCTTCCAGATTAGAGATCGGATAATCATTCTGATAATACTGCTTTACAGAATAGCCGACACAGTAGAATTTGACATCATCGGAAGCCATTTCTTTACGCAGAATATCATATGCGTTTTCTACACCAAGCATATTCAATGTATAAATATGCTCGTTCGTAACAACGGTCTCATTAGAAAAAGACATTGTAGCATCGGCTTCTACTGTCTTTAATACACGGCCGGCAGC
This sequence comes from Jutongia hominis, assembly GCF_014384965.1. GTDB lineage: Bacteria > Bacillota > Clostridia > Lachnospirales > Lachnospiraceae > Butyribacter > Butyribacter hominis. The sequence goes on from NZ_JACRSW010000001.1 coordinate 98,443, forward strand.
CGCAATACAAACCTGTTGCAATGTTCTTCCGGTCATCTTTTCAAGTTGTTCTTTTATTTTTGAGATAGTTGCCGCAACCTGTCCGATATCATGAATCTGCCCATCAATCATTGCTCTCGTTTCATGCTCGATCGCCACCTGGGCAACTGCAACAAATCCATTCGTACTATTTTTATATCCAACGGTACCGACAATGCTTCTTGTACCAATATCCAGTCCAAAGACAAGCTCTTGTGGAACATTTGTCATATCCACTTTTTCTTCCTGTGCCTGTACTCCCAAATCCATTGTATCGGAAACCTCCTTGACCATTCTCTTTTTTTCTGTTTTTATCAAACTGCGAAGTGAAATATCTCTTTGCACTTTGCAGACATTTTCTTTTGATTTTATACCATCACATTATATAATAGCACATATCATTCTTTTAACGCAACGATATCCCTGTTTTTTTAAACCATTTACGGTATTCTTTCTTTTTACCTGAAGGAACTTTAACTGCTGCATTCTTCTTACATTTCTTAAACACGTTGTAACCGACGTTTTTGTTCTTTAACAATTTGCTCTTGAGCTGGATTTTCTTTAACTTTGGACAATATGCAAATGCACCAAAGCCGATCTTTTTTACCTTTTTGCCGATCACTGCTTTTTGAAGAGATTTACAACGGTAAAAAGCATTTCGACCGACTATTGCCACTTTGTCTCCGATCGTAACAGTTTTTACTTTACCACAAAATGCAAATGCAAGATCTGTAATCTGTGTCACCGTATAGCTCTTCCTACTATAAGTAACCTTTGCCGGGATCGTTACTGATGTGATCGTTTTCTTGGATGTTCCGATGCATGCAACAGTCTTTTTCGATGTCGATAACACTTTATAGCGTAAGTTCTTGCTTGTAAAAATGCTTCCTTTTTTCACTGTATTCTTTGTAACAGTTGAAGCTTGTTTCGTTGATGACGGGCTGCTGTCAGTAGTATTAGAAATGCAGCTGTCATCCCAACCACTGTCATTTCCATCAGGATCATTACTTCCACCTGCCGGAATCACGGTAATTCTTGAACGTTGGCCGCAACGCTTGCAATGAAGTGACTTTTCTCCCGCTGTTGTTGCAGTTGCCGGGATATCAATCGTAAATGTACTATTCCAGTCATGACCTAACGGATAGATGATTGCATCATTCATTACAATCTCCATCGTTGCATTTTCATCTAAATAATATTTTCCGCAATCAATGCAATGGTAGTAATCCATCATGCCTGGTTCTGTACAGGTTGCAGCTTTTCCTTTTTGGAATTCCAAACTGTGAATATGTTTTAAAGTACGATCGACTGTAGCATTTGCAATCTCAGCAATTGAATCATATCCATAACCGGTTAAATGCACTACAAAAGCAAGTGTTGAATCTCCTCTATTCTCCCAGCTGTCTTTCTGTACATCCGGAGCTTTTTGTGAATAAAATGACATCTGTGTCAAACCAGTACAGCCTGCAAACGCCCGGCTTTCGATTGTTTTTAATGTTTTTGGTAAAGAAACCGCCGTGATCGCACTCTGTCCGGCAAAACCATTCTTTGCGACAGTAATTACGGAATACGAAGTATTTGCGATCGTTACTGTTGCGGGAATTGTAATCTCACCGGATAAAGAAACACCATCTGCTGCCGAAACCTGCAAGGTCTTTTTTCCATTGATATCTTCCTGTAAGGTATAACGCAGTCCGTTCTCTTCTATGTATTGTATATCACCGCAAACCGTACATACTCCATTTTCATATCGATGTCCGGCTGCTTCGATCACTTTTTGTTCATTGATCGTCTGTCCACAGACTGCACAATGTGATCCCTGCGTATATCCTACCGTCATACATCCTGCTGCTATGGCCGGATCTGTAACTGCCTGATGCATATGCTCTTGTGTAACAGACGGATGAATCGTAAAGGCTTCTTTAATGGTGCCATAGAAAAGGCCTTTTCCTTCTATTACAGCATATGCTGTACCCGCCACAAAATTATTTTCATAATGTACGGTATAGTCCACACCTTCTGTCAGCTTTGTTGTATTGTAATATACACTTGCTTGGGGCGTACAATATGCATTCTGATAGGTGTACTCATCCTTTTCAAGATAAACATCGGCTTCTTTGATTGAAATCTCTTCTTTCTGCCCAATCCGGACTAAATAGTTCTTCCCTAATCTTTTGTTATATTTTGGATATACCGAGATCTGCGTGATTCCATGCCCTTTTATTGTCAATGCATCGGAAGAACTGTTTGCACTTAATTGATTTCTAACGGCAATCACACTTTCTTCCGAAGATTCAATGACCATCTCCCGATAAGCCGGATCACCGTCTACACCTGTAGTAAAACAGTAAATGGTATCACCAGTCTCATTTTTTTCAGGAAATTCTTCCTCATAGGAATGCATATTCCGGTCCATATTAAGCCAGCTAAACTTACATGACTTTGGCGGATTGATCGTGATCGTATCCTGACATACCGAACATACACCGGTGCATAAACCATTTGAATCGGTATCGCCATAGACATAATCATGTGCTTTTTTCTCAATCGTTACATTTTCGGTATCTTCACAAACAGGGCAGTAAAACTGCTTGATCCCTTCTGTCGTACAGGTCGAATCGGTATATTTTCTTAATCGTTTTCTATGCCCGCATTCAATCGTAACCCGCTTAGAAAGTATATCTTTTCCATTCGATCTTGCCGTGATCGTAATAACACCTTTCTTATGTGTTGTCAGCTCACCATCGCTTGTAATACCGGCAACCGATGGATCAGAAGAAACATATTCATCAATACCAAGCATATATAATCTTCGTTTATTTTTGGAAAAATGTCCGCCTTCATTCTGGATCCATGCTCTCGCTGCCACCTGTACCGTTTCATCCGTTTTCATGGAATCTTCTACATCTAACTCTGTTTCCTTCAAAAAGCCATCCTGTACTTCGATTTTCTGAATGACATTATGTTTCTCTTCTAACATCGTCCGGTCTGTATTTCCTTTTCGCGAAAGTTCCCCTGCTAATGTAACCGGATAAGGAACATCTTCGTTATAAAAACATCCAAGACCTATGTATATATATGAAGGATTAATAATACTGGTGTAATGCCTTACTTCCGTGCCATTAGAAATATCTTCTCTGTTTAACCACCCTTTTTTCTCCATATACCATAGCAGGACCCCCTCTCTCATCTGTGCATCCTCGCCATCCATCTTATAGTAATAAGACAGATCTTCTGCATTTCCTGACAGACCGTTTGAAGTAACCGAAAAAGTATCTTTCCCATTCAAACGCATATGACCTGTATCCATAAAACGGAATGCATATCCTGCTTCTGCTGCACGGATACGTGCGATCCGCTCCAGATCTGTTGACCATTTAAGTGGCACATAATCACTTGGTGTCAGCATACGGGTTGGATTTCTCGGATCAGGGACATCTCCTTCCTCACAGGCTTCTTTACGATATTGATTGATCTGATCTAATGCTTTCTGTGCCTGACTGTAAAAAGTACCATATGCACCATATAATGTACAACCTTTTGATGCTTCCGATACATCCGTATCTAAAATTTCGGTTGTTTTCTTGCTGCCGGATGTTTTCTTACTGCTTGTCTGTGCCTTTTTCGTCTTTTTCGTCTTTTTTGTGCTTTGTTTCTTTTGCTGCACCACACCATCTTTTGCGGTTGTTACATCAATATTTTTTGCATCCTTTGATTGGAAAGCTGATGGTGTACTTTGCACTTCCTGTTCTTTGGATACTGTCAGTGTACTCTGTGCTTCCTGTTCTTTGGATATTGTCAGTGTACTTTGCACTTCCTGCTTTGTCGATGCCGCCTGTGTGCGTATGCTTCCTGCTGGAAAAAGTACTGTGCAGCACATAATTACCGTCATCATAACCGTTAACCATTTTTTTCGTCTCATAAAAATCCTTCTTTTTTATTATTATATCTTAGTATTTTGTATTCTCTTTGTTTTCCTCTAGCTTACAGCTTAAAAGTGATCTGTTAACTCCTGTACATCCACCTCATATTTCTTTAGATCGACTCTGCCATTAACAACTTCAATCCCGTCTTTTCTTAACAATTCTTCCTGTATGCCCTTCCCGCCGAAAGCAAATGAACCGGAGCATTCTCCCTTTGCATTCACAATACGATAGCATGGAATATGATCCGGATCGGGATTTTTATGTAAAGCATTACCGACCGCACGACACATCTTTCGGTCACCCGCCATCTGTGCAATATCTCCGTAAGTTGCTACTTTACCTCTTGGAACTTTTTTGACCGCTTCATAAATCCTTTTGGTCGGACTGTCTGTAATGACCTGATAACTTTCTTCTATCATCTGTTTTACAATATCTTTTGGAATGCTTCCATCCATAATAACGGTGTTCCAATGTTCTTTATTCTGATGCCATCCCGGTATCACAGACGGATATACACTACGATAAAAATCTCTCTTATCCGGTGTTGTTTTCAAATTCAGATGAATCCTTCCGTCCTTTTCGTATGTCCATAAAAAAGCTTTCCGGCTTTGCTTTACTCTGACAAGCTGCCAGTTTGGATCATGAAAAGGAGCATCCTGATAAGTATCCGCAAATGTCAGTCCATAGCCCAGTGCCCATTTACGGACATTTTCGGTATCTTCTATATACATATATCATCCTCTTTTCAAAAAAAGCCCTCGAATCCAAGGGATTTCGAAGGCAGAAATGTCAATTTATTCCCTTCACATGATAGCACGACTGATTATTTTTTTCAATGACCGATACACTATGTAAAAGGAACTTTTATTCGCTCTCGTTTTATGTTATACTAATAAAATAAATATTTAATGTATCTTTGAGCAGCATATCAAGGATTTCATTTTCGTCGTACAATAAGAGTTTCAAACAAATGACTATAACACGGATATTTTCCTGTTTAAGTATATGTTGTGAGATAATAGGATAGGAATGGAGTAACTACTATGAAATCAAATGAATCATTAGAAAATTATTTAGAAACGATTCTTATGCTTGGTAAAAAGCTTCCGGTTGTCCGGGCTGTTGATATTGCCAATGAATTAGGCTTTAAGAAATCAAGTGTCAGCATTGCCATGAAGAATCTTCGTGAAAAAAAATACATAACCGTTATGGAACAGGGATATATCTTCTTAACCGATGAAGGAAAAGAAATTGCCGAAATGATCTATGAACGTCATGAATTTCTGACGAAATGGCTTACCTCTCTTGGGGTGGATGGAGCAGTTGCCGCTGAAGATGCCTGCCGTATTGAACATGTGATCAGCAAAGAAAGCTTTGAAGCGATCAAAAAAGCCATTCATATGGATGACTGATGCATTTGTATTCCATACAAAGATAACGTCAATATGTTATATGCCGTGAATTGCAAAAAGCAATTCCTGATTTATGTTATAATGATCATTTTTATATAGAAAAAGCATATCGGATCAAACTTCCGATATGCTTTTTTGTTGCCTTTTGTCTATGACTTAGAAGAAATCACTCACAGCAATTTCCTCTAAGCTTTCTAAAAATATACTATGCTTTATGCAAAGCATTGTCTTATCCGTTACTGTCTGACTTTAATATGCGCTTCACGGAGCTGAAGTTCGGAAACTTCTCCCGGTGCACCACACATCAGATCCTGTGCGTTGCCATTCATTGGGAATGGAATGATCTCACGAATGTTTTCTTCGTTACGAAGAAGCATGATCATACGATCAACACCCGGTGCCATTCCTGCATGTGGCGGTGCACCAAACTGGAATGCATTATATAATGCTCCAAACTTCTCTTTTAAGTCTTCCTCTGTATAGCCTGCTATTTCAAATGCCTTGACCATAATATCAAGATCATGGTTACGGACAGCACCCGATGATAGTTCGATACCATTACATACAATATCATACTGGTATGCTAAGATCTCATTTGGCTCTTTTGTATTTAATGCCTCTAATCCACCCTGTGGCATAGAGAACGGATTATGTGTAAAGATATACTTCTTCTCTTCATTGTCATATTCATACATTGGGAAATCGTTGATATAGCAGAAGCGGTATGCGTTCTTCTCTAACAGATCCAGACGGTTACCAAGCTCTGTACGGATCTGACCGGCATACAATGCAGCCTGCTCTTCTCTGTCTGCAATAAAGAAGATCGTATCACCAACCGTAAGCCCTGCGATATCCTTGATCTCTGTCTTCATATCATCCGGAATAAACTTATCGATCGGTCCCTTATATGACATATCTTCTAAAACTTCCAGATAACCAAGTCCGCCCATACCGATTGACTGTGCAAATTTCAAAAGTTTCTCATGCTGACCCTTAGAAAGCTTTGCATGCACATTGATCGCACGAACCGTCTTTCCGTGGAACGGCTTAAATGTACATCTCTGGAAGAAATCTGTAACATCTACAATACGAAGTGGGTTTCTTAAATCCGGCTTATCTGATCCGAACTCAAGCATTGCCTGCTTATAACTGATGATCGGATACGGTGCCTGTGTTACTTCATAGCCCTTTGGTGCAAATTTTTCAAAAGCGGCTGTCAATACTTCTTCACCGACTTTGAATACATCTTCCTGTGTAGCAAAGCTCATTTCAAAGTCAAGCTGATAAAATTCTCCCGGCGAGCGGTCGGCTCTCGCATCCTCATCTCGGAAACATGGAGCAATCTGGAAATATTTATCAAAACCTGACACCATTAAAAGCTGCTTATACTGCTGTGGTGCCTGTGGCAATGCATAGAATTTCCCTTTGAATTTGCGGGATGGCACAATATAATCTCTTGCGCCTTCCGGTGAAGATGCACAAAGGATCGGTGTCTGGATCTCTAAAAATCCCATCTCTGTCATTTTCCGGCGAAGGAATGAGATCACATTAGAGCGAAAGATCATATTATCTCTGACCTTCTGGTTACGAAGATCCAGATAACGATATTTCAAACGGACATCTTCACGCGTTTCTTTTGATGTCATGATTTCAAAAGGAAGCTGCTTGTACACACGTCCTAAAATAGTAACCTTGTGTACTTCTAACTCGATCGTTCCTGTCGGAATCTTTGGATTAAAAGTTTCTTCATCACGGTGCTGAACAACACCTTCTACGCTGATACATTCTTCTTTTGTAATTCCATCCAAAAGGCTGGTATCACGAAATACTATCTGCATCACACCATACATATCACGCAGATCAATAAAAGATACACCACCATGGTCACGAATATTTTCTACCCATCCGGCAATCCGTAATGTCTTTGTGACATCATCTTCGCTGATCTTGTCTAACGTTGTCTCACGATAAATATTTGAAGTATTCATAACTACCTCCGTCTTTCTTTGTATTTTTGCTCTTCCTGGGATTGACTCTGTTACTTTCTAAAAAATCCTATATCCATATATTGTAAAACATACAAAATCGTTTTCCTGTCTTCTTTATAAAATCAAAAAAAGTCCATCCCAAACATACGAATGATGTTCAGGACGAACCTATTATAGTCCGCGGTGCCACCCGAATTACTGTGATCAGTCTCTCGATCATTTCCAAAAGATCATTTTGTTCTTTTTGAAAATGCTGCTAATTATCGCTTAGCGCACGGCTCACCTACTAAAACTCCAGAATCAGCAAAAGTTTTCTTTTGTCCTTTCTAGAATTCTTTCAACTCGCAGCTGTTAAAGTGTTATTCACATTAATTCACTTTGCGAAGCTCTCACCATCCTCCGCTCTCTGAAAACGATAATTAATGCTACTTGTCTTCGTCATCGCTATCTTTTTAATTATATAATAGTTTTCTTTCATTTGTCAACTTGAATTTCCCCGGGATTGCAGATAACGAATGCCTTAGATGCAAATTTACCGGCATGAACATTCTATAACAGACTTTGACGGATCAAAGTGCAAAGTACGCTAAGCAAAAGACCACCGATTGTTGGTTTGATATAATACGGTAAAGAAGAAAATGTATTTCTTTCCTGAATCGAAGCATAGATACAGGATACCATATTAAAAACAACTACTGAAACAATAACACTGATCCCAAATCCTGCTATCGCTACCAGATAACCGTCAATTCTGCCATGTTGCATCTGACATCCTATATAATATCCGATACCGGGCAGAATTTTACATAGGATCGAACCCGGAAGCAGATTTGCCACCATCACAAGCCTGGCATAAAAGAACTCTGCATCGACCAGTCCGCTATGCACAAAAAAGCCTTCTGCGACAGTCAGATAAGCATCCCCTCCACCAAAAGAAAGTAATGTCGAACCAATACCTGAAAAGATAAATGTAATCTGATCTTTCAGTATGAAACACGATGGAAGTAAAAAGATTAAAAGCCACATGATACAAATACCATTTTCTCCTACTATCATCTTCCAGTCTGTTTTCTTTTTTTCTTTGCTAAGTTCTTTGATCGCCAGACCAAGCATCACAGCTTCTGTCAACAACCGAACCCAGGTCAATGAAATCCATGGATCGTTCTTTACGCATGCAATATATAATGCAGAAAGTATCATAAGTATGATCTTTTTTTCTTTTTGGTTTCCTTTGTCACAACATCCCCAAAAAAGAGCCAGCAATAATATCCGTAATGTCGATATATCAAAAAAAGGCTGCCTGTCGATCGCAAGCAATGTATATAAGCTTTTTTCTCCTGTCAGTATAAAAACTCCCGCCATGATGGCGATCGTATGGATCATCTGCCCTGTTCCACTCTTCTTTGCCTCCTGCATGATCCCCATCTCATATCGGATAAGCAGATAACAAATATAAATACCGGTTAAAACCGAAAGAATGTGTACACCGGTTAATATATTTTGTGATACATCTTCCAATGCAGACAACAATAGAATGGTCATAAAAGCTCCCGGAAATGCCACACAAATTGCTGCAAGAAGCATTCCTATACTTCCACCAAGTCTTTTTCCGATTCCTGCTGCAATTTCTACAGGCAATGCTCCTGGAGTGATCGTTGCTGCTAAGACATCCTGTGCATACTCTTCTTTTGTCAGCCATTTTCTTTTTGTAACAACTTCTTTTTCAAATACAGGTATCAATGCACTACCGCCACCAAAACCAAGGAAACCGATCTTTAACATACATTGTAAAAGACCTTTGTTCCATTGTTCCAGTAAAAATGCTTTCTTTGTACCTTTGCTTCCTGACGGGATAAGTATTTCATCCATTCCTATTATCTTACTCCACTTTCTTTTCAAGAAATTTTCCTGCTGCGGTTCTTTTTTATCTCTTATTTTCATCCATGATCGCAGATAATTGTTCCATGATCTCATCTACACAATCTTCAATCTTTTTGCCCGAAGTATCGACCACGATATCAGCATTTCGTGGCACTTCATATGGACTCGAAATTCCTGAAAAGTCTGTGATCTTACCTTTTCTTGCTTTTTTATATAGTCCTTTTACATCCCTTTTTTCGCATTCTTCTAATGGTGTACTGACATAGATCTCAATAAAAGAATCTTCTCCAATGATCTCTCTTGCTTTTTGTCTGTCTGCCTCAAACGGAGAAATAAATGAAGTCAATACAATAATGCCTGCATCGTTCATAAGTTTGGCAACTTCCGCTACTCTTCGTATATTTTCTTCTCTGTCTTCTTTACGAAAACCCAGATCTCCATTCAGTCCCATTCTTACATTGTCACCATCTAATACCATTGTTTTTTTCCGTTGTGCAAACAATCTTTTATCCATTTCATTGATCAGGGTAGACTTCCCGGCTCCGGACAATCCGGTAAGCCAGATTGTTTTCGGAACCTGCTGTAAGCTTTCTGCTCTTTTCTTTCTCGTTATTGTCATTTGCTGCCAGACAATATTTTTATTATACTGTACGTTTTGATCCGCTCTTTCCATGCACGTCATTGTTTTCCTCCCAAGCTCTTATATGTACTCTCGATATCTTCACTAAATAAACCGAAATTTTTCATTCAGAAGATTCCGAGAGAATATTTATCCCATCTGGGTTGTCGATTTTTCTGTTATATTCTCATTCTCTTCGCTGCCGGAATGTGTGATCCTTTCTTTTAAGACAAGCCTACATTTTCGCCGGATGCGCTTTAAAAGGCTTTGTGTTTCCCGCAGATATTGAATATCTTTTTTATATTCACATTCCTGCTTTCGAAGCTCCTGTATCATATGGATTTTTTCTACTCTGCTTTCTTCATGCTCTGCAAGAACACGTCCACACAAATCAAAAAGCTCACGGTCGCTATATTCTGTCTTTTCTTTTTGATCAAAACTCGCATCCGCTAAAAATAATCTTCCACTTTCCCGATGCAGATACCGGACAGCTACAAAACTATTTTCTTCCTCGAACTGACTCATAAACCTTTGATGACTTTCCCGATCAAACCAGACTGCCTGATCATAAAACTGCTTTCCCTGTTCTTTCTCCTGTAATCTTGTCAGGATCACAACAAGGAAATTCTTCTTTGTCCGGTAAATCGGATATTGGTTCATCCGTCGCTTGTATTCCAGATAAATTCCTGACAAACTGGTATTTCGTATCGGTTCATCCTGACTAAAGTCAGAAAGATCATTGATTGACAGGATATCCATAAAATCCGATAAGATTGTCCTTTCGTCTCCCGCATATTGCTCTTTTTCATAAACACGAACGATCAGGTTTTCAAGTCCGACCGCCTTTTCAATCCGGCTTAATCTTTTTGCATAATGCATTTGAAAATATGCATATCTTCTTTGTTCTAAGTATTCTAAAAAGGAAAGCTGCAACCCTTCTTTTACCTGTTGTGCCCAATAAGACTGTACTAACAGATCCTGTCTACGCAGATATACGATCACTTTTAATGTTGCTCCCATCTTTTCCATTTGCATCCGAAGCATTTGAAACCGTTCTTCATCCCATTCTGTTTCATTCCAGAGATGTTCATCGGATAAAACAACCTTATCGGCTTGTTGCAAGCTTTCCCGAATAACTTTCATGCCTTCCTGATAGATTTCTCCTTGTGCAGCATAATCTCTTTTATCATCTTTATAAACCTTATGTGATAAAAAATGCGCATTACGATATTGTCCGATTCCTTCAAAAGCAAATGGCATCTTAGGATATGCAACTCCTTTTTCTTTTAAGATCTTTCGATTGTTTCCACAAAAAAACTGTATTGCACTGCTCCCGGTCTTAGGAGTTCCTATATGCAAATAAACCACCTTGTCCATCTTTTATAACTCCGTTTCTTTCAAGTTTTCGTATGATCTGCTCTTACAACCGATCTATATTTATCTTCCTTATATTTCATGGCACTTTTTTGTCAATGTTTTGTTAGTTTTTTGAAACCTTTGTGGCAGATTACATTGTATCTTTACATGGTCACAATAAAAAACATTTTCTATTATTAAGAAGAAAAGAAAAATACAAAAAATCCCCAAAAGAGACTTTCTAAAAAAATTGCAATAAAAAAAAGGTTTCATAACAGATAATCACTCTGTCATAAAACCTTTTTAAGCTCCTCATTTTAAAAAGAAAGTCTTTTTTAATCCTACAAAACTTTGCTCATTGCGTGACGAATTTGCAACACTTTGCTGCCTGCCGTGCAAAAAATATCTTGGTGTTATTTCTTCCATAACTGATCTAATACACTATAAAGTACTTTTGTTTCGATCGGCTTTGCCAAATGACCGTTCATTCCGGCATTTAATGCATTCGTAACATCTTCTGCAAACGCATTAGCTGTCATAGCATAGATCGGTACTGTCTGTGCATCCTTTTTGTTACTTTTTCGTATTCTTTTGGCTGCCTCATATCCATCCATAACCGGCATATTGATATCTAAGAAGATAGCATCATAATACCCTTCTTTTGACTGCTCGTAAATCTCAACAGCCTGCTTACCATCTTCGGCACAGGTACAACTAACGCCGACCATACTTAAAAGCTTGATCGCAACTTCCATATTCAATGCAACATCTTCTGCGATCAAAACGTGTCTGCCTGTAAAATCATATTTTTTATCCTGTTCCTTCGCAGATATCTGTTTGTAATTCCCCTTGGAAATCTCCATGATCGTTTTAAACAATGTGGATTGGAACATAGGCTTCGTAATATAGTAATTAACTCCGGCATCCTTTCCTATCCGCTCCACTTCACTAATATCATAAGCAGAGACTATGATCACGATCGCATCATCACCAAAAACTTCACGAATCTGTTTTGTAACCTCGATTCCATCCATCTCCGGCATTTTCCAGTCGATCATACAAAGCTTATATGGATCTTTCTGATCTTCTGCGTCTCCTAACATCATCAATGCCTCTTCCCCGGTCATTGCATAATCATAACGGACACCGAGACGCTTTAATATCGTTCCTGTATAATCACAGGCATCCGGATCGTCATCCACTACTAATGTTCGAACATCATCAAAGCTTACTTCATCATCATAGTGTACTGCATTCTTAGCTAAAACGAATGGTATATCTACTGTGAAAGTAGTTCCAAGTCCCACTTCACTTTCTACATCGATTGTTCCACCCATCATCTCTGTCAGATTTTTGGCAATTGACAAACCAAGACCACTTCCACCATGCTTACGGGCTGTTGAAGCAGATTCCTGTTCAAAAGGTTTAAATAAACGTCCTAACATTTCTTCACTCATGCCACATCCGGTATCGGTTACAATAAAGCGGAATTGCACATGATCTCTTGCCCTGCTTGCCTGAATCACACTCAGACTGACACTGCCGCCTGCCGGTGTAAATTTGATCGCATTAGATAACAGATTCATTAAGATCTGGTTGACACGAAGCTGGTCACCACCAACAACTTCTTCTGTGACACCTTTCATTTTAACTTCAAAATGAATATTCTTTTGGTGTGCCTGCTGATAAAACATTGTTGTAATATTTGAGATCTGTTTTTTAAAATTATATTCCGCCGAATCAATTTTTAGCTTACCGCCCTCAATCGCAGACATATCCAAAACATCATTGATAATTCCAAGCAAAAGTTTAGAGCTATTCGCAATTTTATCTAAATAGTCACGAATTTTTTCATCCGGCTCTGTTTCCATTTTCGCAATATCTGTCAATCCTATCACCGCATTCATCGGTGTCCGGATCTCATGACTCATCTGTGCCAAAAACTGTGATTTTGCAGCATTCGCGCTATCTGCTTTTTTCACTGCAATCTCTAAGGAATGATTGAATTTTGCAAGGCGGTCATAATTTCTTTTTCTTACTTCCCAAAAAATAATAATTCCTGCAAACAAAATAAATAAAAGAACCACACCCACGATCAAAGTCAAACGAAATTTATAAAGAAAATCCATCGTTGTCAATTTATAATGATTTTCCACAGTTCTATTTACGACACATTGTTCTTTTTCTTCTGAAGTCACATTGGCGATTGCTTTATTTAAGATTGATAAGATAATCGCATTTTCACTGTTTTTTGTCCCGACAATACCAATCTTTTCCTGCATAATATACGATGGCAAAATTGTCATATCATTATATCTTGGCTTTTGCATCCAGGAATTTACAATATTGATATTTTGCGCCATAAAATCTGCTTTACCATCTTTTACCCCTTGAAAGCATGCCTCATTTGTCGGAAACGTTCTGACTTTGAATTGCGGATAATTCTTTTTGACATAACCGATCAATGCAGTATAACTTGTCGGTACTGCAAGCGTATAGGTTCCTTCTTTTGCAAATACGTCATAATGCTGATCCGGATTTGATACCAATACCACATCATCACTATAATAATTATCCGATACCAGGTATTTTTTGCTGACAAAATACGGGTTATCAACTGACACACCTGCTATAAAATCCGTCGGATTCTTCGACAGATAATCCATACTGCTCTGTCCTTTTTTTAGCATCTTAAATTTCATTTTAATGCCACTTTTTTTTGCAACCAGATCCATCACATCTTTTGTAATGCCTTCCATTTTTCCTTTATCGTTTATATAAGAAAACGGTGCATGGTTCGGAATCAGACTAATTGTTATTGTTTTCTTTTGCGCAATCCAGTCTGCTTCTTCCCGCGAAAAAGCAATTGGCGATTTGGAAGCTTCTTTTCCATAATAATCTGTATATAGCTCTGACTCAAAAGACTGGTTCAATGACTTGATCTGTCCTAATACGTTGTCCAGCTCATTCAAAAGTGCCTGATTATTCTTCGCAGCCATAATATAAAATGGTTCCGCACCAAATTGACAAATATTACGGTATTTTGTGTTGACTGACAAGCTGCCGACTGCAACCGCATCTACTTTTTTCTCTTCTAACGCTGTATATACTTCTGATACTGTCTTATAAACAACCGGTATATATGAAAAATGATTTGCTTTTGCATATTCATCGAATGCTTCGTTCTGATAACTGCCTTTCATCATGCCGACGCGTATACCATCAAATGCCGCAAAATCATTATAATAATATTTATCATTCTTATCTAATACATAGAGATAGTTTGATTCCATGCCAACCGAATACTTTGAAAAAAGATACTTTTCCTTCCTCTCCGGTGTCATCTTTGCCTGGCATACTATATCAATTTTTCCTTTTTTTAGGGCATCTAACTGTTCTTCCCATGTACCATATACATATTCGTATTTCCATCCGGTATATTTGGCAATTTCATTTAAATATTCAACGGCATATCCTGAATAATTGCCGGAGCCATCCTCCTCGATAAATCCTTTATAGCCAATATATCCGACTTTTACAATTTTTTGGGAATCCGAATCTGCTTTCGCTGTTATCTTCGCTGCCATTGGTATGCTCAAAAGCATAGCGATCATACATAATGTTATTATCGGTAATTTCATTTTTCGCATTCTTTTCATCTGTATCTCCATTTCTGTCATTGTTATCTTTTCTTTTACATTTCCATCCAATTATATTTTACTATGACAGTTTTTTAATATCTATATGCTAGAATTCCCTTTGAAGAATTAATTTCGGTTGTATATACACAAAAAAAGCCCATCTGAACACAAACATTCAAATGGGCTTCTCTTATTTATTTATGATTCTAGTAATATTGCGAAAATTACTCGACGATTGTAGCAACCTTACCAGATCCTACAGTACGTCCACCTTCACGGATAGCGAAGTTAAGACCCTGCTCCATAGCTACCGGATGGATCAATTCGATTGTCATTTCTACGTTATCACCAGGCATACACATTTCAACACCATCAGGAAGTTCGCAAACACCTGTTACGTCAGTTGTTCTGAAGTAGAACTGTGGACGGTAGTTGTTGAAGAATGGAGTATGACGTCCACCTTCATCTTTTGTTAAAACGTAAACCTGAGCTGTAAATTTCTTATGGCAAGTTACAGTACCTGGTTTAGCAAGAACCTGACCACGAACGATCTGATCACGGTTGATACCACGAAGAAGTGCACCGATGTTATCACCAGCCTGAGCCTCGTCTAACATCTTACGGAACATTTCGATACCAGTTACAACAGTCTTACCAACTTCTTCCTTAACACCAAGGATTTCAAGTTCATCGTTGAGGTGAAGTGTACCACGCTCTACTCTACCTGTAGCAACAGTACCACGACCTGTAATTGTAAATACGTCCTCTACCGGCATAAGGAATGGCTTATCTGTATCACGCTCTGGGTTAGGAATGTACTCATCAACTGTGTCCATGAGTTCCATGATCTTGTCTCCCCATTCTCCGTTAGGATCTTCAAGAGCCTTAAGAGCAGAACCCTTGATGATTGGGCAGCCTTCGAAACCATACTCTTCAAGAGCTTCTGTTACTTCCATCTCTACTAATTCGATAAGCTCAGGATCATCTACCATATCGCACTTGTTAAGGAATACTACGATATAAGGTACGTTTACCTGACGAGAAAGTAAGATATGCTCTTTTGTCTGAGCCATAACACCATCAGTAGCAGCTACTACAAGGATAGCACCATCCATCTGAGCAGCACCAGTGATCATGTTCTTTACATAATCGGCATGGCCTGGGCAGTCAACGTGTGCATAATGTCTCTTAGCTGTCTCATACTCAACGTGAGCTGTAGAAATAGTGATACCACGCTCTCTCTCTTCTGGAGCCTTATCAATGTTTTCGAAATCTACTGCTGCGTTACCTTCTACTCTTGCAGCAAGAGTCTTTGTAATAGCAGCTGTTAATGTTGTTTTACCATGATCGACGTGACCAATGGTACCAATGTTACAATGGGGTTTCGTTCTTTCAAACTTTTCTTTAGCCATTTTTAATTATCCTCCTTTAATTCATAGGCAAAATGCCTAATACGCTTTGCGTTTATAATCACGCTATGGGCACTATTATATTGCAAGTTGAATGAATTTTCAAGTGCTTTTCTTATAATAATGCCTAGCGTTTTGCATAATTTAGATTATATTACTGGTTTTTGTTTGCAAGGACTTTGTCCTGTACATTCTTAGGAGCCTGCTGATACTTCTCAAAGAACATTGAGTAGTTACCACGACCCTGTGTAGTAGAACGAAGTTCTGTAGAATAACCAAACATTTCAGCAAGTGGTACGAATGCTTTTACAAGCTTACCGCCACCGATGTCTTCCATTCCTTCGATCTGACCACGTTTTGCATTTAAGCTTCCGATAACATCGCCCATGTATTCTTCAGGCATTGTTACTTCAACCTTCATGATAGGCTCAAGAAGAACGGCATTACCTTTCTTCATAGCATCCTTGAATGCCATAGAACCTGCAATGTGGAATGCCATTTCTGATGAATCGACTTCATGGTATGAACCATCCCATACAGTAGCGTGTACACCAAGTACAGGGAATCCACCAAGGATACCTGCCTGAGCAGCTTCCTCGATACCTTCACCAACAGCTGGGATGTATTCCTTAGGAATTGCACCACCGACTACTGTAGATTCAAACTTGAATGGTTCCTCACCATTAGGATCCATTGGCTCAAACTTAACTTTACAATGACCGTACTGACCACGACCACCAGACTGCTTAGCATACTTGCTGTCGATATCAACGGCCTGTGTAAATGTTTCTTTATATGCTACCTGCGGAGCACCTACGTTAGCTTCTACGTTGAATTCACGAAGAAGTCTGTCTACGATAACTTCCAAATGAAGCTCACCCATACCGGCAATAATTGTCTGACCTGTTTCCTGATCTGTATGAGCACGGAATGTAGGATCTTCTTCAGCAAGTTTTGCTAAAGCTTCACCCATCTTACCCTGATCATTCTTTGTCTTAGGCTCGATAGCAAGCTCGATAACAGGCTCTGGGAATTCCATAGATTCCAAAATAACAGGATGCTGTTCGTCACAGATTGTATCACCTGTTGTAGTGATCTTAAATCCAACGGCTGCTGCGATATCACCAGAGTAAACTTTGTCAATTTCGCTACGGCTGTTAGCATGCATCTGTACAATACGACCAACACGCTCCTTCTTCTGCTTTGTTGCATTCAGTACATAAGAACCTGAGTTTAATGTACCTGAATATACACGGAAGAATGCGAGCTTTCCTACGAAAGGATCTGTCATAATCTTGAATGCAAGTGCTGAGAAAGGTTCATCATCTGATGACTTACGAACTACTTCGTTACCTTCTTCATCTGTACCTGTGATATCAGGGATATCTGTTGGTGCAGGCATGAATTCTACAACACCATCAAGAAGCTTCTGAACACCCTTGTTCTTATATGCAGAACCACAATATACAGGTACTGCTTCACAAGCGATCGTTCCTTTACGAAGTGCTTTCTTTAATTCGTCAATTGTTGGCTCTTCACCCTCAAGGTATTTCTCTAACAAGTCATCATCTAACTCGCAGACCTTCTCGATCAGGTTGTTATGCCATTCATCGGCAAGATCTTTGAGATCATCAGGAACATCTGTAATCTCAATATCCGTACCTTCATCATTCTTGTAGTAGTATGCATCCATTTCAAATAAGTCGATCAGTCCGATGAAATCATCTTCCTTACCGATTGGAATCTGAACAGGGATTGCATTCTTTCCAAGACGATCAATAATTGTCTGAACTGACATGAAGAAATCTGCACCCATTTTGTCCATCTTGTTGATGAATGCCATACGAGGTACATTGTATGTGTCAGCCTGTCTCCATACGTTCTCTGACTGAGGCTCAACACCTGCCTTAGCATCGAATACACCTACGGCACCATCCAATACACGAAGAGAACGCTCAACTTCAACTGTGAAGTCTACGTGGCCCGGTGTATCAATGATGTTGATACGATGTTCTAAAGCACCTGGTTTCTTTTTGTGATGATCTTCAAGTGTCCAGTGACAAGTTGTAGCAGCAGAAGTAATTGTGATACCTCTTTCTTTTTCCTGCTCCATCCAGTCCATTGTTGAGGCACCGTCATGTGTCTCACCGATCTTATAGTTTACACCAGTGTAATATAAGATACGCTCTGTCAATGTAGTCTTACCGGCATCAATATGAGCCATGATACCGATATTTCTAGTTCTATCAAGTGGATATTCTCTTCCAGCCAAGACTCTTACCTCCTAATTTATTGTGATTTTCAATAGAAACAATTTGATATGCCGTCGCAAAAAACGACGAATGCACAAACGTTCCGGCATTTTGTCAGACAAAACACCGGAAACCCTTTGCATCTTACCAACGATAGTGAGCAAATGCCTTGTTTGCTTCTGCCATCTTGTGCATATCTTCTTTTCTCTTAACTGCTGCACCTGTATTGTTAGCAGCATCTAAAATCTCATTAGCAAGTCTTTCTTTCATTGTCTTTTCGCCTCTCTTACGAGAGAAAAATGTAAGCCAACGAAGAGCCAAAGCCTGTCTTCTGTCAGGTCTAACCTCGATAGGTACCTGATAAGTTGCTCCACCAATACGTCTAGCCTTAACTTCAAGCTGAGGCATGATGTTGTTCATAGCTTCTTCAAACACTTCAATAGCGTCCTTACCTGACTTTTCTGCTACCTGCTCGAATGCACCATAAACGATCTTCTGAGCAACACCCTTCTTACCGTCTAACATAATGTTGTTGACCAACTTTGTCACAACCTTGTTATTGTATACAGGATCTGCTAATACATCTCTTTTCTGAATATGTCCTTTACGTGGCACGTTACTTCCCTCCTTAACATTATTTAGTAATACTAACAGCCGACACTGCTTCGAACGTACTACTATTTCATTAATTCATCGGTACTCACGATATTCTGTGTCCGCACCAGGTTAATTATATAAAATAGATAAAATTAATCCGGCACTTCCCCAAATTAGTGAATCTTACTTCTTAGGTCTCTTTGCTCCATACTTAGAACGACCCTGCTTTCTGTTTGCAACACCGGCTGTATCGAGTGTACCACGTACAATATGATATCTTGTACCTGGTAAATCCTTTACTCTACCACCACGGATAAGTACAACGCTATGCTCCTGAAGGTTATGACCTTCACCCGGGATATAACTTGTTACTTCGATACCGTTTGAAAGACGAACTCTGGCTGTTTTTCTAAGAGCTGAGTTAGGCTTCTTTGGTGTAGCTGTACGAACTGCAGTACAAACACCTCTCTTCTGTGGAGAACTCTGTGCAACAGTTTTCTTGTTAAGTGAGTTGTAAGTGTACTGAAGTGCAGGAGAATTAGACTTCTTCGTAGCTGACTTTCTTCCTTTTCTTACTAACTGGTTAAATGTTGGCATTAATTTCACCTCCTATGATTATTTTACATGTTTTGCACATTTTCACGCAACGCAAAAATGCACACTCAATCAGTATAATACTGCGGTGTGCACTTGTCAAGCAGTTCTTTCAAAAAAACATTTTATATATTTTAAAAATCTGATCCAAATATGCGTTCAAAAACCGCCTGTCATTTTAAACGGATCACTTTGACTTTTGAATTTTGTATCATAAAATAACGATTGTGTCTTTTTCCCGGGAAGAATGCACTGATCTTGCTTTTAAACTGTTCGTTATATTTTTTGACACCGTTTGTCCGGTAAATCGTACAACTTCCTGCCGTATAAAATAAAACTTCATCATCACTCATTTCGACATGATCATAGCTGCTGTCAACATTGATCGCAAGTTTCCTTTCCCGATCCTGTCCGTACAGATAAAGCCGTGATTCTGTTTCTCCTTCTTTCAGGACCAGTCCAACATACGAATCATTGACTACCGCACTTTGGATTTCTCCGGAAAAAGACTTTTTCCAAACGGCTTTTGGCTGTTTCATATTTTCCCAGACGGCAAACCCTTTTTCCGCAAAAAGGATCACATGGTCATTATCCCAAAAATGTACTTCCGATATCATCCTGTCATTATAATTGTGTGCGCCAACAAAGCAGTTTTCATTTTTTCCGACATCCGAGAAATTGTAGAAGGCAACCCTGCTTTGTGCTATACCTGTGGTTACACAAAGATATGATACAACGATACTGCTTCCATCCGGTGCAATATCTAAACTGACCGGATAACCGTCATCTACGTTCGTCGGAATTTCTGCTAAAAGCTTGTCAGAATCAGTAAACAAATCATAAAGATAGATCGTGTTTGATGAAATATCTTCTGTTAAAACCGCTACAATCCCCTGTTCCGATACACATGCCTGCACGATGGGATAATCTACACGAAAAGATGCACCTTTGTCTTCGCTTCCTTTATAGACATACAGGCTTTTTTCACCAATATCCGCGATCACTACGCTCGAACCACAGGTATCGGCTTTCGGCGTTGCCATATCGTAGCTGCCATTCCAGACTGTTTGGCCTTTGTCACTAATCGCACTTGCACCATCTCTGCCATAGCGTAAGATGCCACTCTCGAAAGACCGGTAATGTACCATTTTGTCATCCTGCACTTTCATTGTTGATGTTACGCTATGGGATGTAAACTGTCTGTTTAAGAACCAATGATATGCAAAATAAAACAATACACAGCATAATAGGATGCTGACAATCGTGATCCCTATGCAATTTCTTCTTTTCTTATGCTGTTCCTGCAATGCAACGGCATCAAAGGAACGTCCGATTAAACTCCTCATCTATTGTACTACCTCTGTTTTCGTATGTTTGTTTCTTTTGCAATTATACAGCACCAATGCTTCATAAGCAACTCAATCTTCATATTCCGGCAATAAAAGAAACTGTCCTTCCTGAATCTTGTCATCGTCTTTGATATGATTGACATCACGAACCATGGCAATACATGCAAGATTATGATATTGTCTCCATACGATCTGGCTGAGTGTATCACCGGCTTTCACACGGTAACCGGTCTTTTTCGGTTCTGCGGTCGCTGTTGTTTTTTCCTTACTGCTTTTCCCGGCTGCAACTTCTTTTTTTGTTTTTTTAATCTTTTCTAATGATTTTTTTGTTGTCTGGCCGGAATCCTCCTTTATACCCTGTGGTGTAAAAAAAGGACTTGAACTTTCTTCCTGTGTTGCAATACCGGTCTCTTTTTCCGGCTGACTGCTTTTCTTTTTTTCTTCCTGCCCCTTTTTGGAATCTGCAGACTTTTTGATATTAACACCAGCCTTGGCATTTGAACTTTCTTCCCGTGTTGTCGTATCTTTTGCATCTGCAATTGCACTGCCTGTCACCACATCACCGGTAGAATGTGATAATGTTTCGATCGTCTGCTGTAAATTCCGGATCCTTTTTGTACTCTGAAACAGTAAAAACGCCCCAAGAAGCATTAGTAAAAAGAGCAAGCTGCTTATCCCATAGATCACATTTCTTTTATTATAATGTAACTCTTTTTTCTGGTGGATCACTTCCCGGATATTTTGTGTGACATCATCCTGATAACCGCCCTCCATGCTTTTATGCGGAGAAGTTGCTAACATATACTCCTGCATCTGTGTATTTTTCGAAAAATAGATCCAATAACCGGGAAGTTCTTGCAATCCTTCTTTCTTTGTCACAAAAAGCTTCTCTTCCTTCTCGCCAAGGTCTGCTAAGAAAAGCAGGCGGTCTTCCATCGGAAAATTTTCTTTCTGCATTGCCTGAATGCTTTGATCTACCTGGCTGTTCCACATTCCGACACCGCATCCGAAGCCAAAAAGTTCTCCTTTCGGGAAATAAGTCTGTACCGCCTGATAGATCTCCTGCCATTTTTGTGTGTCCAGTGCTCTTTTACCATCCAATACATTGCACTCCGCCACAATCGCACCATATATAAAAATACAGTTTTGGGCTTCCTTTTTGCCTCTTTTTCCAACAAACAGAACTATTCCTTCTTCCTTTTTATCTCCCATACATTTACGCAAAAAAGTCATCACATAATCTTCTATAAAAAAGCGGGTTCCCTGCATTGTTTCGCCTACCTGTCTGACATTCTTCGGAAGGGATTCAAAACAATATTCCTCATTTGTAGCATTATGCCTGTCCTGACTCATATTTCAAACACTCCTTTTTTCCTTTCTCCAAGCATATCACCTGCTCTTTGCATTTTTTGTCGAAGTATCTGTAACTTTAGCTCTTTCATTTCGTATTTTTTCGACTTCTTCTTTCTACGTTGCTTTTTTCAAAATCCATATATTTCCTTTTCAAAATCCGTGTATACCTTTCTCAAAATATACAAAGATCTTTTTCTTTTTTTCAAAATATACGAATATCTTTTTCAAAAAAGGCAAGGCTTTAAATAATTGTTAGGGCTGTTTGCTTCCGAGCAAAAGGAGACAGCTTCATTTTCAGAATAAGAAAAAATGCTGCTCAGAAACGAGGATTATATGAAAATAATGCAACCAGCGGACACACTTTTATACTTTGATCCGGCTTATAAAACAGCACTTAAGGACTTCACAAAAGAAATTCGGCATTTAAAAAAATCCGTTGCAAAAAAGCAACAGACTCTTGTCTTTTTTTGTATCGGTTCTGACCGTGCTACCGGAGACTGCTTAGGTCCGCTTGTCGGTCATATGCTGTTACAGCATTTTTCTAATGTAAAAAAACACGCGCACTTTCTTCCACGTATCTATGGAACATTAGAAACGCCGGTTCATGCACTCAATCTGGAAAAAACATTAGAACACATACAGAATACTTATGCAGTCCCTTACGTGGTCGCGATCGACGCAAGCCTTGGTATTGCAGAACATGTAGGATATGTCACCTATGCTCCGGCACCGCTGATTCCAGGAATCGGCGTACAAAAAAAGCTCCCACAAGTGGGAGACTCTTCGATCACCGGCATTGTCAACCGGTCCGGACTGAACAGCCATACAACACTGCAGACAACACATCTTTCTACTGTCTTAAACAGTGCTTCCTTTATCGCAACCGGCATTTTAAATGCCTATGCTCTGCCGGCACCGGGCCGACACAAAAAAGCTGTTCTGTCGTTCTTTTGAAACAGACCGGTTATCAAGAAAACGTATCACTTCGCATCACATATCCGTTCTGCCTTCTAAGGCACGATATAATGTCACCTCATCAATATATTCCAGATCGCCTCCTGCCGGTACTCCGCTTGCAATCCTGCTGACACGGATTCCCAGAGGCTTGATCAGTTTACTGATATAGGTTGCTGTCGTGTCGCCTTCTAAGTTCTTATTCGTAGCAACGATCACTTCATCCACATCGCCTTGCAGCCGCACCATCAATTCACTTAACCGGATATCCTGCGGACCGATTCCAGCCATGGGCGAGATCGCACCATGTAACACATGATAAACACCTTCAAACTTCCCGGTCTTTTCATATGCTGCAAGATCTCTGGTATTTTCTACGACCATGATCTGCTTATGATTTCTCTTTGGATTAGAACAGATCGGACAAAGTTCATCATCCGTATATGTACAGCATTCCTTACAATAACGCACATTTTTTTTTGCACTAAGCATCGCATTGGACAAGCCTGCCACCTGATCCTGCGGCATATTCAGGATATGAAATGCCAGACGCTGTGCTGATTTTGCACCGATTCCGGGCAGATGTGAAAGCTGTTCTACCAGATTACTGATCTGCGTACTATAAAAATCCATTTATATTCCTCATTTCAAGTTCATCTTTGATCTTTTGTCAAAGATAATGATTAAAACATTCCACCAAGACCACCTGTCAGCTGGTTCATCATTGCTGCATTTTCTTCTTCCATCTTACGAAGAGCTTCATTTGTAGCAGCCACGATCAGGTCTTCTAACATTTCAATATCATCAGGATCTACTACTTCTTCACTTAATTTTACGGAAAGCACTTCTTTCTTGCCGGATACACGGACCGTAACTGCTCCACCGCCTGCGGTTGCTTCCCATTCTTTTTCTTCCATTTCTTTTGTCTTTTCTTCCATCTGGCGCTGCATTCTCTGTGCCTGCTTCATCAGATTATTCATGTTACCGGGCATTGCTCCTCCCGGAAATCCACCTCTTTTTGCCATGATAATATCCTCCATTCTTTTTGTTTTTTATATCATGTTCTGCTATAAAACCTCGCTTCATGCAAAATGCATTTTGT
This sequence comes from Jutongia hominis, assembly GCF_014384965.1. Lineage (GTDB taxonomy): Bacteria > Bacillota > Clostridia > Lachnospirales > Lachnospiraceae > Butyribacter > Butyribacter hominis. Next base: position 122,894 of record NZ_JACRSW010000001.1, read on the forward strand.
CACTTTCTTTTTACTGAATCTCAATATTGTCATAATTGATCAGCTTTCCGATATCCTGAAACTGGCTGTCTACCTGTTCTGATACGGTACGCACTTCTATTTCCATTTCTTTTCCCACCATATTCTGAATGACCGTCTTTAATCGTTCTAACTCCTGACCATCATTTTGTTCAAAAAATTCTTCATTCAGACGATCGGTAAATTGTAACACCAAAGCTCCCTGATCCGATAACAGATGTTTTGCATTTGCCAACATGCTTTTGCCCGGATTATCATATGCATTGCATATCTTATTCCAGTTCTTTAAAACTTCTTCTACATCTTCAGGAAGCGCTTTCGGAAGCGGCCTGACCGGTTCCTTTACATCATTTTCCTTTTGAGACTCCGTCTGGACAACCTGCTTTTCTACCACGATACCCTCTTCGATCTTCTTTTCAAGGATCTGCATTCTCTGTTCTAAGGTTGAAAGATCCTGCTTTGCATCCATTTGAGGCATACAAAGCTGAATGATCGTTACTTCTACCAATACTCTTTTTTGTGTCGAGTACCGCATCTGGTTTGCAAGATCTGACAATATACGAATATAGCGTATCAATGTCTCTACGTCAACCCTTTTTGCTTCCTCTTGCATTTTAGAAAGCTGCTCCTTTGATACATCCAAAAGATCACTGCCATTGCCGGAAGCATCCATTAACATCAAACCTCGAAGATACCAGATCAGCTCACTGACAAACTGGTTTAAATCCCGTCCGGCAAGCATCATTTCTTCAATCAATCCGATACAGCCTTTTACATTTTGTTCTGTAATATAATCAAACATACGGCTGTAAACAATCGTATCCACTGCTCCAAGCACTTCTAAGGCTTTCTCATATGTAAGTTCCTGCCCGAGATAAAAAGCGATACACTGATCAAGCAGACTCAATGCGTCACGCATGGAGCCATCTGCCACCTTTGCAATATAACGCAATGCCTTTTCTTCTGCCTGTACTTTTTCACGCATAGCAAGTTCCTGTAGTCTTGCTGCGATCGTATCGATCGTAATCCGGTGAAAATCATATCTCTGGCAACGTGAATGGATCGTGATCGGAATCTTATGTGGTTCTGTTGTCGCTAAAATAAAGATCACATAAGAAGGAGGTTCTTCTAATGTTTTCAGTAACGCATTAAAAGCCCCTGTAGAAAGCATATGAACCTCGTCAATGATATAGACTTTGTATTTTCCTTCTGCAGGAGAATATTGGACTTCTTCTATGATATCACGGATATTAGCGACACCATTGTTTGATGCCGCATCTATCTCTACAACATTCATCGAAGTCTGCTTATTGATCTTCTGACAGGTTGCACATTCGTTACATGGATTTCCATTGACCGGATGCTCACAGTTGACTGCTTTTGCTAAGATCTTTGCAATTGTTGTCTTGCCGGTTCCTCTGGTTCCACAAAACAGATAAGCATGTCCTATACGTTCTGTCTGAATCTGATTACGGAGCGTTGTTACAATATGATCCTGCCCTTTTACTTCATCAAACTCACTTGGTCGGAATTTTCGATATAATGCCGTATATGACATGTTCTAACCTCCTAATCGCCAAAGCAGATTCCTAATCCTTTAGCTTCTTTTATAATAGTAGATTCCGGATCTACCATCTTTAATTTACCTGCAACTTCTTCTAATGGCACCGGTACGATCTCTCCATCACGGAAACCTACCATGTAACCATATTTTTTCTCAATGATCAGACGTGCTGCTGCCGCACCGAGACGGCTTGAGATCACACGATCATAAGGACATGGTTCTCCACCACGCTGTGTATGTCCGGGTACCGTAATACGGACTTCCTGACCGGTTCTTTCTTCAATCTCTTTTCCTACCTGATATGAAATAGATGGGAACGGATTTTTCTTTCTCTTGGCTTTTAATTCTTTCTTGGTCAATGCAGCATCTTCCTTTGAGATAGCACCTTCTGCTACAGCAAGGATTGAAAATCTCTTGCCCTGCTCGGTACGTTTATTAAGTGCCTCAACAACAGAATCAATATCATAAGGAATCTCCGGCAGTAAAATGATATCTGCTCCTCCTGCAATTCCCGCATGTAATGTCAGCCATCCTACTTTATGTCCCATTACTTCCACAATAAATACGCGTCCATGAGAGGCTGCCGTCGTATGAATACAGTCAATTGCATTTGTTGCAATATTAACTGCACTTTGGAAACCAAATGTTATATCGGTTCCCCAGATATCATTATCAATCGTCTTTGGCAATGTAACAACATTGCATCCTTCTTCTCTTAACAGATTGGCTGTCTTATGGGTTCCGTTTCCTCCCAAAATAACAAGACAGTCAAGTTTCCATTTTTTATAGTTAGATTTCATCGCTTCTACTTTATCGAGTCCGTTTTCATCCGGTGTTCTCATTAATTTAAAAGGCTGTCTTGACGTTCCTATAATTGTGCCGCCTTGTGTCAGGATTCCCGAAAAATCCTTTGGCTCAAGTAATCTGTAATTTCCATAAATCAATCCTTTATAACCTTCTAAAATTCCATAAATCTCAACATCAGGATACTGCTGATATAATGTCTTAGCGACACCACGCATCGTTGCATTTAAGCTCTGACAATCTCCGCCACTTGTTAAAAATCCTATTCTTTTCACTTGAAACCTGCCTTTCTGTGTACTTCATCTGCTCCTGTGTCTCTTAGTTCCGATTTTACCATACCGCCCGGTATTGCGCAAATATTTTTGCTCTTCTAATTCTTTGTCTCTCTTTGGAGTATAACCCCATTTTTTATTTGCTATACGCTGTAAAAGAAACGATCCAAACAGGCTGACAACAACAAAAAGAAAGACCGCTATTCCCATCCACAAAAGCTTATTTTCCAAAGAAACACCTCCTGTTCTAAGTAGAAAGGAATAGCGAACAGGAGGTTATGTAATCTGATCCTATCCGCTATCCTACTTTTTCTGCCGGACACTTTCTTGATAAAAGTTCCTGCTATTCTATGATGTTCTTCTTATTGATGCTCTATTTTAATTTCCAGATATCTTCATTGTACTGCTCGATCGTTCTGTCTGATGAGAAGAAGCCGGCCTTGCTGATATTGACTAACATCTTCTTTGCCCATGCATTGCGGTCTTCGTAATCTTCAAAGAGCTGTTCTTTGACACGGATATAATCTTTGATATCCAAAAGTGTCATAAACCAGTCTTTTGTAACGATTTCCATATACAAACGGATCAGGCTCTTTTTATTACCTACCGCAAATAACTCTTTGCTGATGATAAAGTCAACTAATTTTGCAATTTCCGGATCCCGGTCATAAATCTTTTCTGCTACATAATCCGCATTTTTATAATGTTCAATGACCTCGTTGCTGGATTCTCCGAAGATATAAATATTATCATCACCGACAAATTCGTGGATCTCTACATTGGCTCCGTCTTCCGTACCGAGTGTGATCGCACCGTTTAACATAAACTTCATGTTACCGGTACCGCTGGCTTCTTTCGATGCTAATGAGATCTGTTCGGAAACATCTGCTGCCGGGATTACTTTTTCCGCATATGTTACATTATAATTCTCTAACATAACAACTTTCAGATATGGACTGACTTCCGGATCTTTACGGATCACTTCAGACAGGCATAAGATCAGATGAATGATATCTTTTGCGATCGTATATGCCGGAGCTGCCTTTGCACCAAAGATCATTGTGATCGGTCTCTTTGGCTTATGACCTGCTTTGATCTGCATATATTTATAAATAATATACAATGCATTCATCTGCTGTCTCTTATATTCATGCAAACGTTTGACCTGAACATCCAGAATGGAATCTTCATCGATCGTAACACCCTCTTTTTGCTCTAAATAACTCTTTAATTGCTGCTTCTTTATCTTCTTGATTGCAAGAATTTTTTCAAGATCTGCTGCATTGTCCGCAGCCGTCAGCAATTTTTCCAATTCCGCGGCATCTTTTTTATAACCGTCACCGATCTTTTCGGTAATAAACGCTGCCAGTTCGTGGTCACAATGTAACAGCCAGCGGCGGAATGTGATACCATTTGTTTTATTATTAAACTTATTTGGATAAATATCTTTAAATGGCTTTAATTCGCTTTCTTCCAGGATCTTCGTATGCAATGCTGCAACACCATTGACACTAAAACCATAATGGATGTCAATATGTGCCATATGTACTCTTTGATCTTTATCAATGATCGCAACGCGTTCATCCTGATATTTTTCTTTTACCTTGACATCTAACATCTTAATGATCGGCACAAGCTGCGGTACAACACGATCCAAGAACCACAAAGGCCATGTCTCTAAGGCTTCTGCTAAGATCGTATGGTTTGTATATGCACACATCTTTGAAACAATCTCGATTGCATCATCCATCTCGATATTATGTAACACAAGCTGACGGATCATCTCAGGAATAACCATGGTTGGATGTGTATCATTGATCTGGATCACGGCGTAATCTGGAAGGTCATACAAGTTGCTTCCTTTTGCCTGTGCTTCATCAATAATAAGCTGAGCCGCATTGCTGACCATAAAATACTGCTGGTAGATCCGAAGTAATTGTCCCTGATAGTCACTGTCATCAGGATACAAGAACAACGTTAAATTCTTAGAAATGTTTTCTTTATCAAACTGAATACCGCCATCCTGTACAATTGATTCATCAACAGTATCCAGATCAAAAAGCTTTAATGTATTGCATTTGTTATCATAACCTGTTACGTCTATCTCATACATAACAGACTGTACTTTCTTATCTCCTAAAATCACCGGATAGCTTACATCTGTTCTGCGAAGCCAGCTTTTTTGTGTCATCCATGGATTCGGAACTTCTTTTTGAAGATTTTTCTCAAATTCCTGCTTAAAAAGTCCAAGATGATAGTTCAGACCAATACCATCTCCCGGAAGTCCCAGCGTTGCGATCGAATCCAAAAAGCAGGCTGCCAAACGTCCCAGTCCGCCATTTCCAAGTGATGGTTCGTTCTCGATCTCTTCAATCTCAGCCATGGATTTTCCATGTGCTTTCAAACTTTCTGCCACCTGATCGTAAATTCCAAGATTGATCAGATTATTCGATAATAATTTACCGATCAGGAATTCGGCAGAAATATAATATAACTTCTTCTTTCCTTCAATACGCCCTTTCTGCTGTGTGATCTTTCCTGCCAGTTCTAACAGACCGGAATAAATCTCCTCATTCGAATTTTTTGCTGTAATCTGTGCAATTTCGTTCTCGTACATACTCTCCCTCTCTTCCACATTGCGATGCGTCCTATCATACACATCCATCGCATCTGTCTTTTTTACTGTTAAATTTAATCATATCATATTTGAAAGAGTTTTTCAGCAATTAATTTTTCCCTTTTCTCCACTCATAATTCCTTTTTTATCATTATATTTTACAAACATTCAAAGAAGGGAGCCTCTGTCTGCTGTCCCATTCTTTATCCATGCCTTTATTTACTCTTGAACAGAATACAAACCAAATATTTTCAAAAGAATCTTTCTAAATACAGATACTTCCTGATAAATTTTCTTCTCGATCCATTGTAACTGTCTGTCCCATAATCCCCAGTCCTCCTGCGTTGGAACCTTTGCAGAAAAAGCAAGTCCTTCTATCTGTTTTGCAAGCTTTTGTACTACTTCTTCCATTTCCTTAGATGGCATTTTTTGTGCTACTTCCTGTATCCACTCGCTATCTGTACTGTTCTTCTTTTCACGGATTCCTGCCATCCGAACGAAACGATAGGTACTTTGCAATCTTTTTTGTTCTTTCTTTCGAAGATCTATTTCTCTCATCATACTTCTTTGATAAACCATCTGACGCAGACGGATCACAAGGATCATCATACAAAGCAGGATCACGATCCAGACTACTATGCATATCAAAACAGCCTGCCACAAATGTTCTTTGGTACCTGCTTTTACTGTGCTTTGATCTTTTGCTGCCGATGCAGTCGGAACGGTTGTTGCAGTCGGCTGTATCGTCTGTTTTTTTTCTTCCTTTGTGTTATTCACCTTTGTATTGTTTTTCTTTAAAGAAGATGCATTCTTCTTTAACGTTTTAACAGAAGCGAGGTTATTGGCTGCATTTGCTGCCGGTGTCATGTCTTTGCATACCCAGCCCATGTTTTTGATATATACTTCACTCCATGCATGGGCATCGGAATCTTTAACTTCTGCTGTATAACCGCCATCCGGATCGATCTTAAAATCTTCCGGATCAACCCGGTATCCCGTTACATATCTTGCCGGCACACCACAAGCCCGCAAAAGAAGCGTTCCGGCTGTTGCAAAATGTTCACAATAGCCTTTTTTTTGCACCAGAAGAAAATACTCGGCATAATCCGCTCCTTTTGGCACAGGATCCAGATTCATGCTATAAGAAGCATTATTTCTAAGATATTTCTTTACAAATTCTGCTTTGCTCCATGTGCTTTTCAGATCACCCGCCTGCTTTGCGATCTGATAAAAAGATTGTAGGCGCCCTTTGGGCATTTGTGTATAATATTGCTTTGCAAGTTTTTGATAGACATCATAAAACTCCGCAGTATAAGTAAATGGCAATAACGCATCTTTATCACCTTTTAACGTTTTTACGGTCTGATAGAGAAGCTTTTCTTCATTCTCTGTCAAAAGCAGACAACCGACCTGAAGCCGGTTATTTTCTTTGACGCAGTGATTATCTCCTTTTGCATTCAGATAATGTTCTCTTTTTTCGCTCCAATTGCCATTATCTTCATCGGATGACGCACCTGTTGCCGAAGAAAAGTAAGGCAGATAGGCATATTTACTTAATGCTCCGCCGCCGACATATTCTATGTGCATAGAATGAACGATCAATAATGCATTCCTTTCGTCTGTTATAGAACCATTATCGTCCATATCATTTTGATACATACCGTCAAAACTTTTTGCAATCTGAAAGCCCATATCCCAGATTCCTTCTAACATCGTATCATCATCAATATTCTCAAATCCCTGAAAATGTGATGCTGCTTTCTTTTCTACTTCCCGATAAGAACCTGCTTTCCATTTCCCATTTGTATAAGTGTCTCCGGTAAACCCTCTAAGATATACCGGCTGATCGGGTATCCTTGGCAGATTTACTTTTAAAACAGTCCGTTCCGTATATTTTGGCTCCTGATTGGATAAATCTCCTGTGTTGTCTACTATTGTGGGATGAAAAAGCGTCTGCACCAAATTTTTCCCGGTATTTGCCATGTTTTGCACCATAGTCTCATTCTGGTCTCTAGCTTCCTGTGCATCTTTAAAATAATGCTTTTCAAAACGCACTGCATAAAAATAAGAGACCGATAAAAGAACCATTCCTATCAAAGCAGTGATCACAAAAATACTCTTATCGCTATATTCTTTTTGCCAAAATGTAACTTTCTTTACGCCTTTAACCCCTCTCTCTTCACGGCTCATCCAGACAAATAACCCAACACTGCCAAGCACAAGCCAAACAACCGAAACAACACCGGGCGTCTTACCAAAAATCATGCCCAGACTCAATGCAGCAACATCAAACAATAACAAATAGCCTTTGCTGTGCATACAAAGCACAAAGATTGCTGCATATAACAGCAAAAGAAAACCGATCAGCATTTCGAACCAGAAAACATCCTGTCGGATCGTTTTCCAGATCTGTATCGAAGGTTTTACCGTATGCATATAAGCTGCCATTCTGTTTTTATACAGATAACTTACAAATCGAATACCGTATACAACTGCCTTGCGTTTTGTAAAAACGATGAAAACGCCTGCCACTGTCAGAACGATACCTGCACTCCATGCATATTTTCCCCGCAATGTATAGATTCCATAGACAAATACGGCAGCCAGAATGCAAAGAATACATATTGCCTGTATCTGATCTTTTTTTGAAAAACAGATGGCAAGGGAATCAAGCTGCCCTTTATTGGTATAAAAATAGGTATCATAAAAACTCAAAAAGATTCCTGTTATCAAACAAGCGACACATATCCACGGCAGCAGCCATTTTCTTTTTTTCATGTTTTCTCCCACCTTTGCTATATACTACAGATACAGGATCTGCTCTTTTGTTCTTTCTGTTTCCTGCTCTGCTTTCTTTTGTCTGCATTTCTTTTTGGGAACGATCAGCTTATTTGCATCAAAGGTTACTGCCATTCCCTGACTGTTTGTTAATGTAAGATCAGACGAAAGGATCAGTCTGTTCTCTCCAACCGGCTGCCTGCTTTCTAATTCCAATTGCTCTTTGGCAGAAACCATTTTCTTTTTGCTCCAAAGTCCTTCTAAAGAGCTTAGCAACAACATCGCTTTAGACGGTGTATCAACTGCAAATTCACAAAGCTGCTCTTTTTGATGATCATACCAGATCACTTTATGCCGGTATCCCGCTTCCAAAAGACCTAGCATACTTGAATAAAGCAGTGTAAATAACGCTTCCCGGTTCTTTTTTTGTTGTTTTTTGCTTTCTCTTTTTTGTTTCTTTTCTTTTGGCAGCATTTCTATAATGAAAGGAAGTTCCGTTTTTCTTTCTGCTTTTTGACAGCGCACCATCCATTCTTCTGCTTTGGCGGATAATTTCCAATGAATATGATGCATTTTATCTCCGTTTTGGTAACTGCGGTATTCCCAGTCTCCGTCACCATCTTCAGACAACTGATATAAAGAGTCTGCCTGCTGTGCTTCTGTCTGACTTTCTTCGTTAAATTCAAAAACGATCGGCTGTTTCTTTGGAAGTATCAAAACTTCTACAACATCTTTGGCATTTTTCCGAAAGAGCGGAAATTCCAACAAGCCAAACCAGTCAGATACAAAAACACGTTTTACTTTGATATGGTACAAGCCGGCATCCTTTGGATACCATTTTGTCTGTACCTGTATGATTTCTTTTTGTCCGTCTTTTTTCATAATTCCGGCAGTCACAGGCAAAGTCACCATGGCTTTTTGTTTTTGATGTGCATAGACATTTTCTTCGATGACTTTGATACGCATTTTATTGATCGGTAAGCGGCTTTTGTTTTGTACCGTAAACCGAATCGTATAGCCATCCTGTATGGCATTGACCATACTCTCTGCATCTGCCTCGATCCTAAGTCTGCATGCCAGTCTCAAATAATACAGAAGAGCAAAAATAATGATAAATACTTCCAAAATACCGATCATCAGAAGGCTTCGGCTTTCAAATAACAGCGCCATATAAAAGGTGATGGCAGTTGTTATCCCGTAAACAATCCCTCTTTTCATTTATTTCCCCACTTTCTTTACATCCGCTTTGATCTATTTCTTTCGGATCACCGGTTTCTCTGCATCTGCTTTGATCTATTTCTTTCGGATCACCGGTTTCTCTGCATCTGCTTGAATCTATTTTTTCAGATACCGGTTTCTTTGCATCTGCTTGGATCTATTTTTTCAGATACCGGTTTCTTTGCATCCGTTTTGATCTATTTCTTTCGGATCACCGGTTTCTTTTCTTTTTGTAATAACTCTTTTAGCACATCAGCGGCACTCATATGTCCGGCTCTTGCCTTTGCATTTAATAAAATACGATGTGCAGACACATCCAAAAAGATTTCAGCAACATCTTCCGGCACAACATAATCTCTGCGATGTAAAAATGCAATCGCTTTCGCCATAGTCACGATCGCAAGCGTTGCACGCGGGCTTAATCCCAGCGCAATATAGCCATTCTGTCTGCTTGCCTGTACAAGATTGCAAATATAACGATACATACTGTCCTCTACAAAGACATCTGCTGTTTTTTCCTGTAAAACAATAAGTTCTGCTGCTGAAATGACCGGCTCGATCAACTCCACATCAACCCCTAAACTTTTACCTTTTGCAATCGCTATTTCATCTTCCAGTTCGGGATATCCCATTGTCATGCAGATCATAAAACGGTCTAACTGTGACTCCGGTAACTTCTGTGTTCCTACACTGCCGACCGGATTCTGCGTTGCCATTACAACAAACGGTCTTGGAACTTTTCTTGTAACACCATCTACCGTTGCACTTCCTTCTTCCATAACTTCGAGCAATGCCGACTGTGTCTTTGGCGATGTACGGTTGATCTCATCTCCTAAGAAAAGATTACACATAACAGCTCCGGGCTGATAGATGAATTGATCTTCCTTTTTCTGATACATCGAAAAACCGACCAGATCCGATGGCATGACATCCGGTGTAAATTGAATTCTTCTGCTTTCTAAATCCATTGCATTCGAAAAGGCTCTTGCAAGGGTTGTCTTACCGACCCCCGGAATGTCTTCGATCAGAATATGCCCACCGGCAAGAATCGCTGCCATTGCTTTCTGAATGCATGCATCCTTTCCAATCACTACTCTTTTTACCTGTGCGATCACAGCCTCTGCTTCCTCATAATATTTATCCATACGCTCCTCCATTTACGATATCTTTCTTTTTACGTTTTTCATCAGTATACCGAATCTTTTCTCAAAACACAAAGATAGAGAACCAAATTCATGGCTCTCTATCTATTATAACGATCCATATTTCAATTCTGTTTCAACTTCCTTACAATTTTCTTACAATTCCAACTAAAGATCTCCTTCCCCCTGTCCCCCCTATTTCATTGGCTTTTCAAAGGGAGCAAAACAGATCATCTGCGTCCTGTCGGTTCGATCTGATCTTATTTTAGGAAAAGCTAATAATTTTCCACAAAAAAGATAATTATTTCAACTCATTTTTATTGCAAATTCACCCTAAATATAATAAAATGTATATGTTGCATGAATCATAAGATAAAATAGTTTTTTATTCAGAAAGCTACGATATCATGACGATGCACAAAAAAATAATTGGAAGCGTTCCGGCTTTTTACCCGCTTATATTTTGCCGGACAAGTACCAAAATAAATACCTTATTTTAAATGAAGAAAGGATGGTCAAAATCATGGAAAACATGCCAAAGATCAAAATCGGTATTGTTGCAGTAAGTAGAGACTGTTTCCCAGAATCACTTTCTGTAAACCGTAGAAAAAATTTAGTAAAAGCTTATACAGACAAATATGATGCCGCTGACATTTACGAATGTCCTGTTTGTATTGTGGAAAGCGAGATCCACATGATACAGGCTCTTGAAGACATCAAGAAAGCCGGATGTAATGCACTCTGTGTATATCTTGGAAACTTCGGTCCTGAAATTTCCGAAACTCTTCTTGCAAAACATTTTGACGGACCTAAGATGTTCATTGCTGCTTCTGAAGAAGATGGCTTAAACGGCGGTCTGATCGACAATCGTGGTGATGCTTACTGTGGTATGCTGAATGCAAGCTACAACTTAAAGCTTCGTAATGTTCACGCTTACATTCCTGAGTATCCTGTAGGAACTGCTGAAGAATGTGCTGACATGATCCACGAATTCGTGCCGATCGCACGCGTTGTCTATGCATTAAACAACTTAAAGATTATCAGCTTTGGACCACGTCCTCAGAACTTCCTTGCTTGTAATGCTCCGATCAAGCAGCTTTACAATCTTGGTGTTGAGATTGAAGAGAACTCTGAGCTGGATCTTTTTGAATCTTTCAACAACCATGCAGGTGACGAACGTATCCCTGACGTTGTAAAAGATATGGAAGCAGAACTTGGTGCAGGTAACAAGAAACCTGAAATCCTTGAAAAGCTTGCTCAGTATGAACTTACTCTGCTTGACTGGGTAGAAGCACATAAGGGTTACAGAAAATATGTTACATTAACAGGAAAATGCTGGCCTGCATTCCAGACACAGTTTGGTTTCGTACCTTGCTATGTAAACAGCCGTCTGACAAAGAGAGGCATTCCGGTATCTTGTGAAGTAGATATCTATGGTACATTAAGTGAGTTTATCGGTACTGTTGCAAGTGAAGATGCTGTTACTCTTCTTGATATCAACAACACAGTACCTGCTGATATCTATAACGAGGATATCAAAGGTAAATTCGATTATACACAGAAAGATACTTTCATGGGATTCCATTGTGGAAATACCGCTTCTGACAAGCTTTCATTCTGTGAAATGAAATACCAGAAGATCATGGCTCGTTCTCTTCCTATCGAAGTTACAAATGGTACTTTAGAGGGAGATATCATTCCTGGTGATATTACATTCTTCCGTCTTCAGAGTACAGCAGATGCTAAGCTTCGCGGTTACATCGCACAGGGTGAAGTTCTTCCTGTTGCTACACGTTCTTTCGGTGCTATCGGTATCTTCGCTATTCCTGAAATGGGACGTTTCTATCGTCATGTATTGATCGAGGGCAACTATCCTCATCACGGTGCTGTTGCATTTGGTCATTACGGAAAGACATTATACGAAGTATTCAAATACATCGGTGTTGATGTAGATGAGATCGGCTTTAACCAGCCAAAGGGAATGCTCTACAAAACAGAGAATCCATTCCAGTAATTTCAAATGAAACACTTTGAGAAGGAGGCGATGGCTTCAACGCCATTGTCTCTTTTCCGTTGTAAGACACAACGTAACGAATAGAGTTTGTTTGCTAAGCGCATCCGGCACAAACTTTTCAATCTTCAGGCAACAAGGAGCGCAGAAATGAGGATTTGTATGAATTATTTAATTGGTATTGATTTAGGAACTTCTTCTACCAAAACCGTACTCTTTGATGAAAACGGTGAAGTGATCGCATCTGCCGGAAAAGATTATCCGCTTTATACTCCACAAAACGGATGGGCAGAGCAGAAACCGGAAGACTGGCGTGACGCTGCTTTAGAAACCATTGCAGCCGTTGTAAAGGAATCCGGTGTCAATGCGGAAGACATCAAAGGACTTGGTATTTCAGGTCAGATGCATGGTCTTGTTATGTTAGATGAAGCCGGTGAAGTGATCCGTCCTTCTATCATCTGGTGTGACCAGCGTACCGAAAAAGAATGCGAAGAGATTACTGAAAAAGTCGGTGCAAAAAGACTGATCGAGATTACAGCAAACCCTGCATTAACCGGTTTTACTGCTTCTAAGATTCTCTGGGTTCGTAACCATGAACCGGAAAATTATGCAAAGTGTAAACACATCCTTCTTCCAAAGGATTATGTACGCTATGTATTAACCGGTGAATTTGCTACAGAAGTATCGGATGCATCAGGAATGCAGCTGTTAGACGTACCAAAACGTCAATGGTCTGATGAAGTCTTAGAAAAGCTTGATATCGATAAGAGCTTACTTGCAAAGGTATATGAATCACCGGAAGTAACCGGAACGATCTTACCGGAGATTGCAAAGAAGACAGGTCTTTCTACTTCTACGGTTGTAGTAGGTGGTGCAGGTGATAACGCTGCTGCCGCTGTTGGTACAGGCGTTGTAGAAGATGGTAAAGCATTCACAACCATCGGAACAAGTGGTGTCGTATTTGCTCATTCCAGTGATATTGCTATCGATCCAAAAGGTCGTGTACATACTTTCTGCTGTGCCGTACCGGGTGCATGGCATGTTATGGGTGTTACACAGGCTGCCGGTTACTCTCTGGCATGGTATCAGGATAATATGGGTGCTTCTTATGTTCAGGAAGCAAAAGAAAAAGGCTGTGGCGTCTTTGATCTGATCAATGCAGATGTCTTAAAGACTCCGATCGGTGCAAACCGTCTGATCTATCTTCCTTACTTGAATGGCGAGCGTACTCCTCATCTTGATGCAAACTGCCGTGGTGTATTCTTTGGTTTGTCCAGCATGCATACCCGTGCAGACCTTGCCCGTGCTGTCATGGAAGGTATCAGCTATTCTTTAACAGATTGCAAAGATATCCTCTCAGAAATGGGTGTTAAAGTAAATGATATGATGGCTTGTGGCGGTGGTGCCAAGAATGGTGTACAGCGTCAGATGATGGCTGATATGTTTGGCTGTGATGTCAATACCGTTACAGCAACAGAAGGTCCTGCTCTCGGTGTTGCCATCCTTGCCGGTGTTGGTGCAGGCATCTACGAAAGCGTAGAAGCAGCATGCCGCAAGATGATCCACAAAGATCCTGCAAAAGAATGTAAACCTGTTCCTGAAAACACAAAAGAATATGCTAAATTCCATCAGATCTATAAAAATCTCTATCCTGCATTAAAGGATCAGTTTGATGCATTAGCAGAACTGTAAGAGATTTCTATCTGATACGAAAATTTATCGGAATGCATTTATAAAGCTTATTTATCAGGAGTTTTATAAGAACATTTCTATCAGTTATAAAATTCGTAAAGAAGAGCGAAAAAATTTTATTTTAAAATGAATACAAAAAGGATGAAAAGCCATGATCTGCTTTTCATCCTTTTTGTATCCTGTAATAAAATTTCTGTCTACCAATAATGCATTCTGTCTCGATTCGATTCCGCAATATTGTTCAGTCCTCTTCCAACCTGTCTTCCATTTTCAGCTATAGCTCCCACAAGTGCCAACTTTGCCATATGCTCTTTATCAATCTGGTATTTTCTCTGTGCCATTTCCGCCTGATATCTTTTCTGACAGTCAAAAGACTGCTGTCAGTTCGGTATATCCTCTGTATCCTTGACAGGGAATCTTCCACACTGACAGCAGCCTCTTTTTTTATTTTATCTATTTTATTTTCTATGGTTTTTGCACTGCGATCACAGACATTACTCTTCTACTGCATGCAGGTTTTTCAATGAAATATCCATAATAGGAGCAGAATGTGTCAATGCACCGCTCGATACATAATCGACACCAAGATCAACAATATTTGGAATGTTTTCTTTTGTAACATTGCCTGAGCATTCTGTCAAAGCACGTCCATCTATGATCTTAATTGCTTCTTTCATCTCATCATGTGACATATTGTCAAGCATAATGATATCCGCACCGGCTTCTACTGCTTCACGGACCATATCAAGATTTTCCACTTCCACTTCTACTTTGTTGACAAAAGAAACATAATCTCTTGCCATCTTCACTGCCTTTGTAATACTGCCTGCTGCACCGATATGGTTATCTTTTAACATAACCGCATCCGAAAGGTTATAACGATGATTTGTTGCACCACCGGCTTTTACGGCATATTTTTCAAAAATTCTCATATTCGGTGTTGTCTTTCTGGTATCGAGAAGTGTTGTGTGGCTTCCTTCTAACATTTTAACGATCTCATTGGTATAAGTAGCGATTCCGCTCATGCGCTGTAAATAATTCAATGCGGTACGCTCTCCTGATAAAAGTGCTCGGATATCTCCGGTTACCACACCCATCAACTGTCCTTTTGTTACTCTGTCTCCATCTTTTACTTTCATATCAAAAGCAGCCGTATCATCTAACAGTTCAAACACTCTTTTAAAAACACCAAGACCTGCGATCACACCATCCTGCTTGCAGATCAGATCTACACTGCCTTTCCGGTATTCCGGCATCACACAATTTGTTGAGATATCTTCACTTGTGATATCTTCTTCTAATGCCATCATCAGCAGCTTATCGACGTTTACCTTAAATGTAATTGGATCATTCATGTTCCTCTCTCCTCGTATACTATCTTTTCGATACATAAATACATGTATTCCGGTTTATAAGTTACTATATAAATATGGTTCAACAGACTTTTTCGTTAATGTAATATATATTACCTTCAATGTTTTTTCACTTCAATAATTTTTCATCAATGTGAAATGTATCACTTTTTAATGACTTTGTTTTTCTCTTTCAATCTCATCTAATACAATCTTTTTATACTCTTCTTTCAACTTCTCAATGTTTGCATACAAAGCTGCATCTGCTTCTTTTATCGTATCATCAAATGTTACCGTTTTGATTTCTCCACAGATTGCTTGTGCCGCTCTCTTTGCAAAAACCATTGATTCTAACAATGAATTACTTGCAAGACGATTCTTTCCGTGGACACCATTACATGATATTTCTCCAACTGCGTAAAGACGATTCATGGATGTCTTGCTAGAAAGATCCACTTTAATCCCACCCATAAAATAATGCTGTGCCGGCACAACCGGAATGCATTCTTTGGTCGGATCATAGCCCTCTTCTAAACACCTTTGCAAAATATTCGGAAAATGCGTCTCTATCTCTTCCTTGGGAATACGTTCCATAGAAAGCCAGACATATGGCATATTATCTGCCGCCATCTGCTTTTTAATCTCTGCTGTTACAACATCACGCGGAAGCAATTCATTGCAAAAACGCTCTTTCTTTTTATTTAGCAGGATTGCTCCTTCTCCCCGGACAGATTCTGAGATCAGGAAACGTCTTCCGGGTTTTTCAGAATATAAGGTTGTAGGATGAATCTGGATATAGTCCACATGCTCTAATGTAATCGCATGCTTTTTTGCAATCGCAAGAGCATCTCCTGTAATATGACGAAAATTTGTGGAATGTCGGTACAGACCGCCAAGTCCGCCACAGGCAAACACCGTGTATTTTGCCTGAACACTTTCGATCGTTCCATCCTGATCCTGCATTACAATACCATAACAGCAGTTATCTTTTTCTAATATATCGAGCATTGTTGTGTATTCTAAGATTGTAATATTCTTTCTCTTCTTTGCGTTCTCATATAATGTTCCTGTAATTTCTTTACCGGTGACATCTTCATGAAACAAGATTCTCGGACGACTATGACCACCCTCTCTTGTAAAGACAAGTTTTCCGTTTTCACGATTAAAATCAACACCATATGCAAGCAGCTCTTTTGCAACATCCTGTGACGAACGAATCATAACTTCCACAGACTTTTTATCATTCTCATAATGACCTGCTCTCATTGTATCTTCGAAATACCCTTCATAATCTTCTTCATCACGAAGCATACACATGCCCCCTTGTGCTAAGAAAGAATCGCTCTGATCAAATGCTTCTTTTGTGATCATTAAAACATTAATCTCCTCCGGTATATGTAATGCACAATATAGACCTGCGGCTCCGGTACCTATAATTACAACATCTGTTCTTTTCATGTTAATCTCCATTCTGCCATCTCTTTTCCATCTAAACTTTTCAAGATCAAAAACAGAAAATACTGACTGGCACAAAATACCCACAATAATGCGAGTATAGCATAAATGCTGATTCTTTACAAGCACATCCCCCTTTCCGATCATTCCTGATAATATAACAGACATTATTCTAACATATATTGAAATTGTATAGGACATACAAAGGCAAAAAGCAAAGTATACATGATATTTTCTAAAATTCCAAACAAAATGAGCAAAATCTTTCCATTAAATTGTTTTTTTCTCCTTTTTATTGTATAATACATAATATATAGACTATCAAATAAGAGATAACCAAAAAAAATATATGTGTAAAGAATTTGCACAAGATCGGAGATGCGTATGAATATCAGAGATTTTATGGACTTACAAAAAATGCAAGAAGTACAGGATGAGTTTTCCAATGCAACCGGACTTGCTGCCATTGCAATTGACAACGATGGACAATATCTGACAGAGGGAAGTAATTTTACAGACTTTTGTATGAAGTATACCAGAGGTTCTCTAGAGGGTAACAAGCGTTGTATAAAATGTGATTCCGAATGCAGCGGCACTTATTTTTGCCATGCCGGCTTAATGGACTTCTCAATTGATCTTATGATTAATGATAAAAAGCTTGGTTCGATCATTGGCGGACAAGTTTTACCAAAAGAACCTGATGAAGAAGAATTCCGTGCTGTTGCAAGAGAATTAAACATTGATCCTGATGCATATATTCAGGCATTAAATAAGGTTCCAAGAAGTACCGAAGCAAAGATCAGAGCTTCTGCGGACTTACTGGGGCTGATCATGAACCAGTTGATCAATCTGGAATATGTAAAAGCAAAAACTGTTGGCAAATTAGATGAATTAAGTGCAGAAATTAAGAATGCAACAGATTTGATCGAAACGATCAATAACAATACCCATTCCTTACAGTCTATTGCAAACAAGCAGAAAATGCTTTCTTTGAATGCTTCTATTGAAGCAGCCAGAAGCGGAGAAGCCGGTGTCGGCTTTGCCGTTGTAGCAAAAAGCATGGGAGATCTTTCTTCACAATCTGCTACGATTTATGGAGATATTGATAACTCTGTTGCACAGATCACAAAATCAATCAACCACCTATCTTCACTATTTGAAGAAGAAAGACAATAAAGGAGCAAAGCCCGATAACTTTATCATAAATTGTAATGATCAGTCATTACAATTTACAGCAATTGTGAAAGCATCTTTTACATAGTGTTGATTTATTTCATGATCATTATATATTACAGGGTAATCATAGAGCCGTATGTAACACAATATTATTATGTTGCTTACGGCTCTTTTCATAGTCTGTATTCTTCTTTAGCATGAATCACAAAAATTGATGCTTTTCATTTTTACAAAACAACTCACGTTTTCCTATATTATCTTGCTGCTTCTATCAGTTTACTGTATTTTATCTTGCTTTTTTAACATCTATTTCTTTATTGTGTCGAAACATCGCTGCTATTTTGTTTCCTATTATAATATCAGAAACGGAAATCTCTTTTTCCTCCATTTAATTCCTTCAGATATTCCATTGCTTTTTCTCTGACTTTCTCATTAGGAACATTTAAGATCTCTTTTTCGATCAGCTTTTCACCAATCTCTTTTGTTTCTGGTGATGCGTAATCTTCAAGGTATTCTTTCAATGTCATCAATGCATTTGGCTGACAGCAATTGACGATCTGACCTGACTTGAGTAATGACATAAAGCGGTCACCGGTTCTGCCGGCACGATAACAGGCAGTGCAAAAGCTCGGAATATATCCTAATTTCATCAGCCAGTTGACCACTTCATCTAAGCTTCTGGTATCACTGACATCAAACTGGGCAGAACTGTCGTCACGAACCGGTACCGTATAACCGCCTACGCTGGTACGCGAACCACCGCTGATCTGCGAGATACCAAGCTGTAACACTTCTTCACGCGTCTTTTGTGATTCTCTGGTTGATACGATCATTCCGGTATATGGAACAGCAATACGAATGATCGCAACAATCTTTTCAAAAATCTCATCCGGTACCGCATTGGAAAAGTCAGCAGTATCGATATCATCAGCAGGACAGATACGTGGCACACTGATCGTATGCGGGCCGACACCATGTACTGCCTCTAAATGCTCTGCATGCATTAAGATACCAACCAATTCATAACGATACATTTCAAGTCCAAACAAAACACCAAGTCCTACATCATCAATGCCACCCTGCATCGCACGATCCATGGCTTCTGTATGATAGGCATAGTTGTGTTTTGGTCCGGTTGGATGTAATTTTTCATATGCTTTCTTATTATATGTTTCCTGGAAAAGAATATATGTGCCGATTCCGGCATCTTTTAATTTTGCATAATCTTCCACAGTCGTTGCGGCAATATTAACATTGACACGCCGGATCGCACCGTTTTTATGCTTAATGCTGTAAATCGTTTCTATACTTTCCAGGATATATTCCAATGGGTTGTTGACCGGATCTTCTCCGGCTTCCAACGCCAGACGCTTATGTCCCATATCCTGCAGGGCAATAACCTCTTTACGGATATCTTCCTGTGATAATTTCTTACGTGCAATATGTTTATTCTTATAATGATATGGGCAATAAGTACATCCATTGACACAATAGTTTGACAGATACAATGGTGCAAACATGACAATACGATTGCCATAAAACTTCTGCTTGATCTCTTTTGCCAGTTCTTTGATCTGCTCATTGACTTCCGGAATATCACATTCCATCAAAACAGCAGCTTCTTTATGGGAAATTCCCTTTGCTTTTTTTGCCTTTTCCAAAATTTCATTGATCAGACTTTGGTTGTCTTTATTTTTTTTTGCATAGGCAAGGCTTTCTAAAATCTCTTCATCATTGATAAATTCCTCTGCCTTCATGGACTTCATATTATATCCCATTTGTTTTCCTCCATTTTCTATTTTCACATTTCTGTCGGTTTTGTTTACTTTTTTCTTTTCGCTTTTCTATCAGCTTTGTATACTTTGTTTTCTTTTCGTTTTTCTGTCTGCTTTGTATACTGTTTTTCTTTTCGCTTTTCTATCAGCTTTATATACTGTTTTTTTCTTTTCGTTTTTTTGTCTGCTTTGTGTACTGTTTTTTCTTTTCACTTTTCTATCAGCTTGTATACTGTTTTTTCTTTTGTTTTTCTGTCTGCTTTGTATACTGCTTTTTTTCGCTTTTCTGTCAGTTTTGTATGTTGCTTTTTTCTTTTTGCATTTCTATTTTTTAGAATAGACGGCTTTGGCACTGACACCCTCTAACATCCCCAGTTTCCCGGACAATGCACTGATCACATCATTCGGTGCATCCATTACAATGCTGATCACAGATATGTTTTTTTCTTTATAGGGCATACCCATTCTGCCGATAATATACTCTCGCTGCCGGTGTAAAAGTTCATTGACCTTCGAAACCACTTCCGTATCTTCTATGATGATTCCTAAGATTGCAATGCGTTTCTCCATTCTGCTTTCACCTCATTTCATGTGGTTTACACACTACCGTTCATAAAGCATTTTCCTGATTCGAACCTTTATGACTGCACGAGCAGTTTCCTATTCCATAAAAAAGTGCAAAGCCAGCGCTTTGCACTCCAAGAATTGCTAAAGCAATTCTTGTTGGTGTGCCACTACTGTACGAGCATTTTCCTATATAGTAAAAAAGACATATCCCGTTATGCTTGGCTGCATTAGGATATGTCTTCTTATAACGCAAGGATAACGCATACCTATTATTTTCATAAAAGATATGCGATATCTCCCATTACATTATAACAGCCTTAACATCAGGACGAACCTTTTGCTTTAGAACGTTTTTTGTAATACTTTTATTTTGATTTTTGATCCGCTTGGTCTTACATTACCATTCTTACTTCTGTAACCGGTGTGAGTTTTGAAGCCGGAATGTAGTTGTCATCCTGCTTCTCTCCATTGATGTAGAATTCTTTGAATCCTGCTTCTGCGCCATTTGGATTCTCGACTGTAATCTTAACAGTGCTTCCACGGAATGTCTTCTCCATTGTGAACTCTTTCCAGTCACTTGGAATCGTTGGAGCAACGCGAAGACCATCTAAGTCAGGACGCATACCACAGATACCTTCTACACAGCCTACCATACAAGTAGATGCTGTACCGGTCAGCCAGTGTACATGAGAACGTCCATGGAACGGACTTTCGTCACCTTCTGTGTACTGACCATGTACATATGGCTCTAATTTACGTATCTCTGCTTTATCATTCTGTGATGATGGAGAACTCTCTTCAAAATACTCGAATGCTTTGTTTCCATGTCCCATTAAAGCTTCTGCAAGAATGATCCATCCCTGTGTCTGAGAGAAGATACCACCATTTTCTTTTGTAGATGGTGGGAATAATCCTGCCAATGCACCATCAAAGTAATGATCTACATAAGAAGGTGCCATTACTTTTGCACCATATGCTGTATTTAATTCTCTGTCTACAGACTCTAATGCTTTCTCAGCCTGCTCTTTTGTAGCAAGACCGGAAATAACAGCCCATGACTGTGGGTTTAACCACATACTTGCTTCCGGATCTTTCTTAGAACCGATCAATTCTCCTGTGTCCTTGAAACCACGGTTAAAGCGGTCATCTTCCCACCAGTATTTGTTGATCTTTTCACCGATCTCTTTCTGTGTCTTATCTAAGTATGCGATATACTCTGTATCATTCTTCTTCTCGGCAAATTTACGCATGATCGTAAATGCATAGTATAACTGAAGTGCTACGAAAGAAGACTCACCCTGTGCACCGAGACGGAGACAGTCGTTCCAGTCTGCATGAAGACCTGCCGGAAGACCATGTGGTCCTAAATGGTTCATTGAGAATGCAATCGCTCTCTTTAAATGCTCATATACTGTTGCTTTTTCTTCAATGTTAGACCATGTGATCTCTTCATCGATGAAGTCAAGCTGTCCTGTCTCAGCAATGTATTTGTAAACTGTTGGGAATAACCATAACGCATCATCCGCACGATATGCAGGATGTCCTGTCTCACGTACATAATCAGGATCATCCGGTGTACCTTCATGACCGGCACGTTCCGCATGATCGAAACGAACCAATGGAAGTCCTCCACCATTATCAACCTGAGCAGATAACATAAAACGGATCTTTTCTAAAGCTGCTTCCGGATCAGTATGGATCACACCCTGAATATCCTGAACCGTATCACGGTATCCGTAACCATTACGCTCTCCGCAGTAAATGAAAGAAGCTGCTCTTGACCATGTAAATGTTAAGAAACACTGGTATGCATTCCATGTATTAACCATGCTGTTGAATGCAGGGCTTGGTGTATTGATCTTGAAGTTATCTAACTTCGCATGCCAGTAATTTTTTAACTCTTCAATCTCTTTGTCACATACAGATACATCTTCATAAGAAGCGATGATCTCGTCTGCAACAGATTCTTTGTGTCTTCCTAAGATAAATGCCATTGTCTTAGTCTCACCAGGCGCAAGCTCTAATGCTGTATGTAATGCACCACAACTGTTCTCATTGTAGTTGCATACGCCATCACACTCGCCACGCTCTACAGCGATCGGATTACCATAATCATGATACATTCCGATAAATGCTTCTTTGTCACCGTTATAGGATGTTACAGGCTGTCCTGCCAAACCAAAGAAACGTTCTTTTCCGTTACTTCCATCAGGACCTTTGTACCAGTTTAAGTTGATCTGCTGATAGATTTTATTCTTACGGAAGCTTGTATTTGTTGTACAAAGTGAATACTGAAGGTTGACCTGATCCTGGTTGTAGTTATCATCATTTGAAAGTTCTGCATAACCGAATGCTGAGATCTTTCTAGGCTTATCAGATGCATTTGTTACCTTTAAGCACCATACTTCATATACTTTGTTCAAAGGAACATAATACATAGCCTCTGATTTGATTCCGGCATATTCCGCAAACATCTTTGTATAAGCGGTACCATGATGTACTTCACTCTTATATTCATTTAAGTCTTTACCAACCGGCTGCCATGAAGCTGACCAGAAATCTCCGTTCTCATCATCTCTTAAATAGATATAACGTCCCGGTGTATCATCACTGTTGAAGTGATAACGAAGAATACGTCCGTTCGCACCACTTTTTACGAAACTGTATCCGCCTGCGTTGTTTGAAATGATCGCACCGTATTCCGGTGAACCTAAATAATTACACCATGGAGCAGGTGTATTTGGTTTTGTAATGACATATTCTCTTTTTTCTTCATCGAAATAGCCAAAATTCATTAATCTTTCCTCCTTGTCATTCATTGATCTGTTATGATTTCTTTTTTATGCAATATTGACTTTTGAGTACAATATCACGTATGCTCTTTTTTCTGATGCAATCCGCCCAAAAGCAAATTTGCACACTAGGTTTATTATACGATAGCA
The DNA here is from genome assembly GCF_014384965.1 of Jutongia hominis. Classification (GTDB taxonomy): domain Bacteria; phylum Bacillota; class Clostridia; order Lachnospirales; family Lachnospiraceae; genus Butyribacter; species Butyribacter hominis. Next base: position 146,277 of record NZ_JACRSW010000001.1, read on the forward strand.
TGACTTGATACGCAAGAAATATTATCGCATTTTCTAACACTATTTTGATGTTTGAATCTTTTCCCAAATAAAAAAGTGCAAAGCCAGCACTTTGCACTCCAAGAATTGCTAAAGCAATTCTTGTTGGTATTCCGCTACTATATGAGCAGTTTCCTATTCCATAAAAAAGTGCAAAGCCAACACTTTGCACTCCAAGAATTGCTAAAGCAATTCTTGTTGGTGTACCACCACTGTACGAGCAGTTTCCTATTTCATAAAAAAGTCTTTCTGTATCTTATGTCATACATAAAATACAGAAAGACTTCCACATTACATCATGCGTTCAATTATTATTTTTCCAATGCTTTTAATTGCTCTTGTACTTTAGCCATCATGCTTTCGTACTTCGCAAGCTTTTCTTTCTCCTCGGCAATCTTTGCTTCAGGAGCTTTACTCATGAATTTTTCGTTATTTAACATACCATGAACACGTTTTAACTCGCCCTCTAAACGTTTTTGCTCTTTTGCAAGACGTTCTTTTTCCTTCTCAAAGTCGATCAGGTCAGCAAGCGGCATATAAACTGTTGCTTTGTCGATCACTACGGATACCGCATTTTCATCAATACCTGTCTTGTCCATCTGTACAAATACTTCCGAAGCCGAGATCATATGCTGGTATGTTCCCACCAATTCTTTTAAGCTGTCACAAATCTTTGTGTCATCAGCAACAATGTAAACCTGCGCTTTTCGTGATGGTGCAACATTCATCTCTGTACGGATATTACGGATACCACGGATCAGGTTTTTCATCATTTCTGCTTTGTTTTCAGCATCTTTGTTCTCCCAGGCAGCATCAAACTCCGGCCATTTTGAGATCATGATCGACTCTTCTTCTGACTGTAATGTACAGAAGATCTCTTCTGTAATAAATGGCATATACGGATGTAACAGTTTCAAAGAATCAATTAAAACTGTCTTTAATGTCCAGAAAGCAGCATTTGCAGATACCGGATCTTCTTCTTTGTTAAAGAGTCTTGGCTTAACAAGCTCGATATACCAGTCACAAAATTCTGTCCAGATAAAGTCATAGATCTTTTGTACCGCAATACCGAGTTCGTATTTTTCCATATTCTCAGTCACATCTTTTGCCAAGGTGTTCACGGCAGATAATATCCACTGATCGATGACTTCCAGATCTTCTTTTGCCGGTTTCGTGATCTTTGCGTCACCCAGATGCATCATGATAAAGCGGGAAGCATTCCATACTTTGTTTGCAAAGTTACGGCTTGCTTCTACACGTTCCCAATAGAAACGCATATCATTTCCCGGTGCATTTCCGGTAACAAGAGTAAAACGAAGTGCATCGGCACCGTATTTATCGATTACCTCTAACGGATCAATACCGTTACCAAGTGATTTACTCATCTTACGTCCCTGACTGTCTCTTACCAGACCATGGATCAAAACGGTATTGAACGGAACTTCTCCTGTATGTTCTAAACCTGAGAACATCATACGGATTACCCAGAAGAAAATAATATCATATCCGGTTACTAACGTACTGGTTGGATAGAAGTAATCGAATTCTTCTGTCTTGTCCGGCCAGCCAAGAGTAGAGAATGGCCATAATGCAGATGAGAACCAAGTATCCAATGTATCAGGATCCTGACGCATTGGCTTACCGCATTTCGGACAGTTGCAGCTTGTCTCTTTTGTAACAACCATTTCACCACAATCGTCACAGTAAAATGCCGGAATCTGATGTCCCCACCATAACTGGCGGGAAATGCACCAATCTCTGATTCCTTCTAACCAATGATAATATGTCTTATCAAAGTGTGGCGGAACAAACTTTGTATCGCCTTTCTTGACAGCTTCGATCGCAGGCTTTGCAAGATCCTGCATCGCAACAAACCACTGTTTTGATACACGTGGCTCAACCGTTGTTCCACAGCGATAACAGGTTCCTACATTGTGTTCATGTTCTTCTGTTTTAAGAAGTGCGCCTTCTGCTTCCAGATCCGCTACGATTGCTTTTCTTGCCTCATAACGATCCATACCGGCATATTTTGGATAATCTTCTACAATCTTAGCATCATCGGTCAAGACATTGATCACTTCAAGATTATGACGCAGTCCCACCTCAAAATCGTTAGGATCGTGTGCCGGAGTGATTTTTACAACACCGGTACCAAATTCCATATCTACATAATCATCTGCGATGATCGGAATCTGACGGTGTACGATCGGCAGATCTAACATCTTGCCAACCATGTCTTTGTAACGATCATCTTTTGGATTAACTGCAACAGCCGTATCACCAAGCAATGTTTCAGGACGTGTCGTTGCCAGATCGATATAACCGGTTCCATCTGTTGTCTTATAACGCAGATGCCAGAAATGACCTGCCTGATCCTCATATTCTACTTCTGCATCGGAAATCGATGTTAAGCAATGAGGACACCAGTTGATGATTCGTTCACCACGATAGATCAGACCTTTGTTATATAATTTTACGAAAACTTCCTTAACGGCTTTCGAACAGCCTTCGTCCATTGTAAAACGTTCTCTGTCCCAGTCGCAGGATGAACCGATCTTCTTTAACTGCTCTACGATACGTCCACCATACTGCTTCTTCCAGTCCCATACATGCTCTAAGAACTTTTCTCTTCCGATCTCTTCCTTAGAAATGCCCTGCTCACGAAGCTTTTCTACGACTTTTGCCTCTGTTGCGATCGAAGCATGATCGGTTCCCGGTACCCACAATGCTTCATATCCCTGCATTCTCTTAAAACGAATCAGGATATCCTGTAATGTGTTATCCAAAGCATGTCCCATATGAAGCTGTCCTGTAATGTTTGGAGGTGGCATAACGATCGTAAATGGTTTCTTGTCACGATCTACCTCTGCATGAAAATACTTCTTCTGCTGCCATTTTTGATATGTTCTTGGCTCAATATCGGCAGGATTGTAATTTTTTTCTAATTCTTTTGCCATATGATTCTATTTCCTTTCTTTGTGTTCCTTGTATTTTGGATGCTTTCTTTTCTATTGCTGACAACACCCTTTTTCCTTACCCAAAAAAGATCCGATGTCCAGCATCTGCTATAGACAAGAGCTGCTTTCCTTTTGTTGTCGCTGCTTTTGTAAAAAGGGAAAAGAAAAGCCCTTTACTATTTGCTATCATCCAAATAGTAAAGGGCGAATATTCTACGCGGTACCACCTTTTTTGTTTCAGGATCTACGATCCTTTTCTCTTTGTATCTTTAACGGAACAACCCGGCAACTCCTAATACGAACGTTTCTCAGAGTTGCATCTTAGAAGCTACCTTCCAGACATTTCTGCTTAAGCAGCCTTACAGCCAATGAACTGCTCTCTCTTAAAGGAAACTGCCTGTACTCTTCTTCCTCAATGATTTTATATCTTATATATGATACTAGACTCATTACCGTTCGTCAAGCTTTAATTTAACAGAACCGAGCCGTTTTTTATTCCTTATGGGCGAAGTGAGCTACTTTAAATTTACGGATCAATTCATTTAGGTTCTCAGCCTGTGTACTCATCTCCTGACTGGCGGCCGCACATTCCTGTGAAGTAGCGGAGTTTGTCTGTACGACATCATTGATCTGATCTACACCTGTATTGATCTGATGGAAAGAATCCTCCTGTAATCCAAGGATCTTTGCAATCTTGGTCACTTCATCCGTGATGACTTTAGAACCCTCTGCTACATTTTCTAACTGCTTTGCTGTCTGATCTGCAATAACCGTTCCTTTTTCAACTGCTTGAACGGAAGTATCGATCAGAACCGCAGATTCTTTTGCTGCTTCTGCACTCTGTGCTGCTAAGACAGCAACTTGATCGGCCACAACCGCAAAACCTTTTCCGGCTTCACCTGCTCTGGCTGCTTCAATCGATGCATTTAACGCTAACAGATTTGTCTGTGAAGCAATGTCATTGATCGTAGCAATGATCTTTCCGATCTGTTCCGATGCTTCACTGATATCACTCATAGACTGTACCATTTCTTGCATCTTGCCATTACCTGTTGCAATCTCTGTGCCAAGTTCATCCACTTTATTGCTAATCACTTTAGCAGATTCGGCATTTCGTGAAACTTCCTCGGATACTTCTGTGATCGTTGCGGCGAGTTCCTGTGTAATACTTGCCTGTTCTGTAGCACCTTCTGCAAGGTTTGTAGAACTGTCTGATACCTGTTCCGAACCGCTTGCCACTTCATCAGCAACACTCTGGATTCCCTTAACTGTAGTAGCCATACTCTCTTCAAACATCATAAACGAATCTAAGATTCCTTTAAAATCGCCTTTCCATTCCACTTCCGGATGTACATCAAAATTACCTTTTGAGAACTCGCTCATTGCTCTTGAAATATCGTCAACATATGAGCCAAGAATACGAATGGATTTACGCATATTATGTGCTAAAAGACCGACTTCATCATCAGAATGAAATTCTAATTCACTATGTAAATCTCCTGCTGCAAGATCTTTTGCTACCTTTTCGATTTCTGCAATCGGTTGTGTAATCGAATTAACGGCATAATTTCCAATCTTTCGGGCAACAATTACAGCTGCGATGATAAACATAACAATAAATACAATACTTGCTATGAAATGTATAAGGTTATTTTTAACTGCTCCTGCTCCAAGCTGTCCTCCGCTCATACCACCCTGTATCGTAACAAAAAACACCGTCAGACTAACAATGGCAAAAAATCCGGATATGATCATCAGCATAATAATAAACTTATACCCGTAATTCAATTTGTTCTTAAGACTCAGACTTTGTAACTTTTTTTCAAACATTATAAATCCTCCCCTTTATCCATTTCTTTTTTTATCTGCCATTCTCAACACACAGCCTGCTTTTTGCTGTGTGATTGATGGCTAAATGTTCTCTATTGCGTCAATACTATTATTTTGAACTCATTTTATGACAAAGATATGAACAAATAATTATTTTTATTTAAATTAAATCTTCATAAATGTAGTCACAACTCATTGTTCTTCTATAAAAATCAGCAATATTTCCTATAAACTGATATAACTTTTCTATATTGACCTTTTTTTGATCAACGCAAAGTAACAGTTGAATTTAATCCGGCACCGAAATCATTGATGCTTTTTACTAATATGCGAATATCTGTCCTTTTGCAATCCTTCGGCTCTAATTTGATTGTATGCGGTACTGCCCATTCATAAGCAAACTCCGTTCTCTTCTCTTCATTGATATATACTTCGCATTCTCCCCAGATACCATACAGGTATAACTCCGGAAAATGTCCGTTAATCTCTTTTGGTATCTGTACTTCCTGCTGATATATAACATATTTTCCTTTGGCATTTTCAAGGACTTTGGGTGAACCGCTCTCTTTATTTACATAAATGTCCTGCCATGAATTCATATCAAAGGACTCTGTCTTTTGTAAAACATCCGGTCTTTCTTCCGACACCGGTGATAGTTTCCAATGTGTCAATGCCATCTCCTGTACGGTGCTAAGTTCTTTTGCTTCTTTTGCACTTACCACAGGAAGAATCAGACTTTTCTTTAAAAAGCTATCGATCGGCTTTTCGCAATGATCCTGTACATCACTGAAAAGACCGTTCCTTTGTTCGGTTAATTCAGCTCTTACCATCACTTTTAATTCATTTACACCACGATTCGGTCTGACTACTGCCATGCATTTTCCATGAAAGATACTTCTTACCTTTCCGTCAAACGGCTCATGACAATTCGGATCTCCATTACAGCTTCCAAGTAACTTTCCGCCTTCAACGGTAATCTCTGTCATTAGATTACAATCCGGCACCACAAGACCTGATGCATCGATTGCTTCTATGATGATCACTGCTGCATACTCACCATTTTCCAAAATATTCTTTTTCCACGAAGATAAACGGATATCTTTACATTCTCCGGTTGTCATTTGTATATCGGATGAAACAACTTTTCCATCCCGGTATCCGTCTAAACGGATCTGACCGGGTTGATACGGCACGATCCACTCGCATTGCTTAAACAGATCCACATTTTTTCTGCCAAAGCTTTCTCCATTCACAAAAAGCTCCGCTTCTTCACAATTAGTATGTGACATCACACGGATCGGACTGCCTTCTTTTCCTTTATGGTTCCAATGTGGAAGTACATGACACACCGGTTCTTTTTCAAAGATTGCTTTTGCAAGATAAAAGCCGTCTTTTTCAAATCCACAAAGATCAAGAAGACCAAAGAAAGAGGATACCGACGGCCATACATGTGGTGTCGGCTCTCCGAGATAATCAAAGCCGGTCCACATAAAACCACCTGCTACAAAGTCCCGTTCCATAATTGCTTTCCATGTATCACGAACCGTGTTTCCCCAGTCTGCAGGAGAATCATCATACGATGCCAGGAGATTTTTGCTGTCATCTTTTTCATAGCAGCCTCTTATAGAAAACGTAGATGTCGTTTCTGTTGCGATCATCGGCATGGCAGGATTTTTTTCATGAAAGGCATCATAAATAGGAAGCTGGTAATTAACGCCTGCTACATCAATAGCGATCGCTGCATTTTCTTCTTCTAACATTCCACCATGCATCGCACCTGTTACGAAACGGCCCGGATCTAATCGTAATATCGTACGCCGCATCTTTTTTGCCATTCGCATCCCCTGTAAGGTTCCTTCTAACGGCTCTTCATTAAAGATAGAATACAAGATCACACTAGGATGATTGCGATGCCTTTTGACTAAAGTTTCAAGCTGACCGATTGCTTCTACAGATGTAGAAAAATTGCGGTTTTCATCTAAAACAAGCATTCCCATTCTGTCACACGCTTCGATCAGTTCATCAGCAGGCATTCCATGTGCGCAGCGATACGCATTGCTTCCCATGGCTTTTAGCTTTTCAATGCGATATTCCCACAGATTCGATGGTACAGCCACACCAATACCGCCAAAATCCTGATGGTTACATGTTCCAAAAAGTTTCACCGGTTTATGATTTAAGAAAAAACCTTTCTTAGCATCAAAGGTGATTGTTCGGAAACCGCAAACGGTCTGTACAGAATCTATGATCTCTTCTTCTTTTGCTCCTTCCAGCAAAAGAATCATCTCAACTTCATATACATTCGGATGTTTTACATCCCATAACAATGGCTCTTTTTTAAGAAAGCTTCCTGTCACTTTTGTCTGATCCGGATCAAAACTCTGCTTTTCTGTTTCCCATACAAGTTCTTTTTGCCCGTTTGGAGAAGTCAGATAACATTGCAATTTACCTCTTTGTACTTCTGATGTTGCATTTTCTATCTCGGCTTCTATCGCAACGGCAAAACTGCCATCTTCCTGCTCTTTCGGATTCAAAAAAACACTGTCACGATCTATATGTACCGGATGCATCATTTCTAACCACACACTACGGTAAATACCTGCACCTTCATACCACCAGCCTTCCCAGATTGTTGCATCTACAAAAACAGCCAGCGTATTCGGAACATTTTCAAAGTACACAATATCTGTAATATCCATTTCAAACGGCGTATACCCCGATGTATTATGAAATATCTCTGTTCCATTCAGATAAACTATGCAACGGGTAGATACTCCTTCAAAACCGAGTACCAGCTTTTTGTCCTTTGCTTCTTTGGGCAGTAAAAAGGAACGGCGATACCATCCTTTTCCTCTGGATTTATATCCCCAGTCTGCTACATTTTCTTTATCAAATGGTGTATGGATTGACCAGTCATGAGGAAGGTCAACCTTCTGCCATTGTGACACATCATAATCTGCCTGTGGTATTCCCTGGCAGGCTCCTGCTTTTGCTGTACTATAGATCACTCCGTGATCCGTCTTAATGGCATTTTCAACTTCTCCAAGATGAAAATGCCAATCTCTGTTTAATAAATAACGTTCTCTTGGCATGCTTTACTCCTCTGTTTTTAACATCTGTTACTGTATCATAAAAACTATTTTCTTTGACTAGCTTTCTTTTAAGATTTTTTTACTGTTTTCACTATTTTATTCTATAAAACCGGTTTTGTAAATTGTTCCAATTTCTTTCGCATCTGTGACACAGACTGCATCAGTTACTTTAACTTTCATTGTCGTTGCTGTCGAAGTATCCGGGAAAACGAGCTGTAATGATTTTAATTCTGCTACATCTCCACCATCTACTTTTGATACATCAAATACCATTTGGTATGTTCCGTCTTTTTCAATCTTTACATCGTCTGTTTTGTAATTTGTGTCCCAGCATGATATCTCATTGCCTTGTGAATCTGCAATCATATAATTCCAATAACATTTCATATCTTTGATATCTAACCCTGTCACATCAAACGTAACCGCTATTGCTTTTGTATCTTTTACGTAGCTTTCCGTATCATATAATGTTAATTCCGGATCCCAGATCGTTGCAATCTTAACCCATGAACTTCCTTTCTTTTCATCGTAGATTCCTTCTGCATTATTCAATGGTATCAGATTACTGTTCGATGTTCTTTTCATTGCAACTGCTGATGAATTTTCATTTTGAGAAGATTTCTTTTGCTGCGACTGTTCTGATGTCACAGACACATTCTTTTTTTTGTCACTATTCTTCCCACATCCTGACAGCATTGCTCCTATAAGTACAATTGTCATTCCAAGCACCAATACATTTTTTCTCTTCATTCTAATCCTTCCTTTCTTTGCCGTAATTTCTCATTACCCTGCAAGCATGAAATTTTCCAAAAATGAACATTACTTATTCCTAATCAAGTATAATATGTTTGCTTTTTTTATCAATGAATTGTATTATCAAAATGAAACAAAATGAACATTATTTTTATAGAAAAGAGGGTTTTTATGAGCTTCATCTGCTTTCCGGATCTCTCATCCGTACAAGATCTGCCTTTTTATACTGTCAGCGTTGGTTTACATTATTGGCAATATCCAACCGAGCGTCCTGACGGATATGCTTATCCTCAATTTCTGTACAGCAGCCAGGGACAGGGCATTCTGACGACAGAAGGATATACAATAGAAATTCCACCACGCTCCATTATCTATCTTCCACCAAACAGTCCGCATTCCTATCACGCTATAACAGATATATGGGATGTCCGCTGGTTTGTTCCGAGTGGTTTTGAAGCACTTAAACTTTTACAGCAGCTCGGTTTTCAAAAAGCAGCGGTTTTTCCTATTACAGATTTAAGAAGCCTTGAAGAATTACACAATAAAATTCATATGGCTTTTCAAAGAAATACAAAAGACAGTCTCTTTTTTTCAGCATCCTATACATATGAATTTATATTTGAATTCTATAGACAATACAAACAAATTCACGCAATCCCTGCATTGCCATACAGAAAACGCCTCACTCCGCTTTTAGACTATATGGAACAACATTTTTCAGAGCCATTGACACAACAGGACTTATGTGCGTATATTCAAGTGACACCTCAGCATCTTTGCCGTATGTTTAAGCAATGTCTGCAAACACGTCCTATGGAATATCTTGCCCAGATCCGCATTCGCCATGCCTGTGAACTTTTGCGTAATACAAAAAACAGCATAGACTTCATATCCTATGCTGTTGGTTTTCATAATACGAATTATTTTTGTAAAGTTTTTAAAAAGATCCAGGCAATAACCCCCGGACAATATCGAATCTCTCCACGGCCTCTTTCTCCGACAGATCCGGAACTAAACAGTTAGCCTCTATAATATGCTTTAGAACTGTATCGTTACGACGCATTCTTTACAGCAGGTACAATACTTCCACATATCGACAAGCCAAAAAGAGCTATATCCATAAGAATATAGCTCTTTTTGTATATGATATAAATATTTATCTTGAATTATGCAAGCTTAGACTTTGCAACTTCTACAAGTGCTGCAAATCCTTCCGGATCACTGATAGCCATCTCAGAAAGCATCTTTCTGTTGATGTCGATCTGTGCAAGCTTTAATCCATGCATTAATTTGCTGTATGAAAGTCCATTAAGACGTGCTGCAGCGTTGATACGTGCAATCCATAATCTTCTGAACTGTCTCTTTCTTTCTTTTCTACCTGCGAAAGAAGAAGTAAGCGCTCTCATAACAGACTGCTTAGCAACTCTATACTGCTTTGATCTTGCACCTCTGTAACCCTTTGCAAGCTTTAATGTTCTATTGTGTTTTTTCTTTGCATTTAAACCGCCTTTAATACGTGCCATCTTAACTTTCCTCCTTTATTATTTAGAATATGGTAATAATCTCTTCATCATCTTTACATTAGACTCATCAACCTCAACGGCTTTTCTAAGCTGTCTTTTTCTCTTTGTTGTCTTCTTGTTTAAGATGTGGCTTGTGTTCGCATTCATCTTCATAAGTTTACCTGTTCCTGTTGTTTTGAAACGCTTTGCTGCTGCGCGCTTAGTTTTCATTTTTGGCATAATAAATTTCCTCCTTAACCTTTTGTTCTATATGGGAATCTGACTTCCTCTGAAAGACTTGCCTGAACCACAGACAAAACTTTACTAGCGTTTTTGTGACAAAAACAATACCATGCTTCTGCCTTCCATCTTTGGCTTTTTATCAACCGTAGCGATATCCTCTAACTTCTCACAGAAGCTGTCAAGGATCTGCTTGCTGTAATTGACATGTGCCATCTCACGTCCACGAAAACGTAATGTTACTTTTACTTTATCTCCTTTTGAAAGGAACTTTCTTGCCTGATTGATCTTTGTATTCAGGTCATTTGTATCAATATTTGGAGAAAGACGAACCTCTTTGACTTCCATCGTTCTCTGCTTCTTCTTAGCTTCCTTTTCTTTACGGGCAAGCTCATAACGGTACTTTCCATAATCAATGATCTTACATACCGGCGGCTTTGCTCCCGGTGCGATCTTAACCAGATCAAGATCTGCTTCTCTGGCAATCTTCATCGCATCTCTGGCAGACATAATTCCTAACTGCTCTCCATCCTGTCCGATCACACGTACTTCTTTGTCTCTAATCCTCTCATTAATCATTACTTCGCTAATGGTAGTGCACCTCCAAATTTTTTTCGATCTTCCAAACTTTAAGCTACTATTCCACAAAAAAACGTGGATGTAAAGTCATCCACGTTTATCAAAATAGCATTTTGTCTATTGATATTCTATCATAACCCAAGTCACTTGCTCGTGCTAAGGTGAGAGTGGATACTCTACTTCGTCTGTGCTCACACAGCAAAGAAAATAATATCATAGCTGTTTACTTTTGTCAATATTATTTTTAAATTTTTCTATCCTTTATTTTTAATTTTTTCTATTCATTTCTATCCATTTATCGTATTTTTTTCTATAAATACCATATTGATCTTGTTTTCATTACGACGTAAGGAGGACGGTCATGACTCAGATTCAGGCATATTCTATCATACTTTCTATAGTGACTTTTTATATTACTGCATCGAGATCATTGCCCGTGGCTATTCCCGCTTTTCGATGCTGCTTGGAAATACTCTGCAAAGATAGCATATTTTTTTATGATTTATTGTTCAAATCATCTGCTTTTTATACTCCGATGGCGTAATTCCCGTATACTTCTTAAAAACTTTTGAAAAATAAAACTCATTCTGGAAACCTGTCATGGAGGCAATTACTGCATTGCTATACTGTCCGCTTTTTAAAAAGCGTTTACTTTCTTCAATACGATATCCATTTAAAAAGCGAAAAATAGTATCTCCTGTATATTTTTTAAATTGACGATTTAAATAATCAAAATTCATGTGCATCTCACATTCGATCTTATTACTATCAATTTTTTCCGAGTAATATTTTTTCAAATAAGCCATCAGCTTTGCTATCATCTTTGTCCCCTGATCAGCCCCCACTAAAAACTCTTTTTCTAATATCCGGTATAATTCCAGCCATAAAAGCATAAGGCGTCCTCCCGCCTGTACTTTATAAAATCTATTCTGCTTTTTCATTACAAGCATGATATCTTCTAAGGATAATATAATTTTAGGAAGCTCTTCCTGTCTGATATGAAAAAATTTTGGGAACCACAAAAGAGTATTCTCCTCTTCTTTGTATCCTGTATAATAATTTTTTTGCAAATACTCCTTTTTATATGATTCTATCGTCATAATTTTTTCCTGCACTACATTCATTTTAAAATGAACATAATAATAAGTAACATCGCTCGCCAATTTTCTTCCAATATGCCATCTTGACGGATCCAATAAAATCATATCGCCTTTTTTTAAGTCATATTCCTGTTCATTTTCCGTCAAAAGCATTCTACCATCCTTTATCAAATATAAAATAAATTCCGTTGGTTTGCGACGAAAATGCTGATTTGGCGAATCTATGGATACCTTATTCGCCAAAAGCACTTCCGGAGTCCCGCACAGATCAATCTGAAAAAAATTTTCTTCTGTCCTCATCATCCACCTCATTTCCTTTCATCCTTGATAGCCTGAAATTTCTACACCCCTTATGAATATCTCATTTTCTAATCAGTCGCTAATATATAAATTTTTTCGTTTTTATACATGGATATTCCTTTTTCGTCATGCTATTGTAATTATGGAAGTGATAATTTTTATCTGACTGTTCATTACTATATGGACATCTTTTATTCTGTAAAAATGTATCATTAACCATACCATATTTTTATAGTATCACATTTATTTGTTTTTCACGAATATATATTAGTGGTTTTCTTTTTCCTAAAATCAATCTATAAAATGTATATTCACAACGTATTTTAAGAAGGAGGTCGCTATGAAACACACTCTACATTACAGAAGAAACCTTTTTTTGTCTTTATCTTCTTTTGCAGCAATTCTTTTGGTTGGATCAGCAACTATTCATGTAAATGCAAAAGTGGTCACACCACGTCTCAACATAAAGAAAATGACCTTACAAGTCGGTTCAACCAGGCAGCTCAAAGTTAAAAAGACTAAAAAAAGGGTCATTTGGAAAAGTTCTCACAAAAAAATAGCATATGTAACAAAAAAAGGATTGGTAAAAGCAAGAAAAAAAGGAAACGTTAAAATATATGCCTATTTAGGCAAGAAGAAGTTTGTTTGCAATGTGAAGGTTATTGCTAAAACAAAAAAACAGTCGGCTAAAAACAAACAAACACCATCTTCTTATACAACAGCTACAGCACAACCTTCTTTACCTGTTTCAACGGTTGTACCAACTAATACGACAGATCCAACTTTTTCTCCAACTTCTGTACCCGAAGAAGATAACTGGAATATTGATAAACAAAGTGGCACTAAAGAGGCTTTTAAAAAGTATTTTAAAGTGGACCTTAATACTTATACCGAAGGAAAAGATACACCACTTGGCACAATCCAAAAAATTCATTATGATTCTACGGTTATTGGAGAAACTCGAGAAGCTTATGTTTATACCCCAAACGGCTATACAACTGATAAAACCTATCCCGTCCTCTATCTGATTCATGGCATTGGCTGTAACGGATCACAGTGGGTATCCATGCAACTCAATGCAATCCTTAGTAACCTGATCGTTAAAGATAACGTCGCACCTTTTGTTGCAGTTTGCCCTAGCGTAATCCCCCCTGCGGATAAGCGAACAGATGTCACATTAAGTCCCGAGAACATTCAGGCATTTACTGATTTTGATGCAGAGTTTACTACTGATCTGCAGCCATATATTCAAAGTCATTATTCGGTTTCTACTGATCGTAAAGAAACAGCGTTATGTGGTTTATCTATGGGTGGAATGGAAGCACTTTCATTAGGATTTTCACACCTTGACCTTTTTGATTATATTGGTTCCTTTTCTGCAGCACCAACCTTAGATACTTCACTTCTTACAACTAAAGGAAGTGCCTATATTCCGTCTTTAGTTATGCTTTCAAGCGGAACTGCTGACAATACAGTTGGTGACACACCTAAAAAATATCATGAAGTTCTGACACAGAATCAAGTTGACCATATCTGGTTTCAATATCCTCGTGGCAGTCATAGTACAGAAGTATGGCAGAACGGATTGATCAATTTTGTGAAAAGAATACCATTTTAAGATGTTTAAAAAGTAAATTTTAAAAGCAAAGTATACTCCGTATAATGGGTATACTTTGTTTATTTATTGCAAAATTTCTGTTAGTATTTCTTTTATGCTCATACATGGCAAAAGCTGTTTTTGCTTCTTTATCAGCTTTTCACAGCAGAATCATATAAACTGTATCCCTGCACGATTGAAAGCAGCTCTTCTTTGTTTTCTGCATTCTCCTGTAACAACCGGTCAATGCTTTGAATAAACTCTTTTTTTACTTCCTCGTTGTATTCGATCCGCTCTCGCAGACGTTGTCTTTGTACATTCAATCCATGACGGATCTCAACCATTTCACGCGGATCTATAATCGCAAGCACTTGGGAAAGCCAGATTTCCCGGTCACGGATCTCATACTTTTTCAGCATTTTGATCAATTGTTCGCAATAGAAATTCAACTGTTCTGTATTCTCTGCAAATTTCTTTTCATATTCTTTCTCTTTGCAATATTCGCCCCAGATCTTTTCAAAATCCGATGCATTTTTAACACCGAACTTCTCATGATTATATTCCATGACATTCAGATTATTCACGCATTTGATCTTTACACGGTTCAAAAGTCCGATGGCTTTATCCAGCTTGCGGTCAGCCATTGTCATATCTCTTCTGTTTTTATTTGATTCAATAAAAAGAACCGTCGCCGATATTGCTGCTAACAATACTGTTGCAAGATACGGAAATGTCATATCCGTTTCTAATGCGAAATAGATTGCAACAAATAAGACAAACAAAGACAGGATCAATGCAATTAAAAACTTTGCCATTACTTTTAATGCATGCTGCTTTTCAACAATGTCTCCCTTTTCTTTGCGTATCTTTTTCTTTTCTGCATGAAGTTTTTCAAGGTCTCCATCCAGTGCTTTCTGGTAAGCTTCCTGTTCATACATTTTCTTGATCTCATCGACTAATTCTTCTTCATAAGGATCCAGCCTTCGTATAGCCGCTTCTGAGATAGTCAGATTACGATTTTTATACTGGTTTCTTTCTCTGGTCAGTTTAACGATCTGTCCGGCAGAATCCAATACTTCTTTTTTATCTTCTCCCTCAATCCTTTCAATCCTTTGGATATCCAGCAAAGATTCTGTCACATTCTGGTACTCTTTCCGGCACTTTTCAATCTGGCGGTCTGCATCGACCACAGACTGGCAGCATTCCGTGACGTACCGTTTCTGATCATTTTTATAAACCGGTTTGATCACTTCTGTTTTATATTGCTCCTGTGTTGCCACACCTGCCGGAATCTCTTCCGTATCTTTATCTTCTACAGAAGTATCCTGCATAATTTCTTCTGTCTGCTCCGTCTCTCGTTCCTGTTTTCTTTTTTTTCTCTTTCGATTCCAAAAAGCCATTTTTATCCCCATTTCCAAATATCATTTTATTATACAAACCAATCCATCACGTACGCTGCCGGATGATAAACAACTTCATCGCTTATATGATCGACAAACGAGCCAATCCGACGCTTGCTCTGCCGACATACGCTCACACGATCTGTTTGCGGTATTCGTTCTTCCAATCTAACACATATTTGTGAACTTTATCGTAATACTCTGCCACATTGCCACTCTTCATCACATTTCGAAGCTTTTCTATCTTAAGTGCTTCCCTGCATTGACTGCTCTGACTGATCACTTGCGTATATTCTTTTTCCCATTGAAGCTGTTTTTCCGGTGAAACATCAAAGTCCACAAGTGCTTTTTTATACCCTTCTACATCCTTGCTCAGACGCAGGGCAAAAAGTCCCTGTGACAAAGAAGCATCCTTCTTGTTCTGTTCATATGCTTTCAGAAAATATTCTGCTGCCTTACGAAATTCCGCGAGATTGCTATACGCCACACCCATATTATGAAAAATACTTCCGTACGCTTCTTTTTCGGCATG
Source organism: Jutongia hominis (assembly GCF_014384965.1). Taxonomy (GTDB): domain Bacteria; phylum Bacillota; class Clostridia; order Lachnospirales; family Lachnospiraceae; genus Butyribacter; species Butyribacter hominis. The sequence goes on from NZ_JACRSW010000001.1 coordinate 162,177, forward strand.
TAAGACCTCATCACTTTCAAATACTTTTTCATATTCTTCCAGGGCTTTTTCATATGAATGGCAGGCAAGATAAGTATCTCCTTTATGCTTTTTCCTTGCATATGCCGGCATCTGCTCGATCTCATCCATCAGACGGATCAGTGCATTGATCTCTTCTTCATCATAATAATCACAGCTACAGCAGATCGTGACCACGATATCCCTCAAATTTTTATGATCCTGTATCAGACAGGCAAGCTTATGTGAGGTCTCTTCCATATGCAGTTCTTTTTCAATCCACATTACAAACTCACGATCAAACACTTCTTCCTGGATCATATAAATATTATGCCAGATATAATAGCAGACTTCTTCCATCGAATACACATTAGTATCTGTCAGCCGAAAATGATATGGTGTCAAAGCCAGCGGACTGCTGCATTGAATTAATTTCCCCATGTTTCTTCCTCCTACAGTTGAATATGACGTTCCCAGACACGATTACTTGCTGCACAGATCTCACCAAATCCGTTGTCTTTTAATGTAACAATGCAGTTTGTCCGGTTTGCAAAACGAATGCGTATCGTAAAACGTGTTGTTTTATTTTCTCTCTTGGAAAATCCACTTAACGAAAGCATATGCGCTTTCGTTTCATGCTTTAACACATCCTGTACTACGATCTGTATCTCATCTTCCTGATCCGGTATAACATCTACACTTCCATCGACTTCTTTCCATGGTGTGCCTGCTTTTACCAGAAGTTCTTCATGATCTGTGGCATCTTTATATGTTCTGATATAGATATTACTCGCTACCATCTCATCATCAAGGAACAGACAATGATCTAATTTTCCCATGCCGGATAATTCTCTTGCCGCATAACATGCCCCATGTGTAAAAAGGTTCTGTCCGCGAAAGATTCTGCGCCCCATACAGAGTTCTTTTAGTGCTTCATTGGACCACTCGCCTTCAAAGCCCTTGCCGGTAACATAGATTGTTGTAACATACTGCTTGTGCAATGCTGTCTGGGCTGCATTCAGAAAAGCATACGACAGCATTTCTTCTTCCTGTCCAATCTTGTCCCAGTCAAGATCCTGTGTCAGATTCTTCTTTGTAACACCTATGATATACGGTTCTCTTTTGCGGTTAATATCAATCTGTGAATACCAAAGCCCTTTTTGTGTCAGTTCAAAAAGACCGACATTGTTGCTCCAAAGTTCCTTGGGCTGACTGATCGCATAATACATATAGCTCTGCTTATGATTCTGCACCACCAGTGTATCTTTTGGCATTCCAAGCTCATTGGCTATCTTTAAAAGATAAGAGACCAGGCGTTCTTCTTTCTCATCTAATGTGATCACAAGTTTTTTGATCATTTCATCCGGATAATATTCTGTCAGCAAACTTAATACTTTCACAAGATACCTTTTTAGCACCTGATAACTGTCAAGTTTTTGCATACCAACTTCGATCGTATCACTCTTTGCAACATCCAAAAGCAAGTGCTGTAAACGGATCTGTCCGGTCTGATCTCCTTGCATTTCATCGATCCAGTACCATTCCCCACTACCGGGTACATAAGTCAATGCTGTCGGAATCTCATATTCTCTTTTTCCATGGATCATTCTGCCGATCGCAACCGGCTCATAGGTTGTAAAGTCAAAACAGCTGATCTGTGTTACCTGTTCTCCGATATCCATACCAACTAATAATGTTCTTTTTTCTTCCATTGTCTTTTTCTCCCGATCATTTGTCTAATGGTTTAAACAGCCTGTTTACACTCTCTTTTGTTTCTACATATTCTTTCATCATATCAATCAATGTGTTCTCTTCGTTCATTTCCTGTGCGATCATCATCAGGTTCAGCATATGATAACGGCTGCTTCTTCGTTCATTATCCATACTTTCATCAAATCGTACCGAAGCACTCTTTGTGATCACTTCGCCTTCCGGACGCACCTCAGAGATATAATATTGAAGCATTTCATCCTGAAAAAGCACAAACTCCTTGACACGCTGTCCATAAAAGACATCCCGCATGGTTTCCGTGACATATTCCCCTTTTTCGTATCCTGACGAGATCATATAATGGATCCGTACTTCATATGCCGGATCAGTAATATAGTCTATATAACACTGGTCTAACAAATGAATTGGCAAAGATGCCACTCCATCAAACTCTCTGTAAAAAGGAAAGATCATTTTCTTTTCATACAGACGATTGATATGATATTCTACAAATTGCTTTTCTTCCGGTGTCAGATTTTTCTTTTTACTTAAATCTTTCAGGCTTGCGATCAGACAAAACATATTGTCCTGCATCTGTACCTCTTTATAAAAATAATCAAACATTTCTGTCGGAATAACCCAGGAATGGATCAGATAGTGATAGGCAATAAATTTCAAAAACGCCCACACTAACTGCTTATCCCGTTCTAACGGATAATACGAATAAAAGACTTCATAGGCATCCGGTGACATTTCTCCGGTAAAAATGATCTGTCCTAAGATTCTCTCCGAAAAATCCGTTGTATCGATAGAGAAACCTTTTGCATATTTCCATATCTGAACCATACTGCTGATATTCCCGTTATAATAACGGCAAAGATAACGAAGCATATTTTCATCAAAATGTCCTGTTTCCAGTATATACCATGCTATTTTCAAAAGCTCGGTATCTTCTTTCTCCATGGATTGCAAGAAAGAATCCGATGCAATCTTTAACAGTCGTTTTCCATCAATCTTATGAAAGCCATAACGGTAAATTCCATCCATTGCTTTGTCAAAATAACGACGTACCGCACAATATTCAAAGAATTGTTTTCGCTCCGATACATTGACCATATCCCAGTCAAGTTCTTCTAATGCTTCATCTAAAAGTTCACTTTCAAAATTATCATAATAATAGCGTACCAGCGAGCAGAATGCTTTTTTGTAATAATGTCTGCTTAACTTCTCAATACCAAGCACTTCTTTTCGTACTGCCATGACATCTTTGCCAATCTGGTTCATACGCTCTGCCTTGTCATACAGATACAGGATCAGACGAAAATCCCTGCATCCTTTTTCATAACAGCTTCCTGCCAGAAAGTCGAGATTCAGGAATCGCTGTAACGTATAATCAATGGAAAGAGCATAACGATTATCTAACTGATCTGCCAGAAAGATCTGATAATTTTCTGTAAACAGCTGTACTACTGCTTTTCCTTTTACCAATGGCACAAAAATCTCTCCTTCTAACTCCCTGTGTTTTACATAGACACCAATGATCTTATCATTTTCACAGGTAAGTTCATAAGAAAACATCACATTTGCCAGCTCTTTTGCCGTCTTTTCGTTCAAAGCATCTTCCTTGATAAATTCTTCATATAACACAGCCAGATTGGCGTTGATCCTGCCTTCCGCAAGCTGTCTGTATGTATATTCTTCCATCACCGGAAGATATGCCTCATACGTTTCTGTCATGTTCTCTTTGTTGCGTACCACATAAGCATATAACATTGCTTTCTTCATAACAGTCAGATGATTGTCATACAGGAAATATAGCAAGGTACTGTCCTGCAAACGCATTTCCTGTGACTCATCGATCGAATACATATAATATTCATACAGATCTGTCAGCTTCAGGTTATGTTCAACACCAAGATCATACCAATAGAATGCTTCCTTCGTGGTCATCTGTCCTTTCATCAGGATCTTACATACAGCCGCTAACAGCTCATCATCCTGATATTGCTCATAAAAACGGCAGACATCCCCTAAAACGACTTTTGAAAAATAACGCATCTTTCCAGCCAGATAACAAAATCTCGTTGCTACAGCTTCTTCCACAAACCCCTGCTTGCTGCCCCAGTGAATTGCATTACATACACCTTCTGAAAGTTCTAACAATAAGGATGGATCGTCATTTAAGATACTGCAGATCTCCAGATACAGTACCGGACTATGACATCCGTGATCCAGCTGTTTTAAGATGTCTTCATACTTTTTATGTTCCGAACGATATTCCTCTGACAGGAACAATAAGAACCACAGATACCGCCAATCCGATGCATTCTTTTGATATAAATCCCGAATCTTTGCAACATACTCTTCTACAACCTCTTCCTCGTCACACCAGATTCCCTTCAGGTACAGATAAGCCCCATATAATAATGGTTCTTTTTGCAATTTTTCTTCCTGCGTTTCTAAAAAAGAAAAACTGCTTTGCACTAACTGTTCGTTATGTTCCATAATCCCAAAATGGGTGCGGTAAAGCTGCGTAACGATCGTCATGCCATCCTGTTCCATCTGACGGATGACATTTTCTGCTTCAGAAAGATATACATCCTGCTCTAAATGTCCCATACAGAATTCCATATAAAACTGAATGATCTTTAATAACTGCTTCTGGCGTATTCTCTTTTGTTCGACCGCTTTATGCGTCTGTCCTGCCTTATTTGCTTCAATTAAGATCTCTGTTTTCTGTCCTACGGATTCTACTGTCATACGGGCATAATTCTTACCCGGAAGCATCTTATCGACATTGATCGTAAAATACAATGTATAGACATTTCCAATAAATGCATCGGTCCAGATCCTCTTATTTTGCGGAATCACAAAATCACTGTCCGATGTCACTTTATACTCCGCATATCCCCAGTTATCTTTGGTCAGAACGATCTTATCCTGAAAGTTCTGCGTACAGTCTTCATATAAAAAATGTGTCTTATCTGCTGTAATATGAATACCGACTTTTTTATGGATCGCGATCAGAAATTCTTCCATTGCAAGACCTTTCGCAGAACCTTTGGCAAGACCTTCGTATAAAGCAATATTTACATTATCATGATAGAGAAAAATATCTTCGAAATGTTTGTTACGAAAAAGCGCTGCTGCCTCATCCGGCTTTTCTTTTGCAAGATTTGTAAAATGAAACAGATCACGGATCTTTCCGGTTGACACTTCACAGGATGGCACACCAACTAATGCCTCAAACAGCAGTTTTTTCGTACCACAGTCCGAGATCACACGGATACACCCTGTTATTTTTTCGCCGGGTTGCAAAGAAGTTGCATCAAATTGATATGATATCGCATTCTGCTTCCCATGAAAAAATTCTGTCTGAAACTGTAAAAAATGACTGTCTGTATGAACCACACCCCGCATGTCCTCTTCCTGATCGTTGCTGACAACAAATTCCCCACGAACGATTTCTCCGGCATTGACTGATATCGTAAGCTCTGTGATTGAAAGTTTTATCTTAGGAACGCTATATGTAAATTCACCTCTTGCAGCCTTATTTATTTTCTCTCTCATAATTCCTCCCGTACATTTCCATAGATACTTTATATTATATCACTTTTTGCAAGTATCTTTCAACCGATAACGCTCTTGAGTCTGTATTATTTTAGTGCTATAATTCCATGACAAAGAACAAAGTGCCTATTGGCACATTTGCAAAAGCAAATAATGACTTATTTCGAAAGGTAGTGTGAAGCAATGGAACAAAAAGAGCATTTTCATGGAAGTGATTTAGAAAAGATTGAAAAAATTTTCGGTATCAAAAAAGAAAATATCATCAGTTTTTCAGCAAATGTCAATCCCTTAGGAATTTCTTATGATCTGAAAGAAGAACTTCCGAAACACATTGATGCGATCACTTCATACCCTGACCGTGAATATACGGATCTGCGACGTGCGATCGGCGACTATATCGGTATTGATCATTCGAATATCATTGTCGGAAACGGATCGACCGAACTGATCTCTCTGGTTACACAAAATCTGCATCCTAAAAAAGCACTGATCGTTGGACCTACTTATTCGGAATACGAACATGAAATTTCATTAGAAGGCGGTCGCTCGCATTATTATCGTCTTCATGAAGATGAAAACTTTGGTCTGAATGAACAGCATTTGTATGATGCACTGACAACGGATATCGATCTTTTAGTAATCTGTAATCCAAACAATCCGACTTCCTCACAGATCTCACGTCCTGTCATGCGCAATATTCTTGATCATTGTAAAGAAAAGGGGATCTTTGTAATGGTTGATGAAACCTATGTGGAATTTTCAGAAAACAGTGAAGCGATCACTTCGATCCCTCTAACACAGATTTATAATAATATCATTATCTTACGTGGTATTTCGAAGTTTTTTGCAGCACCCGGACTTCGTCTCGGTTATGCGATCTGCGGCAATCACTCACTATTGAAAGAAATGGAAAGCTTTAAGAATCCTTGGACGATCAATTCACTGGCTGCGATTGCCGGCGAGATCATGTTTCGTGATAAGCGCTATATCGAGGATACAAAAGAACTGATCTCTTCTGAGCGAAAAAGAATCTGTACGATTCTTGACCGGTATCAATCACATTTTAAATATTATGTACCACATGCGAACTTCATTCTGGTGCGTATCCTTGACGATGAACTGACGAGCGATCATTTATTTGAAAAAGCGATCAAAAAGGGACTGATGCTCCGTGATTGTTCTTCTTTCCCGTTCCTGGATAATAAATATTTTCGTTTCTGTTTTATGAAACCTGAAGATAATGACAGGCTGTTGGATGTGATCTTAGATGACATCCCGGCTGATGATCGCACCAATTAAATCTGCTATAGTGCTTTTGCCATGTTCATGAAAAAACAGAACACAGCATATTCAGCTAAATAAAAAAAGACGGTCAACTGTATCTGATATGGCTTTCTTTTTACAAAGTTCATTCGAATACAGCCGGCTGTCTTTTCTTTTTTTATCTTTATACAATAGTATCAATAACAAAATGCTGAATTTGTACTTTTCACTATCTACTGTAATTTCACTTTTAATTTTTTCGTAATATATTTGTCACCTGATTTTCGCATCACCGTACAAATAACTTTCTCTCCGCTATTATGCTGCAACAGGACATTATGAACATCTGTCATGCCACCCACGATCGAATCATCAATCTTTGTAATAATATCTGCAACACGCATTCCTGCCTGGTAAGCAGGTGCCTGTGCATAAACCGTCCTGACATATGCCCCGGTTGGCAGATCATGTGCAGATGCTGTTGCTTCCAAAATACTCTCTCCTTCAATTCCCAGATAAGCTACATCCTGCTTATGTTGTAAAAGTTCCAGGATTGTTGAAACATTGGACATATCTATAAAACCCATGCCGGAAGTACCGGTTTCTATTGTAAATTTTGTTGTGATCATACCAACTACATTACCTGAAATATCCAGTACAACACCATTTCCATCCTCCGAATAAGGAATATCTGTACTAAACAATTTTACCTCTCCGTCTGTGATCGTTCCGTATAAACTATTATTCGAAACATGTCCTGTCATGACAGAATATAACACACCGTTTGGACAGCCAATTGCGATCACATCACTTCCATTGCGCAGACCGCCGCCATATCCAAGCTCTGCTACCTGCATCTTTTCCTGTGTTTCCTGTGTGATCTTAGATTTGCTGATCATGATCACCGCCACATTGTACTGAAGATCGCTGTCTAAAACTTTTCCTTCTACAACCGTTTCATCTGCCAGCTGTACGCTGACCGTATGCTGTTCCTTCACTATATTGTAAGTTGTCGCAATATAGTAGTTCTTAGTATTTTCCTTATATATAATACCAAATGAAACATTCTTGCTGTTGTTCTGCTTCTCTGAAAACCAATCCTGCGCATCTGTTTTATTTTTAACTCCAACAATCGAAGCACTTGCCTGTCCTCCAATTGCTGCAAGCTGTTCCGACATTCTGTTCATATTTTCGGTTGTAAGACGGGAACTGTTATTACTGCCTCCTGTTGCTGGCGTTTCCTGCGGTTCCGCCGTAGCGGCTGCCGTTGCACTATACGTATTGATCTTAACAACGTTTCTGGTGCTGTTCTTTTTTGCGCGACTTGTGATCAGGCAGATCGCACCACCTGCTATTCCACCAAAAATACAGGCTGATACAATAAGAATTCCCAGCCTTTTCGCCCAGATCAGACATTGCTTTTTTCTTTGCGGTTTTACCTGCTCACGCATAAACTGATAACGTTCTTCCTTATGGGAATCATTGTTTTCTCTACTAAACATAGTTTCTACTCCAATGAAAAAATATATCAAGTTCCATTTACACTCTTTATAGAATAGCATACAGATATGAATATACTATGAATAACTTGTAACGTATTTTCCCATCTACCTTGCGAATTCATGATACACTATTGATAAAAGCACACTTTTTGTTGTATCATATACCATACATATAGCAGACATTTGTAACACCATTACATTTTCTAAAAACTCGCAAAACAAAAATGATCCAATGCGTCATACCCTTAGAATTTGTGTTGTGTTTCTATTTCTGTTTGTATTTTGGGTAGACACGCCACCTGATAAGAAGTTCTGATTTTTTAAGCTTTTTTGCTTATTGGGCGCGGGTCATAACTATAGGGGCGGCTCAGTCTGAGTAGCATTGTTGTTTGGGACACGCTCCCGCTTCGCAAAGCCACGTAGCGCACACATAGCATTGCAAAAAATCTTAGAAATTCTTATCAGGTGAAACAGTGCTCCAAAATACAATAGAAATAGAAACACAAATAAAAAGCTACTGCTATGACGCATTGTAATATTTTGTTTTGCGAGAATATTTGCAAGAATGCAAATGTCTGCCGTGCCTATAGAATAATGAGGAAACAGAAACGAGGATTTGTATGAATAAGAAAGTTTTCCATACGTTAGAATATGATAAAATAATACAAAAACTGATCAAACATGCTGCTTCTCCGTTAGGAAAACAGTATTGTCGTGATCTGACACCTTATACCGACGAAGAAATGATCCTGCATGAACAGCGTGAAACTTCAGATGCATTGACACATATCCTGACACAGGGTGCTGTCTCTTTTCAGGGAGTCAGAGAAATCCGTGAAAGTTTAAAAAGACTGGAGATCGGTTCTATTTTAAGTACAACAGAGCTTTTAAATATCTCTAATCTTTTGAATGCTGCAGGCAGTGTCAAAGCTTACTTTCGAAAAAGTGTCAATGAGACAGACGAAACAGGGGATTCTTTAAATGACTATTATCAGAAGATTGAACCACTTTTTCCCTTAATGAATGAGATCCGTCGATGTATACTTGCCGAGGATGAGATTGCTGATGATGCAAGTGCCGGTCTGTCTAAGATCCGTCATTCGTTAAAACGAACAGGCGATAAGATCCATGAACAATTAAATGCGATCCTAAACAGCTCTGCACGTTCCATGCTGCAGGACAGTCTGATCACGATGCGTAACGGAAGATACTGTCTGCCGGTAAAAGCAGAATACCGTTCTTCTTTTCCTGGTATGCTGCATGACCAGTCCGCTACCGGTTCTACCCTCTTTATGGAACCGACATCGGTTGTTAAACTAAACAACGAGATCCGTGAATTAGAATTAAAAGAACAAGAGGAGATTGAAAAGATCCTTGCTGATCTGAGCAATCAGGCTGCAGAACAGACCTTTTTTATTGAACAGAATTTTCAGGTTCTTTCAAAACTTGACTTCATTTTTGCCAAAGCATCTCTTTCGAGAGAAATGAAAGCAACCGAACCGAAATTTCCCAAGGAAGGCTATATAGAATTAAAAAAAGGGCGGCATCCTTTAATCCCATATAAACAGGTTGTTCCGATTGACCTGCATCTTGGAAAAGATTTTTCTCTGCTCGTTGTAACCGGTCCGAATACCGGTGGTAAAACTGTTTCTTTAAAAACAGTCGGACTTCTTACTTTGATGGGACAGTCAGGACTTCATATTCCGGCATTTGATGGTTCGAGCTTACGCATTTTCAAAGAAGTATATGCGGATATCGGCGATGAACAGAGTATTGAACAGAATTTAAGTACATTTTCTTCGCATATGGTCAATACCGTATCAATCTTAAAACATGCTAATCAGGATAGTCTGGTACTTTTTGATGAATTAGGTGCCGGAACCGATCCGGTAGAAGGTGCTGCTTTAGCAACTTCAATCCTGTCCGATCTGCACAGCCGTGGTTCAATCGTTATGGCAACGACACATTACAGCGAGTTAAAGCTTTATGCTTTACAGACTCCGGATGTTGAAAATGCCTGCTGCGAGTTTGATGTAACCACATTGCGTCCAACCTACCGTCTCTTGATCGGTGTACCGGGTAAAAGTAATGCTTTTGCGATTTCAAGCAAACTTGGTCTGTCTGATACGATCATACAGGATGCCAAAGCAAGGATCACTTCTGATGCACAGGCATTTGAAGATGTGATCAGTGACCTTGAAAAGACAAGGGTCGAATTAGAGAAGGAACATCAAAGCGTATCTCAAAACCGCAAAGAAATTTCCGAGCTAAAAAAACAGCTTCGACAGAAAACAGAAAAGATCGATTCTTCTAAAGAAAAGATTTTGGCAAATGCAAACGAGGAGGCTGCACGTATCTTAGCCGACGCTAAAGAATACGCAGATTCTACGATCCGAAAATACACAAAATGGGCAAAAAGCGATAAACACATCCGCGAAATGGAAGCGGAACGTGCAAAACTGCGCGAAGAGATCAACAAAAAAGACGCTAACAAAAAAATCGCTGCACCAAAAAGAAATACAAAAAAAGTCAAAGCAAGTCAGTTAATGATCGGCTCCGACGTCCGTATTCTTTCTTTGAATTCCGTTGGAACGGTCAGCACACTTCCAAACGAAAAAGGAGATCTTTTTGTACAGGCAGGACTGCTTCGAACCAAAGTAAATTTAAATGACATTGAACTGATCAAACAGGCACCTGTTAAGCCGGAACCGAAGAAAAAATCCGGTGGAGGCCACATCCGTATGGACAAGGCTGCCAGCATCCATCAGGAGATCAACCTGATCGGCATGACAGTCGATGAAGCAATGCCGGTTCTTGGCAAATACTTAGATGATGCCTATCTGGCTCACATGTCACAAGTCACGGTCATACACGGTCGCGGAACCGGAGCTTTACGAAAAGCAGTACACAATCATCTGAAGCGCACCAAATACATCAAATCATTCCGTCTGGGTGAATTCGGTGAAGGGGATATGGGCGTTACTATCGTAGAATTCAAATAAATACACTACAAAAAGGAGAATGAAAAAAATGGTAAACAAACAAAAAATACTGATTGTTGATGATGATGAAAATATTGCAGAGCTTATCAGCCTTTACCTTGCGAAAGAATGTTTTGATACTAAAATTGTAGGTGATGGTGAATCTGCTTTAGAAATGATTAAAACCTATCAGCCCAATATTATGTTACTCGACATCATGCTTCCGGGCATTGATGGCTATGAAGTATTGCGTGAAGTGCGCAAAAGCTCCAACCTTCCTATTATCATGCTCTCTGCCAAAGGAGAAGTCTTTGATAAGGTTCTCGGACTGGAACTGGGTGCTGATGATTATATTATGAAACCTTTTGATTCCAAAGAAATGGTTGCCCGTGTAAAAGCCGTATTACGTCGTTTCCAACCGACAATACAGGCAGCGAACACGCCTGAAGATACATTACCGGTCGAACAGGTAACGTATCCTGATCTGACAATCAATCTGACGGATTATTCTGTTCATTACAAAGGCGGAGTGGTAGAAATGCCACCAAAAGAATTGGAACTTTTCTATTTCCTTGCTTCTCATCCTAATCAGGTGTTTACACGCGAACAGCTTCTTGATCATATCTGGAGCTACGATTATATCGGTGATACCCGAACCGTGGATGTGCATATCAAGCGATTACGTGAAAAGTTCAAAGATCATCCGGCATGGAAACTAACAACGGTTTGGGGAATCGGATATAAGTTCGAATACCACAAATAATTTTTTGCTTACAAAGGAGAATGAATTATGCCTAAATCATCTCTTCGCTTCCAATTTGTTTTATCCTATGCTATTTTATGTATTCTGGTCTTTGTTCTGTTAAACACCTATGGACGTACCACGATATACAATCATTTGATCAAAACAGAAGAAACGAAATTATACAATGAAGCGGAATTGATCGTAAAAGATTATATTCCAAGCATGGATATATTAAACACCTCAGATGCTACTTTGTTAAAACACTTTTCTTCTCTCCAGACATTAACAAATATGCGTGTCTGGCTTGCATCGTCTGATGGAATGATCCTAATTGATTCTGATATGAAAAACAGCCAGAAAGGACGTAATATCAACCGATATGATTCCGGTTTTTTATCCAACCAGACGATTGTCGGCCGCTGTCCTAAGGGACTGCTGTCAGAGTCCATGATCACGGTGATCTATCCGATCACAGAATCTTTAGAGACAAAAGGATACGTCATTTTGATGTCTCCTAACTCAGGAATGTTAGACCAGGCGACCCAGTATATTGACACGATCCTGATCTGCTTTATTCTGCTTTTAACTGTAACGGCTTTGATCTTTTTTTACCTATATCATAAGAGTGTAAGACCACTTCGTCTTATGACAAATGCAGCGAAAAAATATGCTGACGGACAATTTGATGAGGGAATCACAACTTCCTTTAGCAAAGAACAAAATGAGCTGGCATCTGCAATTTATTATCTTTCCGAACGAATGCATAGTATAACCGATTATCAGACAAAATTCATTGCCAACGTGTCACATGATTTTCGCTCTCCGCTGACCTCGATCAAAGGATATGCCGAAGCGATCGCAGATGGTACGATTCCGCCGGAAATGCAGCAGAAATATTTTAATATTATTCTTTTTGAAGTAGAACGTTTAACAAAACTTACCGGAAATCTTTTAGAATTAAACCAGTTTGAGCAGGATGGTCTTGTATTAGAATTAGCAGACTTTGATATCAATCAGGCGATCAAAGACTCTTCTGCCGCTTTTGAACAAAGATGTACAGAAAAAAAGATTTCTCTGAATCTGATCTTTAGCGACAAAGAACTTTTTGTCAATGCAGATATCAATAAGATCCAGCAGGTTATTCAAAACTTATTGGATAATGCGATCAAATTCAGCCCAAATGATACAACGATTGAAATACGAACTGCAAAACGAAACCATAAAGTCTTTATTTCGGTAAAAGATCATGGTATCGGTATTGCAAAAGAAAGCCAGAAAAAAATCTGGACACGTTTCTACAAAACAGATGATTCCAGAGGCAAAGATAAGACCGGCACGGGGCTTGGACTTTCCATCACAAAAGAGATTATTGAAGCACATAATGAAAATATCAATGTGATCAGTACAGAAGGTGTCGGAACGGAATTTATCTTTACGCTGCCACCTGCCAAAAAAGATGAAAAACACACATAAGACAAACGATAGTCCTCTGATCAAACAGAGGACTATCTTACCAAAGCAGCAGCTTTGTTCTTTTTATTTTTTGTTGATCGTATATGACTTATGACTTGTTGCTCTCTTTAAAGCATCCATCAGACCGTTCAGTTTCCATTCCATTTTTGTCCGGTCATATTGTTCGCCATTATCCCAAAGAAAACTTGCAATGCCTTTATCATATGTATACTTTACGAAATTTTCAACAAAATAACGACAGCTTGCCGGATCGTTTGGCCCAAATCCATACTCTCCTACAATCACCGGAATTTCCTTCTTCACACAGGTTTTATCCAATTGATCGATCAGATCATGCATCTGTTTGATTTCTTCTTTACTTCCCCATGTATTCTGCTGATTTGTTGTACAGAACTGCCATGGCGTATAATAATGTACCGATAAGATTTCTCTGTCTTTAATCGTATCTTTTGGCATTTTAAACGTTCCATTCTCAATACCTGTACAAGTCTTTTCAATATCTGTCCAATACCCGGCGATCAGAAGATGTCTTTTGGCATTATTGCCACCACTGCTTCTGACGGTATCCACAAAAGTCTGGTTGAACTCATTTAATAATGCAAATGCTTTATTTTCTTCCATATCATCAAATCCAACTTCATTCATTGATTCAAAGATCAGATAGTCGGAATAATTCTGAAAACGGGATGCAATCTGAGTCCATAATGCTTTATAGCGTTCAAAAACTTCTGTCTTCGTTTTGTCACCTTCCGATGCAGATCGTATCCATGCACCAAAGTCAGGATCACCACCTCCGTCATGATGCAGATTGATGATCACATACATTCCATTTGTATATGCATAACGGACAACCTCTTCCACACGATCCATCCATGCCGGATCAATGGTATTCTTCTTTTTATCTATGATATGATCACGCCATGTCACCGGAATACGAACTGCATTGATACCATCCTTCTTTAAGCTGTCAAAAAGCTTCTGTGTGGTCTCAACATTGCCCCATAAGGTCTCATCTACCTTTTTGCCGGGCTTTGGTGTCTGGTTGACCTTACCATCTCCATCCGTATCCGCTTCACAGACATCAAGAGAATTGCCCAGATTCCATCCGATCTTCATCTCTTTGATCAGCTGCTGTGATGTGATGTCTCGCATCTTACCGGCTTTCTTTTCCAACACAGAGGTATCGCCTGCTGCAAGGCCGGTATTTACCGGATCTTTTGCCTCCTGGTCTGCACTTTGTGTAACATCCGCTTTCTTAGTCGTGCTCTTAGTCTCTTTTTGGTCACCGCAGCCACTCAGAAGCGATATAACAATTCCCATAGAAAGAACTGTTGTGATCAGTTGTTTTTTTAAACTTTTTCTCATATCTTTTTCCTCCCTGTAACACTCGGTAGTGTCACTTTCAAAGCATGTCTTTTTCACGGCTCATTTTTCATAGTTCACCTGACACAATCTAAACTGCCTTTCTTTTGTGTCCGTGCAAAAACCTTTTTTCAGCCTATCCTGTCTTTCCTTCGTTTTCCCGCAATACTATTTTTTCAGTCCGATTGATTGCAAATGGCAGCTTTTCTTTTTTTGATTATAGCAGATGTCTGCTATGAAAGAACTATATAAATTAGTACAAATATACTTCAAATTTCGGACACTTTATACGTATTTTCCACAAAAAAGACAATGAAACCATTCGGTCATATACTTTTCATGCTATTAACATTCTTCCATTGAAAAGATATTTCCGTAACAGATCACATTGTCTTTTTTAATTACAACTATTTTAAATTAAATACCTTGCAAAAGTCTGCCAGATATATGTATTGGCACTATTCTATTATTTATGCAGCTTTTGCCATGTTTTCATTAGATATTCTTATAATCGCATCTTGTACCAAGAATACTTGCTACCTGATATTCATAATCATCAATGCTCTTCTTCATCTTAAATGCTTCTTCAATATCTATATCATATACATGACCATCTTTATAACCAACCAGACGATTTTTCTTACCCTGATCGATAATGTCAACTGCATAGGATCCCATAACAGATGCATAAACACGATCACGTGCTGTAGGACTTCCGCCTCGCTGTAAATGACCGAGAATCGTTGCTCTTGTCTCTACACCTGTAGCTTCTTCAATACGCTGTGCAAGCTCATAAGAATGACCGACACCTTCTGCATTGATAACAACCTGATGTGTCATACCTGCTTCACGGTTCTTCTTGATCTCTTCGATCAGCTTGTCATAATCATTGTCAAAACGTTCCGGTAAAAGAATCTCTTCTGCACCATTGGCGATACCACACCAGAGTGCGATATATCCTGCAGAACGTCCCATAACCTCTACAACGCTGCATCTTTCATGCGAATTAGAAGTTTCACGAAGACGATCAATTGCTTCCATCGCAGTATTTACTGCCGTATCAAAACCGATCGTATACTCTGTATATGCAATATCAAGATCAATCGTTCCCGGTAAACCAATAACATTTACACCATACTTTGATAAATCCTTTGCTCCTGTGAAAGAACCATCTCCACCGATTACAACCAATGTGTCAATTCCCATTTCTTTACAGATTGCTGCTGCTTTCTTCTTACCGGCTTCTTCGCCAAACTCTGCACTACGAGCTGTAAAAAGGAAAGTACCACCATGCTGTAATTTTTCTGATACATCCTGAAATGTCATTAATTCCATTTCTTTATTCAAAATACCATTGTATCCTCTTTTTACACCAAATACTTCGTATCCTTTTGCAATACCGGTACGTACAACGGCACGTACTGCTGCATTCATTCCCGGTGCATCTCCACCACTTGTTAATACGGCAATTCTACCTTTACACTCGATCATTTCCTATATCCTCCATTTCTGTTGCTTGTCATGACGTTCCCATCATAAACTGTTTATGTATGTTAAACTAGCGTTTCTATTCAACAAAAACGAAACTACTATATTATAAACAACGTTACTATTTTATTATTTTTAGATTTCTTTTTCAACATCTTTTTCATAATTCTGCTTTTTTTCTCCATTATGTACAAAAAAGAAAGTGTCTTACTGTTATATTTCACTATAACGCTATGTCAGAAGTTGGTTTCACAAAGAAACTTCACTAATATTTTCATTAAGATATATTCTCAGGCTGACAGGTGATCTGCTGCATTTTCCCGGATCAGACCGGTCTGCTCTTTTTATCATTGCTATATTGACATCTAATATTATATGGCGTATAGTATCAATAACAAATAATACTATACGCCATATAATATTATTTATCATACTAATATACTCTCAGGAAGGAGGAATATTATGGTATTTAATACAGGAGCTGCTCTTTTGGATGCGATCGTCCTTGCGGTCGTCTATCGTGAAGAAGAGGGAACCTATGGGTATAAGATCACACAGGATGTTCGTGCTGTGATTGAGATTTCGGAATCTACCTTATACCCTGTACTGCGACGACTGCAAAAAGATGACTGCCTGGAAGTATATGATAAAGAATTTCATGGCCGCAACCGTCGTTATTATAAAGTGACTGAACGCGGCAGATGCCAGTTAGAGCTTTATCGTCAGGAATGGGGCAGTTATATTTCTAAGATCAATGATTTATTACTCAATAACAAATGAGAAGCATGGACATACGAATAAAAAATGCTATTCAAAACATTTCACAACGTTTACTGCTTCCACTATGATAGATACGCGAAAAAATCGCGGGAAAGATGGGGATTATCATGAATAAAAAATTATTTTTAGATGAATTACATCGTCTGCTCTCAGATCTTCCTCCGGAAGAACGGAATCAAGCGATCAAATATTATGAAGATTATTTTGAGGATGCAGGACCTGAAAACGAGCAGGCAATCCTAAAAGAGCTTGGATCACCACAAGAACTTGCCAATCAGATCAAAGCAACAACACAGGATGATATCGAATACGGTCAGGGAAGTTCTTTTCACAGATCGGCTGCTTACCCGGAGTTCTATGCACAAAAGGAACAATCAGATTCACAAAACGAAAACAACAGCGCTTTTAAGCAGACAAATGATGGTTTCCAACAAGGACACCAACAAGCCGGCAATGGTTTCAATAACGCTGGCACTGGCTACCGGCAGACCGACAATAATTTCAATAACAATGGCTACCGGCAAACCGACAATGGTTTCAACAACAACAGCTATCAGCAGACCGACAACGGTTTCAACAACAACAGCTATCAGCAAGCCGGCAACGGTTTCAGCAACAACAACAACTACAAGCAGGCCGGCAACGGTTTCAGCAACAACAACTACAAACAGGCCGGCAACGGTTTCAACAACAATGGCTACCGGCAGACCGGCAATGGTTTCAACAACAACAGCTATCAGCAGGCAGCCAACGGATACAATAGCCATTATCAGCAGCAATCAGCACGCAAAGCTGTGTGGATCGTTCTGTTTGCTCTCCTTGCAATTACGATCGGACTTCCTTGTCTGTCTGTGCTATTCGGAATCCTCCTTACAATCTTCTCTGTGATCATTTCTATTGTTCTCGCATTATTTGGAACCGGTGGCGGATTGATGATCGGTGGTATTGCATCTTTCTTTGGAAGCTTTTTTATGACGGCTGCTTCCGGTACAGGTGCTGTGCTTTTTACGATGGGAATCGGTCTTGTACTTTTTGCGATCGGTGCTTTGATCATATGGATCGGTGTCTTATTTTGTATCCGGTTTCTGCCAGCTCTCTTTCAGGCATCTTGGAAAGCTGCAAAAAGTGTAACCCTGAAATTTCAACAATGGATAAAAAAGAGGTGGTAGTGCTATGAAAAAGAAAAAACATATTATTTTAATCCTGTCCGGAATCCTGTTCCTGCTTGGCGTTCTTTTGATCCTTGTTGGAATGATCCTGGGTGTAGATTATGATGAGCTGACGATCTCATCGCATTCCGTAACAACACAAACAGTTTCACATACGATTGAAACGACAGCATCCGATGATCCATCAACCGTCCATAAGCTTGACTTTGACTTGTTTGCAGGAAATATCATCATTAAAAGTGGCGATGATTTTTCTATTTCCGGTGGCAAACTTTCCAAAAATATAATAGAAGATGGTGTCTGGAAAGTAAAAACTTCCAAACACAAAAAGCTTTCTGAGTTGATCCGTCATACTTTCACTTCCTCTGACACACACAACGGAACAATTACGATCACAATTCCTGATTCTGCTGCCTTGACAGAAGTACATCTTGAACTTTCTGCCGGCAATGTCAAGATCAACACACTAAAAGCAGATACCATAAAAATGGGTGTCTCAGCAGCGTCCACGAAAGCCGATACAATACTGGCAAAAAATGTATCTCTGGATGTCGCTGCCGGAAGCATGACGATCGATCAATTTACGATCAATGACAAAGCTTCCATCGATTGTAGTGCCGGTGATATCAAGCTCGGTTCAAAAGATAACGCAGCCAAAAATGTCTGTAACAACCTAAAGACTGACTGCTCTGCCGGTTCTCTTGATATATATGGAAAATTAACCGGATCTTCTGATCTGCAGGTACATATGGGGGATATTACTTTAGGACTTGCCGGTGCAAAAAGCAACTATAACTTTAACTCGGCATCCGCGACAATGGGGGATATCCGATACAAAAATGAAGGTACGGCTACAGATACAACCATCTATGGTGATGTATCACTTGATTGTACTATGGGGAACATCAAAGTTACATTTCATTCATAATAAAAAGAAACGCCTGAACCGGTAATGTTGCCGGAACAGGCGCTTTCTAGTCAGGGACTTTTTTTCAGTCTTATTTCATTTCTAAATTTTCATCGATCTTCCAATCAGCGATCAGCCAAATTTACTGTCAAAAAACATCTTACAGTTTATAAAGCGGACCATATGCTGCACACGCTCTGAAATCCTGTCCTTCTTTGTCCATACCAAATGCATTCCATGCTGCCGGACGGAAGATATCCTCTTCCGGCACGTTATGCATACAAACCGGAATACGAAGAATAGATGCTAATGTGATCAGATCTGCACCAATATGTCCATAACTGATCGCACCATGATTTGCACCCCAGTTGTTCATAACATCATATGCTGTTTTAAATGCACCCTCGCCTGTTGTTCTTGGAGCAAACCAGGTACAAGGCCATGTATAATCAGTACGTTTCCAAAGCTTATCCGATACCTCATCCGGGAGTTCTACCGTATATCCTTCACATATCTGTAAAACAGGTCCAAGTCCTTTTACTAAATTCAAACGTATCATCGTTGCAGGCATTGTTGCCTTTGTAAGATAACGTGAAGAGAATCCACCACCACGGAAGTAACCATTATCCGCTTCACACCATTCTGTTGCTTCTAAGCAGGCTTCCTGGTCCTCCTGTGTCATCTCCCAGAATGGCTTCATCACACCATTTCCGTTTTCATCCTTTACAGCACCACTTGCATCCAAGCAGGCTGCACCGGAATTGATCAAATGTAAAAATCCACCGGCTTCTTTTGCAACACCTTCCAATTCATAACCGGTTGCTTTCTTTACTGCTTCAGGACTCCAATATGTACGCACATCGGCAAAAATCTGGGCACGGCCTGTCAGAAGTTTCATAAAGAGCATTCCAATACCATTTAATGTATCATTTTCTGTTGCAAGAATGTAAGGTTCTCTTGCCCCATTCCAGTCAAAAGACGAATTCATCAACGCTTCTGCAAAATCACCATTTGGATAGAAGTCTGTCCACTGTCTCTGTCCCTGGAAACCTGCAGCGATTGCATTATGACCAACGGCTTCTTCTTCTCTTCCTTCCGGCAGATTTGGATTTCCATTCATCAAATCTTTTAAGATACACATCATCTTAACAACAAATTTCCAGTCTCTGTCTTTCTGTTCATCGTTTCTCTTTACAAAATCAGGATTTTTATCCCATCCTTCTTTACAATGTGACTTTGTCCATGAAAGTGCTTTTTCATACTCCTTCTCATCGTAAATGCCTTCTGTCATTCGACGAATGATCTCGACTTCATCAACTGATTCTACACGCATGCCAAGATATTCTTCCATAAAAGCAGAATCAATGATTGATCCGGCAATTCCCATTGTGACGGAACCAACCTGAAGGTAAGATTTCCCACGCATTGTAGCTGCTGCCACCGCTGCACGTCCAAAACGCAGTAATTTGACTTTTACATCTTCCGGAATCTCTGTCGCATCTGCTTCCTGAACATCTCTTCCATAAATACCAAATGCCGGCAATCCTTTTTGTGCATGTGCAGCGAGAACTGCTGCAAGATATACAGCACCCGGTCTTTCTGTTCCGTTAAATCCCCAGACACCCTTGATCGTATGCTTATCCATATCCATAGTTTCAGAACCATAGCACCAGCAAGGTGTTACTGTCAGAGTAATATCAACTCCTTCTTTTCTGAATTTATCTGCACATGCGGCTGTCTCTGCAACACGTCCGATCGTTGTATCAGCGATCACAACTTTAACCGGTTCTCCGTTAGAGTATTTCAGATTCTGACGAAAGAGTTCCGCAGCACTCTTTGCCATATTCATCGTCTGCTCCTCTAAGGACTCACGAACCTTTAAAGGTCCTCTTCGACCATCAATCGTAGGTCTGATACCGATTACAGGGTAATCTCCAATCAATCTGTTTTCTGCCATTCTATCCTTCCTCCTTTTAAAAGCAAAATACTTAATCATTTTTTACAGAACCTCTCTTGTATTTTACTATATTTTTGTATAAAATGCACTCTTTTTTTAATTATTCCGTTAAAAAGTGCAAAACAAAAGAAAACATCGCATAGTAAAATGAACGTCTGCTTTTGCCACCGGCGTTTTTACCATGCGATGTCTATTCTTTTTTATGTAAGTTATCTCAAAAGATTATTTTACCTTTACGGTAACCTTTGCTGACTTCTTACCAACTTTTACAGTAACCTTTGTGCTACCCTTCTTGAGAGCCTTTACCTTTACTGTAAGAGCATTCTTTGTAAGCTTCTTAGAAGTAACTTTAACGATCTTCTTATTCTTAACGCTTACAGAAACCTTATCTGTTGTCTTTGTGTTCTTCTTAGCAGTTTTTACTGTAAATTTAAGAGCAGCTTTCTTACCCTTCTTTACTGTAACTTTTGCTTTCTTTGCTTTTACTTTCTTACATGCAACTTTAACTTTCTTCTTTACAGGAGCCTTTGCAGTTTCTACTAATACTACAGGTGATACAGACGGTGTAGCTGATGGAGATACTGTTGGTGTTGCTGTTGGCTTTAATGTAGCCATTGTTGCTGTGTTTGTAGGTCCTGCCGGTGTTTCTGATGCTACAGGTGCTGTTGGTGTTGCTGTTGCTGCTGAACCTGTTGCTGTTGCCGCTGAACCTGTTGCTGTGATAGCCGGTGCAGAAGCCGCCTGTGAACCAGCTGTCTCATCCTGAGCAGATACGGTCTTAGCGTCTGTAAAGTTTGCACCTGCGACAACCAAAGCTGTTGCTAAAAACATAGAAACAACTTTTTTCATTTCTTTTGTTAATCTCATTTTTGTTTCCTCCTTGTGATGAAATAATTTTGGGGATAGTAAATTCTACCAAAAAGCATTATACGTCTTTCCTACTTGCAATCCTATTGACAATTTGCACATGTTTTTCTCACTTTTCGTCGATTTTTTGAATGCTTTTTTTCATTTTCACCGCAAAGAAGCTTTTTTTATTCAAAATCGGGAAAATTTCACGACTTTCCTTAAATTTTTCATACCTGCTTTCATTCAATTTTTCATGATAAGCTATTTTTATAGTATACTTTTTTATTGGTTTTGTATATTTTTACATCACTTTTCAACGCTTTTATATACATTTTTTGATGTTTTATTCTTTGTGTATCCAATTCCCTGTTGCTTTCTTGTGTTTCCAGTGATCCTGATTTTCATTATAATTTTTAACAAGTAATGTCTGCCATGGACTTGAAGTCTTTAAAGAACGATAGACTTTTTTTAATGCAATTCTTTTTCGGTTTCGCTTTGGCTCTCCAGAATCAGCTATAAAAACAGAGTCTGTATTTTTATCATATAAAAACAACGTAACATAATGCCCGGGTGTATCTTTCCAGAAACAGTTTGAATTTGAGCTGCTTACTAAAGCAATCATACAAGTATGATTCATGATCTGACCTTGAAACTCCCGGTAAGTTGCCGGCTTTCTCGAAACATTGCAATCCATACCCATCTTACTTAATGTCCTTCTCATGTATCCCCAGTCAATTGCACCACCACCTGCATATCCGGTGTGTTTCTTAGCATATTCGTATGCCTGCACCGGCGTACAACGGTATGGCGTAATCGATGAATAGATATTAGCAATGCAGCAAAGTCCACAGCCAAAGCCGCCAAAAGACCCCCCATCCATAAATGTTGTGCCCCAATAGCCTGACCATGTGATTTTTTGTCCCCATGATCTTGGTCCCTGAAGGTAACTGTACACATTGTCTTCGGGATTCCGTGTAGGCTGAATCTGTACCGGTTCTTGTGTTGCCGTGATCTCCGGTGATGCCTGTATCGTGATATCCGTGTTTTTCTGTGTCATGGTTTCTTTCACTGCCTTTTGACGGACTAATTTATTTGCCCAGCCAATGACAAGCAGAAGAACAAGAAGCAAAATGACTAACAGAATTTTATTTCTTTTTGAATTCATCCCGGCTTTTGAGACTTTTTTCATTTTTTCTTCGAACGTTGATACTATATTTTTGCGATCACAATTTCTCTTCTGGTTCTTTTTCATATACACCTCTTTGCTTTCTTTATCTATGTTATTGTCTGTGTATATTTACACTTTTTACTTTCTATTCCAAATCTTTTGTACTTACTCTGCTTCTCTATATATCCGGCTCTTTTATTTCACCTGATTTTTTACATTTGGTCTTTCCTCTTTAAACTTTTTCCGTATCGTTTGCTCTTGGTCTTTTTCATTTTAACCTTATGTTTATTATACTGATATCCTATGGCTTTTCAAGTTCAGCATTAAAAAGACGGATTTTTCCTGTTCAATAAAAAATTTTAAGTTTTTCCTAAACTCCCGACAAAAGACCTGAATAGAAAAACGGATGACCTTTATGTTACCATAAAAGCCATCCATTTATTTATTGACCGGAAATTCCGGTTATTTTATTTTTTGATTACAATGTAATCTCTACACTTGTAGAACCAGCCTTAGCTTCTACTGTCTTACCTTCAGCAGTTACCTTAAAGCTCTTATCTGTAGCAGCATAAGATACTGTGATCACATTACCATTGCGTGTAGCTGTAATGTCAGTAATCTTATTTGACTCGCTGTCAAAGATAGTTGCCTGTGCTGTCTTACCATCTTCTAATCCATAGACAACTGCTTCAGCATCCTGAAGATAATCATAAACAACTGTCATCTTATCTTCTGCGTCAAAGTTACCATATGTTACGATGCTGTTTGGACGTGCAAGAATCGGTGTCTGGAAATAATCACACTTTCTTGTATAGTATTTTCCGCCTTCATATGTTTCACCGGACTGGATATCTGTCCATGTTCCATTGTCCGGTACATAGAATTCCGCAATACCTTCTTCGTTCATAACAGGCACGATGCAAAGGTTATCACCAAGCATATACTGCTGATCAAGGTACTTACAAGCTGTATCGTCAGAGAATGCAATGATCATAGAACGCATCATCGGTACACCTTCTGTATGAGTCTTGTTAGCCTGGGCCCAAAGATATGGCATTAATCTTCCCTTTAATACTGTGTAATGACGAAGTACGTCACAAGCTTCTGTATCACCATCTTCATCATAAACCCAAGGTACTCTGTAAGAAGTAGAACCATGTAAACGGCTGTGTGTTGATAACAGGCCGAATGCACACCATCTCTTGTAAACATCAGCAGGTGCTGTAGCTTCGAAACCACCCATGTCGTGAGAGAAGAAACCAAAACCTGATGAACAAAGAGAAAGACCACCGCGAAGTGTTTCTGACATTGCTGAATATTCTGCGTAGCAGTCACCACCCCAGTGTACAGGGAACTTCTGTCCGCCTACTGTTGCACTACGGGCAAAGAGACATGCTTTGTCTTTTCCATAATATTCTTCCAATGCTTCAAATACACACTTATTGTAAAGGTATGTGTAGTAGTTATGCATCTTGATCGGATCTTTTCCATTGAAATATTTTACCTTTGTAGGGATTCTCTCGCCAAAGTCTGTCTTGATGTTATTAACACCCATATCAAATAATTTCTTAAGAAGACCCTTGAACCATTCGCAAGCTTCCGGATTTGTGAAATCGACGATTGCCATACCAGGCTGCCACATATCAGACTGGTATACGCTGCCATCTAAGTTCTTGATAAAGTATCCTTTTTCTTTTCCGATATCAAAGAGCTTTGACTGCTGTCCGACATAAGAGTTGATCCATACACAGATCTCAAGTCCTCTGTCGTGAAGTCTCTTTAAAAGTCCTTCCGGATCAGGGAACATATCTTTATCCCATTCAAAGTTACACCATTCATATTCTTTCATCCAGAAACAGTCAAAATGGAATACCTGAAGCGGGATCTTACGATCTTTCATACCATCAATAAAACTTGTTACAGTTTCTTCATCATAGCTTGTTGTAAATGATGTAGATAACCATAAACCAAATGTATATGCTGGTGGTAATGAAGGCTTACCTGTCAGATCTGTATAATGTTTTAATACATCCTCTAGGTTTTCACCACCGATAATGAAATATTCTAATTCTTCACCCGGCTGTGTAAATGTTACTTTAGAAACCGTATCAGAGTTTACTTCAAAAGAAACTTTGTCTGAGCTGTTTACAAATACACCATAGCTCTTTGATGAAATATAGAATGGAATATTCTTATAACTCTGATCAGAGCATGTACCGCCATCTGAGTTCCAGATCTCTACAACCTGTCCATTCTTTACAAATGGAGTAAACTTCTCACCGAAACCATAGATGCACTCACCGATATCTGTCTTTAACTGTTCTCTGATATATGTGCGGTTTGGATCCTGTGGATAGTTAAAGTCCTGATCATCTTCCTGTAATTCCATACGCGCATTTGCATGGAACTGGTTTTCATGGATGATCGATGTTGATCTCCATGCACCACCTGTCAGATGTCTATCTTTATAATAGAACTGTACATCCCAGTCATCGGCAATACGGATCACAACTTTTGTATCGCCTGAGATCAATTCTACGCTGTCTTCACTGCGATTGATCACCGGCTTAAAATTTGGATCCTCATTTAATTCAAAACGAGGAATGTTATCAAGACCGCCTCTGTAATGATCAATATGAACCTTAATTGTGTTTTCACAGGTAGAAGAATATGTAATCTCTAAGTTTGGACCTCCAAGAGTCATTCCTCTGTTCATAACAGTATAAGGTGTTGCAAGAACTTTAATGGCGTTCTCTGTCGTCTCAACCTTATATGCCTGTGATGCATAGTTTACTTCGTAACCTTTTTTGCTTAACCAAAATCCATCAGCTACCTTCATTGTAAATCTCCTTTCTACTATTTAAAATAATATGCGCAACCGGTTATAACCGGCTGTAATCAATTGCATTTCTCAGACATTTTTCACACATTTTCATGCATTCCTCTGTAAAATTGCAATTTGTATTTTTAACTTACAATCATATTATATTAACATATAACCCCATTGTCTATAACAAAAAACACGAAAAATAACACATTTTTGATATAAAGTCCCAATTCCCACATAAAAAAGAACAAATTTCTGCTACAAGCTTGCTTGTATAAAGAAATTTGTTCTTTTTTATGGACGGCGAATAGCCGGACTCAACCCAATGACTAAGCTTTTAGCAGCATGCTTTTTTGCTGCGGCATTCGCTGACTTTGCGAATGGCTTAGGAATTGGTTGTGTAGAAATCGGTTAGAGATAAATTGGGGCTATTTTCCCTTTTTCTCTTTATCCAGGCATTTCTCGCACACGCCGTAAAACATCGTCCTATGCGGATTCACATTAAAATGATGCTCCTGCCGCACATGTTCATACAGTTCACTCATATGCCCGCAATCCATATCCATGATATCGCCACAATCTTCACACTTTAAAAGAAATTTACTTTCTTCTTCCTGTGTTCCGACATATTGGTAGCACGCTCCGCTATTTCCATCAAGGACAATCTTTTGAACGATTCCTTCTTTTTGAAATTTATCCAACTGACGATAGATCGTTGTAAGTCCGACCGATTCGCCTCTCTCTTTTAAATATTCCGCAATCTGACTGACCGTATGATATTTTTGATCCGAAGCAATCAGAAATTGCAATATCGCATTCTGTTGCTTTGTGTGATATGTCTTTGCATGATTCATATCAATCCTACATTCCTTTCTCTGTCCGTATGTACTAAACTACAGACACAAATTTGTAGTATGAGAATCTGTCACATATGGATTTTCACACGAATGACATCTGTTATTTCACACTCCAAACCGTACCTTCTCTTGTGTCTTTGAGTTCAATGCCTTTTGCAAGCAATTCATCACGGATCGCATCTGCTTTTGCAAAATCTTTTGCTTTCTTGGCTTCTTTTCGCTGTGTGATCATATCTTCTACATAGGCTGCAAGTTCATCATCTACGACATCCTCTTTGATTTCTTTTGTCAGATCTAATGATAACACTTGATCAAATTCTTCAATAAGCTTTCTCTTACTGTAATCATTCATATCTGCCTTTAACACATCATATACGACTGTCAATGCCTGTGAGGTATTAATATCATTTCCTAATGCCTGTGCAAATGCATCACGATATGCTTTCATCTTTTCTTCTTCCGGATCGCCATCTTTGCTCAATATTGCAATCTTTTTGATCAATTTGTCATAAGCTGCTTTGACGTTATCCAGAATATCATACTGGAACAATAATGGTTTACGATAATGTGACTGTAAGCAGAACATACGATATACCAATGGGTTATATCCTTTCTTTTCCAATAAAGAAACGGTCAGAAAATCCCCCTTTGATTTGCTCATCTTACCGGTACTGTCATTCAAATGAAGAACATGGAACCAGTAATTGCACCATTTATGACCAAGATAAGCTTCACTTTGTGCAATCTCATTTGTATGATGCGGGAATACATTGTCAATACCACCACAATGAATATCTAATTTATCACCAAGATATTTGATACTGATCGCAGAACACTCGATATGCCAGCCCGGATATCCGACACCCCATGGGCTTTCCCACTTTAATTCCTGATCGTCAAATTTCGACTTTGTAAACCAAAGAACGAAATCTGTCTTACTCTTTTTATTTGTATCTTCTTCGACATCATTTCTGGCACCGACCATAAGCTCTTCTTCATTCTGGTTCGATAATACATAATAATTTTCAAGCTTTGATGTATCGAAATAAATATTGCCACCTGCTTCATAAGCATAGCCCTTTTTCAATAGCGTTTCGATCATTTCAATAAATTCAGGAATACAGCCGGTCGCCGGTGCAACGACATCCGGTGTTTTAATATTTAACTTCTCACAATCCGAAAAAAATGCGTCAGTATAGAACTTTGCAATATCCATCACGGATTTGTGTTCTCTTTTTGCACCCATCAGCATTTTGTCTTCTCCACTGTCTGCATCACTGGATAAATGTCCGACATCCGTGATATTCATGACACGATTTACATCATATCCTGCATAACGCAAACTTTTTTCCAAAACATCTTCCATAATATAACTTCGAAGATTACCGATATGTGCAAAATGGTACACTGTCGGACCACAGGTATACATCTTTACTTTACCCGGTTCGTTTGGTTCAAAAGTTTCGACTTTCTTCGTCAAAGTATTATATAATTTTATCTCATTCATGATCATCCTCATTTCCGGGCGCTCCATTTTCGCCCCTGTCGCTTGCTTTTTGCTTAGGCTCATTATATAAATTCTATTTCAAACTCACAAATACGCTCTTTCAGAGCTTTTCTTTCTGCTTCGCAGAAATATTTGTTCGTTAATTCGCCTTGAAAAGCAAATGCCGGCTCTGCCGTCGCTTGCTTTTTGCTTAGGCTCATTATATAATACAGGATTTCACATTATTTCACAAGTATTAGCAACAATTTATCCTCCAAAATCTATTGTATGCATTTTATTTAACAGATTGCATGACATGTATCTTACAAATCTTCCTTTGATTTCGTCTTATCTTCTTTTATTTTACGTCTTGCCGCCATGATCCCACCAACCTTTCCACTCTGTCTTGCCGTCAGCGATTTCCAGCCTTTCTGAACCACTTGGTCAAACAATCCAAGTTCCAGAGCAATCTCCCATTTTTCCTGTTCTTTTTTTTCAAGCAAAGCAATATCCTTTATATCTTTGATCTCAATCTTTTCTTTTTTCATTATAAACTTCCTTTCCTGATCTGAAATACCGAAAAAATTCACTATAATTCCCTTTCCTATGCATTTGTCTACTTGAAAGTCTCTTCAAAAAAATGTATACTATACCTATAGAATAGTGTGTTTCCCATTTATTTTATAAAACTATGAATTTAAGATTAGGGGGGTAACAATATGGCTTCAACAAATAATGCAAACTTTTCCCTTTTAAGTCAAAATGAAATTGACGTATTAGTGAAATTTTTATTAGAAAAAAAAGAAACTCTCGGCACAGATGTAATGAATCAGAAAAGCATTGACAAATTGATCATGTTGATTCAGACGGATTACGAAAAATTATCAAATCTGGATTCTTCTTATGCCAGATTTGATAAAAATATCTTAAAAGATCTGCACTTCAGAGAAAATGATGCCGATGTTTGTACTTTACATTTTAACACCGATGAGACAACTCATTTTGTAACCTTAGAGATTACAAATGAAACAACAAAACAGACAATGCCTCTTTTACCAAAGCATTTCGATGACAATGATTCTGATGCGTGGGGAATTTCTATGCCACCTGTATTATTTACACATCTTGCTCATACACTTTCCATTAAATTCACACAGGAAACATATGATAAGGTTTGTGATACATTTACATCACATCAGTATGGTACATTGAATTATCCGCTTCCGGCAATCTATCTTCCGGATAATATGTTGTTATTAGAATGTATTCAATAAAAATATTCGTACATAATGCACTGTTATCAAAGCTACATTTTTATGGAATAGGAAAATGCTTGTACAGTAGCGGTATACCAACAAGAATTGCTTTAGCAATTCTTGGAGTGCAAAGCGCTGGCTTTGCACTTTTTTATAGTTTCATTTTGACAAAACACAAGAGGCAAAGTAACTGACTGCTCCAGACACGCATATTAGTCCAAAAGAAAATGCCATATTCGATCATTCTTCATTGATCGAATATGGCATTTTTATATACTCGCAACTCTTTGCTTACGCCGCAACCCAGTCAAGTTCACGCATCATGCGCTCTCCCTGGTGTCGGTCACAATTTGCTGTGATCCACATTGGATTTCGCAAATCCATTGTCATAATTCCTAAAATAGATTTTGCGTCCACACAATAACTACCGCAATATAAATCCACATCTACGTCATACTGAGAAACAACATGGACAAACTTGCTGACATCTTCCACATCATTGAACTTAATTTCGAATTTTTCCATGATATGCACACTCCTTACCTGCAAAAACATCTTGTATCCTATATTTTGTTCCTATATCCCATCCAATATAACTCGTTGATACTACCACAAAACTTGACAGGTTTTTATACATTTCATACACTATATTGTACGTTTTCTATTATAGAGTGTGAATTTTTTATTCTATTCATTTCTTGTCTTTTTATATTTTTTGCGATATTTCGCCGGAGTAATTCCGTTCTTTCTTTGAAAATATACACTAAATCGGCTTTGCGAACTAAATGCACAAAACGTACTGATCTCCTGCAGTGAATAATCTGTATATTTCAAAAGATTCTCACTGCTTGATATCTTTTCATTGATGATATATTGTTTAAGTGTCATGCCCATGGCCTGGCTGAACTGTTCTGACAGATAGTTCGGCGTTACACCGATAAATTCAGCAATCTCTCTGACACGGATCGCATCATGGATATGACAGAATACATAATCACGCACCTGCATAACCAAAGGATTGTCATTGCCCTGTCCTTTCAGATCATGCACGGCATTGGCAAATTCAAACTCTGCATCACGCGTGGCTTTCTCGATCTTAACCGGTTCTGTCATGTTATCCTCAATATTACGAATAAAGGAATCCGACATGGAAAAAGCCATTTCCGGATTTAACCCACCTTCGATTGCACAACGGGTTGCATTCGTGATCACGCAAATTGCGAGGTTCTTATATTGTCTTACCGGATCACTTGCAAGAATACCAATATTACCGGAATATGTCTCGTTGATACTTTTCTTGAGAGCTGCAATATCACCTCTGCGGATACTGTCAAGTTCACGCAGTTCCTGTGCATATGGATTATGAGACTGTCCTGATTCCTGACGTTCAAAGACATTCTTTGTAATCTGTTCTCTGACATCAGAAATATCTACAAATATATTTTTTGCCCAAAGTTCACCGACACCGACTTCTTTGCCGGAAATCACATTCCAAAGAATGGATACGATCGTGGCAAATTCATCCTTTTGACAATATGGATATTGTGATGCTTCCTCATCTCCAAAATCATAAATGCGGATTTTTCCAAGTCCTAAGAAATATCCTTCTTCTTGTACCCACATCAAGCAAAAAGCCACTCCGTTTTCTTTGACATAAATACACGGAATTGTCTTTGATATCTCTATAGAAAAGTCTTCTTTTTCAATCAATTTTTTCCCATTATTTTCTTCGAGACATTGTATGATATCTCCCTCTGCACTATAGATACAAATCGGTGCATGTAATACTTTGATCATTTGCGTCGCTATAAATATATTCATCATAATCCCCATTTCCGCGCAATTTTTATCGTTTCTGTGTAACCCCTTCTTCTTATGCTAAGGCTGCTGTAATGATCGCCATAGAATATACTTCTGAAGCATTGCATCCTCTGGACAGATCATTAACCGGTGCATTCAATCCTAAAAGGATCGGTCCATACGCATCAAAGTTACCCATGCGCTGTGCAATCTTATAACCAATATTTCCTGCATTGATATCCGGGAAGATAAACGTATTTGCATGACCTGCTACTTTTGACTCCGGACACTTTGTTCTTGCAACACGAGGTGAAACGGCTGCATCAAATTGTAACTCCCCGTCAATTGGAAGTTCAGGGTATTTTGCTCTTGTTTTCTCTGCTGCATTACGCATCTTGTCAACAGCATCGCCCTTTCCTGAACCATGTGTAGAATAACTTAAGAATGCAATCTGTGGATCAACACCGAAAATTTTTGCACATTCTGCAGCTTCACCGGCAATCTCTACAAGCTCATCTTCGTTTGGTTCAATATTGATCGCACAGTCTGCCATCGCAAGAACCTCATTTTCACCGGTTGCACTTGGTCGAACCAGGATAAAGCATGAAGACACAATATTGTTCTCCGGTTTTGTTTTAATCAACTGTAATGCCGGTCTTACGGTATCGGCTGTTGAATATGTAGCACCTCCGAGAAGGGCATCTGCAATGCCCATCTTTACAAGCATGGTTCCAAAATAATTTGCCTGTAATAAAATCTCTCTTGCTCTTTCCGGCGAGATTCCCTTTTTCTTACGAAGCTCACATAAAAGATCCACCATTTCATCCATTCTGTCAAAGTGTTCAGGATCTATAATCTCAGCACCACGGATATTAAAACCGCATTCTTCTGCTGCTATTGCAATTTTTTCTGCATTTCCAATTAATATTGGATGTAAAAAGTTGCTTGCTAAAAGTCTTGATGAAGCCTCCAAAATTCGTGCATCTTCACCTTCTGTGAACACGATCTTTTTGGGATTCTTCTTTAAAATGTTAATCAATTGACCAAAACCAAACACAAAATCATCTCCTATCTTTATTTTATCTTACTCTGCTTTGCCTATTGTGTACCAAATCCTGCATTCTGTCAATAGAAAAAACACACAAAATATCATATGTTTCTAATATTTTTTATCATTCTGTTTTGCACACCTTTTTTCTACCGAATATCCGTTTTTTTCCGCATTTTGATTATCTCTCTTTTACCAGTTTTTTCCTTATGTAATATTCTTCTTTCTGATAACTTTTATACGCTTTTTCATGTAAGATTTCTTTTGATACTTCTTTTTACCTGTCCGCTTTTTATATCTTCTCTCCTGCCTTCTCCTATATCTGTTTTCGGATCTCTTCTTCTACCTGTTTTACTTCCTCATAAAATTCTCTTGCAGATATCAGGCGACACCCTTGTCCTCTGATGATAAGCTGCTCTAATCCATCTGAAGTTGCTACCGTCACATGGTAATCGCGTCCCATTTTATGTGCGAGCTTTTCAATATACTGATCAGCCGTTTCTGCTTCTTTTGTATATACAACATGAATATTATGATAAGGAATCATCTGTCCTACATTTCCTTTTACACGATACGCATCAAACACAAGGATCAATGTACATTTTTTATATCCCTGGTAATTACACATAATATCCATTAGTCTGCCCCGTGCCGCATCAATATTGTCTTTTGCAAGTTCACTTAATTCTTGCCATGCAAAGACAATATTATAACCATCTACTAACAAATATTGTTCATCGGATTTTTTAGGACGCATTGCACTGCCATGCGAGATCACCCTTTTTTCAATACGTTTTTTCGTTTTCTTAGAATCCTTTCTTTTATTCGCCCCATAAGTCTGCTCAAAGATCCGGTTAATTTCTTCTTCTCCCATGAAATATTCTTCCTGTGGCTTCGGAACCCTCGTCTGCCATTCCGGTTCTTCTGCTTCTTCCTGCACAGATCCGGTCTGTAACGGCAGATGCATCTTTTGTTCTACTTCATACCATGGCACAACAATACCGCTTCCATGGCTGCAAAATACAGAAGCTGATGGATTGGCAATGTCCGCATCGGGATCATACCATGAATTTTCCAGAACTTCTTCTTCATTATGACATGGATAATATCCTTTCAGACTACATATGATCCGGCCGGTTCCTTTTGTATAAGAATGTACTTCCTGCTGGTAGTTACACATTGTCGCTACCGGTGCGATACCAACCAATACTGCCTGCTTATCATCCTGTGTTTCCGTCTTAAAGCTTGCACACATCTTCTCAAGATCCATCATCGCACGGCCTAAATTAGCTGCCGGTATCTCTAAACGAAACGCATAATAAGGTTCCAACAGACAACTTTGTGCTTTCATAAGTCCTTGTCTGACTGCACGATATGTCGCCTGTCTAAAGTCTCCGCCCTCTGTATGTTTGATATGCGCCTTTCCTGAAACTAATGTAATTTTGACATCCGTAAGTACTTTGCCTGCAAGCACACCGATAAACTCTCTTTCCGTCAAATGTGTCAGGATCAGGCGTTGCCAGTTCTTTGCCAAAAGATCTTCACTGCAGTCGGCAAGTACCTGTACGCCACTTCCATGCTCTCCGGGTTCAATTTTCAGGTGTACTTCTGCATAATGACGAAGCGGTTCAAAATGTCCGACTCCCTCCACCGTATCAAGTATGGTTTCTTTATAAACAATCTTTCCTTCCCCAAAATGTACATCTGCTTTAAAACGATCCCTGATCATGCAACGCAGAATTTCTATTTGTACTTCTCCCATGATCTGTGCCTGAATTTCACCGACTTTCTCATTCCAAACGATCTTTAGTTCGGGTTCCTCTTCCTCTAATTGGCGAAGCTGTGGTAAAAACTGATTGACACTGATATCATCCGGCAGGATCATGGCATATGTCAGCACCGGTTCTAACAACGGAAGATTTGCTTCTTTCTCTATTCCGAGGCCTTCTCCTGCATACGTATGGCTAAGTCCTGTCACAGCACAGATCATGCCTGCCTGTACTTCAGGCACGGCTTCATATTGCTCGCCGGAATACACACGGATCTGGTTGACTTTTTCTTCCCATTCCTGTTCTCCCTTATTCGTCAGCTTCTGACGTACTTTTAAGCTTCCTCCTGTAATCTTCATATAGGTCAGACGGTTATTTTGTTCATCTCTTGCAATCTTAAACACTCTTGCTCCAAAAAGATCTCCATACGTTACATCCTTTGTATATTCTTCTAATCCCTTTAAAAAAGAATCGACTCCATCTCCTTTTAATGCAGAGCCAAAAAAGCAGGGATACAACTTCTCACTTGCGATCAGTTCCTTAATCTCTTCCTTTTCAATTGTATTGCTTTCTAAATATTTTTCTAATAATCCATCATCACAAACAGCCACTTCTTCAAAGAACAGCTCATCTTTTTTTGTAAAAGAGACACAATGGCGATCCAGTCTTGTCTGTATTTCTTCCATCAGACTTTCCGGTGTTCTTCGTGCCTGATCCATCTTATTGATAAAAAGAAATGTTGGAATATGATATCTTTTTAAAAGCCGCCATAATGTCAGCGTGTGTCCCTGCACCCCATCAGATCCGTTGATCACAAGGATCGCATAGTCAAGCACTTGCAACGTACGCTCCATTTCAGCAGAAAAGTCTACATGTCCCGGTGTATCAAGCAATGTCACATCCCGGTCACCCAGCAAAAATTCAGCCTGCTTAGAAAAAATCGTAATACCGCGATCCTTCTCCATCTGATCGGTATCGAGATACGCATCTCCATTATCGACACGCCCCATCTTCCTGATCTTTCCACAATGATATAAAATGCTTTCTGAAAGCGTTGTTTTACCTGAATCCACGTGAGCTATCACACCCATGCACAAATGTTTCTTATTCATTTTTATCCTCATTTCCAAATATGTTATCTAAATAATGTTCTATCTGTATTAGTCTTTATTATAAAGACTAATACAGTAAAAGTCCATTTCCCCGCAAAGACTGTTATGAAAAAATTTTCCTCCTTTTTCCACGATACTACAAATAGAATTATCATTGTCTTTTCATAACAGATACGATACAATAATATCTTGATATTTTAATTTTTCAGGACTTTTAGAGGATTGGAGTTTTACAATTTTCAATACAGGGCTTTCAAAAGCGAATGCTTTGAAACATATACTTTTTTTAAATGCAGGTCTTTTTTTAATGAAAACTTTGAAGCTTTTCACTTTTTAGAATGAATTTTGAAAAACTTTAGTCCTTTCAAATATCATATATCATATTTTTACAACAAAATGTACTCTTGGAATCTTATGCATAAAAATCCAGCCGAAAGGATCTTCTTAGAGGACATACCTAGAGTACATAAAAGAGAAATGGAGGAATTTATGGACGGATTCTACTTAGTATTATGGCTTTTTTTCCTGTATTCTTTTGCAGGATGGTTCTTAGAAACAGGATTTTCGATCCTGTTAAAAAAACGGATGATCAACCGTGGTGTATTAAACGGACCGCTTTGTACAATTTATGGTGTAACTGCTTTGATCATCTCAATCGGTTTTTCCGAATTGCGCAACCAATGGTTCTTTCTCTTCCTGGGATGCGCAACTATTTCTACACTTGTAGAATGGTGTGCCGGACATTTTTTAGAAAAGATCAATCATAAAAAATGGTGGGATTATTCTAAGCGGAAATATAATGTAGATGGTTATATCTCTCTGGATTTTTCTATCCTATGGGGAATTCTCGGACTTCTTTGCCTGAAATTTGTCAATCCACTTTTGGTAAGGATCTATCAATGGCTTCCATCCTCTTTTGTACATATTACTTTGCTTGCTTTGACGATTCTTTTACTGATTGATATTCTCGGAACATATGCCGTTGCATTTCCGGCATTACGAAAAATCCGAACAATTGATGATGTAAGCGGAAATCTTCATCATCTCTCACAAAGATTGATCCACTGGATCAGAAAACGAATCCGCAGCCGTATTGAGAAAGCCTATCCTAATATTGCCAAAGACATTCCTGACACAGCCGGAAATTTTGCATCAGGATGCAGTTTTTATAAGATCATCATGCTCTTTTTTATCGGTTCTTTTCTCGGAGATATCATCGAAACGATTTTTTGTCGGCTGACTGCCGGTGTATGGATGAGTCGAAGCAGTGTTGTCTGGGGACCTTTTAGTATCGTCTGGGGCCTTGCACTTGCCTGCAGTACGATCCTTTTATATAACTACCGCAACCGGACAGATGGTCAGCTTTTCTTAATCGGCACAATACTGGGTGGTGTCTATGAATACCTTTGCAGCGTATTTACAGAGCTCTTTTTTGGCAAGATCTTTTGGGATTACAGCCATTTGCCATTTAACCTGGGCGGCCGCATTAATTTGCTGTATTGTTTCTTCTGGGGCTTTGCTGCTGTAATCTGGCTAAAAAAAGTCTATCCTGTCTTATCAGACTTAATCGAAAAAATACCACAAAAAGCCGGAAAGATTTTTTCATGGCTCTTTATGGTATTTATGATATGTAATATTGCCATCTCTTCTCTCGCTTTGTTACGATACAATACTCGTGACAAACAACCGAAAGCTCAAAATCAGATGGAGCAGTTCTTTGATACGCATTATGATGATGCAAAAATGGCTAAGATCTATCCTAATGCCAAATCGACGAACTAATAACAATCATTTAACAGCAACCAATTATCGGCAACCAATTAACAACAACCCATTAATGACAAATATCAAAGATAACAAAAACAAGGTTTCCATTCCAAGAAACCTTGTTTTTTATTATCTTTTTTTCATTTTAACAGGAAACACACCGGAAAAATATTTTCCTGCCTCTATTCTACTTATTAGCAGTCAAATTGTAACTATTCCGTTTTTTATTTTTATGTTGTTAGCGATTAAATTGTAACTGAACAATACTATATCTTCGAATTACAAATGTAACACGCGTTCTTTGATCTCCTGTGTTCGTCCCTGGTTCCAGAACTGTGTTCCGATATAACCGCAGGTTCTTCTGGCAACATTCATTTTGTCCTGATCCGTGTTACCGCAATTCGGGCATTTCCAGATCAGTTTTCCATGCTCATCGTTCACGATCTCGATCTGACCGCTGTAATCACAGACCTGACAATAGTCACTTTTTGTATTTAATTCAGCATACATGATATTATCATAGATAAATTGCATCACCTGTAAAACAGCATCAATATTATTTTCCATATTCGGCACTTCTACATAGCTGACCGCACCACCCGGTGATAAGTTTTGGAATTGTGCTTCGAATTTCAGCTTGTCAAATGCATTGATCTCTTCTGTCACATGCACATGGTAACTGTTGGTAATATAATTCTTATCTGTGACACCTTTAATGATGCCAAAACGTTTCTGAAGGCATTTTGCGAATTTATATGTTGTCGATTCCAATGGTGTGCCATACAGGCTGAAATCAATATTTTCTTCCTCTCTCCAACGGCTGCATGCATCATTTAATTTTTCCATGACCTTTAGTGCAAACGGGGTTGCTGACGGATCAGTATGCGATTTTCCTGTCATATAACGTGTACACTCACAAAGTCCTGCATATCCTAAAGAAATAGTAGAATATCCGTTATATAACAGTTTGTCAATAACTTCGCCTTTCTTCAGACGTGCCAATGCACCATACTGCCATAAGATCGGTGCAACATCAGAAGGTGTTCCTTTCAAACGGTTATGACGATACATCAACGCTTTTTTGCAAAGTTCCAATCTCTTGTCTAAGATTTTCCAGAAAGCTTCCTCATCTCCATCCGAAGAACATGCGACATCTACCAGATTGATCGTAACCACACCCTGGTTAAAACGTCCATAGAATTTCGGACGGTCTTTTTCATCATGATATACTGTCAGAAAACTGCGGCAGCCCATGCAAGGGTAGCAATTTCCGTCCTTCATTTTTTTCATGATCTTTTCTGAAATGTAATCAGGAACCATTCGTTTTGCCGTACATTTTGCTGCTAATTGTGTCAGATACCAATACTTCGATCCTTCTCTGACATTATCTTCTTCCAATACATAGAGAAGCTTCGGAAATGCCGGTGTGATATAAACACCTTTTTCATTTTTCACGCCTTGCATTCTCTGACGCAGGATCTCTTCCATGATCAAAGCAAGATCTTCTCTAAGTCTTCCTTCCGGTGCCTCGTCAAGATACATGAATACACTGACGAAAGGTGCCTGCCCATTCGTTGTCATCAATGTAATGACCTGATACTGGATCATCTGTACACCACGTTTGATCTCATCTCTTACGCGGATCTCGGCAATTTCATCCACCTGTTTACTATTATAGGACAAACCGGCTTCTTTTAATTCATTTTCAACCTGTTTTTTGTATTTCTGACGACTGATATCCACAAATGGAGCAAGATGCGTCAGACTGATGCTCTGTCCGCCATATTGCGAGCTGGCGATCTGTGCAATGCTTTGTGTTGCAATGTTGCATGCAGTCGAAAAGCTCTTAGGCTTTTCTATCATCGTTTCACTGATCACAGTTCCGTTTTGCAGCATATCCTCAAGATTGACCAGGCAGCAATTGTGCATATGCTGTGCGAAATAATCAGAATCGTGAAAATGAATAATTCCCTGCTCATGTGCACGTACAATCTCACTTGGCAGCAAAAAACGTTTTGTAATATCTTTGCTGACTTCCCCAGCCATATAATCTCTTTGCACACTGTTGACCGTAGGATTTTTGTTCGAATTTTCCTGCTTTACCATTTCATTGTTACATTCAAGCAGGCTTAATATCTGCTTATCCGTAGAATTTGCCTTACGAAGCAATGCACGATTGTAACGATATGTGATATATTTTCTTGCTACAGCAAATGCTCTTCGATCCATAATCTGTTCCTCCACCAGATCCTGGATTTCTTCCACACTTAAAGCCCGGTTCATATCCAGACAGATGTTCTCTACATCAGCCGTGATCAATTCGATCTGCTCTTTCGATAATCGCTCCTTTGTCGGCACTTCATAATTTGCTTTCGTAACGGCTGCTGTGATCTTTCTGGCATCAAACGTATCCTCAGAACCACTGCGCTTAATAATTTTCATCCTCATACCAGCTTTCTTTTTCTAGATTTATTCTGTGTGAACGCTTTACATAATACCATATCTTGTGTTCGTTTTCAATAGCATACATAAATATAGTATTTTTTCATGTATTTCCTACTTTTTATTTTCTTTTGTTTCTTCATTTGCCCTAATCTCATTCCATTTTTCACGGATCGGTTCTGTTTTCTTTTTAAAATGAATCATAAGATCTTTGACAGAAACTGCTTTCTGTCCCTTTGGATAAAATTTCATTGTCGGAAACGCATCCAGAATACGTCTGCTGCCAATAAAAGGATTCTTATCATTCAAACGATTCCTCTTTTCCCAGAAAATCCGGAATCGTTCCTCAAAAGTTGTAAGCTTTACACTATTTTCTTTCGGATCTCTCTTTAATGCCTTTAATTTACTATATAACTGTTCATTTTTCTGCTCAAAAGCAGCAAGAGACATTTTCTCGGAAAATTCTTTTCTCGTTTCTAACAGAAAATCTTTCACGGACTGCAATTGCACATCTTCAAGCAATTCCTCGATCTCCTTCTTAAAACCAAAAAGCGTTTCGAGCTGCTGACGGAAGTTGATCGTCCTGATCACGGTAACTACCGTATCGACAGCCATGAGCACTAAGATACCGGATACGATGTAAATACCAACCTCTTTCGGCACCATCTCTATCAGCATCGTAGCGAACGGCTGTAAGAAATCAAACATGATCAGTGATAAAATTCCCCAAAACATTGAAGGGATCAATGCAATTCGTCCATTCAGATTATAGGGATCTTTGGTATAGTCCCACCATCGTGTATGAAAACAAACCTCTAACAACCATGATGTCATATATTCCAAAAACGTTGCCACAAGCATTCCCATGATATATAACAGACTCGGAATCTTTGCAAACGGACGAAGTAAGATGTAAACGATCACAGCTCCAAATCCATACAGCGGAAGATACGGACCGATCAGAAAGCCACGGTTGACTACCTTCTTCGTCCGAACAGATACAAACGTACTTTCATAAATCCAGCCTGCCACACAAAAAATAATAAAATCAAATGCCACAAAATAAAGCGGCAGTCCCAACACTGTAATATGATCTAAAAACATATACCCTCTCTACTTTCTATACTTTTATTGTTCCATATAGTCACGATAAATACCATTCTTTCAAAATCCGATCTGTCGTTTTTAGCTGTTACCCTTCTATCTCTTCTTTGAATTCAAACTTCCAAAATAGCGTCTTTACTGACTTTTTCATTTATGTTATTCCGTTTCTTCTCTTGATTCCAAATCCTTTGATAACATTTCAAGATAATGAATATAGATCTGGTTGGTAAATCGGATGCGGTACGACTGATCTAACTCTTCTCTTCGAAAACTCTTTCTTCCACCATTCTTGGCTCTTTCCCAGAAAAACAAAACATCTTTAAAAGGAACATAATAATAAATATCTGCGTCTGAAAAATAAATGATCAAAAAAGAAATTCCCTGCTGCTGCTCATACTCTTTCATAAAATTCATCTGATGCTCATGAATATTATGGATCGGAAATACATCGGTCTTACATTCTTTTGCATCAAAGCAGATTGGAATGCCCTGTACATTTCCAACATAATCAACGGTACTTTTCTGCTCAAAATACGCTAATGTGATATGATGTTTTTCTTTGTCAATCTCCATTGGTGTGATCGGTGTTGGAATCTTTTGTACCAAAGCCAGCTTTTCCATGCGATATTTTTCATTTGTTATATTCAATGCTTCCTCCAAAACCGATCCTCTAAGACCCCTTGAGTTCCATGATGGCATCTCTAATTCCTCACTTTCATGCCCATTTTTTTAAGGATCGTCTGAAACTGCTCCGGTAATGGTGCCGTCCATTCTTTGCCATGCAAACGATCCGGCAAATAAGCTGCATCGCCTAAACATAACTTCCATGCGTGCAAAAGCTGGTATTGCAATCCAAATTCCTTTTGATAAAAAGAAGCATCTTTTCTGTTTCCGTATTTATGATCACCGATCAAAGGATGACCAATGCTTTGCAAATGTGCACGGATCTGATGGGATTTACCGGTGATCAGATCAACTTTTAACAAGGTATATTCTTCCTTTTGGTATCTTCCATATTCCAATGGCTCATAGGCTGTCAGAATCCGAACACTGCCTTCTTTCTTTGCTTTTTGTATCGTTACTTTATTGCTTTTTTCTTCTTTCTGCAAATAACCATCAATTGTTTCTTTTTGTGCAATACATCCCTTTACAATACAAAGATAATATTTATGTAATTCTCTTTCCTTAAAAAGCCGGTTCAGATATTGCAAGCTTTCTACTGTTTTTCCTGCAACGATCAACCCGGTTGTGTTGCGGTCCAGACGGTTGCATATGCCCGGTCGAAATACAGAATCCTGCTGCTGTTGCCGCGTCATAAGATAATCTGTAATGTATTCTACTAAAGAACGGTCTTCTTTCTTTGCTTTTTGTGATAACATCCCTGACGCTTTATTGACCACTAAAACTTCATCATCCTCATAGACAATAGCTAACGACTGCTCCTTTTTATTTACAGCTGTTTTGTTTGCATCTGTTTTATTTATCGCCGGTGCATTTACTGTCTGCTCTATTCCTCGAAATTTATCAATTGTTTCATCTGACAAAAAAAGCTTGATCTCATCACCTTCCTGTACTTTTTCCATTCCGGCTGCTTTTTTTCCGTTCAGCGTGATATTCTTTTTACGAAGCATTTTATAAAAGAAGCTTTTTGCCGCTTTAGACATATATTTTGCAAGATAACGATCCAGACGTTGTCCGGCTTCCTGCTTACTGACTACAATTACTCTCATATCATCCTCATTCCTATATCAACCAGAAAAACTCTCTGTCTTTGCATCCTTAGACGATCAGTGAAAGCAGATACGAATTGACTTTGTCTTCTTCATCCCGGTTCACCTCAACCGGCTGTACTTTACTTAATTCTCCCAAAAATGTTTTTTCACTATCGACTACTTTTACTTTATAGTTTCTTCCCCAGTTATGCACACCTTCTGTCAGATATTTCCGAACATAGTTAAGCTCCTGTTTTCCCTGTCCTAACAGACAGATAACCTGCCCGTTGCCAACTGCCGCAAGATCTAAATGCATGATCTTTTCCGGCGATGTGATCACAAGATCGGAATATAATTTCATCTCTTCACCGATCATATCTTTTGCTTTCTGATAACGTTCTTTTTGGGTCGTCTTAAATGGGAACAATACAATAAATGCAACTAATTGTTTGGCAGCCGGAAGAACGGCTAAAACGGCAATGATCGTAAAAAGGTTACGATTTGACATTTTGTTTAAGAACAAGCCAACCAAAAAGATGGCAACACCGATCAACGCAATAATGATCGTTCCAAGCAATGTTTTCTTTTTCCTTGCTGCTATATATCCATATTCGCCTCTTTTTTTATTCATGTTATTTTTTCCTTTCCTCTTTTTTCTTGTTTAGGTTTAATTTCCTCCTGAAAGATCTGTCTGAAACAAATCTTTTTGTTTTTCTTGTTTTTCCTATTATCCGGCTATTGGTAACGCCATCCCGGATAATATTTATTTTTCAATAATGTGGTACCGCTGCCCTGGCACCAGCCCAAGCCAAATCCATCAACACAGACTAATACATTGCCTCGATACGCCATATCTGTCTGTATGCTTTCTCCTTTCAGGTAACGGATCACCTGTGGATCGGCTGCCTGAAAATTGATCACCTGATCAAAATCCTCATCCCTCAAACACAACGCCAGCTGATGGGATAATACTGTTTTTTGCTTTATTTCACAGACTGCTACACCTTTATGCACAATCCGCAGCTTAGAAAGCGATTCGATCCACAAAGGCTCAAAAGAAATCTGATTATTGTGTGAAACATATCTTCCTTCTTCAAACGGAAGATGAGATAAAAACTCTTTTGTCTGCATATCTGCTTTTTGCACAGTCTGCCCTTGTGATGCTTTTTCGAATTTCTCCCTTCCTGATTTTCCTTTTTTCTTATCAGACTTGTTACGCTGATATTCTTTTTTCTTAGAAAAACTGCCTTTTTGCGATCTGTCCTCTATTGTGATCGTAAGATCTTCTATCGAATCTTCCAATTGCTTTTTATGCTCTTTTGTCAGACTTTCCCTGCTGCGCTGCGTTTCTTCTGCATCTGCCACAGAATCTCCCTTTTGCAAAAGTACAGCAAAATGTCCTTCCCCTTTTGCTTTATGCGGAAAGATCCTGACACAATGCTTTAATTCCTCTCTTGCTGCGATACCCTCCGGTCTTCCCGGCAAAAAGCCTTCTTTTCGTTCCACCGGGCACACTTTCATATCCTGATATATGTCTAAGAACCATTCGATCACAGCCTCGTCTTCCTGTAAAGAAAATGTACAAGTAGAATATACCATTTTTCCACCGGGTTTTAACATCTGATATGCCTGTGTCAAAATTTCTTTTTGTATCTTAGCATAGTATGCCGGTCCTTTCTCTTCCCAATCATGAACCATACGCGGCTCTCTTCGAAACATCCCCTCTCCGGAACATGGTGCATCGATCAACACTTTATCAAAAAAGTTTGTAAAAACAGAAGCAAGCTTCTCCGGTGTTTCTGCTGTCACAAGACAATTTTGAATACCTGCGATCTGCAGGTTTTTGGCTAATGCCATAGTTCTTGATACACTGATATCATTTGCTACCAGCAGTCCATGTCCCTGTAACTTTGCACCAAGCTCCGTTGCTTTCCCCCCCGGTGCAGCGCAAAGATCTAACACTTTATCTCCGGGTGTTACCGGAAGCAGACTTGCCGGGATCATCGCACTCGGTTCCTGAATATAATATAAACCGGCATAATAATAAGGATGTCTGGATGGTATCGGACTCTCCTGTTGACCTGATTCATTCTGTCCATTTCCCATTGCATCTTCAATATAAAATCCATTTTCCACCCATGGGATCGGACTTGTCCGAAAAGG
This sequence comes from Jutongia hominis, assembly GCF_014384965.1. Lineage (GTDB taxonomy): Bacteria > Bacillota > Clostridia > Lachnospirales > Lachnospiraceae > Butyribacter > Butyribacter hominis. The sequence continues at coordinate 206,441 of NZ_JACRSW010000001.1, forward strand.
ATTGATCTTTTCCCATTGCTGTAACGATATTTTCCTGGTATTGATGCGTATCGCCTGATATGTTTTTTCTGACAGACTATCTATATAGTCTGTATATTCTTCTTGCAATAGTTCTTTCATATTTTCACAATATTTTTCAGGCAAATTTACCATAATGATCCTCTTTTTCTTCCCAGATTATAAATTTCATTTTTTCGTACTATGTACCTATTCTTTCTGTACCGAAACATCCGGTTTCCTGCAATGTACTTCTTCTTTTTTACCAAATATCCGGTTTCAAACTTCTAAGCATATTTCTATTCTGTCTGTTCGCAAATTTCCGATCACCGCTGTACACTTTGTACACGATAGGTCTCTGCAATAATATCTAACTGCTTATTAAAACGGATCAACAAATTCATATCATCTTTCAAATAAATCTTAAAAAATTCATTCTGAATCTTTGTGACTTCACGTTCATTTGCTACATAATACAGATTTTCGATATTATTTAAAATATCAGAGATGATCGTTGCTTTCTGACGGTTAGAATTTTGTGCATCCATGATCTCATCACGCACAGAAGCCATTTCATTATCCAGCATATCTACGGCATCTGCCGCACGCAGCAGTCTTTCTCTTAATTCATCCGGCATATGTTCTTTGTATTTGTATTGTAAAGAATGCTCGATTGTAGACCAGAAGTTCATTGCCAATGTACGGATCTGAATCTCAACGGCAAGTTTTTTCGGTCCTTTTACCGTCTGTACGGTATAATAAACAATCATATGATAACTGCGATACCCGCTTGGCTTGCTTTGTGTAATATAATCCTTTTCTAATTTTACTTCCATATCTGCACGATTACGAATAATATCCACAACAGTATCAATATCTTCTACAAATTGGCAAATAATACGAATCCCGGCAATATCTTCAATCTTTTCCTCTAATTCTTCCAGATTCACACCTTTTCTCTTTGCTTTTTCTAAAATACTCGACACCCTTTTCACACGACCACTGACCATTTCGATTGGTGAATACATCCTGCTATCCTGATATTGCTGCTTGATGTGCGTAAATTTCACAACCAGTTCATCCACTGCCAGACGATATGGTGCTAAAATTTTTCTCCAAAGCTGTGTTTCCATTTCAACCCTCCATTTTCCCTAAAACATTTTCCTTCTTATTTTAGTTTCAATAATACATCATATGGGTTCAGACTGCACTCTTCCCCCTTTTTATCCCGATAAATGCCAAAATGCAAATGAACTGCAAATTTGCCATGCGTACCTTCTTTTCCATAGCCGGTATCTCCCATCGTGCCAAGCAGCGTACCTGCTTTGACTTTTTTCCCTTTTTTTATACCGGGTGCATAGTTTCTCATATGTGCGTAGTAGTAATAAAAGCCACTTTTACTGCGAATGCCCAGACGATAACCTCCAAGCCGCAGCCAGCCGATCTGTTCGATCACACCATCTGTTGCCGACTGGATCTGAAAATATCCACTCCGGTCATTACTTGCCATAATATCGATTCCCTCATGAGACCTTTTACCGCCATACGACCTGACACCGCCATATCCATTATCAAAATCATACTGTTCTTTCTTCTTTGGATCTTTTCTGACCGGAAAACACTTCATTTCTTTGTCAATGGCACTTATCTGTGCTAACGAACAATCCATTGCCATATGATGAAAGTTTTCTTTGATGCAATAGATCTGCTGATGCCAGTAAACAAGAAAAATAATACTACACAGGCATCCTAGCCAAAAGCAAATTCCTTTAACCGATAAATATCTTTTATTCTTCTGGCTTTGATTATGGTATACGACTTTCTTTATTACTTTTTTTATAAATTCTTTTGTCAGATCTGCCTTTTTTTCCTTCTTTTTGATCATATGATAAGAATTGTCACTTTCTTTTTTATCAAGATATGCTTCATAAAAAAGACACATGACAATCAGAAAAGCAAATCTGTAAATATATCATCACAAACCCATTACATATTTCTGGATTTGTCAGCACAAGCTTTCATACATTCCATCACGCTGCCGCGGAAACCAGTCTGCTCTAAGACACGTACTGCCTCAATCGTTGTACCTGCCGGTGAACAAACCATATCTTTTAATTCTCCCGGATGTTTTCCGGTCTCTAAGACCATCTTTGCACTGCCCAGAACAGACTGTGCCGCAAACCGATATGCCTGTGCTCTTGGCATTCCTTCGGCAACCGCTGCATCTGCCATTGCTTCAATAAACATAAAAACATATGCCGGCGAACTTCCGCTGACGGCAATCACAGCATCCATCATGCTCTCTTTGATCACTTCTGCTTTTCCAAAGCTTTCTAACACTTCACAAACCTGCGTAAGTTCTTTGTCTGTAACCTGTTCATTAGGGCAGACAGCCGTAATGCCTTCTCCGACCAATGCCGGTGTATTTGGCATCGTACGAACAATCTTCGTATCTTTTCCAAGCTGTTCTTCCAGCCATGCCATTGTCTTACCTGCCGCAATTGACACAATGATCCTGTCTTTTGTTAATTTATCTTTAATCTCCCGAAGCACCTGTTCACAATATACCGGTTTTACAGCAAGAAAGATCATATCAGCTTTTGCTATTTCCTGATTGTCAAGCGTTGTTTGCACACCAAATTTGTCTTTTACGGCATCCAAAGTCTTTTGTGTTGCCGCAGATGCTATAATCTCATCTTTTGAAACGAGCTTTGCTTTTAAGATACCACCTATCATTGCCTGTGCCATATTTCCTGCTCCAATAAAACCAAAACGCATATTGTTCCTCCTTATGTTGCATGTTTTTTTATGTCTCTCTTTATTTTAACACGTTTCTATATACATTGCGATACTATTTTCCTTAACACTTCCTATTCTTTTTGCTAAACTTCCCACTTTTGAAATGTCATGGATGTAAACAGTGCCTTTTGAAAACTGTCAATCTTAGCAAGTTCTACATGATGGATTTCTTTTGCTTTTTGTTCCCATTCTTTTGCAATTTCAGTATTCAATAGCAATTGGGCTGCTCCTGTTCCTGCAGCATTTTTCACAAAATGAAGTTTTTCTTTCTCAACGTCCGGAAAAAGCCCGATCTCTAATGCATTAGAAACTTTCATACAACTGCCAAGCACACCTGTGATGACAATTTCATCCACCTGTGTAAGGGACAGATTACAAGTTTGTAAAAGGGTTCTAACCCCTGCCTGAATCGCTCCCTTCGCAAGCTGCAGATTACGGATGTCTGATTGCGAAAGGTAGATTTCTTTTTGACCCTGTCTTGTCAGAATAAAAATATTTTCCTGATTCTTTATTACAAGTTGTTTTGCTATCTGCTCTGATATTCCTTCTGCAAGAGCCTCCTCTTTTGAAATCAGATATCCATCTTCTCTTAACACTTTACTTTTTCGTAATTGTGCCAGAAGATCCACCAGACCGGTTCCACATATTCCTTTCGGGTGATCAGACTCTAACACTTCTAAGATCATATTCCCATTTTGAACGGCGATACGGACTCCATTAATGGCACCTGCTTTTGCTGTCATTCCACAATCTACTCCTTTTCCTTCAAAAGCCGGCCCTGCCGCTGTCGAACATACGGAAAGTTTTCCCTGATCATTCAAAATAATCTCTGCATTGGTTCCAAGATCGATTGCTAACTGCCTTTTCTTTTTTTCTTTTCCCAAAGCCAGCGCTCCGATCACTGCCAGTGCATCCCCGCCAACATGTGCCTGGATATTAGATAAAACAAGAATCGAGGCATTCGAAAAAAGGTTCATTCCGACCTCTTTGCCCTTACATTGATAATTTCCCGCATAATCACCTACAAAAGGTGCACCTGCCAGTCCTTTTACATCTCTTCCAAGAAAAAGATGACTCATCGTTGTATTTCCAACGACTGTAAATATGATATTCTGTTCATTTTTTCTTCCTGCTTTCCGCAAAATATTTTCCGCCATAGATTCTATTTGCTGTACAACCATTTGTTGCAATTCTTTTTCTTTTCCCCGGATAGCATGCATGATCCGCATCATAACATCGGATCCTAATTGTGTCTGCACATTTACCTGCGAACATTCGCCCAAAGAACTTCCATCACAAAGTAAGATCCCTGTCATCGCAATCGTCGTGGTACCAAGATCCACTGCAAAGCCAATCCCATCTCTTCCGGGATTTTTAATAGCAATGGGCTCATTCATTTTCTTTGATTCTTTTTTCACATTTCGAATTACAATCATATCTTTCTATTCCATTCTTTTTACACTTCTACTATACGAGCATTTTCCTATTTCATAAAAAAGCTGTCGCACTATAAAATAGTGCGACAGCCCATTTTGCTCTGTTATAGACATTGTGATTTATTTCGCATAGTCTGTTGCTCTGGATTCACGAATGACATTTACTTTGATCTGTCCCGGATATTTCAATTCGTCTTCAATCTGCTTTGAAATATCACGAGCTAAAAGTACCATTTCATCATCTGATACTTTTTCAGGAATAACCATAACTCGTAATTCACGGCCTGCCTGTATTGCAAATGACTTATCGACACCTTTAAAGCTATTTGAAATATTTTCTAACTGTTTCAATCTGTTTGTGTATGTTTCTAACGTCTCTCTACGAGCACCCGGACGTGCCGCAGAAATCGTATCTGCTGCCTGAACAATACAGGCGATAAGGCTCTCAGGTTCCACATCACCATGATGTGCTTCTACAGCATTGATAACAATACCTGATTCCTTATATTTACGACAAAGATCTGCACCGATCTGTACATGAGTACCTTCCATGTCCTGATCAACAGATTTGCCAATATCATGCAATAAACCAGCACGTTTTGCTGTTCGTACATCCACACCAATCTCTCCTGCAAGAAGACCAGACAGATGTGCTACTTCAATAGAATGTTTTAAAGCATTCTGACCATAGCTGGTTCTAAATTTCATTCTTCCTAACAAACGAATAAGTTCCGGATGTATTCCGTGAACACCAACCTCAAGCGTTGCTGCTTCACCTTCTTCACGAATCATAGAGTCAACTTCTTTTCTGGCTTTCTCAACCATCTCTTCAATTCTGGCCGGATGAATTCTTCCATCAACTATAAGTTTCTCAAGAGCAATTCGTGCAACTTCTCTTCTCACTCCATCAAATCCCGATAAAACAACTGCTTCCGGAGTATCATCAATAATCAGATTTACACCGGTCATTGTTTCAAGAGTACGAATATTTCGACCTTCACGACCGATAATTCTACCCTTCATTTCATCATTAGGCAGCTGAACCACAGTGATTGTGTTTTCTGCAACCTGATCTGCTGCACAACGCTGAATTGCTGTAACAACATAATCTTTTGCCTTTTTATCAGCTTCCTCTTTTGCTTTTCTTTCGAGTTCTTTTACAAGAACCGCAGTTTCATGCTTAACATCTTCTTCAACAGATTTTAACAGATATTCCTTAGCCTGCTCTGTAGTTAGTCCGGAAATTTTTTCAAGCTCTTTTAAATGACTGTTCTTAATCTCTGCCAATTCTTTTTTCTGCTTATCTAAATCGGCATCCTTTTCATTTAATTTTGCTTCTTTCTTTTCTAATACATCAGCTTTCTTATCCAGAGCTTCCTCTTTCGACAATACACGTTTCTCATACCGCTGAATCTCTGCTCTTCTTTCTTTGGATTCACGTTCAATCTCATTTTTGTTCTTAAGCGCTTCTTCCTTAGCTTCCAGCAAAGCTTCGCGTTTTTTTGTCTCTGCTGTCTTCAAAGCCTCATCAATAATTACCCTGGCTTTTTCTTCTGCATTACCAACTTTTGCTTCTTCTTCTCTTTTATACTTCTGAACAGAAACATTGCCGGCAGCCAATGCAGTAACAACAGCTACAACAAGTATGATCACAATGGCTACGATTACATATACCGCCATTGACATCGAATAGGAGCACCTCCTTATTTTTTTCATTGCATTATAAACACAACACTATAATTTTATACTTTATACACAAATATGTCAAGAAAGTAATCCACAGAATCTCCCCGAAATATACAACAAATTGTCGGATATCCTTATGTATTTCCATTGCGATAAGATTCCAGTTCCCGAAATATGGAATCTGTTCGAAATCCTTTCCGGTATAATCGTGCGATATATTTTTGTTTCTCCTGATAAGACATCCGGTCAAAAAAATCCCGCTGTCCTTTTGTAAGCTTTCGAATTTCTTTTCGAAGTGCCATAGAATCATCCCAATCAATATTTTCCAATGCTTCTTCAATCAACAAATCGTCTACATGTCTCTTTTGCAAATCCAGACGGATTCTCTGAATACTACGGCTTTCTTTATAGATTTCCGCGAAACGCATAGCATATCTGCGGTCATCAATATAGTGAAAGCTCTCTACATAAGCGATCGCATCTTCTATCACTTCTTCTTCAAATCCATGCTGCTGTAACTTGTCACGTAATTCCCATTCTGTTCTGTCATTGTGTAATAGAATTGCCATCGCCTTTTTTCTTCCCAGGTTAAACTTTTCTTCCATGTGCATCCTCATTCTGATCATTTCAGAAAAGCTGCCGATATTTTCATATCAACAGCCCTTTCAATTTTATCCATTTTAGTATTCTTATTATTTTTCAGCGACGTTTTTTGATGTCTTAGAAACAGTACCATCTTCCTTTGCTGTCTGCTCTGCATCCTTTACATCTTCCGATGCTTCGTTGGCATCTTTATTAAAGAACTTATCTCTTACCTTTTGCTCTACTTCTGCTAAAATATCAGGATGTTCGATCAGATATGTCTTTGCATTCTCACGTCCCTGACCAATCTTATTGCCTTCATATGCATACCATGCACCGCTCTTTACAACAATACCTTCTTCTGCTGCCAGATCCAGAATCTCACCTTCACGCGAAATTCCCTCTCCATAAATAATATCAACTTCTGCTGTACGGAATGGAGGTGCAACTTTATTCTTCACAACTTTGATCTTGGTACGGTTACCGATTGGTTCTCCATCTTTTTTGATCTGCTCTCCACGTCTGACTTCGAGTCTGACAGAGGAGTAATATTTTAAAGCTCGACCACCTGTCGTCGTCTCCGGATTACCAAACATCACACCGACTTTTTCACGTAACTGGTTAATAAATACAACGCTGCAGCTTGTCTTGCCGATCACACCTGTTAATTTACGCAATGCCTGTGACATCAGTCTTGCCTGTAAACCAACATGACTGTCTCCCATATCACCCTCGATCTCAGCTTTCGGAACCAAAGCAGCAACCGAATCGACAATAACAATGTCAATCGCTGTAGAACGCACCATTGTCTCAGCAATCTCTAATGCCTGTTCGCCGGTATCCGGCTGTGAAATATAAAGATTATCAATATCTACACCTATCTTCTTGGCATATATAGGATCTAACGCATGCTCTGCATCAATAAAACCGGCAATTCCACCTTGCTTTTGCACTTCGGCTACCATATGTAATGCTACCGTTGTCTTACCACCGGATTCCGGTCCGTAAATCTCAATGATTCGTCCCTTCGGAATACCGCCTACTCCCAATGCCAGATCCAACCCCAGTGAACCGGATGGTACAGTTTCTACATTCAAATGAGCAGTATCGCCCAGTTTCATAACAGATCCTTTTCCATACTGCTTTTCAATCTGTGCCATTGCTGCCGCTAATGCTTTTTGTTTATTCTCATCAATCGTAACTTCTTTTGCCATGTCATTTTCCTTTCTTGTCTGTTCTGTATTACGACTCTCCCCTTCATTTTACGAACAGATGTTCTTTTGGTATCATAATCCATTTTCAGAATTCTGTCAACTACTTTTCTACCGGCATTTGTATCTGCTTATAAAAAACTTTTCCAGCAGATACAAAAAAACTTATTTCTGCAATCTTTTCACAATGCTGTCTATGGCTGTCATTCATTCCGACAACATCGTTTAATGGAAACCTATCATAATTTTCCTTTCCCTGTCAATGGAAATAATCCACAAAGAAGATCAGTTCGTTTTGTCCATATTGATCGTCCTGTATTTTTGTGTATACTCTGTCACATATTGTTGTGTGATCAAATGATATTTTTTCAATTCACGAAGTGTCTGCACAAACTCTTCTCCACTGATCGGAGCTGTCAACAATGCATCTAATGTGATCTCTACTTTTTCTTTATATCCCTCCAGGTTGATAATTCCGTTTTTACACAAAATACTATTGCGGTATACTTCTTTAAAATATTCATTAAAATATGTTGAAGATGTTACTTTATCATCTACTAAAAATGCAACATCCGGAAGAAGAACACTTTGCAGATTAGCAACAGAGGTATTTGTCAGATAAATCCCCGGATCAATCCGAAATGTATTTTTCGTAAATTCCAGATTGCCCTGGTTATTTTTTTCTCTATATGCCGGAAGAAACGGCCGAAACATTTTACCGATAAAGGAATTATATTTATAAAAAGCATAGTCCTTCTGCGGATCTGCAGGAACATTCTTTACCAGCAGAATTCCTTTGATATCCATTAAAGGCACTTCAAACTCTTCGACCTGTGCAGACATGATCATAAAATGCAACATTGTATCGGTTCGCCATACAACAGCCGGTGATTGTTCAATCTGCTTTTCCGGATAAGAATCCACCATAACTTTTACATGAATCTGATTCACTTTATGCTTTTTCATGTTTTTTTTCATTGTTTTGGCATCAACAGAATGTAAAAATTTTGTCTTTTCCTGTTCTTTTTTATAACGATTGCTCTTTTGTCTGCCTGTCTCCTGTTCTTTTTTTAAACGATCATTTCGCTCCTTTGAACCATTTTCCTGTTCTTTGGATGAATCCGAACTCTGCCCCTTTGATCCGTCTGCCGATTCTTTTACTTTTGGTTTCGAAGTTTTCTTCTTATGTGGTTTTTCAAGATCTTTTAATGATACAGACTGTGATGTAACCAGGCCTACAAAACCAAAGCCGGCTGCACCCGCTCCCAATGCAGGCATTCCAAGTGCAAGTGCTGCCGCAAGCAGGATTAGGGCTGCTGTTCCCAGCGCGATCACCGACCACAAAAAAAGTTTTGTTCTGAAATTTCCATGCACCAGGCTGTTTGCTATCTTTTGCAGCATTTAACGCAGTCTCCCTCCTTCATAATGTTCTAAAGCATCCAGACAATGCAGTATGGAATCATATTGTTCTTCTGCTGTTCCATCCTCTAATACAATGTCTAATGCAACCGCTATATTCATAAGCAGATTTTTTGTCAGATATTTTTTTAAGCCTTTAAAGATTTCTCTTTTCTGATGAAAGCTTTCTGCATCCAGAAGCTGCATCATCCCCATTGTTCCAATCTCTTTAGCACTCATTTTATCCTCAAGGAATTTTTCCGCCCTTCCTTCCAGAAAGATGTCATGAAGTTCTTCCTTTGAAAATTCTTTCAAACTATTCGCCGGCTGTTTTATATCTTCTGTATGCAAAGATTTTTCTGTAGGTTCCTTCTTTTGCAATTTATTTGTCAAAACACTGGCTGCCTGCTCATTTTTATACCCATCTTCCTGCAATGAACATTCTATCTGTCTCTTTTGTATATCGGATTGTAATCCCTCCGGCATAATTCGTTCAAAACGATACTTCTGTGAGGCATTTGGATATTTTCCCGTATCAACCGGTGCCATAAAATTTTCATAATTTCTGACCCAGCATTCATATGGCGGATACATTCCCTGGTAAACTACAATTTTGTCTAATGTTTCACTATCTTTTGCAATCTCTCTTATCTGATATACATTTCCTTTAAAATGTCTGTAAAATTCTCCTATCTGTAATTCTCTTTCCATATATACCACTCTTTTCTGTCAAAATAAAGCAAGGTGTCAAAAAATACATTATCTTCCGGCTGTTCCTTTTGCTTTACATATAAAACATACTAACAACAATCACATCCGCCAATCTTAGCAACGTACTTTTGACACCTCGAAATCATTAGTGAAGTTTTTTCATTCCTTCTGATTTTAAGTTTTTAATCTTTTCTACCAGTTTTTCTGATACAGAACCAATCTTCTTTGTCGAAATCTTACACTGCTGCATAACCTTTCCAAGATTGTCCATATTTTCCTTTGTAACACGTCCGCTCTCTGCATTTTCCTGAGCAAATTGTGCAAGGTTTTCAACACCTTCTGCGATCACATTCTTATGCTCATCAAGATCAGATACCTCCCGATCTATCTCATCAATTGCAGAACCGACTCTCTTGATCTCGGAATTTAATGTACCGAAAACAGACTCTGTATCTTTAATCTTCTCATCCTGCTTTTCAAAAGCTTCGGATACTTTCTTGGTAATCTCTACACTTGTATTTGAATTTGCAATCAGACCGTTAACGATCTCGCTGATATGTTCTGTTGATTCTCTGGACTGGTCAGCCAGCTCACGAATCTGTTCTGCTACAACAGCAAAACCTTTTCCATTCTCACCTGCTCTGGCTGCTTCAATACTTGCATTCAGTGCAAGAAGATTTGTCTGATTGGAAATGCCGGCAATAATACCTGTCACCTTCTGGATCTCCTGTGCAGACTCGTTGGTACGTGTTGTCTGTGTGCCAACTTCTTCCATTGCATGTCCGCTTTCTTCACTGATATCTACAAGTTCTTTCATGATCTCGGATGCAGCATGATTGCAATCTAATACCGTATCTACACTTTGCTTTAATGATTCCACATTATTTAAGATATGATCCACACCCTCACTGATCTGCTCTGTCATCTTCTTGATATCACTTACTTTGTCTGCCTGGATCGATGTATTATCTGTGATTATTTCTACTGCACTATTGGTACTATCCGCTACTTCATTCATGTTTTCAAACATCTGTGCAAATTCACCGGAAACTTCCTCTAATTCTGAAGTTGCGATGCGGATCGCACTGATCGTTTCCGCAAATGTTTCAACATTGGACTGAATTTCTCTTGCTACTTTGCCAATCTCATCATCTCTTGAAGATAATTTTTCCATCTTTTTAGCAACCACCGAGTTTTTTCGGATTGTTTCTCCGGTGATGGCAGCCTGAAACGGAAGCAGTAAAACTTTAAAAATGTTGTATATAATAAAAAATGCGATTGCCGCAACAATTGCATTTAATACAAATGCAATTGCCGTCTTGATCACTCCATACTGAAGCAACTCATAAATGATTCCCTGTATGATCAGAAACGGAAGCACAACCGCTAAAATCCCACCGATCAGTTTCCCTTTGACATTATTATGTTTTTCCATAATTCTCCTCTTTTCTACGCATTTTGTGAATTTTGACAGTGCCAATGCGTAATGCTCTGTCTTTTGTGAATTATGCTTCTAATTGTTCTAATACTTTCATCAGAATTGCACATTCAATACGCTTTCTCTGAATCTTGCAAGACAGCTCATATGCTTTATGGATATCACCATTGAATACAAAGTTATTCGCATTGCATCCACCGCTGCAATAAAATCTTGCCCAGCATTCCTGACAGGCAGGCTTCGAATAAACATGACATCCTGCAAATTCCTTTTTGATATCATTGTTAAAGGTACCTTCTTCGATATTCCCCATTTTATATTCATCATGACCTACAAACTGATGACATGGATAAATATCTCCATCCGGTGTGATCGATACATATTCATTACCGCTTCCGCAGCCACGAAGTCTTTTGATCACGCATGGTCCCTGATCCAGATCGATCATGAAATGGAAGAAATTGATATGCTTTCCGCTTTTCCTGATCGCACCGATCCGGTCTACTAATTTATCATATTCCGCATAAATCTGATCCAGATCTTCTTCCGTAATGGCATAAGCTTCTTCCGGCGATTCAATAACCGGTTCAACGGAAATTTCGTCAAAACCGGCTTCATACAAATGCATAACATCTTCCGAGAAATCAAGATTATACTTTGTATACGTTCCTCTGACATAATATTCCTTGTCACCACGTCCATCTACTAACTTTTTAAATTTCGGAAGAATTCTGTCATAACATCCGCTTCCATCTACACGGACGCGCATACGGTCATTAACTTCTTTACGTCCATCGATTGAAAGAACAACATTATACATCTCTTTATTGATATAATCGATCGTATCATCATCAAGAAGCATACCATTTGTCGTAATGGTGAAACGGAAATTCTTATGATATTCCTCTTCTTTGCTTCTTGCATACTCAACGATCTGCTTAACAACATCAAAGTTCATCAATGGCTCTCCGCCAAAGAAATCAACTTCAAGATTTTCTCTTCCCACTGACTTTTCAAGCAGGAAATCTATCGCAGCTTTTCCAACCTCAAACGGCATCAGTTTACGTCCTTTTCCAAAGTCACCGGTCGATGCAAAACAATACTTACAGCGAAGATTACAGTCATGCGAAATATGCAAACACATTGCTTTGATCGGTGATTCTACAACTGTCTTAGAATAATCGCCGTAGACATCATCACTATATAACAATTTGTTATCGTACAATTCTAAAATATCCGCATATGCTTCCTTTATCTCTTCTTCTGTATAATTTTCTTTTAAAATATCCATAACATTTTTAGGACATTCTTTTTCAAATGGCGGTTCTGCATGATCTAACAGATCAAATGTAACATCATCGATCACATGCACTCCACCGCTATTGGTATCTAATAAAATACAAATATCTTTTGCTTTAAATTTATGAATCATTTTTACCTCATTTCTCTATCTGATCAAATTGCAAAATATACTTTGAACAGCCTGCACAACGAACCCACTATACAGGACAGACAATTTGGCAATTTAATCTATATTAGAATAGCTGTTATGAGCAACTCTCATAACAGCTATCGTATTCTTTTCGTATCATGCGATATGGTTCTTATGTTCCATATCTTAGAAAATAAAAAATGTCAAACCTAACCGGAATTATTTATTTTCCTCGTTTGCACACTTCTGGTTACCTACTGTACAAGATGTCTTACATGCTGACTGACATGATGCCTGACATTTTCCACAGCCACCTTTTTTTGCTGTTGCGCTTAAGTTTGCCTTATTGATTGTTTTGATATGTTTCATTTTAGTATCCTCCATACGTTTTATGTATTTGCGCATTAGTAATAACGCAGTTATTATTTTTAACAATAATCATACAAGAATATTGTATCACATTATAATTTTTTTTCAACCTTTTCTCCAAAAACTACCAACATATTTTTTCTGTTCTATCACATACTAGTATCAGATAAGAAATTTCTTATCCCGTCAATCAACGCGATATCAATCTTTTCGTGATTCGTCGAAAAGAATCAAATCGCTAAAAAAAGGAGGAAAAAATCATGACAAATAATCAGAGTTCAAGAATGGAAGTACCACAGGCAAAAGCAGCTATGGACAAGTTCAAAATGGAAGTTGCAAACGAGTTAGGTGTGCCTCTCAAACAGGGTTACAACGGTGACCTTACTTCCGCACAGAACGGTTCTGTCGGTGGTGAGATGGTTCGTCAGATGATCAAACGTCAGGAAGAAGAAATGTCAGGAAGATAGTTTTTCTTTTTGATCAATATCATCTCTGTTTCATAAGGATCTGACAAGTTCATTTTCTTATGAAACAACACAAAGAGAGGCGACATACTCTTTCGTATGCCACCTCTCTTTTTCTTATCCATGTTATCTGACTTTTTCTTATCATGTATGCAGATGAGTTATATTTAGGAGTTCATCATTCAAAAGCCATCTAAACATTTGATTATTTTAATGAAATATTTGATACGGTAGGAGTTGCTGTACCTGAACCAAGTTCTACATTCAGTGAGATCGTAGCTCCTGCAGCAAGATAGCTGTCCCATCCCGGATTGCTGATCGTGTAACTGTTTGTTCCTACATTTGTTAATGTACCACTCCAGCAGTTTTTGATCGAACGATCACAATCAAATGATACCGTCCATCCATCGGAAAACGTCTTACCTGTTGTATTTTTAATAGTGATTGTAGCAAGTCCGCCTGTTCCCCAGTCACCTGTTACTTTGATATCACCCTGTAAAGTTCCGGCATCCGGTGCTGTTGTCGGTGCCACTGTTGGTGCTACTGTTGGTGCAACTGTTGGCGCTACTGTCGGTGCCACTGTTGGTGCTACTGTTGGTGCAACTGTTGGTGCCACTGTTGGTGCTATTGTAGGCGCTACTGTTGGTGCTACTGTTGGTGCTGTTGTAGGCACTGTTGTCGGTGCTACTGTTGGTTTTGCTGTACGGTCTGAGATAGAAAGACTTACGATCTTACCACCATTCCATGTATACAGACAAATATATGAAACCGTTGATGACTTTTTAATCTTTAATGCGTCTTTTAACTCTGCTGCAGTACAAGTAGCAGTTACAACGTCTGTTGGATTACTTGCTGCATTATATGATGTGCCGGAATTCCAACCGCCATCTACGGAAGCTCCCCATGACATCACACCCCAGTTACCATGTGATGCATCTGTACAGGTATACTGTAATGTGATCACATCATCATCTGCTGCTTTTGTCAACCAGCTTGCATCCCATGTTTCGTATTTGTTTGTCTCATTGGTGCAAAGTACTTTTGAACCGGTTGCCGGTGCTGTTGTTGGCGCTACCGTTGGTTTTACTGTCGGTGCTACCGTTGGTTTTACTGTCGGTGCCGTTGTTGGTGCTACCGTTGGTTTTACTGTCGGTGCTACTGTAGGTGCTACCGTTGGTTTTACTGTCGGTGCCGTTGTTGGTGCTACCGTTGGTGCCACTGTTGGTTCTGTTGTTGGTGCCGTTGTTGCTTCTCCACCTGTAGAGCCACCTTTGATATCTGATACACTAAAGTTGATTGTTAATGTATTTTCTGTCTGATAAGATGCATTATTGAAATATGCAATATAATTCCAATTCTGTACCGTTACATCATTTACATGTGTATTTGCCCATACATTAATGAATGAAAAGTTAAAGATCGGATTAGAAAGTCCGTCTTCTGAACCTTTACTTAAGCTTGTATCATAAGTAAAAGTATCGTTCTTCATGCTGTATGTCTTGCCATTTAAAGTAAATGATTTTACTTTGATCTTAGCATAGTCAAATGCAGATGCATCTTCTTCTCCTACGCTGATATCACGGATATATAAAGAACCAATATTCTTTAACTGCTCCTCTGTTGCTTTTAATGAAACAGAATACTCTCCACCGGCTGATGTAATTTCTGCTACATCATCACTGATAACTGATTTCCAGCTTGAAGTTTCTAACAGATACATCTTTGCACGAATGCTTGTTGGTCTTGGAACCGTTACTTTACAAGTTGCTTTGTATCCGTTCGGAACGCTTGCTGTGATCGTGCAGGTTCCTGTAGAAACAGCACTAACCTGTCCCTTGGAATTAACTGTTGCTACATCTTCATCGCTTGATGTCCATGTAATCTTATCCTTGCTGTCTGCTGGTGTTAATGTAGCAGTAAGTGTCTGCTTTCCACCTCCAACTGCTAAGGTAAGTGATGTTTTGTCCAATGTAATTCCTGTTGCGGTTGCCTCTGAAGTATCACCATAGATCTCCATGATTCCATCAATGACAGACTGCTGTGTTACTTTATAGGTATAGCGATCAAAAAGTCCAAAGCCATATTCACCATTGTAACCATTATCCCAATATACAGGAATCAATCCATACATATCAGAATAGTAACAAACTTTTTGTGCAAATTCTTTTCTGTTGGCTGTGCTTGCCGAATCATAGTTTGATTTGTCAATCGAACCATATTCACCGATCACAACCGGATATCCTTTTGCAACAAATTTATCATGCATTTTCTTAAACTGGGATTTCATATAAGTCTCATCACCCCAGCTTGCTACTTTAGAACTGTTTGTAGCAGTATCACCCCACTGTGTTACTGCGCCGGATTCTGTTCCGCAGAATTCCCAAGGATCATAGTAATGAACAGAAACCATGATTCTCTTTTCACCTGATCCGATCTTGCTTGACAAATAATTATCTGTAGGAAGTTTAAATCCATAATCATCTGCTGTATAGTTAATATTTGTATTCCAGCCAGGGATCAATAACCATCTCATATCATTGTTTCCGCCTGTCTGACGAACGGTATCTACGAAAATCTGGTTGTATGCATTAATATTAGCATATGCACTTGAACTTGGATTTCCATAAGTTCCGTCAAACTCTTCATTCATTGACTCGAATACTAAATGCTCATCATAATCTTTAAATCTTGTTGCAATCTGTTTCCAGCATGCAGCGTATTTCTTCTTTATCGCTGTCTGGTCTGCGTTGCCGCAAAGCAGCCAGCCACCATCAATTGAAGTATATCCGTCTCCATGCATATTGACAATTGCATATAAGCCATTGTCTACACACATATCAACAACCTGCTGTACTCTGTCAAGCCAAGCGGAATCGATCGTATAATTGGAATCATTTCCAATCTTGCTCAAATATGATACAGGAATTCGAATAGACTTGAATCCGGCATCCTTTACAGCAAGGATCAGATCTTCTGTGATCGTCGGATTACCCCATTTTGTTTCTTCCGGTGTACCGCCAACAGCCGACTCCAACTGGTTACCCAGATTCCATCCAGCCCCCATTGCTGCTGTCATCCGGCTCTGGTTCAGGTTGTTAAATGAACCGCCTGCCGCTTTTACTGTCTTTGTGTTTGTTTGTGGACACGATGCAGAAGTAACTAACATCGCTGCAGTCAAAAGAACTGCTAAAACTTTTTTGCGTAATCGCATAAAATACCTTCTCCTTTCTTTGTGAAACCCAAAAAGAAAAAGATGCATTACGAATTTCATTATACTTGTCTGTATTTTTAACACCCCTATTAAAAATACAATGCATTCGTAATAACACCCCTGTATTTTAGATTTCTATATGTAAATGCTACTCTCTTATAGTAACATATTTGTCATAATTATCAAGTTTTTTTGTCTAAATCATGTAATTTTCGTCTATTTCCACAATTTATTCATATCTAATTTACAATTTCGAAACATTTTCTATCCATTTTGCACAATTTTTGATGCAGTTATGCTAATTTGTCTAATTATAAATCAAAGTGTGACAGCACCTTAGCATGTGTTTTAAAAAATACGTTTTTACCCCGGCTCTCAATAAAGAACGAAAAATGCACTCTTCCGGATTCTCCAAAAGAGTGCATTTTTTGTTTCATTTATTCACAGCCAGACAATTAGCTTACTATGTATCAGACAGATTAGAATTCTACAAACTTTCCTTCTGCTTTATCATTGATAACATAGTATGCTTTTCTTTCATCCGGATTAATATATACACGAAGTGTTTTGATTGAAGAAATGCGATGTCCTTCATTCTTATATGCTTCCTGAATACGGCCTACAAGTTCCTCTGATAAGATCTGTTCGCCGTTATATTCAAAATAAACTTCTGTTATTTTTTCAACCGGTTTTTTCGCTGCTTTCCTAGCTGTTGTCTTTTTCGCCGTTGTCTTTTTCGTTGTTTTAGCAGTTGCTTTTGTTTCTTTTGCTGTTGTCTTTGCTACCGGTTTTTCCGCTGCCTTCGCTACAGGTTTTGACTCTTTTGGCTGTACTTTTTTTTCTGTTTTTACTGTAGCTTTTACCGGCTCTGTCTTAACAGTTTCTGTCTTCTCTGCTACCGGTTTCACTTCTTCTTTTTTAACCGGCTGTACTGTTTCTTTTACAGTCTCCGCTGCTGTCTTTTCTTCTACCTTCTTTTCCTGTGCAACAACAGTTGTCTTTGCAAGATTTTTCTGTGTTCTTCTACTATTCTTTCCTCGACTCATAAATACTTCTCCTTTACCCTGAAATTATAAACTCTTTTTTATCTTCTACTGTTTTTTATGCTTTTTAAATACCCATGTTTTCTCTAAGCACTTTACAGTATTCATCATAAAAAGTTTATAGCTTGTTTCCATATTTTTCAAGGGCTTTTTCTATTTTTGTATGAATTGTATATTATATTTGTTTTTCTTCTTTTTTTTCATATAAATTGTCCTACAACAATCGACTTTTTTCTGACTTTTTTCGTAATAATTATCATTTCATCTTTGGTTTAAAGAACAATGATGCAATATAACCAAAAAGCAAAGCTGCACTTACACCAACCGCACAAGCAGTAAAACCGCCTTTAAAAAGTCCGATAAATCCCTCGCTGTCGATTGCTTCTTTCATCCCTTTAAATAATGTATTTCCGAAACCCAGTAATGGCACAGTCGCCCCTGCACCTGCCCATTTTGCAAATGGCTCATATACACCGATCGCACCTAACACTACTCCGGTACAGACCAAGATCACCATGATCCTTCCCGGCATCAGCTTCGTATTATCCATCAAAATCTGCACCAACGCACAGATCGCACCTCCGACTAAAAAAGCCCAAACATAATGCATTCTTCTTCCTCCTTCTTTCTTGGCTAACCACATCCCGCACTTTCTATATCCGCAGGATCCTTATCCTAAACGGCATCAAACATATCTGTAAATATTTGCAGGTTCTATTTTTTGTTTCCTTTTGAAATGACACGACGCTTAGTTAGGATATCTGATTTTTTAGCTTTTTTGCTTATTGGGCGCGGGTCATAACTATAGGGGCGACTCAGCCTGAGTAGCATTGTTGTCTGGGACACGCTCCCGCTTCGCAAAGCCACGTAGCGCACACATAGCACTTCAAAAAGCAAAGACGTTTTTTGAAGTGCAAGTGGCGACGGGCTTTGAGATTCCCAGACAGCAATGTACATCAGCCAGGCCTTGCCCCTATATCAGATGAGAGCGCCCATAATAAGAGCAAAAAAGCAAAAAATCTTAGATATCCTTAGTAAGCGAAACAGTGCTTCAAAAGGAAACAAAAATAGAATCGCAAAGAAAAGTATTACATTTTGATGCCGTTTAGGAGAAAGGATCTGCGTTATAAGTGTAGAGGGATGTGTTAGCAGCTTGTTAATATGACGGCATGTGCTGTGCCGGGCACGCTGTTGCCTTCGTTATAGCTGACTTGTGATAACAATGCTCCGGTCGGTACAAAAAGAATTCTGTGCCATTTCTTTTTTTCGAGCATTTTTAAAATGTAGCCTGTCAGCATGACCGCACTGCATCCACAGCCGCTTCCGCCTGCATGAACCTGTTGTTCTTCTCCATAAATTTCAATTCCGCAGTCCATGTATTGTTTACTGATATCAAAACCTTTTGCTTTGAGATAATCCAATACGATATCTTTTCCGACTTTTCCAAGATCACCGGTTATGATCTTGTCATAATAATCCGGTTTGACACCCAGATCATGCAGATTCTGTGCGATGACTTCTGCTGCTGCCGGTGCCATACATGCTCCCATATTCATACTGTCTTTTATGCCAAAATCAACTACTTTACCGGTTGTAATTCCTTCAATATGCACTTTTCCTTTTTCTTTTAATGCTTCTTTGGAATAATTTTGACCTATCTTATGCGATTCTTTTTCTTCCTCTAAAACAGACTTCGAAATAACAACCGCACCGCTTCCGGTCGCTGTCCATGTTGATGCTTTCGGACGTTGATTGCCATAGCCAAGTGGAAAACGAAATTGCTTTTCTGCACTTGCAAAATGACTTGATGTCAATGCAAGGACATGATCGGCAAAGCCACCCTCTACGATCATTGCGGCAATGCCCATGGATTCGCCCATTGTCGAACATGCTCCATAAACACCAAACAACGGAATTTGCAAAGAAAGCAGTCCAAAAGAAGATGCCATTAACTGTCCTAACAGATCTCCTGCTACAATGTAACGGATCTCTTTTTGTTGCAAACCGGCATGTTCTATTGCAAGCTTTGCTGCTTTTTCTTGAAATTTACCTTCGGCTTCTTCCCATGAATCTCCACCCATCTTTGGATCTTTTTCTATACAGTCAAACCATTCTCCGTAAGGTCCTTCTCCTTCTTTCTTTCCTACAACAGAAGCTGCCCCCTGAATAACCGGAGGGTGCAAAAAACGAATCGTTTGTTTGCCAACCTGTTTTTTTGCCATTGCCTTCTCCTTTCTATTGCAATCTGTTTGTGAGTTGTATTCTTTACTATCGTTAAGAAATCAACCATTTTTCCTATCTCACTTTGTAATTCTTTTTCTTTCCATTTTCATGTTTCTAACAGTATGGCTTATATTTCCTTTTTTATTCTTCAACATTTTTCTATCAGAATAACACATAAAAACCCCCTTTTTACCGAACATTCTTAATCCGAGCAAAAAGGGGGATTTTGCAAAACATATTACACTTTTTATTTTTCTTTTTAATACAACTCATCATCCGACATTGTCAATGATTCTTCATCGCCAAGATCTACTTTCTTTAACTTGCGACGATATAAGATATCATAAAATACCGGAACGATAAACAATGTCATCAAAGTTGCATACAGCAAGCCTCCGATCGTTACGATCGCCATTCCGCGGCTCATACCGGCTGTAGAATCTTTACTGAATGCCAATGTTGACATAGCAAGAATTGTTGTCAAAGCAGTCATCATAATCGGACGCATACGTGTCTTTCCGGTTTCGATCAATGCTTCTTTCTTTTCCCAGCCATTTAAGCGGAGTTTATTGACATAGTCCACAAAAACAATACCGTTATTTACAACGACACCCTCTAAGACCAAAAAGCCCATCAATGCCATTACGGATAATTGTTCTCCCGTGATCAAAAGTCCTAACAAACCACCAGTAAAAGCAAGCGGGATCGTGAATAGTACAATAAACGGAGATAGCAGACCTTGGAACTGTGCTACCATGACAAGATAGATCATCACAAAGGCAAGACCGATCATCAAAAGCATATTACTGACCATCTCGGTATTGGTCTCGCTTTCACCCTGAATCTTGACCTCATAGCCATCCGGTATATTGTATTTGTCTAATTTCTTTTGTAACTGACGGCTGAGCAATGTTGTGTTATATCCATCTTTGGTATCTGCTGTTACCTGTACATAATTCACAAGATTTTCGCGGTCGATAGAAGCAACACCTTTTGTCTCTTTAAAGCTTGCAAATTCTTTTAACTTATGTTTCTTCGTCTTTGTTTTTCCATTTGCATCAGTCGTTGTTGTCTCAAACTCATAATCCATAATATTGGATGTATTTAACTCTTCACGGTCATCAACAATCTTTACATTATAGCTGTCACTTCCAACCGTCAAAGTCGTAGAATCTTTTTCTGTCTTTAACTTATCTGCCAGTTCGCTATAAACCTGCGCTACGGTTAAACCAAGACGCATTGCTTTGTCTTTATCTACTTTGACAACCACTTCCTTATCTCCGGCTTCCTGTCCGTTTGACGGTTTTTCAAAACCTTTTACTTCTTTTGCCATCTTCATGACATCTTCACTGATCTTGATCAGCTTATCGCTGTCTTTACCATAAATATTCACCTGTAAACCGGAACCCATCAGGCTTGACATATCCATATTGGAATCCGATACTGAATAATCCTTGCACTTATTCTTTTTAAATACTGACTCCATCTTGGATGCGATCTTTTTATTGCTATTTGCATATTTTTCATCCAGAAGGATCATAAATGAATAGGTTTTATCGGAATTTGCACTACTCATGGCACCCGATGTACTTCCCTTCATCACACCAACGGTCTTAACACCTTTGATCTTTTGCATTTGTGTAGAAATCTTATCTGCTAATGCGTAATCCTCATCCTGCGTTGCTTCCGTATCCATTTTCAACGTTGCAGACATCTGTTCGCTTCCCATCTCCGGCATAAATACAATACCCATACGGGTCACCTGCCAGACAGCAAATACAAGTAAAGCCAACGCAGCTGCGATTGGAACGATCTTAAATCGAAGGAAGAAACGAAGTACTCTTTCATAGCCAACGATCATCGCATCAAACCATTTATGTTCTTTGCTCTTGGTATCCTTTAGTAAAGTTGCTCCCATGCTCGGAACTAATGTCAATGCAACAATCAGACTTGCACCCAGACTGTATACGATCGTCAGACACATATCCATCATTAGCTGGCGTGTCAGTCCCTCGGTAAAGACGATAGGTAAAAACACACATACCGTTGTTAATGTAGAAGAAAAGATCGCACCTGCCACCTGATTTGCACCCATAACAGCCGCTCTTGCCGCAGATACTCCTTTGTTTCGTAAACGATATATATTTTCAATCACGACGATTGAATTATCTACCAGCATACCGACACCAAGTGCCAGACCGGACAACGAGATCACATTTAATGTAATATTCGTAAAATACATCAAAATGATCGCAAACAGAACACTAAGCGGAATACTGAATGCGACTACAGCTGTCGGGCGCAGATCCCGTAAGAAGATGATCAATACTATGATTGCCAGCAATGCACCCCATAAAAGATTTGATAAAACAGAGTGGATGATCAGATCGATATATTCACCCTGATCCATCAGATTCGTAAAGCGAAGACCGCTGTATTTCTTTTCCAATTCTTTCATCTTAGCATTGCATTCTTTAGATACGGTAGATGTTCCGGCTGTACTTGCTTTTGATACATTCAAAAGGATCGCGTCATTTCCATTTACACGACCATAAGAATCCGACGAATCATCAATCTTTGTTACTTTTGCAACATCTTTCAGACGGATGTCACCAATACCGTCCAGTTTACAAAGAACCGTATCTTTCATTGCATCCATGCTGCTGTATTCATCACCGACTTTGATCAGATATTGTGTTCCGTCTTCACTGATATAACCGGCCGGCATCGAAAAGTTTTCTGCTTTCAGAATACCTGCTAATTTTTCCATTGTCAGGAGCTGATCCAGATTTGCCTTTTTCAATGCTTCCTTTTTTGATTTTTCATACGATTCTTTTCCTGATGCAAGCTCTTTTTCACTTGAAGCCAAAGAAGATTGTGCACTGTTGATCTGTGCATTAGCCGTACCAAAGGCTGCCGCAGCGGAAATCTTCCCCTGCTCCACTTCTTCGTATTTATCTTCTGCTGACTTAATAGACTTTTCTACCTGCTTTAATACCTTTTTGGCTACCGTGATCTCTGTCTTTAAGTTGCCAAGTGCCGTATCAATCTGAGGGATACGTACTTCCACAATATCATACAGAGATTTTAAATTCTTCTTTGTAAGCTGTTTAGCTGCTTTTTCCTGCCCCTGCTCTTTTAACAATGCCTGATATGCTTTTAATTTTGATGCATTGTCAATCGCATCTTTTACATCTTTTGGCAATGCATTTAACTGTTTTTTTGCCTGCTCTTTTGCTGTTTTTTCTGCCTGTTTTTCTGCTTGTGCTGTCAATGCAGATGCCTGCGTGCCAAGCTTTGCAACATATGTATTAACATTTGCTGCTGTAACCGTATCTGTGATACCCAGGCTTGCAGCCTGTGACTGTACGATTGCTGCTAATGTCTGCTGATAAGCAGAATCGTAAATTGCTTTATATGCTGCACCATCTTCTGCAAAACTGTCACGAACGGTCCGGATTCCCTGACTGATCGCCTGATAAGAAGATACGACTTTATTCTTTGTATAGGCTTTCTTTTCCATTTGCAATGCGCTCTGATTGGCTTTCAGACTGGTCAGTTCAGAAGATTGCGCCTGCTTGGTCGCGATCGCCTGATTCATTAATTTACTGTATTTTGCAAGTTCACCTGATGTTTTATCCTGCTTGCTTTCTAATTGACTCTTTTGCTCTTCTAATTTTGCTTTGCCATCATCGAGCTTTTTTTGCGCATCATCTAATTTTTTCTTTGCTTTTGCTAAGGATTTATTTGTCTTTTCTAATACTTTTTCATTAACATCATCAATCTTATCCTGATCTAAGCGAACTTCAACGGATTCGGTTACCATGCCGGATGTTCCGACACTTGCCACGCCATCCTGCCGTTCTAATTCAGGAATGATCTTTTCATCAATGAACCTGGATAATTCTGCACCGCTTTTTCCTTTGTAATCAACACTTGTCATCATCGTTGCCATCATATCCATAGAAATCTGCATGATCATAGGTTTTCCTGCATTTTCAGGGAGTTCTACCTGATTGACGGCAGAAGATACTTTGACCATCGCTGCATCCATATCGGTATCATCCTCAAATTGCAGTGACACAATACTGGAATTTTCGGAAGAGGTACTGGTCACTTTCTTGACACCATTAACTGTTCCGACAGAATTTTCCACCGCTTCACTGACTTCTGATTCTACTTTTTCAGGGGAAGCACCCGGATACGTTGTGATAACGATCATATATGGCATGTTCATATTCGGCATAAAGTCTGTTGTCATCTTTGTAAAGCTGACAAAACCTAAAACTAAAAGCATAACGACACCAACCAATACCACAAACGGCTTCTTTACACTAAATCTTGACATATCTTTTCCTTTCCTGCTGCATGAGCTTTTAATGCATACTTTTTTAATCCCTTTTGATCAAAAGTTTTTGCACTTTCATTTTTACGATACACATAAAAAAGGCAAAGGTCAATAATCCCTTTGCCGCTTTAAGGAAACAGAAAGGATATCTTAATCTTTCCTATCATCTAAGACTGTTTTTTCATATTGTCTTATCATTCTACAGGAAATACTTTCAAATCCTTCTAAACATCAATCAAAAAACCACGTTTCAAAGCGTTCTTTATCTTCAAAAAATCCGATCATCTCTCTTGTCAGGCTGATCCCGTCATCTGCTGCCGGGATCTTTCCTCTTTCATGCCATTCTGCCAAAGAAAGCTCGTTTGGATCAAGCGATATCTTGGCTTCTCCCTTAAGGCTCACAAAAAAGCCATATAAAATGTTACTGTCAATCCCCCATGGCTGGCTTTTATAATATTTCGGCTTTCCAATATGCAAGCCGACTTCTTCAAACACTTCTCTTGCAACGGTTTCTTCCGCTGTCTCACCGAATTCCGTAAAACCGGCAAGCAGAGCATATTTTTTATATTCTCTTCCGGCATATTTGGATAACAATAACCTGTCCCGATCGACAACACCTATGATCACAGCCGGAGCAATCTTGGGATAGATCATATTCCCACATCCGGGACAATATAACATTCGTTCTTTCTGACTATGAATTGTCGTTGTTGCACATCTTCCGCAAAAGCGGTTATCGCGATACCATCCTGCTAAATGCCATGCACTCATTACAGCAAAGCAGATTTCTTTCGAAATCAGCTGACGGATCGTAGAAAGTGCTTCATAACCATATCCCTCAACCTGTTCTTTTTCCTGCATATATTCTGCTTTTTTGATAAAATAACGGGTTTGATCGATTGAAAAAGCATATTGAAACTTTTCTTCCTTTTGCTCTTTTAACTCGCAAAAAGACGGAATGATCAATTCATTTTGATCATTTCGCTGTATCAAAACACTTCTTTCATCAAACAACACCACTTTATCTTTTGCTGTGATCGTGTCAAAACAGATCGGATTATAAAACTTCTTTGGTGCTATATCCTGTATCACAAAAATTCCTCTTTTCCTTGCTTATGTACTATCGAAAATCCAGCCGAAAGAAGCCGTTTAGAGAAGATGCCGAGAGTACATACTTATCTGTATATATATTCTGTTATTTTAAAATTGATACGCAATCTGAATATCATTTTCCTGAACGGTCACATCTGCGAGTACGCCATTGATCATCGGCATCATCGGAGGGATGTGTCCGATATCAAGATCCATGATGATCGGAACGTGATATTTACTTAAAACGCCTGTCACTGCATCGTATTGGTTCAATCCAAACAGTTCCTCACCAAAACATAACGGTCTTCCTACCAGAAAACCTTTTGCCTGTTCAAACCAGCCTGCATGATCAAGCTGCCAGAGTGTTCTTCGAATATCCATCACATTCAGGTCACAGGCTTCAAAATACCAGATAATTCCATCCTTTGCATATTTCTGATTAAATTCTTTTACTTTGTCATAACCGGTTCCGACTAATTTGCCAAGACAGTCCAGACAGCCGCCGAGTATCCTGCCACGCATTTTGCTGTCCTGATCCGGAACCTTGACTAAAATGCGATCCTGTGTCAGATAATAAGGTTCTAACGGATGTTCTTCATCTTTCTTTGATTCTTTTTCCCACTTCGGATATCCCGTAAAAATATGTTTCTTTCCTTCGAGAAGCAGCATCGCATCCTCGACAGAAGCATACCATGGTTCCATACCAAATGCCGGAGCACACGGTCCGTAAACAGATGCCGTATCACAAAGTGTAGTCAGCAAAAAAGTCATATTGGTATTATCAGAAAATCCCATATACCATTTTGGTTCTTCTGATGCAATCTGCTCAAACGCTACATGATCTAATACTTCACACATCAATTCACCGCCACCGCAGGATAAGATCACATCGACATCCTTTTTTGCAAAAAAATCATTCAATTCCGCCCCGCATAACTTTGGTTCATTGCTGATACCGATTCCTTTGCCTTCGTAACAATTCGGGCCGGACAAAAGCCGGTATCCTCTCTGCTTTAATATATCCTGTGCATGATCAAATGCACTTTTATAGGGTTCGATGTTGCATCCATAAGAAGGTGCAACAAAACCGATCGTTCCATTTTCTTTTAAAAACTCCGGTATTCTCATGCCTGTCCTCCTTTGTCAAATCCAAGCTGTTTCTTTGCTGCCCGCAGTCTGCGGTCAAATTCACGATAAAAATCATCATCACTATGTACTGCCTGCTTTTGCAATACAGGATATGGTGCCGCAAAAAACGTCTGTAAAAAGAACATATCCCAGCGTTTCAAAAGATCTTTGGGCATACGTTGAGCCAGAAGCTGAAAATCCCTAATAAAGTAATGCCAATCGGATACGAACTTCTCATATGCATCCAGATTCGATATACCAAGCCACTTTGTGATCTTGACCTTGGTTCGTCTTTCTTTATGGCACTCCTGCGTTTGTAAAATATAGACAAAGCTTTCCTTTTCATATAATCTTCCAAGCGGAAACAACCTGCAAAATCCCGGTCGGAATGCATGGATCAAGCACCTTCCTTCTTCATTTAAGAACGTGCATTTTTCTTCTTTTCCGCTCAGCTTCAAATGAGGAAGGATCATCCCCTGTTCGGAATGCAATTCGATCGAATTGCCGATCATGTCTTCAAAGCTTTGCTGCAAATTCTGTGATAACATATGAATATCCCATGGATCCAATACAATACTTTCTCCCATTCCCTGACAGCACGCACTACATCCATCACAGTCATTGCATCCTAAACGTACCATATCGTTTTTATGGTATTTTTTTCCATCTGTAATTTCTTCTAATGAAACATTTCTTTCCATTTTCGTACCTCGTTACTCAACCCATGATTGGATCAATGCAATCTCTTTTGCATAGCCGTCATCTTCATTTGGTGTCTCTAAAATAAATGGTTTGCCCTGTAATGCCGGATGGCAGGCGATCCGCTTCATGGCTTCTGCCCCGATCTCTCCCTGACCGATCTTTTGATGTCTGTCTTTATGTGCTCCTAACAGATTCATACTATCATTAAAATGAACCGCACAAAGGCGATCCAGACCGATCACAC
The DNA here is from genome assembly GCF_014384965.1 of Jutongia hominis. GTDB lineage: Bacteria > Bacillota > Clostridia > Lachnospirales > Lachnospiraceae > Butyribacter > Butyribacter hominis. Next base: position 233,955 of record NZ_JACRSW010000001.1, read on the forward strand.
GATCAAACTCGGTCAACACACCATCCAGATCGTTGACAATATCATAACCGCCATCCCATGTATGACAGGTATCAAAACATACACCGACCTTCTCTGATAATACCACACGATCAATGATCTCACGGAGTTCTTCAAAGTTTCTGCCGACCTCGCTTCCTTTGCCTGCCATTGTTTCTAATAAAACGATCGTAGACTGCTCGGCTGTTAACGCTTCATTTAACGTTTCTGCGATCAATTCAATTCCTTTTTCCACTCCCTGTCCGACATGAGAACCCGGATGGAAATTATAATAATTTCCCGGAACATATTCCATTCTCTTCATATCATCAAAAAACATTTCTTTTGAAAAACGACGCACATCTTCTTTTGCCGCACAAAGATTCATTGTATAGGGTGCATGGGCAACTAATTTTCCAAAATTGTGTTCTTTTGCATATGTAAGGAACTTTTCAATATCCTTTTCATCGATTGCTTTTGCTTTTCCTCCTCTTGGATTTCTGGTAAAAAATGCAAATGTATTGCCTCCCAGTTCTACTTCTTTTCTTCCCATTGCAGCAAATCCTTTAGATGCTGATAAATGATTTCCAATATAAAACATATCCTTTTTCCTTCCTTACTCTTATAATAAAACCTGTTTACATAATTCTTCTAATGTATAGATATCTTCAAATAAAAATTCATCTTCAAGATATTCAATATTTACTTCCGAATGCTCTACTTCTTTTGCATAGATCCTTGTAAGATCTACCCGGTCTTCTTTGGTAAAAGTATTCTGCTTTTCTAAATAACGGCACAGACCCATATCCTGCACCAATAAAAAAGCGGCTACGATACACTGGGCTTTTCCCCAGAAATTATTATCATCCAGACAACGGATCAGAAACAAAAATGCATTGTATACGATCCAGTGTTCCTGTTCATATGCTCTTTTATTTTCTTGTAAATCATGCAGGAATATTTCTTTTTCTTCCAGATAAGACTTTTCTATATTTATAGAAGATTGATCTTTTTGAAAACAAACCTTTACTTTTCCAAAGTTTTCTTCCCATTCCCGATCAATACTTTCCATCCCGCCAAACGATTCCATTCTCTTTTGGTAATACGAAAAAGCTTCTTCTGTAGCTGCCATTCGATCTGCTTTCTTTTCGCTTTGAATCTGCTCGCAAAAAGCATCTGCTTTTTGACAGATTGCAAGATAGTCAATCTCAGGAATCGCATCATACGCTTCTTCGTTCATACAAGCTTGCACTTCTTTTGCATAAAATAGAAAAGTAACGATCCTCTGTTCTAACGGATACGTTCGATTCTGAAGAATAGAGATCGAATGATCTCTTGCATAGCGGACATTGTTTGCAATCAAAAGTTCCTCTTTACTTTCATCAAGGTCAATCTCTTCCTCTATCTGTTTTTCCCTGAAAGAAATCTTTTGGGCTGAACCAAATAACAAACGTCCTGCCTCGGCACAGCTTGGGCTCAGCGAAATCTCTCTTGTATGATCATATTCAAAAAAATTTCTTGGCGTATTCGCACAGACATCACAGATCGCATCTTCACCAAGTGTCAGGATCATCTCGCAAAGATTGTCCTGATTCAAAAAAGGACAACGTCTGTCTTCCTTTAAAACGAATCCATGACTTTCATATACGTCTTCATCATCGGTTTCATATTCTCTGATATTTGCCCGTATTTTTTCTCCGAATTCTCCCGGAATCTGCATATATTTTTGATAGCTTTCATCATCAATATCAATTTCCCATCCGGCACAACAGGTATCTTCACACGCTCCTGCAATACAGGCAAATTGTTCATAATATTTAGGATATCGTAATGTTATCATATCGCTTTTCTCTTTTCTTTCGTTACTACGGATCTTTTTTCAAATCTTACCATATCATTCTGTCAAGTACAAGCTTACATATGCATGATCCAATAGATCAAGCCAACAAACCACGAGCTTACAATGCCATATAAAATAACCGGCCCCGCAATCGTAAAAATCTTACAGCCAACGCCAAAAACTTCACCTTCTGTCTGAAACTCAATTGCCGGGGACACAACAGAATTCGCAAAACCCGTGATCGGCACGATACTTCCTGCACCGCCAAACTGTGCCAGCTTTTGATAAATATTAAGTCCTGTCAGAATTATACTGATCGCGATCAAAGTGATCGTTCCGTATAAAGCCGCCAACTCTTTTTCGTTTCCCAGATATTCATAAAAAGAATTCAAGCCCTCTCCGAGCGTACAGATCAGACCACCGACCAAAAAAGCTTTTGCACAATTTGCAAAACAGTTACTTTTGGGTGTCATATTCTCCACATATTGATTATATGCTTCGTTCCTTTTCTTCTGATCTTTGATCGCTAAGATTTCTTCCATCGAAGGTTTTGTACTATCTTTTTCATTCATAACCATATACCGCACGCATCCGCACATTTTAGCGAATGCCATGCTCTCCTTTCTGCATTTCATTGACTGCCAGACCTTTACCACCACACACCACCATTTCCTGAACCATCCTCACAAAAACACTCTTCAACTTCATTGCGTCATATCAGTAGTTTTTTTATTTGTGTTTCTATTTCTTTTGCATTTTGAAGCACTGTTTCGCCTGATAAGAATTTCTAAGATTTTTAGTTTTTTGCCCTGATTATGGGCGCTCTCATCTGATATAGGGGCAAGGCCAGTTCTGATGTACATTGCTGTTGGGGCTCTCTAAGCCCGTCGCCACTTGCACTTCAAAAAACGACTTTCCTTTTGAAGTGCTACGTGTGCGCTACGTGGCTTTGCGAAGCGGGAGCGTGCCCTACACAGCAATGCTACTCAGGCTGAGTCGCCCCTATAGTTATGACCCGCGCCCAATCAGCAAAAAACTAAAAAAATCCAGAAATTCTAATCAGCCGTCGTGTCTATTCAAAATGCAAAAAAGAAATAGAAACACAATTCAAAATTTAACGATATGACGCATTGAAATACTCTTATTTTGTGAGGATGATGATGCAATACGGTGATGTGTTTTGTAAAGATCTGTGCTGTTTATTTTCCGGTGAAGATGAGCTGGTAGAAGCTTCCCAGTGCTTTTCCTAAGGCAAGGGAAAAGATCAGTATCGGAAGACCATGTACCAGTTTCAAACGATGGCACAGGATCGGAATTACTTTTAAAGTCTCCGCCAATGCCATGATCAACGCCCCGGTAAAAATCCCCGAAAAGAAACCGATCACCATACCGCCGATATATCCAATGGGCAAGGGCAGCTGAAAGACAGATACTATCGTTCCTGCGATTCCACCATATGCGATCATATTTTCCAAAGAATACAGATACTTAGCAAGTCCCATCCTCCCGGCAAGTCTTGGCAGTATTCCAAGAATTGAAATAAAGGCAAATACGCCTCCTGCCACACCAACGCCTCCTGCAAAACCAACAACAGCAACGCAGATATTTGCAAACCATTCCATATGCTTTTCCTCCTGCTATTTTTTTGTTTCGTTTTCGCGGTCAGCATTCTTTATGATCGCTTTATTCATCTCTTCCTCATAGTTTCGCATTTCAATATGGATCGGTGTCGGATCATTTTTTAGCTTACTTCCTTTAAAATGATTGTAAAACCCCAGAATGCCGACAAAGATCCCAATACTATAGGCAGTTTCCATGATCGCACTATCCTTTTTATGTCCTAAGATCAGACGGTACAGATTATCAAAAACATCTCCCACACTGACATCGGTATTAAATGTCATGATCGTAAATGCAGATCCGAGAAAAACAATCAAAGATACCAAGATTAATTTGCACCTTTCCATTACTTTTTGGTCAGCTTTTGGCATTTTATATTCCAGAATAAAATCACTCTCTCCGATCGATTCAATCTGTATTCCCGGACATTCTTTTTGTACCTGTCTGATAATCTTCATCACCGAGAATACGATCTTCTCATTTTTATCCCCTTTGACCGTATACAGGATCATATCACCGATACGCTTTGCAAGACAGTCCTCTTCACAATAGATTTCTGCGACATCCTTTAAATAAATTTTTCGATTCACCACCTGTACTTCCTGCGGCAGTTTCAAGTATACAACGTCCATATCTTTCCTCCATCTTTACGATCTTTCCATTTGAATATCTCTTCGGGTCATTTTGTGCTTCTTTCAAAAAACACATAGCTACTAATGTTAATATTCCAAGCACAACAATAAGACATACCTGTTTCTTTTTCGTGATCTGCATCATTTCTCCTTTCTAGTGCAACCTCTGCGCTCCTTTTAAAATTCAAGCAGCTTGTATTACTTTTGATACGATTTACAAACAAGTATGTCTTTTTTTTATTTTTTTATTCTTTTATTCCTTTTTCATTAGGATAACAGTATGAAATATCTCCCATATGCATGAAAAACTACTGCCTCTTATATGCTTTTACACTAACTACCATTTGTTTTATAATTGTGCTTTTTTTCGCATCTGTGTGAGTATCTTTTTTTCCATCCGGCTGACCTGTACCTGGCTGATCCCTAACTGCTTTGCAACCTGCATCTGTGTCATATCATGAAAATAGCGATATTCGATCAATTTGCGGGATGTTGCATCAAGTTCTTTAAGCAGTTGTTCTAACAGCATATGGTTTAACAATTCTTCTTTTTCGTAATCTGCACTAACTCCGTTTTCTCCGATTGTATTTTGCGAGGAAACATTATTTCCGGCATATCCTAAGCTTGTTGTCTTATCAAAAACAACCTGATCTGCCATCGTAACCGCTCTTCCTTCCGACTCAAAGATCGTCCGGTAGATCGAATCTACTTCCGTATTTGCTTCTAAGGCAAGAACTATCTCCTCACGCGATAATTCTGTTGCTGCGGCTACTTCTTCAAGCGTTGCATTTCTGCCATTCTCCTGACTGATCTTTTCTGCCGTCCTTCGGACTTTATAGCTTTGTTCTTTTAATGTCCTGCTGACTTTGATCATGCCATCATCCCTTAGAAAACGTTTGATTTCCCCTGTTATCATTGGTACTGCATAGGTTGAAAATTTCACTTGAAACTGTACATCAAAGCGGTCAATCGCCTTGATCAGACCGATACATCCAATCTGAAAGATGTCTTCCTGGTCATATCCACGTCCTGCAAATCGTTTGACAATACTCCATACCAGCCCGACATTTTCCTCTACTATCTGATTTCTAGACTGCCTGTCCCCTTTTTGTGCCTTTTGTAAAAGTTCCATTATCTCCATAATGCTGCCTTTACAGGGGTTCTACGCTTTCCTGCTCCTTTCCTATTTCTTTATCCATTTCTACTAATGTGCCCTCTCCGACTTTGGAAGTCACTTTCAAATGATCCATAAATGCATCCATAAATGCAAATCCCATCCCGGAACGTTCCCATTCCGGTTTTGTTGTATATAACGGTTCCATTGCTTTGTCAATATCCTCAATACCTATTCCCCAGTCCTGTACCGAAATATGTATCGTTTTCCCTTTAATCGTACAATGGATCTCGATCTTCCCTTTTTCTTTTCCATATCCATGAATGATACTGTTTGTTACCGCTTCGGATACTGCTGTTTTTACATCGGCTAATTCTTCAAATGTCGGATCAAGCCTTGTCATATAAGCTGCTACAACTGTTCTTGCAAAACTTTCATTTTCAGAAATGTTATTGATTATGAGTTTCATACTGCCTTTCCTCCTTTGGTCAATGCTTCCACTGCATCCTTGGCTGTGTCATATTTCTCAATGATCTTATACAAACCGGACAGCCCGAAAATTCTGTTTACCATTTCTCCTACATGGCTGACTGCGGCTTTTCCTCCCAGAAACATTACTTTTTTATAACGCCCCATGATCAGACCAATGCCGGAACTATCCATAAAATCAACATCTGTAAAATCAAACACAATATGCCTTATATTTCCGGCTTCGATCAGACGATCCGAATAATCCCGTAACAATGTTACCGTATGATGATCCAAATCATTTGAGATATAGATCACCAGACAATTTTGTATAACTTCATAATGTACCATTTTGCTATTTTTCTGCATTTTCATACTGCCTCCTGTTCTTTTTAACGTACAACTGTTTTCTATTCCATAAAAAAGTGCAAAGCCAGCGCTTTGCTATGTGTACCGCTACTGTACGAGCATTTTCCTATTCCATAAAAAAGTGCAAAGCCAGCGCTTTGCTATGTGTACCGCTACTGTACGAGCATTTTCCTATTCCATAAAAAAGCGAAAAAAACTGCCAGAGTTTACATATTCTGTATCCTCTGACAGTTTCCTATCATTGTCTCTTTTGTATCTGTTATTGCTAACCTGATCTTTTCTTTTTTCTATGCCATACTGCCTAGTCTGTCCTTTTTCTTTTACTCTCCTAATTCACGTAACCGTCTTTTTGCTTCGCCGGCTCGTGCGGAAGTAGAATAATCATTAATAATCTTATTGTAATATTCTTTTGCTTTATCCTCATCTGATTTTTGCTGGTAACAGCGTCCTAAGAAATACATTGCATCCACATTGGTATCATCATACTCTAATGCCTGCGTTAAGATTTCAATAGCTTTATCATAATCTTTCTTGCCTACATATTCCCCCTGTCCATTATAAGCATCACGTCCCTGTTCAAAAAGTTTTGTGGATGCCTGCTTATATGTGTCGTCCTTCATCGTGTTATACAACTTCTTAAGGGATGCGTTCTCAACACTGTCTACATTGACTTTCTTGAGGCTCTGTGCTGTTTTCAGATAGTCTTTCTTATCATAGAAATAGCGAATTGCCAAAGCTAACGCTTCATAAGAATCCTTTAAGTTTGTTCCGGAGTCTCCGCCTTTTAGCTCGTCATTCTCTTTCTTTAATGTCTCTAACTCTTTTTCCAGCTGTTTCTTTTCATTCTTTATAGTAGAAACATTACTGCTGTTTGTTGCTTTTTCTTCGCTGTATTTGTTGAATTCCGAATTTGCCTGATTCGTCTTCTTTGCCTGAATATGCGGTATGATCAGAAATCCCATTAAAGCGATACCGATCACGACACCAACGATCACATTAATAAACGGAAGTACGGAAGGCTTTTCTTCTTTATATGGTGTGATCGTCTTATATGCATCTACGTCTACCCTTGGAAGCGTCTTTCTCGGCTCCGGTTTCTCTTCTGCTTTCTTAACGATCGGCTCACCTTTCAAATGAACATCGGAAAGTTCCTCCAGGTAACGGATCGTTGTAGTATTCGTCACATCCACCTTTTGAATAGCGGTCAAAAGACGTTTTGCCCGAATACGCTGATCTTTCTTTCCACTCATCATATACAAAAGAGCCAGCAGCTGATGTGCACGCACGAACTTAGGATTCAGGCTGACAACCTTCTTTAACTGAATGATCGCCATATCACCGTCTCCATGCTGTGCGGAATATAATGCAGAATTATACTTTTTGATCGTCTGGTTATACGAGTCTAACTTGTTTGGTGTTGACTGTATAGCATTCATATATTGATCGGCATCATTATTCTTTTCCTGAAAATTCTTGCTGATCACCCACTCACTTAAAGCAGATACGATCTCTCCTTCTTCAAAATAGATCAAACCAAGCAGGTTTCTCGCATTTGTATTCAGTTTGTTAAACTCCAGGCTCTGTTTTAAGGATCGGATCGCACCGGATAAATCTCTTACCTTTGCCTGTTCTAATCCTTTGTTATAATAAATATTAGATAAACTGATAACTTTGCGGTAGGTTTTTAAATCCTGTCCGCAATTATCACATCGGTCTTTCATAAATGCTACTTTTGCATTACATCTTGGACAGTTCATGATTCCTCCACCCACTCTACTGATTTATTTTTCTCTTTTTTCTTTGCTTCTGACAAAATGCTCTGAACCAGGTCCGTTACATCTGTCGTACTGTTTCCATAAATGGCATCCTCTGCCTGTTCAATATCCAAACTTGGCTGAAATTTTGCTAATTCTGCCTCAAAATCCATCTTACTCTACCTCCATAAAATCCTCAACTGTTTTTAATCGCAATGTTCGACATGCGGCATCTCTATCTTAGAAATTAACTGATCTCGATCACATTTCCTTTCACAGTGATCACTGCATCATACGCCTCATCGGAAATAACCGCTTTTACACCATTCATCATAATGCTGGTTCCCGGATATAACGCTTTTTGCACTTTGATCTTTGCCTGCGAACATCTCGCAATCTGATCCATGATCTTCTTATTCTTTTTAAGATTTTCTGTCAATTGTGTTTCTTTTTCTATTTTTCCACGTAAAAGCTTTCTTTTTTGCATCTCTAACTGCCGGTTCTCACCTGCCTGTAATGCTTCATCAACTTTTTTCATAACTGCATTGATCTTATCATATTCCTTTTTCAGATCTTTTTGGTCTTTTTCATTTGCTAACAAAGTTGCATACAGATCAACATCACTTCCGACCTGCAAAATGGTTTTTACTTCTGACATATTGCCAATGATCGTTGCCGTAACCTGACGCTGCGTTCTTATGCATCCGCCAATGATAATACCAAATTTGCCGGATACGACAATATCCTGTACTGCCGTTATATCACTATTCATGATCGCATTCGCATGTACATCCATACCGGATTCGATCGTCACTCTTTCAAAAAACTTTCCCGATACAGAGCCCCCGGCAATAATCTTTCCTTTGCCATTTCCCTGCATACCGTTTTTCATAACAACAGATCCGCCTGCATAAATCTGGCAGGCTTCCACATAACCGTCAACAATGACATCTCCTTTTGCCGAGGCAACAACAACACCTGTCAGCACATTACCGCGAATATGGATATTTCCTGAAAAGTTAATATCTCCGGTAGCAAGTGACACATCACCATCAATCAGCAGCTCATTTTCTACAAGCAGTCTTTCATCTTTGTAAGTCACCCTTCCCTGTGTCTTAGCAAAGTATTCGTTGCCCTCTGCATAAAATCCTTTTCCCTTTAAACGGGCAAGATCTTTTCCTTTTTTGGCAACAATGATCTCATTAGAAAAACTAAGACCATCTTCACCCTGAACTGCCGGATGGTAAATGGCAATCTTTTCTCCTTCGTCTACAAAAGGAACATTACCATATTCCGAATAGTCAACCGATCCATCCTTTAAAATCTTTGGTTTCGTTGATACATCTGTGTCAAAAAGAAATTCAAACCAGCCGTCTTTTCCATCCACAGGCTTTTTACTTTGTGCAACTTTATATCTTTTTGTGGCATCTTTTTCCGCAAGCATTTTATCAATCTCAGCATAATCAATACCTGTTGTAACACCGATATCTTTTAGATATTTCAATACTTTTTCTTTTGAAAATGACATGGTAGGATTTTTTATTGTGACATAAACTTCCGTGTTGTCGTCTGAAAACACAAGTTCAATTCCATTTACTATGCTTTGTGTCTGTATTGTATTCATATGCCTCACCCCTTCCATATCATAAGCATCAACACATCCCAAAAAAGCCCCTCTAAGAAACGACCATAAACCTCTCGCCACTATATCATCATTATATATAAGATTCTTCTATAATGCAAGGACAACAGCAAACTGTACTATTTTTGTACTTTTTCTGCTAAAAAATTGACATAATTTCTTTTTACACTCCAAATATCATCTGGAAAGCAGGTACTTGATTGAAAAGCTGTTTTGCCAAAACAAACCATTGAAAAATGTACTTTTCCTATCTGATTCCTAAAAGATATCGTATCTGCTTTCTATGATCTTTCAAAAATATTTGTATTTCTATTCTTTTCAATAGAAATAACGCATCTGTGTCAAAGCACACAATGTACAGATCGTCTACCAATAATGTGTGCAGAAATGAGGATTACATATGAAATATCAAACTAAAACACTTGCCTGGCTTTTAGCCGGCACACTTTTTCTTTCTGCTGCCGGAAGTTCTTCCGTACCAAATGTAAAAGCAGCAGATATTACACCGGCTACCGGTGCTAATATTGTTTTGAAAGCATCACCGGCAACATTACCGGCAATTGCGGCAACCACTCCGGCGATCAGTGCATCTCCGTCTGTTTCGCCATCAACAACACCCGGTACATCATCCAGCTCTATACCTAGTGCATCTCCAAGCATTACTCCGAGTGCAACACCTAGTGCAAGTCCTTTACTGACCACTCCGACTACTCCGGTTGTCAGTGCGATCCGTGGCGGTTCAAAACGCGTAAAATTATATTGGAACAAGATTAACGGCGTATCCGGATATAACATTTATTACAGCACTTCTCCAAACGGAACCTATACCTTAGCAAAGAAGATTTCCGGAAACAGTACTGTAAAATATGTAAAAACAGGACTGAACCAGAAACAGACATATTATTTTAAAATGACATCTTATGTAACAAATAACGGATATACAACAGAAAGTGCATTTACAAAAGTTTTATCCGCAAAAACCGTATCCGTATCTTCTACTTCAAAAGGTGCAAAAAAATATGCTAATAAGACAAAATTCAAAAAATCTGCTGCTTATAAAAAATACAAAGCATTGTCTTCTTATATGACTTATTCAAAATCTTTTGCGATCCCCGGATTAAAAAATACGAATGTCGCAGGTTTTGCTTCTAAGACAATGATTCCAAAAGCAATCTGCCAGGCAGGTGGATATATGTTAGTATCTGCATACGATTCTACCAAAAAAGATGAATCGGTCATCTATATTCTGAATCGAGCTTCACATTCTTATATCACAACATTAGTTCTTCCAAATAAAGCGAATGTAAGCTGCATGGCATATGATGGTAAGAATATCTGGATCTCAAAAGGAGACAAAGTCGCATACTTCCCATTCTCTGCCATCACAAAAGCAGTTACAAGCGGTGGCAGCTATTCTACATTAAACGCTTATACGCGCTACTTTGCGGTTCAGACAAAAGTCAATATCATGACATATTATAATAATACACTTTGGATCGGTGCGACAAACAATACAGCTTCAAGCAAAATGTATGGTTACAGCATTGTTACCCAGAACAACTTATGTTATCTGACAAGCAAATATACCATGGCAATCCCATCCCGTACAACCGGTGTGGCTTTTGACAAAAACGGCTATATGTATATGACTGTCAGCTACGCAACAAACTCTTCAAAGACTAACTACATTTCTAAACTGTATAAATTCAAACCGGATCTGAATGCACCAAATAAATCCAATCAGATCCTAAAGGGAAGCAAGTTAAAAACTTTAACCCTTCCGCCAAAAGCAGAAAATGTATGTGTCTATGGAAGTTACTTATATACAATCTATTCAGGAAGCATGTATTCTTCTTGCAAATATCCGGTAGACCGTGTTGTGGCAACAAAGCTTTCTTCTTTATAGAAATGATCACAAAGCAGAGTTTTTCCGATAGAAATTTTTTAATCATTCCGTAAAAGAAAAATCAAAACAGACAGATCCTATCATTAAATCGATAAGACCTGTCTGTTTTCTTTTTATACGTTCTGCCATTCCACATCAGAACAATAAACTTTGTTGCTCTACCTGAATCCTTGATGCGATCATTGTGCTTGGTTCTGCTCCACGCATATGATCCCCTTTCAGATATTGCATGCTTTTCCCAAAATTGGCTGTTACCAGATTCAATACATAAATATTATCAAAACAGCTGTAGATTGAATCACCGCCAAGACCGGACAAGCAGATCAATTGCGTATTGGTTTTCTTTGCCATATCCATCAAAGGTTTTAACAGATGTTTGGCATTCGTCTGTGCAAACGGATTATCCATAACTAACACCTTTCCTTCATTGCGGTTTGCAAAAAGGTCGGTATCATCCCATCGCATATACTGTAACAGACTGCTTAAAATGATAAATGCCGACAGGAAACCTTCTCCACCCGAATTTTTCGCAACATCAGACCAGCTGATCTGGTATTCTTTCTGCTCTTCAATCTTGTAAAGGAGAATCTCAACATTTCCGGTACCGACGACCGTATCATACAGATTGTTTGTGTTGATATAAACTCCTGTCATTTCTTCTAAGTTTTCGTTTTTGTCTAATAACGCAAGTCCTTTTTGTGTTACGATAGTCATCAGATCCTCGAGATTGATCCGATAAGCTTCTTCATTCTGTTTCCAATCCGGCAAATGGATCTTTAACATTTTGATTTCTTTGCCATGAATCGTGATCGTTGAATTACGATCGATCTTTCCAAGGTTTTGATGAATATTTTTTACATATTCCAATAAAAGTCCTGCTAAATGTTCGCGTTCTTTCTGAATCATTGCAATATCGATCTTTAACTTTTCCGACAGGCTTTCATAAGACTCTATGATCATTTCAAGCTGTCGCAAGAAAGCAGATGCATCCAAAGTCAGACTACTCAATGCATGCAATGGTTTTGCAAAAAAATCATCCATGAATTCTTTGGTACAAAGCAGAAGATGAAGCTGCTTTGTAATCTGATCACGTGATTCCTGCTCCTTTTTCATACTCTGCATATACTCTTTCCACAATGCACTTCGAAAATCTTCTGTCTGTCTGATTTCCATGGTCAGGAAATCTTCTTTGAAGGTGCATTCCTGACGCATCTTTTTTTCTTTAAAATCAGCAAGTGATTGTATACTGTTTTCGTAAGAAAGCCTTCTTCTTTGCAATTCCTCTTTCTTCCGGTCTAGCAGGATATATTCCTGCCGGTTTTCTTCTTTTCTCTGTTCAAAATTACTGCTTCCTACCTTTTCTTTCGGCAATGGTTCTGTCTGATTACATTTCAGATGAAGTTTCTCTTTCAAATCACTGATACGTGACTTTGCAACCGCAATCTGTGCGACTTCTGTCTGTAAATTTTGTACTAATACATTTTCTTTCTTAGAAAGATCTTCCTGCTTTGCCTCCATCTTTTTTACAAAAGAAGGACGATAGTTTTCCTGTACTTCTTCCTTGGTCAGATGATGTTTCTTTAAAAGCTTCTCTAATGCTTTACTATGTCTTTCCAAACGAATCTTTGCCTTTGCAAGCTGTTCTTCTAACATTGCTTTTTCCTGATGTGAATCCATTCCTAATGCTTCAAAACCGGCTTTGCATTCTGCTAATACATCCTCTGAAAGAAGTGTGACTTCTTCTGTCTCTTTATCATTTTGATAAGAAGAATATTTCTCTTTTTCTTTCTGCAATTTTTCAAGCGAAAGCTCCTGTAAAAAAATCGCCTGCTCTTCTTCTTTGCATTGCTCCCGTAAAGAAAGCAGTTCTTTTTGCTGCTCGCTGTTTTGCTGTGATGACAGATTCAGACGTTCTGACAAAGTATCTTTTTTCTCTCGCTGCTTTTGATAACTTTTATAGGCAGCAAGCCATTCTTGTAATGCCTCTTCCTGTTGCATCGCTAATTGCAATTCTTTTTGTGTTTCTAACAGTTCTTCCTGCTTTGCTTTTTGTTCTTCAAAAAGAGTATTGCTCTTCTTATTCAATAAATGCTCTTCTCCCTGTAAAGCCTCTTCTTTCTTTTTTAATTGCTGCCACTCTTTTTGCACCCGTTTTAAGCTGTCTGCCTCTAATGTCTGTTTGCCGATCATATCTTTTTGTGCAAGATATTTTTCATATTCTTCATTGCGAATCGTCCACTTTTCCTGTATTTTTTTGATCCTTTTGTCATAACTTTTTTCTTTTTCTTCTCTCTCTTCTTTGGTAAGTATGACATCTTCAAAAAAGGTATAAAAATGAATAGAATCTATCGTAGTCAGCCCTTTTTGTGTAGAGAAACGATACTGTTCTAACTTCTCCCACTCCACGATCGGCAGTGGAAAGGCAAGCATTCTTTTTTCTCCTGCCAAAGCAAGCTTTTGTACTTCTTCTTTCTTCATCAAAAGTGCATAAGGCAGAAAAGGATTTTGTGCAAATAATTCTTTTTTCTTTTTACTGTCCGAAATGTTTTGTTCGATCCATTGTGCTGCATAAACAACCGGGATCTCCTGTTGTTCTAAAAAAGAAACAAATTCCTGTGAAAGCGTTGTTGTCACACCTGTTTTCAAGTTTTCTTTTCCCTGTAACAAGACTTCCTTTTCACGTTCTAAGTTTCTTTTGACAGCAGCTGTTTTATCAATCTTTTTTTGAATTTCATCTAACAAAAGACCGGTATCATAAAAAGCAGATTCCGATAATTCTAAATGTTGCAAAATATCTGCCCGGCTTTGATATTCCTGCTCGATATCTTCTCTTTTTGCAGCCGCTCTTTCTATCTGCTTAAAAAGATCTAACTGTCTGCTGCGCAGATCTTCTAACGCACGGCTTGTATGATAAAATGCTTCTTCAGTCTGGTTCTTTTGTTGCAATACAAGTAAGCGTTTTTGCTTCTTATCCTGCTTTTTTTGTGCAATTTCTTCCTGCATCTGACGAACTGCCTGCTCTGAATATTCTCCTAAGATATTTCGAACCAAAGCTTTATCATATTGCTTTGCAAATTGCTCTTCTGCTGTATCAAAAGACCGGATCGCTTCGTTGCATTTTGCGATTTCAAGCTGTATGCTTTGTTGTTCTTTCTTGGCTTCCTCTGTCATATGAGTAAGCTCTTTTTCTTTTTCTACATCCGTAGAATATTCCTTTTTCTGCTGTTCTAACTCTGTTTCTTTTTTCTGTGCCAATGCAAGATATTGCGCAGCCAGAATGGCACCCAGACGCTCTCTTTCGGCATCTTTTTGTGTCCTGTCTTTGTTTGAAAATTCCAAATGACTCGAAAATGTTTTGATATCTTCTCTGGCATCTTTTTGTTCTTTGAACAGCTCATAGGCATCGGATATTGCTTTTTCTTTTTGTACTTTTCTTTGCTCTGTAAAAAGCTGCTCCTGCTCTTTTTGCAATGCTTCTTTTTGTCTTTCATGATCCAAAAGAAGGTCCTGCTGTCGATAGATATCATATGAGATCTGCTCATACAATACCTGTGTCGAACGTTCTTTCAGAGCATCCATCTGTGAGAAAGTCTGCTTTTCCTGTTCCTGTACTTTCTGACAAAGACAGACTAATTCCCGGTAAAATGCAGTCAGTCTGTCCTCTTTGTCATAACGACTTTTTGTCATCGAAAGATATTCTTTTGCATCCTGCTGTAAGGCAGATGCCTCTTTTTGAAACGAAGATACATTTTCTAAACGTTCAATCTTTGTCTGGTTTTCACGGTATTGACGAATATATTTCATCATCAAAGTCTGAAATTCCCGCACGCGGTTAGTCTCTTTGTTTAATTTATTTTCAATCGCATCTAAGAACCACTTTTCCACCAATCCTTTTTCTTCCTTACAATCGGCAAAAAGTTCGGAAAGACCTGATTCTTTGAGATTAATCTTCTTAATGATCCCTTCCCACTCTTTATAATGAATTCCATATTGATGAAGTTGATCAAAGTATTGTCTTGCGCGTGCCGGCTGGCTCATATCATAGACAAAAAACTCTGTTGGAAATTCTTTCTTATAATTTTCAAAAAGCTTCTTACATTGCACAAAACCTTTTAACGTCATATGATCTTCTTTTTTGTCAATGACCGGGAAATGATACAGATCACGCTCACAATTTTCCCTGTAATAGCTGATAAACTGGATGATCTCTAATTTCTCCGGATTTTGTAATTTCGACACATTTTGGTTCTTTCGGACCATCATGCCGGTCAGGACATAGCCTTCTTTTGCATCCAGTTCCCATTCTACGAGAATGAATGTCGGTTTATTAGTCTGAAAGTAACTTTCAAACGGACGATCTTTTGTATCACGATATCTTTTATGTACAAAAGGAGCTGTCATCATCTGTACCAGAACCGTTTTCCCGCCACCATTACGTAAAGATAACAACGTATTTTCTCCATTCATCCGAAATGTCTCATCGGCAATCCGGATCGAATCATTGTTATAATTCAGATTGATCAGACGAATTGCATTGATCTTACTCATTGTCATCCTCCTTCCATACCGCAAGCACTTTTTGTACCCGGTCATAATGGTTCTGGTTCAAAAGATTCCAGTCCATAAAACGGTCTAACTTTTTCGTTGTCATGATCATTTCATCACGTTCTACATAATGGATCAGTCCCTGCTTTTGTAAAAATTGCAGAACATGATAAACAAAGCCTTCTTTTGTGGTACGTGCTTTAGAACCATGCTCATCACTTCGTAATGCGCTATAAGCTTCTAACATATTAATGAAAGCAAGTCCTGTCTTTTCTTCTTCCTCCGGTTCCATATTTTCTCCGGCTTCGACTAAATAATCCGACACAAGATTCAAAAGTTCTCCGACTTTCATATATTCTCTTGATTTACTGCTGCTTCCCTGACCATCATAAAATTCCGTCAACAGCACTAAGATCACAAATTGAGACAGGTAATAATCTTTGTCTGTTGCATTCGAACGACAAAGCTGTGCTTTTAATTCCTGTTTTGTAAATCCTAAATATTCATTTTCTTCTTTAGGGATCAGATAGATCACATCTCCATAACGTTCCACCTGACTTTCGGCTGCCGTCGCCTGACTTTTTACAAGATTCATCACATGATTATTTTGTGTATAGACACGAAAAAGTTCTTTCTCATTTTCTTCTTTGATCTCATGCTCTTTTAACAACAGATAAAAGATTTCCTGACTCTGCTGTATCTCTTCCATTTCATATGCCATAAAATTTTTGCATTCCTTTCTCAAGTTGTAAACGGTAAATCACAAATACAAAGTTTTTTCTCTTTCCATTTTCCGTTCATTCAGGTTGCGATATTGCTTTACACAAAACATTTTTTAATGTCTGTTAAAGTTATGCTATCGTAATACTTACATTCGAGCAGCGTATCGTAGTAAGAGCATTCTCCCGATCCGGTACATTTTCAAAAGTAACTGTTTCCTGTGGTTCCATTCTTTCGACTATAATGTCTGTAGCACTCCAGCCCTGTTCTTTTATAATCTCATAAATCATTTCCTGTAAATGAAATTGCAAAGAATTGTCATCAAAACTTTCCTTTTTCTCCTGCTGTAGTGCAACAAGGTCGATTTCTTTGTTTCGGATCAGTTCTACCATGATTTCTTTAAAAATACCGACCTCACAAACAATCTTTTTCTGAATAGCAGCTTCCCGACCGGCAATCTCTTTTAAGGTAATTGTCTTTTTTATATATGCAAGTTCCAGCATCATTTGCAGGCTTTCTTTATACTTTTGCAGACGTTTTCTTGCTTTTCGTTCTTTCTCGGCTTCAAACTCTTTTGCATCGAATTCGATCAATTCCTGTGTCTCTTCTTCCTTTTCTTTTCGGATCGCTTTTTGCGGTTCGAGACAGCGGTTTAAGTTATAGATCTTCTTAGGATCCTGCATAAAAAGCGGACGAAGAAAATATTCGAGATTGGTAAGCCTTCCCGGATGCTCGATCACTTTGTCAAAAAGTTCTTTGCGCAGAGAAAAACGTTTGATCATAGCCATCTGTGACAACTGTTCTAATTCCCTGGTATATAATTCTTTTAAGTCAAAATGCATTCCGAGGATCTTTTGGTGTTTTGCCAATGCATCTTGCAAATATCGTTCGATCTTTTGTAGATCGGAAAGCTTTTTGGCATCTTCTTTTCCTAATACTTTTACATTGATATTTGCCTGTTCTAACTCCAGTGTGCGCTTGCGAACCAGCTTTGCAAATCCTTCAAATTCATCCTGTGTATGTTCGATCGTTTCCAAGTTTTCTTCCAATAATTTCTGATATTCCGCTACCGAATATTCCAAGGCGTTGCGTCGTATCCTGTTTAATGCTTCCTCGTTCTTTTGAAGGCGGATCTGTAACAGATTAAAGATATGTTTGATCTCTTCTAATGCCCGGTCATAAGTAGAACGTTCCAGATGCATCCGAAAGATCATCTCATGCACACTAAGCTTCATATTTCCTTCCATTTCTAATGTAGAAAGGATTAAGTTATACCCCTGATCGGTCAGCTTATATGAGGTTCTTTTGGTCTGATCTTCCAGATAAACAACTCTGTTTTCGATATAACTGATATACGTATCGATATACTCTTTTTTCTCAAAATCAAAACACGGAAAATACATTGCCCGGCCTTCATCCGATAAGACAACGTTTACAATAAAATCTGCCAATGCATTGCTTTGTTCAAAAGAATACCGCTTTCTGAAAAAATGATTGCATATATCATCCAGATAAGCGGCAATATCATCTATTGTACAGATTTCTTCTTCTAACGACTGCTCCATCATATAGAGTAATACAGAAAAAATGATATTAAGCTGCTCTTCCACAGACTCAATATCAAATGTTTTCCATGTTGTTTTCTGCCAACTGTTTTTCATAAGCATCGCATACATTCCGACGCTGTTCATTCTTTTGGCAAATTGCTGCAAAAAATCATATTCCATTTCTCTTTTTCTTCTCCTGTAGGATCAATACATACCAATAAGAAGGAAAAGCATAAACACTCTATGATCTCCTTTTCTCTGGCGGTATATTTTATGTTTTCTAAGCAGACGGATTCGTTTCATAAAATGCTTTCGTGCCTGTACCATTTCTCTGGCCAGCGCCAAATGCTCTGCCACACGAGCCGTTTGTCCTTCTTTTATCATGTCGAAACTGTCTGTATCAAAGATACGCAAAAATTCTGTAACCTGACGGCTTGCATTATGCTTTTTCTTCTGAAAAAGACGCAGTCTGTCCCAGAATTCATGCAACAAACTGACATTGTTACCCACAGCATTATCTCCATGCTGACGGTATTTGATATGTGGTGTCTCATCATAAACGACACTGCCATAGCAGGTTGCGATCAGATACAGCCACCAGTCATGCATAAAGGTATACTCCGGCAATTCTTTTATAGCCATCTGACGCAGTGTCCGATTAAAGACAGCTGTACAGCCGGTTACAATATTTTCGATCAATGCATTGCCAAACCCTGTACGCATCACAGGCCGCTTGATCTGGGAGTCCAGTTCTTCTAACTTCTCATTGACCGGCATTGGTTTACAGCAATACAGATAAGGTCTGCTGTCTTCTTTTTGCTCTAACTTCTGAATGCTGCTGATACCGGAAGATATCTTGTCAGGCATCCAGAAATCATCCTGATCGGCGAACGCATAATAAGATGCCGTATCGTCTGCTCTTTGCAACAATTCAAAAAAGCTTTGTATCACACCTTTGTTTTCACCCTGATACCATTCTATCTGTGTAGAATACTTCTTGGCATACTCTTCTAATATCTTTTGCGTTCCGTCTTTTGAACCATCATCACGAACAAGCAATGTGCATTCGATCCCTTTATCTTTGCAATCCTGCTCTAGGATCGAATCAAGCTGCTCCTTTAAATATCTTTCCCCATTATACGTTGACATTAATATCTGTATCTTATCCAATGCTTTTTCCATCCTCTGCTTTATTAAAAGTTATTTCCGTTCCAGCCCCAGTTGGCTACTTCTTCATATTTAACATAAATACGGTCTGCCGGAATTTGTAATTCTTCTTCAAAGATCTTACAGATCGCACCTGTCATCCGATCATAGACATCTGCACTTGCCGAGCCAAAGATCTTGACTTCTACAAAAGCGGTTTCCTTGTCCCGGTTTCCTTTAAAATACAGATCATATCCATCTTCAAAACCGACCATCAGCCAGCTTTCCGATTTGCCGGGAATGATCGCGATTGCTTCTCCTAAACGGCTTTTTACTCTTTCTTTTGTTTCCGGTGACATCTTTACGGTTACTTTTGAATTAATAAATGGCATATTATAGTCCTCCTTTTTCTATATACTCTTGAAATCTTCTCGAAACAAATTCTTTCGACTGAATTTTCGACAGACTGCTTCCATTTTTGTATATCAAAAATCCTTCTCAAAATTTTTCATTAAAACGATTCTAAAAATATATTTTTTTAGAATTAACATCCTGTTATACTTTTTACATTCTCTGTCTTTTGTATATCCATATTGTGCTATACTTTTTACCTTTTAAACTTCTTCATAATGTGGTTGCATTCTTTCTGCAAGACTGCCATCACCATATGGTAATGTATCCATCACTTCCTCGATCGTATTACTTTCTTCTAAGCATTGCATGGTCTCTTCATGCGGTGCGACAAAGATTCCGTTGACAAAATATTCGCCTCTCTTTTCATCAGGCAAAAAAGCAAGCTTAGGCTCTCCTTCTGCTTCAAACTGTGCATCAACACCATCTTTGTTGCCACGGGCATCGACAAAGATCCATTCCATATCCAGATAGATCGCATTGAACGCATGCAAACAATACGCATTCTCTCTTCTTGAAAAATGAAGATATTCAAAGCAGATTCCACATGGAATTCCTATACTTCGAAGCATTGCTGCCAACAGATTGGCTTTTGCATGACAGATACCTGTTTTTTCTTTTAAGACCTCTGACGCTTTTACGGTAACAACGTCTGCTCCGATATCAAACGAATGAGAAATCTCATCCCTGACAAATGTAAAAACAGCTTTTGCCGCATCTTTTTGCCATTGCTGAAAACCGGTCTCTACATGCTCCCAGTATTTCTCGCATTCTTTTTTCGTCTTTGGCATTATATCGGCATGTTCTTTTTCCCATTCTTTACGCAGATTGGCAAGCTCTTTTTCTGTCATCATGACCATTTGGGCATATTGTTCCTGAAAAAGCGAGATTCCATCCAGATATTCGCTGTAATTCTTTTGTAATGCTTCATCAATAGGAGCGATCACTTCTTTTGTCTTTTCTATGATCGCAGGATCTGAATGATCGATATGAATCGTTTCCATCAGATAATTTTTGATCTGATCAGTCTCTGGCTTCATCTCCTCTAAAAATTCAATCGATGCATTGGATATCTTTCTTCTGATAAAACTACCAATACAAAAGCCTACAAGCAATCCCAAAAAGAGATAGCTGATAAATTTACCCAGATTATTAAAATCTGCCCAGAATGCATATAGCATACCGATACTCATACCGATATTCATACCAAGTATCGCATGGCTTCCACTCTTGATACTGTGTACACCGGACACTGTTTGCTGTGGCATACCTTTTCCCCTTTCCGCTTACTTCTTCTATTCTTCTAATTATACTAAATCGGATTTTCCTTTGCAATCCAAAGAGAAGAAAAACTGCCACTTTACCGTTTCATGCAAAGCAGCAGTCTTTTAACGTCATCATCACTCGGATGGATTATTTCTTTTTGGTGTTCTCTTCTTCTGTTACTTCGATCGGACGGATTCTCTTTGTACGGATCTCTTCACAGATATCGTTGATAAATACAGAAAGAGCTTTCTGGCCTTCGTCACCGGCAAAACGGCTTCTGACAGACACTTTGCCTTCTTCTTCCTCTTTTGCACCTACTACAAGCATATAAGGAAGTTTATCCAGACGTGCCTCACGGATCTTATAGCCGATCTTTTCAGAACGGTTATCCATTGTTGCATCAATACCGTTTTTCTTTAATTCATCCAATACTTTCTGACCATATTCTGCATATTTTTCAGAAATAGGAAGGACACGTACCTGTTCGGGACATAACCATGTAGGGAACTTTCCGGCATATTTTTCGATCAGCCATGCAAGGGTACGCTCATAACAGCCGATGGATGTTCTATGAATGATATAAGGACGTTTCTTATCACCATTCTGGTCAATATAATACATATCAAAACGCTCTGCAAGGAACATATCAAGCTGGATCGTGATCATTGTATCTTCTTTACCATATACGTTCTTTGCCTGAATATCGAGCTTAGGACCGTAGAAAGCTGCTTCTCCGGCTTCTTCTGTATATTCCAGACCGATCTCATCTAAAATCTCACGCATTGCACCTTCGACACGATCCCATTCCTCGGCACCGCCAAGATATTTATCCGGACTTTCAGGATCCCATTTTGACATACGGTATGTTACATCTTCTTCTAATCCTAATGTCTCTAAGCAATATTTTGCAAGTTTAACACAGTTTTTAAATTCTTCGTCAATCTGTTCCGGCATACAGATCAGATGACCTTCTGAAATCGTAAACTGACGAACACGGGTCAGACCATGCATTTCACCGGAATCTTCATTACGGAATAGCGTAGATGTCTCACCCATACGATATGGAAGATCACGATATGATTTCTGGCTGGCTTTATATACATAATACTGGAACGGACATGTCATAGGACGAAGAGCAAAGATATCTTTTCCTGATACGCTGTTTCCGTTTTCATCTTCATCGTCTTCACCAAGAATGAACATACCGTCTTTGTAATGTCCCCAGTGATCTGAGATCTTGTACAGATCTGATTTTGCCATCAAAGGTGTTTTGGTACGGACATAGCCCCATTCGTTATCCTCTAAATCTTCAATCCAGCGTTGCATTTTCTGAATGATCTTCACACCCTTTGGCATGATCAAAGGAAGTCCCTGACCAATTACATCCACTGTTGTGAAAAGCTCCATCTCACGGCCGAGTTTGTTATGATCTCTCTTTTTGATCTCTTCTAAATGTTCTAAGTAAGCATCCAGATCTGCTTTTTTATTAAATGCAGTACCATAGATTCGGGTCAGCATCTTGTTCTTTTCATCGCCTCTCCAGTATGCACCGGAAGAAGATGTCAGCTTAAATGCTTTGATCGTCTTAGTTGACATCAGATGTGGTCCCGCACAGAACTCAATAAAATCGCCCTGCTGGTAGAATGTCAATGTGTCAGTATCAGGATGTTCTTTGATCATTTCTACTTTATATGGTTCATCACGCTTTGTCATTAATTCGATCGCTTCTTCTTTGGATAACTCGAAACGCTCTAATTTATCGCCTTTCTTGATGATCTTTTTCATCTCTTTTTCGATCGCATCCAAAGCAGCACGATCTAAGCTTTCCATATCAAAATCATAATAGTAACCATTGTCGATCGCAGGTCCGATCGTAAGCTTTGCATCAGGATATAAATTCTTAACCGCCTGGGCAAGCACATGAGCACAGGTATGGCGATATGCTTTCTTTCCTTCCTCAGAATCAAATGTCAAAATATTTAAGGTACAGTCTTTATCAATAATAGTTCGTAAGTCAACTACATTGCCATCTACTTCTGCCACACAGGCAACTCTTGCAAGTCCTTCACTAATGTCTTTTGCTATGTCAATCGCTGCCATAGCCTGATCATACTCTTTAAAAGAGCCATCTTTTAACGTAATCTTCATCTTTTTTTCCTCCATTTCTGTTAAGACAAAATGTAACGTCAATATTTTACGTTTTCAGAATTGCTATAACAATTCCTACTGATGCACCACCACTATACGAGCATTTTCCCATTCCATGAAAAAAGTCCCTTCTGACAAAACTTGCCAGAAGGGACGAATACTCTTCGCGGTTCCACCCTTATTCGATGAAAACAGCTTTTTTCTGCATCATCGCAACTTCACAGACGATAACGGTGTCTTCCGGGCTGGATTGGAGCCACTCCGAGGTAGTCTTCAATTATTTTGTGCTAAGATGCTCACAGCAAGCCATGTTCTGACTGCATCTCTCTCTAAAGCCACGCATATAATCTACTCTTCTCATCAACGCATTGTAGTTATCTTATAGCAGATATTTTTCTTTGTCAAGCGTTTTCTCAACGATTATACAAGCGTTTTCTCAACGATTATACAAACGGCACATTTTCTTTAAAAAACGTATATGATCCGCCGTAAACTGATTTGGTAACATTCTCCATTTCCAGTTGGTACCAACCGTTGACGGGCAGTTCATCCTTGCACTGTTGTCTAATGCTAGGATATCCTGCATCTGGAAAACTGCCGTTTTTGCAATACTGGCATAACCGCAGCGGATCATTGCTCTCGGAAGATCTTCTTTCTTACTGATCCCAAGATATTGCTTTACAAACTTGATCTCTTCGTCGCTTTTTTCTTTATAATATCCGACAATCGTATCATTGTCATGCGTACCGCCATATACAATGCAATTCTCAGATGCATAATTATGTGGCAGATATTCATTTGCTCCATTTTCATCATCAAATGCAAAAAGAAGGATTTTCATACCCGGCCATCCGGTCTTTTGGATCAATGCTCTGACATTTTCCCCGACAACACCAAGATCTTCGGCAATGATCGAAGCTCCTTTCGTTGCTTTTTTGATCACTTTGGTCAGCTTTTTGCCCGGTCCTTTTTTCCATTTACCATTGATTGCAGTCCGGCTGTCTGCCGGGATCGACCAGTAATTTACAATTCCAATAAAATGATCAATGCGGATCACATCGTACAGATTCGCATTCGAACGCATTCTCTGATACCACCATGCAAAACCTGTGTGTTCCATTTTCTTCCAGTTATAGATGGGATTGCCCCACAACTGTCCATCTTCGCTAAAGCAGTCCGGGGGCACTCCGGCTACATGAATCGGCTTCTTTCGCTCGTCTAGTTCAAAAAGCTCTCCATGTGCCCAGACATCCGCACTGTCAAGCGCCATATAAAGAGGAATGTCTCCAATGATCTTAATGTCTTTTTTATTTGCATATTTTTTAAGCTTTTTCCACTGGGAATAAAACTTATACTGACAGAATTTCCAAAAGCCAATCTCACTCTGTAACAGTTTCGTATAATGTGCTACCGCAGATTTTTTGTGCATACGGATCTCATCTTCCCATTGATCCCATTCTATACCGCCAAAATAAAATTTGAGTGCCATATATAAGCTGTAATCTTCCAGCCAGTAGGTATTTTCTTTGACAAATTTGCGATATTCCTTTTCTTTCTGAAAAGAACTTGCTTTGTATGCCTTTTTTAACACCGAGAAACGATTGTTATATATTTTTTCATAATCCACATATGCTAAGGAGTCACCCCAGTCATATGCTTCCATATCCTCTTTTTTTAAAAGTCCTTCTTCTTCTAACATCTCAAGATCAATAAAATACGGATTTCCCGCAAATGCCGAAAAAGACTGGTACGGACTGTCTCCGTAACTGGTCGGTCCTACCGGAAGTACCTGCCAGTACCGCTGGTTTGCTTTTGCTAACTGATCTACAAAATGATACGCTTCTTTTCCTAACGTACCAATTCCATATTTAGAAGGTAAACTACTGATCGCCAGTAACACTCCCGCTGCTCTGTCTTTCATATATCTCCTTTCTTCTATCCTGTCAGACAACTCCTTTATACTGCTTATTTTTTATATCGCATCCTATCCTCATTGTACTGCTGTCTGATTCCTTTTATGATTTTAACAATGATCAGATCCTGTAACCTCGGTTATCTGCATCATCTGAAAGCAACACTTCATTTAATGCACCTTTTCCATATGTTAATCCTGCATAAAGCTGTTGTGTATTTTCCATAACCGGTGCCGAATCGTCTTCTTTTGCGACTTCGATAAATGCATCCTTTAATTTTCCCATTACTTCACGCACTGTATCTGCATGAACCATTTTTCTTCGGATCGCCGAAAAGATCAACTGTTCATAAACATAGCGATACAGATTCATCAGGTTCTGAGCAACCTCATAACGTTTATCTAAGCTTCCCATCAATTCCTGCAAAAAGCCTTCTGCTCTCTTGATCTCTTTGACACCCTCTTCAAGTTTTCCTTTCTTGAATGCCTGCTCTGCTTCATCCATCGCAATAAAAAACAATTCATAAATAATAACTACTAATTCGCTCCGATTCGCCTGTGCGACTCTTGCTGTATATTCTTTTTTCTGTGTCTGTGTCATATCAATCCTCTTTTCCATTTCAATATACTCTCAGATCTTCTATACGAAAATTTTTGAGAGTACATTCTATGCAAAACATCTTATGTCTATCCTATTGCCTGCTGCCGACAAACATTCCGAAAACTCCGGGCATTCTCTGATATAGCAAAGTGCCAAAAGAGAAATGATATCCTCTTTTGACACTTCTGTTTCCAACGCACATTTCCACTTTACAAAGCACCTGCCTCTTTTTATGCAGTAAATGATGCTCCTACCACAGTGGCTATTGCCCGTTCTTTCCTATAATGATCAACCCTGTAACAGACTCATGATCTGCTGTGGACGGTTATTTGCCTGAGCAAGCATAGAAGTAGCTGCCTGTGACAATACCGATGACTGTGTATATTCTGTCATTGCAACTGCCATATCGGTATCCAGAATTCTTGACATCGAATCTGTCATATTCTCACTGCTGACATCCAGGCTGGATACGGTTGTCTCCAAACGATTCTCATATGCCCCCAGGCGGGAACGATATGCAGATATCTGTGCACTTGCATCACTAAATACTGTAATTGCGTTGGATGCTCCCTGCTGTGAGCATACATTTGCCATGTTATCTCCATCTGCTTCTCTTAAGCCAAGTGTAAGACAGGAAAGTTCAGGAAAATCAATCCTGATATCCTGATGTTCATTTGCACCGATCTGTAATTGCATGGAACCGCCATCATAAACATGTAATTCGCTGGTCTGACCTACTGCACCTGCCGGATTGATACGCACTTTCATCTCGAAACCGGAATTATCCGAAATCGTAACCAACTCACCATTACCATGATAAGCAATACCGTCAGTCAAAATATTACCATTCCGGTCTGTCAGTTTTACCTGTGCATCCGTACCGCGTGTCACCTGCGTTTCCGTATCATTAAATGATCTGTATGTGATCGACTGCAACGAACCTGCAGCCTTGGTTGCCAGATTAAATGAATTGGCAGCATTACCTGTCGACACATCAATCTCCATCTTGTTACAAACTGCCAAAACCTTTTCTTTTACATCATCAGAGGTATCGGTTGATTCAATCTCGATTGAAACTCCATTGATCTCAATTGTAGATTTACCATCAGCAGGAATCGTATATTCAATCGATGCAGTTGCATTTGATGCCTGTCCGGTCAGTTCAATATCATAATCAGCTGCCTTAACCTGCTCTGATACGCTGGCTACACTAAAGATATAGTTCGTTGATGTTGTCGCTCTAGAAGAAGATCCGTCAAGCAGACCTTTTCCGTTAAACTCTGTTGTGCTGGCAATACGATCAATCTCATCCATTAAAGAGTTCATTTCTTTTTGCATCGAATCTCTATCATCAATAACATATGTATCACTGGCTGCCTGTACACTTAATTCACGAAGTCTCTGTACTACCTTTTGGATCTCTGCTAACGATCCGTCTACTGTCTGGATGATTGACTCACCATCATCTGCATTACGTGATGCCTGATCCAAAGAACGGATCTGCGCACGCATTTTATTGGAAATTGCCAGACCAACAGAATCATCTGCTGCCTTGTTGATCTTATAACCGGAACTTAAACTTTGTAATGCCGAACTCATTCTGCGGTCTGCACGCTTTAAGTTTGTATTTGCCCATTGTGCTGAAATATTATGGTTGATTCTCATGAAATTTTCCTCCCTGTCACTTTGATGTACTCTCGAAATTTTTCGTTCAGAAACTTCCGAGAGATCATTTTGTTTTCATCGCTGTCACAACAGAACGGACAAGTATCTTTGATACACGATATAAGCTTCCTGTATCTGCCTGTCCCTGTGTTATTTTTTCTTTTAGCATCTCATTTCTTGACTTGAAATCCATTCCATAAGAAATGTCCCTGACTTGGTATCCTGCCTGTATCAGATTATTTTCTAAAGCTTCTCTTTGATCTTTCAGCATTTCAAAGCCCTGTCTCTGATCACATAATATCAATCCCTGCACCGTATCCTGTGATACTTTAAATTCGATTGATATGTCACCAAATACCTCATCTTCCATAGATATCTGAATCTTCCCTGATTCCTTGGCTCCACGGATTATTGTTAGATTTAAAGATGTAATTCCATCCTCTGTACGGATCGGAATATCATAACTTTTTTCCTGACGGATCGCACCGATAAAGTGCATCCCACGACTTAACTGCTTTAACTGTTTTAAGTCCTCAATTGTTATATCGGACTGTTCGTATGATTTCGCAAGGACTTCTTCTATAATTTTTTCTGCTTTTTGGCATTGCGCGTCCAAAACTTCTTCGGAATCCATATGCTCTGTAAAGGAATCCACAGTATCATCGAACTCTTCCTGCTTCTCTTTGTCAAGAATGTTCTTTCTCTTATCTGCTTCGCGGTAAACCGAATATCCGTTTTCTAAAACATTGTCTGCTGCAATGATATTCTCAATCGTATTTTCCACATTCAGATTCGAAACGTATTCCTGCACTTGCTCACTATCTGCAAAAACCTCACGGATCTCCTGTGCCTGCTCTTCAAAATATTCTTTTTTGCTGTCATTACCATGGTTATTCTGTTTGGTCTGTTCCCACATTTGCTCAACAGATGTACCAAGAAATGCTTCCATTTCTCCATCTGTCATTTCCTGCAAAATGTCCGGTGAGATATCCTGTACCATTTCCTGTATCATCGTTTGATAATATGCTGCCTGAACACCTTTATCAATCTGGTCACTGATACTTTCCTTCGTCTTATTTACATCTGTAAATCCATGTTCCTCATCGATCACCTGATCAATGCCATTTCCCTTCTTGATCCTGCCTTGTGTCAAAAGACTGCCAAGCGTCACATCCGAACCCGTTTCAAGAACAGCTCCGATCTGTGCGCCATCCATAGATTGTAATTGGTTCAGCAAACGGTACATGCCGATATAACCGCTTCGTTCTTCCTGTGTGATCTCTCCCTTTTTCTCTAATTGCCAGATAAATCGGGAATATTTTTCTTCTTTTGTCACACCGTTTTCTTCATTGATCCGTTCTAATTCCCGGTTCAATTCATCAATCGGCATATCGAGCGGATTCTTTCCTTCACGGATCAAAGATAACACGGTTGTCGGCCTACATTGTTCGAGAAGATGATTTACTTTCTGATCCAAAATTTTAACTTCATCGATGTTTTCCTTTGTGATCTCCATGCTGTTATAACCAAGAATACGAACAGCACGTTCATTTGTCTTTGTATCTTCCAGTCCAAGATCCTGTAAGATGGAAGAAATGTTTCCAAAAGCTTTTTGGATCGAATCACCAAGATCAGGACGTACCTGCGTGCTGACCGTTTCATAAGTTCCAAGCCACTCTGTTTTCTGAAGCACTTTGCTCCCTGTCGCTGCATGCAATTCGTTGACTGTTAAAAGAAGCTGCTTTCTGACACTGCTTCCAAGCACCGCTGCATGAGCATTCGCAATATCGTCTGTCTTTGCTAATGTTTCTTGCAAAAGTTCCAGAGAGCCATCGGTATCCGATACATTCTGATCCGAAGATACCTGACTGTTATAATATGCTTTTTCCATTTCACGCAGACTTTGTATGATATTTTCCAGTGAAGCCGTATCAATGGAAATTCCTTTCTGCTCCATTGTCAGAACAGAAGATACCGTAAGCTTTTGCTGGATCTCGGCAAGCTGTCGTTTCAACGTTACCTGCATCATTTCTTCCTGTGTCATTCCATTGGCATATACCGTAGGGATCGCGATCTCTTTCGCTGCATCTGCAGTTTCCGGCTGCATCTTCAAAAGCAGTTCGAGATTCACTTCTATTTCAACACTGCCTCCTGTCTGCTGTACCATACCATTCTGTAACTGTTCCCACTCTGTCTGTGCATTTTTTAACACATAATCAGCTGTCTTTATCAATGCTTCATCTGTCACATCATTAAAAGCATTAACAACCGATACCGCTGCCGTAAATTGGCTGTCATCCATAACGGCATCTTTGGGCTGTGCTCCGGAAAGCATCGCATAAATAATCTGTGTCAGCACATTCTGCGGTGTCATATTTGCCTGAATATCTTCTAATATGCTCAATTTATCCAGTGAATTCTGATTGATCGGAAATTCATTGGCAAAAAGCCATTTTGCATTCTCATAATCTGTCTGCGATGTATGACCGGAATCTGCAAGGATCTTTTCAATCTGATCCTGATATGCTGTAAATTCCTGTTCCTGTGTTTCGCCGGATACGGACCGGTTATTCCCAAAATATTTACCCTGATACAGGTTTTCAATCGTAGGAGAAAGATCCTGACCGACAATATACGCTTTCGTACTGTCATCAATGGAAAGTGCTTCCCTGCTCATGCCCATTGCGGTCATGACTTTTGCCATATTATTCTCTGTCGTTGGAATGCCTGCATCTTCTAAAGCATTGCGGACCTGTGCTTCTGTCTTCTGGCTTGCAAATCCTTCTGCCTGCATCTTTTTGCGGCTTTCTTCTACTTCCTGTCTTTGCTCTTTATAATCCTGTAAACGGTCTGCTTTCCATTCTTTCTGCTCTTTAATGCGTTCTACGGCTCTTTCGATACATTCCTGATTCGTCTTTTCAAAAGAACCCTCTGACTCTTCTACTTCCCGATAATCTTCTCCGTTTAAGATGGCAAGGCTTTCACTTTTTTGTGTCTTATCCTGTGCTGTCTTCTGACTGTCGGAAAGGGTATCGGCAAAACTCTTTGTACTGTTAGAAACACTCGTACGCTTCATTGCCCGAACCGAACTTGTGTCTGTCACATTGCTCATGTCTTTTAAGGTAATACTGTCTTTTGACACATCTGTGATCTGAAAATCACGCACCTGTCCCTCTTTTGGTTCTTTGACCGCATTCTTTCCAACCGCAATCTCAACACCATTGATCTGAATCGTAATACGATCTGTGACACTTGTCAGTGTTCCCTGTAAGATCTGTCCTTTTTTACCGATGGAAAGGAAATTCTGCTGCCCAAATGTTCCGTTTTCTTCCTTTTCCTGTTTCCTGTAAACTGATATATTCTGAATTTCCATGGCTACCTCTTATCTGTCTGGTTTTACACATTTTCTATTGTATATTTCGACATACCGCAAAAAAGACTTAACAATTTACAGTATCTTTTCTACTTTCATCTTTACATAGTATTTTAGAATACGTTATAATAATTTTATATTCCATGGTCAAATATACATAAAAACGTATGGGGGTACTTAATACTTATGACGAATGATTTATTTCAGGAAAATATATCTGTTCCTGCAGATAAGACACCTGCCCCGTCTGATGTTTTGCAACAAGAGCTTCTTACTGTAAAAGAAGCATTGCAAAAGGCAGAAAAAAGCAGGGATGAATATCGTAGCAAATATCTTCAATTTAAAGCTATTTTTCAAAAACAGACACATGCTTTTTATCTTTATCAGCATCTGACAGATCAAAGTAAGGAAGAACTTAGCGGCATCTTCAAAGGCAAAAACTTTGAAGCATTTTTAGCCTGTGGCGTACAGCCGGCTAATATTGATGCATTATGGGAATATGCACGGCAGGCAGCTCTTGCGGGCAGCTTAGAAGATGTCGAACTCTTAAACCAGATCATCGCTTATTTCGTAAATTTATACAATATCACAAACGATGCACCGATCCTCGGCTTTCAAAATGTTTCGGTCGGAGATGCTTTCGATGTCGACTGGCATATCCGCACACAAAACAGCAAACCGGCAGGAACAATCAGCAAGATCCTTTTAACCGGTCTGACCAATGCCTTTACCGGTGAAGTTATCAAAAAAGCAGTAATTGAGATCACAGATTAATCATTACTACTGTAATTACAGTATTTTTCTATATTTGAGTAAGGTTTTGAAGGAGGTTACTTATGATACTATCTACCAAGCAAGTAGACAACATTGCGATCAGCGAGAATTTATTTCATGATGTAGTGGAGGAACATATCCCTAATCTGATCCACAAACAGACAGAAATGTTAAACACTTTTTTTGACAATCTGACATCTTTTATTGAAGACTATTTAAAAAAGACAGACTGGTTCTATATTGAAAATAAAAATGTTTTATATAATAACAGCATTGTTGCTTTGTTCCCTGATCTAAGCACATTTCCAATCGGTTCATGTCCGTTAAACCATGCCTATGATCCGGTCACTTTTCAGGATGAGTTTGAGGAATATACCGGAACATTAATGACAGCGAACGAATTTAAAAAAGCATTTGCCGGTAAATTTGATATTCTTTATGAATACTGTCCGGAATATCTGGCAGACAGTTATTTTACTGTAATGGATTTCCACAAAGCATTACATGCTGACGGAATCCATACCAAACGTTGGAACGGATTTTCCAAAGCAAATTCCTATCATATCCCGCTGTATCGTCTGAACGGCATGGACAGCGAAACCATTTGTGCAGCCAAAACGATTTATTTCTGGTTAAAAAATGATTTGATCCCGGATTCTTTACCGGAAGATCTTACCGCTTTATATGCCCATGTATTATCTCTGTTTCAGGCAAATGAAAATTGTTTTACATGGACCGGTGACCGCATTGTCATACAGGAAG
Organism: Jutongia hominis; assembly: GCF_014384965.1. Taxonomy (GTDB): domain Bacteria; phylum Bacillota; class Clostridia; order Lachnospirales; family Lachnospiraceae; genus Butyribacter; species Butyribacter hominis. The sequence continues at coordinate 266,167 of NZ_JACRSW010000001.1, forward strand.
ATATCATTATGCAAAGTGTCTTACAGGGCGATACGGCTTTGATCACAGATGACACCTACCGGAATTCTTTCTTATACGATGCACGAAAAAAGACAATCGCTCTTGATCAGCTGTCAGACAGTACGATCGAACTTGTCAAGGAACATCTTTTATCCTGCGATGCTCTTCGTGCCGACTTTGAACGTTATGATGAAAATATCCTGACTGATCCAAACCGTGGTCATTGGGGCTTATGGCAGGATGAACATTACCAGTCACCATATACTGCAAAAATCCATACTCCATTGATCGCAAGAAACCCGGCTGCCGATATTAATGCAGATGGCATTATCGGAATTGATTTTGGTACAAAAAGCACGGTTGTGGTCTATCAGGATAACACGGAACATATTATCCCGATGCGAATCGGAACAAGCCATTATTCTAAGAAAGCCGATCTTAAACAATACGAAAACCCAACGGTTATGGAATTGATCAATCTCGATCATTTCATGAAAATGTATCGCCAGAAAGATGGCCGCCCTGATACCTTATGGGAGGATCTTACAATCTCACATAGCGCTGTCGGCAGTATGATCAACAGCACAAGCAACGATTATTATGCTTTCTTTAATGAAATAAAACAATGGGCCGGCAGTCAGAAAAAGCAGCTCCGCCTGAAAGACAAATCCGGAAATGATATTTCTTTACCTCCGTTCAGCGAGATCACGGAGACCGATTTTAACCCAATCGAAATTTATGCATACTATATCGGTTTATATATCAACAATATGAACAATGGTATCTTTTTGAACTATTTACTTTCGTTCCCTGTTACATTTGAACAGCCGATCTGTGATAAAGTCATCGAAAGTTTCCGTCGCGGTATTAAAAAGTCACTTCCTGATTCAATTCTGCACAATGAAGAGATCATGAAACATTTCCGTGTGGTAAAAGGTATTTCCGAGCCTGCAGCTTACGCGATCTGTGCATTAGAGCAGTATCATTTTGATCTGGAAGATGATACAAAAGAAGTTTATTACGGTATCTTCGACTTTGGCGGTGGCACGACTGACTTTGACTTTGGTCATTGGCATCTTCCGCTTGAACAGGAAAGCCGCCGTTATGATTATGTCTTAGAATGCTACGGCAGTGGCGGCGATCAGTATCTTGGTGGTGAAAACTTATTACAGCTTATGGCTTTTGAAGTGTTCCGTTTAAACCAGAACAAACTGCGTGAAGACGGGATCACATTCTCCCTCCCACCGGAATGCCATCCATTCCCGGGAAGCGAATCGTTGCTTTCTACTTCACAGGAAGCAAAGTTAAACACACGCCAGTTGATGGAAAAACTCCGTCCTTTCTGGGAACGCGAAGACAATTACCATTCTTTATATCAATCCGGAAAAATTGTCCTTTCTTTGTTTACACGTTCAGGAGAGCAAAAGCTGAATTATGAATTAAATGTCAATATGGCAATTCTTGATAAGCTGCTGCATAAACGTATTGAACTCGGAATTGCAAATTTCTTTGAATGCCTGAAAGCTACGTTTGGGGATCATCTTGGCAAAGAGATCCATAATGTACACATTTTTCTTGCCGGAAACAGCAGCCGTTCAGCCATCTTAACGGAGCTTTTTGAGACATATATGAAGACATATGCAAGAGATCTTCAGAAAACGTATCCGGGTATCACTGATGATTTCTTCTGTCTGCATCCTGCTCTCGGTTCTCCGCTTCCTAATGCAACGGCTAAGAAAGAGAATCCGATCTCCGGCATTGAAGCCGTTAAAAAGCAGCAGGCAGCAAACAAACCACAGGCAAGTATCGAATCATTAGTACAGAGTGTCACCGATATTGAGGATCTGATCCAGAGTGTCAGCGATACAAACGATCCTGCACTTTCTGTATTAAGCGAAGAAGAAGTGCTTTCAACGATCACAAAGCCAAACGGAAAGACCGGTGTTGCTTTTGGTCTTTTAGAAGGCCGTCCGGGCGGACGTATCAAAGTGATCATGCCGCATACGCAGGATGTCGAAAAGAATACTTCTGATATTCGTTTCCGTTTCTATATCGGATACAAAAAGAAAAACAATTTCCAGATGATATCAGATCCTTCTCTTCCATACAACAAATGGACATTCCTATGTGACGCATCGACACAGGATTTTGCAATCTACTATTCTCCACGCTCAGAAGCAGCAAGCGGAACATTAAGTATCTATGAGGTCTATAAGAAGAACTGCCGTTTAGAACAGGCAAAGGAAGGAGCCGGCATTTATTACCGTGCTGTTGCACCTGATGTAATTGAATACGCTGTGATCTCCAATGATGATTTTGATTCCGAAAAAATGGTAGACAATGTCACAAGAGTAGAATTAACATACTAGTATAACGCTATAGATTCTATGCGTGACAAAACCGGAACGAATACGAATCCTTCGATTTAATACATAAGAATCAGAAAAAAGCTCTCTGAAATGTTTATCACATTCCAGAGAGCTTTTTTCTGATTTGTGCTTCTTTCTTCTTCTAACATGCAAGCTATGGAATTTTTCTTTTCCCTTTCCAATATGCAGGATTTGAAAATTTTCTACTCTTCGTTCCAATGCAATCTATGAAGATTGCCTTCCGTCTGCATAGAGAAAAAGTCATTCTGTCTGAGTGCTTCATACAAAATGATCGCAACCGAATTCGATAAATTCAGCGAACGGATATCCTGATTCATCGGAATACGGATTGCTGTGTGTTCATACTCTACAAGAATCTCTTCCGGTATGCCCGCACTTTCTTTTCCAAACATGATATAGGCATCTTTTGAAAAGCTGACATCTGAATATTTATGCTTTGCTTTTGTCGTTGCCATATACATATTACCGACTGCATCGGGATTTTTCTCAAAAAAATCATCCAGGCAATCATAAACGGTTACATCTAACTTATCCCAGTAATCCAGTCCTGCTCTTTTTAACATCTTATCATTGATCTTAAATCCCATCGGTTCGATCAAATGAAGGCGTGTTCCGGTTGCACAGCAGGTTCTCCCTATATTTCCGGTATTTGCCGGCATTTCCGGCTCAAGAAGTACAATATTTATCATCTTTCATCCTCTTTTCTTTTTAACGAAGCCTGTTAATAAAATGTTCTACACGCTCTAATGCTTCTTTTAGATCTTCGATCGAATATGCATAGGAAATTCGCACATAACCTTCCCCTGACGTTCCAAATGCAATTCCCGGAACAACCGCTACTTTTTCCTGTTGCAAAAGACGTGTCGCAAATTCTTCCGAAGTCAATCCAAACTCTTTAATCGATGGAAATACATAAAATGCACCAAATGGCTCAAAACATTGCAAGCCCATTTTGTCAAACCGTCGCATCAGATAATTGCGTCGCTGGTTATAAGCAGTACGCATCCGTTCCACGTCAGCATCCCCTTTTTTTAAAGCAGAGACTGCCGCATACTGACTTGTCGTCGGTGCACACATGATCGCATATTGATGAATCTTTAAGATCTGATCCATGATCACCCGCGGTCCACAGGCATAACCAAGCCGCCATCCTGTCATCGCATACGACTTTGAAAACCCATTGATCACGATCGTTCGTTCTTTCATTCCCGGAAAAGATGCGATCGATACATGATTACTGCCATATGTTAATTCCGAATAGATTTCATCCGAAATTACAAAAAGGTCTTTTTCAATGATCACATCGACAATCTCTTCTAAGTCTTCTTTTGTCATGATCGCACCGGTCGGATTATTCGGAAAAGGCATGACAAGAATTTTTGTCTTATCTGTGATCGCACCCAATAACAGCTCTTTTGTCAGTTTAAATCCATCTTCCTCACGCAATGCGATCGGAACAGGCACGCCATCTGCCAGAACAATACACGGCTCATATGATACATAGCTTGGCTGTGGCAGTAATACTTCATCTCCGGGATTTAGCATGGCACGAAACGCTGCATCGATCGCTTCGCTTCCTCCGATCGTCACAACAATCTCATGACCCGGATCATATGGCAGGTCAAATCTTCGATCTAAATATGCTGCAATCTCTTCTTTTAGTTCTTTTAATCCGGCATTTGAGGTGTAGAAAGTTCTTCCGCGTTCCAAAGAATAGATTCCCTCTTCTCTGATATGCCATGGTGTATCAAAATCCGGTTCTCCGACACCAAGAGAAATTGCATCTTTCATTTCATTTACAATATCAAAGAATTTACGGATACCGGATGGTTCAATTGAAACAATCTTATCGGATAGTGGATTTCTCATGGCGTAATTAACATCCTTTCTGACTCATGCTTCTCATCTGTCATAATAAGACCATGTTCTTTATATTTTTTCAGTACAAAATATGTTGATGTACTGTTCACGGATTCTAACGTTGACAATTTCTCTGATACAAATCTTGCCACTTCTTTCATGCTTTTCCCTTGAATCACCACTGTCAGATCAAAGCCGCCGGACATCAGATATACACTTTCTACTTCTTCAAAACGGTAGATTCTTTCTGCCACTTTATTAAATCCCATATTCCGCTGTGGTGTTACTTTTACTTCTATCAGGGCAGTTACCAGTTCACAATCTGTCTGATCCCAGTTGATCAGCGTCGGATAACCACAGATCACATTGGCATCTTCCATTTCTTTGATCTCTTTTTTGATCGTCTCTTCATCGGTTGCAAGCATTGCAGCCAGATCTTCTGTTGAATAACGACCGTTTTTCTGAATCGCATCTAATATCTGTTTTTTCATTGTAATCCTCATTTCTGCTTTTATACTTTTCCAAAGACGATTTATTCATAAATCTTATATAACTCATCACTTCCTGCAGGTTCTAAGAAACGTGTCTCTTCACCATTGGTGATCACTCTGTCATTCGAATCTGTTGCGCGGCCGATCACGGCGGCAGGAATACCGGATTCCTTTAACCGGTCCACTAAAAGATTACCTTTCGCACATCCAATTAACATCGATCCACTCGACATCATCTGATAGGGATTGATACCAAATACTTCGCACACTTCAATCGTTTCCTGCCGGATCGGAATTTTAGTCAGATCTGCGCTGATTCCGAGATCTGCCGCTGCTCCAATCTCCCACAATGCGCCAAAAATCCCTCCTTCTGTCACATCATGCATCGCACTGACACCGGTTTCTACCGCAATCTTTGCTTCCGGTACGACCGAAAGATATTGATAAAAGTCCGCTGCTGTATCTACAAGTTCCTCCGGCAATGTTTCTAACAGTTTTTCTCTTTTTTGGGCAGCAATGATTGCTGTTCCTTCTAAACCTGCCCATTTTGTCAAAACCAGATCATCTCCAACCTGTAAACCACCGGTCGATACTAACTTTTCTTTTTTGACTTTCCCCACACCTGTTACCGTAACAACCGGCTGGTTGACAACATTAGAAATCTCTGTATGACCACCCATGATCTCAATCTCTAATTCGCGGCAGGCTGCCTCGATCTCGCCCATCAATTCTCTAAGATATTTCTCTCTCTTTCTGGGCGGCAGAATGATACTTGTCATAATTCCAACCGGTTCTGCTCCGGAAGAAGCAATATCATTTGCTGTTACATGCACAGCAAATGTCCCCATTCCTTTTTCTGTTGCCGTGATTGGATCCACGGAAAAGACAAGCACTTCTCCTTCTCCTGCTTCTACCGCACTGCAGTCCTCTCCCACTCCCGGATGTAAAAGAACTTCAGGTCTTCTATGATGGATCTGCTTAAAAACAGACCGTTTTAATATATTCTCAGGTACTTTACCGATTTGCATAATTTTCCTCCTGCTAAATCTCTTATCTCTTTTTTATTGTGTATTTTTTGCAGTTGTTGCACTCTTCGTCGCAGCAGGCTTTTTGGTTGCTGTTGGCTTCTTAGTCACAACCGGTCTTTTTGTTGCTGCCGCTTTCGGCTTAGCTGTCGCTTTTGCTTTTGTCTTGGCAGATGCCGACGGTGATGCAGAAGCTTTTGCCGCTGCAGACGGTGCAGGAGATGATGAAGTGCTGCTGCCGACTGTGATATGCTCCGGCTCTGCTGCATACGAACTGCTGTTGATCAGAATCTTATCGGTTCTTTTGCCATCAACAGTTACAATCTTCCAAAGTTTTGCTTTATAGCCGACATGAGCCGACTGTGTTACCATGCGATACGAAGCAGCTTTCGTCTTATCAACGGTCTCTACTGCTGCTCCGGGCTGTATCGTTTCTATAATCTGTGACTTATATTCTATCTTTCGGTTATTTGCTCTGGTCTCTTCTCCATAGATACGGAATGACAGAATGCCTCCCTGTGCCGAAGCCGCAATATAGACCGGCACTTTCATATTATTTTTAAACTTCATATCTTTGTAGTCACCGGCAATCGCTGCATCTCTTGATACCGGCACATAACTAACTACCATGGAATGCGGAGAACGTTCCACGATTTCTAATTCCGCTTTTAAAACAGCATTATATAATGTGGTTGAAACCTGGCATACACCACCTCCGATTCCTTCTACTACATTTCCGCTCGAATATTCGGCAGCAGCCTGATAACCATTTGCCACGGTACGGTCTTTGATCACTTTAACAACAGAAAATGTTTCGCCCGGATAAAGAACGGTTCCATTGATATAATTTGCGGCTGTCCGAACATTGTTCGCTCTTGCTGCGGTTGATGTTGAATAATCGGTTGAAAAACTTCCGAGCAGATCCTTGCATTTTTCAACCTGTTTTTTGGTGTATTTTGCTTTTGTTATCTTGACAACTGCTGTCACCTGTAATTCCTGCTTTTTCGTATCTTTTAATAATGCATGTTTGATCACGGCAATCGTATCCTCAATCTGAAGCTTTCGTCCGTTGCGCGAATTTGTCGCTTTGAATTTACCGTTTACAAGTTTTAATTTCGCATCTTTCTTATTAATATCATATTTGACACAATTCTCTTCAAGATATTTTCGAAGAACCTTTTCGTCTACCTTGAGCGTTAAGGCAAAATCTTTTTTATCTTTTCCGATATCCTGTATTTCTTTCATGCGTTGAAAAACGTTTCCCTTTTTTCCTACTTCAAATGCTTTTTCGATCACATTTTTATCTTCACACCGGTATCCAAGATCAGAGGCCTGAGCTGTTACCGTCTGATCATCGACTGCAATCTTTACAGTACGGTTCATCAGATATTGCATATAGCCGTCCAGCTCTTTTTGTGCATCCGCTTTTGTCATACCCGATACATCTAATCCACTGATCGATATGCCATCTGCCATCTTCTTTCCGTTGCCAAATCCACCTCTTGTCCCGATCACAACCCCTCCGGCAATACACAGAATCAACAAACATCCTATAAAAAAGGCAATACTTAGTTTCTTATTCTTGTCTGTCATCTTTTTTATGACCCCCCTGTTCTATTTCCATATACTCATTTTTATCATAACTTTTATTCTAACATACCACCTTATTTTCGCAAGTCAAACTTTCTCTTCAAATTCCTACAAATTTCGTGTAAAATATATAACAAAGGCGATGAATATTTTCCTATTCCATAAAAAAGTGCAAAGCCCGCGCTTTGCTATGTGTACCACCACTGTACGAGCAGTTTCCTATTCTATAAAAAAGGCAACGTCAATACGTTGCCTTTACAGGATTTTTATTCTTACATAGCTCCCAGTACAATCGGTACAACCATAGCTACGATAACCAGGATACAGATTGCTGTTGCAATTCTCTTTTGGTTTTTACGATTAAAAAAGTTCATCCTTATGCCTCCTATCATTATTACAAAAGATACTTCATTCGAAAGGAGAAGCCATATGCCAATCTTTCTCATATGCATTATTGTATTCGTTATCTGGTTTCGCGTCAAGATAAAAAAAGCAAACAAGGAAACCAACATACAAAACGCTCAATATTGGGAGCGTGAAGAACAGGCAAACTTTGCCCGCAAAAAAGATATTACCAACTTAGAATATCTGACGGTCGATGACAATGAACTGATGTTAAAAACACCTGCAAATGACGAAGAAGCAGACTTAATACAACAATTAAAAGACTGTTCCCATCGTAAGATGTTAAACCTTTCTGCCTATTCGAATACCGATCTGAAGGAAAAATATGGTGTTGTAAATCTCGAGGAATTGTCAAACTGTGATCAGAATTATCTGTATTTTATCCGCGCATTAAGCAATTGGGGACGCTATCTGTATGAGCATGACGATCCTGACCGTGCCCAAAAAGTCATGGAACTTTCTCTCCGTATCGGCAGTGACATTTCTCATGTATATACGATATTAGCACAGATCTACTTACAACAGGGTAAGGAAGAAAAAGTCGATGAATTGATCGCAAAAGCAGCTTCATCCGATATGGCATTAAAGGATTCGCTGATCCGCAAATTAAAACTATTGAAACTGGAATCCTAATTCTACCGATTATAATTCCTTTCCCGGCACTATCTGTTAAAATCTGTCCTTTTATAGCTCCTGCAGATTCCTGCTAAGTGAAATATAAAATCAGATTTCTGCCTTTTATTTTGCAGCAGGACATTCGTCTTTCAAAAAGCATGTCTCACATTGCGGACTGCGTGCCGTACAGATGGTACGTCCCAATGTGATAATATGGATATTCCATAAGATCCAATGATCCTTTGGCAGTACATGCATCAGATCATATTCAATCTTTTCCGGATCTTTTTCTTTTGTCAGTCCAAGTTTTCTTGAAATTCTTTTGACATGGGTATCTACGACAATACTTGGTTCATTAAAAATATTGCCACGTATCACATTTGCGGTCTTTCTGCCAACACCGGCAAGCGATGTCAATGATTCCAGATCACTTGGTACTTCCCCATGAAATTCCAGCAATAACTTCTGACAGCACGCAATGATATTCTTTGCTTTGTTACGGTAAAAGCCCGTAGAACGGATATCCTGCTCTAACTCTTCCCGATCAGCTTTTGCAAATGCCTCGATCGAAGGATATTTCACAAAAAGATCCTTTGTAACAATATTGACTCTGGCATCTGTACATTGTGCACTTAACATCGTTGCGATTAAAAGCTGCCATGCACTGTCATGCTCCAGATAACAACGGTAATCTGTTCCGTATTCTTTGTCTAACAATGCCAGAATCCTTGCTACTCTTTCTTTCTCTTTTACTGTCATTCTCTTTGCCATAAAAACTCCTTTATAAAAATGTACTCCCGGTATCTTTTCAAAATGAATCCTTTCGGCCGGATTTCTTTATTCGGTTACCTGTTCTCGTACAATTTGCACTTTTGCCTGATAACTCAAAGGGTTCCTCTTTTGATAATCAAACAATACGAGTGTCTTTTTCTCATGCAAAATTCCATCCTGTAAATACTGTACAATATCATAAGAGAACCATTCCATATGTGTCATACGCATGACCTGTTTCCAATTATAATCCGGATAATCAGGAAGATATTTTTCTCTTTGTGCTTCTGATTGGTAAAAGGCCCGGAGTTTCTCTTTCTTTTCTTCTGTCAGCATCCGATTTTCTAAGAAATCCGGTTCTTTTTTCACATTTTCCCTTGCATACAGATCATAGATCAACAATTCCTTTACAATATCCACATTCCGCTGTTCTTTTTTTGCAAAAGCATATAAAATCTCATAGTTTTGCATTCTTGACTGTTTCACGTTAAAGTAACCGTTTTGCGTAAAGAACAGTGCAAGCTTTTCAAAAAACACAAATGCATCCTGTTCCTGCTCCACTAAATAGTGTAAACTGCTTTCAAATTGCAAGCTGTTATAATACCGCTCCACCACTTCTTCAATTCCCTTCAAAGTACGGACATCTTCGTAAGGAAGCCATGTCGTAGACAATACTTCATAAGGCGGTTTTGAGTGATATTGAATGCCATACTCTTTTGCCATCCGGTGCATCGGAGAACCTTTTAATACTTTTAAAAAGCCCAGTTGCAACTGATCCGGCTGCATCGCATATACATCATTAAACGACCTGTGAAAACTTTGCAAATCTTCATAAGGCAGCCCCGCGATCAGATCCAGATGCTGGTGAATATTTCTTTCCTGATGTACCATTGCTACATTTTCTTTTAAGCGGTCAAGATCCATTTTGCGATGAATTGCCTGAATCGTATCGGGATTGGTTGATTGCACACCGATCTCAAACTGTACTAACCCATCACGGAATGTATGGACATATTCAATTTCTTTTTTCGTCAGAATATCTGCCGATAATTCAAAATGAAAATTCGTAATGCCATTATCATGTTCCTTAATATACTGCCAGATTTCCATTGTATGTTTTTCATTGCAATTAAATGTTCTGTCCACAAACTTCACCTGCGGAACTTTTTGATCGAGGAAAAATTGCAATTCTTTTTTGACTAGTTCCATACTGCGAAAACGGACATTTTTCTCTACGGAAGATAAGCAATAACTACAGCCGTACGGACAGCCTCTGCTTGTCTCATAATAAACGATCCGGTTTTTGAGATCTTTCATATCATGGTACGGAAAGACAACGTCATCCAGAGACATACACGGTCTTGCTTTTGTAATGATGATCTCTGTCTTTTCCGATGCATTATCTGATGATTTTATGAATTTCTGTGCCTCTGTATCTTCTTTTCCACTCTGCTTACGATATGCAATCCCTTCTATCTGTTCCAATGTTTTTATAGAATCATTCTTTTGTGCATTGCTCTTTTTCTGATCGTTCGTCTGCTCTGTCTGTTCCTTTTTTGCCCACTCTTCTTTTTGGGGCAATAACACCTGATTTGCTTCTTTCTTTTGATAATAACGCAGCACTTCATAAAAGGACACTTCTCCCTCTCCGACAAAGACACCAGACAGATACGGATTTTGTTCTAAAACTTTGCCGGCATCATAACTGACTTCCGGTCCGCCAAACCAGATTGCGGTATCCGGCAGGATCTTGTGTAGTTCACGTGCCATCTCTTTGATCTCTTCTATATTCCATATATAGCACGAAAAGCCGATCAAATCCGGCTTTTCTTTGTATAACGCTCCCAATATATCATCCATTTCCTGATTGATCGTAAACTCACGATACACAAGTTCATCGGATGAAATTCCTTTCTTCCTGCTATATGCATACAGACAATACACTCCTAAATTGGAATGAATATATTTTGCATTCAACGCAACTAAAACTGCTTTCATGATCTTCCTCATTTCTTCTTATGGCTCATACCAGTTTGCATTCTTTTCTAAAACTTCCGGTGCATCCTTAAAAAACGTACAATCTTCTTTTTGTTCACATTGTCCGCTAAGAGAATGCCGGCATACCATTTTACTTTTTTTATATTCCTGCACTACTCCGTTTTCCTCTACCGCTTCATATTCCACCGGCATAAGACAATGATAGTGATCAACCGGGCAAAACCCTTCTACTAACCATGTTTTTCCCATAATAACCTCTTTCTGACAGCAACGAAACTCTGTTTTTTCAAAAATACCATCGCATTGCTTCTGTTTTATTTTCCACTCTGATCAGTTGTTATGACATGATTCCATCGAGCGGAAAATCTCTGGCATGCTCCCATTTTTCTTTTTTTGTATCATAACTATCGCAAAGCCATTGGTGCAATGCAAGCAGTCCTTCATCGGAATATGCAAACTCTTTGCTTTCTTTCTTCTCATCTGCCGTCTTTTCAAAACAGAAAGGCTCCGGCCAGATTGTTGCTTTCAAATGTTTCTCTTCGTCTGCCACTACACGCTCAACCTGATAACGCATCCCTTGAAAACTGGCTTTTAAAACAGCTCCTTTGTCATAAAATGATTTGATATCATATAAGAATTTCGGATCACGAAACCGTTCTTCTACATTACTCATAGCTGCTCCTTCCTCTCCTCTCAAAAGAATACTTGCAATCTGCTTTTTCCACTGTAATGCCAACAATACAGCTTTTGGCTCTTCTTTATTCCCGCTCCGGTATAAAAGAACCCAGCCTTTGTATCTCCTTTATTCCCACTGTGATGCAAGAACCCAGTTCTCATACGGAGACATATGATCATGTTCTGAGACACATTTTGCCTGTGAGACATACAGCCTTAAATAACTTTCTTTCGCCTGATAGGCTTCTTCTGACACTCTCGGAAGCGTTGCGGCAATCTGTGCTAATCCCTTCACACTATAATGCCTTCCAAAATAATACAATCTGCCATCAGGATACACACGGTAATATGCCTGTGTTGTGATACGATCTGTCAGCTTATGCTGCATATGACCGTATTCACCTTCCGGATTATGTGTTGCGACCAATGACCAGCTCTTATAACGTAATACCGTATCCAGATCCTTCATCATTCCGGCTCTTTGTTCTGACCAGTCTGAACGGACACCGTTGATCTCATCAGGATACGTAAGCATTAAACCGATGTTTCCTGACGCTTTAATAATATTTTCAAACTCTTTTCTGCGTTTTCCGTCATTTCCATGTGTCATGCATACAACGAGATAACCGCCCTCAGATAAATGGGCACCACCCCATAACGTTTCATCATCAGGATGTGCAACAACCATCAGCTTTGTTGCTTTATATGCCCCCAGCGCATCAAGGATCTTGGTACTGATCTGTCCTTTTGTTGCAGCATCCGGTAAAACGGCATCTTGAGCCACACATCCATTGTTATCAAAGAATTGTTTTGCAAACCAGCAATTTCTCTTTAAGATACCATTTGTTCCGGCATAATAACGTGCACTTTCTGTCTGTATCCAGCTGTTTTCAACACGTTTTCCATCCTGTTCAAAGAAATATAAGTTTCCATCTATACGAACGACTCCGGTACGCATCGTATGATCGATATCAAAAAAGTAAGTTGCATGGCTGATCTGATAGAGTCCTGTAACTAAGTATCCCTGTTTATCGGCATAATAGTTTGCATCTTCTGTTTTTATCAACACGCCTTTGAGCCATTTACCGTCAGGATTGCAATAGATTGTCCGTCCCTGGTATATTTGCAAGCCAGTGCGCATTGTGCCATTCTGATCAACCAGATACGTTGCATGATGCAACACAAAATCTGACTTTACCTGCATGGCATTTTGTGGATTAAAATATCGGATCACATCATTTTCTTTGACAAAACCTGTCTTTAATTTTCCATTTGCCGCAATGGCATAGGTCGCATTCTCGAAATCATAACTTTCTTTATCCTTTTGCAATACACCTTTATTCGAAAAGATATAAAAGTTTTTTCCGATTTTTTGCTTACCTGTCAACGCTGCACCATCTTTTTTGTTAAAATAATATTTTTTCTTTTTTACTTTAGTCCAGCCCTTGCGGCAATTTCCTTTTGCATTAAAATAATAATATTTGCCTTCTATTTTTTTTAATTTCTTCCTAACAAAATGCTTTCCTGCCTTGTAACGGTAATTGCCATTGACCTTTACCCATTTTTTGCTGCTTTTACCTTTTACTGTTTTGGCTGCACTTTTTGCTGTGGCTTTTTCCGGTGCAATACTGCACATGCCGGCTGCCATGACAAAGAGCAGACAGGCAAGCACAAACAAAAACTTTCTGCTGCGTTTCATAATAAATGAACCCTCTTTCCCGTTTTCTTTTATCATACGCTCTTTTTACGGAGCATATCTTTCCTTTTTCATAATTCTGACGAATTCTCTGCTATCTTTCATCCAAAACGATCTGACACCTTGATCGTTTCCTATTGTTTTACAATTTACTTTCTTTTGATCGTAGCAGTCTTACTCTTTCCTGCTATCGTTTTCAAATAGCAGCGGACTTTTCCAGCCTTTGCCGGTACTTTTACTGTATAAACAAAGTAACTGCCTTTTGACTGATAGGTACATTTTGTTGTTTTGATCTTCTTTTTAGAAGACTGCACAACCAAAGTTCCCTTTTCCTTAGCACGGATCTGAATCTTCTTTGCTTTCTTATCTGCACTTCCTTTCATAAAGGAAGGCTTTGCAGGCTTAGAAGCACTAACTGTCACTTTCTTCACACCGGCAATCGTTCCGTTGGAATTATCATGCAATGTAATATAGACAGACGAGCCACCTTTTTTCGGACTTGGCAGCGTATAGCTAAAAGAGCCATCTTTGTTCAGATCCAGAGAAGCACTGTTTTCGCCATAACTGATATACGCTGATCCTGTTTTTAATGCAATCTTTCCTTTTACAACACGCGACGTACTTCTTATCTTGCTTACAGAGATCTTACCGCTGCCTGCTGCATTTGAATATTGTGTCTGCGAACCCACACGAACTTTTGTCTTTGCACTCGTACGTGTCTTTCCTTTGTATTTGTCCGATGCAGAAACCGTAACAACAGCACCCTTTTTAAAACCTTTTGTCTTGATCACAAATCTGCCTTTGGCTTTACTTGTTCCGGTATATTTTTTCTTCCCGGATTTTGCGGTAACCTTACATCCCTTTTTACCGGAAGGGATACTTCCTGATACATATTTTTCAAAGTCACAGATTGAATTTACTTTTGGCTGGTTTGGCGCCTTGGAAGATGCCTTTCTTGATGCTTTCAGACTGATCCTTCCACGCTTGTCAATTGAAAAAGCAACTACCTTTGTCTTAGCCGAAATAGTCGGTACTGTCATCGTATAACTGCCATTTACAACTTTATAAGCTTTAGCATTCTTAATCTTTTTGTTCTTATCATATCCTTTGCTTGCTTTATACAATGCTTTGCCGCCATTTGCCGGAACATAAGCTGTCTTTCCTACATAAATGACCATTGTTGTGTTCGTATCATTTAACTTTCCTTTTAACCGGGAAGTTTTGTTTGACACAGCATTCAATGTAGGTGCGTTTGGTCCTCTTCGAAGTACTTTTGTATAAACACTCGCACTGGTTCTTCCCTGTCCGTCTGTCACATAAACAGCGATCGTATTGCCTGCTTTTTGTTTGTCAATCTTGCAGCTGTAAGCTCCTTTTGCATTTGCAGTTGTTGTATAGCTCTTTCCTGCCGCTTTTACATGCACGGTGAGTCCTGCTAAAGCATCTCCTTTTACGATCGTCATCTTATTCGTAAATTTGCTGACAGTTGGTTTTTCTAATGCATTCGGATCAATATTACTGATCGTAATATGCTTTACTGTAGCATTTCCATATGGATCATATGCACGAATCGATAATGTCGTATTAGCAGATACTGTGATCTTATGATCTGTAACTGCTGCCGCCTGTGACCAGATTGCATTGTCTTTTTCGTACTGTCCCTGCAGATAGGTAATACCGGCTACACCACTCTTATCCGATGCCTGTACATAGATTGTAACATTCCGGTTTGTCGCTTCCGTCGTAGATGGTGCCAGGACCAAAAGAGGTCCTGCAGTATCTTCGTTTGCCGCAGTCTTAGCCGTATCAATCTTATAATATGCATAATTCGTTGTCTTTTGTAAGGTTTTTCCATACCATGGATTTAACTTTGCATAAAAATCAGACAATGAGCTGGAACGGAAGATCCTGCAATCTTCATTTCCAAATGTAACAGACCAGTTATCGTCTGCCTGGTCAGAAATTGCACCAAAAGAGCCTAATTCTTTAATATATTCTTTAAAATACATTGCCGTACGATCCCCTTTGGATGTCAGTCTCTGATCATATAATTCAGACAAAACCGCTTTGTTTTTTGATATGTAGTTTGTAACTAAAATAAATTTGGAATCATCCGTAACCGGCTGACCGTTGCAAGTCAGATTGACAATACGACTTGTATTGCTGTTGATCAGTTCGCCATCTACATTGTACATAGCAGGCTTAGATGCATCAATCTGATATTCAATGCCATCAAAGACCTGAAAAGGTCCCCAGCGTTTAAGCCATTTTTCCGCTACAAGTGATGTTGTTCCATATTCCTCTGACAGTTTTTTGATCGTACCGGTAGATGTGATCATTTCATTTTGCTGTGCAAAGATACTGGCTGACCATTCCATCCATTTTCGGAGCTGCTTTCCGGTAATCCAGTATGCATAATCATTGTTATGTTCATATTCCTGCGTATTTAACACATCTTTCATCGTAAAGGAATCCTGAATATCCATATAATCATTTTTACCTTCACTACCATCCATATAATATCCGGTTGCAGAAATTACCGGATAATTTACATAAGCAGCTCCGGCATTACTATGAATAAAATTCATACCAAACCGAATCTTTGCCTCATTATTTAACTGGATCGCATAGTTATCATTTAAAACACCGAAATATCCCTGAAATACACTCCCTGAAGCTACCGAAGCAAGCACTTCCTTAAATGTATTCTTAATGATATTGGCAGACTTTTCATCAACTGCTACAATGTTTTGATCATCCCGGATCGATTCTGAACTTTTTCGCACTTCTGTTGCTGCATGAACAACAGAAACTTTACCATTATCAATCTTTAGTGTCATATCGGCAATACCGATTCCGGCTGCATGATCCGCTACCATCACAACCGGCTTTCCGTTTGTAAGCCCTGTTGTTTTATCTGTATTTGGCAACCGATAAAAAATCTTTGTACTAGCATCGTTTGACGGATAATTACGATGCTGGTGACCAAGCATCACACAGTCTACATTGGCAAGCTTAGAGATCGCATATCCCGGATCTGTTGCACTGTCTCCATCGTTTGCTTCTCCCATACCGCAATGACCGATCACAACAACAATATCCGCTCCGGCACTCTTTAATGCAGCAGCCTGCTCCCGCACTGTCTTTAAGATACTCTCTCCTTCTAACACTCCATCATATTCATAATAGGTAGAAAGTTCCTTCTTTGTCACACCGACAATACCCACTTTAACAGCGACCGTATTTCCTGCCGAAGTTGTCATATTCTTTGTAAGCATCATCGTTCGTTTCCATGGATAATTTCCTGTCGCATATTCTTTTACATTTGCGACAACGCATTTATCATTCAGACCGGACTGTGTCAGCTGGTTTTTAATAAAATCATAACCATAATCAAACTCATGGTTTCCTAATGTAATCGCATCATATCCGATCTTACTCATTGCTTCAAAGATCGGCTGCAAAGTGTTTGATGGCTTTTTGACATCTCCCATTAAAACTTCCGCACCGTAACCGTAAACAGAATCTCCGGCATCCACTGTCAGGCTGGCTCCCTGATTCAGTTCTGCTCTTGCTGCTTTGATCATCGTACTAAGCTTGGCAAGCGAATGTCCTGCATTCTTTCCTGCGATATCATAATCTTCACTTGAAACCTGATTATGCAGATCTGTCGTGGAAATCACTCGCAATGTTGTCGTTTCGGCTGCTTTTGCCTGATTTCCCACTAAAAAAGCAGCTACCATTGCAACTCCTATTCCTATTTTTTTGATTCCTACAATCAGATTATTTCTCATGATCCTAACAAACCTCCTGTTTCTAACTATCATTTTTAAATGGCATTTTCTTTATGGGCGCAAGATACTATAATGAGGGGCGGCTCAGTCCTGCCCCCTTTATCTGATCAGAGCGCCCATCAGGCAAAAATCAGTTTTTCTATGAAACGGTACTGTATTTTTGCAAATGATGTAAAATATGTCCTATTGTTATCTATAATAAATCTTTTGTTCTTACTCTATATCTATCGTCTGTCTTTTGCTTTTTCAGTCAAAAAGACACACTCTTTAATATAGCACGTTATATAAGAAAAGTAAAACCTAAGAAAATCGCAGCAAAATACACTCTCCCATGTTGCAAATTCATGATATAATGAAGCATACCCAAGAAAAGGGAGCGACTGCGAAGCAGGCATTTCCTTTTCAGGTATGCTTCAACGAGCAAATTTTCTGCGTAGCAGAAAGTAAAGCTCTGCAAGAGCGGGTTTGTGAGTTTAACGTAACATTCATGATATAATACACCTAAAAGGAAAGCAAGCGACTGCGAAGCAGGCATTTCCTTTTCAGGTATGCTTCAACGAGCAAATTTTCTGCGTAGCAGAAAGTAAAGCTCTGTAAGAGCGTATTTGCGAGTCTGAATGCCTCCAAAAGTCCAGAAAGGAAGTACTACTATGCATACTATTTTTTCTAATACACACCACCCATTTTCAGTCAAAACTTTTGGTAAAAAGCTTCTTCTGTCTTTTTGTATCGGATGCCTTTTTTCTTCTCTGCTTCTTCATCCGCACCATACCAAAGCGGCTGTTTACAAGAAAGGTTTTACCTACCGGAAACTGACTCCTGCGATCAAAAAAAAGATCACCGGTGTATCGTATCGTAAAAATCCCTATATCACATACAACGATCTGCGTTATATTCGTGTACTTTATTATGATTTTCACGGTGATATCCAATCCGGTGAACTTATTGTAAACAAAAAGATTGTCAAAAAAGTTGTAAAAATCTTTTATCAGCTTTATAAAATGAAATATCCGATCGAACGCATGCAATTGATCGATGCTTACCATGCTGACGATTTAAAATCAATGGCAGCCAATAACACCTCTGCATTCAATTACCGCCCGGTTGCCGGAACGAACAGACTTTCCAATCATTCTTACGGGCTTGCGATCGACATCAACCCACGGATCAACCCATATATTAACAGCCACAAGAAGCTTACTCCGACAAACGGAGCTGTCTATCAATGCCGTGATCCAAAGAAATGCAAAGGAAAATATGCACGTTATATGATCAAAAAGAGCAGTAAGATTACAAAGATCTTTAAGAAATATGGTTTTAGCTGGGGCGGTGACTGGGTGTATAGTAAAGATTACCAGCATTTTGAATATACGAAATAAAAGCAAAAGACGCATATCCTTGCGTAAAATATCATCTTCATGAATGTATCGTGTCAAAAGAGATATCTATTTCATATATTGTAATAGATTTAAAACATATTCAGCCACGATTATTGGAAGATAAAAATATTTTATACAATTTTGCTTCAAAAATTCTGATTTCCCGGCTTATTACCGAAAAAGATACAGGCACAACAATCAATATACTTTTCGATAATAAAACAACAAAAACAGCATCGAAAAACTCTTTACGAGAATATATCATTGCCTATATCGTATATGAAGAAGGACTGGATGTTACTATTCATTTTGAGTATAAGGATTCCGATGCAAGTGATGCCTTTATAATCCAGGCTGCAGATTATGTAGCTAATGCATTATATTCTAAATATGAATATAACAATGAAATTTATGCAAACATATTAGATAAGAAAACACATATCGTACAACATTTTCCATATAAAACGTTTGGAAAATAATATATTGGAGCATTTTTTAAGTTTGTTGTACCAATGTGAAATTTGTGCTTACATACCCATTTCGTTATTTATTTTGTGTTATGAAAGAGATGAATTTTTTCATCTCTTTTTTAATGCATTCATATACGGCAAACAAAACAAAGAGGATCGCGAAAAAAGCGATCCTCTTTGTTTTGTTACTGCCAAATGCCTTTAATCTTTCAAAAGTTGAAACATCTCTATAAAATAATTTTCATTTTTTCTATTTGCGTGTTATTTTGCTACTACGTATTGAACCCATCTCTTAACATTACTGATACCATCAGCTTCAGATGCTGTTATCTTAGTAGCAGACTCTTTGCTCTCAACTTTTTTCAGGTAATATGTATATACTTTTTTACGGTCTGCATAACGATACTGCGTCTTATAAGATGAAACCACCTGTCTTGTAGATTCACTATACCAGCATGGAGCACTTCCATATAAGTTGAAGTAACCTCCCAACTGATTAGAGTACTGTGTTCCTACGCAGCCAAGCTGACCTCCCCAGCCACGTTCCTGATATGTGGTACAAGATTTTCCACCCCATACACCAGAGCATGGTCCGGATGTTCTTCCATCTGCTGACAAATATCTGATGTAGTTATACTGTGTGGTATAACCATTCGGAACTGATCGTGTTTCTACTTTTCTGTAATCATTGCTGCCAACGTAGTTATCTGTCCAACCACTCCAGCCACCATATGGTCCCCATTCATCCGTAACTTTATACAGGGTATAACCATCCATCGAGCTGTTTGGAGATACAATTATACTTGTATGATCATATGTCCACTTTTCGCCGACAATCGTTGCATTATCTGGAACCTCTGATTCCAAAACCCAATCCATCGAACCATACTGTAATTTATTGTAGCTTTCTTCATTAATTGTCACAAGTTTTCCACTTGTAAATTTCAATAATGAATCACCCTCTACTTTACCACAGATCATATAATCACCTGTCAGATCCAGCTTACCAACAATATTACTATTCAATCTTGACAACGAAACATCTTTAGATAATACAACATTAGAACCTGTTGTTTCCAGCTTAATTGTGCCATATAACGAGATGTCTGTCTTATCTGCTGACAGTATCATGGCAAAACCATCTGTTTTTGCCGTAATTCTCGATAAATTTAATTTTGCAGAAGAACATACGATCGGAGTAGATTTATTCTCTGTAAAAGTAATTCCATTCAGAGCTGTTTCCTTCGCATCTGAAGAAATCTTAATTCCCTTATAAGTCTTATTGCCACCGTTTAATTCAAAATAGTCTGTTGATTTTGGAATATCATATGTCTTGTTAGATATTGTATCCTCCATATCAGACAGATTAATGATCAGTTTCTTCGCTCCGGAAGTAACTGCTGCATTGGCCACTTCACTGTTCTTTGCATTAACAGTAACTTTTCCTG
Source organism: Jutongia hominis (assembly GCF_014384965.1). Classification (GTDB taxonomy): domain Bacteria; phylum Bacillota; class Clostridia; order Lachnospirales; family Lachnospiraceae; genus Butyribacter; species Butyribacter hominis. The sequence continues at coordinate 286,774 of NZ_JACRSW010000001.1, forward strand.
CACTGTCAAAGGCTTTTTTTCCAAGCTTTGCAATTTTTTTGCTTACAGTAAAGTCATCTAAACTGCTGCATCCACTAAATGCTTTATCTCCTATCCGTTCTACACCCTCTGCCGTGACATTTTCTAATGACGAGCATCCTTCGAATGCCTGATCCGGTATCTCAGTTATATGCTTGCTAAGCTTAATGGATTTTATCTTATCATGACCGGCAAAAGCATTCTTTTCAATACCAACAATCTTAACAACCGAAGTTGTTCCATCTCCATTGTCAGTTGAAATATAGTCAGGAATATATACATCTGTTCCATCACCGGTATAATCTACGACTGTTCCTGTCTCACTATCATAAACAAGATCTTTGGTTCTGCATAACGCATTGTCAACATACTGGTTCACTTCATACGGAACTTCAAATGGTAGAATTCCATTTTCATAATCGTCAAAGCTATGTGTCTGCTTTGAATAATCAATAAAGTCAAATGTATCATCATCCTGTACACCATATGTATATACATAATATGAACTAGATGCAATGTCATATCCTACTACTGCAAAGACATGAATCGTTCCGGCACATACCATTCTGTAATATCCTTCCGGTGCATTTGCATTAGAATATGTCTTGGTTGTTGTCTTCGTTGTTTCCGTAGAATAAGCCAATGCTGATGAATATTGATTCGACTCTGAAACAGTATTACTATCTGAGTTAGCTAATGTTTCTGTCTGACCTTCCGAATGTGTCTTATTATATCCATAAGTATCACTGACTTTTTTGCTAAGTGCCTGTGAATGTGATGAACTTGAACTCGCTGATACGCTATTTTGAGCACTTGAAGATGTTCCCCATGTTTTAGAACTACTTACTGTTGAAGTATCCTCATGAGATGAAGATACTTCTGAATCAATTTTAGCTGTCAATTTCGCTCCTACTTCACCACTGATATTCCCGGTAAAAGGTCCCTTTTTTGCTCCCAATGAAGCTGACACCTTTGAAGATACTTCACTTCCAACTTCTGTACCTATCTTAGCTGATACACCATTCTTGTCTGTTGTAGAACTATCGTCACTTCCCCCATCTTCTCTACTGCTAAGTGATACCGATGTATCACTGTTTGCACGACCACTCTGATCTACTATCTCCTGGCCACTCTCATCTGTGTGGCTCTGGATCAATGTCATGCTGTCATTCCAGTTTTTCGATAACGTCCATGCCGTTGTCCGTGTTGTTGAATTTGCAACTGCATTCACAATTGATTTTGAAGTAGATTCTGTAATGGTTCCGCTTGATGTGATCGTCTCTGATACAGTAAGACCACTTGTGTTTCCAAAATCCTTGATCGTATATAACGGAACATTTTCCATTTGACCAATCTCATAAGCAAATAAGTACTGACCATTCTTTTCATCTTCAACCACCAGTGGTTTTCCTAACTGCTTGACCGGTCTGGTCTGGTTTCTCTTACTTGTCCAGTTTGCATGTAATGTAATATTTCCGGTTTTACCTAAAGGAATTTTTTCAACAAGGTTGTCCTTTTCATCTGTCCATCCCATAAATGTGTAACCAAACCACTCCGGATTTGTCAACGTTGCACCTTCATTTACTTTATATTTGATGCTGTCTACTTTCGCCAATGGCGAATCAAAAGAAACGGTATACTCTCTGGCAGTCCAATGAGCATACAGATCAATATTGCCTGTTGTACCTGCAGCAATCTGCTTTACTTTGTTTGCACTTGCTCCTTCTCCATCATACCAGCCTTCAAAAATATAGCCTTCACAGCTGATATTCTTCAAAGTTAATCCAGCATCAGAACTGTAAGAATTTGGATTTGAATTTTTAATTTCCTGCTTTTGCAAATATGCATCATCTTCATAAAGATGATAGGTGATAGAATTTTCGTTTGCTAATTTCGGAATCGTTTTCTGTGCTACGATCACCATACCACATTCACTGCAATGTGAACCTTCTGTAAGACCTGTTTTTTCTGTTGTTGCTGCTACAGCAGGATCAATTACCGCAACGTGACCTTTTGCCGGAATTGTTGTATCTTCCTGCGAAATACTGTTAAGACCTTTTGGGTCACTATAATATTTGCCACATGATGTACAGTAATAATACGCTTTATTACCCTGTTCCGTACAGGTTGCATCTTTTGGTTCCACTTCTTTCATTGTATGTGTATGCTTTACCGGTGTTGTTGTACCAAGAGTAACACCATATCCACCCGCAATATATCTACGTACAAGAATAACATCAGATGAATTGATTCTTCCATCTCCATTCACATCACAAGCAGCTTCATTTACTTTTTGCTCATATCCACCAGCAATCTGTCTTCTCATCATAATAACATCGGTTGAATTGATCTTTCCATCTTCATTAAGATCTCCCGGTGTATATTCAGAAATACTGATCTCTCCATCCTCAGCTTTTACCGCAACTGCATTCAGATCAGTATCAACCATATCTCCATCATCACAAGATACGCTGATCTTATAACTGTCTCCGGCTTTTGCCGTATCACTCACCTTAAAAGAAAGTTTTAAGATCGTACCATCTTTGATATCATCTGCTGTTATCTCCTGACCATCCCATACAAACTTACACGGTGATTGTAATTTTCCGGGTTTTGTCAGAACCAGAGAAGAGAACGTATCTCCTGCCGATGCTGCTTTTAGCGTTAAGCCGTCATCATACTTCAAAGTAAGCGTTGCTCCTAATATTCCCGGGTTATCTTTTATCTTAACAGCAACCTCTACTGTTGTGCCGGGTGTTACTGTCTGCCCTTGTACAGAAAGTGTCACTTGTTTCTTCGTTTCCTCTGCTTTTGCATAATAGGATGGACACCCGGTTATGATCATAACAGCAACAAGCAGACCAACTATCATTTTCTTCGCTATTTTCATAAATACTCCTTTCCTGCATATTTTTTAATTCGATGCATCTTTTGTTATCGTTACCGTTCCATTTCGTAACTCCAGATCTATCGGCAACAGATCACCATTCACAATATCTCCGGAATTATAATAAAATCCCACATTATACTTTCCTTCTTTTGCATCTTCCGGAATGTCAAATACCAGCAACAGCATGACACCATCTTTCACATTGTCCTTCGTGATTGCTTCGCCATCCCATGTAAAATTACAATTGTTTTGAAGTGCATTTGCTTTTGTCAATACCAATACATCCTTAAAGGCATCCCCATTTACAGCATTTGCCAATGTCATAGCATTGTCATCATAGTTTATCGCCAGTGTCATGCCAAGAATGCCGGGATTACTGTTAATGTAAACTGGTACCTGCACTGTTTTTGCCCCTGGTTGCGCCACTGCGTCTCCAACAATGATTGCGGGAGTCATATCTTTTTCATATGTTGCCATGATCACTAAATCCTGCGTAACATTGTCATACTCTTTATCCCATGCCCGGAAAATATAGCCAATTCTTTTTGGCACCTCCGGAGCCTCTGCCGCTTTACCGGCTTCTACAGTTTCTTCTTTGAGTACCGTATCGTCATAATCCACAAATCTGACTGTATATACACCATCAGGTCTGGTAGTCGGCTCATTGCTTGGTTGCACGGTCGGCTCTGTTATCGGCTCACTGCTTGGCTGTATGGTCGGTTCTGTTGTTGGTTTACTACTCGACCGTACACTCGGCTCTACCATTGGTTTGTTATCCGGCTTCGTTGTCGGTTGTGCAGTCACTTGTGGTCTCTGCGTCACTTCCGGTGTCCTTGCTGTTAATGATGTTTTTTTTGCCGGTTGCACAATAACACGGCAAAAAGCCTTTACTTTCTTATTGCTCTTAGACACAGCAGTAATTTTTACCGTACCGGCTTTCTTTGCCTTAACAACACCGGAACTGCTAACCGTTGCGATCCGCTTATTACCGGATTTCCATTTCACTTTTTTGGATGCCTTATCAGGCTTTACTTTTTTTACCTTTAACTTAAACGTTTGCCCAACACGCATTTTCTTTGTTTTCAAAGATAAATATATTTTCTTTGTTTTCTTTATCTGCTTTGCATCCGCATTTGATGCAGCACCTGCCATTGTCAGGCACAGGATCAACCCAATCACCAAATATTTTTTTCTCTTAGAAACATGTCTACGCATCATCCTTATCCCTCCTGCTCATATATATTTTTATCCACTAATCTGCGATTGTTACTGTTCCATCGGTAATTAATGGCAATATCGGCAATAAATTCTTATCCACTACATCTCCTTCCTTGCATTTTATTTTTATTTGATACACTCCGGGATCTGTTGTCTTCGGAATGTCAAATACCAATTCTGCTATCTCTCCATCCTGTATTTGATAGTCTTCCAGCTCCTGACCATCCCACACACATTTACAGCCATTTTTTAATCTGCCTGATTTCGTTAATGTCAAAATATCTTTGAAAGCCTTTCCATTCTTAATATCCGTCAATTTGAGCTGTGTGTCATCATAATACAGGGACAATGTCATACCTAATATGCCGGTATTATTGCTTACCTTTACCGGTACTTTCACTTTCGTTTGTCCGGGCTTAGCCTGTACACTTTTTACCGTTATGCTGATTGCGGTATCATCTTCTTTATATACAGCTTTCAGCTCCAGATCAGATTGTATTTTCTCGTAGGAATGATCCCATTTATCAAATCGATAATGCTTTCTGCCTTTGACCGTTGGCGGATTAGCATTTTTCCCCTCTAATACTATTTCTTTTTTCAACACTCGATTGTCATAATCAACAAATGTAACCGTATGCATACGCTGCTTACTTTTCAGCTTTTTATCCAATTTGCCGATTGTGAGATAATTTCCATCAGAAAGCTGCAATACCAGTTCCGTATTATCATTTGTAAAATATCGAATTACTTTCACCATCTCTTTCTTGGTGTAGTTTCTTTCCTTTTTCAAGAAATATTTCGAAATAGTCTGATCACCAATACGACACTTCTTCTGATCAATAACTACATAATCATCCAGCAATGATTTGCACCATTCATCTACCGTTCCATCAAATTTATTTTTGCTTACTGTATATGCAACAGAATCTTTCTTTCCCGTCACGCCAGATGCAAAATGGTTTCGATGCACGATATACGCCTCTCCCAATAGCAGTAAGACAATGCACACACATAACGCTGCTATCATTTTTTTATTCAACTTCATATGTAATGATCACTTCCTAATCTTTACTTTCTTTACCGCGCTCCATTTGCCATATTTCTTAGCTCCACGTTTTTCGTTATAAGCACGGACACGGACATAATATGTTTTGTTCTTCTTCAAGCCTTTGATCGTCTTGAAAGATGTGGCATAATCCATACTGATTGTTTTTTTCTTTTTTGTGAAACTGCGGTTCATCGCATATTGAACCTGAATACCATCTGCAGATAACCATTTCCATGTAATGACCATTTTACACTTCTTGCTATTTTTAACTTTTACCTTGGTTATTTTCTTCGGTGTTTTTGCCGGTGCAAGAAAGCTGCGCAACAACTCCTTTTTCCAACTCTGATCCGGCTTGCTTGTCGGCGTTGCCGATGGTACTGCTGTCGATTGCACATTTGAGTTTGTCGTTGGTACCGTTGTCGCACCCGGTTTGGTGGTTGCATTTGTTCCCGCTGTCACATTCGGCTGTGTTGTTGCGATGCTGTCGCTTCCATTTTCTCCCGGTGTTGGTGTGCCTGCCTTTTGTATATCAACTACCGGTGCACCCACACTGATCTTATTATTCGCCTGATCATATGCATAAATATGTGTTGCATATGTACCTGTTTCATTACTATGATCTGCAATCTTTACTTCATATACCCAATAACCGTCAATCAATGTTCCGGATGCGGCCGGGTTTGTCCCCCAGTCCGGCTGGATGTCATCCTGATCATTTGCCACAGTCCATGTTGGGAATTGCACTCTGACAACGCCAACGTTATCGCTTGCTTTACATCTTACTTTGTAACCCGTCTCGCAAATATCATACACTTCGACATCCGTTATAACCGGTGGTTCTGTATCACTTGATCCTGTTGTGTGAAAAGACCGCATCGTATCCCGATACTCTACACCATTCACAATGCTAAACAATACAAAGTTGTATGTCGTTCCCGGTGTTAATGTAATCTGCATATCGTTATTGATATTGCAATTATAATTTACATAAGAGGATGTAAACGAACATGCTTCTGAATACGATTTGATCAATGTACCGGCTTCGTTATAAAGATAACATCCCACTGCTGTTACATTTGCTCTCGATGGATTCATTACTTTTATATACATTTCTGCATTCGTATCCCACACACCATTCTGGTTAAAGTCCGCAAATGACACATTTGCAGATGGTGTGGTAGATCCTGATCCCCAGTTAGGGCGAATGTATCCCCAGTAAGGGTTTGTAAACTTGTTATATGTAATATTGGTAACCTTTTCAACATAGCCATGACTATTAAAATTCTGATGATAAGTTACTCTGTCTGACTCATAGATCGCTACATGACCATATTGGTTGCCACTGCTTGCACCATATACAAGGATATCTCCCTTTTGCGGAGCTCCGCCCTGCACTCTGGTCCATCCGCTCGGTAACGCATTCGTAGCATAATCCTTTCCATTTCCTCCCGGGCTTTTCGCACCAAGGAACTGATAATAATAACAGATCAGATCGACACACTGTGCTCCGTATACCCCGTCATAATCGAGGCCATTTCCAAGCTGTGAATTCACCCATGCGATCGCTTCATCCTGCGTCTTTGATGTGGCTCCTGCTTTTTGTGGTACCGTAATGGCAGATACCACCAAAGCAAGCATAATGATCACCGCTAAAATCTTATTTTTCTTCATAATCGTTTCCTCCTATCCTGTATTTTTCTTGGATTTTTCAATATCGTAATTGTCTTATATTGAAATAGTCTTATTTTTATCAGTATACAAAACAAAGTCACAATAATTTTTCCATTTTTTTCACTTTTGCCGGCCAGAGGCACTTTACAGTGCGGATATTTGCTGCTTTCAGGCACTTTTTGTCCCGAATTCGGCTTTTTCTGATGATTTTTCTGTTTTTATGATAAATCAGAAGATAGAGTAGCTCCCCATAAGCTTTGTAAGTTCATCATAATTAGTAGGGAATGCATTACTACCATAATATTCTTCCGGTTTTCTGCCATTTGAATACTCGATTATCAGTTCCCATTGAGTACCATCCAAAATATCCGGATTATCATATCTATGTTCCCATTCTCCTATATGAATTGTTCTTAGAATATCTAATAATTCATGCTTGTTTTTAGGGCTGTAGTTTGGCGGCAATCTGAAACTAAAGACTGCTTATCTCGCTTTCCAGCTCATGAATCAACATCTCAATCTGCTCAGCAGATTTTCTTGCAATCTCCTTCTGATAAAAAAGTTCCGAACTAATCATCATATGTTCATTCCCCCTTTATTGCTTTATGTACTCTTGGAATCTTCTGAACATCTTTTCGGCATCAGATACCCATTTTGTAATTGCTTCAAAACGCACAGTTTCTATTTATTAATAATACTGTACCTTTTTCTGCATGTATTTCGACATATGATCCAAAGATACTCCATTCCGGATATATATATGAGAAAGCTGACAATCTTCCTCAAAATCTTCTACTTCATCAAATTCACTAGTTGAAATATACAAATAATCGCTTCCATATCCATCCTCCTCTTCAAAATCAAGATATATATTTTTGATATTGCAACCTAAAGCATGCCATCCTAATACTGTATGTCCTGATTTAAATGTAATATTTTCAAGATAATCATTTGCACACATTGCACCATCGGTGATAGACGAAACATTTGCATTTACCGTAAAACTTGTATCTTTCTTTTTTCTTGGATATACTCTTAAAGACAATTCATCATCATCACGCTTTTTATACATAACACCATCTATACTTACCCAATATGGATTATCTTTTTCAACGTCGATTTTCTCTAAATTTCGAAGACCTCCTCCCAAATCCACAAAGAATCCATCCACAGAACCTATAAAACTTTTCGGATATGCTATTTCTTGTAAATATTGATTACTGGTCATTGCATATTCCGTCATATATTTTATGCCTTCCGGAATAGAATAGCTTGTGTTCTGTAATCCCGCCGGATATAAACATAGCGTCTTTCCATTCTCAGCATACAAAACGTTATTTTTCACTATATACCCACTATCCGGATTATTAATAACGATTTCCTTCAAATTAGAGAAAGCCCACTCATCATGATTAGAACTGCGTGAACCATACCACGTCGAAATCTCCTTACTTGAATCTGAATAATATTTAGGAAATTCAATTTTTTCAATATTACTATTACTATATAAAAATGTATAAGTTGGTGTTCCCTGTACAACTTTTGCCCCTCCTAATGTTTCAGGCAGTGTTAATGTTGTTCCAGAATACTTATCCTCCCATGCCCATTCATCATCAGATGGTATATCCCCACGCATTTCAGTTAATTCTGCTACCGTCCCATCTGTGTAATATGTAAAAAGTCCTTCCTGTCTTTCTTCCGAAATAACCACAAGAACTTCACAACTGCATTGTTTCCATGTGATTTTTAAATTATAGGTACCAAGTTGCTCATAATTGATCTGTGAAAAGTCATAACTTGCATTTTCTGCATATTTATGTCTTTCTTCCGAACCATCCTCATACTGTACATCCACAAATTGCAAGTTAAAATGGCCAATATCAACTTCATTATCTTCTGAACCCTGGTTCTGATTATCAACTAACTTTTCTCCCTTTTGCAAAAAGACATACTTTCTTCCATAGCTACTCCATGTGATTGAAGTCACTTTTTTGCTATCATCCTCAGAATTCTGTGGCTCATTTGTAACAGATGGTGCTGCCGTCTGCTGTACCTGACCTGTGCTGTTATTAATTCCATTTGTCCCCGGCATAGTCGAAGCCGGTGTTGTTACCGGTGTTGGCGTTACTTTCTTTGCTGTCTTTTTTGCCTTTACTTTCACTTTACAGCGAAACTTTTTCTTTCCGACCTTTGCCGTGATCGTAGCTTTTCCAGCCTTCTTACCGGTTACAACTCCTTTTTGACTTACGCTTGCAATCGCTTTTTTGCTGGTAGTCCATTTTACTTTTTTCTTTGTTCCTCTGACTTTTAAAGTCACTTTCTTACCAACTGTGATCGTAGCTGACGATCTGTTTAACTTCATCTTTGCCGCCTGACTCTCGGTAGAAGGTGCAACAATGCTTGCCGTTACCAATACAAGAGACAATCCTAATGCGATTTTTTTCTTACATATCTTCATGTTTTTTTCCTCCTTGATGCATTTACTTTTTGATCTTTATTTTCTTTACTGTGCTCCACTTACCATAAAGTTTCTTAGAGCCGTTACGGTTATATCCTCTCACACGGATATAATAATTCTTTCCTTTCTTCAGTTTCTTAATGCTGTATGATACTTTTGTCGTAGCATATGTCTTTCTGCCCTTTGTAAATTTCTTATTAGTCGCAATCTGGATCTGATATCCATTGGAAGCAAGTTTCTTTAATGAGAGTTTAACCGTTCTCTTTGAAACATTTTTTGCCGATCTGATAACTGCTTTCTTTGGTTTTGTTATTTTGGCAGAAGAAGATGTTGACGAAGAGCCCGGACCTGCCGAAGGCGATGTTGGTTGTGTTGGAGCTGCTGACTGCGTCGGGGTTGTTGGCTGTGTTGACGTTGTTGGCTGCGATGGTTTATCGGATGGTTGTGAAGGTTGGTCATTACCATCGTTTGAAGGCTTCTCTACTCCTATCTTATACATGGCAATATTTACATCCGTCTGAACCGGTGGTACCGTCATCCAATCACTCCATGTCGTCTGATACCCTTCTTTCTCGCACTTGATTCTCCACCATCCTTCCGGTACATCCCATGCATATTTACCATCAGCATTTGTCAACAGTGCATTCTCCTGTTCATACTCTTGTGCATTCCATTTTGTACCATATTCTGTATCGGACGGTTTATTCGTCCAAAAGTCATCGCTGTCATCATAAGGAATCCAGTAAGCCGTAACCGTTGCCCCTTCAATCTTGTCGTTCGTTGTACCATCATATACATATCCGCTTGGATCGATCACAAAATTCAATTTGAATGTCTGACCTTTGATGTTTGCCACACGCATATCATAAATTGTTCCGGATAACGCTGATATAGCACCAAGCAGAACAGAAAATGCCATAACAGGAGCTGCCATAGTAGAGCCTGCAACCAGCATCGGCATGATCATGGTGAGTGCCGTAAATGCCAGCTGATCCTGTCTTAGCTCTAATGCCTTTTGTTTGGCTGCATATTTATCCTGAATAGAATCGGATTTATCAATTTCATCGATCAAATCATAATAATCCATATAAATACCATATGCCTTATAGGCAAAACCAACTGCTTTTGTCACATTGCCCAGAACATTATGTGCCATATCCCATTTCATATATTGTTCTGATCCAAATTCGGACATATCCATATTGAACGAAATAACCTCATCGGCAATCTTTGATCCTACATCAAAAGCATCGTACAAAAGCATATTGATCTTATCAGGATCCGAGAAATCCATATTAAGGATATAGCTTTTTCCATCCACTCCCGGAACGATATATTTTATGATGGTACCATCCATACCACACACCTTATATATCTCCTCGAGCGAACTATACCCTACAGTATCTATATATTTCACACCCGCCTTAATGATTGCTTTATCAAGACCTTGTGCAAATTCCGAAAAAACAAATGTTGCTTTTACTTCTTTATCTGTGTTGACCTCATAATCAATCTTTGCTTTTTCTGTGTCTTTTTTCATGATCTCCTGATATGGCGTAATATCAAAATCCTCAGATGCGTTAACCGATTTCATCTTTTCTCTGTATTCAACACCTATTGTTCCCGGCACATAACTCGTGTTCGTCTCGTCAAAAAATCCACTTGCTACATATAAACCTGATGCGGCATCATAAGTAGCTTCCATGAGTTTCTTTTCATTATTTCTGGTGCTGGTTATATATACCTTTTCTATGTTTTCATTATTGGAAAATCCAGCCTTAAATGTAAACGGAGTATCCGGAACATAATAGATTCTTGGTTTCGTTCCATTCGTGTTCATCACATCACAGGTTTTGATCACATCATGTTCGTTGTATTCCAGCGTTAAACTCTCTAATTCCGGTGCATTTTCCTTGTACCCTACATCTTTTGAAGCCGATATATCCGCATCGTATTCATCAATACAACGTGCCTCGATATAATATGTATAGCAATCCATCGGATCAGCGATTGTTATTTCACCCGACCATGAACCATTCTTTAACGACGTGACTGTTCCCTGCTTTTCTCCGTCTATATAAAGATCAATATCGGTAGATGCCGGTGCGATACCGGAAACCTTTATCTTGCCTTCACTTACCGTATCCGGTGCACTCAAAGTAATTCCTTTAAAAGTCTCATTAACAACATCAATATTTTCTATTGTATTCGATCCGTTTTTATTCGCAGACAGATAGGCATAAGATACTACCTTTTCCTTTGATTTGATCTTTATGCTATAGGAGATTGCTCCCGAATCAGCATTCACAGGAATAGTAAGCTGCCGTCTGCCCTCATCATAATTGTAATTATGGATCATCGTCCCATTGACCTTTATGGAATCCTCTACCAATTCTGTATATTTTGGTATGTATGTAACAACCTTTTGATCTGACAATTCTCCCTTCCATTTGTTTTTCACATCAAAATGAATCGTCATAGGAAGATAACCACTTGATGAAACATTATCCATGCCGGCATAGAAATAAGATTTTTTTCTATCGAGGATTTTATTTTCCGTATCAACAAATTTCTCATCTGAAGGAGCAAATGACAGATTTTGGTCAATACAGCGAATGGCATTGTTTGTATAATAATTGCAATATGCTACAACAGAGTCACATCCCCAAAATACGTTATTGCCTATATCGGTAATTCCATTTGGCAGTTTGATGGTTTGAAGGGAGGTGCAATTACTAAAGGCTCCATCTTCTATTTTTTCTATGGATAACGGAAGTGAGATATTTGTCATATTACTGCATCCATTAAATGCCTCCAAATCAATGGATGTAACACCATCCGGGACAACAAATTCCTTAATCTGTTTGCATCCTTTGAATAATCTCTGTGGTATCTTTTTTATTCCTTTAGCAAAGGAAACATTCTCTAAACCACTATCTGAAAACGGACCTGTAAAATCATATTCCAGTGCTGTTTTCTCAAGGCTTGCCGGTATTTCAATCTGCTTTAACGAGGTACAACTTGCAAAGGCCGCTGAATTGATCGTTTTCAAATTTGGAGATAATTTTACTTCTGCTAACTTTGTATCAAATCGAAACGCTTCATTTTCTATTGCTGTTACCGTATCCGGTATTTCTATTTTTTCTAATGAGGTGCAGTTATAAAAGGCTGACACGCCTATACTTTTAAGAGATGAGGATAACTTTACCTTTTTCAATCCCTTTGCATCTCTAAACGCTCCTTCATCAATCGTTGTTACGCTATCCGGTATCGTGACTGCTGTTAATTTTTCACATCCTCTAAACAGGCGCTGTGCCACTCTTGTTGTTCCCTCTTCAAATGAAACTGCTTCCAGTCCGCTCCCTGAAAACGGACCGGTAAAATCATAATCCAGTGCTGTTTTTTCAAGACTTGCCGGTATTTTGATCTGCTTTAATGAGGTACAACCTGCAAACGCTGCTGAATTAATCGTTTTCAAATTTGAAGATAATTTTACCTCTGCTAACTTTGTATCAAATCGGAATGCTTCATTTTGTATTGCCGTTACTGTATCTGGTATTTCTATTTTTTCTAATGAAGTACAGTTATAAAAGGCTGACACCCCTATGCTTTCAAGAGATGATGGTAACTTTACCTCTTTTAATCCCTTTGCATCTCTAAACGCTCCTTCATCAATCGTTGTTACACTATCCGGTATCGTGACTGCTGTTAATTTTTCACATCCTCTAAACAAGCGCTGTGCCACTCTTGTTGTTCCTTCTTCAAATGAAATTGTTTCCAGTCCACTTTCTGAAAACGGACCGGTAAAATCATAATCCAGTGCTGTTTTTTCAAGACTTGCCGGTATTTCGATCTGCTTTAATGAGGTACAGCCTGCGAATGCCGCTGAATTAATCGTTTTCAAATTTGAAGATAATTTTACTTTGCTTAACTTTGCATCATATCTGAATGCTTCATTTTGTATTGCTGTTACCGTATCCGGCATTTTGATTGTTTCTAATGCAGTACAATTAAAAAAGGCTCCTACATCAATCGTTTTTATACCATTCGGAAGAGCGATCTTTTTTAATTTTTCACACCCCTTAAACAAACGTTGCGCCACTCTTGTTGTTCCCTCTTCAAAAGAAACTGTTTCCAATCCACTCCCTGAAAACGGTCCTGTAAAATCATATTCCAGTGCTGTTTTCTCAAGGCTTGCCGGTATTTCGATCTGCTTCAATGTGGTACAGCCTGCAAACGCTGCTGAATCTATGGTTACAATATTAGAAGATAATTTAACCGATGATAATTTTTTTATATTTCTGAATGCTTCTGTTCCTATTGATATTATATTGTCCTGTATAACCAGATTCGACAAATTTGTATCATTCATAAATGCCCTATTTCCTATAGAAATAACCTTATATCCATCTAAACTTTCAGGAACTGTTATAGATGTCGCTAATCCTGTATACCGGGTGATCGTTGCTACATTATTTCCTTCTTCATCCTCGCTTAATGTATAGCTGTAATCTCCGTTTGTGTATGTCTTTGTTTCGGCTTTGGCAACACTGCTATTAGCAGGAATACCATTTAAAACAATTGCTACAGTCAGCACTATGCTTGCAATTTTCCTAAACATTTTCATATCCGCTACCTCCTGTACTTCTTTGTATTTTTTCTAATATCTTCTTGTTTTCTGCGTTTATTCCGATAAACTGCAAAAATACTATTTTTATCAGTATACAAAACAAAGTCACGATATTTTTTCCATTTTTTTCACTTTTACCGGGCAGAAGCACTTTCCAAGGCAGATATTTTCTATTTTTAAGCACTTTTTGTCCCGAATTCAGCTTTTAATGATAATTTTTTTCTATTTTCAGGATAAATAGGAATAGATGCAAAATTTAAAAATTTTTTCATAAAAAGTGTAAAACCGCATTTTGTACTTTGCCCCACCGCTATATAAGCATTTTTCACTTCCATTAAAAGAGCCTCTTTTCCTGTGTGACAACCACTTCTTCCGACATACAGGAAAATAATGTACTGCCTGCTGCCGGAAAAGAAGCTTGTCAACACGAGAAAAGAGGCTCTTATTGTGATTGATGATAAAGATACTTTTTACATTTCAGATTCGTTTTTCTAACGGTAATAATAAATTTCCGTTACAACTCCCTTTTTAAATTTGAACTGAAAGCTCTTTGATTTTTTTATCTTTTTTATATACTTGCCAATCTGTGATTTCTTTATTGGCTTTTTGCTAAAATTCTTTTTTACATATATGAATTTTGTGGAAGGTGTAATCTTAAATGTTCTTGTTTTTTTCTTTAAATAGTCATCGGCATTCACCAATTCACAATATGTTATCAATCTTTTTTTATTCAGATCATATTTACCATTTACCTGCCACGGCGAAGAGCTTGCTGCCGACATCTTTAAAGCCGGTGTTGCCAGTATAGACAACATCAATACAAGAACCATACCTAATGCCACTTTCTTCTTACTTATCTTCATATTTTGTCTCCTTTTTTCTACTTAGACTGTTTAAATTTTACTTTTGTGCATAAGCGTGTGTTACCACTTTGAATGAATCATATAATTTTTCATAATCATCATTCGGAACTGATATCCATGCCTGGGTGGTGTCATTTGCATATGCCTCTGCAGATATATTAGAACAACTGATCATTTTACCTGATTTATCATAAAAGTATACAATTCCTTCAACGCTCACATTTTTATCCGATGTGTTTTTTACAGTATAATCCAAACCGATTGAATCTGTCGATTCTTCTATTGATTCTGTAATTGCATTTGTCTTATCTACATAGTTTATATATATATTTACCAGATCCACCTTTGTCGTTGACTTTGTCAGATCTACGCTAAAATATTCCAGAGGCACTGAAATATATTGGTCATATGATTTTCCCGATGCAAGGCAATCAAAATATACACTATTGCTCTGTACTTCTGCATTATTTTCATCTTTCAAAGTACACATTACATTCAACGAATCAATCTGCTGTGTGTTATTATTCGTTACTGTCACTAACACACCATCGGAAAGTTTTGTCATCTTTACAGCACAGTTTGCTGCTAACTGATCTGTAGATACTTTGTTTGTGTTTGACTGTACCGGATTATTGATAACAGGAGCCGGTGTTGGAACAGTTGTCTTTGTTGTATTCTGTGTTGTGTTCTGCGTTGTGTTTCGTGTTGTATTCTGTACTATTTTCTTTTTTGCCTTTACTGTTACTTTACAACGGAATTTTTTCTTGCCAACCTTTGCAGTGATCGTTGCCATTCCGACTTTCTTACCGGTTACAACACCTTTGCCGCTGACACTGGCAATTGCCTTTTTACTGGTAGTCCATTTTACTTTCTTCTTGGTTCCTTTGACTTTCAAAGTCACTTTCTTACCAACTTTGATCGCTGCTGACGATCTGTTCAACTTCATTTTTGCCGCCTGACTCTCGGTAGAAGGAACAGCGATGCTTGCTGATACCAATACCAGAGATAATCCTAATGCGATTTTTTTCTTACATGTTTTCATGTTTCTTCCTCCTTGATGCTTTTATTTTAATGCACTTTTCATGCATTATTGCAAATTGTTTCTTCGTTTCCATCTGTACCCTTTGATTGAAACTTTTCTACTTTAGTTTCAGGAAGGTAACTTTATGTTTTCCTTGCCAATGACACTGACTGCATCGTCATAACACAGTTCCTTCAATATCGTGTTATTGCTTACGTCCAGACTGGTCAGAGACGGGTTCTGCCGGCAATCTAATGATTCTAACAAAGGATTCTGACTCACATCCAGACTGCTTAGCTGATTGGAATAGCAATGCAGGTACGCTAATATCGGGTTGTGGCTTACATCCAGATCCTTCAGTTGATTGGAAAAACAAAATACCGATTCCAATGCAGGATTTTGGCTTAGATCCAGACTGCTCAGCTGATTGGAATAACAATACAGATATGCCAATGCAGGATTATGGCTCACATCCAGATTTGCCAGCTGGTTATAATTACAGAACAATGTTTTCAATGCCACATTACCACTAAGTTCCAAAGTATCCAGCTGATTATCTTCACAATACAATGTTTCTAACGCTGTTAATTTTGAAACATCCAGACTGCCTTTCAATTTGCACGATGTCCATTTTATTCCTGTCAGTCTTCCCTCATTCCATGTGTACTCATCTGCATCCGGGTTATCGCTTACAGCAGCTCCTTTTTGCTTCTGTTCCTGAATAATACTTTGCAAAGCTGCTACATCAGATGCATCTTTTTTAGCAGATGTGTTCGTCGGTGCTGTTGTCGCACCCGGTGTTTTTGTTGCAAGCGGCTTTGTTGTCGTCCCCGGCTGCTTTGTCGTTCTAGGCGATATTGTTACACTCGGTATTATGTTCCAGCTCTTTGCAGCCTTTACGATCACATTGCAAGTGTATTTTTTCTTTCCTGCTTTGACTTGCACCTTTGCTTTTCCTGCTTTGACCGCCACGATCTTAACACTGTTCTTTTTCTTATTGCTCAGTTTAATGTACTTTTTGCCTGAAAGGATCTTCCATGTTGTTTTTTTCTTATTGTTTTTTAACTGAATGGTCTTACTCTTTCCGACTGTGAGTGTGACTTTTTTACTGATTAGTTTCACGGCTTTTGCCGCCTGTGTTGTCTGTCCCGGCACAACAGGCAGCACCATTGCTGCCGTAAGAAGCCACGCTATTTGTTTTTTTGTAATTTTCATATCTATTCGCCCTCCTTTTTTCGTCCTGCGTATTATATGATAACCTTTGATGAGTCAGCACTTACTGTAGCTTGGTGTTTTCCTTACCGACAATGGTGACTGTGTCATCACAGGTCAAAACCCATAACTTCGGATTATTACTCACATCCAGACTACTTAATTCATTATTTTCACAAGACAAATACGTCAATTCGGTATTACTGCTCACATCCAAATTACTTAGCTCATTATCAGAACACACCAAATCCGTCAATGCCGTATTACTGCTCACATCTAAACTACTTAACTCATTATGTTCACAATACAATTCTGTCAAGGATGTATTTCCACTCACATCCAGACTACTTAACTCATTACTATCACAATACAACCACTCCAATTCTATATTACTGCTTACGTCTAAACTACTTAACTGATTATCATTACAATGCAACCACTCCAATGCCGTATTACTGCTTACGTCTAAACTACTTAACTCATTATATTCACAATACAACCACTCCAATTCCGTATTACTGCTTACGTCTAAACTACTTAACTGATTACCACGACAATCCAATGACCACAACAATGTGTTACTGCTCACATCTAAACTACTTAGCTCATTATCACCACAATCCAATGATCTCAACCATGTGTTACTGCTCACATCTAAACTACTTAGCTTATTACTACCACAATACAAATCCGTCAATTCTGTCAAACCACTCACATCAAGGCTGCTTAGCTTATTATCATAGCAATGCAACGCCGTCAATGCCGTCAATCGAGATGTATCCATATCACCTCGTAAATTCTCTCTACTCCATTCTATCCCTACGAGTCTTCCTTCTTCCCATTTGTATTGCTCGGAATCCAGATCTTCACTTACAGTAGCCCCATTTTGCTTCTGTTCCTGAATAATACTTTGTAAAGCTGCTACATCAGATGCATTTTTCCCTACATACGAATCTGTCGGTACTACTGTTGCATCCGGCTTTCCTGTTGTGCTTGGCTGTGTTGTTACCCCTGGTGCTCCTGATGGGATTACACCCGGTTGTTGTGTTGTATCCGAATTCTGTGTTGTACTCGATGCCTTTGTTACAACCGGTGTTTTTGCCGGTTTCTTTACAGCCTTTACGGTCACATTGCAAGTGTATTTTTTCTTTCCTGCTTTGACCTGTACTTTTGCATTTCCTTTCTTTACTGCTACGATCTTAACACTGTTCTTTTTCTTATTGCTCAGGCTAATGTACTTTTTGCCCGAAAGGATCTTCCATGTTGTTTTTTTCTTATTGTTTTTTAATTGAATGGTCTTACTCTTTCCAACTGTGAGTGTGACTTTTTTACTGCTTAGTTTGACGGCTTTTGCCGCCTGTGTTGTCTGTCCCGGCACAACCGATAACACCATTGTTGCCGCAAGCAGCCATGACATTTGTTTTTTCGTTATTTTCATCATCTGCTACCTCCTTGTATACCCGAATTTTTCTTCTAACTGACAGTTCTGAAACTTTATATGCCCAGTAAATAACATTACTGTTCTTTTTCTTAGCACTTTTTTAATAACTGTATTATCAGATTTTTTGTTTCTATCAGTATACAAAATGAAGTCATGATAATTTTTCCATTTTTTTCACTTTTACCGGTCAGAAGCACTTTTAGAGGTAAAAAACGCATTTTTTTGATATTTTTCGCACCGCTTTCACCCTTTTACGGTGTTTTTTCTCTATTTTATAGATATATCATTTTTTCAAAAATACAAAAGAATGCAAGGGCAACACTTTGCCAAAAGTTTAATGTACCATTAAACTTTGCAAGAATCGCTATGGCGATTCTTGATGATATACCAATCCTATACGAGCAATTTCCCATCACACAAAAAAGGCACTAACCTTTTACAGTTAATGCCCTTTTGATGGATCATGATGAAATTCTATTTATGTTTTATCCTTGCAGTTGATGCGACTCCGTGTTTACGAAGCAGCACTTTATATTCTTTATATTTCTTTGCCGGTGTTTTTACAACCACTTTTCGGCTTATTCCTTTGAATGCATTTTTGCCAACATTTTTGTTCGTCAGCTTTGATGATTGTATATTCATATGTCTTAAACTTTTGCAATTCAAGAAAGCGTTCTTCCCTATTTTTGTAATGTTTTTTCCTATTGTTACTTTTTTTAGGCGTTTGCAATTTTTAAAAGCATTCGCTGAAATTTCTGTTACTTTATAAACGTTGCCATTAATTTTTATCGTTTTTGGAATAACAGCCGATGCATTCTTACTATTCCGTGGTTTTTTATATTTCACCGTCTTACTTTTTGAGGTTATTCCGGTTACTATATAGATATTCTTTGCATCTTTTATTTTACTTCCTAACTTTGGTGTTTTGGCTTTGTTTTGCTTAGTTTCTGCCGGGTCGGAAGAAGGCTTTGTGGCAGAAGACTTATGATCTAATGCCTGAAAGAAATGAACCGTATACGAAACATCACCTTGTTCTAATCCTGTAATATCAACCTGAAATGCATCATCCGCATTATATTTTTTTACCGAAGATGGTCTGAATATAATACATCCGATCTGACCGTAATAATCATTATCTACATAAAAAACTCCATCCGACTTTCCTTGAGAAAACTCCCATTTTTTCCCATCATTCTTTCTGGTTAAAGTTACTTTTATTTTGGAAGCATCTACCTTATATCCCATAGAAACCGACCATGCATAATCTGCACCGAAATATTCTACAGGCATATTCTGTGCCGGCCAGGCAACTCCGTATTCCCCGGCAGTGCTGTTATTTCTGTCAAAAGAATAAAGAGCACTATAGGTTCCGTTCTTTCCGCTAACTGCTCCGAATCCCGTTGATTTCATAGATGGATTTAAAACCCATCTTCTATGACCTACTCTGCTAATATTGTACTTGTCTGAATCACACATAAAACCGGATATCAGTACATCATTTAAACTTTGACCGGACCAGCTGGCATAAGAAATATTGGAAGAAGAGGCTCCTTTTAATGCCATGTTATACATATCATCTGACATTCCAGCCGGTTTTTCCGGTTCATGGCTAAGCGTATCATTCAGATAGTTTGCTAAGGAAGCTGCCTGGGCTAATTGATTATAACTGTTATCCAATTGTACCTGATCAGAAATTCCGGCAATGTATCTGACCTGATTTAACATTGCTAACGCTGAATGCAATGTCTTATCCGATAATTTTCCTAAAGAATAGGGTTTTGTAGTAACAGGATTCTCCGAAAACTTCAGTGCGTCATTTACAGTAGCACCGTTATTGGCGATATATGTGCGAATTTCATCCTGCGTATGATATGCTACATTAATCCCTTTTGATGTACTGTCAGCAGAATCGGCATGAACCGATTTCGTAAAACATTTCAGCTCGCTAAAATTGAAAAGAAACGTTAAAACAAGTGACATACATGCTATACTTAAAATTCTTCCTGCGTATTTTTTCGTTATCTTCATCATTTGCTTCCTCCTGTCAGAAATTTTTACGGTTGTTGCCCTTTCGATGGATCATAATGAAATGATCTATTGTGATTTGGTATTTTCTTTACCGATAACATTGACTGTGTCATCACAATACACTATTTTCATGTCTTCCATGTTAAATAGTAAAATATTACTATATTATTAGTATACACAATCGCAGGAAAACCTGTCAACATCAGACATCCCCTTCACTTCTCCAAGTTTCTTCTTCAATCAAGGAATGCCTCATCAACAGAAACAGCATTATCACACTTAGCTTGTGTCAAACCGGTCTGCATCGCTGTATCAAATTCTTCTTTTGACAATGCATCTCTTGTCATCAGCAAATGCACAATACTTCATATAATGATCACATCCTTATAGATTCCTTTATATCTCATGGTAAACAACACATTTTCTATAGCAAAAAAGACCTGAGATTTCTCTCAAGTCTTTTATCAATAACAGGGGTGGAAGGAATCGAACCCTCCTCTGGAGTTTTGGAGACTCTTATTCTACCGATGAACTACACCCCTATATCTTATGGTGTGTCACTCACAAGCGACTTTTGAAGTATACTACATAATAAAAATCCTGTCAAGCTTTTTCTGCATTTTTCTGTTGACCCAAACTGCATTTTTAAGATATCGGGAAACTTCTTTTGCAGGAAAATCTGTACTCTGGATGTTCTTCACTTGAATTGTATTGCTCCACAATCGTTTTGTGGAGCAATACCTTTCTCGATTCACTGCCAATTTCAACTGCATTGCTGAAGTATACAAGTACGCTCCATTTTCAACATATTATATTATTCTCCCTTTTTATTGCGGCATAACTTTACTAATTGAATAATCACTGTCGGTATAAAGCTCAGTCCGATAATCTGCGCAATCGCTGTTGCAGACAAATTCTCCACACTGAACACACTGTGTAAAAACGGAACAAAGATTACCAATGCGAGGAGGCAGACACCAGCTGCAAATGCATATAAACTGTACTTATTAGAACCAAGTCCAATTTCAAAAATGGATTCTTTGCTTCTGCAGTTAAAACCGTGGAACAATCTTGCCATTGTAAGTGTGGCAAATGCCATTGTAGAAGCCTTCGCCGGATTGCCTGCAATTCCAATATGATATGCTGTCATTGTTACAACGGCAATCAGTACGCCTTCTGCTATCATAGTCATTATAAAATCTCTGGTCATTATTCCGGTCTTAGGGTCACGAGGTTTTTCATCCAAAAGTCTTTCATCTGCCGGCTCCATACCAATCGCAAGTGCCGGCAATGAATCCGTCAACAGATTAATGAATAACAGGTGCACAGGTGCAAAAGGTACCGGTAATCCCATAATTGAAGTATACAATACTGAAAAAACACCTGCCGTATTACCTGATAGAAGGAATAATATTGCGTTTTTAATGTTACGGTATACATTTCTACCATTTGCTACAGCTTTAATAATAGTTGCAAAATTATCATCTGATAAAATCATGGCTGCTGCATCCTTGGAAACTTCCGTTCCCGTAATCCCCATTGCAACACCAATATCTGCCTTTTTCAGCGCAGGTGCATCATTTACACCATCACCCGTCATAGATACAATGTTGCCCTTTCTCTGCCATGCTTCTACAATTCTAATTTTATTTTCCGGTGAAACTCTGGCATATACAGATATCTTCGTTATCCTGTCATCAAGCTCTGCGTCTGTCAAAGCATCCAGTTCTGCCCCTGTAAGTGCAATATTGCCATCCTCAAATATGCCTATCCGCTTTGCAATCGCTACTGCTGTTATCTTATGATCGCCTGTAATCATAACCGGACGTATACCCGCTTTCTTTGCATCAGCAACCGCCTCTACAGACTCAGGTCGTGGCGGATCAACCATGGAAATCAATCCAAGGAAAATAAAATTATATTCTGTATCAACACTTAAAGGTTCGTCTGATTCCTTATATGCAAAGGATAACACTCTGAGTCCGTTTTCAGAGAAAATCCGGTTCTGCCTACGAATCTTTTCTTTTTCTGATTCTGTCATAGGGCGAATACCATCCGTGTAACGTACTGATGTACAACGGTCTAGCAGAACATCCACTGCTCCTTTAGTTAAAATTGTGGGAACACCATGAAGACTATACTTGGTACTCATCAGTTTTCTGTCAGAATCGAAAGGAACTTCTTCCATTCTATCCATTGACTTTCTTAATATATCCTCATAAATGCCTGCACTTCCAAAAAATTTACTTGATTCTACCTGAATATTACGGAACATTTCTAACAAGGCATATTCTGTAGGATCTCCGATTCCTTTACCTTCTACTATACTCGAATCATTGGTAAGTACCGCATCATACAGCAGATATCTCTGCGTCTGATCAGTAATGTCTAGCTCTTTAGGTTCATATACCTTACCATCAATATAAATCTGCTGCACTGTCATTTTATTCTGTGTCAGTGTTCCTGTCTTATCAGAGCAGATAACAGATACACATCCAAGACTTTCTACAGCTTTCAAATCTTTGATAATAGCATTTTCCTTAGCCATTTTCTGTGTCCCAAACGCCTGCACAATAGTCACGATAGAGCCTAATGCCTCCGGAATTGCTGCTACTGCCAATGCAACTGCAAACAACAGAGAGTCGAGAATTGTCATTTTGCGATAAATACATAAGCCAAAAACTACTGCGCATATTATCATGATCAACATTGCAAGTCTTCCGCTGAACTTGTCAAGACTCTCCTGTAATGGTGTCTTTCTTTCCTTTGCTGCATTCATGAGTCCGGCAATTTTACCAAGCTCTGTTTTCATACCGGTTCCTGTCACTAGAACCTGTGCACGTCCATAAGTAACAAGACTGCCTGAGTAGACCATATTTACTCTGTCTGCCAATGCCGCTTTTCCTTCAATCACCATATCTGTCTTCTCTACATTGGTAGATTCCCCTGTAAGGGAACTTTCATTTACCTGCAATGAATAATTGTGTAAAATCCGTCCATCTGCTACTATCATGTCCCCGGCTTCCAGCATAACAATATCTCCCGGAACAATTTCTCTGGAAGGAATCTCTTGTTTCACACCATTTCTAATAACTTTGGCATTGGGTGCAGATAATTGTTTGAGACTCTCCAACGAACGCTGCGCCTTGATATGCTGTACCGTTCCGAGAACTGCATTCATAATAAGTACCAGCAATATTACAATGGTACTTTCTACGTTACCTGAAAACATTGAAATAATTGCAGCAATAATCAAAATTACTACAAGCAAATCACAAAACTGGCCTAAAAATACCTCTAGAGTGCTTTTCTTCTTTCCCTCCTGCAGGATATTCTCACCTGTCTGCCTGCGAGTTTCTTCCACCCGGACATTGTTCAAGCCCTGCTCTGTCACGTCAAACTTCTGTAAAAGTTCCTGTGTGGAATAGTTCCAATCTTCTTTTTGTGTCATGCACAACTCCTCCTTATAGATTAGTTTTCCGTTTATTGCTCATATAAGATTCTCTGTTTTGTTTGACGCAAAAAGAGACCCCTATTGTACAACAAACGTACAATAAAAGTCTCGTTCCATTTCTACGAAGTGTACTATCCGGTTATCTGCACGACTTATCTGATATATCGCTCAATAACGTGATGACGAACAGTACAACACCGGACAAACCGATGCGAACTACTCCCTAATATCAAGTTCATCCTAACATATATATTTCTGATATGTCAAATTATTTTCTTAATCCGGCAAGGGCATTTCATCATTCTTTCTTTTCCATAAAGATCCGTGTGATATTCGATAACGGGCTATATTGTTTCTTTCCTTTTCTCTTTTCGTGCGTTCGCACCTGAAAATCATAGCTTTTATATTTGCGTTTGCACAGGATCATAAAACGTGAGTTTTTCTTTGGAATCCGGTCCGTCACAAGCTTTAACCGGATCCATTTTCCTTTTTTGATCCTGTAATAGATCTGAATGCGGTTACCGGCATATCTTTTCAGGCTGATCCAGACATATGATCTCCCATCTGCTGTCTTTCCGCTCCCGCCACGGATCAAAGGTTTCTTTAACAGATAGGTTCCGATTTCTTTTATACGGCTGTATGCACTATAGCTTATCTTACCGCCCTTTTTATAAAATGCTCTGATCCGGTATCTGTATTTCTGACCGGGACGTGCTTTGCTGTCGATATAACGGCAGACTGCTTTTCCCGATACCGTATGCAGCTTTTTAAATGTCTTTTTATCACCTGTGGCACGCCAGACTTCATATCCCGAAGCACCGGTCACCTTATTCCAGCTTATAACCGGACATGCTGCTTTTGTCAATGTAATGGTTCCCAGTGCAGGCTTTTGTAACCGAATGGTTTCTGTCGGATCCGGCTGCTTTGATGGTGACACTGTCTGTAATGGCTGTCTGTCAGAAGTATTGCTGTTATCATTCGGCTGTTTCGTCGGTTCTGTATCAGAAGTCTGTATTGGAGTCGGTGTCGGAGTTGGAGTCGCTGCAGGCGTTACCGATGGTGACGGCATTGGTGTCATAGATGTTTCAGGCTTTTCGGATACAACAGGAGATGCTGTTGGTGATGGCGATGCAGGCGTTTTAGTTGGTGTTGGTTTTGCATCAGATGTCTGTATCGGAGCTGCTGTAGGAGTTTGAGTAATTACAGGCATTATAGATGGTGCCAGAGTTGGTGCTTCCGTTACTTGCGGTGATGGTGTCATAGACGTTTCCGGCTTTTCTGATACACCGGGGAGCGAAGATGCTGTTGGTAATGGTGATACATTCGACTGCCGGATCGGAAAATCCGGTGTCAGGGTATCCATCGATTCCAGAACCAGCTGTTCAAAATCCTCTGTCAATTCCTGCGCTGTTCCTGCACGAAGTGCAAAACCCATATCGGATCCTACACCATAAACATAAAATGCATTTTCTTCTATCTGCGTTCCCGAAGGATAAATAAAATCATTGCAAAACCATGGATAATCATTTGCATACGCTGCTATCTTTTTAACAGTATCCGGCACTTCAAATCTTCTGATACGATAATCATTTTCCAATCCTCTTGTCAGTTTTAGTAATGTATCCTGATTTTTTGTATATAAATAACCAAATTCACTCATAAAATAGGGATTTTCCGGATCAACAGCAATTTCAAACATACTCCCACTAAATGCGTCTGATGAATCAATAGACTCTACACCTTTTCCAATCCAAAGATGATCAACACATGAACTATCGAAGCTTTTACTTGATATTTTTTTAACATGATCAGAAAGATAGAATTTATCGATCGGTGCATCATCCGATGATCGGAATGCATTTGGTGCAATCGTTGTTACAAAATATCTGATTCCATCCTTTTCTACATATTCCGGAATAACAACATCCCTATAATAATTCCACCCTTCTCTCTTAAGTACACTGCCTGTTACTGTAGCTGTCCGTGTTTCTTCATCCAGTTCATATGATATATAATATTTTTCATCCACATTTTTTTCATTCAGAGAAAGTACCTCTTCTCTCTCTGCATTGTCTTCCGGTGTATCCAGCGTAGTCTTAGATAACATGATCCAACCTGTCTTCTCATCAACATATGGCTCCATATCTGTATTATGAAATGTCTCTGTAAATTGAATATGTTCTACCGGAATATGCAGCGATTTCAATAGGAAATGCTTTTTTTGATACTTATATTGTTCCAAATCATTATTAGCACGTAACGTAATCTTCATATCCACATGCGCACTCAGGTATCCTAAAAGTTCTGTATGTATTGTAGGAACATGAATTCTGTTCGGAGCTGAGATGTTATAAATAAGATTGAAAGACACATTTTGATCTTGATAAGAATAAATATTTCCAAGCTTCAGACATTCCTTGGCCCATATTGTATTAAATACCGTGATGCAAAACTCCTCATCATATGTTTTATTTTTTCTAATCTCGACCTTTCGGATACAGTCACTCTTATCGCCACGGCCTGAAAACAATTGTATTTTAAAGTTTGTTCCATTCTCTGCGATCAACTGATCAATCTGTGTCGGCATAGCATGAGAACGCCCCAAAATATCTGTACCATTTTTAAGAATCAATGTATCTGTAACAATTGCACCCACATCCCATCTACCATTTTCAAAGCCAACTTCTATACAGGAATCCTGCGCGCCTACAATCTGAAAACACCATCGCATCTCATGTATCCAGGCATTCTGCACACCAGAACTCATATTATCTCCAACCTTAAGTGTGTGACTTCCGAGGGCTAACACATAACTGCTGTATATTTCTTTTGTCTCAATATCGACATAATCCGCTTCTATATCTGACTGGCATTTCCAATCACCACTGATCTTAATAGTAGACATCGTCCAATTTGAATCCTTCTTTATATATGTTCCTGCAAAAGTAATGCATTTCGCTTTTGGCAATACAACATCACCTTCGATCGTATAAACGCCTTCTGCATTTTCAAAAACAACACGATAAGAGGCATCTTCCTGTTGCATTCCAGCAAAGGCAGCTGCAAGATCTTCATATTCCCCAAGGAGCGTATCATCCTGATAAACCTTGATCAGATCATCGGAATCTGCTTTTGCCGAAATACTGTCAAAAACACCAAAAGAGGCAGAAGGCATCAGAAGTGAAAGCAATAAAGAAAAGCACAAAAAGAATGCCGGTATACCACGCCACCGGCTGGCAGATTGGCGTTCTCTACTTTTCTTTTTGTATTCCTCACCTGATTGTGTTCTTTTCATAAGTGTCTGCTCTCCTGCTTTAAACGATGTTCTGATACATCAAAAATTCAAAACTCTATACGATATTAAATTACACAATATTAACCTTTCTTTCCCACAAAGATCCGTGTAATATTCGATAACGGACTATACTGTTTCTTTCCCTTTCTCTTTTCGTGCGTTCGCACCTGAAAATCATAGCTTTTATATTTGCGTTTGCACAGGATCATAAAACGTGAGTTTTTCTTTGGAATCCGGTCCGTCACAAGCTTTAAACGAATCCATTTTCCTTTTTTGATCCTGTAATAGATCTGAATGCGGTTACCGGCATATCTTTTCAGGCTGATCCAGACATATGATCTTCCATCTGCTGTCTTTCCACTTCCGCCACGGATCAAAGGTTTCTTTAACAGATAGGTTCCGATTTCTTTTGTACGGCTGTATGCACTATAGCTTATCTTACCGCCCTTCTTATAAAATGCTCTGATCCGGTATCTGTATTTCTGACCGGAACGGGCTTTGCTGTCGATATAACGGCAGACTGCTTTTCCCGATACCGTATGCAGCTTTTTAAATGTCGTTTTGTCACCTATGGCACGCCAGACTTCATACCCCGAAGCTGTGTTCACCTTATTCCAGCTTATAACCGGATACGATGCCTTTGTCAATGTGGTCCTTCCCAGTGCAGGCTTTTGTAACCGAATGGGTTCTGTCCGATCCGGCTGCTTTGATAGTGACACTGTCTGCAATGGCTGTCTTGCCAAAGGAGTACCACTGTCATCAGGCTGTTTCGTTGGTTCTGTATCAGACGTTGGTATTGGAGTTATCACCAGAGGTTGAGAAGATGCTGGCGTTTTCGTTGGTGCTGGTTCCGTATCAGAGGTCTGTATCGGAGTTGCTGTTGGTGTGTGCGTAGTTGTAGGTGTTATTGATGGTGCCAGAGTTGGTGCTTCCGTTATTTGCGGTGTTGGTGTCATAGACGTTTCCGGCTTTTCGGATACAACAGGAAGAGAAGATGCTGTTGGTGTTGGTGATGCAGATGATGATGAATTATTTTGAGATTCAATATATTCCTTCGATTTCAAAGCCCATGCACCCTCTTCGTCATCATATTCATCATTTACAGTTTCCAGATAAATATTTTGTCGTAAATCCAGCTGTTCCCATGAAAAATCACACCAAAGATTTTTGAGCATTACATTTTTCGTAATATCCAGTGTTTCAAATAAATTACTACGGCAATCAAGTGTTTCTAATTTTATATTTTCAGAAAGATCCAGTGTTTCCAAAAAATTACTACAGCAATCAAGTGTTTCTAATTTTATATTTTCAGAAAGATCCAATGCTTTTAACTTATTATGGTCACAATATAATTCTTTTAACAATGCATTAGGAGACAAATTTACTGTTGAAATTTTGTTTCCTTCACAATGTAATTTCTGAAGCTTTGGATTATTTGTCAGATCCAGTTCTGTCAACTGATTATAACTACAATCCAGCTCCATCAGTAAAGGATTATTCGATAGATCAAGTGTCTTCATACCATCTTTCCAACTCATACCGCTTTCGAGCTGTCCATACTTTTCCATCGTTGTCTTACAGATTAGTTTTTTCAATTTGGAATTTTGAGAAATATCTAATGTAATGTTTGATTGTTTCAGCACCAACTCTAAAGTAGTCAATTCCGGAAAATCTTTCAGGCAGATATTTCCGCTGAACTTTTTCCCCCATGTCCAATGAATTGCAGCCAAGTGGCCGTCATCATGCCATTCATAGGAGATTGAGACATCATTTATCTCAGCCCCATTTTCTTTTTGTTGTTCCAGCAATGCAAGTAACGCTGCTTCCTCTTCCTTATTATGACTTGCTGCTGTTGATCTCGGTGTTGCTGAAAGCAGTAACGAAGCACACAAAAAGAACGCCAACATACCATGCCACCGGCTGGCAGATTGACGATGCTTTGTTTTTTGGTTGTGCTTTTTTCCAAACCGCATTCTTTTCATAAACATCTTCTTCCTCAGTATCTAACGTAGTATCGCTTGCTTTTCTTGGGCATGTTTTATTATAACATACACCCCCAAAGAAAGATAGGCAAAGTAAAAGAGGAACTGCAAGCAGTTCCTCTTTTGGAGAAGGTATTTTTGTTACTTATGGGGTGTAGCAAAAACTATATAATGTATTGGGGTTTACGAGTGTTAGTATAGCAAGGCTATGGCATGAAGTGTGCACAAATTACTTTTAATTTTGAATTTCTTTTTGTGCATTCTGACACTATATTTAAAAAAGTCGGTTTTAGTCATTGTATTTTTCAACAATGACCAACCGACTTTTGAGCCTGTCTGTGTTTTTCTACGCAAATTATACATTTTCACAGACATAAATTTTCAAACGTTTTGTACGAATATACCACTCCACTACTGCACAAAAACAACTTCCTGTTTTCTAAAAAAATATACGTACTTCTTTGAAACCATTCCGTTTTTATTCCTGCACATCCTCTTCTGAGAGTTTTTCTTCAATCAAAGCTTCTCCCTCTGCAGGTTCCTGCGTATCTTCACCAAAAAGAGCTTCAAACTCTTTGCGGTCGATACGTTCTTTCTCCATCAGCAATGCTGCACACGAATGAAGGATATCCATATGGTCTTCTAAGATCTGCTTTGCTTTTGTGTATGCTTCGTCAATGATCTTCTTGACCTCATGATCGATCGTCTTGGCAACATCTTCACTGTAGCCACGACTTGTATGACCAAAATCACGACCAATAAAGACTTCATCTTCGTCTGCATAATTGATCATTCCGATATCATCTGAGAAACCGTACTTTGTAACCATATCTTTTGCCGTTGCTGTTGCCTGCTTGATATCCTGTGATGCACCGGTTGTCACATCATCAAAGATCAGCGATTCAGCGATACGTCCACCTAAGCTTACGATCACATCCTGCATCATCTTTCCTTTGGTGATAAACATCTCATCGCGATCCGGAAGTGGCATCGTATAACCGGCTGCTCCGCCACCGGTCGGTATAACGGATACCATATGCACCGGTCCGACATCAGGCAGAACATGGAATAAAATAGCATGACCAGCTTCATGATATGCCGTGATCTTTTTATCTTTCTCAGAAATAATCTTACTCTTCTTTTCTTTACCGATACCTACTTTAATGAATGATTTGCTGATATCTTCCTGCTCAATAAACTTACGTCCGTCTTTTGCACAGGCGATCGCAGCCTCGTTCATCAGATTCTCTAAGTCCGCTCCGGTAAATCCAACCGTTGTCTGTGCGATCTTCTTTAGATCGACATCATCCCCTAACGGTTTTCCCTTTGCATGAACCTGTAAGATTTCTTCTCTGCCGCGTACATCCGGGCGGCCTACTGTCACACGACGGTCAAAACGTCCCGGACGAAGAATTGCCGGATCTAAGATATCGACACGGTTTGTCGCTGCCATCACAATAATTCCTTCATTGACACCAAAACCATCCATCTCAACAAGCATCTGGTTTAATGTCTGCTCGCGTTCATCATGACCACCGCCAAGACCGGAACCTCTCTTACGTGCTACCGCATCGATCTCATCGATAAATACGATACAAGGTGCATTTTTCTTAGCTTCCGCAAACATATCTCTGACTCGTGATGCACCGACACCAACAAACATCTCTACAAAGTCAGAACCCGACAGACTAAAAAATGGTACGCCTGCTTCTCCTGCTACTGCCTTTGCAAGTAATGTCTTACCGGTACCGGGAGGTCCTACCAATAAGATTCCTTTTGGAATCCTTGCTCCGATTCCGGTATATTTTGCAGGATTAGCCAGAAAGTCTACAATCTCTTCTAATTCTTCTTTTTCTTCTTTCAGTCCGGCAACATCTTTAAATTTCTTTGCATGCTCTCCCGGATCAATCCTCTGCGCACGGCTTTTTCCAAAATTCATCATCTTGGCATTACCGCCGCTTGCTCCTGCTGACTGGGCAGAAAGGAAAGAAAACAGGAAAAAGATACCGATGATCGCTAAGCCATATGGCAGCAATGTTGTGATCACCCACGATGGTTTCTGGATATCATTGACCACATAATTCTTTTCAATATCTTTATAGCCATCGATCAGATCTCCTATTTTATTCACATCTGACACATAAAAACTTATAGTCTTTTTGCTGTTTAGAACAACTTTGACCTCACCGGTAGGAACTTCTTCATTCGGAAAAACCTCTACGGATTGAACCGTTCCATTCCCTAAGTCTTTTTCAAATTGATAAATATTATAGCTGTTATCAGACCCTTGTCTAAATGCACCTGATACATAAACCGCCATAAAAATAATAGCCAGAATCAGAACATAAAAACCAATTCCGCCTGTTCTTATCTGTTTCTTCATTCCAGATCTCCTTTTATTCTTCTACAAATTCTAATACACCAATGTATGGAAGATTGCGGTATTTCTGTGCATAGTCTAAGCCATAACCTACCACAAAAGCATCCGGGATCACAAATCCGGTATATTCTACTTCTACCTGTGTTTCACGGCGTTCCGGCTTATCAAGTAATGTACAGATTTTAAGACTTGCCGGTCCACGACCCTGAAGCATTTTTCTTGTCAGGCTTAATGTATTACCGGAATCAATGATATCTTCC
The DNA here is from genome assembly GCF_014384965.1 of Jutongia hominis. GTDB lineage: Bacteria > Bacillota > Clostridia > Lachnospirales > Lachnospiraceae > Butyribacter > Butyribacter hominis. Next base: position 318,643 of record NZ_JACRSW010000001.1, read on the forward strand.
ACGATCAGACAATGAAGACCTTCAATCGGTTCTTCCAAATCTTTTCTGATCTCAAGATTGCCTGAGCTTGATGTACCGTTTCCATAGCTGGATACAACCATAAAGTCCATCGTAACCGGAATGGTTAAATGTTTTGCTAATTCTGTAAAAAAGAAAATACTGCCTTTTAAAATACAGATCAGATGCAATGACTGACCGGCATATTCTTTGTTCAGCTTTTCTGCTATTTCAACAATCTTGTTTTGTACCTGCTCTTCTGAAAACATTTCATGTATTACTTCTTTCATGATATCCTGCCTTTCTCCTGTGATTCCTGATCTCATATTCGCTTTATCGCATGAACCGGATCACATTACACTTTTGTATCTATTTTGCCATACATAATCTTTCGTTATTTGCTGTCTGTGCACACAAAACCCGCGTAGTACTTTCCGTAAGATAATAATACGGACTGACTCTGCCAAGCAATGGGATCCATACAATATGATCTCCGATTGCTAATACAGGTGTTTCCTTACGCTGAGCAGCCGGAATCTTTCCATCAATAAATATCCGGCTTAGTTTCTTTGTATGACCGTTCGCATCGATCCACATATAGTCACCGCTACGTGGATAACGAAATATTGGCATAATACCCATTTTATCATAATCAAAACATTTCGTACAGAGCTTTTTTTGATTGTTTTCTTTCATTTCGCTAATGTCTTTCCGATAGAATGTTACCTGCATCTGTTTCTCATTTTCGATCTGAAATATATATGTCTTTCCTAAAACAAGCTCATCTTCCCAAAATTCTACATGTTTTGATTGTTCTTCCTTCCGGTACAAATACAAATCCTCATAGGAACGCTCTGCGATCATATGATAGGGAAGCATTGCCTTTTTTCCGGTTTCTCCCAGAAAAATCTTTACGGTTTCTTCTACATTTGCTGTTGTGATGTCTTTTTTCCTGCCTGCTGTCTGTTCAAACAACTTCATAATGATCTCTTTTTGCATCACGGATGGCAATTGCACAAAATCTGACCGCCTAATCCGATAACCGTTTATTTGCTCTTCCTGTAGCTGTGTAACGATCCTCTCATAAATTCTATCCCTTTCCCGATCCAGATATTCCATGACTTCCTGCAAATACATCCCGCTTTTGGCAATATGCTGTGCAGCTTTTGGCTGAATGTACTTTTGCATTGCAGGAATAATACAGTTTCGGATTGCATTTCTCGTATAATCATTCTGTCCGTTTGTTTGATCGGTGCAATATGAAATATGTTCTTCCTGTAAAGAGTTTTCAATCTCTTCTCTGTTGCAAAGAAGCAACGGACGGATAATATATCCTCTTTTCGGACGGATTCCGCCAAGACCACGCAGGCTGCTGCCGCGAAGCATTTGAAAAAGTACGGTTTCTGCCTGATCGTTTTGATGATGTGCAATGGCAACCGCATCAAATCCAAGCTCCTGTCTGACTTTTTCAAAACATTGATAACGATAGGTTCTTCCTGCTTCTTCTTCTGTCATTTTCCATTCGGTTGCTCTCTTTGGAATATTTTCGCGGAAAATGGTGCACGGAATTGAGAATCGTTTGCTTAATTCTTTCGTATATTGTTCATCATGAAGTGCCTCCTTCCCACGAATTCCGTGATTAATATGCACAACATGAAGACGAAGTTCCCATCGTTCCATGATTTCCTTCAAAAAATAAATCAAAAAGACCGAGTCTGCGCCTCCCGACACACCGACTACAATACCATCTTTCTTATGCAGCAGATCATTTGCTATACAAAACTGCTCGATTTTTTTTTTCATTTGCTCTGTCATCTTTTGCCTCCGATCCGTGTCTATGAAACCATCTTTGTTCTACGCATCCAGGGAATTTTACATTTTGCTTCTAAATTATCATATAGCTTGACCACGAGTACACTCATATCATCCGTACATTCGCCATTCATACGCTCGGTTGCTGCCTGCAGGATGCTGTCTGACAGATCTTTCGGTCCTGCTTTTTGCTCCAGTGCATCCATGATCAGGTTTTCTAATTCATCAATTGCCATATCAAAGCTGTCGGCAATCCCATCTGTCATCATTATAACATAATCGCCTGCATTTATACCAGATTTGCCGGTATATGGCTCGATTTCTGCCATAACACCTATAGGTAAAGCTTCCCCCTGAATCTCATACAGCTTCCCATCCCGGTACAAATAGGTAATGCTTGCACCGCATTTGACAAACTGGCAGGTCTTTTGATATAGGTTGAGCAAAGCAATATCTGCCGTTGCAAAATTAATATGTTCCTGTTTTGTCACATAATATGAGTTGATCAGACGCAGGGCTGTCACCTCCGAAAAACCGATTTCTGTCATCTGTTCTAACATTTCGATCAAACGCTCGCTTTCTGCATTTGCACGATCTCCACTTCCCATCCCGTCTGATAAAGCAACTAATAATTCACCATCCGGCAGATAATAGTTTGAAAAGGTATCTCCACAGCGTTCTTCACCATCTTTAGAAAGTCTGCTGATTCCTGTTACCGCAGTAAGCTGTGCCCCTTCTTCGAAAACAAATTCTTCTGCCTTTTTAGAAAATACTTTGCGGCATTCTTCTCTTGGAACGATCGCACATTCCAGCATTCCTGAAAGAATGTCACTGACTTCACGCGTTGTCACAAATCGACCATGGCCGGTCTTTCCTTTCATATGTATTTCCAAGCGCCCGTCACATTTTTCATAAAAGGCAACCTTTTCTACAAGAACTCTTTTTTTCCGCAGTGCCCGTTCTAACTGACCGACCATTTCGTCCGGTAATTTTTGCACAACCGGAAGATCTCTTGAAAGATCATTCACGATCTGTCCGACTTCGATCATCTGTCTTGCGATCAACTGACGGCTTTGCTGCATCCGCTTTTGATATCCCGCTGCCATATTGGTCAGGTGAATGCTTTGGTTTGCCTGTGTTAAAAAACGCTCTTTATGAATACAGCCTTTGACAAATTCCTGTGGCATAATCTCTAGAGATAATCTTCCCCGCTTTTTGGCATCCTCTAAGATATCACGCATTTCCGGACGGAAAAGCGAAACAAAACTATGACAGGTTGTCGCATTTTCACATCTTGCACAGACCTGCTTAGACATTGCTTCTAATAATTTTGTTGTTTCTCCCGGTATCTTTTCCTCTTTTTCTTCATTTTCCACACAAAGCATATCGCCTAATTGTATAAAATATTTTGCAAAATCCTGAAGCTTATGCTGCATCATTTTTTGCACGCAATCATTTTCCACGCCATTGACCGACTGCTTGGACCAAAGTGCAAAATGCCAAAGCAGTTTTTCAGGAAACGCCATAAAAAACACACCGGAAGCTGCAATTTCTCTTTCGTATGTTATTGCAGAAAAATTCATTTCAAAAACATAGAAAAGTACTGCCGCTATTGCCATAAAGCTCACCCCGGTCAGCCATTTCCCCTGTTCACGAAGCATACCGATACAAATCCCCAGTAATACCAATATACCGATCATATAACGTTCCTGCCCATTTGCAATCAAAACACATCCACCGATTGCACCGGCTACCGCACCGGCACCAATTCCAAAACAATAGCTGCATAGCAACGTAACAAATGCAGTGATCGCTAAGATGATTGAAAAGCCTGCAACAACAATATCCGGTATTCCAAGCAAAAAAAATGCACCCAGAAAAGCCAGTCCCATTACCTTTTCTTCGCTAAGTTGTGCTATCATCCGCTCTTTTAACAGTACATGTACTCCTTCCTGAAATACTCTTGTCATCACAAAAACTAAACCGGTTTCCAAAAAAGCCAATAAGATTTCCTGTGTATCATGTGGCATCAGATACAGCCAGAATGCCTTCATGAGCCCGGATGCAAAGGTGATAATCGCTGCATAATACCATTTTTTCATATGAATGTTGCGTCTTTGCAACAGATCGACAGCGAGAAGCAAAGCAGCTATCGCCATTGCATACCCCATGATCTTTTCCGGAGCAAATACCGTATACATTCCCAAAAGAATACCGGCTGCAACCGGAATCTTTGCACCTCCCTCGGCATAGCCTGCAGCAAAATAAGCTACTCCGGCCGGATTGATTCCAAACAGATCGACTCGTCCAATAAAAAATCCTATGCAAATCTGTAACAGCATTCTTTTTTGTATCTCTTTCATCTTTGTTCTCCATTCCCGAAGTACATGATCTGATGCACTTCCTGCTTTATTTACAGGTTTTATAACCTGTCCTCATTCCGTGACATCCAGTATAATCATACCAAAATGCAAATTATGTCATAATTGCTGTAGACTTTTTAAAATCGTTCGACACCAGAACAAAAAAAGAAGAGACCGTACACAAACTGATCTCTTCTATTTACTGTCTTCCGGTTCAAATATGATCTCATCTTTATAAACAAGTCCTAACTTATCTCTTGCTATCTCTTCGACATATTCATCGGTCTTAACATATTTTTTAAATTCTTTTAAATCTTCTTTGTCTTTCTTTAACTGTTTCTTCTGCTTCTTTAATTCCTGCAGCTGACAGGCATATTCTTTTCCCTGGGCTTTCAGTACAGACTGTTTATAGCCAAGAGTCATACATATTGCCAATGTTACAAGCAAAACGCCCATTACAGTCGTTTTTTTTAGCTTTTTTCTTTTTCTCCTTCTCACAGTCTCACCAACTTCCCATCATCATACTATATATTGCATCAAAAACATATGTTCGTACACAATATTGTGTCTTTGTTTTCCATTCTCCCGTATATCGCCAAACCCTTATTTCATAAGGCTTTGCAATACTTTGTCTAGTTCTTTTACTATATACTATTTCTACGAATTTTGCAACATTTTTCTTATAGTTTTTTCGTGAATTTTTCGTGATGTTTAGACAATTTTTACGTTTTTTTCCGGCTCTTTTTTTGTTCTTTCTGCTTCAACCTGTTCTCTTTTCTTTTTTGTTTCCAGTGATCCCATCTTCGTCTTGGTTTGTATAAAATTTTTGCTAACGCAAACCGAACCGGTCTTCCGAGGCCTTTTTCATACAGAATACCTCCGCTGAGTGTTGCTAACATTCCATACCAGCGGATCACACCATCATTGTAGATAAATAAGACTATAAATGCCGGTATAGCCGCAAGACACCAGTATAAAATATCTTCTACCCAGATCACCCATTTTTTGTGAGTAAAGATCCATCTTATGATATGCAGCAGTTCATACCCGAACAGCAGTGCCATTCCAAGGCAGACAGACAACAGCAAAAAACGGACCTGTCCAAGAATCAGTGCGATCACTGAAACATCCTCCCAAAGAAGCCTGCTGCTTTTTTCGCTGTTTCTTCCCTGTCAGAATAAGCCAGACTGTCAATCTTTCCATCAACGTCTACTTCTCCCTTTTCCAACGACAAGCGGTTTACATGAAGTTCATCTCCCCGGATCAGTAATATACCTTGTTCGGTCTCAAGATATACTTCCTTTGCATCAAATGACAATACATCTCTTACGCCTGACATAACTGCTGTTTTTCTTGCATTGAGATATACTTTATGTACTCCTGTCGTCCGTCTGTCTTCATATGCTCTTTCATCCATCAAAAAAACTCCCCCTATACCCATCTTGTGTTTTGTCTAATGTAGTATATGAAGGAGTTGTTTTAATTATAACACTTTATATAATTCTTTTGCTTCCTCTTTTTTATAAGTCTCCTCAATGCTCAAGACTTCTACTTTCACTCTCTTGTCACCAAATGCAATTTCAATTACATCTCCGACTTTTACATTTAAAGAAGCTTTTGCCACTTTTCCGTTGACCATAATTCTTCCCGCATCGCAAGCTTCATTTGCTACCGGCCGTCTTTTGATCAGACGGGAAACCTTTAAATATTTGTCCAAACGCATATAAACCCTCCTGTACGAGCATTTTCCTATTCCATAAAAAAGTGCAAAGCCAGCGCTTTGCTATGTGTACCGCTACTGTACGAGCATTTTCCTATTCCATAAAAAAGAGACTGTATCGCTACAGCCTCTTTCCATTTTCACATGATAAACTAATCCTAGTTTACAGCATCCTTTAAAGCTTTTCCAGCTTTGAACTTAGGAGCCTTAGAAGCTTTGATCTGCATCTTCTCACCAGTTAATGGGTTTCTTCCTTCTCTGGCAGCTCTTTCAGTAACTTCGAAAGTACCGAATCCAACTAACTGAATCTTCTCACCCTTCTTTAACTCTTCTGTAACAACATCGATGAAAGCCTTGAGTGCCTTCTCTGAATCTTTCTTTGAAAGTTCAGCCTGTTCAGCCATAGCTGCAACTAACTCTGTCTTATTCATGGATAAATCCTCCTCAAAATATATTTCCGTAAAAACTTACAAATCTATTTATACCCTCATTATGCCCATTTGTCAAGGCTTTTCGAGCATCCTTCGACTTATTTTCATTATTTTATACAAAATCACATACAAAAACCAGCAAAACATTCTCAAATCCTTATACAAGAAGGTATTTCTCTCTTTCTTCCATCAATTTATCATACTTCGAAAGAAGTCCTTCATCCGTTCCGGCACGCAGTGGTTCTACGATCTCATCGATCACATTATAAAGAGAAGTCAGCCCCAGATTGGCGATCACACCCTTTAAAGCATGTGCACAATCAAACGCAGCCGGAATGTCATGATTATTTAAGTCATTCTTTAATTGTACAAATCCTAGATCTCCCATAAATTTATCGTAACAGGAAAAATAAAATTCTTCATCATTCAAAAAACGATCCATAGCTCCTGTTACATCACAGCCTAATGCTGCTAATTTTTCTAATCTGTTACTCATTGATCGCAATCTCCTCATCTTATTGTATCTCCCACATGAAAATTATAGCAAAGCAAGCTAAAGAGTCAATGTGGTTTCAGATCGTTTTTCGTTGTTAAAAGCCCTATTTTCAGCAAGCTTTTCTTTACTCCATCTGTCTTCCCAAAAAATCTGCTGCAAAAGCCGCTAACTTTTCCTGCACCCGACTGCTCTCTTTCTCTGTTGTTTTTGATAATAAGATCACACCGCCCGCAACATCCCCTTCTACGATTACAGGACACATAACTTCATATGAATATTTCTTATCTTCATTTGCAACCTGCACGTAATCCTTTGAATCTCCCTGTGCCATTATCTTCTTTCTCCCAAGGATTGTCTTTTCCATTTCACGGCTTAACATTTTATGCTCAAAGTCCTTTTTTCCACCTTGTGAAGTGGCCACGATGCAATCCCGGTCTGCTACCGCAACCACGCACCCTGAAGTAAGTGACAATGATTCCGCATAGGGCTGTGCTAACGCCTTGAGCTCCTGTATCGGAGAATATTTTTTCAAAATGATCTCACCTGCATTTTCTGTATAGATCTCTAAGCTGTCGCCTTCACGAATGCGAAGTGTCTTTCGAATTTCTTTTGGGATCACAACACGCCCTAAATCATCTATTCGTCTTACAATTCCTGTAGCTTTCATAATAATCCTCCTCGTTTTTTGAAAGGAAAACCCCAAAATTTTAATAAATAAAAGAATTTTCGTCTTTTCCACAATTATACTGTAAGTGTAGTATGTGAAAATCAGAAGGATTTATGCGTGCCAAACACCGTCAGAACAATTTTATTTTTTCAGCATTTTTTTATAAGACCAATCGATCATAAATGCCCCTAAAGGTGCTGTCAAAACGATTGCAAGCACCGCAACCGTCAAAACCGTATCGCCACAGGCAAATCCCAATGCCAGCGGGATTCCGCCAATCGCAGCCTGTACGGTTGCTTTGGGTGTATATGCCATCATCGTAAATGCTCTCTCTTTTGCATTAAGCTTCGTCTTTAATAAACATGCAAAAACACCTGTCATACGGAATAACAACGCCCCGATAATAACAAGTAAAGCTCTCACTCCGACATGTCTCAGATAATGCACATTGACCGTAGCACCGACTAAAACAAACAAAAAGACTTCGGCTGCTACCCAGAGCTTGCTGTATTTTGTCGATAATCTTTGGGCAACGACTTCTCTTTTCTGCTTTAAGCCGATACCGATAAACATAATGGCGATCAATGCCGAAAATGTGATCTGTGTCGTAAGATGATCTTCTGCTGTCACCAGCAAGAAAGATACACTTAACAATAATAATACTTTTATCGTATCTCTGATATGTACTTTTTCAAAATAAAATGCCATGCCCGTTCCTAATAGCAATCCGACCATAATTCCAAGAAAGATAGACACCGGAATATTGACAAAACGGATCAAAGAAGCTCCCTGTCCCTGCATCATACCGGTGAATGTCGAGAATAATACGATCACATAGACATCATCAACCGATGCTCCTGCCAGTATCAACTGTGGAATGCCTTTTTTCACTCCATAGCCTTCTTCCATCAGCTTTACCATTCTCGGAACAACAACTGCCGGTGAAACCGCAGCTAACACAGCACCTAAAATAGCCGCTTCTAATACGGTCAGTCCCATGATCTTTGGTGCAAGTAAAATAATACCGATCAATTCAAAACTTGCCGGCACAAAGCACATCATAACAGCAGGTCTTCCAATCTTTTTTAAACCTGACAGATCAAGCCCCAGACCGGCTCTTGTCAAAATAATGATCAATGCGATCTTTCGCAGATCCGGTGAGATCTGAAGAATATTTTTGTCTAACAGGTTCGAAACATACGGACCTAAGAGCATGCCGGTCACTAACATTCCAAGCAGACTCGGAAGCTTTACTTTCTGACAGATCCATCCAAGTAACATTCCTACGATAAGTATCATTGCAATACTAAATAACATTTTCTTTTCCTCCTCAGATAAAATGTGCTCTCGGTAAAGAGTTGCTAAAGCAATTCTTGTTGGTGTACCGCTACTGTACGAGCAGTTTCCTATTCCGCAAAAAAAGCCGACAACTTCTGCGTAAAAATGCAGAAGTCATCAGCTTATATAAGCGGTTTTAGTATCATTACTATGGGAGAACTTCATTCCCTTTTTTATCAAGCAAATTCTAAATTCTATTTAAACTCGAAAAAGGAAATTGCCTGCTTCGCAGACGCTCCCTTTTCTTTTGTACATTTTATTGTAGCACAAATTTTTTTCTTCTACAACCGGTAAAAATGCGGATCAGGCAGAGGATAAAGCAAAGTAAAAAGCCCACAACAGAAACGTATTTTCCAACACGCAGTCCCGGCGACTCATAGACAAGCTTTATCCGGTGCGTTCCGGCAGTCAATGAAGTACCGATAAATGCGTAGTTGATATCTTCTATTTTCGCTTTTTTGCCATCGACAAACAAAGAAAAACCATCAGCATTTGGTATCGACGTAACCAGTTTGCCATCTTCTGCACTGTCTACAGTACCTTGCAAGATGTCACCGGTTGTCCAGTTATCTGTTATTTTCATTTTATTATGATACAGCTTTTTAACACTCGCTTCACTGATCTTAGCTGCATAACATTTCACATTGTAGATCTGATAATCACCTTTTCCAAAAGAAATATGGAGCTTTTTTAAGTTTTGCTTACAGGCAACCGCAAAACGGAACGTTTTATTTCGATTGTAGTAAACATGCGAACGATCGGTCAGTTTGTTCTTTTCATTTTCGATACGGATTGACATATCCTGCTTCTTTCGATTATTTTTCACATCAAATTCTACAAAAAGATAATTCGCACCTCTCTTTGGAATCTGTATATTTGCTTTAACGGTTGCATTTCCTTTTGAAACAATGTGATATCCGTTCTCTTCTTCATCAATCGTAAGAAGTTTTGACTGTATCGAACCAAGATCAAAAGAAACCGGGCTGACTTCCTGTTGCATCTGATGAACAATTGCTTCTGATGTTTTCTGAAGATTTTCTGTCTGCCGGTTTGTCACAGTCCCATGCAAAAAGGCAATCTGATTATAAGGATATTCCAAAAGTTCATATTGTTTTTCATCAAGCAGGGTGTTCGTCACATAACCGAGCGGTGCCACCTCTCCATTATCATAAACTACATTTTTTCCCTCTTTTTTGCACACTTTGGCATCTAATTTCTGATTCGAGATCAGATATTTGACCCCCATCATCTTTAAAAAGACACGGTTATTTGTCATTCCCTGCATCAAAATGTTGCGATGCGGCTCATTCAAGCCGAAAACATGCTTGCGGAAAGCATCATATTTGGCTGCATAGGCAGAAGAATAAATGGTTGAAATGCTTTGTTCCATATCATAAATGCGATTGATATTTACAAAATTCTCCTGATCGCTCCCTCTGGTTTCAATACGATATCCATACAAATCCTGATCTTTTAATTCTTTGATCAGGCTCTGGTATTCCTGAGCATCAATCTCAGCAAAAAGCTGCTCTGATACCATGTTATTTTGCATTCCATGAAAGCCCGTACTAAATGTACCCATCAGAACAAAGACAGGTACCACGATGCAAGCCATTTTTCTGGTCTTCTCATACAGGAAGTGGCAAAGAAACATTAAAACCGCATCAAACAGAATGAAATATTGTAATTCTTTTATCTTGAAATCACAATAGATGGCTGCCAAAAAAACAGTAATGCCAAAACAAAACGATACTGCTCTTGGCGATAGCAGTCGGTCTCTCATTTTCATCAGGAAATATGCCATCCAGTATAACAGTAATGGCAAAAACGGAATCAGAACCTTTCCACGCAGATACAAACCACCATTTAACAGGTATTCAAAAAACGGCACGAAAAGAACCAATAACAGGCTATATCCTAAGAAGCGTTCCCATGCTTTTTTATAAAAGATCACACCAAAAACTGCTGTCAGCAATAAAGTCGTCAATCCGATCCCATATCCGGAATATACCAGATGTGTCCATTTGACATCAGGGATCAGCAATTCTGCCAAAGTCACTGCCTGCTTTGAATCACTGCTTCTTCCCAGCAATGTAAATGCAGTCGGTACCAAAAGCACACCACTCATCAAAAGGCTGGTCAGGACATAAATAGCTGTCCGAAGTTCTAAAAGGAGAAACTCCTTTAAACGGAATGGAACCGTCTCTCTGATCGCATAAGCAATCTGATACAATGCAAGTGCAAACAAGCCGCCAATACTGAAATAATAACTTGTCATAACCATCAAAAAAATGGAAAAGCAAAGCATCAATGGCTTCTTTTTCTGCATAAAGCGATCCACACCCATAAAAGCCAGGATCAGAAACGGCATATAATTAACAAACATCCATTGTGTATACGACTGAAAAAGAACCGGTGTTGCAAAAAGATACATCACAGCCATAGAACAGCTTAATCTGCCGCGAAAACCTTTTGACCGCAGCCAGTGATATAACAAAAGCACCGATGACAGAATACAGATAACCGATATTACCGAAAGGTATGTGTCCATTGTTACAAACGGAAGCAGATACGAAGGTAAGATCAGCGGACTGAGCAGTCCATAATAAGAAAAGTTAAAAATGTTTTGTCCGCCACCAATGTTTGATGCAAAAGATGGGATCAGCTTCCCGGTTTTATAAAAAAGTTTTCGAAAATAATCCGGAAAAACAGAATGCTGGCTCATCCAGTCTACATCCGATGCAAAGCATCCATAGCGAAAAAGGAACATACTGATCACAACTGCCAGACAGCAGAATAAAAAAATCTCCTCAATATGATCCCGTACCCATTGTTTCATAATATCCTCAATTCCTCTCCTCATAAATCTTTCTAATCCATTGTTTCCCTACGGAAGATTCATTTTCCTGCCGATTCCTCAGGATCTGATTTCTCATCACTTCAAAGAGTGTAACACATTTTTGACACATTTGCACAAAAACAGAAAAAAATTAAGGAAACCATAAGACTATGTAAAGAAAAGAGACATGTTCTTATATTGTCTCCCACTACCGGAAAGGATCCGTCTTTTGGAAAATACAATATCATCTGATGTCTCTTTTTATCTTTTCTTTCTATTTGTTTTTCTTTTACTGACTATTTTTAGCTGTTAGAAAGCATATTTCCCTTTGTATCGCTGTCCAGCCATTTTGTATTATTCCTCTTTTCTTATTATGAACATTATTGTTTTATCGTTCTTTTTTTACTACAAAGCTTTATACCTTGTCTTTCTTTTTTGTTAGGAATATTACGCCTTATCATTCCTTTTTGCCAAGAGGCTTTATGCCTTATCATTCTTTTGTACAAAATGCCATGCATCTTTGCACATCCGTTCTAAGTCATATTCCGCCTTCCAGCCAAGTTCTTCATAAGCTTTCTGCGCATTAGCATAGCAAACCGCAATATCTCCGGCACGTCTTCCCTGAATCTGATATGGGATCGTAATGCCATTTGCTTTTTCAAAAGCTTTGACAATGTCCAAAACACTATAACCGATACCTGTACCAAGGTTATAAATAGATACACCACTCTTTTGCATGATCGCTTCTACTGCATTGACATGGCCTTTCGCCAGATCCACAACATGGATATAATCTCTTACCCCTGTTCCGTCCGGCGTATCATAATCATCGCCAAAGACGCGCAGATATGGCAGTTTTCCGATCGCAACCTGTGTAATATAAGGCATCAGGTTATTAGGAATACCATTCGGACTTTCTCCAATCAATCCGCTCTCATGGGCACCGATCGGGTTGAAATAACGTAACAGGATCACATGCCAGTCAGGATCTGCCTTACAAAAATCGGTCAGGATCTGTTCTAACATCAACTTTGTCGTTCCATATGGGTTGGTTGTATGCAAAGGAAAATCTTCTTTGATCGGAACAGTCTTTGGTGCACCATAAACAGTTGCCGATGAACTAAAGATCATCTTCTTACAATCATATTCCTTCATAAGTTCACACAGGTTCAATGTTCCGGTGATATTATTTTGATAATATAACAATGGTTTTTCAACAGATTCTCCGACTGCTTTTAAGCCTGCAAAATGAATCACTGCGTCAATCTTATTTTCTTCAAAGATCGGACGCATCGATTCTTTGTCTCGCATATCTGCCTGATAAAATGTAATCTCTTTGCCTGTGATCTCTTTGATCTTATCGACAACATCTATTTTGGCATTATACAGATTATCAAATACAACAACTTCCATTCCCTGCTTCAAAAGTTCCACACATGTATGGGAACCAATATAACCAATACCGCCTGTCACTAATATTTTCATAGAAAATCCCCTTTTCCAGTCTAATGTACTTTCGGTGATTTTTCATTCAAAAGATTCCGAGAATACATTTTATATTTTATTTATCGCTTAGTTGAATTTTTTCTTCTGCTCTTCTATGAATGCCGGATCAGAAAAATAATCAATCTTCATAGCACTCTTTACTTCCTTGACTGTCTGAGCTGCGATCTTTTGTGCTTCTTCGCTTCCCTTTTTCAGAATTTCATAAACGCCTTCGATATCCTTTTCATATTCTTTTCTTCTGGCACGAATCGGACTAAGCTCTTCCTGAAGGACATTGTTTAAGAATTTCTTGACTTTGACATCACCAAGACCACCTCGCTGATAATGAGCTTTTAATTCATCCAGATTTGCATATTCCGGCAGATATTCCGCGAAATGATCGTCATTACAAAATGCATCCAGATAAGTAAAGACCGTATTGCCTTCTAACTTGCCCGGATCTTCAATACGGATATGATCCGGATCGGTATACATTGACATTACTTTCTTACGGACTTCGGCTTCTTCTTCGGAAAGGTAGATACAGTTTCCTAATGATTTACTCATCTTCGCTTTGCCATCGATACCCGGAAGACGCAGACACGCTTCATTTTCCGGAAGTAAGATCTTTGGATCTACTAAAGTCTCGCCATATACGGAATTAAACTTATGAACGATCTCTTTTGTCTGTTCTACCATTGGCATCTGGTCTTCTCCGGCCGGTACGGTTGTTGCCTTAAAAGCGGTAATATCGGCTGCCTGACTGATCGGATAGGTATAGAAACCAACCGGAATGCTTGTCTCAAAGTTTCGCATCTTAATCTCTGCTTTTACGGTAGGATTGCGCTGTAAACGTGACACCGTAACAAGATTCATATAATAAAAGCTTAATTCTGTCAGTTCTGCAATATGAGACTGTACAAAAATATTTGACTTTGTCGGATCAATGCCTACCGATAAATAATCCAGTGCAACTTCCATGATATTATCACGGATCTTTGCCGGATTATCAGCATTGTCTGTTAATGCCTGTGCATCTGCGATCATAATAAAAATCTTGTCATATTCTCCTGAATTTTGTAATTCTACTCTTCTTTTTAAAGATCCTACATAATGGCCTACATGAAGCTTACCGGTAGGACGATCTCCTGTTAATATAATTTTTTCCATCATTTTCCTCATTTCCATTACTCTATTGTGATGTCACCTGTTCCCTGTCTGTGCGAAGAACAAGCCACCTTGCTACGAAGTAATTTTTATAAATATACATCTTTTATGCATTCTTTATTAGTATAACACAACTGTACAAAAAAGGGGAGAGAAAAAGTGCAAGGCCGGCACTTTGTCAAAAGTTTAATGATGCATTAAATAACAATGAGTACGAAAAAACACCCCGGAACCGAAATTCCGAGGTGTAACATACTTTTCTGAAACGTCGTATAACGTACTGGATTGTAAAATAATTATCTCTTTGTCAACGTTTTGATATCTTGAAAAGCCCATAAATAGGGGATTTGTGTGTCCCAGTGTTGCATATATGTTGTATGCGGTTGACTGTCCACACATTCCCAAGACTACTCATTACTTTGACAAAGAAAGGACTACTACTATGAAAATACATTTTGCTTACTATAATCAATACAAGAACGGAATTGACATTGCTTTTGCTGATAATACACTTCTATTCTTATCCTATGCTGAAGCTGAAAAGAATCTCCATACTACGCCTAACTCTCAAAGGCTTATTGATAACCTTGCGATTGATAATCCTCTTATGTATGCTGCACCTGCTCTTGATTGTGAGTTGCAGGATTGGGCTGATGCTATGGATGAGGATTGGTGCTAATATTGACTATTACTAGACATTCCTTTTCATACGGAGAGTTAAAATTTTATTACCCACACTCTGTACGAAATATCTTTAATAAAAAAGTCTGCCCAATCACAAAATCACCCTAATTATCAAATATAATCAACTCTTTCAATTGTTCTATAAATTCAATTATCTCATCATTATCTGTATTTTTAATATTATTAATTATATCCTCTGGTTTTTTATAATTATTATGTATAATAAAGTTACGAATACTTTCCCGTCCAGGATAAACCAGTACCTTTTCTTTTCGTTTTATTTGAAATCTACACAATTCTTGTAATTCAATTACACACTCATTAAATTGACATATTCTAAGTTGCTCTAATAAAGAAAATCTATCAGTATATACATCATCCCAAAACAAATATCCCTTCATTGTCAAAAACTCTATTATTTTAGGCGACATTTGCATTTCTATTATTTTTTTTGATTTTTTTAAATTAAATATTGTAGTAAGTACAGAATTTGCTATCTGTTCATCTGTTACCCCCATACACTTATAAATTATCTTTTGATTATTTAACATAAGAATAATCGTTCTACTGTCATCTTTACAAAATACTTCTGATTTTACATCTGTGGCACAATTATTATTAATTCCTTTTATGCATTCTTTTATTTCCTCATACGTTTTTTTACCTAGATTTCTAATTTTCATCAAATCACTATCTGAAAGATTCAATAGCTGATCTGATTTTGTTATTCCTGCTCGTTTTAAACATATACATGCCCTTACAGATAATCCCAATTTATCTAAATCAATTTGCTTTAAAGTTTGGTTTATTTTTATATTATATCTACTACAAATTTTATCAAAATATACAAATTCTTTTGGGAAAAACAGAGAGTGCATTTAGGTGTGTTAATAATAGCGAATATTTAGAAAGACTTAAGAAAAATTTATTGAATGAGGTGATTAAGCTATTAAGTAAAAATGAAA
>NZ_JACRSW010000032.1 GCF_014384965.1 Jutongia hominis
ATGGATTCTTTCCAATCCAGCTGTGCCTGTTGTCCGGGAGGAGTTTCAAAACGCATCGCTGACTTTTTGTGACTGAAATTTTTCTGCCTGCGGTCAAAATATTCCTGAAATTCCGGATGATGGCTAATATAACGCCGAAAACTTGATTGTGCACAATGAAGCTGATGGTTGTCTTTTAGAAACTGCCACAAAACACGTTTGTAATAGAAAATCTGCTGGTTTTCATCTGATAGAAGTTCCCTGATGATGTCGTAATAATCATCAATAGGAGATCCTTTGTGCCGGGTGGTTGGTTTTTTATAACCTTTTAAATATTTATCAACTGTACGCCGGTCTTTTCCCAACTCACGGGCAATCTGACTTTTATTTACTTTCAATGTACCGTCCTCCAGAAAAGGTTTTAGTTTTGCTAAATCTTCAAGGGTATTAATCTGAAGATCTGTATGTATTTTCTGTGTATATATCATAATGCGATCCCTCCAATGGGATCCATTATATCTGGAACTTGTACATTTTTATATGATCATTTATGTACATTTATATCTTAGCATTTATACAGATGGAAAACGTGTCGGTTTTGGGAACGCTTTTTAGGGGCTGTGGAAGTCTTGAAACTGCAAGTACCGAAACTACATAATTCTCTTGAAGAAACACAGCAATGGCTCACAGAGGGTGGCGTGATTTCCGCTGTCAAAAGTTTTTACTTCTTAGAAGAACATGACGCATTAGGTGGACTGGAAAAAGTGGGAACTATGCTTGATAAGGCAAGATACAGTAATTCCCTTTCCAGCAAACTAACCGCCCACTTACAGAGGATAAACCGCACCGACCTTATCCCCTATATCCAGTATGACACAAAACAAGGGAAAGGGGGTATCTAATGAATAACAACGATATTCCTGTATGGGAAAAGTACACCCTTACCATTGAAGAAGCGTCAAAATATTTCCGTATCGGAGAAAACAAGTTAAGACGATTGGCAGAGGAAAACAAGGACGCTGGCTGGCTCATTATGAATGGCAACCGCATACAGATTAAACGCCGACAGTTTGAAAAGGTCATTGACAAATTGGACGCAATCTAATGCAAATGAGCCTTGTATGTGTTATGATGAACACAAGTCATATCAAGGCTCTTTCCAACAAGGAAAGGAGCAGACACCATGAAAGAAAAAAGACGGGATAGCAAAGGACGTATCCTGCATACTGGAGAGAGCTAACGAACAGACGGAAAATACTTATATAAATATGTGGACGCATTTGGAAACACAAAATATGTGTATGCTTGGAGATTGACACCCACAGACCCGACACCAAAGGGAAAACGGAAAAAACCCTCACTTCGTGAACTGGAACAGCAGATAAGACGGGATATTGAGGACGGTATCGACAGCACAGGCAAGAAAATGACGCTTTGCCAACTCTACGCTAAACAGAACACACAGAGGGCAAACGTGAAGAAAAGCACACAGAAACAACGGGAACAGCTCATGCGGTTATTGAAAGAGGACAAGTTAGGTGCTAAGAGCATTGATACGATAAAACCCTCTGACGCTAAGGAATGGGCATTACGCATGAAAGACAAAGGCTTTTCCTATAACACCATTAACAACCATAAACGCTCGTTAAAAGCGTCATTCTATATCGCCATACAAGACGATTGTGTAAGGAAAAACCCTTTTGATTTCAAGTTAAGTGAAGTCCTAGAAAATGATACCAAAGAGAAAGTCGCATTGACAGAGGAACAGGAACAAGCCCTACTCTCATTCATCAAGACGGACAATGTGTATCACAAGTATTATGATGATGTGCTGATACTGTTAAAGACAGGACTTCGTATCTCGGAACTGTGCGGACTGACAATCATGGACGTTGATTTTATCCATGAGGTTGTGGTTATCGACCACCAGTTACTAAAGAGCAAGGAACAGGGTTATTATATTGAAACGCCTAAGACAAAAAGCGGAACAAGGCAAGTGCCATTAAGCAGAGAAACGATACAAGCATTTCAACGGGTTATGAAGAAACGCCCAAAGGCAAAACCATTTGTGATAGACGGACGGGGCAACTTTCTATTTGTCAATCATAAAGGCAAGCCCAAAGTTGCCATTGATTACAATATGCTTTTTGTCCGTATGGTAAAGAAATACAACAAGCACCACAAAGACAATCCCTTGCCACATATCACACCGCATACACTACGCCATACATTCTGCACAAGGCTGGCAAGCAAGAACATGAACCCGAAAGATTTACAGTATATCATGGGGCATTCAAATATCAGTATCACAATGAACTGGTATGCTCATGCGTCCATAGATACCGCAAAATCAGAGGTTCAGCGCCTAATCGCATAAGAAGTATTTACCACGATTTTAACCACGCTTGATAGCGAAAATATAAGAAGATAGACCTAGATATGTGAGGTTTACCACAAAAGAAAAATGCCCGTAGAGCCGATAAAATAAGGCTTTGCGGACATTTAAGAAGATATAAAAAAATAGTCAAAAAGACATATATAATTTAATGCATATTTCATATAAAAATGCTATATGGTTATATGAAAGATTATAATTGTACCATCATCTCATCCTGATTTAAGTCACAATCAAGAAGTGCCTTAAAACATCCAACTAAGATCTTTTTCCTTCGTTCAAAAAACTCTTTTTTAGGAATCTTTTTTTCAAGGTCAAAATAGCTTTCATTACTCATCATTTGTTCAATGTCTTTATACATCCAATAATCTTTTTTGCGATCATAATATTTTTTAAACGAATCTTTTAATGGATCATTATTTTTTTTATTATTCTCTTTTGAATCCAGAATCATCATATTACCAAGAGAATTTACAACCTCTGATCGTTTATCCGGATCATTATACATAAAATATGCATTTTCCGGTGCCCTTACCTTTGCAGCTTCTAAATGATCAAGGTTTATTTTATCCGCATCCAAATTATAGGTGTTTGCAGATTTTTTTAGTTGAAACTTATCGTATGTATAATCTTTTGCATCTGATGAATCGCTATCACATATCCTGGTACATCGGAAAAGATTTAAGAAAAGAATTTTTACGCATAAATGATTTCTTCGATAAGACCAATCATTAATCCAGATTTCAAACTCTGATTTTAAGCTTTTTTCTATATCAGATGTAAGAAGATCAGATACTTTTTGATAACCTTTTCTTCCATTTGTGGCTATAATTTTAGTCGCTAATTTATTTCTTGGTGTTTTATGATCTTTTGCTAAAATATTAGCTTTCCAGAGCATAAAGGCACATTCATGAATTTCAATAAATTGGGGTTCCTCGTTCCTTTCATCGTTTTTAAGTTCTTCTATATAATCTTTAAATTGATCAATATTCAATTTTTGATCATGATCAGAAAGATATTTTGCCAGAATTACATTTGCAAGAGCTGCTAATACAGCTTCACGTTTCATGGCATATAATAAAGCAAATGTTTTATATGTTATGGAAACAGAATTATTGTTATCTGCTTTAATTGCAATTGTTTCTAATTTTTGAAACTTAATGTCAAATGTTTGGATCAAAACACTCATAGCATAGAAAACATTAAAATCATGTTCGATATATTCTTTTGTATATGTTTTAGTATTATCGGTATATTTTCTTTGAATCTCATTTTTACATTTAATATCATTCTTATTGTCATATTGTTCTGATTGTGTTAAAAAAATTGTAGCTAAATAAGCGATCAAACGTTTTTCTGCCTTAGGTTTTGTATCTTTAAAGATTTCTTCAACCCAAAGTTTATCCAACTTATCAATTTCTTTATTTTTATCTGAGTCAGAAATTTGGGGAGAATGCTGACAATATACTTTATAAAAATGATTTTTTACTAATTCCAGATCATCTACATCTAATGCTCTGTCGTTTAACACTTCAAATAATGTATATGCATCATCCGGATCTGTGGTTAAAATCATACAAAAGCTTAAATGCTCAATGATTTCTCCGAGGTAATCAACCATTTTTTTCGCCATATCCCACATATCTAACTTGCTGTCTGTAGTTGTTTTTTGAACATACTCTTTTGCATTATTAAAAATAGCTCGAAGTGCATGTAGATAATTCATATTATTATCATTTTCTATTTCTGAAATATTAAGAGAAAAATTGGATGGTGTTTTTTCGTTTTCCAGACATATGCCACATAAAGCATCCAAAAGGTAATCATTATAACAGTCTCGCGCATATTGCAAGCACAGCTTTTCACCGTCAAAGAAAGTATGTAAAGCCTTTTTGTAGTCCTCTTTGGATGAGACAGGGACTGTCGGAAGACCTAATTCAGTTCGAAATAAGGTTAGATTGTCCTTTAACACTTTTGCAATCTTTATACCAATATTCTCAGGAGATGTTTGAGATGTTTGAGATAATTGCGACAAATTTTTTGAAATATTAGCGTTTAAATGTTCAAACTTTGTACCATTCTTGTTCCCAATTAAATTAACATAAATATCAGAAAGTTTTTGAACTTCAGTTTGTGCATTCGCTATGGCATCAGGACCATCAAGTGTATGTTCTGCCAATTTAAGCTGAATAATATATCGAACATAATTCATTAAATAAAGTGTTGTTGTTCTTTGTTGTCCATCGACCAAAGAAAAAATAGTCTTATCTTCGTCTTCGACAGAAACCGTTGCACCTACAAAATATTCAGATGGATTTCCTGTTTTTGATAAATTGTCATTATAATCGTTAAATAAATTTGTTATATTTTCTTCTTCCCATCGATAAGGACGCTGATAATATGGAATTTCAATGATATGATTTCCGAGTATTTCTATTCCTTTTCCACCCATTGCTTTATCCGTATTCTGCCCTTTAAACAAACAATACATATTAATAATTCCTGCTCCATTTAATTTCATCTCTTGTTTCCTCCTTTAACATTCGTTAAATACCTGCTTTGTCATTTCCAGTTTCTTACCTACCCATACTCCATAATATCCTCCAATGCTTCCACCATCCTATCAATCTCCTCTTTTGTCGTATACCGCCCGACACTCATGCGGACTGTTCCGCCATACGGTTTACTTAAAAGTGCATCGTGGATCAATGGTGCGCAATGATAACCTGTCCGTACCGCAATATCAAATTCCTCATCTAAGATCTGTCCGACTTCATTGGCTAAAAAGCCTTCGATTGCAAATGACTGGATACCGAGACATTTGTCTGTAGGCGTGTCTTTTGCAAATAGGATCAGATCATCCAGATCGGCTGTCTGTTGTCGGAAATACTGTATCAATTCCTGTTCATGGTTATAAATAACCTCATAGGAAACGCGATTTTCTATTGCAGCTTGCAATCCGGCAACCGCAATAATGTCAGGACTGCCGACTTCATAACGTTTGATCCCGGATTCCGGTAAACTAAGATTTAAGGAATCACTTCCATTACCTCCATATAAGAACGGTTTTAGCGGATATTTGCTATAGTTGATATAGCCGCCGATGCCAAACGGTCCTCCAATCGATTTGTGACCGGCAAAAAGATAAAAGTCAGTACAGTCTTTTAATGGTTCAAGAGGTAAGAGTCCAAAGCCCTGTGCCCCATCAATACATACAAGACATTGTTCTTCTTTTGCTGCTTTGCATAAAACTTCTAATGGTAAGATATAACCTGTAACATTGCTGATCTGTGTGAGACATATTAATTTCGGCTTGTACAAATGGATCAGATCCATACTTTTTGCAATATCAATCTCTAATGTATCCGGCTGTAACGGAAGCACATCTATTTGTAAGTCTTTTGTCTGCCTTAAATGTTCTGTTGTTCGCATGATTGCGTTATGTTCATAAGGTGATACGAGGATCCGATCCTGTGCTTCCCATGAAATGCCATTTAATATTTCATTTGCGGCAATGGTAGCAGAAGGTGCAAAGACTACCTGTCCGATATCAGGAACTGCTGCCAGTCGGGCAACTTTACTACGTGTAGCAATTATTAACTCTTCTGCTTTTTTTGCTAAATGATAGCTCCCTCTTCCGGCATTGACAGATACATTACGCATCACATCTTCCATTGCTTTATATACTTCTTCGGATTTTGGATACGATGTTGCTGCATAGTCCAGATAGATCATGTCGTTTCACCTCATTTCTTTTTGTACATTATGCCTGATATTGCTTTTAGCAATTTGTTTTTAGCCCTGTTCTAATGTGTTCTCGATCATTTGTAAAAGAACCCGTATTTTTTGTTCGGTACTGAGTTCTTCTGCATAGTCATCTAATAAACTTTCCATTTCAGTTTCTAAAAAATGGGTTGAACTGTTGTTTTCTTCCGTCGATACGGTTTTTTCGATCGTATTGCCATTGGCTCTGCGGATCGTAAAGCGATATTGGTTTGGCTGATCGGTTGTTTCTTTTTGTGTCACTTCAGTAAGAATGGAATCCCATGCCTCCTGAAAATGTGTCAGACCGGATTCGTTATAATCAGATAAATATTTTCCGAGAAAACATTTCGAAATATGATTCAGAATATTTTCGGTATTGTCATCTGCTAAATTTTGAATGTAATGAAACAAAGAAACCGCCTCATGGCTTAGTATGATTTCTCCGGTATCGTATTGTTCTTTCCAGTCTTTTAATGCCGGACGCAAAGAAACATCATGCGAAACATTGATTGCATTCCTTGTGATCTGTTCGGCTTCCCGTAGCAAACGATCATATAGCTTTCCTATAAATTGTTTTGCCTTGGTTAGTCGTTTTATACATTCTGTCAGGGTAGATGCTTCAAAAAGAGCCGGAAGGATTTCAAATAAATATTCTCTTGGATTGATCTCAATTTGTTTTAAGCTGTCCCGAAACTTAGTAAACATTTTGACATTCAGATTTTGCGGAATATCTTCTTTTGGAATCGGTACGATCCTTGCATATTGTGAAAGCGAGCGATACCATTCCTGCATGGCACGAACGATACAACGAAGCCGCATTGCCTTTTTGTTTGCAAGATCGCGACTGATACCAAACAGCTTTTCTATCTGCTCTAAATACGTCATGACATCTTTTGAATCACTTAAAATGAAAAGCCAGTGATTATCCGGTGTATTATCTGCTTCTGTCAATGTATCTGCTGAAAGTTCCTGTTCTGCTTTTCCTGCATACAAAACAGGTGTCCCTTCTGTTCTGGCTAAGATCCATGATAAATAAATAGGAATGATTCCTTTTCGAAGTCCGATTTTTTTGCCGGTCAGACGATCATATAAAGTTTGAAAAGACTGTTTTTCATAAAATGCTCTATTGACAAATTCCATGATCATAGTAAGTATCATCTGAATATCTTTTGGAATCACTTTATTCTTATCATGCAGATCAGAAATTCCCACATTGGTAAATACAGCTCGAAAGATCGTAGCTTCCTGTGCCGTACCGGTATCCCAGGAAGTTACGTCCTGATCCTGTAAGATGGCATCCATAATCTTTTTACGGGCATTTTTTGTTTGTGCCGTAATATTTCTGCGATTGATCATTTCATTGTTGATGCGTGGTGTCTGCCCATAATAATGAATACAGATCTCATTTAAAACTTCATGCATTTGCGTAAAACTTTGTATCGTGTCAGAAATGACTTGTTCGTCACAAAGATGCATAGCAGACATTTGCTTTTTATTTGATGGAAAATACGTCTTTGCGATTTCTGTATTGAGTTCATAAAGCAGATCATCTTTGTATAATAAAAGTTCCTCTTCGACAAATTCCTGTTTTGCAATTTCCTCAGCATTAGAAAGAAGCTCCTGTACCACACAATATTGTTTTAATTTTTCATCCCAATGCATTGTTTTGTGCGGAAATACTACAAGCAGGCGTTCTTCTTTCCATTCCTGCAGCTTTTGCCTGATCTGCCTTTCAGAAACGGATGGATCGGATAAAAGCATCAGGATCTTTCCGTCTGAAAAACCATATCCCTTTCCTTTTTCCTGTTTCCAAAAAATATCCGGTGAGGATAATTGCAAGAACGTTTTCGCATCTAAAAACAAATATTCAAAAAAGCGTGTGATCGCTTTTTGCTGATTATATTTTTTAGGCAATTCGTACTTTTGTTCTAAGATCTCGTATAATAGCGAATCAATTGCCGGTTTTTTTGTCATATTCTGCGCTAATGTTTCGATTTCCTGCTCAAGATGAATACTTTTGTCTCTGGAAAATGCATATTCTTTGTGACGTTTACGAAAAACAATATATCCTGAGGCAAGTAATTCTTTCTTGCATTGTTCATATAAGTCTGCCGGCATATTACATGCATTTTGTAAATGAAGATCATTTGCAGGCATATCGGAAGAATGGATCATCGTAAATAACGCTAATACCTTGATCCATTTTTTACAGTTCGGATCGGTTTGCTGTTTTAAAATGTATTCTGCTTTCCGGCATTCATCCTGATATCTTGGATTACTCTTATCATGCAATAAAAGATCACGGAAGTAATCATAAATTCTGTCTGCACTGATCAAAAATGCATCTGCCTTTTTTTCTTCGTGCAAATAGCTGACTAATGTGTACTCTTCTTTTTTACTTAAGAATGTAAATAATGTCCGTTCATTTTGTCCGACTGCTTCACTGATCTGTAATAACAGATGCGTTGTAAGCGGTGCTAACGGAAAACAGCCGTATACAACAATTTCTTTGAATTGTTCATAAGAAAAAATTGTATGGAAATTTGCCAACGGATATACGTCTCTTGCATAGGCATCCAGATCAAAGCGCTGTTCTTTTGCAAATTGGTTGATATCTGTATTTTCTTTGCAAATCACATTTTGTATCAACTCATAATAATTGCGATAACCGGTTGCAAAGGAAATCTCATGTAATCTGCCTTCTACGCCTTCAAATGCATGCAGCACTTCAGGAGCTAAATATCTTCCGTATTCTTTGATGCTTTTATGCGTAACAAAAATCTGGCACAAAGATGCTTTATGACTGCTATTACATAATTCACACATATCCTGGACTAATTTCATATCCGTTGAAACTTCATCGGGATGTTCGCTTTCGATAAATTTGCTGAATTCATCAAATACGATCAGGATTCCTTCATAATGATATTGTTCCTGTAACAAATGAAGTGTATCTTTGTAAATATCCATGGTATCCATAGAGATCATAGGATGAAACTGACTACCGGCTGTAAGTGTTGGATAAATCTCTTTAAAAAGCTGCAACGCTTTACTGTCATGTTCAAAAAGAGCCTGCTGTAATATGGAGATCGTTGTAAACTTACTGTTACAAAGTTTCTCTTCTAATAATTGATAAGTTGTATAAAATTCCTTTTTCCACTGATCAATACAATGATTCGCTAATTCAAAATGTGTGTCAAAGACCAGCTCAGAAATTCCGACTCTTTGTAATGCATTTTGAAGTGCAAGCAAATATGATTGTTCTAAACTTTCCCTTCCAAAATTAATGATAACCGGAAGATATTTTTTCTCTTTTTGTACGAGTTCTTTTAATTTTAATGCAGTATTCTCATTAATGTTTGCTACCTTTTTTTGTAAGTTTCTCACACTCTTTTTCCACAAAGAAAGTTCTTTCTTTTTTGTGGCAGCAGGTCTGTTCAATAAAAATAAAAGAACAAGTAACAGATGTGATTTTCCTTTTCCGTATGCACCGGTCAACATTGTAGAGGTCCATTTTTTCTCATAAAGTAAATCTTCTAAAAATGCATCCAAAATAGCAACCGAAGAAGACGTTGGTATATAAGCATCTACTTTTTTATTGTTTTCTAAATCTAACTTTAAGTTAATAGAAGATTCAAAACGTTCATTGACTGTAATTATGTTTGACAGATTCATTTAGTTATTCTCCTATCTCATAGTACATTTTAACAATCTGTTCTGCCTTATCAGGCAAATCCTTTGCAATGTAAACCATATCTAACCCGGCAGTACGGTCCACATGCAAATAGCCCTTATTTTGAAGTTCATCTAAAGCATCATTCAAAGAAATCCTTGTTAAGTTCAATAACCTGCCGGGGCTGTTGCAGCCTTGTAAAAGTTCATCAATGGAAATACTTTGGACTTTATGACCTCTTAGAGGCTCTTTTAACTGTAATTGCTTTTTCATGGCATAAAGTACGGCATAGCCCGATATATCAAACTGTGTCTCACGAATATAGTTTTTACCGTGTCTACTGATCAGATGAAGACGCTGAAACGGGCATATCCTGTTATCTTCGGGATCGATATCCTCTGTATTTTGCCTTACATACATTTGTAATAACACACTACAATCATTTTCTAATGAATGTATGGGATAATCTGTCTGAAAAACAGATTCAAACGTTTCTTTCATTCTCTCTTCGAGTTTTTGACGGTCAAATTCAAGATTTGACATAGTTTGAAAAAACAGATTCCAAATAGTTGCTTCCTGCCTGTTCGATGCAATATTGATATGTAAAAAATATAATGTCATATCATTTTCTAAATAGGGATCATATTGTAAAATAATATGGGCAAGCTCTGTTAAATGTGTATTTTTTTGTTCGATCAAACCGGACACACGGAGCCAGAACTTGATCGATAACGCCATATTAGAACCCACTCCTAACGAATCTGCACCATTGAAATTTTCTTTTGAAAAGAAATTTTTGTCCGGGTTTTGTTTTTCATATTCCTGTATTGCAAGTAATGCTTTTGTAATCCATCCTTCTCGGATCGCAAAGCTTCCATGGCCTTTTAAACGGTAATTCTTTGCCATAATTTTTCCTTCCTGCCTGTATCTTTTTCTTTTATATGCTTTGAAGCGTCCTTTTTAATTTCTCTTAATTGCTAATACTTTTCGCATATAACATCCTAATGTAAAATGACCAACGCATTCCTGACATTTTACGCATTTCGTATCGTCAATCTTGTAGTTTGTGCTGCCTTCTTTATCAGAGACACTGATCGCACTATATTTGCATACACTCTCACATGCCCGGCATCCGAGACACATTTGGTATTTTGTGATCTGGCAATCTATTTTGCGTTTGGCATCTGCAAGATCTTTTGCACGCATCCTGGCAATATCATCTATAATGATCTTTATCGATGTACTGCCTGCTTTTCCATGTATCCGCAAAATGCTGTTGTAATTGCTGTCAACGACATATACTTCATGCAAACGCTTTCGTCCCATAGAAAAATCAAGATGTCCGAACGGTTTCATCAATTCATACAATTCATCGCTCAAAGGACGTGTTAATTCATAGTTGAATGCATTTTCCTGTGTCACACATGGTTTGTCCGTAACAACAGAAGTCTGGGCGATCATAAGACCGTTACCACCTTGCCGTGCTTTCCATTTGCCGGTATCTACATAGACTTCCGGGTCTTTTTTGCCGACTTTTTTCGCAAAGTCGATCAGTTGTTCACGAAAAGTAAAATATTGATCCGGCATATGGATCATTGATAAAAATTCGGACCATATACTGTTATTCGGGCAGCACCAGCAGCCTACTCTGGCATACCCTAACCGATATGCCTGATTAAAAGGAATCTTTCGGCTTAAAATATAGAGCCAGACATCAAAGTCATACCAGTCAATGATCGGTTCTGCCGCTTGCTGCTTTCCAATCTTGGAATCTTCGGAAGTTCTTTCATATTTGCTTCGACTTGTCGACTCACTTCGACGGATTCCCTGAAACGAAACGATCTTTGTTTTATTTTTAAACATCGATTCAATCTGGCGGTTGATCGCACCGGTCTTAAATATCGTACAACACCAGCGCATAACCCGACTTGGCGGACCGATAATCTGACAAAGTTCCTCAAAGTTTTTATCCTTATTCTTAGAAGAACGCACGAATGCATCCCGATATGTCTTTTTATATTGTTTGACATATTCTAAGGTATAAGGAAATTCCAATGTAGTATCTCCAAACAGATGTAATAATTTTTCTTTTGGTGAAAAATCAAGCGAACGCCTGACAAGATCTGCTACAACCGTGGAATCTTTTCCTCCGCTAAAAGAGACAAAGATCTCATCTTTTTGAAAATCTTTTGCCACCTGACGGATATAATTTGTGGCATCTTCTTCTATCTGTAAGAATCTCTGCCGGTTTGCGACAATGAAACGTTCGATCATAGCATCAAAGTATCCGGTATCAATTTCACTTTCAAATTCCTGATACTTTTTGCGGATCTTTTTCGTATCCAGAGACTTTAATGTACTGATTGTTAAAGGGATTCTTTCCTTATTTGCATAATAGATGTTGCCGCTTCCGTTCCAGATAGAAATATTTCGAAACGATCCGGGCTTTTTGCCTAAAATAAGTTCGAGCAAAAGCTTCTCTTCCGGGAAAACAATACGACAGTCCTTTGCAAAAGCAACTCCTTTTTGCTTACAGCAGCCACAAACTTTATCATAAAGAGGGATGTTGCATTGCTTACACCAATACAGTCTGCTGTTTGTCTCAACTTCACTTCGTGGTTGAAAGTTTAATTCCTTTGCATTGGGATAACTTTTTGTCTTTTCAAACAACATACGACATTGATTACACTCACTGGATGGAATGGTAATATACGATCTGTCTGATTTTGGAAGTACATCATATGCTTTTTTTGCTTGCAAATAAGCCTCATAGCTTTCATCTTCTCTCTTTTCTCTATGAAATCCATAACATTTATATTGAATCATCTTTTTCTTTCCTTCATTTTTATCGCTACCGGAATTAACATATCAAAAGTTTATTTTGTGTCAGAACATCCTAATTATGCTGACCTCTTTATACGCTAAAATGAAACTATTTTATCTTTATTGCCGGATTTTTCGGGATACCGATTCTTTCTGCATTATCTTCTATCGAGAAAAGGTACGGATCTTCCTGTAAATAACAGCATATTCTCATAAATTCATCTGCACTGAAAACCGTTTGATCCGAGCAAAAACGCTCCTTTGCAATACCGGTTGCTTTTGTAAGTTCATCAACCGACAAGCCTTTTTCTTTTATATAATCCATCACCCTTTTGGTTATATTCATATTCACACCTTGTCCTTTTTCTCTTTTTACGGGAATTTTATCTATAATAAATCCATTATATTCTTTTTATAAGAGAATTGCAATTAAATATTTTCCCGGATAGTGGGAATATCTATGTGTTTGCTTGACAGCAGGAAAATTGATTTGCTACTATGATTTTAATAAGACCGAACTGTATATACTAAGAGCAGATATCCTATCTGCCATGTGTCGATATGTTTACAGCTTTTATCAGAAAACAGAAAAAAGGGATGATAAAAATTCCCGGAAATGAGGAAAAATGAAAAATCCAAAAATCGCAGCTATGTTAAAATATTATAGAAAATTAAAGAAATTATCGGTTGAAAATGTAGCCGCTTACCTACAGGACAACGGAATCCCGGTTGCTTCTAAAACCATTTACGGATGGGAAAGCGGGCAGACGCAGCCCGATGCAGATACATTGATGTATCTTTGCAAACTTTATGAGATCAAAGATGTATTAGGTACTTTTGGCTATAAGACAGCAAAAGATAAAATGATCTTAACAGAACATGAAGAAGCTTTGATTCTGGCATATCGTTCAAAAGAGATTTACCGGAAAGCCATTGATAAATTATTGGATCTGTAAGACGTATCATAACTTTTTTTTGCGAAAAAAAATACACTGATCCGAAATAAAAAAGAGTCTTATCAAAACGGGATATTTCCCTGCTTTTCTGACAGGGGGATATCTAAATATGATAGGACTCTTTTATGATAAAAAACTTATTTCACTTATTTTTGCTTATAATAACTTAAAAAGTCACCAAGTTTTGTGATCGCATCTTCAAGTACTTCAATACGAGGCAAATAAACCACACGGAAATGATCAGGATCTTTCCAGTTAAATCCACCACCATGCACGATCAACAACTTTTTATCCCGTAACAGATCCAATGCAAATTTTTCATCATCTAAAATGTTGTAGCGTTTCGGATCAATCTTAGGGAAAATATAAAATGCAGCTTTGGGTTTAACAGCAGAAATGCCCGGAAGATCATTTAACGCTTTATAAATGTATTCTCTCTGCTCATAGATTCTTCCGCCCGGTACGATATAGTCCTGTACACTCTGGTGGCCGCCAAGTGCAGTCTGGATAATAGATTGAGCCGGTACATTCGAACAAAGACGCATATTAGAAAGCATATTCAAACCTTCCATGTAATCTCTTGCCATTTCTTTATTTCCACTTAAAACCATCCATCCGACACGATAGCCGGCAATCATATGTGATTTGGAAAGTCCGCTGAATGTAACACAGAACAGATCCGGTGCTAAAGAGGCAATTGATATATGTTCTTCTCCATCCATTACCAGACGATCATAGATCTCATCAGAGAAAATAATAAGCTGGTGTTCTCTGGCAATCTCAACGATCTGCTCTAATACTTCTTTGGGATATAATGCTCCGGTTGGATTGTTTGGATTGATAATAACGATTGCCTTCGTTTTATCGGTCACTTTTTTGCGGATGTCTTCCATATCCGGATACCATTCTGATTGCTCATCACAGATATAATGAACCGCATTTCCTCCGGCAAGAGTCACGCAGGCGGTCCAAAGTGGATAATCCGGCGCAGGAACTAATACTTCATCACCATTATCAAGAAGTGCTGACATACTCAGATTAATCAATTCGCTTACTCCGTTACCTGTATAAATATCTTCAACGGAAACGTTTGGAATATGTTTTAACTGTGCATATTGCATAATGGCTTTTCTGGCTGAGAAAAGTCCCTTAGAAGCAGAATATCCCTCACACTCTGTCAACTGTCTCTTCATATCGTATACTATTTCATCCGGCGTACGGAAGCCGAAAGGAGCCGGATTACCGATATTTAATTTTAAGACATGGGTTCCGCATTCTTCCATCCGATTTGCTTCTTCTACGACAGGACCACGTACATCATATAATACATTATCTAATTTTGTTGATTTTTTAAATTGACGCATTGTTTTCTTTCCTTCCTCATAGGTATGTTCTATATTATCTGTTCCATATAACCACGCAGGATTAACCTGTAAAGCTTTCGCTAAAAAAATTCCGATATTTTGTCTTGGTACCGCTCGACCGCTTACGTACTGACTCATCTGGCTTTTGCTCAGTCTGACATTAGCAGCCTGGGCTTCACGCAAAAGATCCACTTGTTTTTTGTGCTTTTTTTGCATCGCTTCTTTTAGTCGTATTGTGAAGATTTTTTCTTCCATAAAGTGCTACCGACTCCTTTCTGTATGGCAGGACAAAAATAAACTTTTGCTTGCTGTTTTACAATAAATCTGTATAGAAAATAAACTTTTGTTTAATTTCCAAACACCTTTCTATATAAGTTTATTATATCACCACAAGAGGAAAAAGCAAGTTTATTTAGTTTATTTTTAGCCTGTTATAAAAAAAGTTTATTATTATAGTAAAACTTATATGGAGTGAATCGCTTACAAACAGTTGAAATTTCTTATATTATATAAATTGGGAATATAAAAACTCAGCTTACAAAAAGTTTATTTTTACAAGCTGAGTTTTAGTCTTTTTCTATGCATTACCCTTTTAATGTTGTTAAAAGCTTCTTAAAATATTCCGGTAACGGTGCATCAAATTCTACATACTTTTTAGTTCTCGGATGAATAAATCCCAATGTCTTTGCATGCAAAGTCTGTCCCTGTAAGTGAAACGGACATTTTGCAGGACCGTATACAGAATCTCCAAGAATCGGATGACCAATGCTTGCCATATGCACACGAATCTGGTGCGTCCGTCCGGTTTCCAAGTTACATTGAATATAAGTATACTTATTATTTAATGGGTCTAATACTGTATAGTGTGTTACAGCATGTTTGCCATTCTTTACGTTCATTGCCATCTTCTTACGGTCAACGGGATGTCTTCCTATCGTGCTTTCAATTGTTCCCTGTTCTTCTTTTAAATGATTATGAACGATTGCATGGTAGGTTCGGCTGATCGAATGTTCTTTTAACTGTGACGCAATAAAGTTATGTGCATAATCATTTTTGCACACAACGATCGCACCGGTCGTATCCTGATCGATACGATGTACAATACCCGGACGCAAGACACCATTGATACCGGATAATGAATCCTTGCAATGATATAAAAGTGCATTAACAATCGTACCGGAATAATGTCCGGGTGCCGGATGTACAACCATCTGTTTAGGCTTATTGATCACAATGATATCTTCATCTTCATACAAGATATCCAGCGGGATGTTTTCCGGTTCTATGGACAGTTCTTTTGGTGGTTCATGATAAAGAATGATATGATCTCCGTTTGTTAATTTCAAACCGGCTTTTGCCTTTTTGTCATTGACAAGCACTTTGCCTTCTTTGATCTTTTTTTGCAAAAAAGAGCGGGAAATATCCGGTTGTTTCTTCGTAAGAAACTGATCCAGACGGCTTCCTGACTCTTCTTCCGGTACAGTATATTCTATTTTGGTAATGGAATCTGACATGATTATCCTCATTTCTACAAGAGCAATATAGACGAGCGGGTATTTTAAATTTTGAAAAATACAATTTTGATACATTCTGTCTTATTATGTTCGGTTTATTTACTTAGTCTCTTCTTTTTTGGAAGATGAGAAAAGAGACAATTGTTCAAAATCTTCCTCTTTGTAATAAAATCCGATCAAAATCACAGCAATGACAGCAGCGATCACAACATAGCAGTCAGCAATATTAAAGATCGGAAATCGTATGCATGAAAAATATAAAAAGTCAACTACATAACCATGCACCATACGATCGATCATATTTCCCAGCGCACCGGCAGCCACCAGAATCATGGCAATATGCAATGGCAAAAAACGCTTTTGTGCCGGAATTTTACGGTAAAAGAATGTGATCGCAACCAAAATACATATCGTAATGACTAAAAGAAAACCCCGTTTATTTTGCAAGATACCAAATGCAGCTCCATGATTTTCTAAATATTGCAACTGAAACACATTAGGAATGATCAAAATAGCTTCCTGCCCTTTCAAATGAGCAACCGCCAGCATCTTAGTTCCCTGGTCAATCAAAATTCCTGCTATGATCCCTAATAATCCTAATAGATAATATTTCCTTGTCATATACATCCTCACTTCATTGCATTTTCATCCATAAACAAATCATAATAATTACGGTTCAATAAAAGTAAATGGAGAATCTTTTTCCTCTTCCTCAGGATCAACACTATGGATCGTGTCATCTCCGGTAAAATCATCTAACTTTGGTGTTGTTATGACCTCATCAGAAGCTTTTTTAGCTGCATCTGGAGTATGATTGGTTTCTTCTTTTGCATCATCAGAACCTGTTGTCATTTTATCAAATCCATTGGCAAGTTTTTGGCTGATCGCATCAATATCCTCCTTGCTGAGATGTTCATCCGGTATATCGTCTTTTGTTTCGTCTTCTGCAACATCTGCCGATACATCTTCTGATCCATCTGAAGATGTGTTTACATTCTCCATGCCGATGCTGTTGTCCCGGGCTGATATTTCTTTTGTGATATTATTTACAGTATCTTTAACCTCTGTTTTTTGATCTGGTTCTGTCTCTTTAGCGATATCCTGAATTTCAGATTCATTCTGAACCATATCCTCTGTCACATTGGCTTTCTCTTCTGTATACGACATATCTGCATCAGCTACAACTTCGTTATCATCTGCTTTTGTATCACTTAACATTTCATCAATCTCAGGTGCGTAGATAGAATAATTTTCACTTTCTAACATCTCAATCTGGGATTCTGCTAATTTCTTAAACTGTAAACGATAGCTTTCATAACTTTGTACTAATTTGCGGACATGATTTCTTGTCTCAGAAAGTTCATTATTTGCTTTGGCTTTTGTGATCTCGGCATATGCTTCTGTTTCTTTGCGCAAAGACTCAGCCCGGGAAGCCGCTTCTTTTTCAATCGCTTCTGCTTTTGTCTGTGCCTCACGAATCATTGCATCCGCTTTACTTTTGGCTGCTTCCTGTGTTTCAGTCGATGTCTTTTCTGCAAGAACAAGAGCTTTTTGCAAGGTTGTTTCCATCTGTTTGTAATTCTGTATCCCTTCGCTTAAAGAGGATACTTTTTCTTTCAGATCATGATTCTCTTTGAAAAGCTCTTCATATCCTGCTAAGATCTGCTCTAAGAATTCGTCAGTCTCCTTTTTACTATAACCGCGAACGGCTGTTTTTAATGTATGATTTTGAATATCGATCGGTGTAAGCATTCTTATATCCTCCTAAGTATATTGTTGAACTGTAATATGATAACGTCCTTTTTTGGATAGGGCATTTGCTTTGTCATATCGGAATTTCCCATATCCACGTATTGAAAAGATATCTCCCTCTTCTAACTTTTTTGCATTTTCCGTACAGATCCGTCCATTCAGGAAAACTTTGCCGCTCTGTATCAAGGCTACTGTCTGAGAACGGGACGTACGGATCGCAAGTGCTAATACCGCATCAAGCCGGAATGATGATACACTTCCCGTAATCGTTTTATAGGTGATCTCCCAGTCTGCCGAAGAAAATGCGACTTCTTTTGCAACCACAGTTGTATGTTTTATCCTGGTAATTCCCTCTAATAAAGAAACCATGTCTTTTTTACAAAAAACATAAGCCGTGCCGGCCTTAAACACAGGATCTTTTTTTACCAAAATGTCTCCGATCCTGTCTCTTGTAATGCCAAGTCCCATGATCGTTCCAAGATAATCTCTATGATTTAATTCATCACAAAATTTTTTATTTGCCGGCAAAAAACGGATACATGCTATCGGAAAATCCTGTTCAACAACAGGAGATTGTCTGTCATCCGGCAAGAAACAGATGATCTTACGTTCTGCTTCGGGATATCCGCCATATAATTTGTATTGTACTTCTTCTGACACGTTCTGATGCCCATAAAACTCATCCAAAGCTTTATAGGCGAGTTCGAGTTCACTCATGCTTCCAAACTGGCTATATGCCGGAATCGAACGCTGATAGGACAGATTGATCAGATCATGATAATGTTTTAAAATGATCTGTTCTTCTTTTGTCAGATTCATAGTATGCCTCCCTTGGAAAGAAAATACGAACAGACTCTTTCGAGATAAGACAAAATGATCAGAATAACGTAAGGACTCAAATCTATTGAAAATGTATTCATCATGGAATATTTCATAATTTTTTGCATCGGAAATAATATCGGTGATACCATCATCAAAAAAAAGATTCGTACTTTTTGCGATAACGGAAAGAACGACTGGACTAAAAACAGAACAACCAGACATTCTAACACGATAAAGAATATCTCCATACAATATATTATGTAATGAACCATCTGCTGCCTCCATTCATTTTGCTAAGATGCAGGAAGCAGAATTCAAAAAACTTTGATTAAAATTCTTTGTTAAACGATGCAATGTTATAGCTCTCTTCTGTTTCCAGACTCTTAATATAATCACCTGAAATCTCTACACCATTCGGTGAAAAGATAAAGATAAAACGAGATACCTGGCACATATTGCCGGAAATCGCAAAAATACATCCTGAGATAAAATCCATAATTCTTTGTGCTTCCATCAGATCAATTCCTTCCAGGTTAACAACAACCGGATGATCATTTAACAACGTATCGCAGACCTGCTGTGCTTCTCCGATGTTAGATGGCTTTACAATACAAACTTCTAATTCACTGTTGGATGATGGCATTCTGACTACTTTACTTCCCGAAGAACGAGTTGCTGTACCGGTACGTGCCTTTGGTGCAGCCGCTTCATCATTAAAATAAGCATCATTTTCTTCACGGAAAGTAGATGTATGCTTTGCGTTTTTCTTACGCTCTTTTTCTTCCCTGCGTGCTTCCCGCTGCAGTTCTCTTTCACTGAATTCATCGATATCATCTTCATAAAAATCATCATCGAATTCTTCTTCATTGTCAAAACGTAAAAAATCCAATATTTTGCTGCCTAATTTGTTTGCCATTCTTGTATACCCTCCTATGTGATAACAGTTGACTGTATCACTTATTTTTTACTATAATCACGAGCGCCAAAGATGCCGGTTCCAACGCGGACACAAGTAGCACCTTCTTCTATGGCAACTTCGTAATCGTTTGTCATTCCCATAGATAACACACTCATAGAAACATTATCAATGTTTTTGCTGTCAATGTCAACTGACAATTCACGTAACTTTTGAAAAATATCTCTATTTTCTTCGGGATCATCAACAAACGGAGCAATCGTCATTAAACCTTCAATCTTAATATGCGGCATTTGCGCGATCTGCTCAACTAATTCCAGCGTTTCTTCTGTCTTTAATCCATATTTGCTTTCCTCTTGTGCAACATTAACTTCAATCAAAATATGCGAAATCACATCTTTTTTCTTTCCCTCTGCTTCAATCGCCTGTGCTAAATGTAAAGAATCAACCGAATGGATCAAAAAAGCTCTTCCAACGACATATTTTACTTTATTGGTCTGTAAATGTCCGATAAAATGCCATTTGATATCTTTTGGAAGTCCATCACACTTTTCTTTCATTTCCTGTGCTTTGTTCTCACCAAACTCTCTTTTTCCAAACGCATAGGCTTCTTCTATCATTTCTTTTGGTTTTGTTTTGCTGACACAGATCAAAGTAACATCTTCTTTATTACGACCTGCCCTTTTGCACGCATTTGCAATGTTTTGTTCTACGTTTTTTAAATTTTCTTCGATCAAAGAAAACACCTCTTTCTGTATTTGTAATATTTAATAGATCACATCACTTTCTGTAATCATATCAGGATTTAAAATGATATGATCAAAGTTTGACAGGCTATACTGGTTTCCTATCTCAACAATTGCATATTCTTTGTTCGCATAAAGTTTTTTGATATATTCAAAACGGCAATAACCCTGATTGCAATTATAAACGCCTTCTAGCTTTTTGATCTTCGTGACTTGCATAAAACGACCCGACGAAGTGGAATTGCCTTTTGTGATCGTTGTCCCGGCTTTTAACACGGCTGCATCAATATATGCATTTCCTTTTTCATCATAATAGTATACTTCGGCTGCCACAAAGTTGATCTTTGGTGCTCCGGAATCCGTATATGTGATCGTTGCAACACCTGTCTGATTGGAATTGGCACCTTTTGTAATATATTCCTTCGGGATCACATAACATTTTTTCTTTAAAACGGATGAAACCGGAATCTTTAAACCGGTAGCATTATTAAAAATAATCTCCACATCCAGATACCGGTTATTCAGATATCGGATCATATATTTGTCAAATACCAGATTAGCATAATAACCGCCATTTGAAGTAAATTCCTGAACGACCGGTGTCATAGTGATATTATCTTTTTTTATCTTTACGGACACCGAATCTTTCTTTGCAATCTTAATATACTGTTCTTTGGTCAAGGATACAACGATCGACCATTTCTCACTTGTTACCACGCGATATACAGGTGAACCTGCTGTTATCTGCTCGGTTGTACGGATCTGCTTCATTGCATCATTCATCGATGTAAAATCACTCTTTTGGATCGTATCTTTTGATAACGACTCTCTTCCATCCGATGAAAAAGAAATGATGCCGGTCTTTTCTGCTTTGACTAAGGAAAAGTTCTTATCACTTCCTGATTCCTGCTTTAGCTTTTGTAAACTTTTTGTCAGGCTGACATCCGATAATTCTAAAAGTACATTATCGACATTATAACGAAAATTTCGAATACTTCCATATTCAGAAAGATCAAAATTTTCACGAAAATCAGAAATTGTATTACGGATATTTCTGGTATCTTCATCGGATAATGCTACATCGTCCGTATCAGTATTCGCAATCGCAGTTGTTGTATCTTTGCTGTCACTTGTCGAATACACGGTTGTCGTTTTGGATAATTTTGATCCTTCGCCTACATAATAATTGACATAACCATTCTTTTTGGCATTGACAAGACTTTCTTCGCGAAGAACGATTCCACGCAGATTTTCGTTATCGGCAAGCTGTGTCTGTGTGACTTCATAGATGGATACATGTTCTCTGGTAAAAGATTGTATAAAAAGTAAGATAATCAAAACAGCAAGAAAGATCAAAAAGAACCCAAATGCTCCAAAGGATCTTTTTTTCATTTTGATCACTTTTTTATTTTTCGCTGGACTCATATAAGATCCTCTCTTTTCTCCCATACAAGGATTTTATTCTCATAACTTTTATTATACCCCGAATGAACCATACTTGTCTAGTGGAACAAAAACGAAATCCTGCTTCCGATGAAGAACGGGCAAAATTTCTTCCGATTGATCTATTGTGTGGATCATAGTAAAAAAAGAATATTTTTTTATAATCAGGTAATACTGTAAACAAGGTTAATGCCATAATATAACAGGAATGGCATTGAAACCGCAAAAAAAAAATCCTATTTTGAATGGAGGTTATTATGAAAGCATTAGATTACACAATACTTACATTAGTGATTATCGGTGCCATTAACTGGGGACTGATCGGTTTTTTACAATTTGATCTGGTACGTGTCCTTTTTGGTGACATGAGCATTCTGTCACGTATCGTCTATGCTCTTATTGGTATTTCCGGCTTATATGCAATCAGTTATTTTGGACGCATCGGAAAAGCAATGGAATAAAAGAAGATACGAATAAGAAAACAAAACATCACAAATAAAAAGAGAACGTTATGATCAGAAAATACCGGTTGGCGGATAGATATTACCGACTTTTTACCGATAGTACATTTCTGTTTTAACGTTCTCTTTTGTATTCATTATTACTTTACGTTATTGGTTATCGCTTTTATTTTTAACAATTTCTTTCTCATAAACGAATCATTCTCTTATTTCTTTTATGACAGTGCATTCTCTTGGATTATTTATTTTGTACCATAGTCTAACAAATGATTCATCTGACCATATAAAGCATATGGACCGGCAGCTTTTAAAACAACCGAAATATAATCTTTATTCTTCTTTCCTTTCGAATATAGGATCAGGCACGAGCCTGCATTATTTGTAGTTCCTGTCTTGCCTCCGATCACGGTAATGCCGGTCGGTGCTTTTGCCGTTCCAAGCAGATACCGGTCTGTTGAAGTAAAATATAAACTCTTACTTTTTCCTGTAGCATCTACATACTTTGCGGTATAATTTGAACGGCTGACAATATCCATAAAGGTTCGGTTCTTTGCAAGATGATGAAAAACCAGATATAGATCATAAGCGGTTGTATAATGTTTGTTATTATGTAATCCATGGGGATTAACAAAATGCGTATGCTTTGCTCCGATATTTTTCATTTCACGATTCATCATTACCGCAAAGCTTTTTGTATCACCGGCAATATGTTCCGCAATTGCAACACCCGCATCATTTCCACTATATATCAGAAAAGAATACAAAAGATCTTTTAATGCAATGCGGTCTCCTTCTTTAAATCCGCATAACTTTGCACCATATTCCGTAATATTGGCTGCACTATGGCTGATCGTTACCGTATCATTCAGATTTCCATATTTTA
Source organism: Jutongia hominis (assembly GCF_014384965.1). Classification (GTDB taxonomy): domain Bacteria; phylum Bacillota; class Clostridia; order Lachnospirales; family Lachnospiraceae; genus Butyribacter; species Butyribacter hominis. Next base: position 23,493 of record NZ_JACRSW010000032.1, read on the forward strand.
AAGCTACAAATGCAGTCACAATTTTTGTAATACTGGCAGGATACAACTTTTTATAGATGTTATGTGAATACAGCATCTTGCCATCGGTATCGTTTACCATAAGAGAAGCACCTGCTGTCATGACAGCATCCTGCTTTTTCGTCTGCCCCTTCTTCGGAATCACACAGATATCTTTTGAAAGATAGTCCTGTGTTGTATCATTTGTAATCTGCATAGCAGTACCGGATGCTTTTACTCGATAGTTCATTAATTCATTCTTTTTGGAACTACAGCCTGTCATAAAGCAAGATGATACCAGCATAACAGCTCCTAATGTTAAAATTTGTATCTTTTTATTCATCAATATCTGTTCCCTCTTTTTTCAGAACTTCACGCCATTCAAGATCGCCACGGTCTAATGCTTTGATCAATAATTCTGCAGTAGCAAGATTCGTTGCAAACGGAATATTATAAATATCGCATAAATGAATGACATTATTCACATCGGGCTCATGAACTTTTGGGGACAAAGGATCTCTCAGAAAAAACACCATATCAATCTGATTGTGTTCAATCTGCGATGCAAGCTGTTGCTCTCCTCCAAGATGTCCTGCAAGATATTTATGAACATTTAAGTTTGTAACCTCTTCGATCAGACGACCGGTTGTTCCTGTTGCATAAATATCATGTTTGCTCAAGATGCCTCTATATGCAATCGCAAAATTCTGCATCAATATTTTTTTTGCATCATGCGCTATAAGTCCAATATTCATGATATAAACCCCTTTCTTCGTAAAATTTATAATTCCAGATCCATATCCAGATCAATGGATGAAACCGGATCATTTCCGTAAATATTTCGCATCGAAAATCCGCCCTTGCTGGTCTTGCCCGGTTGTATGCTGACATTCATAATCAGACCTATCGCAATCATCGAAGAGAGCATTGAACTTAGTCCGTTACTGATAAACGGAAGCGGGAGTCCGGTGTTTGGAAACATCAATGTAACTACGGAAATATTCGTAAACACCTGGAACATGAACATTGCAGCAACTCCGGCAGCAATCAGTTTTCCTAAATAATCCTGTGAGTTTTTGGCCACTAAAAAACATTTGAAAATAATAAATGCAAAGACTAATAAAATCAGGCAGCAACCTAAAAAACCAAACTCTTCTCCAATAACCGACCAGATAAAATCACTTTCATTGACACCAACGGAATGATATGCTCTTGATGCTCCTTTTGTTCCTCCGTCCTGTAAAAACTTTCCATACAATCCACCGGATGCGATAGCCCGGATTGAACGGTTTTGCTGGTAATTGATAGTTCCTTTGACATCCGTTTCGGGATGAAGCCATGCCATAATTCGCTTATATTGATAATGCTTTAATAACACATTATATGGCTGCTGAATATACCAGAACAGAACAACACCAAGCGGGATGCCCATTACAATGACCGGAGCCAGTATCTTATAACTAAGTCCCGATACAAAGATCAAAACCAGCATAATAAAAACGGTAACCAAACTGGATGAAAGATCGGGCTGCGACATGATAACCAAAGCCGGAATTCCGGTTACGGCAACCACGATCACAAGAGTACTGACTTTCTCCATCCTGTGCCGCAGCTTTGCAAAAAGAGCCGCCAGAGAAAGAATTAAAACAATCTTCATCAATTCCGTAGGCTGAAAAGTAATACTGCCAACCTTAATCCATCGTCTGGCATCCGTATCGTTATTTGTACCGATCGGCGAATGCGTCGCTGCTGTCAGCAAAACACCAAATACATAATAAATTGCAGCAAATTTACAAATAAAATGATAATCAATCACAGATAAAGCTGCTACAATAACCAGTCCCAAAAAAGTACCTACTAACTGGCCTTTCATATATGACATTCCATGTTCTTCACCACCTGCCATTTTTACAGAGAATGCACTTAATGCACATAAAAATAATACGGCGACTAACAGGGAGTAATTGTATTTTTTCCAATCATACTGCTTAATTGTATTAATCATTTTACTGCCTTCCTGACGGATGAAACGTTATTTTCTAAAGTTACGCGAGCCTTCCTTGATCGGAATGTTTGCTAATAATGCATTGATCGTGCCTGATGTTTCATCAATTTCTGTTTTTGTTACTTTTATGTCTAACCCCTCGGTGTCAATATCTAAATATTTGGAAATAACCTCAATGATATCATTCTTCATCTGTTCCATTAATTCCGGTGAACAAACGGCACGGTCTGAAGTAATGGCTACTTTCAGACGGTTTTTTGCTACATCACTGCTATTTCCGGAACCTTTAAAAAAATTTCCTAAAAAACTCATACTAATCTCCATTTCTGTGCAAAGATCTGATTTTGCACGCTATCTTGTACTATTTTTTGAAAATAGATGCAAATTTCTGAAAAAATCCCTTTGTTTCTTCCAGATCAAGATAAGGAACATCCTCCCCGATAATACGATGACAGATATTCATATATGCCTGTCCTGCTTTGGAATCAGAACCTACTAACGGTTCACCGTTATTTGTAGCAATGACGATCTGCTCATCATCCGGTACTACACCGATCAGATCTACTGCAAGAATCTCAACTACATCATCACTTGACATCATATTGCCTTCTTTAACCATATCCGTTCTCAGACGGTTTACGATCAGATGTGTCTGGTTGATCTCATTTGCCTCTAATAATCCAATAATACGGTCTGCATCACGAACAGCAGAAACTTCCGGTGTTGTAACAACTAATGCTCTGTCTGCACCTGCTATTGCATTCTTAAATCCCTGCTCAATACCGGCAGGACAATCTAACAATATGTAGTCAAACTCAGTCTTTAATTCCTCTACTAATTTTTTCATCTGTTCTGGTGTAACAGCTGTTTTATCCTTTGTCTGAGCAGAAGGCAGCAGATAAAGATTTGGATATCTTTTGTCTTTGATCAATGCCTGTTTGATGCGGCAGTTGTTCTCAATCACGTCCACAAGATTATATACGATCCTGTTTTCTAAGCCCATAACTACATCCAGATTACGAAGTCCTATATCCGTATCAATTAATACAACTTTTTTATCCAGCATAGCAAGACCTGTTCCGACATTCGCTGTTGTCGTTGTCTTTCCTACGCCGCCTTTTCCAGACGTGATTACTATAACTTCTCCCATGATTTTTATTCCTCCTAATGAATGTTTTTATAGCAAAAGCTTTTCTTACTACACAAAAAAAGAAAAAGCTAATTCATACCTGCTGTTATATTATTATATTTTTGATATCAATTCTTATTATACCAAAAAATCAATTAAAAATCTATAACCTAATATCACCTAATACATCTTTGTCTAATGGTTCAATATAAATATTACCGTTTTCCCAGAAAGCAATCTTTGTCTCCTTTGGTTCTTTTTTTCTTGGCTTATCCGGAGAACGGGCAATCGTATCTGCAATCCTGATCTGCATCGGATCCATATCCAATGCGACAACAAAGGCATTGACATTACCGGATGCACCGGCAAATACATTTCCCTTTAGCGATCCTAAAATGATCACATTACCTTTTGATACGACTTTTGCTCCGGCTTTCACATCTCCAAGAATAATAATACTGGTTTCTACATCCAGCACCTGACCGGAACGCAGATTTCCTTTAAAGAACTGTCCGGTATTATAATCCGGCTGTGCCGGTTGTTTCCGGATCGTTTGTGCAAAAGACTGTTCGAGCTGTCTGTCATCTTCCATAATACATACGATTGATAATTGACAATTTGCATGAATCTGATCAATCAGCTCTAGCTTTTCATCTTCCGTCAGTGCTTTCCCCTGAAATGTAATGGCTTTTTGTGCTTCGCCTAAGAATGCTGCAGATGCTTTGAACTTTGCAGCAACATCATTTTTGAGCGTTTCAAAATCGGTATTTTCATCCAGCACAAGAATAATGCCTGACTTTGTCCCCTTCATTACTACGGTATCTTTTTTCATATTCCCTCCATTCTGTATTATAAAAATACTCTTAATCCATATGATTGGTTGAAATTTCCGGCATTTTAACACTTCCGGATACTTTCTTTTTATTCTTGCTAAAGTAATATTTATATACATCTCTTGCCGTTTGCACTGCATTGGATGAAGCATATCCGTTCGGAATAACACAAGTTACGGATATTTTCGGATTTTTATACGGTGCATATGACATAAAGTACGCATGGTTGGCATGATATGTGTTTAACTGTGCAGTACCGGTCTTTCCGGCTACTGTCTGCTTCAAGTTTGTAAACATACTCTTGATCGAGCTGTTCGGTCCGTTCGCAACCAAATACATACCATGATGTATTGCATTCCATGTAGAAGAATGGATTTTGACTTTGTTACGCACTTTCGCCTTATTATCTAAGATCACTTTACCTGATACATCTTTTACTTTATCTACCAATGTCAGATTATAACAGGTCCCATTATTTGCTACTGTTGTAACATAACGTGATAACTGTGAAGGTGTATACGCATGTGTAGCCTGTCCGATCGCAGAACGGACAATATCCGTCGTTGAAAACCTCGGGGATGCTTCTTGCAATTCTACACCGGATTTGTCGGTAAGACCAAACATATCAGCATATTTTTTCAAACGACTTAAGCCTTTCTTATCATTGACACTTCCATTATGTCCTGTACCAAGCTTATATCCTACCGTATAGAAAAAATAGTTACATGAGGCTTCAATCGCGGTTGCGACATGTAAGTTGCCATGACCGGATTTCTTCCAGCAGCTAGGCGATGGATGAATCTGTTCGAATTTTACATGATCATAGATCGTTGTTCCTGTTGAGATCACTTTTTCTTCCAGACCTGCAACAGAAGATACGATCTTAAATGTAGAACCCGGTGCAAGTTCCTGCTGGATCGGACGGTTTAACAATGGTGAAGAGGATGCCTGTGTCAGATAATTGTAAAAATATTCGGAATCTACCTGATTTGCCATTTTATTATTATCGTAACTTGGATAGCTGACCATCGCTTTGACATCACCGGTCTTTACATCCGTGATCACGATGGAACCGGAGCAAGGCTCTAATCCAAGCTGTCCCGGTGTAATTTCAAGTTTTTTTATCTTCCTTGTGATAAATGCATATGGCGATGTAATACCGGCTTTTACTTTCTGGTATTCTGTTGCATTGTACTTAATATCACCTTGATCAAATAAAAGCAGGCAGCAGTCTCTGCCGGAAAGTTCCTTTTGGTGGATCAAAAAACTATATACCATTTTAGGATATGTGGTATCTTTCTCTAACAGATTTAAACCATATTTAATCAGCTTTTTATATAACTCTTCCGTGCTGTAATAGTTCTCTCCGACATTTAACACACTAAGATCGACCCAGTTTTTTGTGATCGCATATTGTAAAAAACGGCTCAGACTGATCTTTTTGGAAGAATATTTTTTAAAGGTTTCATCTGAAGAGTCAACCTTGTCAACTAATATGATCTTTTCATTTTTTAATAATTTATAGAAATAATCCACAAAATCTGCCATTGAATCCGATAATTGCTTTTTGGTGGTCTTGCTGTCTACAGCCAGTATCGAACGAAGCTTGTTCTTGAGAACTTTGGATTTTTTCTTATATTTTCTATAAGTGCTCTTTTCTAATGCAGATGCATTTTGATCCGTAAAACGGCTTGAATCAATGATATTATTTTCAATCAACGCACTATATACATCATATATCGGTACTTTAATCTTAGATGCCGAACTGCCTTTACTTCCTGCGCTATCGCTGTTATTGATATTTGCAAGCAGGATACCGGCAATATGTTCTTCTAACAGTTTATAACACTCTTCCTGTAAATTAGCATCAATCGTCAGATACAGATCATTTCCGGCTTCCGGTTCTGTTTGATTTTCCGTCTTTTCAATCCGGCTTGTCGTTTCATTGATCGTAATCTTTTCACTTCCCTTTTTGCCACGCAGATAATTCTCATAGGTACTTTCTAACCCGGAAATACCGATCTGATCTTCTGTGGTATAGGTTGTATTCGGGTCTTCTTCTTTTAAAGACTCTAACCGCTCTGTCGATACCGTCCCGGTATACCCGAGCAGATGAGCAAAATACTTACTCTTATTATATACACGCGTTGTATCTTCTTCAATATCAATACCGGACAACTCTTCACTGTTTTCTTTAACCGCGGCAACCATTTTATCACTAACATCTGTCGCTAATGTGATCGGCTGGTATTTTTTATAACGGTTAATAAACATTGCGTAACGGATTGCCATGATCTGTAATGCGGTATCATCATCATATTTTTTGTCGATTGCAAACTTTGGACTCGTTGAACCGGTATCATATCGCAAGAAATCATAAATATTCTGTGCTGACATATCACGCTGTTTTTGTGTCATTTCTTCTACTGTTGTAGAGAAAACTTCAGCTTTAAAACGAAGCAGTGAATTACCTTTCAATGTAAATTCCAGTTCGTTTTTCTTGTTATACCGGATATAGAATTCGACGGTCAGATCTGTATTCTCACGTTCCATCAGTTTTAACAATTTGTAGATCATTGTATTTTTTTCTTCCGACGTCAGATCTGCTGTCGTATCATTTTCCGCAAAAACAATATTATAAGACAATTTATTATAAGCAAGAAGCTTTCCGTTACAGTCATAGATTTTGCCGCGAGTTGCTTTGATCGACTTTGTCTTTTCGGTACGTTTTGCCGCCTGACTCGCATAGGTATCCGTATCCGCAATCTGAAGACTAAAAAGCCGGTTTACTAAAATCGCAAATAACAGGATAAATACCACAGCTACCGGTAATATACGTGATTGAAAAAAGGATTTTATCATATCTTTAAACGTATCAAGCATGTAACTCTCCATTCTTTTTACTAAAATTTAAAACATTTCCTAACAAAATAAACAGATCCGCTTTATCTTTCCCATATCTTTCTTTCGCTCATTTTTTTCTGGCGTTCTGCCGGATCAATACAATCTGTCGTTTTTATGCAGAGGAATTTCTTCCGGCGGATACAACTTATCATCCAGCCAATATAAGAATTTATAAAGAATCACACCAAACAGAATTGTATAGATCATTTCAGGGATCATAATATCTTTTACGTAAGCCAAAAGATCCAGTCTTCCGCAAAGTAAAAAATTACAGATATAATAAAGCATACCAAAGGCCAGATCACTCAGTCCCATTGCTGATAACGGAATGGACAGATCATCTTTAAAGTAATACTTATTGGCTAAACCATTTAAAAAACCGATCAATACAAAGATAAAGATGCATACGCCAACAACATCACCATAGATCAGATCCATTAATCCGCCACAGATCACACCGGCAAACATACCATAACGCCTGCCGAACATAAATCCGGAAGCTGATGTCATGATCACTAAGAGATTCGGTATGATATTAGTTAATTTAAAATGAGAAAGTACCGTTGTCTGCATCAAAAAGCAGAATACAATCATAAAAAAAATACTCAGATATCTTTTGATCTTCATTTCAGCATCTCTCCTAATTCAGCAGAATCCTTGACCTGCGTAATGACTAATACCATGTCGAGGCTCGAAAAATCTACAACTGGTGACAAGTAACCGGTCTGTGTGATATTAGAAGAATCCTTCTTTAGATCCTTTAAGTATCCGATCAAAATACCCGGAAGATATTTATCACTGATCTGCGAAGTAACCACTTCCGCTCCATCCTCAATCTTTGCATCTCCGTTGATGCCGGAGACCTCGATCACACCATTATTGATCAGTTTTAAATTGCCGCTGACAATACAATTTTCGGAACTGCCAAGTACCGTACCGGAAATATTACTGTTGTCATCAATGATCGAACGAACCTTAGAATACGATTTATTGACCTCCGTAATAATGCCGACAAGTCCACCATTTGCCATAACATTCATATTCTTTTTGAGTCCGTTTTTAGAGCCTTTATCAATAATAAATGTATTATACCAGTTATCCGGATCGCTGCTTATTACCCGTGCAGCTACCTTAGGATAGCCTGCATATTGCTGATCCAAATCATATAGTTTACGGAAGTTTTCCAATTCATACTTATCCTGTTGTAATAATTTGTTTTCCGCAGACAGCTTATCAATCTGGGATTGCAATTTTTTGTTTTTTCGGACTGTCTTTTTTAAGGTTGTGGCATAATCCATTCGTTCTGAAATCTTCACGCCGATTGCATTGATCCCTTTTTGCATAGGTGCGATCACACTGCTGACTGCAGAACGTACCGGAGTCATTTTATTCTCAAATCGAAACGAGATTATTCCTAATATAATGCAAAACACAAAAAGCCCCGCTAAAATATATTTCGGATCAATTGTGATTTTGGTTTTTTTACGCATATAAATCCTCCTATGCTACTCATTGTCTTTTTTATCAAGCGGTACTGCATATTTTAAGGCAAGCTTTGGATGCTCGGCAAGATAACCGATTCCTTCGGCTGCTGTCTTCTGAGCATTCTGTGCGGCATTGACACGGATCTTGATCTGATTGGCAAGATAACGATCCATTCCTTCAATCTGGGAAGTACCTCCGGTCAGGTAAATACCATTATGCAAGATCTCATGTGAAATCTCCGGTGGCGTATGTTCCAAAAGAGAACGGATATCATTTGCAAGTTTTTCAAAAATATCAATAACTAAAGGAATGATCTCTGTCGACCTGACCGTAACTTCTCTCGGGAGTCCTTTTAAAAGATCCCGTCCCGTAACCGTGATCGTCTCTTCTTTCGGAACAGCTGCGATCAATTTCATCTTGATCTGTTCTGCTGTTTTTAAACCGATCACAAAGTTATATTTCTTACGGATATAATTTTGGATCGTATGATCAAAATCATTACCTCCGAACGGAACCAGCTTGGTTGATACCAATCCACCCAGCGACAGGATTGAAAGTTCACAAGTATCTGCTCCCAGATTTGCGATCAGGATTCCTTTTGACTTTTCTATGTCCAGTCCAAGCCCGTAAGCATCTGCAATCGGTTTATTGATCAAAAATACTTTCTTAGGTTTGCTTTCCGACTTTAAGACAATCTTAGAATACGCCTGTTTTTCTACTTCGGTGATATCTGCCGGTACCGCTAAATAAAACTGGCAATGACTGATCTTTTTCTTACCCGAAATCTTTTGTCCCATATAATTCCATAGCTGCACCATATCGTCAAGATGTGATACAACACCCCTGTGAATCGGGAAACAAACATCAATACTTGGTGGTGCTTTTTCAAACATTTCGAAAGACTTTTCGCCAATTGCGATCGCTCTTTTTGCTTTTCCTTTTCCGACTGTAGAAACTGCAGTACGTTCTAAAAGAATAATCCCTTCTCCTTTTTTATATACCTTAATGACATTGGTTCCAAAATCAATGCCAAATATTTTCTTAGCCATGAAACTAACTCCTTCCAACCAGTAACTATGATAAATAACCACTTTCTCTTAAACTGATATAACGATTATCGCCTATAACAATATGATCTAACAACGGAATTCCGATCATGCTGCCGGTATCTGCCATTCGCTTTGTCAAAACCAGATCATCCTTACTTGGTGAAGGATCACCGGATGGATGATTATGTAACAAAATGATCGATACCGCTTTATGCTTTAATGCATAATAAAAAACTTCTCTCGGTGCTGCCATTGATGCGGTAAAAGAACCGGTTGATAAAATCATTTCTTTTTCCAATGCATTTTTTCCATCCAGTATCAGGAGTCTGACCTGCTCTGTTTCCAAAAAACGCATAGACGGCATATAATATCCGGCAACTACAGCCGGATCATTACACAAAAATGCATTTTTGTGTTTACCGGAACGAAGGATTCTGACCGCAATTTCTGCAAGACACAGCATTTGGATTGCCTTTACCTTACCAATTCCTCTGATCTCACACAGATTTGCATAGGAAATCTGATACAGTCCGGCAATGTTTTGTCCCGGAAGTTCACATAAAAGACGTTTTGCAAGATCAACACTGCACTCACCCTGACTTCCTGTTCGTAAAAAAACTGCCAGCAGCTCAGCATCGGATAAACTTTGTGCACCATATTCCATACATTTTTCATATGGTTGCTCCGATAACGGTAATTCCTTTGTTGTATTCCATTTTTTCTTCATATAAACTCCTGTCTAAAGGAGCTCCCCAAATTTTCTATGCCACTTTGTTATAAACACGCATATTAATTATCGTATCACAAATTCGTTTTTTTGTATAGAAGGCAGACTGGAAAAAAAGTGTATTTTTCGTGTTCAAATAACAAAAAGGGCAGAAAACTCTGCCCTTTCGACACTTTTGGACTTATTTTTATTAAAAGTTCTTACTAGTATCCATCCTTTATGGAATCGTGACCAGATTGGCATTTTTCATATATTGCAATGACATCGTAATACCATATCGGGCATGGTACCAGGTCAGCCCCCCTTGAAAATAAACGGCATATGGCGGTTCGATCGGTCCGTCGGCACTTAATTCGATCGAAGAACCCTGAATAAATGCACCGGCTGCCATGATCACGTCACTATGATATCCCGGCATCGCATATGGTTCAGGAGCAACATGACTGTCTACCGGTGATGCTGCCTGAATACCCTGGCAAAATGCGATCACAGCCTCTGCTGATCCCAATGTGACTGCCTGAATGATATCATGACGGGATTCTGTTTTATTTGGAACCGTAACAAATCCTAACGTTTCATAGACATTTGCCGCAAAGATCGCACCTTTTAGTGCACCTGCCGTAACAGTTGGTGCTAAGAAAAAGCCCTGAAAAAATGCTCTGTTTGCACCAAGTGTTGCTCCAACTTCCTTTCCAAGTCCCGGAGCAGTCAGACGGTTTGCGCAAAGCTCAATGATTTTTTCTTTTCCCACGACATAACCACCGATCGGTGCTAAACCGCCTCCCGGGTTTTTGATCAATGATCCGACACAAAGATCGGCTCCCACCTGTGTCGGTTCGATCGTTTCTACAAATTCACCATAACAGTTATCCACCATACAGATCACATCCGGCTTAATTGATTTGATATATGCGATCAGCTTTCCGATCCGTTCTACGGATAAGGTCTTTCTTGGCGCGTATCCTTTGGAACGCTGGATCGTAACTAATTTTGTCTTTTCATTTAATGCTTCTTTGATCCCTTCAAGATCAAATTCACCATCTTCTAATAAATCTACCTGACGATAGGAAATGCCAAATTCTTTGAGTGACCCGGGTGGATTGTCGTCTTTGATTCCAATCACACCTTCTAATGTATCATATGGTTTTCCAACCGGAGTCAAAAGTTCATCTCCCGGACGCAGGATTGCCGATAATGCCAGTGTCAAAGCATGTGTACCACATGTGATCTGCGGACGTACCAGAGCAGCTTCTGTTCCAAAAACATCTGCATAAACTGCTTCAAGCTTTTCTCTTCCAAGATCATCATAGCCATACCCGGTAGAAGATTCAAAGCATTCTGCACTGACACGCTGCTTTTCCATTGCACGTATAACTTTCATCTGATTATATTCGGCTGTCTGATCGATCTTTTCAAAACGGTCTTTTAATCCTTTTTGGATCCGGTCACAGAAATCATATACATCCTGATCGATTCCTGCGGATAAATACATTTCTTTTAAACTATCCATGCTGTCTGTCTCCTTTTAAGTCATTTGTTTTTTGCATCTTATCGGTTCTATTTTGCACTAAATCGTTGCAATCTGCAATACAATATTGCAAAAGTTCTTCTTCTGATGCAAATTTTTCTTTCTGCAGCCATGTAACTTCTTTTTCCCTGCGAAACCAGGTAAATTGTCTTTTGGCAAAATGACGTGTCTCTTTCTTGATCTGCTCAAATGCTTCCTCTATTGTGATCTTTCCTTCCAGTGCAGCGATGATTTCCTTATATCCGAGTCCCTGCATCGAGATCATATCTCTTGTGCATCCCTTCTGCATCAAAGTTTTTACTTCTTCTACCAGACCTTCTTTTCGCATCTGATCCACTCTTTTATCAATGCGCTCATATAGAATCTCTCTTGGCAGACTCAGCACATAATACCGGAAATCAAAGGCTGCTTTGTTCTTTTGCTGCTCTTTGTTATGTTCCGATATCTTCTTACCGGTCTGCTCATAATATTCTAAAGCCCGAATTACTTTTTTGACATTATTCGGATGGATCGCATCGGCACTTTCTGCATCAACTTTGCGTAACCGCTCATGCAATACTTCGTTTCCATGTTCTTTTGCAAATGCTTCTAATGCTTTCCGATAACTGTCATCTGTATCAGTCTGGTCAAATGCGATCTGGTACAACACCGACTGAATATAAAATCCGGTACCGCCAACTAAGATCGGTACTTTTCCTTTTGCGTAGATCTCTTCGATCGCGCGATTGCAATACTCCTGAAAAACAGCAACGTTAAATGCAAAATCCGGTTCAAACGTATCAATCAGATAATGTCTGATCCCTTGCATTTCTTCTTTCTTTATCTTAGCGGTTCCGATATCCATGCCTTTATAAACCTGCATCGAATCGGCCGAAATGATCTCACCATTTAATGCTTTGGCAAGCCCGATCGAAAGGGCTGTCTTACCGACCGCTGTCGGCCCGGTCAAAATAATCAATGGTCTCTTCATAATCTCTCCATTCTCCCCTTTACAACTTCCACACCCAATCATCATATCTTCATGCCCTTTATTGCGTCATCTTCCAGACATTATCTTTCGCAATTTCTATTTATTATTGCCTTTTGGGTTGACACGCCAACTTGTTAGGATATCTGATTTTTTAAGCTTTTCTGCTGATTGGGCGCGGGTCATAACTATAGGGGCGACTCAGCCTGAGTAGCATTGTTGTTTGGGACACGCTCCCGCTTCGCAAAGCCACGTAGCGCACACATAGCACTGCAAAAATCGTTTTACTCCTTTTGCAGTGCAAGTGGTGACGGCCTTTGAGATTCCCAAACAGCAATGTACATCAGACCGGTCCTGCCCCTATATCAGATGAGAGCGCCCATAATCATAGCAAAAAAGCTAAAAATCTTAGATATCCTTACAAGGTGATACAGTGCCCCAAAAGACAAAATAAATAGAAATGCGAATCAAAGTGTACGCAAGATGACGCACAAAATATACAATCCTATGATGATGGAAATACATATGAATGTAGCGGAAACTGTAAATGAGGTTATACGATTCGTTTGAATTTTTTTTCGAGTTCGGATTTGGTCATGCTGATCATGGTTGGTCGTCCATGTGGGCAATGGTATGGATTTTCCAAGGTCATGAGTTCTTTTAACAGTTCTTCGACTTCTTCGCGTGGTAATTTGTTATTTCCTTTTACGGCTGCTTTGCATGACATCGAAGCAATCTTTTCTTTTAGCATCTGCGGTGTCCTGCCTTTGCCGCTGATTTCTGTTGTCATCGAATCAATGATCTCGATAAGCAGATCTTTTGATCCGACATTCGGAAGATTTGCCGGAACTCCGTTTACAGCATACTCTTTTCCACCAAAGTTTTCAATCTGATAGCCAAGACTTTCTAACAATTCCAGATTTTCTTCCACTGCCTGCTGCTGCACCATGGACAATGACAAAATGATCGGTGGATTCATATATTGTGTCATGATTTTTTTTTGTTCTAATTCTTTCATAAAACGCTCATACAAAACTTTTTCATGAGCCGCATGCTGATCGATCATATACATCTTATCTTCGTATTGCAATACCCAGTATGTTGAGAAAACCTGCCCGATGATCTTAATCTCTTTTTGCGCTTTTGCAGACAAAATGCCTTCTTCAAACAGATCCTGTTGCACAACATTTGTAACCGGTACAGACCGGGATGTGTTGTATTCTGCCTTTTCTGCTACCATACTCTTAGTATGTTCCTGTGGAATATGTAAGGTCACGGGATTCTCAGAAGCTGTCTGCTGTTGTACCATGGATGAGGTATCTTCACCTGACTTTTGCCGTCTGCTTGTACCATCGGCTTGCTGTAACGAGTTCTTTGTGTTATCCATCGGCTGTGACTGACTCGGATAGACACTCTGATTTATTACTTCCTTTTCCTGATTTGTAAAAATCTTTTGTCGTTCTTTCGTTTCTTTTTCGTCAAATGGAGTTTTCTGACTGACTGCCTGTTTTTCCAGACTACCTTTTTGATCCGGAAGATCTTTTGATAATGTTTCTAATGCTTTCAGACTGTCTTTCGGTGTCAGATGACCGGAGGCATTCATTTGTGCCTGTCTTTTCACTTCAAATGGTTCGATATGCGGCTGTGCTTTCTTTTTTTCTTCTTTTTTTTCTGAATGGAATGTCACATCCGGTATAAATTCACGGTGTCTGAGTGCTTCGCTGATACCATGATATATACTTTGAAAGACTTCTTTTTCATTGTTAAAACGCAATTCCATCTTTTGCGGATGTACGTTGACATCAATGTATTTCGCATCAATTTGGATATGCAATACCGTAAACGGATAACGGTGCTGCATCGAATACGGTGCATAGGCTTCTTCAATCGCGCGATGAATGATCGGACTTTTGATATAACGTCCGTTGATAAAATAATTCATCATACCTCGGTTACCTCTTGAAATCACAGGTTTTCCGATATAACCGCTCAGCGTACAAAACACTTCACGGCTTTGGACTTCGATCAGATTAGAAGTCACTTCACGACCATAGATATGATAAATAACATCTTTTAAATTGCCATTGCCGGAAGTCGATAACCGGTTTTGCTTCTGGTTTATAAAACGGAATGCAATATCAGGATGGGATAATGCCATTCGTTCTACCAAACCACTGATATAGCCGGCTTCTGTCTGAGATGTTTTTAAGAATTTCAAACGGGCCGGTGTATTATAAAACAGATTTCTTACTAAGAAAGTAGTTCCATCCGGACAGCCGACATTTTCGATTTCTTTTTTGTCGCCGCCCTCTATGCGGTAGCGCGTTCCCATCAATGCATCCCTGGTCTTTGTGACCATTTCTAATTGCGATACTGCGGCAATACTTGCTAAAGCTTCTCCACGAAAGCCGAGACTGGACACAGCAAGCAGATCTTCTACATTTTGGATCTTGCTGGTAGCATGCGGTAAAAACGCAAGTTCGATATCATCTGCTGCAATACCGCTTCCGTTATCGGTAATACGGATCAATGCCTTTCCACCATCGGCAATCTCTACCGTGACTGCACTTGCTTTTGCATCGATTGCATTTTCAATCAATTCTTTTACGACTGCCATAGGACGTTCTACTACTTCTCCGGCAGCTATCTGATTGATCGTATCCTGACTCAGAACATGAATTTTCGCCATAGCCTGTCTCCTTACATTCTTTCTTTGAGTTTTTCCTGCATCTTGTATAAAATATTTAACGCTTCGATCGGTGTAGTATCCGAAAGATTGATATCATGTAATTCCAGAATGATATCATCCATTTTGATATTGGTATTGGATGTATCGAACAAAGAAAGCTGTCCTAACTTTTCCGATTCAATCTCGGAAGCTGTCTTTTTACGGACTCTTCTCTTACTTTGCTGCTCAATGCCATAATCATAATCCGGGATCTCATATTCGACTTCGATATCTTTTGCTTTTGAAGCAATATCATGATCGCTTAACTGCTGTACGATCTCTCTGGCTCTTTTCAAGACGTTTTCGGGTACTCCGGCAAGTTTTGCGACTTGAATACCATAGCTTTTATCGGCACCGCCTTTGATGATCTTACGCAAAAAGACAATATCCTCGCCCTGTTCTTTGACGGCAATACAATAATTATCCACACTTTCTAATTTACCTTCGAGTTCTGTCAATTCATGATAATGTGTGGCAAATAACGTTTTGGCACCCAAAAGCTTCGTATTTGCAATATATTCCACAACAGCCCATGCAATACTTAATCCGTCAAATGTACTGGTACCACGTCCGATCTCATCTAAAATGATCAGGCTGTTTTTGGTCGCATTTCGTAAGATGTTTGCTACCTCTGTCATTTCAATCATAAACGTACTCTGGCCGCTTGCAAGATCATCGGATGCACCGACTCTTGTAAAGATCCTGTCGACAATTCCGATCTGCGCACTTTGTGCCGGAACAAAGGATCCGATCTGTGCCATCAGAACCAAAAGTGCTGTCTGCCGCATATACGTTGACTTTCCTGCCATATTGGGTCCTGTAATGATTGCAATCTTATGTTTTTTATCATCCAGATACGTGTCATTTGACACAAACATATCATTTCGTATCATTTTTTCTACAACCGGATGCCGCCCTTCACGGATATCGATCTTTCCATCTGTTGTGATCTGCGGACGTACATAATTATTTTGTTCCGCAACCAATGCCAAAGATGCAAACATATCTACTGCAGCAATGATCTTTGCCGTTGTCTGAACTTTTCCGATCTGTGCATAGATCTTTTCACGCACATCACAAAAAATTGAATATTCCAGATTGCAAAGGCGGTCTTCTGCACCCATAATGCTGTCTTCGAGCTCTTTTAACCGTGGTGTCGTATAACGTTCTGCATTTGCTAAAGTCTGCTTTCTCGTCCAGTCATCCGGTACCAGATCTTTATATGAATTGGTTACTTCAAGATAATATCCAAAGACTTTATTGTATTTGATCTTTAAATTCTTAATATCGGTACGCTCTTTTTCTTTCTCTAGCAGATCGGCAAGCCATTGTTTGCCATCGGTCTTTGCACGACGCAGGTGATCGACTTCTTCGTTATAACCATCTTTGATCATACCGCCTTCACGCACGGTAAGAGGCGGCTCTTCCATGATCGAAGCATCGATCAATGCAAACAGATCTTCCAGTGCATCCATCTCCTGACCGTATTGCTTTAAAAGTGTTCCTTCTTCAAATGAATTCAAGACCTGCTTGATCGGTGGCAGCATCGATAATGATTGGCGAAAAGCGATCAGATCTCTTGGATTGGCACTACGGTAACTGATCTTACTGATCAGACGTTCCAGATCATAGATCGGTCCGAGATATTCCCTGATCTCTTCACGATTGATTGCATTCTGATTCAATGCTTCGATCGTATCCAGTCTTTGATCGATCTCTTCTTTGCTAAGAAGTGGCTGTTCGATCGCATTGCGTAACATTCTTGCTCCCATAGCTGTTTTTGTCTTATCAAGCACCCAGAAAAGTGATCCTCTTTTTGCTTTTTCACGCATGGTTTCACATAATTCCAAGTTTCTTCTGGTTGCACGATCCAAAAGCATATAACGATCTGAGACATATGGTGTGATCTTGGTAATATGATCCAACGAAATTTTTTGTGTCTCTTCGAGATATTCGAGTGCTGCTCCTGCAGCAATAATACCGATACTGTAACCATCTAATCCCAGTCCGTTTAAAGAACCGACTTTAAAATGATGTTTTAATGTATCATAACATTTGTCTTCATCAAAATACCATGCATCAATTGCCGAAACAACCATTCCGAGTCTTGCCTGTAGATCGGCAAAATCAATCCCGGACACTAAAAAAGGATCATTACAGATGATCTCTGACGGTACAACTTTTCCAATCTCATCTAGCAATTGGTTCTCTGATTCAAATTCTGCAAGATAATAATCTCCGGTTGTAACATCGACATAAGATACACCATACGCATTCGTTGTATAGACCACACACATCAGATAGTTGTTACGGCTTTCATCTAATGCCTTGGTATCAAGATTAGTACCCGGTGTTACCACTCTTGTCACCGCTCTTTTGACAAGCCCTTTTGCAAGCTTAGGATCTTCTACCTGCTCGCAGATCGCAACTTTATATCCTTTGGATACTAATTTATTTAAATAACCATCAACTGCATGAAACGGAACACCGCACATCGGTGCACGTTCTTCTAATCCACAGCTTTTTCCGGTTAATGTCAATTCTAATTCCTGAGAACAGATCTTGGCGTCCTCAAAAAACATCTCATAAAAGTCCCCTAAACGATAAAAAAGAATACAATCTTTGTATTCCTCCTTTGTTTCTACATATTTTTGCATCATTGGTGTGAGTGGCATCTTATATTTCCTCTCTCTTCTTCCTATTCCTTATATATATCAAATGAGTAACACTATAAGCCGAGTTCTGTATTTGACGATCATCTATCTAGACCTGACATTACTGCCAGGCTCAAGCGACCTACCCGGAACACGACGGGCAGCCGTATTATTCCTGTTCGGTCTTGCTTCGGATGGGGTTTACATCTGCCGCTTCTGTTACCAGAAACGCGGTGAGCTCTTACCTCGCCTTTTCACCCTTACCAGATATTCTGGCGGTTCTTTTCTGTTGCACTGGCCTGGGAGTCACCTCCACCGGACGTTATCCGGCATCCTGCCCTATGAAGCCCGGACTTTCCTCACCTGCGGTCTTTCGACACTTGCAGCCGCGATCATCTGTGCTACTCATTTGGAATTATTTTACCATGAGAAAAAAAAATTGTAAACTCTTTTTCCTGCCGGTAAAAAGGATCTCCTGCTTTCTTTAAGAAATTCTTTCTTCTACCCTGGGAAGAATCTCCTGCTGTATTCGAGAAATTCTCTCTTTTTCTTTCAATACCTGCGAAATTCTGCTGTTTTTTCAGGGAAAACACTTTTGGCATTTAAAAGTCATCGTCTTCTTCGATCACATGGATCTCTAAATAATCAAATGGCACTTCCTCAATAAAGCTGTCCTTTGAAAAGCGTGTCTTATCGATCCGTTTGAATTCTTCGACATTGACATTTAACCAGATCGGTTTTGCAACATCAAGTTCATAGCATGCTTCTTCTAACGTATCAAAGACTTTTTTTGTTCTGTTTTTTTCGCTTGGATCGGCAGCATCACAGATCGTAATGTCACGGATCATATGATTGTCTTTCCATTCTTTTACCCACATTCGAAACATCGCTTTCCTCCTGCCGACTATCTTGTCGAGATCTGATTGATATTTTTGATCAGAACAGAGATCGTACCATCCGGATTTGTGATAAATTCTACCTGATTCGCATCCTGATACTGTTCCATCGGAATATTGATCTCAATCCCGGTATCTGTTTTTAAATACTGCTTTTCAAATTTCTTTGTTGTCTTTTCACTTTGCGGTGTCACTTCCGCTTTTTCCATATGGTATTTTTCCATTTTAGCATCAAATTCTTCTTTGATCTCCGGTGCATTTCCATAAATCTTTTCACTGATCTTTTCGACATTTAATGTTCCGGTATCTTCAATCTCTTTTTTGATAATGCTTTTGGCTTCTAACTGCTTGACCGGTTCCTGTGCATAATGCTTTTTGTTGACCTGTTCAACTGCTTTTGTCACAATATCCATCTTGGATTTGGAAGACATTTTTGCATGACACTTTAAATAAAGCTCCGATAAATAATTCATTTTCGAACCATTAATATCATACTTCTTTTCCACGATCTGTACCGAAAAGTCCGAAAGATCGATCAAAACAGCCTCCGAAAGCTTTGCTCCGGTTGCCGGAAGTGTCGACTGGTAACAGATGATCTGGTTTACATTACCGCTATCTTCACTTTTTGTCAGATGCACATAACTTTGCTTATAGTTCATCTTTAATAATGCCAGATAGATCACACCGGCAACCTGAAAAGTCACAACGGCAAGATCACCGGACGGGATCGCAATATTGGCATTCATGATATCATACAAAAGTCCGGCAAACTGTTTGCTTTGCTCAACCAGATTTTCTTCCGAAAAATTCTGAACCAGTTCATATACTTCAGATGGCTCTTCCTCAGAAAAATGACATTTTTTTAATTCATCTCCTGAAAGGAGTTTATAAATATGTGCGCGAAAGAAATCGTTGATATCGGGTGTCAGTTCCAGTTCTTCTTCCGAATAAACCGGATAGCCAAGCTCTCCGTCTAAAATATGTACGATTCCTTTTCGTATGATCACTTCATCCTGCTGCATGATATTCCTCTTTTCTTTTAGCGTGCCTGTTGTACGATCTTATCAATCTGTTCTTTTGTAATCTCGAACGGAACAGCCTTTTTCTTACGATCGTTATTTGCAATCTCTTCTACCATTTCTTTTGCTTCCTGATCCGTAACCGGAATCGTTCCAAGCATTTCTTTGATAAAGCCTTCAAACTGCTCTAAAGAACCAAAGCCTGCTGCACGAAGTGCCATGATCACCTGTGGTTCTAAGCTTTCCGGCATACTGTCAAGATAACCCGGCAGGAAATAGCCGACCGCTTTTCCATGTGGAATGCCTTTGTGGTAAGTCAGATAATAGCTTAATCCATGTGGGATCGATGTACCGGTATGTGTGATCGCCATGCCTGCAAGCGTAGAAGCAAACATCAGCCGGTCATAATCGCCCTCCTGTGCTTCCATGCCAAATAAGATATCGGTTGCCATGCCCCATACTTCCAAGGCATATTGCGCAAGCATACGGCTGTAGTCTGTTGCTTTGGAATTAAAGTAACTCTCCAGCATATGGCCTAACGCATCAATTGCTGTATTCATAAGAACCGATTCTGGTGCAGTCTTCAAATATTTTCCATCCACTAATGCGATCACCGGATAAATACGGTGTGAAATACTTTGCTTAGTTTGCAAATCATCTCTTGTCAGAATCGCAAACGGAGTAACTTCGGAACCCGTGCCACAGGTCGTTGGCACCGTAACAACAGGAAGTGCACGCAATGCCATATTCTGATATAATACAGAACTTGCACTGTCACGGTTTTGGATCATCAAAGCGATCGCTTTGGCTGCATCAAGTGGAGAGCCGCCACCGATACCGATCACAAAGTCTGTTCCTTCTCTTCTTCCTATTTCGGCTGCGTCCATCACGCTTTCAATCGTTGGGTTTTCGGTAATCTTATCGTATATGATATAGGCTGTATGATATTTGTCCAGACTGTCTGTTACATCTTTTAAAGCCCCGTTCTTCTTAGAAGAAGAATGGCCTGTTACGATCAACGCTTTCTTACCGGTATGTGCCATTTCTTCGCCATGCTTTCTTACCGCTTCTGCTTCATGATATATTTGGGTTGGCATATAAAATTCCATATTCTTTTCCTCCTTGTAGCTTTCGTGTTCTTCTGCCTTTTATAAAATGAAAGTTTACTTTCTTATCAACTCTTTTATCGTATCATGGATACCTTAATGATTCGATTCCCCTACAGATCTATTTTTATTGTTGCAAAGGCCGCTCTTTTTTTGAATGAATGCTTTGCATCTGTTCTACAAGCGGTTTTCTGATCTTTTTTCGTGTGATCTCTACTAAACCAAGCTTTGTCATATCGATCAACTGTGCCGGTACCGGATCTTTTGAAAGTTCCTTCCTGAAACGATCCAGTAACTCTTCTTTGTATTTCTCCTGATGCAGATCGATAAAATCAACAAGAATCATTCCTGAAAGGTTACGAAGCCTTAATTGTATTGCAATCTCTTTTGCGGCTTCCAAGTTGACCTTTAAGAATGTTTTTTCAACATCTTTCTTTTTTGAAATGGCTTTTCCGGTATTAACATCAATTGAGACTAATGCTTCTGTGGGCTGGATCACCAGATATGCACCGCTTTTTAGCCAGACTCTTTGCTTTAACGCTTTATCTAAGGTTTTAGATAGATCATAGACTGCATCAAACTTTCCATTTTCTTCCTTCCACAAAGACAGATGGAGCTTATCTTCCCATGCATTTTCTTTTAAAAAGTTCTGTATCTGTTCATAGACTTCCAACGAATCGGTAACAACATCCTGAATCTTATCTTCGTACAGATCCCGGATACTTCCAAGATAACCGGAAGGAGCCTGATACAGACAACTAAACTTGGTTCTGTGTCTGCCTGTATGGATCAGATCCTGACAGCGTTTCATAAGATGTTGTGTCTCTGCAAGCAATTCTTCATCGTTTGCCTTGCTGCTATTGGTTCGTGCAATGATCCCAAATGTCGTATTGTCAATGCAAGGCTCTAAAAGCTCATGCAAATGCTGTCTTACTTCTTTATCTCTGATCTTTCTTGATACGCTTACCCGTTCCCCACCGACAGATAACACGATATATTTGCCCGAAAAATCCAGCTTTGCCGAAAGTGTTGGCGGCTTTGTCTTTACCGCTTCTTTTTCGACCTGTACAATAATTTCATCGCCGATCAATACTCTGTCATCATTGCGGATAACGGCATCCGTATGGATCGGATGCTTACAGTCATTTAAAGAAAGATATCCCATCTGCCCTTTTTGAAATTCAATAAATGCAGCATTGATATTTTTGACTACATTACGGACTTTTCCAACATAGATATTTCCAAGGACTGCTTTCGATTCAAGCGAATCTGCCTGTATCTGCCGGATGCGCCCGTCTTCTGCCCATGCACTCAGATACATGTCCTCTTTTTTCGTGATCAAAAGTTGATTTTGCATACAAATCCTCTTTTCTAAACCATATATTATAACATATATCGTTTATTTTGCTTCATATTCGGATAATGGAACCAGATCACACTTTACTTCTGTAGCAAATGTATGGATCTCTCCTTTTTTGCCATTCTGATCTGCATACATCTCAATACGGTGGATCTGATAGTCCAGCACATTAAACTCCTGTCCCTCTTCATGGCATAAAGCTTCTAATACAAGCTCCGGTTTGATATTTACAATACTCCCGGCTGTCAGCTCACAATAAAACAATGGATCGTATTCTTCTGTATCAAGCTTACTTTTTCCATATGAAACCTTTGTAAATGCTTCGAACTCTTTTGGATCTGTTTTAATACAATAGATATTATTGCGGATATCCACTAATTTTTCCGATCGCTTTGTCTTTTTAACAATTTCTATCTTATCTTTTTTAGCCAGATTTTCAACTGCCTTCTTACAGTACTCTTTGTCTTGTAAGAAATTGTACTTTCCTTTTTTTAAGGCTACTACATAATCACAGGCTGCAAGTACTGCCATAGATGTTTTAGCTTCTTCTTTTAAAATAGTAAACTCTTTGACACAGATCTCGTCATTCATTGCTTCATTAATCTGTTCTACGATTCCTTGTACATCCTGTGTATCATCCAGAACAATATCCAGATATTCTGCATCACTGCTTAATCCGATTCCAAGCGGAGAAGCAAAAGACATCAACTGATGCGGGGAATATCCCTGACTGTAACTGATCGCGATCTTTGCTCTGCGGAATGCTTTCTGAAAAAAACGCATCAGATCCAGATGACCAATAAAGCGCATTGATCCCACTTTTGAAAATTTTATTCTTGCTTTCATCTTTTTAGTCACTCCATTCTGTTTTCTTTCCATGCATATCTGCTTCGTACTTTTTAGGATTCCACACAGACACCGCAGCCAAACTTTGCAGCACCGCATCCGGCACATTTTGCACGACAGTTCGGTGTTACGACTGCTTCTTTCGAACGCTCATATTCACGGTATAAAAATCTCTTTGTCACACCGATATCAATGAAATCCCATGGAAAGATCTCTTCTTTGCCTCGTTCCCTTTTCAGATAAAAGTTCATATCAACATTGTGATCGGCAAATGCTTCTAACCATTTGTCATAATGAAAATATTCTGTCCATGCATCATAAATGCATCCACTCTGATATGCCTGTAAGATCACATCATTCAATTTTCTGTCTCCACGGGCAAATACACCTTCTAACTCGGAAACATCTGCATCGTGACAGTTATATTTGATACTCTTTGCATTAAGCTGTGACTTTACTTTATCTAACAGGAAAAACCTCTTTTCTCTGGCCTCTTCTTTAGATACCATCGGTGACCACTGAAACGGTGTGAATGGCTTTGGTACAAAGATCGATGTACTTGTTACGATCTGCACTTTTCCCTGACGTTCTTCCTTTGGAAGTGTGTAATATTCTCTTGCAATCTTGTCCGATAAAACAGCAATCTGTTCGATATCATCATATTCTTCCCCCGGCAGTCCGAGCATAAAATACAGTTTGACACGGTTCCATCCACCCACAAAGGCATCCATGGCACCTTTTAAGATCACTTCTTCGGTAAGACCTTTATTGATCACATTACGCATGCGCTGTGAACCGGCTTCCGGTGCAAAGGTCAGACTGCTTTTACGAATATCCTGTACTTTTGACATCACATCTAACGCAAATGCATCAATACGAAGTGAAGGCAACGAAATATTCACGCCTTTATCGCGATATTCGTCGATCAGCCAGTATACAAGTTCCGGGAGTTCTTTATAATCACTTGAACTTAATGAACTAAGTGAGATCTCATCGTGTCCGGTTGATTCTAACATCACTTTGGCACGCTGCTTTAAAAAATCAAGACTGCGTGGACGGATCGGACGATATAACATGCCCGCCTGACAGAAACGACAGCCTCGTATACATCCTCTCTGGATTTCTAAGACAACACGGTCCTGTGTTACTTTAATATATGGCACAAGGGGTTTTTCCGGATAATAGGTATCCGACATATCACATTCTACCTGCTTGATCACGGTATCCGGTGCTTCTTTGACCAGTTTATCAAAAGAAGCGATCGTTCCATCCTCGTTATAAGAAGCCTCATAAAATTGTGGTACATAAATTCCCGGAACCTGTGCTGCCATTTTCAAAAATTCGATACGTTCTTTGCCGGAATGTTTCCACTCTTTATAACGATCAAGTAATTCACGATATACCGTCTCCCCTTCACCGATATAAAACATATCAAAAAAATCTGCGATCGGTTCCGGATTATAGGTACATGGACCTCCACCGATTACAAAAGGATCCTCCATTGTACGGTCTTGGGCACACAATGGAATTCCTGACAGATCAAGCACCTGCAAAATATTTGTATAACACATTTCATACTGGATCGTAATTCCAAGAAAGTCAAAATCCTTGATCGGTTCCTGACTTTCTAACGCAAACAAAGGAATATGCTCCTTGCGCATGATCTCATCTAAATCTACCCATGGCGAATAGACTCGTTCGCAATAAACATCGTCCCACTGATTGAACATATCATATAAAATCTGAATTCCAAGATGTGACATACCAATCTCATACACATCCGGAAAACACATACAAAAGCGAACGTCTACTGCTCTGGGATCTTTTTGCACCATATTGATCTCACCACCAATATAGCGGGCAGGTTTTTCTATGGATAATAGTATTTCATCACTTAATGCGAGTTTTCTCATATTCCTTTGTTTTCCTCCATCTTTCTCTATGACTCTTTATTTTGGATTATCATCCAAATGAATATTTTTCATCACTGCTGTAATCTGATCGACTACGATCTGCCAATGGCTGTCATTGTTAAGAAGCTGTTTGACCGTTTCTTTGTTATACGAACCAATCGATACCTGAAAATGAAATGCCATCACCAGTAGCAAAAAAAGCATCCCCGCAATAAGCATACGAACCATGCCAAAGGGATGCCCCTCTTTTGGATTAACTCCATTTTCTCTTTTTTGTCTGATTTCTCTATGAAATCCTGTATCAAAAGAAGACTTTGCTTCTAATATTTTATCCGAACGACGCATTGTCTGTTCTGTATTCATTTCTTCCGGTAATGCCATATTCGTCTTTCCTTTCCAAATTTAGCTATGAAAAACTATATGACATGCACTTTTAAAATATGCCTGCTTTTATTCTAACCAGCCAAGTTCAGGATATTCCATACATTTATCACGAGTCAGTAAGATTGTGATCGCATCAACGGCTTTCATCCCGTCAAAAAGAACGTGACAGATCGTTTCCACGATCGGCATTGATACCTGATATTTCTGTGCCAGCTTTAATACGGCTTTGGCAGAATAAACACCTTCTACCACTTGCTTGACTTCAGTTAAGGCATCTTCTACCGAGTAGCCTTTTCCGATCAGATAGCCGGCGTTATGATTACGGCTATGCTCACTGGTGCAGGTAACGATCAGATCACCGATACCGGATAAACCGCCCATGGTCTCTTTCTTAGCACCCATAGCTGTTCCCAAGCGGGTGATCTCAGCAATACCACGAGTGATCAAAGCAGCTTTTGTATTATCGCCACAACCTAAACCGTCACAGGCACCTGCTGCTAATGCAATGACGTTTTTTACAGATCCGCCAAGCTCAATTCCGATGATATCAGGGCTGATATATACACGAAAACGCTCATTCATAAAGATTTCCTGTATGTAGATTGCCGTTGCTTTACTTGCCGAACCGACTACAACTGTCGTTGGCATAGCGATCGCAACTTCCTCTGCATGACTTGGACCTGATAAAACCGATACATCAGCCTGTGGGATCTCTTCAACTAAAATATCTCTTAAAGTCGATAATGTAGTTTCTTCAATACCTTTTGCTACATTGACAATCTTTTGTCCCTCCGGTATCAGAGCAGAGACTTCCTTGGCTACACTTCTTACAAACGGAGATGCTACCGAAAAAACAACCAGATCACGATCAGTAAGAGCTTCTTTCAGATTGCTTGTGATCACGATTGAATCCGGCAGCTTCACACCTGGGAGACGATCTTTATGCTCTCTGTTTTCTTTTAACATATTGACTTCTGCTTCTACTTTTGACCATACAATCACATCATGACCATGTTTTGCAAGCATAACTGCTAATGCAGTTCCCCAACTGCCGGCTCCTAAAAAACTTACTTTACTCATTTGCACCAGCCTCCTTCTCACTTTTACTTTTCCATAATTTATTCTCATTGCCATTGATCAATCGAACAATATTCTGACGATGCTGGTAATAAGCAAACATTGTAAATAACAGGCTGATAAAAACCATATGAAAGAACTTTTCATCATGATAATGGAATATTACCGTATTAAACGGAATATACCATGCCACAAGTAAAGAACCTACTGATACATATCTTGTCAATGCAACCGCAGCAACAAAAATGGCCAGGCCGATCGGAATCATGATCGGATTGGCAGCAGACATGACAACTGCCGCAGTCACTGCAATTCCTTTTCCGCCTTTGAATCCAAGATAAAACGGATAATTATGGCCTAATACAACACCAAGACCGCAATACAGCGATAACAGATACCAGTCATTGTGTACCGGAATGCAATGGCGGATCAAAAGAATCGGAATGATTGCTTTTGCCAGATCACCGACAAACGTAATGATTGCCGGTATCACGCCAAAGTTTCTAAGTACATTTGTCGTTCCTGCATTGCCGCTTCCTAACTCACGAATATCTTTGTGAAAGAACTTTCCGACAAAATATCCGGTTGAAATACAACCGCAAAAATATCCTACAACTAAACATAAAATGATCTCTATCATTGACCTGCTCCTCTATGTTTTTATTTTTCTTTTCTTTCGCGTATAAAGAATTTCAATGATGTTCCTTTGAAACCAAATGCTTCACGGATCTTATTTTCAAGATAACGTGTATAAGAAAAATGCATCAGTTTCTTATCATTGACAAAAATAACAAACGTAGGCGGTTTGATACTTACCTGCGTCATATAATAAATCTTTAAGCGTCTTCCCTTATCAGAAGGCGGTTGCTGCATGGCAACTGCTTCGGCTAAGATATCATTTAATACACCTGTCTGTACACGCATCTGCTGATTCTGGATCACCATATCGAGTACATCAAAAATCTTCGGAATACGCTGTCCCGTCATAGCCGAAATAAAGATAATCTCTGCATATGGCATAAATGACAAAATATCACGGATATCTTCGGTAAATTTTCTTACGGTATGATTATCCTTTTCAATCAGATCCCATTTATTGACGGCAATAATAATGCCACGTCCCCTGTCATGTGCGATTCCGGCAATCTTGGCATCCTGTTCGGTCACACCTTCCACGGCGTCGATTACAAGGATCACAACATCGGCACGCTCAACTGCAGATACAGTACGCAAAATACTATATCGTTCAATCTCTTCTTTAATCTTATTCTTACGTCGGAGTCCGGCTGTATCAATAAAGACATATTCTTTGTCATCCCATGTGACAGCGGTATCGATCGCGTCTCTTGTCGTACCGGCTACATCCGATACGATCACACGGTTTTCACCAAGAAGCTTATTGATGATCGATGACTTACCGGCATTTGGCTTACCAACTAACGCAATACGCGGTCTTTCATCTTCTTCCTGCTCTACATCCTGCGGAAAAAGAGCTGTTACCTCATCTAACATATCACCGATACCAAGCTTGGCTAATGAAGAAACCGGATGTGGATCACCGATTCCAAGATTATAAAACTCATAGACATCCGGCATCATCTTGTCAAAATTATCAACCTTATTGACAACTAAAACAACCTTTTTTTGTGCTTTACGAAGCATATCTGCCACTTTATAATCCGCATCCACAAGTCCCTGCTTAACATCAACAATAAACATGACAACATCTGCCATTTCAATCGCCATCTCTGCCTGTTCACGCATATCACGCAACATCTGGTTATGTGTATCCGGTTCAATTCCACCGGTATCCATGATCGTAAAATTATATTTTAACCAGCTTACATCCGCATAGATACGGTCTCTTGTAACTCCCGGTGTATCTTTTACGATTGCAATTCGTTCTCCCGCCATCATATTAAACAAAGTAGACTTCCCTACATTTGGTCTTCCTACGATAGCAACGATAGGTTTACTCATAGTACACTCCAATCTATCTTTTCATTTACCAATTTCTTTTTTGTGTTTAAGATTCCTTTACATTTCCAGCAAGATAATCTGCTACTTTATCATATAAGAGATCATTGTAAATAATACTCTTTGCTGTCACACCATATGTGCTTGTAAATTTCTTATTCAACGCTTTCTCATCCTTTGCACTGTAATTTTTCAAATATGTTTTTAATTCTGTCTGATAATCTTTATCTGAAACCGTCAGGTTTTCAGCCTGTGCAATCGCATTGTAAAGAATACGGCTTGCAAGTTCATCCTTTGCCGTTGATTCTACCTGCTTGTTATATGCATCTTCTGTTGAATTCATCTGTGCTAAATAATCCTTTAAAGTTGCATTGTTCTGCTTTAAATACGTCTCGATCGAAGTTGTAAGCTGCTTTTTCATTGCATTCAATTCAGCCTTCGGATACTTCTTTATTTTGGAATCATCTGTCACTTTTGAGACGGCAAGTGAACGGATCACAGAAGTTCTTGTCTGTGTCTTATAGTCTTGCACAGAAGTATAATCTGTCAGATTCTTCTTTATAAATGCATCGTTAAGCTTTGGCTCGATCTTCTTTCCCTGTTTGGAGTTGATAGTTACGGTAAAGACAGCCGCCTTACCTGACAGATCCGTATTCGATGTATATGGATCCGGGAATGTAACATTGATATCATAGGTCTTGCCAATTGTCTTTCCGATCAACTGATCTTCAAAGCCAGCAATAAATGTGCCGGAACCAATCTCTAGATCATATCCTTCCGGTGAAGTCTCTTTTGTTAAAGAACCGCCATCAAAGGCTTTGCCATCTACTTTTCCCTCATAATAGATATTAACGGTATCACCTTTTTTTACTTTTCCTTTTTTAATCTTTTTGTAGCTTGTATAACTTTCTAAATCCTGTGCGATCTTACTTTCTACCTGCTTATCAATATCTGCAGTCTTTAAATTGATCGTCTTATAATCAGAAAGTGTGATATATGATTTTGCGTTTTTGATCTCAGTCAGTTCGGAAGTTGATGATTCAGACTTTTTTGAACTGCTCTTTCCATTCGTGATCGCATTTTTTAAGCGATCTCCTGCAGCACATCCGGTCAGGGAACTTACCGTCAGACCTGCACATAAAAAAACTGTAAGTAATTTTTTTGTATTCTTCAAAATTCTTTCCTCCAAATCTTTCTTCTATGCTTTCTAACTTCTAACAACTTTTTACTGTCGTCAGGCAGTGTTTAGAATGCATAATCCTTATATCCCATATATTATCAAATATGAAAGATACCTAACCTATACATTTATATCATATATTACGAAAGGTGTCAAAAGTCTGTTCAAAAGCGTTGACGGTCTATTCAAAAAGAGATATATTATTGTAGGATAACAAGCGATAAGCGATTAAAGCATATGCTTACCATTACCTGAATGAAAATGGTAAGAAGAAAATAAAATAGAAATGGAGAAAATAAATGGCTGGAAGAAAATTTCAAGACACAATGCCTCTGGCTCCCCTAAAGATTGTAGCACTTGGAAATTGTGAAGAGATTGGCAAAAAAATTGATTCGATCATTGTTCAAAGACGTAAAGAAGCATATGGTAAGGCAGATAAGCCCTCATTTATGCTTACGGATTATGACCGTGACACATATCTTGTTGATTATAGCTGTCCTCGTTTTGGAACAGGCGAAGGGAAAGCCGTGATCAATGAATCGATCCGTGGTTCGGATCTCTTTATCATTGCTGATACAGTAAATTATAATGAAATGTATTCTATGCATGGAGATCATACCAATATGTCTCCGGATGATCATTTTATGGATTTAAAGAGAATCATTATGGCTTGCAGCGGACAGCCAAAGAGAATTACCGTGATCATGCCTTATTTGTACGAAGGCCGCCAGCATCTGCGCCTGATCAATGAATCATTAGACTGTGCACAGGCACTTCAGGAACTGATCGCGATGGGTGTTGAAACGATCATTACGTTTGATGCCCATGACAGCCGTGTACAAAATGCGATTCCAAACAACGGATTTGATAACTTCTTTACGACATACCAGTTTATCTCGGAAATCTTATCCACCAATCCGGATCTGAATGTTGATCCCGACCATTTGATGATGATCAGCCCGGATGAAGGAGGTATGCGCCGTGCCGTCTATTACGCAAGCTTACTTGGCATAGAAATGGGTATGTTCTACCGCAGAAGAGATTATTCTTATATGGTAAATGGAGAGCATCCGGTTGTATCTGTCGAATTTCTTGGAAATGATGTTGAAGGAAAAGACGTAATCATTGTGGACGATATGATTGCTTCCGGCAAAACAGCACTTAGTGTAGCCCGTGAATTAAAGAACAGAAAAGCCCGCAAGGTTTTGATCTGTTCTACCTTCGGACTTTTTTCTAATGGTTTTGCACATCTTGATAAAGCTTATGAGGACGGACTTTTTGATGCAATCTATACAACCAATCTTTGCTATTGTCCAAAAGATCTTCGTGAAAAACCTTATTATCATAATGTTGATCTGAGCAAATATATTGCATTGATCGTTGATACATTAAATCATGATACTTCTGTCAATGAGATCCTTGATGCAACCAATCGTATTCAGGAACTTGTGATCAAACACAACCAGAAGAAAGACTGATAAAACCATTTAAATTGCCACGCTTTCCTTTTGAAGCACGATGCGAATACAAAAGCTTTGGATTACAGCAGGTACAAAGACCGGACAGGTGTATATTTTCTTTTTTGACACCTGCATCTAAAAATTGTAATTCATTGGCTTTCCAAAGGTTAAGCTGATATTTCTTTTTTGGTACATCGGAACAATATGCTATTTCTTTCATTTGTTCCGGTGTATATTTTTTTTTAAATTCTTCAATCACATCCACACTTACCTCATAACAGTCTGCACAGATCGATGGTCCGATGACTACGATCAAATCTTTGGCCATCGTTCCAAACAGTTCATGCATTTTTTGAATTGTCTTTGTACCGATCTTCCCTACCGTTCCACGCCAGCCCGAATGTGACGATGCAATGATATGTCTGACCGGATCGTAAAAAAATAACGGAACACAATCTGCATAAGAAGTGGCGAGACATATTTCTCTTTGATCTGTCACAAGACCATCAATGCTTTTTAATTTCTTTTTGATCTGCTCCATGCAGCTATCTTCTTTTGTAACATATCTGATTTTGGTATCGTGAACCTGATCAGATAGGACAAGATTCCCAGCATGAATTCCGGCACTTTTACAGATCCTTTGATAGTTTCGCTCCACGGTTTCTAAAGAATCTCCACGCTCAAATCCAAGATTTAAAGAAGAAAGATATCCTGTACTTTCCCCACCAAATCTCGTTGAAAAGAATGCGTTGACTTCTTCGTAATCATCAAATGCGTGAAAACGTATCAAAGGTACTTCGTGTTTTGTACAAAGATAACATTCCTTCTCCAGATCAAAATAATCTTTCTTTTTTGCATTATAAACGGCATGTTTCCAAAGTGTATCAACCTCTTTGGTATTCTTTTCATTCACTCCTTCTTCACTGTAAAAAGTATTATGTTCTTTTACCTCTGTCATACCCTTTTTCCTCTTTTCTATTTCTGTTTCTATTCTTTTTGGTATTATCGTAACTAAGATCCATATTGGTATTTTGTATTTATTTTGCTGATACTACGCATTTTTTACATGAAATACGATTCAAAAGCATTCACAATATGCTGCATCGTATCACCTTGTATTGCGATCACATCGAAACGACAAGGAGTATCTTCCGGATAACCGTTTTGATACAGATAACACTGAGCTGAACGGATAATATGACGTTGTTTTTGTAATGTAACAGCTTCTAATGCACTTGTACTCTTTTTTTTCGAACGATATTTCACCTCGACAAAGACCAGATAGTTCTGATCGACAGCAATAATATCAATCTCTCCCTGTTTACAATAATAATTTCTCGCAATGATACGATAACCTTTTTGCTTTAAAAACAAAACAGCCTCTTGTTCATAGGCTGTTCCGATTTTACGACGATCTATTTTTTCTTTTTCCATCCATCTTCCCCTTTTTGATCCATTCTGCCCTTGATACGATCCATCGCATCAACATAGACAAGAACTTCCGCTACTACCTGATATAATTCTTTGGGAATATATTCTCCAATCTCAAGATTTGACAGACTGTTTGCCAGCTTTTCATCCTGATGTACCGGAATATCATATTCTTGTGCTTTATCAATGATCTTATCCGCTAAATGACCTCGACCGCTTGCAATTACTTTTGGTGCTTCTTCATCTGGATTATATTCCAATGCAATAGCAGATTTATGCATAGAATCATCTACAATGTCGCGCCCATAAACCACTTTTTTCTTATTCTTTTCATCTGCCATAAGAAACCTCCCTGCTGCTATGCTTCTGTCCTTCCCTGTTTCTTATTATATAAACTTCTGTATAAAACTCTCCCGATGGATCGGACATGGTCCGTATTTTTTTAATGCTTCGATATGTGCAGCTGAACCATACCCCTTATGCTGTGCAAAACCATACTCCGGATAAGCCTCATCAAGCTCTACCATCATATGATCTCTTGTGACTTTGGCTAAAATGCTCGCTGCAGCGATCGATACACTCTTTGCATCTCCTTTGACAATTCCCACCTGTTTTGTTGTAACCTCAGGTATCGTGACTGCATCAACTAATAGCATATCCGGTGCAGGATTTAACTTACAGATTGCCTGTCGCATTGCTTCATAAGTTGCCTGTAAAATATTGATCTGATCTATTCTTTGTGGTGAAACAATCCCAACACTATATGTAATTGCTTTTTCACAGATTTCATCATACAATTGTTCTCTTTTTTGTTCACTGAGCTTTTTGGAATCATTCAGATACAAAATCGTCGCATCAGGCGGCAGAATGCAAGCCCCCGCCACAACCGGTCCTGCAAGCGGTCCACGGCCGGCTTCATCAATTCCACAGATCAATGAATACTCTGCCCCATACTTTTTTTCAAAGAAATGCATTTGTTCTAAACGTAGCATTTCTTTTTGCAAAGCAAGTTCCTTTTTATGATATTTTTCAATCAGATTTTGTACCCCTTTACGTGGATCTGACTGATATGCATCTAACAGACTTTTTCTTTGCTCCTTCGAAGCCTGCTCTAATTCCTGTCTGATCTGTATAATGGATTTACTCATATACATTTGTTCCTTTCTGCCCTACTGCCAAAAAATCTAGTTTTCCTGTGGCTCTTCCAAACTGATTTTTCCAAGCTTACCGGCACGGAAATCATCCACCAGACATTTTCCGGCCTTGTCTACATCATAGACGCCACCTGTTTTCATATAACCACGGCGCACCGCAATCTTTTCAAGAAGCTGTGCAGACTCTTCTTCTCTATCGATCTGGTAAAAGTCCGATACCGCATTTGGATAATTTTGTGTCAGATAATCAAGCAATAATACACTCAATTCATATATATTAAAAAGATCATCCTTGATCGAGCCAATAAATGCCAGACGAAGTCCAACTGTCTGGTCCTCAAACTTTGGCCACAAAATACCCGGTGTATCTAATAATTCTACGTTTTTATTCAAGCGGATCCACTGCTTTCCTTTTGTTACACCCGGTTTATTACCTGTCTTTGCACAGGCTTTTTTTGCAAAACTATTAATAAAAGTAGACTTTCCTACATTCGGGATTCCAACGATCATTGCACGGATCGGACGATTTAAAATGCCTCGACGACGATCACGCTCAATCTTTGCTTTGCATGCCTCCTGGATCACACCATGTACAGCTTTGACACCATTTCCGTTTTTCGAATTTACTTTTGTAACATAATATCCTTTTTCTTCATAATAATGAATCCATTTTTCTGTGATCGCAGGATCTGCCAGATCATATTTATTCATTAAAATGATCCTTGACTTTCCATTCGCTAATTGATCAATATCAGGATTTTTGCTGCTTAACGGAACTCTTGCATCCACTAATTCAATAATCACGTCGATCAGCTTTAAATCTTCCTGCATTGCTCTTTTTGCTTTTGTCATATGTCCGGGATACCATTGAAATTGCATAACTTGCCTCTTTTCTATTATTTCTTTTTCTTAAATGCGTCAATATGACCGATCAATTCCAAACCGTTTGTTCGAATCCATGCCTTACCAACAATATTTTCTTTCATGATATTTCCTATGTTCGCATTACGACTGTCTTCACAATTGTTCCGGTTATCACATAATGCAAAATATTCGTTATCATCTAACGTAAACGCTTCTAATGCCAATCCACCATTTTCCATCTTTGGAAAATGATATTTCTCATTTAATTTATTGCCATCAATATAGACTTTTCCATCTTTTATCTGTACTTTTTCTCCGGGCAGACCAATAATACGGACAGATGTATAATAATTATGTTCTGAACCGGACTGTTCTACGACTACAACATCATTTCTTTTAACAGAATGTAAATGATATGATATTTTATTGACTAAGATCTTGTCTCCGTTTTTTAATGTCGGGGCCATACTCTGTCCGGATACGGTATATGTAACCATGCCAATGTGCGTAATTGCAAACCCGGCAAAAATAACGATCGCAATCTCAACGACCGTCAGTAGAATCTTGTAAATCAGCTGTTTTCTGGCTTCTTTTCGATTCTCCAGATCAAAATCATATTTCATTTGGAATCTCCTCTACACATATTCCTTGATTTTTTTCAATGCATGCTTTGGAATGATACAGCGATAATGCTCTTTGCAATATTGATCCACATATGGCTGTTTCGAACATAATACACCATATTCTCCCAAATGTTCACAAACATCAATATATTCTTCCAGTTTTAATTTTCCTTTTTTCACCATCAGATACCACATTCCGGTATCCTCTTCTTGGTATAATTTACTTGGAATTGTCTTTTCTAAAGAAAGACTCTGTGCAAAGCTTTCTACCATAGATAAAGAAGAGAAACGGAAAATACGTGCAGCAGATTGTTCTTTTTTCTGCTTTTCGATGTATTTCTTTTCCATCTCCTGTGCATGCTTAGCATAGCCCTCTTTGATAGTATCTTTGGATGCCCCTTTCTTATTCGCCTTTTCTTGTCCGGCATCTGGTATTATATCCATCATATCGCCTGCTTTTTCTCTTGCAGCAGCAATCTCCTTTTTTACTGCATCCAGATTTTCCATATCCTCCGGAGTCAGTTCTCCATCTTCACCGATCATTTCTGTCAGATTATGAAGCTGCTCCATCATTCCCTGAATGCCTTCTTCACTACGATCGGAAAATGTGATTACTAAAGACTCGTCCGGCATTTTCATAAGCTGCATGGAAACCATTCCACTTTCCACCTCATAACCGACTTCTTCTTCTGCACGCTCTACAAGCTGCTCTAAAAATTCTCTGGATTTCTCCTGATCCGTAAAAAAATCTTCTATCGCAAATCCGTACTCCTGCATCTCTTCTACAGACATATGGCACTGTACGGTATTTTTCCCTATTCTCTGAAATTCCATAGTATTCCCTCCTACTACAAATCATTATCCCTATCTTAATCCCTAGCCAAAATAATGTCAACATAATGCAGCCTTTTCTTTTTCATAAATATGAGCCATTTCTTTTCCATAAAACATATCATGACAATTTGCTTTCAAAAGTATGATGTATCATGAAACTTTACCGAAAAATTTCTTGTAATTTCCGTTAAAACGCCACTGCGATGCAGATAATTTCTAATACATATAAAAAGTTCCGGATAAAAAAGGGGGCATCCTGCGGATACAGGATGCCTTAGGTATGAATTGAAAAAAGGGTAGTAGGTATCAAATACCCACTAACAGTATTAGCATATACTGACTGAAAATCAATGTCAACCACACATTCGTAAAATTCTATGAATATTCTATGAATTAAACTAAATTTTTCTCATTAATGCAAAAAATAATATGCCAGAACGATCAAACCAAGAATGATACGATACCAGCCAAATACTTTAAAGTCATGCTTTTTGATAAATCCCATCAAAAACTTGATCACAAATACCGATACTACAAATGCAGTAATTGTACCGGTCAATAATACTCCGATCTCTGTTCCGGTAAAATGAAGTCCAAATCCGAACATTTTGATAAAACTTGCTCCAAACATAACCGGAATTGCAAGATAAAAAGTAAATTCTGCCGCAACAGTTCTGGATAATCCTAAGACAAGGCCACCGATGATCGTTGCACCGGAACGTGATGTACCGGGCAGCAATGCTGCGACTAATTGAAACATACCAATATAAAAAGCGTATTTGTAACTGATCTCATCAATCGTTGTCACACTTGCACTTCTTCCTTTATTCCAGTTTTCTACAATGATAAATAAAACACCAACGGTGATCAGCATGATCGCAACTGTTTGAAAATTATAAAACATTGCATCAATCTTATCGCCAAGACATAATTCCAGTATGACTGCCGGAATACATGCCACGGCAATTTTAAACCACATTGAAAACTTATCTTTTTTGATCAAGCCTTTCTGTGGTGTTGTAAACGGCCAGATATCCCAAAAGAATAATACAACAACCGCTAAGATAGCCCCTAACTGAATTACAATTAAAAACATTTCTTTAAAGTCATCTGACATCGATAATTTCACAAATTCATCAAATAAAATCATATGTCCGGTACTGCTGACCGGAAGCCATTCTGTAATTCCTTCAATAATTCCAAAGAAAAATGATATAAGATAATTTAACATAATACTCCTCATTCCCAGGCGCTTTTATACTAATGTACATACAATCCCGCTATTTTATTCCATCAGCCTGTTTTTATCCCTTCTAAGGGTTCTTGTTATTTAAGTATTCTTTTCCTGATCAAAATAGTATTCCGATCAGTCTGCTGTCTCAATAGAAAGCAATAAACCTTTTTATAAAAGAAATATCATCAGATATGAATGAAATCAATATCTGATGATATCCTTCGTCATAAATCTATCCGGAAATCCGGTTTGATGCTGGATTTATGCTATTATTTTACAACTGCTTTTAAAGCTTCTGTAAGTTTTGGAACGATCTTGTTTAAGTCGCCTACGATACCATAATCAGCCACATCAAAGATTGGAGCTGTCTCATCTTTGTTGATCGCGATGATGATATCAGACTCTTCCATACCTGCTGTATGCTGAATAGCACCTGAAATACCGATAGCAAAGTATACATTAGGACGAACAGTCTTACCTGTCTGACCTACCTGTAACTCTTTAGGCATCCAGCCGTTATCAACTACGGCACGAGAACAGCTTACTGTACCACCGATCACATCAGCTAAATCCTGAAGCATCTTG
The DNA here is from genome assembly GCF_014384965.1 of Jutongia hominis. Lineage (GTDB taxonomy): Bacteria > Bacillota > Clostridia > Lachnospirales > Lachnospiraceae > Butyribacter > Butyribacter hominis. The sequence continues at coordinate 61,442 of NZ_JACRSW010000032.1, forward strand.
AAGTTTTCAGCACTTCCTACACCACGTCCACCAGATACAAGGATCTTAGCTTCCATGATATCAACCGTATCAGAAACTTCCTTAACGATGTCAAGGATCTCAACATATTTGTTGTTTGGAGTAAATCCTGGATTGTATTCAATTACTTCTGCTTTTGCTCCGGCAATTGGATCAATCTTCTGCATAACACCAGGACGAACTGTAGCCATCTGAGGGCGATTGTCCGGGCAAGCGATCGTAGCGATCGTGTTTCCACCGAATGCCGGACGAGTCATTAATAACTGGTTATGCTTCTGCTCTTTACCAGGAATTGGATTGATTGGGAAATCACCAATCTCAAGTACAGTACAGTCAGCAGTAAGACCTGTAGCTACTCTGGCTGATACTCTAGGACCTAAATCTCTACCGATTGCTGTAGCACCAACTAATACGATCTCAGGCTTGTATTCGTTGATAATAGATGCAACTGCATGTGCATATGGCTCTGTTCTATAATTCTTTAACTCAGGATCATCAACAACGATAACTTTGTCAGCACCGTATTCTGCTAACTGGTCTACAAGACCTTTTACATCTGATCCTAATAACATAGCTGTAACGTCTGTGTTCAAATCCTTTGCAAGCTCTTTTGCTTTACCAAGCAATTCAAAAGCAATTCCGCTTAATTCATTATCTACCTGCTGTGCAAAGACATAGACACCCTTATATTCTTCTAAACCCATTTTAGTCACCACTTTTCCTTTATTTATTAGATTACATGTTTCTCTTTTAACTTGTCCATGATATATGTTACTGCTTCGTCAGCTTCAAGAGCAACCTTTTCGCCTGCTCCCTTTCTAACCTTGTCAGAAGCCTTAGCAATCTTTGTAGGTGAGCCTGCTAAACCGAGGTTTGAATCATCTACATCTTTAAGATCAGCTCTTCCCCAAACAGTAACTTCCTTTTCGAATGCATCGAAAATTCCACCAGGAGTCATATAACGAGGCTCATTTAATTCTGAAAGTGCTGTAACAAGGCAAGGCATCTTAGCCTTTACTACATGATAGCCATCATCATACTGACGTTCAACGATCACACTGTCACCCTCAACCTTAATTGCTTTTGCATAAGAGATTACAGGGATATCAAGGTGCTCAGAGATCTGAGGACCAACCTGTGCTGTATCACCATCAATAGCCTGACGACCTGTAATGATCAAATCATAATCAATGTTTCTAAGTGCACCGGCAAGAGTCGTTGATGTAGCCCAAGTATCAGCACCACCTAAAACTCTGTCAGTTACAAGGATTCCATTGTCAGCGCCCATAGCCATAGCTTCACGAAGCACTTCATCTGCTTTTGGAAGTCCCATTGTTAATACAGTTACTTCTGCACCAACTTCATCTTTTAATCTAAGTGCTGCTTCCAAACCAGCTTTGTCATCTGGGTTCATGATTGTAAGCATAGCACCTCTGTCCAAAGTACCATCTGGATTGAATTTAACTCCGCCTTTGGTATCCGGAACCTGTTTAATACATACTACTATCTTCACGGCTTTGTCACTCCTTATCTTTTATAATATTATTTCAATAAGCTTCCAGAAATTACCATACGCTGAACTTCAGATGTTCCTTCGTAAATTTCTGTAATCTTAGCATCACGCATCATACGTTCTACATCATATTCTCTGATGTAACCATAACCACCAAATAACTGAACAGCCTTAGTTGTAACTTCCATTGCAACCTCTGCAGCAGCTAATTTAGCCATAGCAGCTTCTACAGAATAAGAAACTTTCTTACCATCAGCAAATTCCTGTTTCTTAAGAGCAGCCTTGTATACAAGCATTTTGGCAGCTTCTACCTTTGTTGCCATGTTAGCAAGCTGGAACTGAGTATTCTGCTGAGCAGAAATAGCACGTCCAAACTGCTTTCTTTCTTTTGTATACTCGATAGTTCTTTCCAAAGCACCCTCTGCAATACCAAGAGCCTGAGCAGCGATACCAATACGTCCACCATCCAGTGTATGCATAGCGATAGGGAAACCTTTTCCTCTAGGTCCGAGAATGTTCTCCTTAGGGATACGGCAATCCTGGAAGATCAATTCATATGTTGCTGAACCACGGATACCCATCTTCTTTTCTTTTGTACCAAATGTGAATCCAGGTGTTCCTTTCTCTACGATAAATGCAGAGAACTTCTTAACCTTTCTTCCACGTCTGTCTTCTACGATATCAGTGTAAGCAATGATAATATAAAAGTCAGCATATTTACCGTTTGTAATGAAGCACTTAGATCCGTTAAGAACCCACTCATCACCATCTAAAACAGCCTTAGTCTGAACACCCTGTGCGTCAGTACCTGCACCCGGCTCTGTAAGACCGAAAGCACCGATCTTCTCACCCTTTGCAAGCGGAACTAAGTATTTCTGTTTCTGCTCTTCTGTACCGTATGTTAAGATTGGATCTGCACAAAGAGATGTATGAGCAGAAACAACAACACCTGTTGTAGCACAAACTTTTGATAACTCTTCTACGCACATGATGTAAGATAAAATATCTGCACCCTGTCCACCGTACTCCTTAGGAACCGGAATACCTAAAAATCCTAATTTTCCCATCTTCTGAACGTTCTCAAGAGGGAACTGCTCTGTCTCATCAACTTCCTGAGCCATAGGTTTAACTTCGTTTTCAGCAAAATCTTTGAACAGCTTTCTAACCATTTCATGCTGTTTACTTAATGTAAAATCCATGCTTCGTTTTACCACCTTTCCAAATTATATCTATTTACTGTAATCGTAGAAACCGATACCAGTCTTTCTACCAAGCTTACCGGCACGAACCATCTTTCTAAGAAGAACGTGTGCACGATATTTTGGATCACCAGTCTCATGGTAAAGTACATCCATGATAGCGAGGCAGATATCAAGACCAACTAAGTCACCTAATGCTAAAGGTCCCATTGGATGATTTGCGCCAAGCTGCATAGCTGTATCAATACCTTCAACAGATGCAACACCATCTGCAAGGATACCAACTGCTTCGTTGATCATTGGGATAAGAATTCTGTTTACAACAAAGCCAGGAGCTTCTTTTACTTCTACAGGAGTCTTACCGATCTCTTTTGAAATTGCAACAATCTTGTCGTTTACTTCATCTGTAGTATTCTCACCACGGATTACTTCGATCAGCTTCATTACAGGAGCCGGATTGAAGAAGTGCATACCGATTACAGGTCTGTCGATGTCTGCACCGATTTCTGTAACAGATAATGAAGATGTATTTGTAGCAAAGATACAATCTTTCTTACAGATATCCTGTAACTCTTTGAATGTCTGTTTCTTGATATCCATAACTTCAAGAGCAGCTTCAACGATCAGATCACAATCTGTACAAATCTCTTTTGTACCTGTTGTGATTTTTGCAAGGATAGCGTCAGCAGCAGCCTGCTCCATCTTTCCTTTTGCAACTCTTTTTTCAAAACCTTTTGCAATCTTATTCTTACCGTTTGCAGCAAATTCATCATTGATATCGCATAAGCAAACTTCATAACCTTCTGTCTGAGCAAATGCCTGAGCAATGCCAGAACCCATAGTACCTGCACCAATTACTCCAACTTTCATTTTATTACCTCCATTAATTAAGCAAAGAATCTTCTTTGCATTTATTTTAACAATGCTTCATCTGTCTGCCGGCCTGTAATGACAGAACAATAAGAAATCTCTTTTGTTCTGTCATTACAGTGCAAACAGACAAAACACCATTTTTACCATATGTAACATTATATATCCTATGCCAGTGCAAAGGATTATTCTGTCACTTTTAAAAAGCTTTGATTAGCAGTTCTTAAATGGAACTACCTTTAACTTCTTTTCTTTATCTTTCTCTAAGAAATTACCCATTCCGGCTTTCTGGTCTTCTGTTTCAAAACAGTCACCGAAAAGCTTTTCTTCGATCACGATTGCCTGATCCATATCTACCTGAAGACCATCGTTGATTGCCTTCTTGCAATTACGAACAGCGATCGGAGCGTTCTTTGCGATCGTAGAAGCTAACTTCTGAGCTGCCGGGATCAGTTCCTCAGCAGGATAAACAGCATTTACAAGACCAATACGGTAAGCTTCATCCGCTTTGATATTACGTGCACTATAGATCATCTGCTTTGCCATACCAACACCAACTGTTCTTGCAAGTCTCTGTGTACCACCAAATCCAGGTGTAATACCAAGGCCAACTTCAGGCTGTCCAAACATTGCATTTTCAGAGCAGATACGAATATCACAGCTCATGGAAATCTCACATCCGCCACCAAGAGCAAATCCGTTTACTGCTGCAATAACAGGAATTGGGAATGTCTCTAACTTACGGAATACATCATTTCCCTTTTTACCGAAAGCTTCGCCTTCTGCTTTTGTTAATGTACTCATCTCTCCGATATCAGCTCCGGCAACAAATGACTTATCTCCGGCACCTGTGAGAATCAGACATCTTACTGTGTCTAAATCTACGGCATCTAATGTAGCATTTAACTCGTCAAGAACCTGACTGTTTAATGCATTTAAAGCCTTTGGACGGTTAATTGTAATAGTAGCAACTGCTCCATCTACTTCATATAAAATGAAATCCATAACGGTCAATCTCCTTTTTATAAATTAGTCTCTCTCTACGATTGTGCTGCAGCCCATACCGCCACCGATACAAAGTGTAGCAAGGCCTCTCTTAGCATCCATCTTCTGCATCTCATGAAGAAGTGTAACAAGGATACGGCATCCTGAAGCTCCAACCGGATGACCAAGTGCGATCGCACCACCGTTTGGATTTAACTTAGAAAGATCAAAGTGAAGATCTTTACCAACTGCTACAGACTGTGCAGCGAATGCTTCATTTGCCTCATATACATCAAAATCATCAATTGTAAGACCAGTCTTAGCTAATACTTTCTTAGTAGAAGCAACAGGACCTACACCCATGATAGAAGGATCCACACCGCCAAGAGCACCTGCAACAAATGTAGCCATAGGCTTAACACCTAATTCTTTTGCCTTTTCTTCGCTCATAACAACGATTGCAGCAGCACCATCATTGATACCTGAAGCGTTACCTGCTGTAACCATTCCGCCCTCTTTACCTGAGCAGCATTTTAATTTTGAAAGACTCTCTGCTGTTGTTCCAGGACGTGGTCCCTCATCTTTATCAAATACAACAGTACCTTTTCTTGTCTTAACTTCTACAGGAACGATCTCATCATCAAATGCGCCTGCCTTAATAGCTGCTTCACACTTCTGCTGGCTGTTTGCGGCAAACTCATCTAACTCTTCACGAGTAAGTCCCCACTGCTCAGCAACGTTCTCTGCTGTGATCATCATGTGATACTGGTTAAATGCATCCCATAAAGCATCATTAACCATTGTATCGATTAACTTACCATTGTTCATACGGTATCCGAAACGTCCCTGCATCATAGCATACGGAGCCATTGACATATTTTCCATACCACCTGCAACAACGATATCTGCATTACCTGATTCGATCATCTGTGCTGCCATATTTACACAGTTAAGACCTGAACCACAAACAACATTTACTGTAACCGCAGGAGTCTCGATAGGCAGACCAGCCTTGAGAGAAGCCTGACGTGCAACGTTCTGACCTAAACCGGCCTGGATAACACAACCCATATACACGTGATCAACCTGATCAGCCGGAACTCCTGCTCTCTTAAGAGCTTCTTTAATAACGATAGAACCTAAAACAGGTGCCGGAGTTGTGCTAAGACCTCCACCCATTTTACCAATTGCAGTACGGCATGCGCCTGCCAAAACTACTTTCTTTGCCATAATTCTAATTCCTCCTTAATTGATTAAATATATAGACATAACAATGCTATATTATCGTACTCCACTGCTTAATAATATATCAAAGCATCTAATTTATCAAGCGTTTTTCGTCAACACTTTATCGAAAATGTCGAAAAAAGGCGCTAAATCTTCCATATCATGTTGAAAACACCGTGGTTGTTGAAAAGATTTCCCAAAAGTGTTATTTTATTAGATAGAACAAAAATACAAAGATAGGATGATTTTATCATGCATCTGTGTTTTTTCTATGTATGTCTATCGTGACAGCGGTGCTTCACGATAGCATTATTAAATTTGCATCGCAGAAATGAGGTTAATTATGGATTTTAAAACATTATACACCCAAAAGCTTACAACAGCCGAAGAAGCTGTCAAGGCTGTCAAATCCGGTGACTGGGTAGATTATGGATGGTGTACGGGCACTCCGGTAACTCTTGACCGGGCAATGGCAAAGAGACTTACGGAACTTACGGATGTTAATTTTCGTGGTGGTATTCTGATGTGGAAACCGGCTATTTTTGAGATTGAAAATCCTGCAGAACATATGACATGGAATTCATGGCATATGGGTGGTATTGAAAGAAGAGCGATTGCTGAGGGATTCTCTTTCTATGCTCCGATCCGTTATTCAGAACTTCCAAGATATTACAGAGATTCCAAAACACCGTCTAATGTAGCGATGTTCCAGGTTGCTCCTATGGACGAGCATGGTTTCTTTAACTTCGGACCAAATGCTTCTCATATGGCTGCATGCTGTGAAAAAGCCGACACGATCATTGTAGAAGTAAACAAAAATATGCCTCGCTGTCTTGGTGGTTTTGAAGAAAGCATTCATATCAGCCAGGTGGATATGATCGTAGAAGGATCTAATCCTGATATCGCATCGATGGGTGCTGCCGCTCCTGCCACAGATGTCGATCAGGCTGTTGCAAAATATATTGTAAACGAAATCCCTGATGGTGCCTGCTTACAACTTGGTATCGGTGGTATGCCAAACGCAGTAGGTTCTCTGATCGCAGAATCTGATCTGAAAGATCTTGGTGTACATACGGAAATGTATGTCGATGCTTTTGTTGACATCGCAAAAGCCGGTAAAATTACAGGTCTTCGTAAAAACATCGATAAAGGCCGTCAGGTATATGCATTTGGTGCAGGAACACAAAAGCTGTATGATTATGTCAATGAAAATCCTGAATGCATGAGTGCACCGGTTGATTATACTAATGATATCCGCCAAATCAGTGCATTAGATAACTTCATGTCAATCAACAATGCAGTCGATATAGACCTTTACGGTCAGATTAACGCAGAATCAGCAGGTACAAAACAGATCAGTGGTGCCGGTGGACAGCTTGACTTCGTTCTGGGTGCTTATCTTTCTAACGGAGGAAAATCATTCATCTGTATGTCTTCTACTTTCAAGAAAAAAGACGGTACGGTAGAATCACGTATCAAACCAACTTTGGATAATGGTTCCATTGTTACGGATACACGTGCAAACGTACATTACTTTGTTACAGAGTATGGTATCGTAAATTTAAAAGGACTTTCTGCATGGCAGAAAACAGAAGCAATCATTTCTGTAGCACATCCTGATTTCCGTGATCAGCTGATCAAAGAGGCTGAAAAGATGCATATCTGGAAACGTAGTAATAAACGGTAATACCGTTTAAAGAACATGTCTATCCAAACTTTTTTGCATTTTTTACATTACAGACATAAAAAATGCAAAAAAAGTTAGCACAACAAAAAATTTTCAGGTAATAAAACAAAATACAGTTTTAAAACAAAAAAGAAGCATGATGCAGATTAATTTGCATCATGCTTCTTTTCGGCTTTTCCTATTTATTGAATTTTATTTTGTTTTTCGTTCCAGCTTCACATTATAATTAGAATTATATTTTCTATTTTTCTAATTTTGCATCTGCTTTGCTCTGGAATTTTTCATTTGCTACAATAAAGCGCTCATGTTTTCCCTCACCAATCTTTCCGGTTTCATCATATGCTTCTACTTTGAAAGTAAGTTTTCTTCCCTCTACTTCTACAAGCTCTGACTCACAACGGATCTTCATTCCTATCGGTGACGCAGCTATATGAGATACGTTCATCAAAGTACCAACGGTTCCCATACCTTCTTCTAATTCAGAAGCAACACTGGTATAAGCTGTCTTTTCCATCAAAGCAATCATGGCCGGTGTTGCATAGACCATTAATTCACCGCTTCCCATTTCCTTTGCCGATAATTCTTTTGTCACTACTACTGTCTGTTCTCCACGTATTCCTTTTTCTAACATCATTTTTCCTTTCTTTTTGCCGGATTTCTTTTACTTTAATCCTGTATATTTTGATTTTTCTGATAAAGCTACTTTTGTTCTTCGATCGGCTCTTCATCAAACTCTACGATCACATAATATCCTCTTTCGGTATGTTCAATATTTTTTACAACACCTTCTGATGTATGAATTCTCTGGTTTACTTTATAACATCCTGACATTGCAACAGCAGGATCAATAATATAAGTATAATTTAATGCAACTTTTTTTTCACTGACATGAACCTGCTGACCCGGTTCTACCAGTCCGGGACGTTCCATTTTGAAACGCATTTCCCTCATAAAACCCCTTCTTTCTTTTAAAACTTCTTTTGCATTTACACTATTCCACTATGCATTTCTATGATCTGCGTATAAATTCTGTCGAGCACTTTGGACAAGTGATTGCAATCTTTCCTTTCCCTTTCGGCACACGAATGGATTGTTTGCAGCATGGACATTTAAAGAAACGGTGCGTCTTCCTTTGTGCAAATCTTCTTTGTTTCTTTGTAAACCATCTTTGTATTCTGACAAAATACTTTAAAAATCTTTCATTTTCTGCATAGCGCTTATAATGATTTCTTGAAAATATGCGAAAATACGAATATACAAGCATACAAACTGCCACAAGATTTACAATTGAACGTATCTTAAAAGACGGTAAGAACAATTCAATCACTAATAATACAACTGCAACTACAACAATAAAATTACTAAGCTGATCTACGCCATATCTCCCTTGCATAAATCGTTGCAAACGCTCTCTCATATTGATTTAAATTCCTTTCTTCCTAACTTACTTATCATTCTATACTTGTCGAATAGAAATACAATGTACTAGGATTGAAGAATTCTAAAATGTATATAAATAACCTGAAATTCGAATATATTTCGTAGATTTTGTATAAAAAACGTGTGTTTTCTATTTCACAACAAAGTGTAACGTCCGTTTATTTTCAAAAGTTTCTTGATAATCCTTTACACATTACAGGAATGACAATTACGGCATATGCATTTAACTCTGTGTTTTCGGATCAGGACTTGCACTTGGCTGCATTATATTCTTATAGGAATCCAACATATGAATTCCATCGTCCATTGGCTCATATGTTACTTCGATCACATCATTTGGCGAAAGCAGGATCAGAGATTCATCTTCTTTAAATGCTTTTTTATAAACCTGATGGTCAGCATCCTTAATATAAACCATTGTACCATCTTCCGTATCAATAAACTGAACACTTTCTATCGTGATAGTCTGCGTCTTACTTGTCTTCTTATCTTTTATTCCTTTGCCACCTGACGCAAGAAGCTTCTTATAGTTCTTAAACAATTCCGTCTGGCTTGTTGCTGTTGCAACAAGATTGTATTGTGATACATTAACCATGGCATACATTTTTACTAATCCGGCTGCATCTTTTAACACCATAATGTAAGTTGGCTCTCCATTAACATTGATCAAACTTGGGAACGATGCTTTATAGCCCTTTTCCTGCACTTCACCTTCCGCAGAATCCATTGCCGAATGTTCTTCCGCTCCAGATACTTTATAATATTTTGCCTCGGAAGTCCTCTGGTTCATCAAGACAAAGCCTATATTAGACTGGTCACCTGTAACAGAAGTAACACCGGTATAGATCCATACATCATCTCCAATGATCTTATAACCATAATCATCTGTTGCCTGACGACAGCCTTTCTGCCCGATAATGCTGTTCCAGAAACCGTTAGAAAGAGAACCTTTCCAATCGTATTTTCTTATTAAAAGATCTCCATCATAAACATAATCCACCCAAGATGGTATTTCGTTTATTTTATAATATTTACATTTTCCATTGATCGGATTACAAATGATCACACCATTGACATCCATGCCTCCAAAAAGTCCGATCTTTGCTGTCAATGTAGGACAGATATAATATGGATTTCCACTGTCATCAATCTCAAAATGATACCCTGAAATGATCTTCGTCGGATATCTGAATTGAACATGGCGCTGCAGATTATAATTAAAATAAGCAGATGGAACATATTTCATCCCTTCTTTTAATGCAACATATTCTGCATTAGAATTGATCGGATTAACCTTAACATAGCCAGGAATACCTTTATCTCTATTATTAAACCACTTAAAAAAGCTTGCGTATTTCAGACTTGAAACCTTCATTGGTGATTTTTTAATGCTGATCTGTGTATAGTCTTTTTCTACTTCGTACTGGCTGACAACATCTGATAGAGAACCAATCTTTCGATTACCAAACACGCGGGCACTCTGTGTATCCATCAATGCAATATCTGTCACCTTATCAGACTGTGCAATATCTGTTGCAAAATCTTTTTCTTCTACCTTCAATAAAGAAGCATATGATTTTGCACGTAAAAAGGTACTTCCCATCAAAGATCCCACTACAAAAACAGTAACAATCGCTAATGCAAGCAGAAGGAAAAATTTACTTACTCCGGAAAGATGCTGCATTTCTGTCTTAAAGTGCATCTTCTGTCCCTTAAACATTCTTTTTAAAAGCCGGGATGCAAAAATTGCTCCAAGCACAATACAGATCCAGAATGCAGTTCCCCAGAAATACACTTCATGAATATTGATTGCCGGGAACAGTGCATAATAATACACTCCTACGATCAGTAGGAACAAACTCGTTAATACAACTGCTACTTTTCTCTTCATCTCGAAACCCCTTTCTTTTCCGATATCCTTTTTGAACCCTTTTATGAAATTTTGGGTATAAAAAAAGCACGAGACGGGATTCGAACCCGCGACCCTCGCCTTGGCAAGGCGATACTCCACCACTGAGCCACTCGTGCATATAGCTGTATGCATCATTGATTGCATCTAAGGATTACTCCTAAAGCACGAGACGGGATTCGAACCCGCGACCCTCGCCTTGGCAAGGCGATACTCCACCACTGAGCCACTCGTGCATACCTCACTATGCATACAGACCGTTATGTAATTATCTAGGATTAACTCCTAAGCACGAGACGGGATTCGAACCCGCGACCCTCGCCTTGGCAAGGCGATACTCCACCACTGAGCCACTCGTGCATCACTATGTTCTTTTGCCGAACACAATGACCATTCTACATCAAACTAATATACTTGTCAACACATTTTTCTATAAAATAGAATTTTTTCTGTTTTTATTTTTCTATAAAATAGAATTTTTCTGTTTATTTATAATGAAAAGCAGACCGTATACAAATCCTATTTATCCTTAACCGAACCCGAATAGGCATAAGCAAACGCATTGATCGTTGGTAATACTTTCCCTCGACGATCAAATAAAGCTTCATTATCTACATCGCTCCCCTCTGTGACTGCCTCAATACTTTTATCATAGGATGCTGCATATTGGCTTTTCCATCCAGAACCAAACTGTTCCCAGATAGCAGGATTGGTATTATAATCATTTCCTACCGTGATCCATGCTGCGTCTGCATATACAACACCGACACCGCCATTACCGCACTTTACAACGGCATCGATCACATCGCGGATCATTTTGCCCTGTCCCTGCGGACTCGCAGCATACCCTTTAACTAAAACATCCTTATTATCGATCGAATTTGGCATTCCATCCGAATCAAGCAGCGTATACGGATATGAAGTTTCCGCTACCATAACTTCTTTATCATATCCTTCACTGATCTCTTTTAACTGTCTGGTCAGATTTTTTAATGTTCCGTTCCAGCAGGCATAATATGTTGTGGCAAAGATATCATAAGGAACATCATTTTCATGCAGCAACTCTGCATATTCACTTAAATTCTGATCCTCCGGATTTGCAAAATCCATTACAATCTTTGCTTTGGAATGATGTTTTTTAGTAAATTCATCAGCTGCATTAGAAGCCGTTTTTAATAATTTTGCAATTCGCTTCGGTGATTTTTCTCCAATGAACTGTTCGTTGGTTTCATTTCCAATCTGAATCAGTCCGATCAGACCACCTGCTTTTTGTATCTTTTCAAGTACCTGTGTCGTATAGGCTGCTACTGCTTTTTCTTTTGTTTTAAAATCCATTTTTTCCCAGCTTTTTGGTACTCTTTGCAAACCATCACTTGTATAAAAATCAGAATAGGCAATCATAACCATTAATTTTAGACCATAACGGGAACTTCTTTTTGCGATCGTGACTGCATTGTCCAGATCACAATTACCACCGCCATAAGAGCGATGCTGTTTGTCATACGGATCTTTCCAGACGCGTACTTTAATACAATTGATCCCACTTTCCGAGACAATCCGGAAAATATCTTTTTCCATTCCGTTTTGATCAAAATAACGGACACCGCTCTTTTCCTGTGCAATCACTTCTGACAGATCAAGACCACGAATAAAATCCGATGACATTCCATCTACTTTTTTGATCGTAATATCTGCATGATCCACCAAAGCATTACTGATACCATTTGACATGTCAACATTCTTTTCGGATGCAACATTCGAAGAGCTGATTACTCCGTCATCCTGATCCCGTAACTGATATTTTAATACAACTGCCAATACGACAAAGATACATAATATGGCAAATAATTTAACAAATATATTTTTTCTCATAGGATTATTTAAAGTATTCTACACCTGATTCAAAGATATGCTGGTTCTGGTTACCATAAATATTCAATGCAACACCATCACCGATACGCTCAGAATGTGCCATCTTACCAAGTACACGGCCATCCGGACTTGTAATACCTTCGATTGCTGCATAAGAACCATTTGGATTAAAGTCCTCATCCATAGTAGGATTTCCCTGCAGATCCACGTATCTTGTAGCAACCTGACCATTTGCGAAAAGCGACTCGATCATTTCTTTGCTTGCAACAAAACGTCCTTCACCATGAGAAGCCGGAATAGCATATACCCCACCTAATTCTGCTTTCATCAGCCATGGAGACTGGTTTGTGCAAACCTTGGTATATACTGACTTCGAAATATGTCGTCCAATGCTGTTTGTTGTCAGAGTAGGTGCATTTTCTGTCTGTGGTTTAATCTCACCATACGGTACAAGACCTAATTTGATCAAAGCCTGGAAACCATTACAGATACCAAGTGCCAGACCATCACGTTTCTGTAATAATTCATGAACTGCATCCATGATCTTAGGGTTTCTAAAGATTGATGCAATAAATTTTGCAGAACCATCCGGCTCATCACCGGCACTAAATCCACCGGAGAACATCAGGATCTGGGAATCTTTGATCGCTTTTTCAAAAGCATTGACAGATTCTACGATCTGGCTTTCTGTCATGTTCTTAAATACAACCGTATTTACATCTGCTCCGGCAAGTTCAAACGCTTTACCGGTATCATATTCACAGTTTGTACCAGGGAATACCGGAACAAATACCTTTGGACGTGCAATCTTATTCTTTGCTGTATATACCTTTTTTGCATCAAATAGTTTGTCTTCTAACTTTGTATTTTCAACATTAGATCTTGTTGGGAATACGCCTTCTAATCTTTCTTTCCACTGATCAAGTGTTTCATCCATAGAGATTACCGTTCCATATACGTTAAAGATCGCTTCTTCTGTCACCGTACCGATAACAGTATACTCTGCTGTAATCTTATCAAGATCTTCTTTTGCTACTTCTGCAATGATAGAACCATATTCTTTTGCAAACAAATCTTCCTTTGAAAGATTCTGATCGATCGTAACACCAAGTTCATTACCGAATGCCATCTTGCTGACAGCTTCACAAATGCCACCAAATCCGATCGCATAAGAAGATACGATCAGTTTGTTATGAATCATTTCCGTAATCTTATGATACATATCCATCAATGCATCATATTTTGGAAGATCATACTGGTCTCTCTGAATATGGAACTCTACTAATACATTGCCTGCTTTCTTTAATTCCGGTGTAACAACATCCTGAATCTTAGCTACATCAACAGCAAAAGAACATAATGTAGGAGGAACATCAATCTTATCAAATGTTCCTGACATACTATCTTTACCACCGATAGAAGGCAGACCTAACTTCATCTGAACATCATATGCTCCAAGCAATGCTGCCATTGGCTCGCCCCAGCGTGCTGCATCTTCTCCAAGACGACGGAAATATTCCTGGAATGTCAGACGGACCTTGCTAAAATCACCACCTGCAGCAACGATTTTTGCAACAGAAGATACTACCGCATATACTGCACCATGATATGGACTCCAGCTTGTAAGATATGGATCCATACCATAACTCATCATGGTTACGGTATCACATTTGCCCTCTAATACAGGAAGTTTTGCAACCATTGTCTGGATCGGTGTAAGCTGTGTCTTACCGCCATAAGGCATTACTACCGTAGATGCACCGATCGAACTGTCAAACATCTCTACTAAACCTTTTTGTGAGCAGACATTCAAATCATTCATCGTGTCTAACCATGCTTTTTTGATATCAGAAACATCTTTCTTTTCCTCAAAATAATTTGCCTTCTCTTCCGGCATGGTTACACGAACATCAGTCTCCTGGTGTGCACCATTGGTATCTAAGAATGCTCTGGCAATATCAACGATTACTTTGCCTCTCCATGAAAGAACAAGTCTAGGCTCTTTTGTTACTTTAGCAACTACTACTGCCTCTAAGTTTTCTTCTTCTGCAAATGCAAGCATCTTATCCGCATCTTTTGGATCAACAACGACTGCCATTCTTTCCTGTGATTCTGAAATAGCAAGCTCTGTACCATCAAGACCTGCATATTTCTTTGGCACCTTATCCAGATTAACTTTCAAACCGTCGGCAAGTTCACCAATCGCAACAGATACACCACCGGCACCAAAGTCATTGCATTTCTTAATGATCGAACTAACTTCTGCTCTTCTAAACAAACGCTGGATCTTACGCTCTGTCGGTGCATTACCTTTCTGTACTTCCGCACCGCATACATCGATCGACTTTGTCGTATGTGCTTTTGATGAACCGGTTGCTCCACCGATACCATCGCGACCGGTACGACCACCAAGAAGTATGATCACGTCACCCGGATCACTATTCTCACGAATTACGTTACGACGTGGAGCAGCACCCATAACAGCACCGATTTCCATTCGTTTTGCAACATAGTTTGGATGATAGATTTCATTGACCAGTCCGGTTGCAAGACCGATCTGGTTACCATAAGAACTGTATCCATGTGCTGCACCGGTCACGATCTTTCTTTGTGGAAGCTTTCCTTTTAATGTATCTTTCATTGATACGGTCGGATCGGCTGCACCGGTCACACGCATTGCCTGATAAACATAACCACGGCCTGATAACGGGTCACGGATTGCACCGCCAAGACAGGTAGCCGCACCACCAAACGGCTCAATCTCTGTTGGATGGTTATGAGTCTCATTCTTAAAAAATACCAGCCATTCTTCTTCTTTTCCATCAATTTCAACCGGCACAACGATCGAACATGCATTAATCTCGTCCGATTCTTCCATATCATCAAGTTTTCCTGCTTTTTTAAGCTTACGCATTGCCATTAAAGCAATATCCATCAGAGAAATGAATTTATCATTTCTTCCGGCAAACATTTCTTTATGAGCTTCTTTGTATTCATCAAAAGTATGCTCGATCGGCTCTTTATAAAAGCCATCATCAAATGTAACATTCTTTAATTCAGTTGAAAATGTTGTATGGCGGCAGTGATCTGACCAATACGTATCCAATACACGGATTTCTGTAACGGATGGATCTCTTTTTTCTTCGTTTGCAAAATAGTTCTGAATATGTAAAAAATCTTTGAACGTCATGGCAAGATTTAAAGAATCATACAATTCTTTTAACTTGTCTTCCGACATATCTTTAAAGCCTTCAAAAATCGCAACATCAGCAGGTTCTTCAAAATTCTGAACCAATGTATCCGGTTTCTTTTCATCTGTTTCACGAGAATCTACCGGGTTGATACAATAATCTTTGATACGAGCGATATCATCCTCACTGAACTTGCCTTCCAATACATAGGTTGTTGCCGAACGGATCACAGGTGTCTCTTTTTCATTCAATAACTTCACACACTGCTCAGCAGAATCGGCACGCTGATCAAACTGTCCCGGAAGATATTCCACAGAAAAGACAACCGCATCCTGTGCACAAGTAAAATCTTCTTCATAATACTCGTCAACCGGCGGCTCTGAAAAAACAGTTTGTAATGCCAGCTTATATGTTGCATCACTTAAATTCTCAATATCATAACGGATCAGTACACGAACATTGGTAAGATCTTTAATACCAAGATAACGCTTGATCTCTTCTTTTAATTCTTTTGCATGTACCGCATATGGTTCTTTCTTTTCTACATATACTCTTCTAACGTTTCCCATTTGCCTAAATGCCTCCATTTCCTTTGTTGTGTTTGATCAGTTTTTAGCTTTTTTCATTGCAAACAGCATTCTGATCTTGTGTTTTTATCTGGCTATCCATATATAAAAGCGTACAAGCCATATGGTTGATCCACACGGCTTGTACTGTATATCCTCGTTGTTATCCAGTAACTTTTGTGCTTCTTTACTGATTAGAACCCTTACTTGATTTCTTAGAAGATGATGAGTTTTCTTTCATATCATTCAGATCATCAGCCGTTACAATATCTGTTGTAACCGTACCAATCGTCACATCTGTCCAAACATCTGTATTAACAACTACTTTATCTGTCTGTTCTTTTTCAAACCAAGAAGAATAAGCTTCATTCTGTTTTGATTCGATTGCATCCTTACAAGCAGTTTTATATGCTTCATCTGAATTATTATTTACCATCTTGACTACTACATAATATCCTGTTGTATCATCCAGGATCGCATCTGAGATCTCACCGTTTTTCATCTTCTTGATCTTCTTTAAAGTATCAGCTGATACGTATGACCAGCCATCTTTCTCTGTGAAGTTACCATCTTTTTCAAAAGTGATATCTTTTTCTTTTTTGTCTGTCAGCTTTGTGAAATCAAAATCAGAATCTGCTTCTTTTGCTTTCTTAGCGATTTCTTCGATCTTTGTCTTGTATGTAGCTTTCTTCTTATCCGATACAGACTTGCTCTTACCGTTCTTGTCTTTCGTTGTTGTTGCTGCATAATAAAATTGTACATCGTACTGACGGTAATCCTTCTTAGAAATATCCTTAACTGCTGCTTTCTCATCTACCGTCTTATTTAATTCTTTCTGCTTATCTTCATGATATTTATTCGCAAGAATTCTCTTTTCAAAGCGTGCTGTCAGATTCTTCTGTGAAATGTTAAGCTGAAGCTTCTGTAACCAGGAAAGACCTTTTAACGCTTTCTTTGCCTGCTTCTTTGCTTTTGCCTTATCTGATTTTGTCAGCTTATACCCGTCTTTCTTTGCATACTGGTATAAAAGTTCATACTGTGTCTCTGCATTTAAAACCTCCTGCTTTAATCCGATCGCATTGGTCAGACCACTGACAGAAGCACCGGAACCCTGATAATCAGCTTCCCAGATTGACTTACCTGTATAAGTCTCATACATCTCATTATAAGGAAGATACTGACTCTCCACTTCATAGATTGGATACATCATATCATCCATGGTGATCTTTGTCTTATTCACAGTCATAATAACCTTTGGCTTAAACTGCTGAATACCGACCCCGATACAAAGCACTAAAACAACAACAATACATAACGTAACTAAAATGACAGGCTTTTTATCTACCCCCGCAAAACGGCTGATCTTCTTTGCCTTTTTCACTTTCTTTTCAGGCACGGAAACTGTTGAAACTGCTTCCTTTTCCTGTTGATCTTTGATTTTCTTTGATGAATTCATGTTAACTCCTCCAATTGTCTTTTGGCGTATTGTAAAAACGCAAAACGCTATCTTCTATTCTATCGAAAAATACAGATAAGTCAAGCAATATTGTGTGATATCTGTGTGAAAATTCCTGCATTTGCAAAAGATGAGATACACGAAATCTGATAGTCTTAATCTCTTACACTTACGAAAGATGAAAGATACTAGCGACAATTATTTTCGATCCCTTGTATCTGCGGAAGATGGGGTGCACGAGATCTGATAGTCTTAATCTCTTACACTTACGAAAGATGAAAGATACAAGAGACAATTATTTTCGATCCCTTGTATCTGCGGAAGATGGGGTGCACGAGATCTGATAGTCTTAATCTCTTACACTTACGAAAGATGAAAGATACAAGAGACAATTATTTTCGATCCCTTGTATCTGCGGAAGATGGGGTGCACGAGATCTGATAGTCTTAATCTCTTACACTTACGAAAGATGAAAGATACAAGAGACAATTATTTTCGATCCCTTGTATCTGCGGAAGATGGGGTGCACGAGATCCGATAGTCTTAATCTCTTACACTTACGAAAGATGAAAGATACTAGAGACAATTATTTTCGATCCCTTGTATCTGCGGAAGATGGGGTGCACGAGATCCGGTGGATCTCGGCTTTGCACCGACCGAAGCGGAGCGGAGACCTTGAACCTGGGTTCAAGGGACGCTTCCGCTTCTAAAATCAAAAGGGCTCATCCTAACGGATGAACCCTTTTGATTTTACAAATGCGGAAGATGGGACTTGAACCCACACTCGGAATCCCGAACATGAACCTGAATCATGCCTGTCTGCCAATTCCAGCACTTCCGCATCTGTTTTTATTCAAAACACGATTGCTATTATAGCAAGATAAAATGTAAATGTCAATCTTTTTTTCATTTTCAACCAATCTTTTTGCTCCCTTTTCTTTCTATATTCTATTTTTTCCCCTGTAATACACAGTCAAGGATCATCGCAAGAGGTTTCGTTGCATTGATTTCTTCTTGTAATGTATTATTTTCGTTACCAAGTTCGATCAAAGTAAACCGTTCTTTCAAATGCATATTATAACGATATCCTTTCAAATAGATCGGTTTAGCGAGATTTTGAAAACGACGCATACAGACAAGTTTCAGTTGTAAACTAAAACTTAGATTTCCCTGAAGATTTTTATTCTGCAAATAAGAAATGTTTCCGGACGCATTTCTTGACAAGCCATTAAAAAACATGATCTGTGCTGTCTTTTTTCCATCTATAACAGTAGTACGCTTCACTTTATTTCCAACACCATCACGATGCAGATCAATCACAACCTGAATGGACGGATATTTTTTTAATGTTTCTGTTACACCTTTGCATGAATAATTATATGCCAGACTTCGATCGATTTTTCCGTTAATTCTGTCATATTGTGTCTGGTCATGTATCACACGATAACCATATGTATCCGTCAACTCTTTTGCTAATGCCGCACCTACACCGACAATTGAATCTTCTTTTCTTCCTTTTTTGCTGTCACGAAAACTTTCCGATGCACCATGCGTATGAAAAATAAGAATCTGCGGTTTCTTTTCCTTTTTTATCACCATGGATTTTGTAAGCAATGTCCGAACCTGAAAGATAGAATTATCTATTGTTGTCGAAGAATCTGTAATATAAAAATTCTTTAATAAGTAAGACCTGCTCATGCTTTTTTCCAGCTTTTCTATTTTATGAAGATTCTGTTGTAATTTTTCTTTGCTGTCTGTCGCAATCGGTGTTTTTGAGATTGATGGATCCGATGCCTTATGCTCTTCTACCTGTGCAGTCGTTTCCCGTGTCTGCGTCTGTGTTTCTTCCTTAGAAACTGCCTGTTGACCATTTTCGTCTTTTGTCTCAAATAATACTTCCGAACGATCGTAGATACTGCCTGCCGTACTCCAAAATAGATTATTTTCTTTATTTTGTCCTGCAAAATGCCCGGCTAATCGTGTCACAGTACTGTCTGTTACTTTAACAAGACGTTGTTCATTCGAATACAGATATTTTAGCATATCATTCTGTCGAAAGATCATATCTGCTGCCTCATTCCTTTCTTTCCTGTCTTGCAAGATTCCTGCTGCCATAAAAGGATGCATTCCTATCTTTTCCATTTGCTGAATTACTATACATTGAAGATTTTTCACAGTCTGTAACTGTCCACATAATGCTGCAACAAGAATACCTGTCCACATAATGCAAAGCAGACTTCCTATCATGATAAAATTGATTCTCATCTTTTTTCCATGCATTCACTATTCCCCCGATTTTTCTGACATTCTATCCGGCAGCAGGATAGAATCGCAAATTTGATCTTGAAAGCGGGCTTTCTCCCTTTCCTGCTGTCTTCTCTTAGCTGCCGTTAAAAAGATACTGCTTTATCATATGTCTTTTTAATGAAAATTATGACTGCTTTTATCCTGCCAGACACGCATTGATACTATTCGCAATCATATCGCCCACTGTCTTGATCTTTTCATCAATATCTTTTGGTGTAACGAAAAAAGAATCTCCCATCTTATCATGTATTCTATCAAAAAAGAGGGCAATTTCTTTCGTGCTGTAGCCTTCCTTTTGTAAAGCTGCTTCTAATGTATCATAAACAATCGTTCCGGCTTCCACAACAGTAGGCACACCGATTGCGATCACTGGAATATTCATTGTGTTCTGATTGATCTCACTACGATTATTTCCAATACCTGCTCCCGGTGAAATACCGGTATCTGTCAACTGGATTGTTGTGCATAATCTTTTGATACTTCTAGTAGCTAACGAATCTATGACTAACATGCAATCAGGATGTACGTTTTCGATCACGCCTTTTAGGATTTCTGAACTTTCCATTCCTGTTTGTCCTAATACACCGGGAATCATACCACATATTTTCATTCCCTTTTGTAATTCCATGCCCACATACTGTACCGATAAATGCCGGTTGACTTCAATCTGTTCCAAGACATATGGTCCCAATGCATCCGGTGTTGCAAAACGATTTCCAAGCCCGGTAACCAATATCGTGGCATCCTTCTTTATTTTGTGCGGCAGGATAGCTGCCAATTCTTTTTGCAATCTTTTTCCGACAGCATCCATATAATCCTTCTGTTCGAATATGAAACGTTCTTCAAAATCAATCGTAGTATAGGTTCCAATCGGCTTTTTCATCTGCCTTGCTCCAATATGATTCATGATCCGAACCGAAGTTACTTTGATCTTTTTTAGTTTATCATAGTTTTCCTGTAAACTGACTCCCGGTATCTCTACATGATCTTTAGGAAAACTTTCCTTGACTTCAATTGCCAAATCGGTTCTTTTCTCATATCTCATATCGTCTTCTCCTCATCCTCACTGATCTGTCTTTTTTTATTTCTATTCTTTATTGTGTTCTGCTTTGCTCGATTTATACCGATCAAACTAAGAATACAAGCAATTTCTTTTTAAAAGTGAGGCGGGTGAATTTTTATGACATTTTTTATTTTATATATTGACAAGCTTTTTATTTTCATCTATTATATATGAGTATGCTTATTCAAAGCGACCGTGTCCGGTTTGAATAGAGATAACTTCAATATTGGGAGGTGTAAAGAATGGCTAATATTAAATCAGCAAAGAAGAGAATTTTAGTTGATCGCAGAAATGCAGAAAGAAATAAAGCAATCAAGTCTACTGTGAAAACTGCAATTAAAAAAGTAGATGCTGCAATCGCTGCCAATGATAAAGCTGCTGCAACAGAAGCATTAAAGGCTGCTATTACAGAAATCGACAAAGCTGCAAGCAAGGGTGTATTCCATAAGAAGAACGCATCTAGAAAGATTTCACGTCTGACAGTTGCTGTCAATAAAATCGCATAATTGATTATGTAAAATGAAAGGCTACCAATGGTGTGGGTAGCCTTTTTTGATATACAAATCCAAGGCATTGATATACAAAAGGAAAAGAAAGAGGATTATTATGAAAAAAAGTGATTATTTAAAATGGGATGCATATTTTATGGGAATCGCTCTTTTATCCGCAGAACGCAGTAAAGATCCCCATACCAGCGTAGGTGCATGTATTGTCAGCGAAGACAACAAGATCCTGTCCGTAGGATACAACGGAATGCCGCGTGGATGTTCCGATGATGAATATCCATGGGATCGCAATTCCGAAAATGAACTGGATGCGAAATATCTTTATGTCTGTCATGCAGAATTAAATGCTCTTTTAAACTATACCGGTACAAATATGACACATGCAAAGATCTATACAACTCTCTTCCCATGCAATGAATGTACAAAAGCGCTGATACAGGCAGGCATCTCGGAAGTAATTTATCTTTGTGATAAATATGCCGAGACACCATCTGTTATCGCAGCCAAACGAATGATGAAATCAGCCGGCGTCCGTTATACGCCTTATCATCCTGCTAACAAAAAAATTCAACTGGATCTATAAAGAACGATATCTCCATTTTACTTTGTGATTCGCCTTATGAAGCTTGGTAAGATGGAGCTTTTTTTGCTCCTTTTTCCCATATACAGTTACTTTGGAAGCAGAGATACAGAAGTTTTTCCCGATCTTTTTAATTTGATCCCCTTTGAATAAAATCTTTTTAAGCTTAGGACAATTTCGCAAATTGTCCTTTTCAATCTTAGAAACATTACGGCCAATCGTAATCTTTTTCAAATGAGGATTTTGTAAAATCGCTTTTGCATCAATAGAAGTGATGGTATCTGCTATTACGAATTCCTGTACTTTCTTATGACGATATAATGCCTTCTCTTTGATACCGGTTACTTTATATCGCTTCTGTTTCCATGTCACTGTCCGTGGTATTTTTATATTTTTCTTATTTACTTTAATCGTAGAGACAACCAATTCTCCTGTTGCTTCATTCACACAATATGTAATCCCTTTTTGCTTAAATTGAAGCACAGAGCTTTTCTTTCCTGTTTGAAGCTCCATCATTCCCTCAAACGAAGGATTCTGCTCTCCGGTGCTCAGGTTATTTATACGATCTTCTTTAACTGTTGCAAAAGACTGCTCTGCTTTTTTTTCCTCTTGTGGCTGCGTTTTCTTCTCTTCAAGCATTAAAAGCAGACGCAGCACTTTATCTCCTGTCTGGCGTTCACCGATTTCTGTAAGAATTGTCATGGTAGGGTCAGACACATCAAACCAGCCGACAAATTGATATCCATCAGGAAGGAATAACTGTGAAGCATCCGGCAGTTGTGTTTTTTGTCCATATACATAGTGATCAATCCTGTTTTCTAACATTACCGCTTTTGTATTTTGCAAATCATATGTGATCTTATAGTTTAACGGATCAGACCATTTCGGATAATAGACCATGTTTTTGTAAATAGCTTTACTTCTTTGCCCTGCCATACCCGCAAATTGTTTAAATGCAGCATCTTCGTACCAGCCTTCTAATCTATGACCTTCTTTTTTTAAATTTTCTAAATAAACACATGCCCCATGATCAACATATTTCTTATGATCTCCCTCAAATGAAATACTATGCTGTATATGCAGATTAGCAGTCTTCCACAATGTCATCTTTTCTCCAACAGCATAAATCTTTCCTTTATCATCAACATAGCGTTCAACTCCGGTTATATCTTCCACAGAATCTTTCAAAGTAACCGTTGTTTCATATGGATATGTTATTGAGCAGACAATTTTCTCTTTTCCATTTTCCTCCTGATAATAATTTATTTTGCAATCTCTTCTTTTTATAAAACAGATCTGATAAGAAGATCCATCCGCTTTGATCTTCTGTTCTAATACTTCCTTATTGATTATCTCATATCCTGAATAAAAAAAGGCTGCTTCTTCGCCGTCTAATGTTTGGCTATAACACTTTTCCAACGCTTTAGCGATACTTTTTTCTGTTTCACCATTCAGTTTCTTCATCTCTACTACTTCATATGTTTCTTCATTTCCAATACGAAGCTCAATTGTAAACGGCGTGTCTTCATTTGCTTCCCAGACCGCATATAACGTTAAATCTTCATTTGCAATATATTTTCCTTTGAGATTTTCTCCCGGCAGAACAGAAATTCCACTTCCATCTTCTTTTGTGTTCCAGAACGCTATATGATATCCTTGCACAGCAAAATGACTCTTCGCTGCAAAACAATCCTTATCATAGAAATACTGCGTATCATCGATTTCTCCTGTTGCATCCTGATCATGCGGCGTCCGACCTTTTTCATAATGAATCTTGAAAGAAAGCGGTTTCCAGATTGCATATAGTGTCACTTCGCCACCTTCCTTTGTCGTAAGATTCTTTACAATATCCTCTTTTGAATAAAGAGCTTCTGATCCATCCTTTGTCAGACTCCAGCCGGCAAATGCATATCCTTTCGCCTGATAGATACATTCAGATAAAATAGTCTCCTGATCATAACCAATTTTTTGATCTCTCATTTTCTTTTGACTCTGCTCTTTACATTCTTCCGGTAAATTCTCTTTAAAATGAACAGTATACTCGATTGGTTCCCATGCAGCATATAATACGGTATCATGATTTGGCATCAGGATTGTCTCACCACTTTGATAAACTCTATGATAGTTTTCTTTTTCGGTACTCCAGCCGGCAAAGCGATATCCATAACGCGTTGCATCACAATTTGGAATTGCATATGCTGTTCCATATTTCGTTTTCGTACAAAACGCCTGCAGATCTGCACTGCTTTTTCCGCCATTTACATCCATTGTAAGGGTATAGACATTACGGCTATAATATGCAGCCAGTATAAGACTGCCATCTGCCCTGACTTTTCCTTTCAATACCGAAGCATCCCGATCCAGATAAAAGCCCGGATAGATCTCTGCATTTTCTTCGATCGATACTTCGCTGTCGGTTTTTCCGGTAAATTCGTACTGCGCTGTCTTTTCATAAGTTCCATCTGTTTTTTCTTTATAATATTCTACATGATATGGCACATTGCAAGCTTTCCATACTGCATACAGATCCATATCCTCTTTCCATTGAAAAGTTGTATTTCCCTGCTGTGCGTCAGGATCCTGCGACCATCCGGCAAACTGATAACCCTGTCTTGTCGGAATATTTGTTATTTTCTGATTGCTATAATCCCAGATTGCATATAATGTCACTTCTTCCTGCTCGGTATCACAAAGTTCTGCCACTTGTGCCTGATCCATGAATTCCACATCACCACCTGCTGTTTGGGACCAGCCAAGAAAAACTGCAGGATGAACGGATTCATTGCTGTCGCAGATCGCATCCTCGCAATTCAAATGCAATCGTAACTGAATCTTTTTTTGATAAAGGTTCTTTGGCAATGTAATGCTTTCTAAATATTCACAGGATTCGATATCACGCATAATGCCATTGCTTGGTTCCATTCCATCAAAATGAATCGAATATCGTACCGGCACAAAATACCGATAGACACAAACCGCATTGGAATCTACAAGTACAGATGTCGTATTACTTAATTGATATCCTTTATAATATTTGTGCTTTTTGGTATCCGTTCCAAGTTCCGCTCCATTTGCTATTTCCTGATATTCTTTCACCTTTTTAACGGATTGTAAAATCGTTCCACTCTTTTTTCCTTCTATGACCTGATCAATATATCGTACCTGATAGGTACTCTTAATAAAATAACGATACACCGTGATATTTTCTTTTATCACCTTTTCTTTTGTTGTACTGTCTAATGTGTATCCTGTATAATATGCTCCATCTTCTTTACTGTCACCAATATCCGCGCCAGACGCATAACTTCCATATGCAATATTCTTTTCTCTATGACTTAAAAATTGAACATCGTCTGCTTTTTCTTTTAATAGATCGACGTAATGTACTTTGTATTGGTATGCTCTCTGCGTCCAGTGAGCATACAGTGTCTGCCCATAATATGCGATACTTCCAACAGTAATCGGATTACCACCATTCTTAGCATCATACCAGCCATCAAAAGTAACTGCATATCCTTTCAGACTTTTCGAGACCTTCGGAAGCTTCCGGATCACATAATTCTCTCCATCATAATATGCTTTTCCTGATTCTTCTAACGTACCTCCTGCAAGATCAAATTGAAAACCATTGCAATCCGGGGCAACCTCCTTTGCATTATAAATTCGGTAAATAAGAGAAGAACTGTTTGCATCCTGAATGGTTAAATCTAACCCATTCTTCTTTGCTTTTGCATTGCAAAATGAATAATCCGAAAGCGGCTGCCAGCTTGCAGGATCATCTGAATACTCGATTACTTCTTCTCTTTTTTTCCCTGCCTGCTTTCTTTTGACCAATACAGAATATTCATCTGAAGGCGTGATTGCATTATCAGAAAGTGCAAAACGGTGACTGCCATCTTCTTTTGTTTGCATACGAATGTCTTTTACAACTTCTGTATTGTCACTGTTTGTAAATACCCGATCATTTACTCTTGTATGGCAATATGACCATTGCTCCTGTGTCTTTTTCCAGATATCCATTGCATAGTGCTGTATCACACCATCCATATAAAATGCAACTCCCGGATAGGAATATCCGTTTTCTGTATCTGCATAAGTTCCAACATCCAAATACGTATTATTTTCTTTGGCGTAACTGTTTTTTCCTGATAATACAGCTACAATCATCAATAGAAAAAGAACGCTTCCGATCTTTCTTATCATTCGACTTTTTTTCATATGTAACCTCCTTTTTCGCACTCTCCCTTTTTAAATGCGTAATCAGGTATTACATAGCTTTTGATTTATGAATTGATCCTCATTGTATCATTTTTAAGCAATTTTACAATGGCAAGAATCAACAAAAAACAGAGACAAAAATCTCTGTTTTTTACAATGTAATTTTTCTTACCGGGAAGGTAAAATCTTTATTCTTTTTCGCTATTCTTAATTTCCGATAAAACATCTTTTTTTAGTTTTTCCCATTTCTTTGGGTGCTTCACATAATATTTCGGACAGATTTTCTTTGTCACATCATAATGACGGATAATATTTTGATCTGATATGTGATATTTCACACAGAGATAACTAAGCAAATTTACTAAAGACTGATATGTTTTTTGAGTAAATTTACCGGTAGCATCAGGATGACAGCACTCGATCGAAATTGTATCCTTATTTCGTGAATTCGACGCATATGCAATCTCATTTTCGGGAATACATTGAATGATATCACCGGCTATCCCAATAATAAAATGACTGCTGACTTTGTATTCTGCTTTATCTTCACAATTTTTTCTGGATTCGAAGTAATCTCTGTTTGCTTTCGCACTTGTTCCGGGATTTGCCGTATAATGAACAACAATGCCTTTCACTTTCTCTAGAGCAATTCCCGGTCTGGAATTTATGTTTGCGGTCAGAAGATTCTGCGTGATCACCGGCTTTGTGATCTGTGCGTTCTGATATAATATATCCTGCTGCTTTTTATGATCCTGTCCGAAAGCCATATGAATGCCTCCTACAACCGTAGCAATGCATAAAATACATGCTAACGATGTTGCAATGATGATCAATAAATAATTCTTTGCATTCTTCTTTTGTACTCTTCCCATGTTTCTTCCTCTTGTATCCGGTAATATTTTTACAAAAAAACTTTTAATAATATAATTATAACATAGCAGTTTCAAAAAAAGAAGTCTGACAAGCCAATACAACTCCACAATATCGGATGCATGATCAGCGTTCAGACTTCATTTATCATGTTACATAAAAATGCTACATGGCTTTTATTTAGTTTATTCTACACTATAGTTTGGTGCTTCTTTTGTAATATGAATATCATGTGGATGGCTTTCTTTCAGAGAAGCAGCTGAAATCTTTACAAATTCGGCTGTTTCACGAAGAGTAGGAATATCCTTTGCTCCACAATATCCCATACCTGAACGGATACCACCGATCAACTGGAATACAGTATCTTCTACGGTTCCCTTGTAAGCCACACGTCCTTCTACACCTTCCGGAACTAATTTCTTAGCACCTGTCTGGAAGTAACGGTCTTTACTACCGTTTTCCATAGCAGCAATTGATCCCATACCACGATATACTTTATATTTCCTTCCCTGGAATAATTCAAATGTTCCGGGACTTTCATCACATCCGGCAAAGATGCTTCCCATCATACATACACTTGCACCGGCTGCTAATGCTTTTGTCATATCACCGGAATACTTAATGCCACCATCTGCAATAATTGGAATATCATATTTTTTTGCTACTTCATATGCTTCCATGATTGCTGTAATCTGTGGAACACCGATACCTGCTACGATGCGGGTTGTACAGATCGAACCCGGTCCAATACCGATCTTAACGCAGTCAACACCAGCTTTGATCAAAGCTTCTGTTGCTTTTCCTGTTGCAACATTACCTGCGATGATCTGAAGATCAGGATAGGCATCACGCACCATCTTAACTACCTTTAATACGTTTGCACTATGACCATGTGCTGTATCAATAACAATACAGTCTACATGTTTTTCTACTAAAGCAGCGACACGATCTAAAATATTTGCAGTAACACCAACAGCAGCCCCGCAAAGAAGTCTGCCCTGTGAATCTTTTGCTGCTAATGGATATTTGATCTGCTTTTCAATATCTTTGATTGTGATAAGACCTGTTAAATTGCCCTGATCATCTACTAATGGAAGCTTTTCTTTTCTTGATTTTGCAAGAATACTCTTTGCCTCTTCTAACGTAATGCCTTCTTTTGCTGTGATCAGTCCATCAGAAGTCATAGACTCTTTGATCTTTTTAGAAAAATCAGTCTCGAACTTCAGATCACGGTTTGTAATAATTCCGACTAACTTCTTTCCTTCCGTGATCGGTACACCTGAAATTCTGAATTTTGCCATCAGATTGTTTGCATCTTCTAATGTATGTTCCGGAGATAAATAAAACGGGTCCGTAATAACACCATTCTCTGACCTCTTTACCTTATCAACCTCATCAGCTTGTGCCTCAATCGACATATTTTTGTGGATAATACCAATTCCACCCTGTCTTGCCATTGCGATTGCCATACGATATTCCGTAACCGTATCCATTCCTGCACTCATCATAGGAATGTTCAGTTTAATGGTCTTTGTCAGATTTGTTGCCAAAGAAACTTGATTTGGAATTACTTCTGAATACTGTGGTACTAATAACACATCATCAAATGTAATGCCTTCACCAATAATCTTACCCATTTTTTATTTCCTCCTTATTGTATATTATTTTATATTAGGAAACACGCAGGGAAATCCTGCGTGTTGTTCGCATTTGAAATATTTGTACAAGTATACAACAAATCCTCTTTTTTTGTCAACTGCTATCCTATAAAAAAAGATGAAGAATTCCTAAACTGCACTCCTAGTCTTCTTTTATCTTGCTTGGTGATTTCATTTTCATCATATGAAGCATCTTTTCATCCGGTGTAAAGCGGATCTGTATCAGTCCTTTTTCGTCCATATAAACAGCGATATAATGCTGATCTGTATCTATTCCGGATGAGTAGTCATATAACGTACGCTTTGCGTATGCATCCAGATGATGAGAATGCTCCGGTGCAACGACTTCGACTTTGGAAAGATCGATACGCTTCATTGTCTTACGGCTCTCACCTCTCAAAATGCGGTCAAAGTCAATCTGTCCATCCACAAAAATGTATTCATACGAAAGTTTTTCTGTCGGCACAAAAAAAATCGCAATTCCGGCTGCAACGACCATAACTAACAATACAAGAACCGTTCCCATTGTAATTGCCGCAAGAAGTCCGAATGCAATAAGGATCACAGCTAATGCGATCAGTCCGATACGCTGTATCTTTTTTTGTGGTGTCAGCTTTGCTTCTTTAATATAAGTTTCTGAATATAATTCTTCCATGGTAAATCCCCCAAAAAACAAGAGGGGGAAATGAACGAATGTTCAAATCCCCTCCTGTCTGTTTTTTATTTTGTTATGCTATTGACTACTCTTTTATCAGATTACATCATACCCATTCCAGGTGCTCCTCCTGCAGGCATTGCAGGAGCATCTTCCTTAATTGTAGATACAACAGACTCTGTTGTAAGAAGTGTAGAAGCAACACTGGTTGCATTCTGAAGAGCACTTCTTGTAACCTTTGCAGGATCAACGATACCTGCCTGAACCATATCAACATATTCTTCTGTTAAAGCATTAAATCCAATGCCTTCTTCAGATTCTCTTACTTTATTAATGATAACAGAGCCTTCTAAACCTGCATTATACGCAATTGTCTTTAACGGAGCTTCAAGTGCTTTTAAGATAATGTTAGCACCTGTCTTTTCATCTCCTTCTAATGTAGAAGCAAGCTTAGCAACCTTCTTAGAAGCATGAATATAAGCTGATCCACCACCGGAAATGATACCTTCTTCTACAGCGGCTCTTGTTGCAGCTAAAGCATCTTCCATACGAAGTTTTGCTTCCTGCATTTCTGTTTCTGTAGCAGCACCAACACGTACAACAGCTACACCGCCAGCAAGCTTAGCAAGTCTTTCCTGTAACTTTTCTCTGTCAAAATCAGATGTTGTTTCTTCAATCTGTGCTTTGATCTGAGCAACTCTGGCTGCAATAGCATCCTTATCGCCTGCACCGTCAACGATAACTGTGTTTTCTTTCTGAACCTTAACTGATTTAGCGCGACCGAGCATATCTAATGTAGTATCTTTTAATTCAAGACCAACTTCTTCTGAGATTACCTGACCACCTGTTAAGATTGCAATATCCTCTAACATAGCTTTTCTTCTGTCGCCATAACCCGGAGCCTTAACAGCAACCACATTGAATGTACCTCTTAAACGGTTGATCACTAATGTTGTAAGAGCTTCGCCTTCTACATCTTCCGCAATGATCAAAAGTTTTGCACCACTCTGAACGATTTCTTCAAGAAGCGGAAGAATTTCCTGAATATTTGAAATCTTCTTATCTGTAATAAGAATATATGGATTATCGAGATCTGCGACCATTTTATCCATATCTGTTGCCATATATGCTGAAACATAACCTCTGTCGAATTGCATACCTTCTACAAGGTCTAATTCTGTCTTCATCGTCTTAGATTCTTCGATTGTAATAACACCATCATTAGAAACCTTTTCCATTGCATCAGCAACCATTTCACCAACTGCGTCATCTCCGGCTGAAATGGCAGCAACTCTGGCAATCTGGTCTTTTCCTGTAACCTTTGAGCTCATCTGTGCGATTGCTTCTACAGCACAGTCACAAGCCTGCTTCATACCCTTACGAAGAATAATAGGATTAGCACCTGCTGCTAGGTTCTTCATACCTTCATTAACCATAGCCTGTGCAAGAACCGTAGCGGTCGTAGTACCATCACCTGCTACATCGTTTGTCTTTGTAGCAACTTCTTTTACAAGCTGTGCACCCATGTTTTCAAATCCATCTTCTAATTCTACATCTTTTGCAATTGTAACACCATCATTTGTGATCAATGGAGCACCAAAAGACTTATCTAATACTACGTTTCTTCCTTTTGGTCCTAATGTAACTTTTACAGTATTTGCCAATTTATCAACGCCAGCTTCTAATGCTGCTCTTGCGTCAGCACCAAATTTAATTTCCTTTGCCATAATAAAATTCCTCCAAACATTTTTATTTTCTATCCGTTCTATGTTGTTTTTCTTCTTATATTAAGCCTCTACTTTTGCTAAAATATCACTCTGACGAACAACAATGTATTCTGTATCTTCTAATTTAACTTCTGTACCTGCATATTTTGAATAAATCACTT
Organism: Jutongia hominis; assembly: GCF_014384965.1. GTDB lineage: Bacteria > Bacillota > Clostridia > Lachnospirales > Lachnospiraceae > Butyribacter > Butyribacter hominis. Next base: position 93,119 of record NZ_JACRSW010000032.1, read on the forward strand.
TATCGCCAACTGCAACCTGCATTACAACCTCTTTACCATCTACATTTCCACCCGGTCCTACTGCAATAACCTCTGCCTGCTGTGGCTTTTCCTGGGCATTTCCCGGAAGTACAATACCTGATTTTGTAGTTTCCTCAGCTTCTAACTGCTTTAATACGACTCTGTCTCCTAATGGTGATAATTTCATAACGATTGCCTCCTTTAGATTTTCGTTTATTAGCACTCTTTCTTTTTGAGTGCTAACCATATCCTTAATATATTTCATTTGTACATTTTTAGCAATATATATCTGTACTCCATTTTTTTATTATTTTAGTCAATTCTTTATTTTTCTCATCTATTCTATTGTTTTCTCACTTTTACACTTTTTTTTGTTTTATGCTCTGCATAGATTAAAACGATGTGTTTTAACAATCTGCATTTTTCTTCTGCTTATATCGTATTTTTTATATTGATCCGTACTCACAAAACATTATATAAAAACACTTTATACTATATGATAAATTTTCTGATAGGATGCCTGATATTTCTGCAGATACAATCTCAAATTCTACAAGTTGTATGCCTGCAATTGTTTTTTATCGGCATACCATTACAATACAAGCATTTTTCCTATAATATAATACAGTGCAAATCCATAGCTTTTCACTCCAAGAATTGCTAAAGCAATTCTTGTTGGTGTACCGCTACTGTACGTGCTATTTCCGATCCAATAAAAAAGATGAATACACTTCTTATCGGATTGCATTCATCTTTTTGTATCTTCTGGGTCTTGATACAGATTTTTCTTTCTGTTTCAATATTCAGAATATATTCTTTTTAATTGGTATCTGGATTACTTTTTCTCTTTTTGTTTATTGAGCATTTCTTTGATCTCACGGGCTTTATTCTTAATGCGCTCACTGGCTTCTCTCGAAGTCAGGACACGAGAGATCCATCTGCTGGACTCATCATACTTTCCAATACGACGTGCAAGTTCAGCGATCAGATAAGTAACCGTGATTTCATCCATACCGCACATAGGGAATGATTCTTTCGAAAATGCACCAACAAATCCATCATGTGCATTCGCAAGAAGCTCTAATTCTTCTTTGTTCAGATCCGTGATCACTTTATCATAATCCGGTGTCTCTTTTGGCAGAGTTTCAGCTTTACCACGGCAAAGCCATGCCATCTTTAAGCAGGTATATGCTTTTTCACTTGCTTTTGCTTTTTTTACAACAGTATTAACTAAAGCAAGCTGATGGCGGGCAATCGCATCATCATATGTATAAATATTACCTGTCGGCTTTAATCCACTAAAATTTTTCGAAATATTCTCACGGATCAACTTTGCCTGCGCCGGCATCATGAACTTAAAGAAACGACTTAATGCGGCATAACCACATTTTGGACAAACAAGTGCATCATATTTTAAAGAATCCACTAACTGGTACTTTGGTCTTAAATCCGTGTCAGCAGAAATCAACTTTACCTTACCGGTACGAACCATTTTTGAATGGAATTCCGTATCACATACCGGGCATCTAAACGTCTTGTCGAATAAAAGTTCTTCTTCTGTCACCTGATGCTCTGCTTTTTTCCCATCTTTTCCAACTTTACTATTTTCCTCTTCAAATACATGTACTTTTTCCAATTTTCCTAACCCAAATTGGTCTAATCCGGAAAACACTCCCATGATACTACCTCCTTATTTTGGTCGATATGAACTCTTCATTGATACAATCCGGTTAAATACCAGATGATCCTTGCCGGAATCCCTAGAATCCACTGTAAAGTATCCCTGACGGACAAATTGGAAACTTTCCATCGGTTCTGCCTCTGCGAGTGCCGGTTCTATATAGCATTCCTTTAAAACAGTTAATGAATTTGGATTGACATTAATGCTTCCATCTTCATTGTATACACCTTTTTCTTCATCTACAATGTTCTCATACAGACGAACTTCTGCTTTCTGGGCGGTCTCTGCGCATACCCAGTGAATCGTACCTTTCACTTTTCTGCCGGTAAAACCGGAACCACTCTTTGTCTCAGGATCGTATGTACAGTGTACTTCCGTAACTTTGCCATCCTCGTCTGTTATATAATCTGTACAGGTTACGAAGTAAGCATTCATCAGACGCACTTCATTGCCCGGATACAAACGGAAATATTTCTTTGGTGGTTCGATCATAAAATCAGAACGATCAATATATAAAACTTTTCCAAATGGAACTTTTCTGGTTCCCATTGCTTCATTTTCCTGATTATTTGATACATCGAGATATTCAATCTCATTTTCAGGATAGTTTGTGATCACAAGCTTAACAGGATCTAACACTGCCATCATACGCGGACGTTTCATCTTGAGGTCTTCACGGATACAATACTCTAACATTGCATAATCCGATGAACTCTGTGCCTTTGATACACCGGATAACTCCATAAACATACGAATTGATTCCGGTGTAAATCCACGACGACGCAGCGCAGCAATCGATACCAGTCTTGGATCATCCCAGCCATCTACAATTCCGTCTTCTACCAGCTTTTTGATATAACGCTTACCGGTAACAACATTAGTAAGATACAATTTTGCAAACTCAATCTGCTTAGGCGGCTTTTCAAAACCAATCTCACGAACCACCCAGTCGTACAATGGACGATGGTCTTCAAACTCTAATGTGCAGATTGAATGTGTCACACCTTCGATCGCATCTTCGATCGGATGTGCAAAATCATACATAGGATAAATACACCATTTATCACCGGTATTATGATGATGCATACGCGCAACACGATAAATAATAGGATCTCTCATATTAATGTTAGGCGAAGACATATCAATCTTAGCACGTAATACTTTAGAACCATCTTCAAATTCACCGGCACGCATGCGCTCAAACAGATCTAAATTTTCTTCAATCGTGCGATCACGATACGGACTATTCTTACCCGGTTCTTTTAATGTTCCTCTGTATTCGCGGATCTCATCAGGCGATAGATCACAAACAAAAGCCTTTCCTTTCTTGATCAGCAAAACTGCATATTCATACATCTTATCAAAATAATCAGATGCGTAAAATACTTTTTCCAGATCCAGATCTCCGCAGACCCATTTTACATCTTCCATAATAGATTCTACAAATTCCGACTTTTCTTTCATGGGATTTGTATCATCAAACCGCAAATGAAAATCTCCACCATATTCTTTTGCAAGACCTGCATTCAATAAGATGGATTTTGCATGTCCTATATGCAGATAACCATTTGGTTCCGGTGGAAAACGTGTAACAATCTTATCATACTTTCCTTCCGCCAAATCTTTATCAATTATGTTTTGAATAAAATTACGAGAGACTTTCTCGTTATTCATCTCATTCATATTCTCCGGACTACTCACTGTGTCTCCTCCTTTGATGTTTTCATAGATAGAATGCTTTATTCATAAAATACAAAACATACTATTATAAATGATACCACATTTTCGCCAAATAGAAAAGAAAAAAATACTTTATAACAAAGAAGCTGTTATAAAGTATCTTTTCTTTTATTTTTCTGAAGTTTATTTGAAACGATGTCCGCCAAGTTTCATCCTGGCACCTGATAAACGAACACTGAAGAAATGGTAACTTTTCATGTTTTTTACCTTTCCTTTCACTACAATCGTCTTCTGACCTTCTAAAGTCTTTTTTGCCGCAGAAATGCAGTCTTTCCATTGTTTTGAATGAATCTTTCCTGCATCATATTGTCTAAGGCGCTTGTTTAATGATCCGTTTCTTACCGGTGAAAACTGATATTTCTGGTAGATCACTTTCTTTAATGTGTTTGGAAATGATCTGGACTTAATACGGTTCATTACTACTACACCAACGGCTAACTTACCCTGATATGGCTCTGCACCTGCCTCACAATTAATGATGCTTGCCATCAGACGCAATTCCTTTTTTGTATAAGAAGCTTTTTTCTTTTTCTTAGTACTGTGTTTCTTCTTTTTGGCAGCTTTTTTTCCCTGTGTTACAGCTCTTTGCTGTATCTGTGAATCAACAGCTGTCTGCGCTTCCTGAGCATTCTGTGCAACCGGTGCTGCTGTTGGCACTATCGCAGACAGATTATTCTGTACGGGTGTAATCGTTTCATTTGCTTCAGATACTGCAACTGTGTTCTGATTAAAAGCTTCCTCCTGTGCAGCAGATGCTTCTGCTGCCTGAAAGCAGGAAATCACTCCAACTGATAAGACCAACAGTGCAAATCTTTTCATAAACATAAAAACCTCCAAAATTTTGCTTTGCATTTCTACATTTCTTATAAAGGAACAACTTTGATATATTGTTCTTGCAAAAATGCAATTGTTGCTTAACATTTATGTAACAATTATAACACACTTTTTCATATTTTCAACCCTGTTACAAATGATTTAAATTTTAGAAAGATTTTACATTCTATTTTATTGTGCTATTTGTATAATTTTTTATTACAATTGATAATTAATTTGTCATTATTGCATATACCTTTTATTATCTATTCCGTAAGATTGTGTATTTGTTACAGATTTGTTACACCTATTTTCCCACTATTTTTGAGAACGTTTTATGATCTTCTCATAAGAAATCGTTCCGCCAAATAAGTCCAAAGCACTTCCTATAGTATAATCCACAAAGCCATTTCCTGCTTTTTCAATCCAATCAATATCTTCCATAGAATGAATGCCGCCTGCATATGTCACAGGAAGCACTTTTGCATTTCCAAGCCGTCTGACCACTTCTTTTTCCACACCGGATGCTTTTCCTTCGACATCAACAGCATGTATAAGAAATTCATCACAATACCGAGCAAGCCGTTCAAATGTTTCCTGATTCATTGGTACCGATGTTCTTTTTTGCCAGCGGTCTGTCACAATATAATAATCATCTTCATAAAAACGACAGCTTAGATCTAAGACTAAATGTTCCTTTCCTATTCTGGCAACAAGCTCTTCTAATCGTTTAAAATCTATTTTTCCATCCCGGAAAACATATGATGTAACGATCACATGCGAGGCTCCCATATTAAGAAAACTTTTTGCATTTTCTGTGTGCATACCTCCCCCGATCTGCATTCCCCCCGGATACGCCATCAACGCTTTCCTGGCCTGTTCTATATCTTTTTCATAATACTCTGATCCAGCAGGATTCAATAGAATGATATGTCCACCTTTCAACCCTGCTTCTTTATATTTGTCTGCATAAAAAGCTGCATCCTGTTCAGATATAAAATTGTCAACAGCCTGGCTTCCCTGATCCTGCAGACTGCCTCCTACGATCTGTTTTACACTTCCGTTATGAATATCAATACATGGACGAAATTTCATACTACTTCTCCTTTTCTGACAAAATATTTTTCCTTTGATTTTTGAGTTATATAAAAAATACTTCCGGATTACTCTTAGCAATCACAGAAGTATTTTTTTTATTTTCGATTTCCTGTAATCTTTTTTGCAAGTTCTTCGTATGTATCATCTACGGATACATGATACGTTCCTGAATTGATTAAATGAGAATATCCATTTTGATTTAAATATTTATCAAATTTTTTGGAATCATCAATAATACCAAGTTTTTCTAACTCTTTACTCACGTCAGAAGACCATTCTCCATCCGAAATCTTTAATTTCTTTTCTTCGGCTTTCAAATCTTTTTCCAAACGTTTCTTCTCGGTATCCATCTTTTTTTCCTGCTTTTTATTGGATGTTTTTGTCGTAGATGCCGATGTATGCGGTGTTGCAGATGTGGTTTTCTCTGACTTTGACTTAGCATCATCTTTTGCATTTGTCTGCGTCGGTAAGACAGATGGCTGTGGTGTCTGCGTTGCAAAGAGTGTTTCTTCCTTTTGTGGCTTTTCTACCATCCCCAATTTGAGAGCACGGGATCGTACATAAGAATCCGATGTTCTTAACATCGCAGACGTCCCTAGTATAACAGCAGTAAAAAGCACACCACTTCCAAATCCACGAAGAAATGATTTCTTATTCATTGTATGTCATCTCCCATCTTTTGTAATTAACGTGACGCTGCCTGATGCAGATCGATCACGAATTTCACCTCGCCCTGTCCGATCGACAACATTTTTGAAATTTCTAAAATGGATCTTCCATTTTTGTACAATTCAATAATCTCATCATTATGATTGGATGCCTTTTCCTGTTGGTGCAATGGACGATAACGTTCTTGTGGTGTATTTTTTGCTTCCTCTTCTTCAATTTTAGCTATTTCTTCATCAAAAACAGACGCGGCAGATTTTTCATCATGGTCTGTTTCTTCTAACAATGTATGAAATTCCTGTTCAACATCATCTTCCTTGTTTTCCGCAATGTCTGTTCTCTCTTTTTCCATTTTATCTGCTATTTCTTTTTTGTCCTGATCCAATCGTAGGGACTCTGTTTCCATGTCTTTTTTTAATTCGTCTAATTGCCTCTCCTGCTCTTTGATACTTTGGTATCCTTTTGCAGCTTCATTATGAATCTCTGCCTTCAAGGAATCTATATCATGAACTAATTGTTTCACTTCTTCCTGCTTTTCATTCAACATGTCATATAGGAAAACAACTTCTGCATGATTTTTTTCGATCTTATCCATCACCTGGTCAGAATACTCATTCATTCCCATAATCTTTTCATTGGATAATGTACTTAATTTATCATCCGTGCTTTCTAATATGCTTTCTGCTTTCTGTGAAAGTTCTTCTTTTACATCATCAAACTTTTGTATATTGGCTTCCATATCTACTTCTGCTGTATTACTTACTTTCTTATCTGATATACGAAAGCTGATAATGACAGCGGCTAAGCCAATAACAATCATTGTCGCTTCTAAAAAAATCATGTTGCCCTCCATCGTCTATGAAATATCATTCTAGATCCGCATATCAAAATGTTGATCCGATTCCATCCCAGCTGCATTTGTTTTTTTCATCGTTTCTTTTTTCTTATCTGCCGTAGATGATTTTCTTTTTTGTTGTTTCTTTTGCTGCTTCTTTTTTTCGTCATTTTTAAGTTCTTCATTTTCTGCTTTGTTACGACGTATCGTCTGTTCCGAATGGTGTTTAATCTCAGCCTGATATTGTGTGGCAAGCTGTTGATTCTCCTGTTCCATTCGCGTAATTTCCTGCGTCTGTATCTGTGAAACTTCCTGAGACTTAGGTGGCATGGTTATATAATCTAAAGAAAGTGACATAAAATCCCTCCTATCTTACTACAGACCACGAATACGTATATCTGCACCATCTCTTACGAACGAACTGTGTTGTACTTCTGAATGAAGGTATTTTACAATATTAGAAATTGTAATCTTGACACTGCTATATGCTTTATCATGCACAATGATCTTCCCAACATCTTTTGCATTTCGAAGTTCTTCTTCTAATGCTTCATATTCATCTGAAAGTTTTTTGTCTTCTGCTTCAATCTCTTGCAGCCTTGCCTTAGACTGCTTTAATTGTTCTAACTTTTCTTCTTCTAATTTTCCCTTTGCTTTCACTCTCTTAAGCAGCAGAGTCAATGTCTGTTCTAATTTTTCTTTCTCATCGGAATGATCTGCAATAATATCTTCTATCTCATGATATCTTTCACTTACTTTCGGATCAATACCAACTTCAAGTTCCGTAACTGTTCCCATCGTCGAACCGGCTACTTTTGTCTCGATCAAGACAGTAGAACGCACTGAACCTCCGGTAACAATACCTCTTTTACCATTTACGATCACACTATCTTGTGCTACGACCTGACTGTGCAATATCGCATCTGTTACAATCTTACCACCGGCATATGCATTTGAACTTTCAATAAAATTGGAAATGATGTCGCCTTCCGCTTGCATCATTCCTTTGCCTTTTCCCTGAATACCTCTGTTCAATACAATCTTACCACCGGAAATTAATGTTGCACCTTCTACAGCACCATTGACATAAATATCTCCACTTGCTTTGACTGTATACCCTGACAATACATTGCCTTTGATATTGACACTTCCGGAATATTCAAGATCTCCTGTCGATGGTCCGACATCCGCCGGAACTTCATAGCAATCTGACACAAAAACCGTATCATCCACACAAGTTACGTTACCTGATACTTCCGAATACATTTCTAATTCGTCTTCTGACAAATGAATATTCTTGCCATGCTTCAATGATAACACTTTTACTGTTTTAGGTTTTATTTCATGTCCTGTAATGTCAATTCCGGGTATTCCGAAATCAGCAGGCTCTAACGTTGCCAAAAGCTGTCCTTCTTCTACCGGCTCGATCATATCAAGCCGGTGAAAGTCTACATGACCATTTTCATCCATCGCAGGTTTATTTGTTTTATCCAGGTTGAAATTATAATGAATCTGTGCATCATGTCCGTGTACAGGCATAGTAGCCTTTGCAACCAGAATATCTGTACAATATAATTTTAATCTTTGCATCAATGCAATATTTTCATATAAAATTCCGTGAACAACTCCCTGCTGTTCGAGCAAAGAAATAATATCCTCTGTTTCTAACCGTAACCCTTTATTAGAATGCGGATACAATCTCACTTTTGCATATAATTTTTTTGGATCGACCGTTATAAACAATGACTCATTTTCTGCGATCATCTCCTCATTTGAGATCAGCATTTCAGCATTTTTCTGTTTTCCTGCCAAAGTCACAAATTTTTTTATATCGTCTACTGCCACATCATTAATCTTTTTCTTGTCCAAATAAAAGATCACATCTTCTATATGCAGTGTCCTTCCCCCATTTATAGCCGGATACGATTTTAAATACATCTTTCCGTTTCTGTGAATCAGCTGAAAAAAAGCATTTCTTTTCATACAACTCCTCCATCCCGATATCATACATTATATAAGTTAAAGATAACTATATCATCCCCTAGTTTTTCCCTCATTTTTTTCAATGCCTTTGTATGTAACTGTGATACTCTCGATTCAGAAACCTCGAGTATCATACTAATTTCTTTCAATGTTAATTCTTCATAATAATATAAAGCAATCACCTTTCGTTCATTTTCCGTCAATGAATCAATTGCTTCCGAAAGTGTTCTTTTTAACTCCTGGCGGGCAACTACCTGATCCGGCTGTTCAAATCTCGGACGATTTCCCAATTCTGCCCTCACTTCACTTCCCTGTTCCAAATACTCATCCAGGGACACCAGATTAGCAACCTGCGTCTCATTGATCAGATCATTCAATTCTTTCATGCTGATCTGAAGTTTCTGTGCCAATTCTTCTTCTTTAGGCTGCCTTCCCAATTCTAACTCCAATTCCTTCGAAGCAGCATCTAATTTTTTTTGCTTTTGACGAAGAGTACGTGGTATCCAGTCCATTTTACGAATCTGGTCTAAAATGGCACCACGAATGCGCAGACTTGCGTAGGTTTCAAACTTTACCCCTTTTGTTAATTCAAACTTGTCGATCGCATCAATCAAGCCAAAAATCCCATATCCTACAAGATCATCATATTCTACCAAATGCCCCAGATGCATACTCATTCTTCCGGCAACTACGTTTACAAGACTTGAATATTCTATGATCAACTGTTCACGTATACCGGGGCTTTTACTTTTCTGGTACTCTTTCCATAACTCTTCTTTCAAAATTTCATCCATAAAACAAAGTTTCCCTTCTTAAACCGATTACTCTTCTGCAGATTGTTCTTCTTTTTCTTTATCTTCTCCCTGCTGCATATCAACATCTTTTTCCTGATCTTTTACTTCTGACATATTTGTATCAGTCTTTTTTACAAACATATTGCCTTCTAATACTTTTACGACAATCTTTTTTACAATCAGTCCAATGATATAAAAAATGATCAAAGTTGCTAACAGCATTTCTAAACTATATGTTACGTCTGTACCATTGACAATTGTTATGATACATACAATAGCACCTGCTAAGAGCATAATAAATTTTGGTATAAATTCCGCTTTCACAAAATTCCCCCTGCCTTGCTTTCTATAATACAATGTGTCTGATAATAAACAATTCACTTTTAAATCGTTCGGATCGGTTTCCCAACAGATTTGATCACAAAATCTCCGGTTTCAGGATAAAACTCAACAGTTCGTCCAAAATTTAATCCTGTATCTTCTGCCAGAATATGGATTCCTAATTTACGAAGCTTTGCTTTAACAGCCTCTACATTTCTTTCGCCGACACGAAGCATATCGTTATTCGTACTAAACGCAAACATCTGTGCGCCACCGGCTATCTTAGCTGTTAATCTGCTTTTTAAAGCCCCCTCTTTTTCCATCTGTTCGATCAAATAATCAATACCTGTATCAGCGAACTTTGCTCTGTTCTGATTTTGACGCACCTGTGTACTATCCGGTAGCATTACATGTACCAAACCTGCTAACTTCTTAGGTTGATCATACAATGCCACTCCCACACATGATCCAAGACCTAATGTAGTAATTGCATCAGGTGCATGGCAGATATTCAAATCTGCCATTCCTACTTTTATCATATCAGCCATTTTAATCACCTTAACCCCAGAGACTTTAATATTTTCGAATACGAATCTAATGTTGGAATCAGAATGAAATATCCGCTAATATCTACATCCATATCCTTAAATTGTGATTCAATCAATAAAGCCTTATCTCCAAGTTTACCAAATTCGATCGCAGGTACACTTAAGATTGCTCCTGCCATATCAAATGCAAGACTCGGCACTGAAGCCGTGATCAGCATATTGGTAAGACTTGAAATTGCAGACAGATATGCACCTGAAATAATATTTCCAATTTCCTGTAAAGCTGAAGTTTCCATTTCCGTAAACTGCTCTGTACTATCATCTTTACAGCCCATCAACTGTTGTACTAATAATCTTGCTGCATTACTTTCCAATATAAATAACATTGAGCCCTGAATATCACCTTCCAGAGAAAGTAAAATGCCTGCCACCAATGTTTCAGCACCACCGATCACTTCTGCCAACTCGGCAAAAGTCAACAGTTCTACTTTCGGAACACGCATATCAATTCTGGCATTAATAAGTTGGGACAATGCAGTTGTTGCATTGCCCGCACCTATATTTCCTATTTCTGTTAATACATCAAACTCAATGTCATCCATGCTTTCATTGTTTTTATCCTGCATAGAATCTCCATTCCAGCACAACGTGCTAATTTATACATTCTCTTTATCAATAATAACAGATGTTATATTTAAAAGTGTGATCAGACTATCCTCATATTTACCAATACCACTTAAATATTTTGCCTGAACATCATTTGCATCAGCAGAATTTGGTTTTTCGATTGAAGCTGAATCTAATGTAACAACTTCCTTCACTTCATCTACAATAATGCCGATTGCCGACTGTGATTCCGGCTTAATAATAATAATTCTTGTTGCATTTGTAAATTCATCCGGTTCCAGACCAAATTTTAAACGAAGACTCATAACCGGAATAATCTCACCACGAAGATTGATAACGCCTTTGAAATATGGCTGTGCCTTTGGCACTCTCGTGATTCTCTGATTTCTTACAATATTATCTACATAACGGATATCAATACCATATTGTTCACTTCCGATACGAACAACAATATACTGAATTCCTTCATCCACAACTTCTACATTCTGAACTTCATTTACATCTTCCATCTTCGTGCCCCCCTATACTAAAGTATTTACTTCAAGAATAAGTGCAATCTCACCATCACCAAGAATAGTGGCACCGCCAATTAACTTGCTGCAATTAATGTAATCACCGATTGATTTAATAACGATTTCCTGCTGACCGATCAGATTGTCAACTACGAGACCTGCCTGCTTATCACCTTTTTTCACAATGACAACGGTAAGACTTTCCGGCTCTTCTTCGTTTGTCTCTACATCTAAGATCTGATCAAGACGAATCAATGGAATAACGGTTCCACGAAGGTTAATCACTTCTTTTGTCTGTACATGTTTTACATCTGAAACCGGAATATCTTCGATTGTCTGAATGCTTCCAAGCGGAATCGCATATTTTTCTTTGCCTAACTCTACCATCAATGCCTGAATGATTGCAAGAGTTAACGGAAGGCGGATAATAAAGCTGCTTCCCTCACCGAGAACCGTCTTACATTCAATATTACCGCCCAAACCTTCAATCTTTGTCTTAACAACGTCAAGACCAACACCACGTCCGGATACATCCGTAATCTTTTCTGCTGTAGAAAAGCTTGGCTTGAACAACAGATCAATCACATCTTTATCCGTCATAATCTCAGCCTGCTCCGGTGTAATATTTCCCTTTTCAATTGCTTTTTGTTTTACCTTTTCAACATCAATGCCGGCACCATCATCACGCACTACGATATTAACATTATTGCCATCTTGGTAAGCATCCAGATAAATCTGTCCAACTTCCTCCTTACCTAAAGCAAGGCGTTCTTCATTGGACTCAAGACCATGATCTGCCGCATTACGAAGCAAATGCTGTAATGGGTCACCAATCTCATCAATAACGGTACGATCTAACTCGGTTTCTTCACCGGTCATATGTAATTCCATTTTCTTGTTTAATTTCTTATTCAAGTCACGGATCATACGAGGGAAACGGCTTACAACACTTTCAATAGGAACCATTCGAACCTTCATAACAGATTCATGTAGATTGGTTGTAACACTTTCCAGATATTCGATCTGTTCATTGAAACCTGAATCTTTTTTGGAATCATCAGAAGAACTCATAGAAACTAATCCGTTTTTTGCAATGATAAGCTCGCTGACTAAATTCATCAAAACATCAAGCTTTTCAATATCCACACGAACAGTACGTCCAACGGTAGGTTTTGTTGTCTTTGTGTTCTTCTTTGCTGCCTTCTTATTCTCTGCTTTCTTGACAGTTTGCTGAGCTGCTCCGGCATTATTAACCGCCTTTTCATCTTTCTTTACTTCTTTTGGAGTGTCATGCTTTTCTGATTCTTCTGATTTTTCCATCTCAGGCATAAACGCTCCAACAATTGCTTTCTTTACCTCTGAAACATTTTCGATTGCTTTTTTGATGGTCTCTGCACTGTCTTTTGTAAAATATACAAGACTGAAATCAAAGTCAAATTTTTCGTCTTCGATATCCTGTACATTCGGAACAGCCTTAATCACCTCACCATGTTCTTCTAATGCTTTAAATACCAAAAAAGCTCTGGCAGCTTTTAAAATACATGTTTCTTGTAAATATACCGTGATACCAAAAATATTTTCTTTCTGCTGAACCGCTTTATCAAATGTATTCTTCTCATAATCATTGATCTGAATAGAAGTATATTTTGCTTCTGCAGGTGCTTCTTCTGTTGATGCACTTGCCGTTTCCTGTGGTTGTGCAGTTTTCATTGGCTCCGGCGGCTCTTTACCGGTTGCTTTTGCTGCAATAGAATTTAAGGTGTTAATAATCTCTTCATTTTCTTCTGTTCCTTCGTTTCCGGATTCAAGGATCTCAGCAAGATAAGCCTCTAACGCATCCAATCCACGGAATAATACATCGATCAATTCCGGCTGTACTTTCATATTACCGCTTCGAATCTCCTGAAACACATTTTCCATGTCATGTGTTAAGCGCTGCATACGCTTGTAACCCATCGTTCCAGCCATTCCTTTTAAAGAATGGGCAGCACGAAAGATTTCATTGATCGTGTCCATATTCTCCGGTTCCTGCTCAAGGATCATTAACTGATCACTTAATGTCTGTAAATGTTCTTTTGTTTCATCAATAAAAATTTCAAGATACTGACTAACGTCCATATTAGCGCACCCCCACGTGTTTTGTAATTGCATCAGCAATTTTCCGTAATGTTACGACCTCATCAACCGCTTTTGCATCAGCGATCGCTTTAGGCATTCCATATACAGTACTACTTTCTTCATCCTGTGCAATCACGTAAATTTTGTTTTTTTGTTCTAATTGTATAATTCCTTTTGTTCCGTCTGCACCCATTCCTGTCATCACAACACAGGTAATCTCATCAAAAGAGGAACCAACCAATGATTCATACATAATATCCGCACATGGTCTTAAACCATTTCGTGCTTCCTCTGCCGTAACAGAAAGAATATGCTGCATCCTTCCTTTTTCGATCAGGCGCATCTGTGAACCGCCTTTTGCTAAATACACGGTTCCTTTTTCTAGAATATCTCCATGTGCTGCTTCTTTCACTTTGATCCGGCTTAATTCATCCAGACGATTGCTAAGAGAAGCCGTAAAACCTTCCGGCATATGCTGAACGATCAAAACTGCCGCATCAAGATTTGCCGGCAGAAACGGAACAACATATTGCAATGCTTTTGGTCCGCCTGTCGAACATGCCAAAGCAACTAATTTTCTTGCAGTACCACAAAGCGGTTTCTTAGAATGCTTAGAAGTATCCCCTTGCAATGCCTTTCCATAGATATTATGTGTTTTCCGGATGCTGCTGTGATCCTTTGCCTGCTGCTTCACTTCGTTATCAAGTGTTCTGCGTGAAAGATTTACTGCTGCATAAAGCATATCAAGAAGCATATTAGAAAACAGATTTCCCTTGGCTATTGCAAGGCTGTCGGGCTTTGTTACAAAATCAAACGCCCCAAGCTCTAACGCCTGAATCGTCTCTTTTGCCCCTTCTTTTGCAAGAGTACTGACGATCAAAACCTTTTCATTCATTCCACGCTTCTTAAGCTCACGTAAGAACTCAATACCATTCATCTTAGGCATATTGATATCCAGAACAATTGCATCAAACTCCTCACCGGATACTAACAGATCTAATGCGTCTAATCCGTTTGTTGCGTATTTTTCTACATGAAGATTTCTATCTTTGTTTATTATATCAAATATCACTCTTCTCATAAGTGCAGAGTCATCAACCACCAAAATTTTTTTCAATCTATTCACCTCCACGACGTAATTTTACGTTTCGTTGTTCTCTTTCTAATTGAAATACAAAGCGAATGATCTGTTCTTTTTTCGCTTCACTCAAATGAATATATTTCATTCGAATGTCAAAAACATCTTTCTCATTACGAAGTGCCTGGCAATATACAACCTGACCAAACACATGCATCATCATACTTTTACCACCTTGAATCGTTTTAAAATCAGCTAGGATACATTCATTTGGTTTTACACATTTTTTTGAAGTAAAACGAATCCCGCCACCGCTGATGTCAACAACTGTGTCTTCATAATTTTTATAGTAAGTATCAGATACTTCCGTAAATAGTTCCTGTTGATCTTCTTTCCACTCCTTCATAGGTTCTGAAAGAGTACGAAAAGCCAGTTCTGCATGATAAGATATCCGTTCATGCATCCTTCGCTGTACTTTTTCTAACGGAGACAAAATTTTAAAAGAAAGAATCTTTTTTTGTTCATCATGATAGGATGCCAAACAACTGACATGGCACATGCATGCCTCCAATGGAGCAATAAAATACATCACATATGTTTCTTTTTTAGAAAAAGATTCTTCTGACTGATGTAATACTTCTATTTCCACTTCATGTTCAGAAAGAATCTTTTCTATCTTGCCAACGCAAATACATGGCTGCCTGTCAGCATCATTCTCTCCTTTCACGGAAACAGAAAGATACATTTTTGCTGTCATTCCTATTTTAACATACTCATCTATCATCTGTCTTCTCTCTTTTCTGCCGGAATGCTATATTTTCCGCTCTTTTAATTTTTTTTATTATGAAACATTTTTGAGAAAAGACCCGATAATCCCTGTCTTCCCTCTGCCGGTCTGTCTAAACCTCTTTCCACACAGGTCGCTATTTCCATCAGTGCTCTTGATGACGCGGCATTTGGATACATCAATGCGACCGGCTGCTGTTTCATGATTGCTTTTGAAAGCTTTTCATCATATGGAATCTGACCAAGATAATCAATATGAACCTTTAAAAATTTAGCAACCACAGAAGAAAGTTTTTCATATAATTCTGTCCCTTCCTGTGCACTGTGTGTTCTGTTCGCGACCATTCGGATCATACGATTATCTTCATAAAATTCTTCATGACGCGACAGCGTCTTAATCAATGCATATGCATCGGTAAGAGAAGTCGGTTCCGGTGTTGCAACCAAAAGCAGCTCTGAACTTGCCAAAACCAGCTCGACTACTGTGTCGGAAATTCCGGCTCCAGTATCTATGATCACAATGTCAGCCAGATTATCAAGTTCATACATCATACGAACAAGCATTTGAAGCTGTTCATGATTCAGGTTTGTAAGTTCCTTCAATCCGGATCCACCGGAGATAAATCCGATATTTCCCGGTCCCGGACAGATTACTTCGCGTAATGTTTTTCCTCTAAAAAGCAAGTCTGCCAGATTATATTTAGGTCGTATTCCCATCAGGATCTCCACATTGGCAAGCCCAAAATCCGCATCCAGAATTACAACTCTTTTGTTCAATCTGCTAAGTTGCAATGCAAGATTAACCGACACATTCGACTTACCGACGCCACCTTTGCCACTCGTCACTGTGATCACGCGTGCAAGATGCTGCTGCATATTTTGTTTTTTTATAATATTTCTTAACTGTTCTGCCTGATCCATTAACTATTTCCTCCGAGAAGCTTCTTTGCCATGCTCTGTGCATCTATCTTGCCTATATCATCAGGAACATTCTGTCCCCATGTTGCGTAAGACAACGGTGCTCCTGTCAGCATATGAATATTATATAAGCTTCCTACTGTCTCTGTTTCATCAAGTTTTGTAAAAATCAGATTATACTTTGTAATCTCAGAATATGTCTGTGCGATCTTTACCAGATCCTTGTATTTTGTTGTTGCACTCAGCACGAGAAATACTTCTTTATTTGCATCCTCTACAGTATCTAACAGATTCTGTATATCCTCTTTCTGCTCCTTATTATTGTGGGAACGACCGGCTGTATCGACAAAGACAAGATCATACTCTGACAATTCTTCCATTGCCGGTTTCATATCCTGTGGAGAATAAACAACCTGTAAAGGGATCCCCAGAATATTGGCATATGTCTTTAATTGATCAACGGCAGCGATCCGATATGTATCCGATGTGATCAATGCAACCTTTGTCTGTTTTGTTAATCGCAGTGTTGATGCGATCTTTGCTATCGTTGTAGTCTTACCTACTCCTGTCGGACCGATAAAGAAAATATATTTTGTCTTTCTGGTCCGAATATCGATCAAGCGTGGCTGGCCGATCTTTAATACAATTTTTTGGTAAACTCCTGCTAAAATATTTTCCAGATTCGCATTTTGGGATAAACTGTCTGCAATATCAGAAAAGATCTGATCTATATACGTTTCTTCTACTTCATTATCTAAAAGTTTTTTGCGAATCAGATCAAAATAAGCCTGATTGGAATCCTGCTTCTTATGTTCTTTTACTTCATTCGATGCCTGTATCTGCTTTTCAATCAGATCTTGCAAATTACTCAGTCTTTCTTCTAACTTTTCTTTTGGCTGTGCATTCTCTTTTGAAAAAGGAACAGAGGAATCCTCTAAAAGATTCGAAGAGATCTTTTCCATATCCGGCATTTTCTTTTCTTCTTTTTTTACTTCGTTTGCAACTTTGGCTTCATTTGCTGCTAAAACAGCATTTGTCTCCTTGATTGCTTCCTGAAGCTTACTAAAGTCCGGTACACTTTCTTCCTCTTTCTTCTCATCTACAGCCGCTGTGATCTCTACGGATGGTTTCTTAAAAATTCCAAGAAAACCACGTTTGGAATTATTTTTAACATTCAGGATCACAACATCCTGTCCTAAATCTTCTTTTGCAAGCTTTGTAGCTTCTTCTTCATTTATTGCTATGTATTTTCGGATTACCATTTTATACTGTCACCATCCCTATTGATTGTAGTTCTACATCAGATTCAATTTCATTATAAGATATAACGATCAAATCCTTAAATTGCTCTGATGTTAATTTTTTAAAGTACATACGTACGATTGGAGAAGTCACAATGATCGGATTCTTTCCAAGTTCCTCCATCTTGTCGATTTCTTCTTTAACGGCATTTAAGATTTCCTGTGTCTTCTCCGGCTCTAAATTAATATACGCCCCTTGCTCTGTCTGCTTGATTGAACCCATAATTTCCTGTTCAATCTTAGGATCTAATGTTACTACACTGGTCATTTCATTTGCCGGGAAATATTTATTTGAGATTGCCCTCTTGAGACTCTGACGCACATATTCTGTCAAAACATCAGTATCCCTTGTGGAAGTTGCATTATCTGCTAACGTTTCAAAAATTGTCACAAGATCGCGAATCGAAATTCCTTCTGCCAGCAAATTTTGTAAAACTTTTTGAATTTCTCCAACACCTAGTGTTTTGGGAACTAATTCTGAAATCAGGGTTGTATTGGCCTCCTGAATATTGTTGATCAGGTTTTGTACATCCTGTCTTGTTAAAAGTTCATCCAAATGATTACGGATTACTTCCGTCAAATGTGTCGCAATGATCGATGGCGGATCGACCACCGTATATCCCAGCGATTCCGCACGTTCTCTTTGTGCCTCTGTAATCCAGATTGCAGGAAGATGGAATGAAGGTTCAAATGTCGGAATGCCGGTGATCTCTTCCTCTACATATCCGGGATTCATTGCCATATAATGATCAAATAAGATCTCGCCTTCACTAACCGGCACGCCTTTGATCTTGATCACATACTGATTTGGATTTAACTGAATATTATCTCGTAAACGAATCATTGGAACAACACAGCCAAGCTCAAGTGCAATCTGCCTTCGGATCATAACCACTCGGTCAAGCAGATCCCCACCCTGATTGACATCGGCAAGCGGAATGATACCATATCCAAATTCCAGTTCAATTGGATCAACTTGCAATAATGATACCACATTTTCCGGTTTGCGGATTTCTTCAGCTGACTCTTCTTCCTCATCAATTTCATTTTCTACCTTAACATCCTCCATCGTCGCCTCGATTGCACGGCCTGCAGCAATGAATACGATCGCATAACATAGGCAGATCAATGTCGGCATTGGTGTAAATGCCAAAAAGGCTAATGCACCACCGGTAATATATAAAACTTTTGGAATAGAAAACAACTGACGTAATAAAACATTACCAAGATCAGATTCTTTCGATACTTTTGTAACTAAGATACCGGTTGAAAGTGATATGATCAGGGATGGGATCTGGCTTACCAGTCCATCACCCATGGTCAGGATTGAATACTTTTGTAAAGCTTCTGTCATGTCCATTCCCTGCATCACAACACCAAGGATCAGACCACCTACAAAGTTAATGCCTGTAATGATAAGACCGGCTGTAGCATCTCCTTTTACATACTTCGTAGCACCATCCATCGCTCCAAAGAATGCAGATTCATCCTGAATTTTTTGACGACGTTCTTTCGCCTGTGCATCCGTGATCGCACCGGTATTTAAGTCAGCATCAATTGCCATCTGCTTACCGGGCATCGCATCCAGTGTAAATCGAGCTGTTACTTCGGATACACGCTCCGATCCTTTATTGATAACAATAAACTGAATAATGATCAGAATCATAAAAATTACAACGCCAACGATCAGATTACCGCCACCAACGAACTGACCAAAAGCATCTACAACGTTTCCGGCATAACCCTGTAAAAGAATGTTTCTCGTTGAGCTGACATTCAATGACAAACGGAATAATGTTGTGATCAGCAAAAGTGTTGGAAATGATGACATTTGCAACGCTTCTTTTGAAAACAATGCCGTAAACATGATGATCAATGCCAGACTGATATTTAACATCATCAATACATCCAAAAATACCGTTGGCATTGGTACAATCAGAAATACAATCGGAACTAATACATATAACCCCAGAAATATATCTGTTTTTTTCATTTGATCTAATCTCCTCTGCTTCTTATGTCATACGAAATTTTTTCGTTAATATACTGTATTTTATAATTTTCCTTTCAAACCATAGACATATGCCAAAACCTCTGCCACCATCTGATACAATTCCGGTGGAATCTGATTTCCAATATCTACATTATGATATAGCATACGTGCCAATGGTTTATTTTCAACAATTTCAATATCATTCTCTCTGGCTACATCCTTGATCTTTTGTGCCAGATAATCAGCACCTTTTGCTATTACAACAGGCGCATCATATTTTTCTTTATCATATTTGATCGCTACAGCAAGATGTGTAGGGTTCGTAATAACAACATCGGCTTGCGGAAGTTCCTGCATCATACGCCTTTGTGATGCCTGTCTCATACGTGCTCTTTGCTGGCTCTTGATCTTTGGATCACCTTCCGAATTTTTATATTCATCTTTTACTTCCTGCTTTGTCATCTTCATATCATTGTGGAATTTCCACCTCTGATACATATAATCGGCAAAACCGATCACTAAAAAGCATGCACTGATACGTATACCGATATTTACAATGATATCTCCGATCAATTCAATTCCTTGTGCTAAAGTATAATGATACATATCCCGTATCAAAGTCCATTTATCAATCAGATAACTGTATACCACATAAACCATGATAGTAATTTTTGCGATAGCAAGCAAAAGCTCTATCAGTTTCTGTACAGAAAACAAACGCTTTATGCCATTGATCGGACTAAATTTATCAATCTTTGGTTTCATTGGTTCAAAAGAAATCTTCCATTTTACCTGCATCAGAAAAACAATGACTGTTAAAGCAAACAAAATCACTAAAAAAGGCAACGCCATGATCAGTATGCTTTTGATCGCTTCTCCTGCGGTAGCACAAGCTAACTGTAATGTAAAGTTTGTATTGGTATAATCACTGATCTTACTATAAAAAAAATGAAACTGCTCTAGAAAGTCATTTCCAAGCGTTCCTAAATACTGCTTTAAGATTATAAAAAAAACAAGCAGGCAAAACGCAGTAGTCAGATCGGTACTTTTAGCAACCTGTCCGTTCTTTCTGGCATCCGAAAGCTTTTTTGTCGTAGGTTCTTCTGTTTTTTCTCCGCCTTCACCATCTTTGGCAAAAAGCTGCAGATCATATGATTCCAATAACATACTAAAGCATCCTTTTCTCAATTAACACACACAATATCATAATACCTTAAATAAGATAAAATAGCAATCTATAATACAACGTTATGAACTTCCTGCTAAAGATAGCATAAACAGCTTCGTCAATGTCTGCATTTCATTAAACAGAAAATCCGTAATTCCCGGTAAAAAGTTCATTAATATAAATATCAGGGATAAACCCGCAAATACTTTTAATTGCATACCAAAGACAAACATATTCATCTGAGGAGCAATTCTTGCAAGAATACCTAAAATAACATTAATAACCAGAATACAAGCAAATACCGGTAAAATAATACGAAAACCGATCACAAAATAATCAATCACGTATTGCACAAAGATCTTGTATAAGTTGGGTGAAACGATTCCTTCTCCGATTGGAATAACCTTATAAGAATCTACAACCGCATCAATCAGAAAATAATGCATATCAGATGCGATAAACATTAACATAAAGACAGCTGTCAGAAAAGTAGCCGAAATTGTTGTCTGTACCTGTGTTGTCGGATCCATCTCCATTGCCATAGAAAAACCAATCTCCATATCTAACATATGACCCGAGAAATTCAAAATATAAAGAGTGAACCCTGAACCGATCCCGATCAAAAGCCCGGTGACAGCTTCCTGAGCAATAAGAATGCTGTATCCTAACATCCCTTGATAAGATACAGCTGAATAATCTACGGAATTCATTATGATCAATGATAAAAAGAAAGAAAGCGCAATCTTAATGCGTACAGGAATGTTGACATTTCCAAAAAACGGTACGATAAAAAAGATCATAGAAATTCTTGTTATGATCAATACAGCATATTCTATATATTCTATCGTAAATTTCACCTGCTACACTCCTATCATTATCTTATATATCATTTTATTAAAGTAGGAATCTGCTTCATCAGATCAATAAAAAGATCTGATACAGATCCCATGATCCATCCTCCACACAAAAGGATCACAAGCATGATAGCAAGAAACTTCGGAACAAATGTAAGTGTCTGTTCCTGAATAGATGTGATCGTCTGAAAAATACTGATGATCAGACCAATGATCAACGATACCAATAGTAAGGGCATCGTTACCTTAACCACGGTCCAAATGACTTCTCTTGCAATATCAATTATAACACCTGTACTCATCTTCTACCTCGATTCATTGCCCAAAATTATTTGAAAGATTCTACAAGCTGACCCACAACCAAATTCCATCCGTCTGCCAGAATAAAGAGCAGAATCTTAAATGGAAGTGAAATCGTTGTAGGTGGCAACATCATCATACCCATTGACATCAATGTAGAAGCGACTACCATGTCAATAACAATAAACGGCAGATAAATTAAAAATCCAATAATAAATGCTGTTCTTAACTCACTGATAATAAATGCAGGTATAATCGTTGTCGTTGGAATATCATCATAACTTTTTACGTCTGATGACTTCTGATCATTAATCGTCATAAACAATTTGAGATCTTTGTCTCTTGTCTGCTTTAACATAAACGTCCGAATTGGAGCCAGTCCTTTTTCTATCGCCTGTTCCTGCTTTACTTTTCCATTCATATAAGGCTGAACTGCCTCTTTGTTCACTTTTGTCATAACCGGAGACATAATTGCTAATGTCATAAAAAGAGCAAGTCCGATTAACACCTGATTTGGCGGTGTGGTCTGCGTTCCCAAAGCTGTTCGCAGAAAATGAAATACCACGATGATTCTCGTAAAAGAAGTCACCATAATGATGATGGAAGGAGCTAAAGAAAGTGCTGTTAAGATCAAAAGCATTTGTAATGTGGATTCCAATGTAGTACTTCCTGCATTAGATGTAATGTTAAGATGAAAAGAATCTTCTGTATCCTGCTGCGAAACATTACTCTTACTGCCTGTTGCACCTGCATAAGCCGGTACCGCAGCTAAAAAGATAAAACAGCATAGCATGAAACTCATGCTAAACTTCATAATTGCTTTTTTGTTCTTTCTAATATATTTTAAGATCATTTTATATTCCTGTCTCCTTAACTGCATACAATACTGTCGGTTGTATCACATCTATTTATAATAAATTCAAAAATCATCCTCTTTTTTGGTTTCCTGATCCTTTTTTTTATGATTATAATTTTTTACTTTTTGAAAAACATCTGTAAAATTCATTGTCATTTTAGAAACGTCCGTCTTTTGGATCACCTGATTAAAAGATAGTTCATCTTTTGATAATTCTGTTAAAAAAACCGCATTGTCTTTCATAAGAAGAAAAGCAATGTATTTTTCACCTACTTTAACAATTACAATACTTTTACCCGGAACTACCTGCTGCGTCTCTATAATTTGTATATTCGATGACTTCGCATTCACATAACCGGATTTTGCATACCATTTTGTAAATAAATGTGCTCCATAAAGTAATACAAAAAAAAGTACCAATAACAAAAATAATTTAATAATGCTGGTAAATGTAGACATTTCCGTTAAAACTAAAAACATAACTACACCTCCAGCATTTTTACTATTTTGTAATTTCTACAATACGTATACCAAAGTTTTCTTCAATGACAACAACTTCACCTTTTGCAACAAACTTTCCATTAACTAAAATATCAACCGGTTCGCCCGCTAACTTATCAAGCTCGATAATCGTTCCCGGTGCAAAATCAAGAATTTCCTTAATAGATTTATTTGATCTGCCAAGTTCAACAGTGACTTCCAAAGGAACATCCATGATCAGATCAATATTTTCCTGCTGTAATAAAGGACTTATCTCTTGATTGAATGTCTGGAACTGTGCCGGTTGTACAGCCATATTTGGTGCCGGCATCATATATGGCTGTTGCATCTGTGGCTGTGCCATTTGTGGGTTTGCCTGCATCTGTGGCTGTGCCATTTGTGGATTTGCCTGCATCTGAGGCGCATCCATCTGTGGTTGTGGTGCCGGCTGAACCGGTACCTGCGGCTGTTCTGGCTGCTGTGCTGCAGCTGCTTTATCAGCAGAAGCTTCGGTATTGCCCATGAATTTCTGATACAAATCTCTTGCAAAGTCAAAAGGATATAACTGCATAATCTGGCTGTCAACCAGATCACCGATTTTCATATCAAAAGAAATCTGAACAATTTCATCATCTAAAAAGCTTACAATCTTATCATCGTCTATTGTATCATTCAAGTCAACAAGACTTGCAGATGGCGGACTGATATCCACTTTCTTTTCCAACATAGATGATAAAGAAGTAGCCGCTGACCCCATCATCTGATTCATGGCTTCACTAATCGCACTCAAATGAAGTTCTGAAAGCTCTCCATCTGTATTCGAACCATCTCCGCCCATCATCAGATCTGTAATGATCTTAACATCCTGTTCTTTTAAGATCAAAATATTATTACCATCAATACCGTCAATATAAGAAATATGTATAAAAACACATGGTCTGTCATACTGTTTGGACAGCTCATTCATTGTAACATAAGAAACACGAGGTGTTGTAATTGTAACCTTATGATTTAACAGCGTTGATAATGTTGTAGCCGCAGTCCCCATATTGATGTTGGCAATCTCGCCAACGGCGTCTCTTTCTGCAGCCGTCAATGTATGTTCTGACGAACTACCACTATCCGCTTCACTTGTAGCAGAATTACCACCGGTTAAGGCATCAATTTCTTCCTGTGATAACATTCCATCCATAACCTATTGCTCCTCCTTTATAACTGAAGTGACTCTGACCGCATAGGAATCTGCACTCGATCCAGGTAATGCAGTAAACTTTTTAATATTACCTACATATACATTCAGTTCATCGTCAACTTTTGTATCTAATTTAATAATATCACCCAATTGTATATTTGCAAAATCATTTACGGAAATAGTGCTTCTTCCAAGCATTGCACGTACCGGAATCTTAGCACGATCAATAATTGTTTCAATTGCATCTTTATACATGCCGGATGTATCATCCTTCATAGCGGAATACCAATATTTTGTATTCAGTTTATCAATAACAGGCTCTACACAAGAAAACGGAATACATATATTCATTAATCCTTCCGTATCACCTATCTTAATATTCATTGTAACGATTGCTGTCATTTCACTTGGTGAAATAAACTGTGCAAATTGCGAATTTGTCTCGATTCGTTCGAGTCTTGGTTCTACAGCCACAACACTTTCCCAAGGATCTACCAGCAAATTTGTACATACTTCTATGATTCTTTCTAAAATCACTAATTCAATTTCTGTAAAATCCCTGCTCTTATCTAACGGAGTGCCCGTACCGCCAAGCATGCGGTCCACTATAGCAAATCCAATATTATCTGCCAATTCCAAAATAATATTTCCTTCTAAGGGTGCAAAATTAACAACCCCTAAAAGTACCGGATTCGACAAAGCATTTGAAAATTCAGAATAGGTATTTGCTTCCGCATTCATTACTTCTACCTGAACGTTTTTTCTTAAATACGCCGGCAAGTTTGTCGATAATAATCGTCCATAATTTTCAAAAATAATCTCCAAAGTTCTTAAATGATCTTTTGAGAACTTTGATGGTCTGGCAAAGTCGTAATTTTTTACAACACGCTCATCCACGTCATTTAACTCATCCGGATTTATCTCACCTGTACTCAGCGCATTGAGTAAACTATCTATCTCTGCTTGAGATAAGGTATCACCCATATTTTTCACCTCACACCCGAATAAAAATATACTATTTCTATTCAGTTTATCTACAACAATATAATCATATCATACTTTCACTCTAATGAAAAGCAACAATTTTATTGTGTTACATATCCATCTAACATTACCTTAACAATAACCTTAGAATCAAGCAATTTCTGGATTTTTTCAAGAGATTCTTTCTGAATTGCTGCCTGGTCTGCATCGTCAATGGTATGATTCTGAATTGCAGAACGGATAATATCTGTAATCTCTGCTTTATTTGTATCAATCGTATCTTTCAGATCACTATAATCTTCTGAAGTTTTATTCAAGGACAATGTATAACCTTTTAACATTGCATAATGCGCTTTTCCATCTGCACCTGACTTTAAGTTATAAGTTTCTTGTGCATCAAATGCTACAGCAAGATTTTCAAGATCTTTAAATGTATAATTTTCGTCTGCATTTGCCTTCTTGTCAGCATCTAATTCAATATTTAAAACAGATGCTACCTGTGTAATCAATGTATTTGTTTTTTGGAATGTTGGCAGCATTACAAAAAAGAGAATCGCTGTCAGAACAACATTGATAACCGTTAAAGCTGTAATAATCACACTAAAAATATTTTTCTTCATTTTTTTCTCACCTTTCTGGTTCAGCCTAGTTAGAATTTGTATATATCTTAATCTCGACACGCCGGTTTTTTGCCCGGCCTCCCGCCGTCTTATTGGAAGCAACCGGATCCACACTTCCTCTGCCGGACGCTTCTAAATGTTTCTCGCTTAAATGTTTCTTTTCCACAAAGTATTCATATACTTTGGTTGCTCTGGCAGTTGACAGCCACAGATTACTTTCATATTTCGAATTACTGATCGGAACATTATCGGTATGTCCTTCAATTTTGATCAACCGGTCTTCATAAGGTTTCAATATTACAGCTACTCCGCTAAGTATCTGCTTTGCACCGGATTGAATTTCTGCACTTCCCGACTGAAAAAGGACACCACCGCTTAAAGAAATCATAACATAATTGTAATTGCTGTCCATTGTAACATCTAATGAATCTTCCAAGCGATTCGTCTCGGTCTTTTCTACAACCTGACTATATAATTGTTCTGCCTGTTTTTTCTGTTCGGCTGCTTTTTCCTTTTCATACTCTTTTGACGGATCAGTTTCATTCTCTGACTCGGCTGCTTTTCCCATATCGGTATAATAATCATCCAGGTTACTAAGCTGCGTTGCACCACTTGATATCAGGTTACCATCCCCTAATGCCTGTGCACCGCCACTAAAAATACTAAAACTATTTGACATGGAAGCAACCAGTTCCGCATACTTTACTTCATCCAAATTGGACATGGAATATAATAATACGAAAAAGCAAAGTAGAAGGTTCATAAGATCAGAAAAGGTATCTTTCCAACCATCTGTCTTAATTTCAGTCTCCTGCTTTTTTGCTTTTGCCATTAAGCTTCACCACCTTCAGGTGCTGCTGCAGCACCACCATTTTCATCATTGCCCATATCTCTATCAGAAGGAGCTAAGAATGATTTTAATTTTTCTTCAATTACACGAGGGTTTTCACCTGCCTGAATAGACAACAAGCCCTCTACCATAACTTCCTTAACTGTGATCTCCATCTCATTGAACATCTTTAATTTAAAGGAAATCGGCACACAAATCCAGTTTGCCAGCAAAGAACCATACAAAGTTGTAAGCAGTGCAACTGCCATGTTTGGACCGATCATAGACATATCTTCCATGTTATAAAGCATGTTTACCAGACCGATCAAAGTACCGATCATTCCCCATGCAGGACCCATGCCGGCCCAGTTCGCCCAGAAATTAATCTTTTCATTATGACGCTTGTCCACAGAATTTAGTTCTGTCTCCATAATATTACGAACCAGCTCAGGATCTGTACCATCTACTATTAACATAATTCCTTTTTTCAAGAAATCATCTTCAATGTTATTTGCCATCTCTTCAAGAGCCAAAAGTCCCTCTTTTCTTGCTACATTAGAAAGATCCACAATATTTTGGATCACCTCTGCATCATTGGACTCATTTTTCTTTAATGCAAGTGTAAATGATTTCAAGCATCCGACGAATTCGCCAATACTTTTTGCCTGAATAAGCATACAACAGGTAGAACCACCTAATGTAATGAATACAGACACCGTATCACCAAAGTGACCTAAGGCAGCAAAACCTTCATTACCTGTTACAATACCTAAAAAGACAAAACAAAAACATGCCACTAAACCAATTAAAGTTGTTATATCCAAAATTCACACCACCTTATGTAATAATTATTCTACAAAATCAGTAGAATTGCATTCCTGCCTATATAATTTTACAAGATTTTTTACCATCTGTCTACTTTCTTTTACAATTATTTTTTTTCCTGTTGTCAATGTAATGACAGTATCAGGAGTTTCTTCAATCATCTCGATCAGATCTGAGTTGATCGTCAATCCTTTTCCATTTAATCTCGTTACTTCAATCATTCTTTCTCCTCCCTTAACATGATAGAACACCGAGTGCCACGCTTTGCATGACAACCCGGTGTCATCCTATTATACTTTTAAGTTATTACCGTTTCAGATTAACTAATTCCTCTAACATAGTATCCGATGTTGTAATGATTCTTGAATTTGCCTGAAAACCTCGCTGTGTTGTGATCATCTGTGTAAATTCATTAGCAAGGTCAACATTAGACATTTCCAATGCGCCTACTGTCAGACTTCCTGACTGGTTTACTTCCTCACCAACACCATCAAACTCACCAGAATTCAATGTAGCTGCAAACAAACTATCACCAACAGACTCTAAACCGGATGGGTTTGCAAAAGTAGCAAATGCCATCTGAGCGAGACACTTCTTTAAGCCATTGCTGTACTGTCCATAAATCTTACCTTCCTGATCAATGGAAATGCCGGATAATGCACCCGCTTTATTACCGGCATCGTATCCATCCGGATCACCCTTGACACTACTGATCTTAGATGTTCCACCCTGAGAATACTGTGTCAGCTTATTCAGGAAAATGTTAACACCACCTGTATCAGAGGCTGCATCATACTGTGGAAACGAGCTGTTTACACCTGTATTTGTTGCATCCAGTCCAACGATGGATAAGTTAATCGCTTTACCGGAAAATTCTGCATTCGTACGTGTCGGCGTTGATACAAAATCGCCGGTCTGACTACTGAATGTGATTGTTGATGCAAGACCAGGATCTAAAGAAAATTCACCGGTTGTTGCATTCAGGCTTCCTGCAGCGATACCGGCTGCTGTATCGCTACCGAACTTAATTGTTGCACCTGTTTCGGAATATGTAACGGCACCTGTCGTAGGATCAACGTTCTTCTTCACAAAGATAGACTGAGAATCAGAGTTTAAAATATCAGCAACGCGGATATCATATGTAGTTGTACCGGCTGTCTGGTTTGCAGATTTTGTAATATATAATTTTGCTGTATAGCTTTCACCCAGATTATCAAAGAAACTAAAGCTTACAATCTGTCCACCTGTTGTAATACCGGTTGTCGCATTTGTTGTACCTTCTAACTTTGTATCATTTGGATCAATATTACCGGATACGGTAACTGCTGTTGTAGCTTCCGGTGCATAAGATGAATTTTCTGCATTCATGATTGCAAGATCCTTTACGGTATCTTTTACTATATTGCCATCTGCGTCAGCTAACCAGCCCTGAACCGTTGCACCATTTGTTGTGCAATATAAGTTACCGGCTTCATCAACATTTAATGCACCCGATTTTGTAAAGTAGGTATCTGTTCCGGAACGTACTACTAAAAAGGCACTACCGTTGATTGCGATATCCAAAGCACGGTTTGTCGTAGAAGGACCACCCTGGTCGGTAATATTGGTTGTGATCGAAGCAACCTGTGAACCAAGACCAATCTGCTTTGCATTGGTACCGGCGGTTCCTAATTCTGCATTTGCTCCTGATGCACTTGATACAGTCTGATAGAATGTATCTGAAAAATTGACACTGCTGGATTTAAAACCAACTGTATTTGTATTTGCGATGTTATTACCAATAACATCCATCTTTGTCTGGTGTGTTTTAAGACCTGCTACACCAGAATAAAGTGATCTCATCATAATTTTTTCCTCCTTAAACTTAAACGTAAAGCGAAATCTCTCTGTCATTCAAGATTTCAACGCCTCCATAAAAGGTCCGGCATTATACTCTTACGTTCTAACTGATAACTGCTCCATCTATATTCGTAAATATAGAATCCGTCGAATCACCAACGGCTGTAATAACTGTGTTGTTCTTGACATTTACAATAAATGCAAGATCATCTACCATGATCAAAGACTCCTGAATTCCTTTTTCCCGTGCCTTCGTTGTTCCATTTTCTAAGCGTTCCATCTGCTGGTCTGAAAGATTGATATTCCTCGTTGCCAGTCTTGCATTTGCATGTTTGGAAAATTTTAATCCTGTGACTGCTGATGATGTGCTCTTTTCCTGTGTTGAGCTTAAAATTTCCCGGAAAGAAAGGTCTGATTCGGAAGAATGCTTTGTCTTTTTGTTATCACTTTGCAGCAAACGATCAGTCATCTGCTCGATAGATGAATAATTTTCATATAATCGCTGCATTACTCTTCCTCCTTATGATCAAATCCTGTTTCTTACAATCTAATTTCCATTTGACCGGTTGTTTCTGTACTCATTATTTTCAGACTGCATCAGTTCCTTCCGTACTGTCATTATCACCTGTGCTGTCTGTTTTATCAGTACTGTTTGTACCATTCACACTTTCTGTACCATCTGTTTTATCTGTATCATCTGATGAATCAGAACCTGAAGAACTGCTGTTATTTTGTTTGATTCCTTTGATAAATAATGAAACACTGGAATAATCCATTGTCTTATTTGCATCATCAAACACAAATGCAATCTTGTAATTTCCTGCATCAAGATTAGAAAATACTTCTCTGTCGATCGTCAGCTTGCCATCCTTGTAGCTTAACTTCGATGCATCGACTTTTGTAACATTACTTGAATTGTTTGCATCCATGATAACAACAGCAAAACCGGTTGCTTCATATCCATTTGTACCAAGACTGATACCGGATACCATAACATCCTGTGGATCATCGTGTGAATAGTTGATCACCTGCTGCTCTACTTTTGGTATATACTGCGATATCAGATAGTTCGAATCAATTACCTGAACAATGTCATCAAACTCATATAAAGAACCATTTACCGATACATAAGCTGTTCCATTCTGAATAGTAACATAATCCACTGTTCCCTGTACTTCTACCACATCTCCTGATGATAATGTCTGATTGAGCAAAACTTCTTTTCCAACCAGATTGTATGCCGAAGTATTTACTGTGGTACTGTTTAAGTTCTGCATCTGCTCTAACTCACTAAACTGGGCAAGCTGTGCTACATACTCTGTATTACTCGTCGGCTCTAACGGATCCTGATATTGCATTTGAGTTACTAACAGCAGCAAGAAATCTTCTTTATCCAGTGTATCTCCTGATTTTCTTTCTGTCTTTTGCGATGTTTCTGATATATTCACTTTTCCGTCACTATCTACGGGTGCTATTAAATCACTCATGCTTTTCCTCCTTTCTTACGCTGTATAATCAATACTGCTTCCATTGTTGCGCATTACTTCCTTACGAAGTGCTTCTTTCTCATCGATGATACCATCATCTTCTTCCTCGTCTGCTACATTATAACGGAACTTGCGCTGACTTCCATTTTGCATGTCATTCTGTCTTTGTGCTTCTGCTTCGGTGCTCTGCTCAAAACTAAAGTCTGACACATGCACTTCCACTGATTCCACTTTAATCTCTTTTGCCTCTAAGTTTTCCTTCAAAGTGTACATCTGACTTTCCAAAGCTTGTCTGGCTTCTTCTGTCTGCACATGAAATGTTGCTGTCATCATACCCTCTTTGGATACAAGATTCAAAAGAACTTTACCAAGACTTTCCGGATTCAGCTGCATCTCTAAGGCTGTAGTATTCTGTGTTACAGACTGCTGCATCTGTTCACTGACCTGATGTACGATATGTACCATCTGCTGCATTTGATGACTGTTTACTGCATTTGCATCATAAATCTGAGATACATTCCCCTGAACAACTGCATATGGCTGCGAAACTGCTGTATCATCCTGCTGTACAAAAGCAGTTTCCTGCTGTGCATCCGATGTAAAAAGCTTTTGAAGTTCTTCCTGTGTACTATTATCTTCTGTTGTATCAGAATCATCAAAAGATGTATTCTGCTGTTCAGAAACAACGGATACACTCTTTACCTCTGTCTTTCCATCATCCGCTATTGCATCATCGTTTGCATTAGAATCCTGTGTTGTTATCTGTGCATTCTTTGCTGTGTTCACAACAACTGATTCTGCATCCTGTGTCTGTACCGGTATGTCTTCTGTCACAGTCTGTTCTGTCTGTGCCGGATCGAGAACCTCATCCATAGAAATTCCAAAGTTTTCTACTGAAGTCGGCTGTGATAACTGCTCTAACGCAGCTGCGATCTGATCACCATTCCCTGACATGTAGTCAGCCAGATCCTGTAGTAATGCTGTATAACTGTTCATCAAAGACTCATTCATCACCAAATCCATACTCTCAGACGCTCCATTTACCTGCAAAACAAAGTCCTGTAACGTCGATGGATTTAACAAATCTGTCAACATGATTCCCATAGAATCCAACATACTTTGCAACATATTATCATCCATCCCGGTTGCATCCTGTACAATTTCTTTAATATCATCCTGTACCTGTGCTAATGACTTATTTGTCGTATCAACCGTTGTGTTATCATCTGTACGAACAGTATTTGTCGTCTGGTCTGTATTTTTTATCTTCTGGTAACTTTTGTCAGAAACATGAGTCTTATCAGACACCTTCTGATTTGTTGAAACGCTGTTTTTTGCAGCATTTCCATTGTTTTCTACACTTCCGGTACTATTTAAAATATTCTGAAACTGTTGTCCGGAATTTGAAGCCTGTACGGTTACTTTGGTATCAGAAACAGCAATCTTAGTCAAATTGACTGTCTGTACTCCTGCCATGTATTCACCTCCTTTTTTTCTATTCGCAAATACCGATCGTGTACGGACGATCTTTTTGCTATCTATGTCAACAGAATTATTCTGTGGACACCAAATCATGTTGTTTGCGGTAATACATTAAATTATTTGTCTTTTACCGCAGCAATCTTTTTCGTGATCTGCGCTGCATAATCACTATCCATATTCTGTAAAATCTGTGCTGCTTGTGATTCTTTCATATTTTCAAGAATATCACATACAAGATCTAAGTCTTCCGACATTTCTGTTAAGATCTTTGCTGCAGAGGCTGCATCCATGTTAGAATATTGTGTTCCAAGCTCTTTTGCTTTCTCAGTATATTGTAATTCATTTAATACCTGTTTGTAAATCTTTTCTGCATTTGCAGGTTCGATTTCTTCATAATATTTTCGATATTCGCTGATATCCGGTGCATTATCATTAAACACAACCTTTTGATCGAACTCTTTGACTCTCTTTTCAAATGCATCCTGTTCGTCTTTATATTTTTGTAACTTTTTAACCTGTGCTTCCAATTCCGAAATATAATCGGAATTTGCTGTTGTCGTGCCTGTCTCAGACTCTAATCTTTTTTCCAACTCATTGATTCTGTCGTTTGCTGACTTCAATGTGTTGTATTTATAGTTTCCTTCCTGTGCCTGCTGTTCTTCAGATGCTTCCGGCAGAATCTTGTTGATCACCGGAACATCTTTTAACACAGGATATAAAACATTACTTCCTATTCCACCAACATCCAATTTAACAAGAAAAGCAAACACAGCAAGCCATATTAAAATGATCACAATGGCGATCAATGCTGTAACTAATCTGCTTCCTCCACTTTCTTTCTCCTGTGTCTCTGGTGCCTGGTCACCTTTTTTTCTTCTTGGCATTGATTATATTTCCTCACTTTCCCTTGCACTTCCAAACCGAAAGCTGGTTAATTCATCCACTTCTTTCTTTTCCTGTGCTTCTATTTCCAATTTAAACTCTTCAAATGCTTTTTCTTTAAGCTTTTCAAAAGTTTTTCTTTCTTTCATCGCTTCATCAAGCTTTTCTCTTGCCTGATCCACTTTTTTTTGCTGCTTCTTTATAATAATCTTTTGCATTTCGATGCGATCTTTTACAATCTCCACTCCATGTTCTAATTTTTTTATTTCAAATAAAACCAGAATTTGTGCAAGAGCCTCTTTTAACTCCTGCTGATAGCTTTCTTTCTTATGTATCAAAAGTTTCAGACAATCCTCTTCTTCACGAAGCTTTATTATTTCCATACCATACTCTGCTTTTGCCTGATCTTCTAACTTTTCTTTGATTGAAAGTATATTTTGTAATTTAAAAACAAATTTAGCCATAAAATATCATACCCATATTTCTTTTTTGCAATGATCTATTGCTCTGCATCCGTTTTCTCTTCATCATTAAAGATAGCGATCAACTCATTAACTACATCGTCAAAATTACACTTTTCATAAACATCCTGCATCAAAAAATCATTTACTTCATCAATTTTAGATAATGCAAAATCAATTTTTTTGTTAGACCCCGGCTTATATGCACCAATGTTGACAAGATCTTCCGCTTCCGCATAAGTTGCTAAAACATTCTTTAATTCACCACTGGCTTTTTTATGTTCCTTTGTTACAATGCTGCTCATAACACGTGAAATACTTGCAAGAATATCTATGGCCGGATAATGATTTTTCTGTGCGATCTTACGGTCTAGGACAATATGACCATCCAAAATACTTCGGGCTGTATCCGTGATTGGTTCATTAAAGTCGTCACCATCTACTAATACGGTGTACAGACCTGTAATCGATCCTTTATCAGAACGTCCCGCTCTTTCAAGCAGCTTTGGCATTTCTGAATACACACTGGGCGGATATCCTCTGGAAACAGGTGGTTCACCTGAAGCAAGACCAATTTCTCGCTGTGCCATAGAAAAACGTGTCAACGAATCCATCATTAAAAGCACATCTTTTCCCTGATCTCTGAAATATTCTGCTATTGCAGTCGCAGTTTTTGCAGCTTTATTACGGATCAATGCCGGCTTATCAGAAGTTGCAACTACCACAACAGATCTTGCCATACCTTCCGGACCTAAATCCCGCTCGATAAACTCTCTGACTTCTCGTCCACGCTCTCCAATCAGTGCGATCACATTGATATCTGCTTTTGTATTTCTTGCAAACATACCAAGTAATGTACTCTTTCCCACACCACTACCGGCAAATATACCAATTCTCTGTCCTCTTCCGATCGTGATCAAACCATCTACTGCACGCACACCTAATGGTAAAACCTGATCAATAATCTCTCTTGTCAACGGATCAGGAGGTTGTGCTTCTACCGAATATTCCTGCATTGGTGCTAACGTTGTACCATCAATTGGATTTCCCAAACCATCCAGCGTTTTTCCAAGCAGTTCTTCACCGGCTTTTACTTTTAATGGAGCATTCGTATTTTCCACACGGCTGCCAAGCCCTACTCCCGCAACCTGATCGTATGGCATCAAAAGCACACGATCGTCACGAAAACCAACGACTTCTGCATTGATGACCTGATTGGTATCTTTCGTGATAATATGACACAGATCATTTAGTTTTGCAGTCGGACCAATTGATTCGATCGTTAAACCAACAACTTTTGCCACTTTTCCCAAACGTGTTTCATAAGTCTGATCCAAAAGCATATTATATTTTGATACGTCAATTTCTACCATACCGATATGCTCCTCACTGTTAATATAAAAGCAACTTTACATGATCTTCCAGATTTTGCAATTGCGCATCCAGGCTGCAATCGATCATCGAATGATCTGTTTCAATAATACATTGCATTGCCTCTAAACTGCTGTCTTCCACAACTTCAAGTTCAGCACTGTCTTTTGCGATTGCTTTTAATGTACTTTTTTTGGCAGCCACACGACTGATATCTTCTTTTGATACCCGAATTGTGATATGGCTTGTCTTTTCTATATTGCGAAGCGAGTTTCCGATCAGATATAAAATAATATCTTTCTTATTCTCGCAACTGATCCCGGTAATCTTACGCACAAGCGAAACAACCAATTCGGCAAAGGCCGGTTCAAGCTTTTTTTCCTGTTCTTCAAGTTCTGCTCTTTTTTGATCCATTTCCTGTGTGAACGCCTCAGATTGTTTCTGCAGCTCTTCCTGTGCTTCTATGCGCCCTTGTTCAAGACCTGTCTGATATCCATCTTCCTGTGCCTGCTGTCGGATTGCATCTGCATTTTCCTGTGCCTGTCTTACAATCTCATCGGCTTCTTCTTTTGCTTTTGCAAGAATGGACTCCTGCTCTTCCTGTAATTCAGATTGCAATTTTTCTCTTTCCTGACTGACCACATCATCCATTGAGATCACCGGAATCCCATTATCAAACATCTGATCTGTCCGGTCAGCTCCCGAAAGTGCTGCAACATTGAGTTGTTCAAAAGACGGTTCTTCTTTCTTTTCTTCAAAAATATCAGGAATAAACTCCTCTATTCTTTCATCAGAATCAATTGATCTTGTAGCTTTTGTATCAAAATTAAAATAGACGGATTTAATTAAATTAGACAACTATCTCGTCACCTCCGCCTCTGGAGATAATGATCTCAGCAGAATCTTCCAACTTACGGATGATATTAACGATCTTCTGCTGTGCTTCTTCAACATCTTTCATTCGTACAGGACCCATAAAGTCCATATCTTCTTTGATCATCGTTGCCAGACGGGATGAAAGATTACTAAAGATCAAATTCTGTACTTCCTCTGTAGAACCCTTCAACGCTACGGCAAGTTCATTGTTATCCACTTCTCGTAATACACGCTGAACCGAACGGTCATCAAGCGACAAGATATCTTCGAATACGAACATCTTTTTGCGGATCTCGTCTGCAAGTTCCGGATCTTCGATTTCGAGACTTTCCATAATATGTTTTTCTGTTCCACGATCAACTGTATTTAAGATTTCTACTATAGAGTCGACACCGCCAACGATCGTGTAATCCTGATTGACAAGAGAAGCAAGTTTCTGTTCCAATACTTTTTCCACCTCTTTGATCACATCCGGTGCAGTACGATCCATCTGTGCAATACGCTTTGCTACATCTGTCTGTTTATCCGGTGTCAATGCAGAAATAATTGCTGCTGACTGTGCTGAAGGCAGATACGACAAGATCAAAGCGATCGTCTGTGGATGTTCATCCTGAATAAAGTTTAATAACTGATTTGCATCCGTTTTGCGGACAAACTCAAATGGACGAACCTGCAAGGATGCAGTCAGTTTACCAATAACATCCTTGGCACGTTCTGCACCAAGTGATTTTTCAAGAAGCTCTTTCGCATAAGCGATACCACCTTCCGCAATATACTGCTGTGCCAAACAAACCTCATAAAATTCATCCAGTACAGCGTCCTTCATTGCAGGCGAGACGCTCCTTGTATTTGCAATTTCCAAAGTGAGCTGTTCAATCTCATCTTCTTTTAAATGTTTAAACACATTGGCAGATTTTTCCGGACCAAGTGATATCAGAAGAATTGCCGCCTTCTGTACACCACTGATTTCTTCTGTCTTTGCCATAATGTAACCTTCCTTTCGCAATTCTTTCTGATGAGTTTATACATCCCATTCATCATTTAACCAGTTACGAAGCAATTGAGCAACTGCTTCCGGATTCTCATCTACAAACTTCTCGATCAACTTGCGTGTCTCGGATTTATCACTAAATTCAATATCATCCAAAGACTGATTTTCTTTTGTTGTAGCCAAAAGCTGCTCCACTGAAAGCTCCGGTTCCTCTTCGGATACTTTGACCGGTGCTGTACCACGAACAACTACAAAGATCAATAATGCAATGATCAAAACAGCAAGAATGATCATTAGATAATCCGATATTCCTCGCGAAGTGCTCGTCTTTGCTACAAACTTCGGTACAGAATATGCCATCACAGAAATATTGGCAGCGTTCACACCGGTCGCCTGTGCAATCAGATTAATCTCATCATCCGACAATGTAATAGCAGTCCGATCACTGTTTGCTGCAACATACTGATCAAATGTCATATTGTCTAACGAACCATCAGCCTCTAAATCTTCTTCTTTAACAACTTTGTATTGCAATGCAACAATTCCTAAAGAAGAATCATCATATTGAATGGCTGGTGTTTCCTGCTTGATATTTTCAATCGTTTCATTTGTTAAAAGATCTTCTAACTTCTCTATCTTGGTGCTTGAAGAAGATCCTGAACTTTCCTGCATCATTGTATCGGTATCGTCGCTGTTAGATGCCGTTCCCGGCTCTCCACTTGCTGAGTTACCGCCACTTCCCTCATATGTATACAAGTTTGTCGGATAACCATACTCACGACCATCGGCAACAGAATAAGTCTTACTTAACGTCTCGACCTTGTTCATATTGAACTTAACACCCTGTGTTCCGACCTGAATATCATCATATCCGCTCTTCACTAACAGATCCGTGACATTTGATGCGATCGTATTTCTAAGTTTTTCTACATACTCCGATGTTCCACCGGTAATACTGCCTCCAAGGGAGTCTGCCGTCGATCCGTTATAAAGGCAGTTTCCATCCGAATCATTGATAATAACATGTTCTACCGTCGTTCCTACCGCATTGGCAAGCCAGCTTGCTAATGCTGCAGACGTATCTTCTGTCAGATCTTTTTTATGTGCATCACTTACTGTGATTTTTGCTGTAATGGATGTATCATCTTTTTCATCTAATACACTATATGTAGAATCCGGTACATCAATAAAAACATCTGCATCATCAATAAAGGAATAATCAATAAGACTTTTCTGAATCTCAGACTGAAGAGCCAGCACACGCTTCTGGCTCTTTTCGTCTTCTGTCGTTGACATAGAATTGTCAAAAGCTTTATCCCATGTATAACCGGTATCGGTAAGTCCCTGATCACTCATGGTATAGAGTGCATTCGTCATATCATCATCATGTACATAGATTGTCAGACCATCCTTTGATGAATAATGGTCAATCCCCGCATCATCTAATGCACTTGCCATCTTATTGGCATCATCTAATTTACTAAATTCCTGAAACTTCGTCCATGTCGGTCTGGATACTAAATATGCTACCACGGCAATAGCAACCAATACAGCACAAATTACCGCAATAATGATTGTCTTTTGCTTACTGGAATATTTTTTCCAGAACTCCATAATCCTGGTAGGAATTTCTTTTATTCTTTCTTGCATAATCTAATCTCCTGCTGTTTGTTTTTTAGAACTGTAAATTCATCAGTTCCTTATAGCCTGTCACAAATGCATCTCTGACAGCTACTGTATATTGTAATGAAACATTTGCTTTCTGCTGTGCGATCTGAAGATCATGAATGTTATCTGTCTCGCCCAGAGCATATTTAATTTCTTCTTCTTCTGCCGCATTGCTATATGCATTTGTCTCATTTATCAGATTCACAGCAGAATCCAATACAGTACCAAATACACTCTGTCCATCATTATCTCTGATCAATAAAGAATCAGAATCCGTTGTAAGTTTTGATGACATCGTTGGTGTCTGTACTACGGAATCTAAACTTGTTCCCATCAATGCTGAAATATCCATTTTTCCCTCCACGCCTTTTTATTTTAAATCATTTTAATTTTTTCCAAGTTCTAATGCCTTTAACTGCATATTCTTTGATGCATTAAACGCTGTAACATTTGCCTCATACGAGCGGCTTGCATCAATCATATCTGTCATTTCTGTTACTGTATTGACATTAGGATATGTAACATAGCCATCTTCATTCGCATCAGGATTTGATGGATCATATACCATTCTTCCCTCTGTCTCTGTATCTTCAATGATCTGTGCTACTTTAACGCCTTTTCCTACTGAACCTGTTGTTCCAAGTAAAGTCTCATTAAATGACGGATAATCTTTTTCCTGAAAAATAACGGATTTTCTATTATAAACATTTCCATTGGCATCACGCGTCGTATTAACATTTGCGATATTCTCAGAAATAATATCTAATCTTGTTCTCTGTGCCGTCATACCTGACGCACTGATATTCATACCGGAAAATACTCCCATACGATTTCTTCCTCCTGTCTTTTCTTCTTAATATAAGCTTTATTTAATTTGATCAGCTGCTACTCCTTGTAACTGTCTTAAGTCTTGAAAATTCCTGCGATGTAGAATCAAGCATCGTATAATATTTAATCTGATTCTTTGCCAATTCTGCATTTTCTGTGTCAATATCTACATTATTGCCATCAAGCCGGTAGCTGACATTACCATAATCTGTATAAGTCATGGCTGACAGATTAT
The DNA here is from genome assembly GCF_014384965.1 of Jutongia hominis. Lineage (GTDB taxonomy): Bacteria > Bacillota > Clostridia > Lachnospirales > Lachnospiraceae > Butyribacter > Butyribacter hominis. The sequence continues at coordinate 133,159 of NZ_JACRSW010000032.1, forward strand.
CCAAATCTGCTCTAGCTACTTCACTATCCAAATCATCTGTATATCCGACTTCATTCAAAAGATATTCCTCAAATTTCACATCCTGTCTCTTAAACCCCGGTGTGTCTACATTCGCAATATTATTTGCAATAACGGAGTTTCTTGTCCAGCTCGCATCTAACGCTTTATCGAGAACATTCACATAATTAAAAGCTCCTGATGATACCATTGAATATCTCCTTTCATTATCTAATCTTATAAAAGTATGCTAGTTACCTAATCATACATATATAATTATAGAGATATCTCGACAAAATACAAGTAAAAAGATAAAAAAAAACGAAAAATATATCTTTTTTCTGTTGTTTATAAAAAATATGATATCAGAAGTTTCTTTTCCTTGCAAAGATATTTAGAAGAAGAAATTTATAAGATAAAAGCAGGACGTTATAACGGTTTTATCCGCTTTAACGTCCTGTTTTTATCTTACTTCCCCTTCTGTTTCCTGGTATTGTGCTATCAGTTCATAACGCAGCAGATCATTTACGATCTGCACAGTTGTTCCTTTCATACCTGATGATTTTGTATGTATGATCCCGGCACTTTCACATTTTTTTAATGCATTGACAATAACAGATCGTGTAATCCCGACTTTATCTGCCAGCCGGCTTGTCACAAGAATACCTTCTTTCTTTCCATCAAGTTCGTTTAATACCGATAATACTGCTTTTACTTCCAGTTTTGACAACGTATGCATTGCTGCCATGACATCCTGTGTTTTATGTGTTTCTTCCGATAACTCTTCTGATTCTGCCCGCTGCATTGCAAGACCGATCACTGTCGTACTGTATTCTGTCAGAATAATATCATCAATCGAAAACGGATCTTTACAACGATAGACAAAAAGTGTGCCCAGTCGGCTTCCTGCCATGCTGATCGGTGCGATCATTGCCTGATAATTTAAGACATCTTTGAACTCAAACCCCAGCGTAAGTAAATTTACGTTTTCCTTTGTTGATAAAATATTCATAAAACGATTCTGAATCGTTTCTTCCATATAATCACCATAATTTAATTTTTCTAATTGTGGAATACATGGAATATCACTCTTCTCTTTTAATCCAAGAACCTTGCCTTTGCGGCTTACCAACACAACATTCACTAAAAGAGTCTGTGATAACACCCTGCAAAAAGTCGTAAAATCAATTTTTTCTGACTCTCTCTCATTCAAGAGCTGGTTGATACGTCGTGTCTTATCTAATAAATCTAAACTCATTTTCACACCTGCTTCTTCTTTTTGTACACAAAACTAAGATTTTCAAATCACATGTCCGGCAATAACAGACTGTCTTCCTAATCTCTTAAGCATTTATTCGTTATTTCCCCGTTTTTCTTACTTCTTATCTGCCTTTTGAACATAACCGCATTGTTCATCCATACAAACAATCTTGTTTCCTTTTTCTACCATTGGTCCGTTACACTGTGGACAGCGTTTTGCTACCGGCTTTTGCCAAGACATAAAATCACAATCCGGATAACTGATACATCCAAAATAACGTCTGCCCTTCTTTGTCTTGCGGATCACGATATCTTCTCCGCACTTCGGACAAGCCACACCAATTTTTTCGAGATATGGTTTAGTGTTACGACATTCAGGAAATCCCGGGCAGGCAAGAAACTTGCCATGTGGTCCATACTTAATGACCATGTTTCTGCCACATTCTTCGCAAATCACATCTGTGACTTCATCTTCGATTTTAACTTCCTCTAATTCTTTTTGTGCAACCTCCACCGCTTCATGAAGATCCGGATAGAAGTTTTCCACTACTGTCTTCCACTTTACAGAACCATCTTCCACGCGATCTAACAAGCCTTCCATATAGGCTGTAAAATTCACATCCACAATACTTGCAAAGGACTTTTTCATAATGGAATTAACTACTTCACCAAGCTCTGTGATATACAGATTCTTCTGTTCTTTTGCAACATAGTGACGATTAATGATCGTTGAAATTGTCGGTGCATAGGTACTTGGCCGGCCGATTCCAAGCTCTTCAAGCGTTTTAACAAGCGAAGCTTCCGTAAAATGAGCCGGTGGCTGTGTAAAATGCTGTTTTTTATCAAATTGTTCTGCATTCATCTGTGTACCGACCGTAATCTTTTTCGAAATCTTCTTTTTATCAATCTTATCTTCATCTGTCTGATAAATCGCAAGATACCCGTTAAATACAACCTTAGATGCTGCACTGGTGAAGCGATATTTGTCTGAATCAATCTTTACCGTTGTCGTTGCAAGCTTAGCAGGAGCCATACGACTCGCTAAAAAACGTTTCCATATCAACTGATACAGTCTGAAATGATCTCTTGACAAAGAGTCCTTGACTGCTGCAGGCGTCAGGTCAACATAAGTCGGTCGGATTGCTTCATGAGCATCCTGTATCTTTTTACCTGACGTTTCTTTCTTTTGTGCTGTACCCTGATAGTCTGCACCATAGTTTTCTTCAATATAATCATATGCCATTTTCTTGGCATCCTCTGAAATTCGTGTAGAATCAGTACGAAGATATGTGATCAGACCTACTGTTCCTCTTCCTTTGACTGCAACACCCTCATATAATCCCTGTGCTAAACGCATTGTTTTTTGTGTCGAAAAGTTCAAACTCTTCGCTGCTTCCTGCTGCAATGTACTCGTAGTAAACGGCAACGGACTTTTCTTGGTACGCTCTGTCTCTTTTACATCTGATACAGAAAACTTTGCTTTTTTCATTTCTTTGATGATCGCGTCCATCTCTTCTTCTGACCCGATCGTCATTTTCTTATCTTTTGTACCATAAAAATCCGCTGTAAAAGGTTTTTTATCTCCTTCTACACTAAACTCTCCGGTCAGTGTCCAATATTCTTTTGAAATAAAAGCATTGATCTGCTCTTCTCTGTCTGCAACAATACGAAGAGCGACGGACTGTACACGACCAGCACTTAGTCCGCGTTTTACTTTAGCCCAAAGGACCGGACTGATCTGATAACCTACAAGCCGGTCTAATACACGTCTTGCCTGCTGTGCATCCACAAGACCCATATCAATCTCTCTTGCCTGCCTGATCGACTGCTTTACCGCATTTTTTGTTATTTCATTAAAAGTGATACGACTGGTATTTTTTGACTCCAGCTTTAATGCATGCATTAAATGCCAGGAAATAGCTTCTCCCTCCCGGTCAGGGTCGGTTGCAAGATAAATCTTATCTGCCTTTTTTACTTCACGACGAAGTTTTGCTAAAAGTTCACCTTTTCCCCTAATCGTAATATACTTCGGTTCAAAATCATTTTCAATATCAATTCCCAGCTGACTCTTTGGCAGATCACGAACATGTCCATTCGATGCCACTACTTCATATGTACTTCCCAGAAATTTTTTAATCGTAGTCGCTTTTGAAGGTGATTCCACGATCACAAGATTCTTTGCCATTGTACTACCTGCCTTTCAACCCTTTTCCATTTTAAATTACAGTGTAGGAAAAACTCCCTTTTGCTGCGTTCAGTATCACATTTTTATCATATAATAACTGCCACCTGCCATCTCAACCATCTTTTTTGTTTGCAAAGAAAGTAATGCTTCCATTGTACAATTAATGTCTAAACCGCACATCTGAGCAATCTGAGAGATATGAAGTGGCTCTAAACTTAAAATAGCATACACTATTTTTTCTGTCGTTTCAAGCATAACCTCATATTTTTTCTTTCTGTTCTCTACATCCTCATCATAAAACAGTCCCAGCCCATCAAGAATATCTTTGATGTTTGTTACAAGACAGGCTCCGCTTTTTAACAGTTCATTACCACCCTCATATTGCGGATTGGTAATGCTTCCTGGTACAACAAAGATTTCTCTTCCCTGTTCTAATCCGGTCTCTGCTGTGATCAAAGAACCACTGCCCTTTTTTGCTTCTATGACCAGTATCCCATCCGACAATCCACTGATAATACGGTTACGCATTGGAAAATGATATGGCATGGATGGTGCATTTAAAGGAAACTCGGACAGCACTCCACCATATTGCTGCATTCTCATGTATTCTTCTATATGCTGTGCCGGATAGCAGATATCTACACCATTTCCGAGTACCGAAAATGTTTTGCCACAAGGTACTTCCATTGCCCCGCGCTGTGCAGCAATATCAACACCTAAAGCCAGCCCGCTGACTACTTCGATCCCATGCTCTGCCAGCTCTTTTCCAAATCGCTGTGCCAAAGCTCTCCCTTCGTGAGACACTCTTCTCGAACCGACAATCGCTACACTTACTTTTCCTTTTTGCGGCAAGTGTCCTTTATAAAAAAGACCATATGGTGCATCCTGTAGGAAACGCAGTTTATCCGGATACTGTTCTTCTTTTTTATATACAAATTGTATTCCTTTCTTATACATTTCCTCATAATCTCTTTTCAGTCTGTCTTCGTCCTGTCCGGAAAGAAGCAGATCAATGTCTTTTTCTTTTAAACTTCTGACTTGCATAAGTTCTTCTTTTGAAGCTTTAAAAATATACTCTGCTTCCTTAAAAAAACAAAGCAGATCTGTTATTTTTTTGATGCCGATCCCCTGCTTGTTACATAGCCAGAACGTATACATTTTCTCATCTGTCACAGTTCATTCCCCCAATATTTCAAATCTGCTGTCCGGTAAAAAACAGCTTCCACTAAATGTTCCTTCTCAATCATTTCTTTTCCATCCAGATCAGCGATCGTACGTGCGACCTTCAATATCTTATGATATACTCTGGCACTAAATTCCATCTTATGAAAAATATCTTCAACATAGATTTGTGCGGTCGTATCCATTTTACAATAAGTATCGATCATAGATGGAAGCAGCTGAGCATTATGAAAAACAGACATTTTTTGATATCTCTCTGATTGAATTGTCTGTGCTTTTTGAATTCTTTGCTGCATCTGCGCTGAGTTTTCATTGCAGATTGTCTTTTCTTCACAAAAATCCTGATAATCCAATGGAAGTGTCTCTATACAGATGTCCATTCTTTCTAAGATAGGCTGGCTGATCTTTCCTAAATAATTTTTAATCTGTACACTGGTACAGTTGCATTTTTTTCGGTTAGGATAATACCCACAAGGGCATGGATTCGTTGCTGCGATCAACTGACATCGTGCCGGATACCGGTATGTCCCATCAATCCTCGTCACATTCACAAATCCGTCCTCTAACGGCTGACGAAGAACATCTATTGTCTGTCTGTGAAACTCTGCTAATTCATCCAAAAAAAGTACGCCTCCGCTTGCCAGACTGACTTCTCCGGGTTTGGGATAACGGCCTCCGCCAAGCAGTGCCGGCTGTGTGACCGTATGATGCGGATCACGAAACGGACGTTTTTTGACAAACGGAAGTTCTTTCGATAACAGACCTGCTACACTGTAGATTTTGGATATTTCCATCTGTTCTTCAAAATCCATTTGCGGCATGATTCCCGGAACTCTTTTTGCGATCATTGTTTTACCGGATCCAGGCGGTCCGATCATCAAAAGATTATGTCTCCCGGCAACAGCAACTTCAACAGCTCTTCTTACCATCTTTTGTCCGTTGACATCTGAAAAATCAAGTTCCTGAAATGTTTCTTCCGCTCCTTGTCCGTGCGGATTATATTTTTTTTGACTGACCGTATTATTTTGTAAGACAGACACTAACTCTGCTAAATCACTGACAGCAATAATCTGAATATCTTGTACGACACCGGCCTCTTCTGCATTGTCCTGAGAAACAAAACAATGTGTGATTCCGTTTTCATACGCTGTATAAACCTGCGGAAGAACACCACAGATCCCTTGTATCCTTCCTTCCAGGCTCAGTTCACCTATAAATGCATATTTTCTGATACTATCTTGTGGAATAAAGCCGAACGCAGTTAATACGGAAACTGCAATGGCAAGATCATAACCGGTTCCATCCTTGCGGATATCTGCCGGAGAAAGATTGACGGTAATGCGCTTCGGTGGTAACCGGAATCCGGAATTTTTCATAGCAATCCGAACCCTTTCTCTTGCTTCTTTTAACTCCGAAGACAAAAAACCGACTAAAGAAAAGGCAGGCAGCCCATCCGATACGTCTGCTTCTACCCGAATCATACAGCCGTCAATCCCCTTGACAGCCATACAATATGCTTCACTATACATATTGACTCCTTTCACCTAATCGGAAAAAGAAGCTCCCCTATTTATTGATAGTAACATAGTCACTAAAAAAACGCAACGAAAAAAGGATAGTACATCTTACTTATCGTACTATCCTAACTATAGAATTTTTTATCTAAAAATGTTTCTTCCGTCAAACAGGATCTATGTTTTTTCTTATATGATTATGGTGCTATTTATCCAAAATCTTTTTTAATTCTTCCATAAAAGTATCCACATCTTTAAATTCGCGGTAGATCGATGCAAATCGCACATAAGCAACTGCATCCAATTCTTCTAAATGATTCATTACCAGTTCTCCAATATAATTGCTTGTTACCTCCTTGGCTTCGCGATTAAAAATATCTGCTTCGATCTTATCGATCATCGCATTCATTTTACTGACAGAAACCGGTCTTTTATGACAGGAACGAAAAACTCCACGTTCAATCTTCGAGCGATCATAAGGCTCTCTTGTCATATCTTTTTTAATCACAACAAGAGGGATTGCTTCCACTTTTTCATAGGTTGTAAAACGTTTCCTGCATTTATCACACTGTCTGCGTCTGCGGATGGAACTCCCTTCATCAGCAGGTCTTGAATCGATCACCCTGGTATCTTCTTCTCCACAAAATGGACATTTCATCTTTCTTCCACCTTTCCAGCCATTTTTGATGTAAAAACATCCTCTTTTTTGATAATAGTATAAATACCCTGCCGCAAAAAAGCAAGTCATTTAGTTCCATTCGCACTTATGAAGACATTTTTCGATATCCGCTTCTACCAAAATGACATCTGCACCGATTCTTTGTACATTACAATAAGGAATAATATATTCATGTTCCCTACCCAAAACACCAAACAGTTTGCATGGTCCCGGAATAACGAGTGCGCAGATTCTCCCTGTTTTTATATCAAAATCTATATCACACACATTTCCGAGTTTTTCTCCATCGCAGATATTGATCACTTCTTTTTCACGTAATTCACACAGCCGCATAAAGCACCTCTTAAAAACTCTTTGTTCTATTCTATGATGATTATCCTAAATAATGTTTCATACTGCTTAATGCTTTCTTTTCCAGTCGGCTGACCTGTGCCTGTGAGATACAGATTTCTTCTGCTACTTCCATTTGTGTCTTTCCTTCAAAATAACGTAATTTAATGATCTTATGTTCTCTGTCAGATAAATGATCAATCGCTGCTTTTAATGAGATCTTTTCTATCCAACTGTCTTCTTTGTTCTTCTTATCACTGATCTGATCCATAATATGAAGAGTATCTGTACCATCTCCATAAACCGGTTCATATAATGAAACCGGATTCTGTATCGCATCCAGTGCTAAGACGATATTCTCTGCTTTAATGCCTATCTTTTGTGCCACTTCTTCTATGGTTGGCTCTTTTTCACTTTCCTTCATCATAGCCTCTTTTGCATAAATTGCCTTATATGCCGTGTCACGGACAGAACGGCTTACACGGATACTATTGTTGTCACGCAGATACCGGCGCACCTCTCCAATGATCATCGGAACTGCATAGGTGCTGAATTTAACATTCATTGTGACATCAAAATGATCGATCGACTTCATCAGACCGATACAGCCAATCTGAAAAAGATCATCAATATTTTCGCCGGTGTTTGAAAAACGCTGTATAATACTTAATACTAATCGAAGATTTCCTTTGATAAATTTCTCGCGTGCATCCGTATCTCCTTTTTGGATCCGGTCAAAAAGAGTCTTTTTTTCTTCTTCTGTAAGAAGCGGTAGCTTTGATGTATTGACACCACAAATCTCTACTTTATACATAAGGCTTTTCTCCTTTGCCAAACTGATATAAAATAGGATTTACTTTTTGTTAAAATTTATACCTGTTCCATTTTAAGAATTTCTTTTTTTAACCGCCTCATGATCTTTTTTTCTAATCGTGATATATACGATTGTGAAATTCCCATCATATCCGCCACTTCTTTCTGAGTACGCTCCTTCCCGTCCTTACAATTAATCCCGAAACGAAGCTCTATAATGTCACGCTCCCTGTCATTTAACTTTTCCAGTGCCATTCGAAGCAGTTTTTTGTCTACCTCTTCTTCCATATCTTTTGATATTACATTTTCGTCCGTTCCAAGAATATCTGACAAAAGCAGTTCATTACCATCCCAGTCAACATTAAGTGGTTCATCGATCGATACTTCATAACGGATCTTATTATTACGTCGTAAATACATTAAAATCTCATTTTCAATACAACGTGATGCATAAGTTGCTAACTTGATATTCTTCATTGGATTAAATGTATTGATTGCTTTAATCAATCCGATCGTTCCGATTGAAATCAGATCTTCCACACCAATTCCGGTATTGTCAAATTTCTTTGCTATGTACACGACCAGACGCAGGTTATGTTCGATCAAACGGCTTCTTGCTTCCTGGTCCTGGCTGCTGCCTAACTTTTCGATCACTTTTTTCTCTTCTTCGCTTGTAAATGGCGCCGGTAATATTTCCGCACCTCCAATATAATGAATCTCTCCCTTTCTTCTCATTCCAAACAGTCCGCTAAATTCCGTCATGATACGGAATTGAAATCTGTTTGCCATTGATATCTTCAGCATATTCTTCCTCCCATTCATGTTATAATTCAAATCCATTGATGATCATATCAATATTATCCCGAGTACAAAGTTCACAGCTGACTGCGGCAAGAATATGTTCTTTTGCACTTCCTCCCTCTAAACACAGACGGTCGACACGGTATGCCTTTAAAAAACCCTGTGCACCGATCGAATGATATGGTATCAGAATCGGATTCCGCCCTTGTGTGAGTGCGATCCGGTCTGCAAGTTTTTGCGAAATAATAAGCACATTTTCTCCGGTATACGGACTGATCAGCTGATTACCCGTATCACATAATACCAGAATCTCTTCTTCCATATCATGGTGTACAATCTTCGCATGAAGAACATTTTTTTGCAGCTTTGCCTGTTTTAGGATTTCAAAGCGAAATAATAAAAAAAGAAATAGAAGCGAAATCATACCAACCAGCAAAAAGAAAAAAGAATGCCCAAACTGCTTAAAACGAAATTGTTCAAGCAGGCTTCGGATTCCTAAGAGTGTTCCGCCTGTAAAAAAACTGATTCCTAAGAGTGTCCCGGTGTCTTTGCACCAATCTCTCTTTGAACCCCTGCCAAAAAAAGCCGGACAAAAGAAAATCAAACGGCATAATTCCAATATAGCAGCAAAGCTTCGGATCCATACAATGATCAAACTGCTAAAAGCTGCCATAAGCAGTGCCATAGACAGAAATCGAAGCAATCTCCATCTTTTTTGCCGCAGCATTGCTGTCATCAAAGCAAAGAACAGATTTAAAATGAAGTTTAAAATGAAATACATATCAACATAAAAAATCATTCTCCCATTCAAACCTGCCTCTCTTTTTAACACTTCCTTTCTCTGTCACACTGTTACGTTATTAAGTATAACGTCAATAGGGAGCGAAAGGTGTCAAAAGAGCGCAGCAAAAAAAAGAGTTATGTTCTGTTGTTCGACAAAACATAACTCTTTATCCTATTCTTATTTTGCTGTTTCTTTTCCAAGGGAAGTATCTTCCCATTTTAAAGGTTCACTATCGCTTAGAACTGTTCCACCATCTGTCTGAATCTGTACAATAAAAGCATTGGGAATGGCTTCCTCTTCTTTTTGCTTCTCTTCCTGATCGGCATCTGCATCCGATGTTGTTTCCTGTGTAGGTGCCGGTGAAGCGGTTTCCTGCTCATTGGCTGCATCCTGATCATACTCCAGGGTTTCTAAGATCTGTATATGATTTGCATCCACCCATTCTGTTGAAACCTCATCTCCATTGAATAAAAGATGTGCATATGGTGTAAAGTTTGATCCGGTCACTAAATAACCGCGGTCATTTCTTTCAACATTTGTGACTGTAACCGGATATGTTCCCATTTGAAGCGGTGTCTCTGTATACGGCTTTGTTCCATTATAAGCATATTGCTCTCCATAAAGCATATCATATTCTAACATTTTTAAATCATTATGGTATGTCTTGGTATTCTTTTTCATTGCCTGTTGGAACTTTGTAATATTTCCTTCATGTATCCCTAATTTGTTCAATACATATGAATACATTTGGTAAGCTGAAAGATTCTTGCTGATCTTTTTTAATCCAAGGTTATCCCAGATCACATATTGTGTCTGATAGAGATTAGAATCTTTTAAATCCGTTTTCTTGATATCCAGACTTGGCAGATGATCTCCATATAACACAAGGATCGTCTTTTCATTTCTCTGTTCTAATGCATTGACAAGGTTGCCTATCATCTCATCTACTTCACTAAGCTGATTGACATAATATTGATATGAATCTTTATCTCCGCTTTCCGGTACTTTCTTCACCCGGATGGCTGCATCCTCTACCGAAAATCCCTTGTATTTACCATGGCTTTGTACCGATAATCCCAGTGTAAAGTCAGGTCCCTGCGTCGAATCCAATGTTTTTAATATCTCACCGGTCAACACGCGGTCCTTTTTCCATCCATTCGGGTTGTCTTCCAAGCCATTCATATATTCCATAGAAGCAAAGGTATCAAATCCAAGATTTTTAAAAACCTTATTTCTTCCATAGAATGTGCCCTCATTGTTATGAACACAGTGTGATGCATACCCTAGCTGCTTTAGATCATAACAGATACTTTCAGCTGCTGTCTTGCGAAGAATTGTTTTATATGGATACTCTGATGTGCCGAAATCTCTCTGGCTCATTCCGGTAAGCATCTCAAATTCCGTATTAACTGTTCCTGCACCTACTGTTGGAACAGTTAAGAAACCATTTGAAAAACTCTTTTGCAACTTATGAAAATTCGGAATAGCATCTTTAGACAGTTCTAAATCCTTTACCATATCAACATCAAAAAAAGACTCTAATTGAATAAAGATGATATTTGGTCTTACGCCGGTATCCGTAGTATAAGTCGATACATTTAACGTATTTAGTACATCATCAACCGATTCCTTGCTGTAATTATCCGGTTTGGATATTCCGGTATCTATAATACTGTTTGTAAAACAATATACAAAGCCATAATTTTCATATGCTTCTGAAATGTTCGTATAATTGGTTGCCAAAGCCTGTACAGAATTACTCTTACTTCGTATAAAAAAAATACAGCCTGCCAAAAGAGCTACCGCAATCCCGGAAAGGATCAGCTTTTTTTGTGTACGGTGCTCATGTTTTGGTGCTTTGCGGTACAGAATACTCATACTGACAAATACAACAACAATTGCAATAACGATCATAATGATATTTTTAATATTCAGATAATGTCCCGAAACACTGATCGCACTTTCTAATAATGTGATATCAACGGCTGAAAATGGTGTCACACGCAAATGAAGTGTAACAAAATTAACGACACCAAAGATCAACCAGATTGCAGAAACCAATGTGTACACAAATACTTCTCTCTTAAAAAATAATGCGACAGATACTGTCAGCATAATGATCAACGTATTAAACAGACACAAAACCGGCCTGTCAAAAAAGTAGAGTATTCCTCCCATTACAGACTTTCTACTTAATGATTCAATTACCAGTTCCAGTAAGAAGGGAACTGCGATATAGCAAATTCCATAATGCAGAATCTTTTTCATCTGCTGCTTTTGTTTCTTTGTCATCATTCTCCCCTATTCCTCTAATTGTACTTCACAGGACCAATGCCACGCTCTGTCCTTATTCTACCTGTTATCAATTCTACTTTATTCCTATACTGCTGCAGTCGCATTTTTTATTCTGCAAAAAAGAAAAGAAGTGGCATAATTTTCAATAACCTGATTCATTATACCACTAATTTTCATTTTGTGCTTAACATTCTACCATATAAATGTCAAAATATTGTGTCTTGTTCTTTCATATTGTTTCTGACGAAGCAATATGAACGGAATCATTGCCTTCACTTAATTATTCAAGTTCACGTTAACAGTAACATTCTTTGTGACGAAATGACCTTCGCTGTCTTTTGCTGTCAATGCTGCCTGATATGTTGTTTCTGCCTGTTTTGTAACAACTACTGTCATAGAAGATGTAATATCTTTATTCTGATAGGTTACTGCATTGTATGCAGTACCGGAAAGCAGATATGCCTTTACTTTTTCGATCACAACTTCAGAAGATGCATTGGCATCCACACCTAATACCGAACTATTTACAGTAACCGAATCAGAACCATTGATCGTAACAAAATCTGTTGGAATTACTGTCACTTTGACGATCGTTGTATTACCGGCTTTATCCGTAGTCTGATATGTGATCACATATTCATTATTCTTCTTTGTGATCGTTGTCACAACACTGTTGATCGTAAGTTTTGTATAATTGTCCCTCACAGACTTAATAAGGCTCTTAGCATATTCCTTATTAATTATTGCATTCTTTGCTACGCGGATCACTGAACCATTTGTAACACCTTCGATCACAGGAGCACTGTTATCAATATACAGTTTTGTCTTTACGATTGCTGCATCACTTGCATTCTGCGCTGTATAAGTAACACGATATACATTTGTTTTCAGTTTCTTCCACTTCACGGAAATATATTTTGAAGCAAGCTTTTTACCTGCCTGCTTTGCACTTGCATAAGAAAGCAATGACTTCTTATTCAGGCTCTTCTTAGAAGTAATATAAATCTCCGTTGGTACAGAAAGCACAGGTGTCTTTTTCGCTGCTAATACTTTAACCCTGATCCTCTTTACCGCTTTGCGTGAAATCTCATCTACTAATTTATAAGTCACACGATAGGTTCCCGGCTTTTTCGTATTGACTTTTGACACCTTATTACCGTTATAACGGATCGTAACCTTTAACAGCTTTTTAGCATTAAAACCTGTTGTATTTTTTGCTTTTACACCTTTCATCACCTTATAAGATGCACCATAATTCAATTTTTTGTTTTTTACGCCGGTAATTGATGGTTTCTTTTTATTCCATGGGTTAGATGGATTATCCGTATCGGTCGGATCCCATGCAATGCCTCCCGGAAGTTTGATTGCCTTTGGCTTTCCTAGCGGTCCCGGATTTTTACTTGAGTAAATGATCACTTTTGAACCAGATGGCACATTATTATAAATCCACTTTGCATCTGCAACAGTCAGACGAACACAGCCATGTGATGCTGTTATACCTAACTTATTGTACGAAGAAATCGATAATGTTGACGGATTCTGACTGGTATACCATACAGAATGGAACAATACACCACCGTAAATTCTGGTACAATACTGACCATAGCATGGTCCCATCAACGTGTGCCAGCGCATCTTCTGACCTAATGAATAGGTTCCAAGCTTTGTTGCATATCCGGTAGAACAGATAATTGCTTTAACCGGCTTATAGGTTCCATTGCTATTCTGCTTGTAGACTGTTACACAGTTTGCCTGCTTATTGATCCTGATCTGATATGCAGATGCGGCATCTGCATGACTGCTGCTGTAAGCTGTTCCAAAAAGAACCGCCACAGCCATGACTAAAAAGATACGACAAACATTTAAACATTTTGTTTTCTTTGTTATAAGCTGTTTCATTGTCTCCTCCATTTTGTTTTTTCTGATTACTCTGTCATGTTTTTATATACTCGTGCTATTTTATCAACGGGACCTTCTGCTACCAGACGTCCACTGTCTAAAATGATCGCTCTGTCACAAAGTCTTTTCACTTGTTCTAATGAATGCGATACAAATAGCACGGTAACACCTTTATCAAACATACTCATCACCTTATTTTCACTCTTCTGACGGAATTTTTTATCTCCGACCGACAACACCTCATCAAGGATCAGAATATCCGGTTCAACAACTGTAGCTACAGAAAAGCCAAGTCTCGCTTTCATACCTGACGAATAATTCTTGATCGGAACTTCGATAAACTCACCAAGACCCGAAAAATCCACAATTTCATCGAATTTCTCATCTAAGAACTCTTTCGAATATCCCAAAACAGAGCCATATAAGTAAATATTCTCTCTGCCAGTGTATTCCGGGCTAAAACCCGCACCAAGTTCAAGCAGCGGTGCAATCACGCCGGATGTTTCAATATGACCGGCCGATGGTTTCAGGACACCTGATACAACTTTTAAAAGTGTACTTTTTCCTGACCCGTTTAATCCGAGAACACCAAGACGTTCACCTTTTTTTATTTCAAAATTAATATCCTTTAATGCCCAAAACTCATTGAATTTCAAATCTTTTCTTAAAAATTTGATCACAAATTCTTTCAGGTTATCCACTCTTTCGTGGTTCAGATTAAAGCGGATTCCGACATCCTGTACGGAAATTGCCACATTTTTTTTCATGATGATCCTCATTTCTGTGCACAACTGTCATTCAAAGAAGTTTGATCTTCTTTATAAGAACTGTCCGTGCACCAGACAAGCCCTTACGATCCTTTTATACATAAAGAATGAATTTATCCTGTTCTTTATAAAATAACACTGCACCAAAAATTAATGTGATAACTGCCACAACTGCTGATGTCAGACAATAATGCATATTCATTGGCTGTGCATATAAGACAGCATCTCGGAAGTTAGAGATACACATATAAACAGGGTTAATATTAAACACCCATCCGTTTCCTGTATTGATAATTCTCTCTGTCTGATAGAAAATAGCCGATGCATACATTACCAACATCGTTGCAACCGTCCAGATATATTCAATATCACGAAAAAATACATTCAACGTTGCCAAGATCATACCAAGTCCTAATGTAAATACAAATAGGATCAGAAGTGGTACGATTGCCTGAATAATATAGAAAGACGGTTCTACCTTTAATACCGCTCCTACTCCAACTAAAACGATCAAAGAGATCAGGAATGTTACAAAGTTTGAGATCACGGATGATAAAACATAAATATATTTTGGTACATATACTTTCTTTATCATTGCTGCATTACCACTGATCGACTTTAATCCGGCTTTCGATGCTGATGAGAAGAACGTATAGAGCAAACGTCCACACAGAATATAGACTGGATATTGCGGATCGTCATTACCGAAGAACGTTCCGAATACCAGTGTTAATACCATCATCGTTAATAATGGTTCTATTAATGTCCATAGAATTCCCAAATAGGAACGGCGATACTTTAATTTAATATTTTTCTTCACTAATTCAAATAAGAGATTTTTATAGCGAAAGAAATTCTTCATATACCTTGTTATACTCATATTCACTCCACTTTCATGTGTAAAAACACATTATTCTTATTTTTGACAATACGTCACATATTATAGCATACACACTCAAAAAGTCAAACGATACTGCCTGTCAATTCCATGCATTCAACAAATTATATATTGAATACCATTCTAAAATACGATATACTATTATAAGATAATGAATATCGTGAGGAGGACTTTTCATGACTCAACCTTATACAGTGCATGGCCTATCATACAAATATGATTCAGCACTTGATTTTCATGTTACAATGTATGATGCATTGCCTTATAAAAGGGATAGTGATTATTGCAATGCACAAAAACTTACTTTGCACAGCAAAAGTATGATAAAATATTACTTATATGCTACAAAAGAAGATGCCTACTGCATCGATAATAAAGACAGCCATATCAAAGAGATTCTGCGTGAAATTGCGGCTAGACAGCAAAAAGAACAGCATTCCATTCCTGAAGTTCCAGATGCTCCGGATGAAGACAGTGTAACACCGGAACAGATTCAGTCTTTGCTTGAGGACAATGTTATCGATAGTACAGAAACTCTGCCGAATCAAACAGATTTTACTGCATCTGATGAAAATGAAAATGGTCCGGATGCTCCCGAAAATACCGTGAATGCTTTTGCTGATGTAGAAGACTGGTAAACTATGAAAAAAACACCGGGAAAAGCAACATAGTATTTTTCGATTTAAAATTCACAATACGAAAAATAAAAATCAGTACGTTCAAAAAACGTACTGATTTTTATTTTGGCTTCTTAGATCTATTTTTTTCTCTTAAAACCTTTTTTCTTTCCTTTAGGATCCGTATGGGCAGTTGTTTCCTGTGACTCTTTTTCCTCACCATACATAACTGTCTGGAACGCTTTTAATGCTTCTTTCTGCTCTGCAGTCATCTTTTCAGGAACTTCTACAACCAAAGTTACATAATGATCGCCCCGGATCTGCTTGTTACGGAGAGAGGGAACACCCTTGCCACGCAGACGAACACGGGTATCTGTCTGTGTGCCCGGTTTAACCGTATAAATCACTTCACCATCAATTGTTTTAATATGGATGTCTCCACCTAACGCAGCCGTTGTAAAGGTAATCGGTACAGTAGAATATATATCTCTATCCTGTCTCTTAAAAATCGGATCTCTCTGTACAATCACTTCAACTAACAAGTCACCTCTTGGACCGCCATTGACACCCGGCTCTCCTTTATCACGGATTCTGACACATTGTCCGTTATCAATTCCAGCCGGTATGCTGACAGCAATTTTCTTTTTCCGGCTGATATATCCGGTACCATGACAATCTAGACAACGCTCTTTAATAATCTTACCGGTACCATGACAATCCGGACAGGTCTGGACATTTCTGACCATGCCAAACAAAGACTGCTGCGTAAACACAACCTGACCTTTTCCACCACACTTAGAACAAGTCTGTGGTGTCGTACCTGCTTTTGCACCTGTTCCGTGGCAGGAAGTACATTCGTCTTTTAATGGAATATTTAATTCTTTATCCACTCCAAAGCAGGCTTCCTTAAAGCTGATATTAACACTATAACGCAGATTCTGACCTTTCATCGGACCATTATTCGCTCTTCTTTGGCGACTGCCGCCTCCAAAAAAGTCTCCAAAGATATCTCCAAAGATATCTCCCATGTCCATACCACTAAAATCAAAGCCACCGGCTCCACCACCGGCTCCACCATCAAAGGCTGCATGACCAAACTGATCATACTGGCGGCGTTTCTCCGCATCACTTAATACTGCATATGCTTCTGAAGCCTCTTTAAACTTTGCTTCTGCCTCCTTATCACCCGGATTCATATCAGGATGATATTTTTTTGCCAACTTACGGTATGCTGACTTTAATTCGGAATCGGATGCATTTTTACTAACACCTAAAACCTCGTAATAATCTCTTTTCTCTGCCATTAATTTGCTCCCCTGTCTTAGTCAAATGACCATTTCTATCCTGTATAGGCTACTGCCCAAAAAGACAGTAGCCTATTTTATCATTTCATATTTGTAATACAATTACAAGAAGAATATATTCATCTTCTGCATTGCCAATGTATTACCTGCCTATCTTATACTTCGCGATAATCACCGTCTACTACATCATCTGCATTATCCTGTGAAGTATTTGCTCCCATATCAGGACCTGCACCGGCTCCCATGTCAGGACCTGCTGCTCCGCCGGCTGCCTGTGCACCTTCATACATCTTCTGGAATACATTCTGTGCACTCTGCATTAATGCTTCTTTTGCTGCATTAATATCTGAAATCTCCGCATCTGTCATAGATTCCGGATTTGATTTTTCGACAAGCTCTTTTAATTTGTCGATGTCTGCCTGTACTTTTTCTTTTTCAGAAGCATCTACCTTATCACCAACTTCATCAAGAGCTTTCTGTGTCTGGAATACTAAGCTGTCTGCCTCATTACGTGCATCAATTCCTTCTTTTCTCTTCTTATCTTCTGCTTCAAACTGTGCAGCTTCCTGTACTGCTTTCTCGATCTCATCATCAGACATATTTGATCCGGCTGTGATCGTGATATGCTGCTCTTTACCTGTTCCAAGATCTTTTGCTGATACATTTACGATACCGTTTGCATCAATATCAAATGTAACTTCGATCTGTGGCACACCTCTTCTTGCAGGTGGGATACCATCTAAACGGAACTGACCAAGTGATTTGTTATCTTTAGCAAACTGACGTTCACCCTGTAATACATTGATATCAACGGCACTCTGGTTATCGGCTGCTGTAGAGAAGATCTGGCTCTTCTTTGTAGGGATCGTTGTATTTCTTTCAATCAGTCTTGTAGCAACACCACCCATTGTTTCAATAGAAAGAGAAAGTGGAGTGACATCAAGAAGAAGGATATCACCGGCACCTGCGTCACCGGCAAGTTTACCACCCTGTACAGAAGCACCGATTGCTACACATTCATCAGGGTTTAATGATTTGTTTGGTTCATGACCTGTCAACTGTTTTACTTTATCCTGTACAGCAGGGATACGTGTAGAACCACCGACTAATAATACTTTTCCTAAATCAGCGGCTGTGATTCCTGCATCACGGAGTGCATTTGAAACAGGTGTTGCTGTTCTTTCTACAAGATCATGTGTCAATTCATCGAATTTTGCACGAGTCAGGTTCATATCGAAATGCTTTGGACCTTCTGCTGTTGCTGTGATGAAAGGTAAATTGATGTTTGTTGTTGTAGCAGATGATAATTCTTTCTTTGCTTTTTCTGCTGCTTCTTTTAATCTCTGAAGTGCCATCTTATCTGTAGAAAGATCAACACCTTCTGCTTTCTTAAACTCATCGATCATATACTGTGTGATCTTCTGGTCAAAGTCATCACCACCAAGTCTGTTATCACCTGATGTTGCTAATACCTCGATAACGCCATCACCGATCTCAATGATAGATACATCAAATGTACCACCACCTAAATCGTAAACCATGATCTTTTGCTCTTTCTCATTATCAAGACCATATGCCAAAGCTGCTGCTGTAGGCTCATTAATGATACGTTTTACATCCAGTCCTGCGATCTTACCGGCATCCTTCGTTGCCTGACGCTGTGCATCGTTAAAGTAAGCAGGAACTGTGATAACGGCTTCTGTTACTTTTTCTCCAAGATAGCTTTCTGCATCTGCTTTCAGCTTCTGAAGGATCATTGCTGAAATTTCCTGTGGTGAGTATTTCTTATCATCGATCGTTACACGATAATCTGTACCCATATGTCTTTTAATAGAAGAAATTGTCTTATCCGCATTCGTTACAGCCTGACGTTTTGCAGGCTCACCGATCAATCTTTCACCTGTTTTTGAAAATGCTACGATAGATGGAGTTGTTCTTGCTCCTTCTGTGTTTGCTACAACGACCGGCTTACCACCTTCCATTACAGCTACGCATGAATTTGTTGTTCCTAAGTCAATACCAATAATCTTACTCATAATGATTACCTCCTATAATAAATTCATATTATTGTCTTTATTTCATCCGGAAATCCGGTAGTTACGCTGTTATCAGTTTACTACTTTTACCATACTATGTCTGACAACACTTTCTTTGTACATATAGCCTTTTTGCATTTCTTCGGCTACCGTACCGCTTTCTAAACTGTCATCATCTACCATCATCACTGCGTTATGAAGATTTGGATCAAATTCTTTTCCAACTGCTTCAATCGGCTTGACACCGAGCTCATCAAATGATGTTAAAAGCTGTTTATATACCAGTTCAACACCCTGTGCAAAAGGAGTTTCTTTCTCATCCTCTGTAACGGCTGCTAAGCCTCTTTCAAAATTATCAATGACCGGAAGCAGCTTTTCAATGACTGTCTTTGCTCCGATCTCAAACATCTGTGCTTTCTCTTTTTCAGAACGTTTTCTGAAATTTTCAAACTCCGCAAGCTGTCTGACACGAAGATCTTCATATTCAGCAAGCTTTTCTTCTAACTTTTCGGTTTTTTTATCTTTCTTCTTGCTAAAAATCTTTTTTTCTGCTGTCTCTTCTGTCTTCTCTTTTGCTGCTTCTTTGGTATCTTCCTTTGCATCCGTATTCTGTGCTGCTTCTGTAGTTGTCTTTTCTTCTTCGTTTGCTAACTGCTTTTCTTCTGCCACTGTTCTATCACCTCTCTGTTTATTTATCCTCTTTGAAAATGTCATCTAACTGACTCATCAAAGAATTTAATGTTCCAACTACTTTGTCATAATCCATTCTCTTAGGACCGACAATACCGATCTTACCATAGACACCTTCCTGTATCTTGTAAGTGGCAGTTACCATGGAACAGTCTTTCATGCTTTCTACCTGTGTCTCATCGCCGATATAAACCTGAATATCATGAGACTCTTCGGTATTTTGCTTATCCGGAAGTCCAAGCCAGTTATTAATGATCTTCTTTTCTTCAAATGCTCCAAGAAGATCAGCCGCTTTGGACTTATCTGCCAATTCGGGATATTTTAAAATATTTGTCGCTCCGCTGGTATAGACTTCCAAGTCATCTTCTTCAACTAATGTCTTGCCGATCACTTCCAATACCGAATCAATTACTCTGGTATGACTTCCCACCTGCTCCTTTAGCTTCTGGATCAAGGCAAGATTCATATCCATTACATCCAAACCGTTTAATGTTGTATTTAAGACAAAATTCAATTTAACGATCTGTTCTTCTTCCACCGATTCTTCCACCCTGATCATCTGGTTCTTTACAGCATTGTTATCTAAAACAATAACTGCAAGAAGATGCTCTTCATCAACTGAAGTGATCTGAATGAATTTCACGCGTTTGGATTGATAACGTGGTCCTGAAACCATTGATGCATAATTTGTATTCGCTGCTAAAAATTTTGCAACCTGCTTTAATACATCATCAATCTTATCTGCTTTCTGCGTCAACTCCTCTTTTAAGTTATTGACTTCATTCGTCTTTGCATCAAGCATTGTGTCTACATATAGACGATATCCTTTGTCAGAAGGAATCCGCCCGGCAGATGTATGAGGCTGGATGATATATCCCATATCCTCTAAATCTGACATCTCATTACGAATCGTTGCCGAACTGAGATTTAAGTCAGTATATTTAGAAATGGTACGAGAGCCAACCGGTTCACCAGTATCTAAGTACGTTCGGATGATTGCTTGTAAGATCTTAAGCTTTCTCTCGTCTAATTCCATAGGATCATTCCCTCCCCTCTTATTTGTTAGCACTCAATAAAAAGGAGTGCTAATTTCTAATAGTTAAGATATCACTCCTTAAAATCATTGTCAAGAACTTTTTGAAACTTTTTTTTATTTTTTCTTATTATTTATTCGCAAAGTGAATTTCCGCTCTTTTGCAGAGTTTCCTTATCAATGCACTCTTTCTTCTTATTATTAATAACTTGTGCCAAAAGATGTATCTTGCTATAATATTTTTATAGCATTCTGTGGTAAAAACACGACAATGCTTCTATTATAAATATTGTTTTCATCTTAGATCTGTATAAGAAAGAAACGGAGATGACTATGAACCAAAGAATCCAATCATTAAATACCAATCAATCACAAACTGCTTCTTCGAATCAGAGTACAACCAGCAGACAGCGAACGATCAATCAGCGGAGTGCTTCTTCTATGAATACACGTACCGTTGGAAGCACGATGAACTATGCAACCACCAGAAGTCCCAGTGCGATCCATGTCGGTGATGTATTAAAAGGAGAGATTACCGATCTGCGTAATAACCAGATTTCATTGACTTTAGAAGATAATACAGTAGTACGTGCCCAGATTGCTGACAGTTCCAAATACAGCATCGGTCAGACCGGTGCTTTCCGGCTCAGCGACATTGCCGGTAATACACTTTATCTGGAAAATATTTCTCTTGGTGAAAATGACACAGAAATGAATTTGATCAACAAGGCTCTCGATGAAGCAAATCTTCCACCGACTTCCTATAATCAGGACACCGTCAAAGCATTGATGGATAATCTTCTTCCGATCAACCGAGAATCGATCCAGCAGTTAATGCAGCAGGCATATGATTTTGATACAAAAGATATGAACACACTCGCTGTCATGAAGCGTCTCATGATGCCGCTTTCTAAAGATTCCGTACAACAGTTTAGTAATTATCTGCATGAACAGGCTGATCTTGTAGAACGCGTACAATCCTTTTCGAAAGACGTTCCCGCTTTACTTGCTGCTCTG
The DNA here is from genome assembly GCF_014384965.1 of Jutongia hominis. Taxonomy (GTDB): domain Bacteria; phylum Bacillota; class Clostridia; order Lachnospirales; family Lachnospiraceae; genus Butyribacter; species Butyribacter hominis. Next base: position 155,260 of record NZ_JACRSW010000032.1, read on the forward strand.
GCTCAAAACAGCAATGCCGATGCTGTGGCACAATTTGGCAAAGAAATGCTGTCAATCGGCCTTTCTGTCGGAAATGCTTCTATTGAAAGTACAACACCAACGATTGCAAGTCTGCCGTCTGACACGCTAGAAGAGATTCAAACACTATTATCGGATACCGCATTAACAGAGGATATTGCAAAACAAATTGATCAAAAGACATTATCTTTACAAGATGCGATGACACTTTTGCGTGATGCAATCCTTTCAGGTACATTAAAAAGTGACCTTGACAGTTCAGAGCTGACACGGCTGCTTAATACGATCAATCAGGCATTAGAGCCTTCTTCTGCAAATGCTGCTCCTGTTACAGAAGATTTTGTCAAAAACATTCTTTCTCTAAAAGAAGAAAATGCCGGTTCTTCTGCTACTGATACGGTAGCAGAAAAACCGGCAGATGCAGAATCAATCAATCCATCCGTAGAAACTAATGAAGAACCACAGACACAAAGTCGCTTTGCACTGGCTGGAAAATTTCTAAAAAACTTTTCGGAAAGTGCCAAAAATGCATTAAATGATACGTTAGAAAATATACGCTCTTCCAATGATACTTCTTTAAAAGACAACAGCATTCCAAAAACAGCTATTGATCTGTTAGCCGAAAAATATCTGTATGCAGCCAGAGAACAAGACTTTTTAAATACAAGTCTTTCTGTCGATGACCGCAATGCATTATTAAAAAGCTTACAAGGAATGCCGATCAGCCAGAGTATGCTTTTATCGATCGCATCCGGTGAAGCTGCGACAAGAGATGTTCTGACCGTGATCTATAACACGATCTCTCTTTCTGACAGTGCACAGGTAAAAGAACTTTTTGCTTCCGAACCTTTTCAGAAATTGTTCTCCCGTCTGTTGCAAAGCAACTGGACGATCACACCGGAACAATTAAAGAACGGTGATCTGTCTAAGTTCTATAACCATATGAGTAAGCAGATCAACCAATTCGAATCACTGATCCAGAATTCTTTATCCGGAAGTGATTCCAAAGAACTGGGTGGCTATGCACATGATATGACAAGCAATATCCAATTTATGAAGACATTGAGTGAGACATTTTCTTTCTTCCAAATGCCATTAAAATTGCAAAATCAGGATGCCCATAGTGAACTCTATGTATACACCCAGAAGCAAAAACTTCGTCAAAATCCGGAAAGATCAAGCGTCCTGCTTCATCTGGACATGGAACACTTAGGAACGATTGATATAAAAATTGACCGCAACCACAATGATATCCTTGCTGATTTTTCTTTAAACGATGCATCCAGCGTGCAATTATTTCGCATCAATGAAGATCTGCTCAAAAACGCCTTGAACGCACAAGGATTTTCATGCCAGATGCAATTTAAGCAAAAAGAAGGAGATTCGCCATCTCTAGACCATTTTATCAATACAAAAGTCAACACACATGCCACCGATGAGATGAAACGCTTCTCTTTTGATATCCGAGCTTAAAAACCACACAGAATCTGCGATCCACTAACGATAGACACAGCGTATTGATAAAAGGACAACGTCAAATAATCACGTTGTCCTTTTTGCTTTAAGTCTCAACTATTCCGTTTCTCTTCTTTGAACTTTACATCATGCATTCTGTTTCCAATCCAAGATCGCTCTTTTAGAATAAAAGATTTCTTCCCGCTTTCCAAAGAGCTTATGCATAATCCCCATATCTTTTTTCAATATCTTCAAAGATATAATCAAATACAGAAGCCATTCCTACAAATTCACAGCCGTAAAAATAACAGCCATCCTCTGTCTTAGCCTGACGTACGATCTTCACAACACAGTTGAGGTTTTCATCCTCTCCTTCCATTTCCAGACGGGCATTAAAATAATATCCGATTGGCAGGATACTTTGTGTCTTAAAACCAATTCCTCTGCGAGAGATATTCTGTACCTCGATCGGTGCATGGATATTTCCTACTTTTACATTATCCTGTTTAAATAAAGAAGATACTTCTAACTCCATGTAAACAGGAATTCTTTTGGATCTACGCTGTTCTTCCATTTCTGCCACCCCTTTCCTGATAGGATCTTTATTTTAATAACTCGACTAAGATCTGGTTGATCGTAGCAGGATCTGCTTTTCCCTGCGTTGCTTTCATGGTCTGTCCGACAAGGAAACCGATTGCTTTCTTCTTACCACTCTTATAGTCTTCTACAGATTGTGGATTGTTCGCTACGATCTCTTCGATCGTGCTGCGAAGTGCACCATCGTCCGCAACGGTCTTTAATCCATGCTCTTCGACATAAACTTCCGGATCTACATCATTTGCAAAAACCTGTTCAAAGACTTCTTTTGCAACGGTACTGTTAATCGTGCGGTCATCTGTCAGCTTGATCAGTTTTGCTAAGTTTTCAGGACTGAATGGGATCTGATCAGCGTCTAGATCATTTTCTTTTAATAAGCGCATCGTTTCAACCATCAGCCAGTTCGAAACTTTCTTCGGATTGCTACAGATTGCCGTGGCAGCTTCGAACACATCTGCCATTTTTTTGTTACCGGTAATGATCTTTGCATCATATTCAGGCAGCTTGAATTCTGTCTTATAGCGTTCCATCTTCTCTGTCTGTAATTCCGGCTGACGTGCCTTTAAGTCAGCAAGCCATTCATCACTTATAATAACCGGTACAAGATCCGGATCCGGGAAGTAACGATAATCCTGTGCATCCTCTTTCGAACGCATTGCATAAGAGTATTCTTTGGTATCATCCCAGCGTCTGGTCTCCTGAATCACTTCTTTTCCGGCTTCGATCAGATCGATCTGACGCTCCCTTTCTGCTTCAATCGCACGACGGATTGCTTTAAAAGAGTTTAAATTCTTCATCTCTGTACGTGTACCAAATTCTTTCGCACCGACTTCTCTGACAGATAAGTTGACATCCGCTCTCATCGAACCTTCCTGTAACTTACAGTCAGAAGCTCCGAGATATTGAACGATCATTCTTAACTTCTCTAAGTATGCGATTACTTCGTCTGCCGAACGCATATCCGGCTCAGATACAATCTCGATCAATGGCACACCGGAACGGTTATAATCTACCAAAGAATTCTCGCCCCATTCATCATGTACGAGCTTACCGGCATCTTCTTCCATATGAATCTCGTGGATCCCGATTGTTTTCTTCTGTCCGTCTTCTGTCTCAATCTCAATGCTTCCATCCCTGCAGATTGGAAGATATAACTGTGAGATCTGGTAATTCTGAGGATTATCCGGATAAAAATAATTCTTTCGGTCAAACTTACAATTCTGTGTGATCGTACAATTTGTAGCAAGACCAACGGCTGCTGCATATTCTACAACCTGTTTATTTAAAACAGGAAGAGATCCCGGCATACCGGTGCAGACCGGACAGGTATGAGCATTGGGTTCTCCACCGAACTCTGTAGAACACGAACAAAATATCTTTGTCTTTGTCGCTAATTCGACATGTACTTCAAGACCGATAACGGTTTCAAATTGTTTCATCTTCATCTCCATTTCCGAACTTTTTATAAAGTTCTTAACCAATCAATATGTCATTATTCTTTCTATCCTGTCTATGCTAACGGACTATGGGCATATTCTCTCGTCTGCTCATACGCATATGCGGTACGGATCAGTTTTTTCTCTGCAAAGCAGTCACCGATCAACTGTAAACCGATCGGAAGTCCTTTGCTGTCTGTTCCGCAAGGAAGGGAAATTCCCGGAAGTCCTGCAAGATTGACGGAAATGGTATAAATATCTCCAAGATACATCTTTAACGGATCACTTAAACTTTCTCCAAGCTTTGGAGCAGTTGTCGGAGCAGCCGGTCCTAAGATAATATCATATTTTTCAAAGGCTTTATCAAAGGCTTTCTTGATCAATGCCTTTGTACGAAGTGCTTTCAGATAATAAGCATCAAAATATCCTGAACTTAATACGAAAGAACCTAACATGATACGACGTTTTACTTCTGCACCAAATCCTTCGGAACGGGATTTTTTATACATATTATGGAGTCCCTGATATTCTTTGGCACGATATCCGTATTTGACACCATCAAAACGTTCCAGATTCGAACTTGCTTCTGCACAGGCGATCGTATAATATGCCGGAATCGCATATTCTACCAGGCTAAGATCAAATTCTTCGACGATCGCACCTTTTTGCTCTAATACTTTCGCAGCTGCTAAAACAGCTTCTTTTACTTCAGGATCAAGACCTTCTCCGAAATAATCCTTTGGAATACCGATCTTTATGCCTTTGACATCATCAACCAAAGCAGAAGTGAAATCATAGTCTTCTCTTTCTACAGAAGTTGAATCCTTTGTGTCATGTGATGCGATCACTTCTAAGATTGTCGCACAGTCTGTCACATCTTTTGCAACCGGTCCGATCTGATCCAAAGAAGACCCATAAGCGATCAAACCATAACGGGATACCGTTCCATAGGTCGGCTTAATACCGGTAACACCGCAAAATGAACTTGGCTGGCGGATTGATCCACCGGTATCCGAACCCAGTGCATATGAACATTCTTCTGCTGCAACTGCTGCACAGGAACCACCTGAAGATCCTCCCGGTACATGCTCTGTATTCCATGGATTTTTTGTCGGTCCGAATGCAGAAGTCTCTGTGGTACTTCCCATGGCAAACTCATCCATATTTGTCTTACCAATGATCACAGCTCCGGCTTCTTCTAAGTTAGCAACTGCCTGTGCTGTATAAGTTGGCACAAAATTTCTGAGAATCTTGGAACTACAGGTTGTCAGCGTTCCTTTTGTACACATGTTATCTTTGATCGCAACCGGAACCCCGGCAAGAGGACCTGTTAATTCTCCGTTATCAATCTTTTCCTGTACTTCTTTTGCCCTTTCTAATGCTTCTTTACGCATAACAGTTACAAAACTGTTTACATCTTTTTCTTTCTTTTCTACGGCATCTAAAGCTTCCTGTACTGCTTCTACCACAGTTACTTCTTTTGCTTTGATCTTTTTTCCTAATTCAACTGCCGTTAAACTCATTAAAGACATAGTAATCTCCTTTTCTGCTCTTACTCTGTTTTCCTGCATCGTTAGTAATCCCGAATCTGTCTTCTATATATTTACACTTTCATCATAAGCATATAGATTCTCTGCCCGGCTGTGCTTTCAATCACATGATCAGATTGTCTTTGGTACAACAAAGCAATCATCCTTACGCTCCGGTGCATTGGCTAATGTTTCTTCTCTTCCATCCCCATTTTTTACAACATCTTCACGAAAAACATTGTGTACCGGGAAAACATGCGACATTGGTTCTATCCCTGTTGTATCTAATTCATTTAATTTGTCGATGTAATCTAGCATCTCACCCATGTCTTTTTTTGCATTTTCTTTTTCTTCTTCGCTAAGCTCTAACTTAGCAAGAATCCCTACATATTCAATTGTTTCATCTGAAATAATATTTGCCATATAACGCTCCGTTTCTGAATTCAAAAGCAGATCTGCCATTTTTTTAAATGCACCCTATAAAAAAGCGAACACCTGCCTTCTTTTCCATTTATACTACACTTCATTTTGCTTATCCGAAAAGTCCGGTAAAGAAATCTTTGACTGCATTAAATATATTGGCAAATACACTGCCGACTTTTTCTGCAAGTCCTTTGGTATCGACTTTACTAAAATCAATGCCATTGTCTTTTAACTTATCATAAATGTCCTTTGCCTGACTTGTGATCGCATCAATATTAATATCTTCTTTTGATACTTTATCCATCATATCAACGATATTGTTCACATCATCATCAGAAAGATTAACATCCAGTGCTTTTGCAGAAGCATCTACCGCATCACGGATATCCGCAGAAGAAGTCAATCCGTCTGAAAAAACTTTCTGTTTTACTGCTGCCACAAGTTCAGCTGCTTTTTCTTTATCTCCAATGCTGTCTGCAAGATCTGCGGTAGCAACCAGCTCATTGGTTGCTGTATCCATCGTATCTTTTGAAATGTCTTCTCCGGTCATCGTGGCATAGGCTTTCATAGCTCCGACCAATGCCGAAGTTCCTGAGATATTAAATGGTCCGACAACCGTCACCTGTGCATCCTCTAATCCTGCCGTAACCAGTGCATTACAATACATACCGGATGTACAATAGCTGATATTCTTCGTATCTACAGCAATACCGCTGTCTTTTTCCGTCTTTACGACCATAACCGAAGATAACGCTCTTTTGCCGATCACCGAAGAAGAAATATAATCTCCAAGATATTCATGTTCTTCTTTATTCGTGATCTCAATCACTTTATAGTCTGACAGATCGGCATTTGTAATACCGAATTCTTTCATAACAGCTGCTTTTTCTTTTACTGTCAGATCTGCACCAAACGCAATATAACGGTCATATGTTGTATCTTCATCTTTTACAACAGCATCCGCAGATGCCGACCGGTATTGCATTCCGGAAAACAGAAGCAAAACAGCAAACAAAAAGGCTTTCTTCCATATTTTCTTCATAAACCAATCCTCATTTCTACATACTCTTACTGATTCTTCTTTATTATATATCCTAAAATAATATGAATGTAGCCAGAATTTTTCGAAACATCCAAAGAATTCTGACTACACATTATACTATTTTACTATAATTATTCTGCTTTTCCTGCTTTAATACGTTTCATTGCCTTAACTGTATTCTCAGCACTGCCAAAAGCTGTCAGGCGGAAGTATCCTTCTCCGCTAGGACCAAATCCGGAACCAGGTGTTCCAACAATATTTAACTCTTCTAATAGATAATCAAAGAAATCCCATGATTTCATATTATCCGGTGTTTTTAACCAGATATAAGGAGCATCAATACCACCATAGACTTCATATCCTGCACCAACAAGACCTTCACGGATCACTTTTGCGTTGTTCATATAATAAGCGATCTGCTCTTTTGTCTCTTTCTTGCCTTCTTCAGAATACACAGCAGCACCGGCAGCCTGAATAATATATGGTGCACCGTTAAATTTTGTTCCATGACGACGTGCCCAAAGTGAATGTAATGTAACATCACCGCTCTTTAATTCCTTGGGAACAACTGTAAAACCAAGACGTGTACCTGTAAATCCTGCATTCTTTGAAAAACTGCGGATCTCAATTGCACATCCCTTTGCTCCGTCACATTCATAGATCGAATGCGGTACGTTTTCTGATGAGATATATGCTTCATAAGCTGCATCGTAAATGATCACGGCACCGACTTTTAATGCATAATCTACCCATACCTGAAGCTGATCTTTTGTGATCGTCGTACCTGTAGGATTATTCGGGAAACAAAGATAAATGATATCCGGTGTTTCTTTTGGAAGTTCCGGTACAAAGTTGTTCTCTTTTGTACACGGCATATAAATGACATTAGACCATTTTTCGGTTGCCGGATCATAGACACCGGTACGTCCTGCCATTGCATTCGAATCTACATAAACAGGATAGACCGGATCGCAAACGGCAATCGTATTATCCTGTGAAAAGATATCTCCGATATTTCCTGAATCACTCTTTGCACCATCGCTGACAAAGATCTCATCAGCCGCAATATCGCATCCTCTTGCTTTATAATCATTCTCTACGATCGTAGTACGAAGAAATTCATAACCAAGATCCGGTGCATAACCTTTAAATGTACTCTGATCTGCCATCTCATCTACCGCACTGTGCAGTCTTTTGATAACAGCCGGTGCCAAAGGGAGTGTTACATCACCGATTCCCAGACGGATAATGTCTTTTGTCGGATTCGCCTCTGTATATGCTGCTACCTTCTTTGCAATCGTTGAAAAAAGATAACTTCCCGGAAGTTTCAAATAATTATCATTGATCTTAAACATGTTGTTTCCACCTTTCCTAGCTGTATTTCTTATTAGTCAATTCATGAATACTTTTTATTTTACATGAAAGTGCCTTTTATTGCAATAGACAGCTTCACAGACTTCTGATACATTTTCTCATGCTCTACTTGCTTTCTTCAACTTTTTCATTGATCCGGCTGTATAATTTGTCTTTCAGATCTTTAATGTAGTCAAATGCATCATCAACTGCGATCATCTCTTTGACAGATTTATCTCTGGTCGTGATCTCGACACTGTTTTCCTTTAAGTTACGCGGGCTTACTACAACACGAACCGGTACACCTAAAAGATCGGCATCACTAAACATCGCACCAGGACGTACACCGGTACGATCATCATAGATCACTTCGATTCCGGCATCCTGTAACTTTTTGTATAATGTATCTGCAACGACTTTTGTCTCTTCATCATCAGCACGCAGACAGCAGATATGCACTTCCCAAGGAGCAATAGAGATTGGCCAGATCGGACCATATTCATCATGGTGTGCCTCGCAGATTGAAGCTGCCATTCTTCCGACACCGATTCCGTAACATCCCATGATCGGATATTGTGGTCTGCCGTTCTCATCGGTATAGGTCATATTCATGCTCTTTGTATATTTTGTACCAAGCTGGAAAATGTTACCAACTTCGATACCACGCTTGATCGTGATCGTTTTCTTACCGCAACAAGGGCATACATTTCCTTCCTGCACCTTTGAAATATCCACAAACTCTGGATTTTCCAAATCTCTTTCGAGATTTAATCCTGTATAATGATAGCCTTCTTTGTTTGCTCCGGCTACAACATTGTTTAAGCCTTTTAAGCTGACATCCAGATAAACTTCTGCTTCTTTTGCGATCTGATATGGTCCGATATATCCGGCTGCTAAGCAGTCGTCTTCCGTGATCTCAGCAGTATGGATCTCTTCTCCTACCAGATTACGAAGTTTCGTCTCATTGACTTCATAATCACCACGTACAAATGCAACCACAAAGGTATCATCGAAATTCTTCTGATATACAACTGCTTTGCAAGAAGACGTTACATCACTCTTTAAGAATGCACAGACATCTTCGATCGTCTTGCAATCCGGTGTCTCGATGCATTGTAATTCCTGTGTTGTTCCAGTCTCTTCATTGACCATCTTATTTTCAGCAGCTTCCATGTTAGCACTGTAGTCGCATTCTGTACAAAGTACGATCGAGTCTTCTCCAACCGGAGTTAAAAGCATATATTCATGCGAAAGATTTCCACCCATCATGCCTGAATCAGAAGCTACGGTAACCACCTCAGGGATACCGGCTCTCTGGAAAATACGGTTGTATGCAACATAGCATTTATCATAATAGTTCTCTAAATCTTCCTGTGAAGTATGGAAAGAATAGGCATCTTTCATTGTAAATTCACGAACACGGATCATACCGGCTCTAGGTCTTGCCTCATCACGAAATTTTCTCTGGATCTGATAGATCATGAACGGATACTTTGTATAAGACTGTGCATATTCTCTGACAAGCTGAACAGCAGCTTCCTCATGTGTCATCGCAAGTACCATGCGTGCTTTATTACGGTCTGTAAAGCGAAGAAGCTCACTTCCTACTGATTCATATCTGCCGGATTCATCCCAGAGATCTGCCGGAAGGACAACAGGGAAAAGCACTTCCTGTCCGTCGATCGCATCCATCTCCTCGCGGATGATATTTTCAATCTTTGCTGTGATCCTTTTTAGTACAGGGAATTCGGAATAAATACCATTACCAACATTTTTCATGTAACCGCCACGGATCATCAAAGCATGGCTGTCGATCACGCAGTCTGCCGGTCTTTCTTTGAATCTTGAACCAATTAACTTGTCTAACTTCATTCTAATTTTCCTCCTATTTTTCAATAAAAAGTGTAAAATATAAAAGCCCCAAACAGAATACACTGTTTAGGGCGAATCTACTTATCCGTGTTACCACCTAATTTCAGGAAAAACCTGCTCTCATCATAAGCTTTTTACTTACGTGCCTCTGATAACGGAGACTGCCGGTAAGATTTCTCTTCGCATCTGTAACCATCATTCCTTCACAATATACAAACTTTTTCATCTTACTGCTCCCAGGCTGGTTCCATACTTTCCGGTCAAAGCCTTGCACCATCCGGCTTCTCTCTATCGACCTGTCGGTATTTACTATTCCTGATCCACGCATTTCTCATTTAATTTAGCACTTTTATTTTGAAATGTCAACTTTGCATGGTTTTTCCATCATTTTCCATGCATGTGTTATATTTTATGCATGATTTTTTCCATCATTTTAATCGCGCGCACATTCTTCTTAACATCATGCACACGAACCATATTCCAATGCTCTTTTGCTGCTAAAACAGTCGTAACCAGCGTGCCTTCTTCTCTTTGATCAACCGGCAGATCTAATGTCAGACCAATCACGGACTTTCTCGATGTTGCAAGCAAAAGCGGCATATTAAGAACATGAAACTCTTTTAAATGCCGAAGTACTTCCAGATTATCTTCATAGCTTTTTGCAAATCCGACACCGGGATCTAAGATCATATTTTCTTTCGGAATGCCTGCCGACACACCGATCGCTACACTCTCTTTTAAATCTGCTAAAACATCCGGGATAAAATCCTGATACACTGCTTTTGGTCTGTTATGCATGATGCATACCGGAACATTTTCTTTTGCGATCACTTCTGCCATCGTTTTGCAATCCCATACCGAAGTTTCACCTTCTTTTGCATAAAAATGATCGTAACGCAGTCCCCAGATATCATTTGCCATATCTGCTCCGGCTTTTAATGCTTCTTTCATTACCGGTGCCTTATAGGTATCGATCGAAACCGGAATATCAAAACGTGCCTTGATTGCTTCTAACATACCGGTTATTCTTGCAATCTCTTCTTCGATTGAAATCTTCTGGTATCCCGGTCTTGTCGATTCTCCACCGACATCGATGATATCAGCACCTTCGTTGATCATCTGTTCTACATGATACAGTGCTTTGTCTTTTTCGTTGAATTTGCCTCCGTCAGAAAAAGAATCCGGTGTCACATTTAAAATACCCATTACATAAGTATGGTCTTTGGTAAAATCAAATACTTTATTTCCTATCTTCATTTCTCTTGTATCCCTTCTTTTTATAAATTCTACAATACTTCCTGATAGATCTCGTGGATCAAAGATAATGTACCAAACAGGATGATCTTATCTTTGTTTTTGTTCTTGTCTGCCTCTTTTTTTGCGTCTCTGACTGCCTGCTGTATACTGTCACAGGATTGTATCGAGAGATCCTGATTTAGCGCAGCCGCATGACTTGCAAGCTCTTTTGCATCCAGCTTTCTTTTTCCTTTCGTAGATACGGTATATAAACGTTTAGCATACGGAAGCATAATTTCTAATACTTTGTCATATGCTTTATCACGAAACATCCCCACGATAAAGATACATTTTTCCTCTGGAAAATACATTTCTAATGATTCCTTTAATCGCAATGCTCCATCTTCATTATGTGCTCCATCTACAATCATACATGGCTTTTTTAAAAGCAGTTCAAACCTGCCATACCAAAAACTTTCTTCTAATGCTTTTTGAATCGAAGGTATCGTGATCCGATGCATTCCTTTTTTTTCTAATATTTTTGCCGCATGAATTGCAAGAGCTGCATTTTCTGTCTGATATACTCCATTTTGTTCTAACACATACTTTTCTCCCAAATAAGAAAATGTATTGTGATTCAGACAAAATACTTTGTTTATAATCTGCTTCGTATCACAAAGATACAGTTTTGCATCCTGCTCTTTGCATGTTTGTTCTAACAGTTTCAAGCTAAAATCCTGCTTTAATGATACAACGGTTGTATTCTTCTTTATGATCCCGAATTTTTCTTTTGCAATCTCTTCTTTTGTATTTCCCAGTATTCCCATATGATCTTTACTAATCGAAGTAAACAGACATAAATAAGGATTGATAAGAAAATTAGTTGCATCCATTCTTCCACCCAGTCCGCATTCTACGATTGCAATATCAACATTCCATTTTTCAAAAAGCATAAATGCCATGACTGTTTCGATCTCAAATGCGGTTGGCTGCCCAAATCCATCCTGCACCATCTGTTTGCAAATGCTTCTAAGTACGGTCAGACAGTCTGCGACCTCTTCCTCTTTTGCAAAAGTGCTTTGCATTTGTTCCAGCAAGGCAGCTTTTCTTTCTTCGCAATTTATGTCTGTTGTGTTTGCTTTTCTTTCTTCACAATTTATATCTGCTGTGTTTGTTTTTTCTTTCCGTTCTATCTTTTGGATTCGTTCCCGATAATCTAAAATCGTCGGTGACAGATATCTGCCTACCCTATAGCCCGATTCCATTAAGATATTCGCAAGATACGTTCCGACAGAACCTTTTCCATTTGTTCCAGCTATATGGATCACTTTGATCTTACGATCCGGCCTGCCAACACGTTTGCAAAGCTCTGTAACATCTCTTAGCGAATAGTCACTGCCTAAATTCACTTCAATATTTTTAATATATTCTAACGCTTCTTCATATTGCATTTTATTTTTCTTCCATTCTATAAAAAAGTGCAAAGCCAGCGCTTTGCTATGTGTACCACTACTGTACGAGCAATTTCCTATTCCATAAAAAAGTGCAAAGCCAGCGCTTTATCAAAAGTTTAATGTTCCATTAAACTTTGCAAGAATTGCTATCGCAATTCTTGGAGCTATACCACTACCATATGAGCATTTTTCTAACTCATAAAAATGTCCGCAGCAAGAAAACCTGCTGCGGACTAAGTTCAATTACAATGACAGAATGGGATGTCCACGAAAACATATCCTGCCTATGTATTCTGTTTTATTTGATAACACGCACTTTTAATACACCATCGATCGCATTTAATTTATCTGCGATCTCCTGTGTGGAATCTGCATCAATATCAAATACACAATAAGAATAATCCCCTCGGCTCTTATTTGTCATATGATCGATGTTAATTCCTTCATCAGACAATACTTCCGTAAATCTGTTTAACATCTTAGGAATGTTTCTATGCGCTACGGTAATACGTCCTTTTGTATTACATACACCTGCATCACAATTTGGATAGTTTACAGAGTTGATAATGTTACCATTTTCCATAAACTCACTAATCTCATGTGCAGCCATAACAGCACAGTTATCTTCAGACTCTGCCGTAGAAGCACCAAGATGTGGTGTTGCGATTACATGAGGCATTTGCATAACAGCAGGATTTGGGAAATCAGTTACATATCTTGCAACCTTTCCTGACTCTAATGCTGCTTTCATATCTTCATCATTTACAAGAAGATCTCTTGCATAGTTCAGGATAACTACGCCATCTTTCATCTTTGCAAAAGCTTCTTTGTTTAACATACCCTTTGTATCAGGGATATATGGCACATGAACTGTAATATAATCACATATTTCATATAATTCATCATATGATTTTACAACTGTGATATCTCTTGAAAGAGAAAGTGCGTTCTTAACAGATAAGAATGGATCAACACCATATACATCCATACCAAGATGTCTTGCTACATTGGCTACAAGAACACCGATCGCACCAAGTCCGATAACACCAAATTTCTTTCCCTTTAATTCGGTTCCGGCAAACTGCTTTTTCGCTTTCTCCATTGCCTTACCAATATTTTCATCGGAAGCATTTTCTTTAACCCATTCCATACCGCCTGCAATATCTCTGGCAGCAAGAAGCATACCACATAATACAAGCTCTTTTACGCCATTTGCATTTGCACCCGGTGTATTAAAAACGACAATACCCTGATCGGCACATTTATCTAATGGAATGTTATTGACTCCGGCACCGGCTCTGGCAATTGCACAAAGCTTATCAGAAAATTCCATATCATGCATGGCAGCACTACGGACTAAGACAGCATCTGCATCGTTGATATCTTCCACTTTCTGATACTGATCTGATAATTCATCAAGTCCTACCTGAGCGATCGGATTTAAACATGTATAATTAAACATTATGCATTCTCCTCCTCAAATTTCTTCATAAATTCTACAAGCTTTTCTACCCCTTCTTTTGGCATTGCATTGTAGATACTTGCACGCATACCGCCAACGGTACGGTGTCCTTTTAAGTTGACAAATCCAGCTTCTGTAGCTTCTTTGACAAACTTCGCATCCATATCAGCATCTCCTGTAACGAACGGAACATTCATTAAAGAACGATCCTTTGGTACAACAGTACCTTTAAAGAGTTTACTCTGATCAAGGAAATCATATAAGATCTTTGCTTTTTCTTCGTTTCTCTTCTTCATAGCCTCTAAGCCGCCCATTTTCTTAAGCCACTTAAATACTTTACCACAGATATAGATACCATATGCCGGTGGTGTGTTATAAAGAGAATCGGCATCAGCATGTGTCTTATATTTTAACATCGTTGGTGTTCCTTCTAACACATCATCTGTGATCAGGTCTTCACGCATGATCACGATAACAACACCTGCCGGTCCGATATTCTTTTGAACACCGCCATAGATTACACCATATTTTGTAACATCTACAGGTTCTGACAGAAAGCATGATGATACATCTGCTACTAAAGTCTTGCCTTTTGTGTTTGGAAGTTCTTTAAACTTTGTACCGTAAATTGTGTTGTTTTCACAAATATATACATAATCAGCATCTTCAGAAATAGGCAGATCGGAACAGTCCGGAATGTACGAGAATGTTTTGTCCTCAGAGGATGCGATCTTGTTTGCCTTACCATATTTTGTAGCTTCCATCCATGCTTTCTTTGCCCACTGACCGGTTACAATGTAATCTGCTACTTTGTTCTTCATCAAATTCATAGGAATCATTGCAAACTGCTGCGAGGCACCACCCTGAAGGAACATTACCTTGTAATTGTCAGGAATGTTCATCAACTCTCTTAAATCTTTCTCTGCTGTCTTGATAATGTCATCATATACTTTGGAACGGTGGCTCATCTCCATAACGGACATGCCTGAACCCTGATAATCTAACATTTCATCTGCAGCTTCTTTTAAAACTTCTTCCGGTAATACCGCCGGACCGGCTGAAAAATTATACACTCTGCTCATTTTCCAAATTGCCTCCTTCTGTAAATTTAGATGATCGTTCATCTAATCTTGCTTATTTATGTAAAATGATATCGCTTTTCATCTTTTGGATTCAAGTTGTATATCATCTGACATCAAGTTGTCTGACAACAATTCCGTGTCACACTAGACTATTGTACCACAATTTATACAAAATGTGTGAATTTTTTTCTATTTTCTCTTATTTTTGATTTAACAAATCCTGTTCATCAAAAGCATCATCGAGATTTTTGCCCGGAGCAACCATAGGAAATACCTTGTCATCGCTGTCAATGATGCAGTCGATCACAACCGGTTCCCCCAATGCGATCGCTTCTTTTAATATCGGCTCCACTTCTTCTTTCTTCGTGATACGGTATGCTTTTGCTCCCATTGCCTCGGCAAGCTTTACAAAATCAACTTTATCATTTAATACCGTATGCGAATAACGCTCTCCATAAAACAAAGTCTGCCATTGTCTTACCATGCCAAGTACATGGTTGTTAAAGACCAGTTCGATCACAGGAATGTTGCTTCTTGTCGCAGTCGCGATCTCATTCATATTCATACGAAAGCAACCATCTCCTGCAATATTGACTACAACTTTGTCAGGATATGCAGTCTTTGCTCCGATCGCAGCACCGAGTCCGTATCCCATCGTGCCAAGTCCGCCGGATGTCAAAAGAGTACGTGGGTGTTTGTATTTATAATACTGCGCAGCCCACATCTGATGCTGTCCTACTTCTGTTGCAATGATTGCTTCGCCATTTGTGATCTCATCGAGTTTCTCAATGATATATGGTCCGGTCAATACATCATGATTGTAATTAAGTGGCACTTCAACTTTGCGCTCAGCTACTTCCTGCATCCAGTCAGTATGCGAAAGCGAATCCAGTCTTTGATTTAATACCGTAAGAACCTTTCTGACATCACCGATCAGACTGATATCAACAGCTACATTTTTATTGATCTCTGCTTCATCAATATCGATCTGGATAATCTTTGCATTTTGTGCAAAGGTCTTTGGATTTGCTGCCACACGGTCTGAGAAACGCGAGCCGACTACAATTAACAGATCGCTTTCCATCAGACTTAAATTTGCAGTCTTTGTTCCATGCATACCAAGCATTCCGACATAACGTTCATCGGTTCCGTCAAATGCACCTTTTCCCATTAAGGAATCCGTAACCGGTGCATCTACTTTCTTTGCAAACTCCTTTAACTCTTCCTGTGCCCCGGAGATCACGGCTCCGCCACCGACAAAGATCATCGGTTTCTTTGCAGTCTGAATCAGTTCTATTGCCTTTTGTACATTTTCTTCTGATAATCTGTCATTCGAAGACTCTTCAATGACCGGATTTTCTTTGGTATATTCTGTCACATCACTTGTTGCACTCTTTACAATATCCACAAGAACAGGTCCCGGACGACCGGAACGTGCAATAGAAAATGCTCTGCGCAATGTCGGTGCAAGATCTTTTACATCTTTTACAATAAAACTATATTTTGTGATCGGCATTGCTACTCCTGCAATGTCAATCTCCTGAAAGGAATCTTTTCCAAGCAGAGAAATTCCCACATTACAGGTAATGGCTACCATCGGTACGGAATCCATGTAGGCAGTAGCGATTCCGGTAACAAGATTGGTTGCTCCCGGACCGCTTGTTGCCATACATACACCGACTTTTCCTGTTGCTCTTGCATATCCGTCTGCTGCATGAGATGCTCCCTGCTCATGGGAAGTCAGAATATGTCTGATCTCGTCCTGATGACGATATAATTCATCATAAATATTTAAAATTGCGCCCCCCGGATACCCGAATACGGTATCTACACCTTGTTCTTTTAAGCATTCTATTACAATTTGCGAACCATTTAATTGCATTCTTACTAACCATGCCTTTCTATGTATCTTTTTTATTTAATCTGTAAAATAGCACCCTTATCGGCAGAAGTAACCATAGATGCATATCTGGCAAGATATCCTGTCTTAACTTTTGGCTCTTTTGGTGCCCAATTTGCTTTTCTCTTCGCCAGTTCTTCGTCTGAAACTTTTACATTGATCGTATTTTCAGGGATATTGATTGAAATGATATCGCCCTCTTCTACTAATGCGATCGGACCTCCAACGGCTGCTTCCGGTGAAACATGGCCAATTGACGCACCACGGGATGCACCTGAGAAACGACCATCTGTAATCAATGCAACACTGGAGCCAAGACCCATTCCTGCAATCGCAGAAGTTGGATTTAACATCTCACGCATACCCGGACCACCTTTTGGACCTTCATAGCGGATCACTACAACATCTCCTTCTACAATCTGACCGCCTGTAATTGCTTTGATCGCATCTTCTTCGCAGTCAAAGACACGGGCAGGTCCTTCATGTACCATCATCTCCGGTACAACAGCGGAACGTTTTACCACACAGCTGTCCGGCGCGATATTACCACGTAATACGGCAATTCCGCCTGTCTGGCTGTATGCATTTTCTACCGGGCGGATGATCTCTGTATCTTTTACAGTGCAGCCTTTGATATTTTCACCGACAGTCTTACCGGTTGCCGTGATCAGATCTGTATGAAGAAGACCAAGTTCTGCTAATTCATTCATAACAGCATAGATACCACCGGCTTCATTTAATTCTTCCATATAATGATGTCCGGCAGGTGCTAAATGACATAAGTTTGGAGTCTTTTCACTGATCTGGTTTGCAATGTCGAGATTGATCTCCACACCTGCTTCATGTGCGATTGCAGGCAGATGAAGCATTGTATTCGTTGAACAGCCAAGTGCCATATCTACTGTCAATGCATTTTCAAATGCTGCTTTTGTCAGAATATCTCTTGGACGGATGTTCTTTTCTAACAATTCCATCACTTTCATTCCGGCATGCTTTGCTAATTTTAATCTCTGGGAATAAACAGCAGGGATCGTTCCGTTACCCTGTAAGCCCATACCGATTGCTTCTGTCAGACAGTTCATGCTGTTTGCGGTATACATACCGGAGCAGGAACCACAGGTAGGACATGCATTGCATACATAATCATCAACATCTTCTTCTGTCATCTTTCCGGCTGCATGAGCACCAACGGCTTCAAACATAGAAGAAAGACTTGTCTTTTGTCCTTTTACATGACCGGCAAGCATTGGTCCGCCACTAACAAATACAGTTGGAACATTGACACGCGCTGCTGCCATTAAAAGTCCCGGTACATTCTTATCACAGTTTGGCACCATAACCAATGCATCAAACTGATGTGCTGTTGCCATACATTCTGTCGAATCTGCAATCAAGTCTCTTGTTACCAAAGAATATTTCATACCGACATGTCCCATGGCAATACCGTCACAGACAGCTATTGCAGGAAAAACAATCGGCGTACCGCCTGCCATTGCAACACCAAGTTTAACGGCTTCTACAATCTTATCAATATTCATATGTCCCGGTACAATCTCATTATAAGAGCTGACAATACCGACTAACGGTTTTTGTAATTCTTCTTCTGTTAAGCCCAATGCATTAAACAATGATCTTTGAGGGGCTGTTGCAATTCCCTTTTTTACTGCATCACTTTTCATCTTTTTTACCTCGTTTCTATACTATGTATCTGTCTTATCAGATTCTTTCTGCGATCAGATCACCCATCTCGGTTGTTCCGACACAAGTCTTGCCTTCTGCCATGATATCAACTGTGCGGTATCCGTCTTTTAATACCTGTTTTACTGCATTTTCAACGGCATCTGCTTCTTCTTCCAGATCAAAAGAATAACGAAGCATCATAGCAGCTGAAAGAATTGTGGCGATTGGATTGGCTTTATTCTGTCCTGCAATATCCGGTGCCGATCCATGGCTCGGCTCATAGAGACCAAGTTTCGTTGCTCCAAGACTTGCAGAAGAAAGCATTCCGATCGATCCGGTTACCATACTCGCTTCATCGGAAAGAATATCACCAAACATGTTCTCTGTTAAGATCACATCAAACTGCTTTGGATCACGTACTAATTGCATCGCACAGTTATCCACCAGCATATCTGTCAGTTCTACTTCCGGATAGTCTTTTGCAACTTCTTTTACTACTTTTCTCCATAATCTGGAAGAATCCAGCACATTGGCTTTATCTACGCTGCATACTTTTTTATTTCTCTTCATGGCTACATCAAAGCCCCATTTTGCAATACGACGGATCTCATTTTCATCATAAGAAAGCGTATCGATCGCTTTTGTCACACCGTTCTCTTCAATGGTTTTTCTTTCACCGAAATAAAGACCACCTGTCAGCTCACGCATAACAACAAAATCAAATCCGCCTTCTGTTAATTCCGGCTTCAATGGGCATGCACCGCTTAATTCATCAAAAAGGATTGCAGGACGAATATTGGCATACAGACCTAATCCTTTACGAATCTTTAATAATCCTGCTTCCGGACGTTTGCTTGGTTCGATCTGATACCAGTTTGACTGACCGACATTTCCTCCGACAGCTCCCAAAAGGATAGAATCACAGGCTTTTGCCTTTTCTAATGTTTCATCTGTTAATGATTCTCCGTAGACATCAATCGAACATCCTCCCATAAGAAGTTCTTCATACTCAAATGTATGACCATACTTCTGACCGATCTTATCTAAGACCTTTCTTGCCTCTCTGACAATCTCAGGACCGATTCCATCTCCGGCAATCGATGCTATCTTATAATTCATCCTAACGCTTCCTTCCTTTATTAAATTTCTCTCTATGCATACTGACTTTTCTTAAAATTTTCATATCCCTTATTATTTTCTTTTGTATCTTTCTTTTTTCATAGATCAATACCATTTGAAAAAACAGTGGAATGCATATTATTTATAGTGTATACACAAATACAATCCGTGTCAAGAAAAACCACGCTATCTCTTTCTCTTATTCACAATGATCAGACATGCTAAAATACCGGCAATCGCTACGATCACAACAACACCCATGCCAATCTGCTTTTCCTGTGTGATCACCTCTGTATCCTTGCTATTCTTCTTAGTGTTTTGTACGGACTGGTCAGCATCCGCTTTTTGCGTAGTCTTCGCTTTTTGCGTTGGTGCAACGGTTGGATCCGGTGTCTTAGTCGGTTCTACTGTCGGTGTCGGAACAGCTTCGCCCTTATTATAGTTAAAACCACTGACTTTGAATTTGATCACAACCGAGTTATTCTGATACGATGGCGGTACGATACGCTTCCGGCTGCCAAGATCAGCTAAATCTTTTTTCTTATCATTGATTGCATATAATACTGTATAATCTTGACTGCTTGCCAAAGATACTTTCTTAAAGCTTAGTTTCTTTTGTCCGTTTACAGTAACCTGTAAATCAGAGAACTTAATATCTCCTGTATTTGGAATATCCGTACATACCTGCAACAGCTTAAATGTGCTTGCATAACGGTAATTGGCATTACGAAGCTGTACACTATAAGTTCCGTTTCCTTTGATGATCGCATTTTTAAATGTGCCTGGATAGGTACGATAGTTATAACTTCCTTTTGTGCCACTGACGATCTGTTTCCATTCCGGCTTAGAACGGTTTTTATCATCAAAATGACCATAGCGGTAGACACTTCGATAAGTTGATTCTGTTTCAAAACCTAATGTTGCATGATAGATTCCATTTGGATCTACTGTCGTATCAAGCGGCTTTTGTGTACTTTTGGGTTTGGTTGATACCGTGGCTGTCGGTGATGGTGATGCACTGCTTTTAGGTGCTGCCAATGCCGGTGTTGTACCGGAACAAACCAAAGCTCCAGCTAACAATAAACTTGCTATTTTTCTTTTATTTACTCTCATACTATTCTCTTTCCTCTTTTCCAAAGATTCTGTTTTTCCTCTTTTTGACAACCTTTTTACTTTTTCCTTTAATTCTTTCCGGTAGAACCAAAACCACCTCTGTCGGCTCCTTCTAAATGATCGACCTGTTCAAAACAGATGCGAGGCTGGTTTTTCATAATACGGAACTGACAGATGCGGTCATTAACATGGATTGTTGTATCACGCATTGCAATCACCGGCATTCTCCACATATCATTATCGCCACAATAAGAACCGTCTACGATACCGCAATGGTTTGCCTGGATCAGTCCGAAATTCTTATATGTGCTGCTTCTTGGTACGATATGAGCTTCATAGCCTTTTGGAAGTTCCATGGCTACACCAAGTGGAATCAGCTTAAACTCTCCTTTTTTTAATGTCACTTCCTCGGATGCACGCAGATCGATCCAGTCCGATTTGCCATCAATATATTCTAATTTATCTATCTTGTCTGTAAAATATTTAATCTTAATCTGTTCCATTTGTTTTCCTCATTTCTTTTGTTTTCATTGGGTTATTTTATTCAGAAGAATGCCTTCACATTGTAAACCAGGCGATATCGTGTTCATACTTTGCTGTCACGTTTTATCATTTTCTTCTTTACATGGATGCCACAACATTCTATTGTACTGTATCTTTTCTAAAATAGCAATGACACCTTTTTTATTTTTGCATAAAATGAAACAAAGCTTCTATAAATACGGCTTTCTGTCATCTTTATATCATAACAGAAATCTACTGTATGGATAGAAAATATCATGCATAGAAAGGATGATCTATATGCCATCACTTCAAATCACACAGGATCTGCCTGACCGCGGTCTTTTCCGTGCCAATATCACTTCACGTCTTGGTGCCAGACCGATTGAAAATGCTACGGTACGGATCAGTAATATCAATGATCCCAATATCGTCATTGATGAGATCACAACTGATCAAAATGGGCAGACCGATTCGATCGAACTTGCCGCACCACCGGTAGAATACAGTTTAGAACCAAATGATACACAGCCTTATTCCGTTTATAACATACAGGTATCTGCTCCCGGCTATGAAACACAAAACTTCTCAGGTGCAGAAATCTTATCCGGGCAGACTGCTTTACAAGATGTCCAAATGCTTCCACTCGAAAGAACGGAATCCGATACTGCTCAGCTTTATGTGATTCCACCGCATACTCTCTATGGGGATTATCCTCCAAAAATACCGGAAGACGAGATCAAAGATGTCACCCAGACCGGTGAGATTGTTCTAAGCCGTGTCGTAATCCCCTCTGCTGTATGAAAAATTTTTCAAATTCCCTGCTTTATGATCTTTCGTATGACAGCATCATTCCAATGAGTAAGAAAGTGTTTCTGACAGATCATATGCTTTGTCTTTTCATACTCTGACGGCGTCGATACCCGGTGTCTATAAAGCCAGCTTACGATCTGTGTGCTGCGATAACCTCGTACCGACAAAAAGCAGATAATAAAACGTATGATGATTGTTTCGTTTGCAACTAATATTCTCTTTTGCCGGTACGATACGATCGTATAGCCATATCTTGCATGACTTCCCAGAAAAGAACCTTCCTTTTTCTGCTCTGCTTTTACAAGACTTACTTTTCCGGCAATATCTTTTCGATACCATTCATTGAAAAAGTTTTTCAATGCATAGGTTCCAAAATAGCAGTCGTACCGGTCACTGTCATAACGGTCTGCTATTGCAACCAGACGGATCTGATGCCCCGGAAAAAAGCGTTCCATATATTCTCCAACTTGCAAATAGTCTCTTCCCATACGCGAAAGATCCCTGACTAAAAGACAGTTGATCTTTCCATTTTGACAATCCCTGATCAGTTGCTGCCATGCCGGTCTGAAAAAATCTTTTCCTGAATACCCTTCATCGACATAGACCTGATATGCCGTTTCTTTGGGCATCTCTTTTATAATCCAGCTTTTACAACACTGAATCTGGCTTTGGATCGAGCCTTCTTTTCTTTTTAAATGTCTAACAGATATTCTGGCATAAATGGCTGTTTTTTTATACATCGAACTCTCCTCGTTTTGAGATTGGCTGTTGTACCTGCCAATAGATATCCTCTGAAATGATCCCAAGTTCTTCTTTCTTTTGCTCGATCCATTGTTCCTTTGGAAGCAGCATCCGGTCGGCTAATTTATAATTGATCTTTTTACTCTTTCCCTGTTGCAAATATCCGGCATACATTTTATTATGAAGGATTCTTCGTACAGCAGTCGGTGACCACAAAAGAATCTCTTTTTGGGCAAAATCGGTATAAAACGCTTCCTGCCGTAATTGTTTGTAGCGGTAGGGAGATGGAACAGCTAATTGGTTCAGGTAATTGGCAATCTTTTCAGCCGAATGTCTCTGTATCCGCCATTCAAAGATTTTACGAATCATCATGGCTGCCTGTGGATCAATTTCTAACACATTGTGATCCTTTTCATTTTTTTGATAGCCATAAACACAAAAAGCACCTGTATAGGCACCTTCTTTCCTTTTACTTTCCTGTCCTAAACGGACTTTTTGGGAAATATCCTGACAATAACCATCATTTAAGATATTTAAGATCGGCAGATATAAGTTTCTCTCCCAAAAGTCCACCTGTATGCTGTCATATCGTTCACTAATCGCAATAAAACGAATCCGGTTTTGCGGGAAAAAGTGCTGTATATAATATCCGGTCTGTATATAATCCCTGCCAAACCGGGAAAGATCTTTAACAAGGACACAATTGATCCGTCCCTGCCTGATCGCACAAAGCATTTGCTCAAATCCTTCCCTGTCAAACCGGATCCCGCTGATACCATCATCGATCCATTCCCGTACCAGACAAATATCTGCTTCTTTTTTCAGATACGAACGAATAACCTTTCTTTGGCTGTCTATACTGTCACTTTCTCTTTCTTTTCCATCTTCTCTGGAAACACGCAGATATGCTCCTGCTCTCCAGAGCTTTTTTTCTTCTTTATTCTGTAACAGATCGTTATAACAAACAGGCATGCGAATCCAAACCTTTTTTGTTATAACTATATGACTCGACCGCTTGGAACTATTCTTTGATTCTTTCAATAAATTCCTTTACTTCCTCCCATGCTTTCTTTGCTTCCGGCAGGAACGGATTTGCCATTTGAAATTCATGAAACATTCCATCATATACCGTACAGTCCACTTTACAACCGGCTTCTTTTGCTTTTACTACGGCATCTAGCGTATCACTTAGTAACATCTCAATACTGCCAACCTGAAAAAGCATTCTCGGAAACTCTTTGAAACTGTCAAAAACCGGTGAAATATAAGGATCACGCGGATCATGACCGGCATAATATTCTCCCGAATAGATCATGCTTTCTTTCGTATTGCCAAACAGCGGATCTTTTGTGTAATTTTCTTCATAAGAGCTGCCGGATGCTGTCAAGTCCGTCCAAGGTGACATCAAAACAGCATTAGCAGGCACTGATTTTCCATGATCCCGCAAATAGGCACACAGAGCAAGACAAAGGCCGCCACCTGCGGAGTCTCCTGCAAGAATGATCTGACTGCTGTCATAACCAAGACTTTCGAGTAAATGATATACAGCAACCGCATCATGCAACGCTGCCGGATAAGGATGTCTTGGTGCCACACGGTAATCTAAACTATATACTTTCATGCCATTTCGCATATCTGCATATTCCTTTGCATAATTACGGTATGCATTTTTCATTCTGCCAATATAACCGCCGCCATGCATTTGTAAAACGACCATATTGCTCTGTATTTTTGGCGGTGTCAGAATTTCCACATAACACTTCTTTACCTGTATCCGCAAAAAAGAGTATCCTTCGGGACAATGCCATTGTGGTTCTTTGACTTTTTTACGCAATGTACCATCCTTGATCTTTGGTCCGATCAAATGTTCTGACGTTGCCATTTGAATACATTTTCGAAGCATTTTAGCCTGTAAACTGATTTCTTTGTTCTTTTTATCCATATTACTCCATTTTTATATCATGCACTCTCAATATCTTCTCGAAACGAATCCTTTCGGCTGGATTTCCGGTATCATAACTCTAAAATTTCTCTCGAAATTCTTTGTTCAAAAGATTCCAAGAGTACATGATCAATTATTAGTGATTCATTGTACGAAAAACTCGGTCAGACAAAGCCGGTCAGATAAAGAATCGTCTGCGCAATTCATTTTTGGCTTTCCGGTAGCCAATCGTAAAACAAAATGAAAAGATCAATGCAGATATTCCAAATGCAACCCATATCAGTACAATTCCTTTGGTTACACCGGTCAATAATAAAACCAATAAAACAATGCTGACAAGCAATGCAAATAATTGTACTAAAAGATAACTTTGCCAGTTTTGGAAATTCGCAAGCATACAAACAACTAAGATTCCATCCAGCAATAAAACCATACAGGGAAGACCATAGCTTACAGACCATCCGCCTGCTCCTGTCACATAATCCAATGCCAGCAAAAGAACAATCGCACCTGCTGCCTGTACAAAGATCTTTCGTATATGCCCATTTCTGCGATTAAAGGAATAGCACATGGTAAAAATAATATAAGCAAAGCAAATTCCTGTGATCACAGACCAGTGCGAATGCTGGTATGTATAATAATTAATGATACAACATGCGATCTCTAATACAATCAAAAAATAGCTAAAGATTGTCACCAGTCTTTTCCATCCTCTTGTTTTATTCCAAACATCCGGATAGACTCTCTGGTTTTTCTCTGTCCCCTGTGTCAACACATG
This sequence comes from Jutongia hominis, assembly GCF_014384965.1. Classification (GTDB taxonomy): domain Bacteria; phylum Bacillota; class Clostridia; order Lachnospirales; family Lachnospiraceae; genus Butyribacter; species Butyribacter hominis. The sequence continues at coordinate 180,806 of NZ_JACRSW010000032.1, forward strand.
ATCACATAAAGGACAGACTTCTGTATTATCTATAATATCAATATTACACCTTTTACAATGATTCATTTTATTCTCCATTCTTATTTTTATTGCTTACTCCAGATTGGTCTCGACCGCTACTTTGATCCCGTCTTTTGCCAGTGTCCTAAAAAAGCACCGCTCAACCGACAGATCTTTTAATGCAGAGGTAAAAGTAAAGCTTAACACATCCTGATAACTGCATACAGCCCCTTTCATGATCTGACCGGCTGATCTTGAGATCATCGCCGTAAAATGTGCAATATATTTTTGATATTTTTCATCAATTGCGATCTTTCCTAAATTTGTGATTGTTGATGTGCTTGCGCGGGCCGATGAGATATAAACTAATCGCATGGCGATCGCTTTGATAAAGATTGGCACCGAACGAAGTAAGATATTTTTCTGGTTCGATACATTATAAGAAAAAATCTCTTCCAAATGCTCTTTGTTGATCTGGCTTCGCAGGCTTTCTTTTACAATTCTGACCACTTCATCTAACGTCATATTTTCCTGTTCCGGCAAAAAGGACGCACTGACCATTGCAAAAAAATTTCTTGTCGTCATCGAATCAAAATAAGGACGCAGATTGACAGGAATGCATATCACGATCGGTCTTTTTGCCGGCTGTCCATGCAGATACTCCATATAAATACTATAAGTAAAAACGGCTGTCAGATATTCATTCACGCTTGCATCATACTTTTTGCAAACCTCTTTGATCTGATTGCGATCCATAAACCCATGGATCACAGAAAGCTCACCTCCGCTGGTCTTTTCCCCTTTCAGATGAATTGCCTTCTGCGTCCGGTAGCTTTTCTTATGGCTTTTTCTAAAGTTTTTCAAATAACTGTCTTCTGTGTTCAACGAAGTATCATCCGAGAAATATTCTTCCCGGTCATTGGAAATCTCTTTGTGGATCAAACGCAGATATTGGTATGTGATCTCTCTTAAAAAGTTCATGCCACCCATTCCATCTGCCAGCACATGAAAAACTTCCAGATTGATCCGCTTCTTATAATATGTCACGCGAAACAGATAGTTGTTGTTCTCATATGGCTCTATATAACGGCATGGATAATCATTTTCCCGGTATACCGTTGGTGCAGGCTTTGTATTTGTTTCAAAATAATACCAAAAGATACCTTTTCGCATCCGAACACGAAATGTATCAAAACGTTCTAATACTTTATCTAATGCAAGTTGCAAAACCGCCCCCTGTATTTCTTCTTTTAAAGTAACGGAAATACGATATACATTTGTCATATTCTGCGTTGCGATCGCCGGGAAAAGATTTGCTGTATTATCCAGTTTTTCCCATTCTATTGTATGATTTCTTCTTTTTTTGGATGTTTTCTTTTCTGTTTCAATCTCTTTCTTTTTCTTCTCTTTTTTCAAAATGTTATGTTCCTCGCTTTCAACTAAAATGAAAACAGTTTTAGTCATCTGCTTTCCTATACAGAATTTATAAATGATAAAATCTTTAAGCTCCATTTTTGCCAAATGAGCAATATCCGGATTTCAAAGTCATTTTTATATTTTATTGTAACAGAAGCATTCTTTAAAATCTACTCCTGTTCTTTTTGATACAAAATAGCATCTATTCTTCCCGGAAACATTGTATATATTTTTTCAAAAATCAGAATCATTCTCTTTCTTGTCCTATATCTTCCTTATCCTATAAAAAAGATTCTTATATATCTTTCATACAGCATCCCCCGAATATGTAATTGTACATGACGGACCGCCTTCCGATAACAGAGCACAGAATTATTATGTAAAATACAAAGATTATATTAAAAATGTAGCATCAAGCGAGATCTACGCAACATGGCCGCAGGAAACGTTGTATGCCAATATCCTTGCTATTCAGTCTATCACATTAAACCGTGTTTATACCGAATGGTATCGCAATAAAGGAAAAGATTTCACGATCACGTCTTCTACAGCATATGACCAGAAATGGATGGCAGGGCGTAACATTTTTGATAATATTTCGGCTGCTGTGGATACGATCTTTGCCAATTACATTGCCCGTCCAAATGTCACGCAGCCGCTTTTTACGCAATATTGTGATGGCAAACGTGTTTCCTGCCCAAAATGGATGCGGCAATGGGAATCAAAAACATTAGGGGACAATGGATATAATGCTTTAGAAATCTTGCAAAGCTTCTATGGTGACAATATTTATATTGATTCTTCCGAAGAAATATCCGGTGTTCCGGCATCCTGGCCCGGCGCTGACCTGACAATCGGAAGTACCGGAAGCAAGGTGCGCCAGATGCAGGAACAGCTTAACACAATCTCCAATGCTTACCCGCTGATTCCAAAGATCAATGCAGACGGTATCTATGGTGAACAAACTGCCGATGCGGTCAAAGTCTTCCAAAAAGTGTTTAAACTGCCACAGACAGGTGTCGTAGATTATCCAACATGGTATAAGATTTCTGAAATCTTCGTTGGTGTCAGTCGCATCGCAGAACTTGCCTGATGATATCATAATTGCTATCTTTTTCTCTAGACCATTTTAATAAATCTTACCATCTATATTGACATTTTCTGTATGTTCAACTATTCTGAAAACAATCGGAAAATCCATGTACTCCACAGGGGGTAGGTGCATTTTCCGACACACCAAAGGAAGCGATACCCTGCCCCCATTCCGGGCGGGGTCATCGCTTCCTTTATTTTTTTATACAATTTACTTATATGCTTTATTTACTCCATATTGTGCCTGGCTTCGCGTATATCCTTCATAGATCAATTGATTCAGCAATCCACTTCTTGAAAATGAACTGCTTCTTAAATATGCCTTTGCACTCTTAACTGCCTGCTTTTTCCAGTTTGCTCCACACTTTTTTACTCCATATGCTGCTTCTTTGCTTGTATAACCTTCATACTTAAGCTGTTTGATCAGTCCTTTTTTTGAAAAAGAACCGGAACGCAGATATGCTTTTGCACCTTTGACTGCCTGCTTTTTCCATGACGCTCCACAATGATTCACAGCATATTTGGCTTCTTTGCCCGTATAGCCTTCAAACTTTAACTGCTTGATGAGTCCTTTTTTAGAAAATGCACCAGAAAGCAGATAAAGCTTTGCTGTCCTTGCTGCATTCTGTTCACCATAACTTGCTGCACTTGCACTGATTGGTTCCATCAATAATAAAGAGCATAATAACATAACAATCGCTACAGAAAAAAATCTTCTCGTTTTCATAATAAAAATCCTCCTACACTTTTCTTCGTATCTTTCCGTTTGCCAATAACATTTTTTACAAAATTAATATCTTCCCCCTTTTTTATAGTGTATGTACTCTCGGTATCTTCTCAAAACGAATTCTTTGGGTCGGATTTCCGATACACTGCTTCCATTTCCTTAAAATACTTTTCATTCCCCCTTCGATTTCATCTAATCGTATTATAAAAAAAGAGGTGTCCAATAAAAACACCTCGCAATTCGAATTTTTGTTCGTTTTTTTAATAATAAAAGATGGCACAAAAAATAAAAATACAGTACCCTCATACACCTGTATTTATTTTGATCAGATACATCAATGCGATCACACAGACCTCTTTACATCTGAAAAAAACGCGTAAACAACTCAATTCCGCTATCTAAGTCCCATCTTCCTGCTGTCTCGACAGCCGAATGCATGGCAAGCTGTGCAAAACCGATATCCACCGATGGAATGGATACATGTGCTGTTGAAATATTACCAAGCGTAGAGCCTCCTGCCAGATCGGAACGATTTAAGAATGTCTGGTAAGGAATGTTATTATCTTTACAAAGTTTGATAAAGAAAGCACTCGAATAGCCATCTGTTGTATATTTCTGTGCACCATGATATTTTAAGACAATTCCCCGATTCATCTTAGGGCGGTTTGTCAGATCACATTTTTCCGGATGGTTTGGATGAAGTGCATGTGCATTATCTGCTGAGAGCAGCAGACTATTGCTATATATACAATATCGCTCCTGTGCATCCAGTCCAAGTGCCATACAAAGCCGTTCTAACGTAACTTCTAAAAAGTCAGAATCCGCTCCCTGCTTTGTACCGCTTCCGACTTCTTCATTATCAAAAAATGCACAAAGCGCGATCTTATCCTGTGGCATGGCTCCTAAAATCCCCTGTAACGCTGCATAAGCACATTGCAAGTCGTCAAGACGAGGAGACAGGATCCATTCTTTGCCTGCTCCAAGAATCGTCCCACTCTGTCTGACATATAAGAAAAGCTCATCCGAAAGAATCTGCTCTTTTTGGATACCCAGCTCCTTTGCAATAAGATCATATAAAGTCATATCCTCTTCCTGTGTCAAAATCGGTAACAGATCCACCTGTGGATTGTAGTTATATCCCTGATTGATCTCGCGATTCATATGGATTGCAAGGTTTGGAATGACTAAAAGATTCCTCTTTATATGCAACAATTCGGATACGATCTTTCCGTCTTCTTCGTAAAAGACACGCCCTGCGATCGATAACGGACGGTCAAACCAGCTTGACATAATCATGCCGCCATACTTTTCTACATTTAATTTTACATATGCTTTTTCAACGGTAATTTCAGGATTTGCCTTGATCTTAAAAGAAGGGGAATCGGTATGGCTTGCGATCAGATGAAAGCCATCCGCCTTTTTATCCGGTATCCGAAAGCAGATCATAGAAGAATCATTTCTTGTCACAAAATAACTCTGCTTCTTCTTAATCTCCCATGTTTCTCCTTCTTTTAATTCTAAGAAACCATTTGCTAAAAGTGTTTTCTTCATATAGTCTACTGTCTGAAAAGAAACAGGACTTTCCTCTATCATTCGAAAAAGACCATCGGTCCAATCTTTTTTCTCCATATTTTTCCTCTTTTCTTTGAAAACTTTTACGAGTTATTACTTCATAAATTCGCAACACAGAAGAGCTTGCTTTTCTGTGCAGAATTTATGAACGACAAAATCATCAGGCACGAAGTGCGACAAGCATGCAATGCTTGGATTTTGGAGTTATTACTTCATGAATTCGCAACACAGAAGAGCTTGCTTTTCTGTGCAGAATTTATGAACGACAAAATCATCAAGCACGAAGTGCGACAAGCATGCAATGCTTGGATTTTGGAGTTATTACTTCATGAATTCTATTCAAATTTACAAATGAACTCTTACCACCATTTCTAACAATATATCGGTATCTTGATCTATTCTCTTTTACGGAATAGACAATTGTTCATAAAGAAGTGTTTTATTTAGCAAAGTGCCAGCTTTGCACATATTTATTTTACACATAGAAAGAATTTTATACAATATCTATTTTATATAAAACCTTTTTTCAAACTATGTATAATAGAATCATATTTTATGTAAAATACAGGTAAATATCTATCTATTTGCACAAATCGACTGGTTTTTTTATGCAAAATGACGTAAAATCATAAATATAAAAAAGTACAAGAAATGAGGAATACTATGACATATACAACTTTTGCAGCGATTGATATAGGATCACATGAGACAACACTCAAAATATATGAAATTTCCAAAAAGAATGGCATCCGTCTTTTAGATCATGTACATCATACTTCCAGACTCGGCTATGAAACATATTCGACACAGCATATCAGCTATCACTCGATTGAAAAATTATGTACGATTTTAAACGGCTTTTCAGAAAAAATGAAAGAATATGCGGTTGTAGATTATATGATCATTGCGACAAGTGCTTTAAGAGAAGCCGATAACAATCTGATCGTATTAGACCAGATCAAACAGCGTACCGGCTTTAAGATCAAGATATTAAGCAATTCCGAGCAACGTTATCTTTGCTATAAAGCAATCGCCTTTAGTAAAAATACCTTCCACAAATTGATCCAGAAAGGAACGCTTCTTGTGGATGTCGGTGGTGGAAGTATTCAGTTATCTCTTTTTGATCAAAATGCATTGATCTCCACGCAAAATATTCTGCTAGGATCCCTGCGTATCCATGAATATCTTGAAGATTTAAAGAATACAACCGACAACTACCGCAATCTGATCTATGAATATATCGCGCATGACCTTCATGCTTTTAACAAGATCTTCTTAAAGAATGTAAAAGTTAAAAATATCATTGCAGTAGGAAATCAGCTGGATTCTTTTATCAAATATTTAACGACACACAACTTTGGAAACACTTCTCCGTTTGATGCTAAAGGAAACAAAAACGATTCTGTCAATCGTGAAGAATACGAAACGTTTTATCAATCCATTTCTGCTAAATCACCCGAATCATTAAGCAAAGAGATTAATATCAGCTTAGAAAAAGCTTCTCTTTTGCTGCCAACGGCTATGATCTATCATAATATTTTTGAAGAGACAAACGCAGAACAGATGTGGCTTTCCAATATTACGATCTGTGACGGTATGGCTGCAGACTTTGCAGAACGCAAAACAAGGATTCTGCCGGCACATAGTTTTGCGGATGATATTTTATCCGCTTCCCGTAAGATTGCAGAACGCTATGACTGTGCGACCAGACACACACGCTATATCGAAAATATTGCATTAAAAATCTTTGATGCAGTCAAAAAACAAAACAATCTTACCAAACAGGACCGGCTGTTACTACAAATTGCATCAATCCTGCATACCTGTGGTGCTTTTATCAACCTGAATGACGTTGGTGAAAATTCCTACAAGATTGTTACTTCTACAGAGATCATCGGAATTTCACACAAACAGCGTATGATGGTTGCAAATATCATCCGGTATTATACCAGTCATGTACCACATTATGTCAATATGACCGATGCATTTGAAAAAGAAGAATATATTACCATGGTGAAACTAAATGCAATCCTGCGACTCGCAGATGCAATGGATAAAAGCCACCGACAGAAATTCAAAAAAATCACGGTATTACATCGTAATAACACGTTGTATGTCACAGGATATACCTTATATGATATTGCACTTGAACAGGGAACCTTTTGTGCCTGTGGTTCTTTCTTTGAAGAAGTCTTTGGTATCCATCCTATCTTGAAGCAAAAGAAAAAGTTTTAATCTTCTTAACCGGCAACCATAACATACTTTGCAAATCTGTGCGTGCCAGTATCAGGATCTGTACGCAGAAATGAGGACGATTATGAGTGAAAAATCAAAATATAATAAACCACAATATTTTTACAACCGCGAACTAAGCTGGATTCTTTTTAACTATCGTGTTTTGGAAGAAGCGAAAGACAAAACACTGCCTTTACTGGATCGTTTTAAATTTTTGAGTATCACAGCTTCCAATCTTGATGAATTTTTTATGATCCGTGTCGCCTCTTTAAAAGACATGGTTCAGGTAAACTATACCAAGAAAGATATTGCCGGGATGACACCGGGCGAACAGCTTGAAGCGATCAATGAAAAAACGCATGCTTTAGTCAAAGACCAGTATGATACTTATAATAAAATGCTGCTTCCGGCTTTGAAAAAAGAACATATCACGATCATTGACCATCATGAAGACTTGTCTTTAGAACAGGAACAATATGTTGATCAGTATTTCCGTTCTGAGGTCTATCCGGTTCTGACACCAATGGCAGTGGATTCGTCACGTCCGTTTCCATTGATCCGCAATAAATCATTAAACATTGGTGCATTGCTCAAAACAACACATGAAACTTCGGAGGAAAATCCGAAAAAATTCCGTGATCTGTATATGTCACATAACGGAAAGAAAAAGAAAAAAAATGATGATATTGATTTTGCAACAGTTCAGGTTCCATCTGTTCTGCCACGTTATGTAGAAATCCCCTCAAATAAGGAAGGGGAAAAAACATTTATCCTGCTTGAACAGATTATTGAGAAAAACATTGACAAACTTTTTATGAACTATGAAATTCTTTCGGTTTTTCCATATCGTGTCATGAGAAATGCTGACCTGACGATTGAAGAAGATGATGCGGCCGATCTGTTGATCGAAATTGAAAAGCAGTTAAAGAAAAGACAATGGGGCGAAGCGATCCGTCTGGAAGTAGAAGCCGATATTGATGAAAAACTTTTACAGACATTAAAGACAGAACTTCATATCAAAGAATCCGATATCTTTAAGATTCACGGACCATTGGATCTGACGTTTCTTATGAAGTTTTCTTCTCTTCCTGAATACGACCATTTACGAAGCAAACCTTACACACCACAGCCGGCAAAATGGCTTCATGGTGATGAGCATATCTTTGACCAGATCAAAGAACATGATATTCTGTTACATCATCCATATGAAACATTTGATCCTGTCGTTGACTTTGTCAGACAGGCAGCAAAAGATCCCGATGTACTTGCGATCAAACAGACTCTTTATCGTGTCAGCAGTCACTCTCCGATCATCGCATCTTTGGCACAGGCAGCCGAGAATGGCAAACAGGTTACGGTATTAGTCGAATTAAAAGCACGTTTTGACGAAGAAAATAATATCATCTGGGCAAGAAAGCTTGAGCAGGCAGGCTGTCATGTTATCTATGGCCTTGTTGGTTTAAAGACACATAGTAAGATCACTTTAGTTGTCCGTAAAGAAGAAGACGGTATCCGTCGTTACGTTCATCTTGGTACCGGTAACTACAATGACAGTACCGCTAAGCTGTATACCGACATGGGACTTTTGACACAGCAAAAAGCGATCGGTGAAGACGCTACTGCTGTCTTTAATATGCTTTCCGGTTATTCAGAACCGGCTGTCTGGAACAAGTTGATCGTAGCTCCGATCTGGCTTCGCGATCGCTTTATCCAGTTGATCAAACGAGAACGTGACTTTGCAAAAACAGGGAAGAAAGCATTCATTCAGGCAAAAATGAATTCCCTTTGCGATGCAGGTATCATTGCAGCCCTTTATGAAGCTTCTGCTGCCGGAGTAAAGATCGACTTAGTAGTCCGTGGTATCTGCTGCTTAAAGACCGGCATACCGGGTATCAGTGATAATATCACGGTCCGTTCGATCGTAGGCGATTTCTTAGAGCATAGCCGTATCTTTTATTTCCATAATAACGGATTTGAAGAGGTTTACATGGGAAGCGCTGACTGGATGCCTCGAAACTTAGATAAACGTGTGGAGATCCTTTTCCCTGTAGAAGATGTTTCTTTAAAAGAAGAAGTGATACACATAATGGATATCCTGCTTCGTGATAATAAAAAAGCAAGAGAGATGCAAGCAGATGGTACCTACAAGCGTGTAGCACGTCGTGGAAAAGAACCTCTGTCTGCTCAGGAATATTTCTGCGAGGAAGCACTTGCCAACACCAAAAGAAAGCAGCATGCACCACACTCTGCCAGAAAATTCGAACCATTAACCCCACCGGAAGAAAATGATGATTTTCTTTCTTAATAAATGATAACGCAGATGCATCCAAACAGCATATAAAATAATTATATAGAATTAAGCAGATAGTATGTCTGTATTAAATCAGCATAAATAAAAAGTCAGAATGCATTCTAACGGAAACCCCTTTCACTAATCTGCTGTGAATAAGATATTGTATCCGTTATGAAGCACTCTGACTTTTTTATTATTTCATCACAACTCCCATGCTCTCTTTTGCAACTTGTGCGATTGTTTCAACCGGAATGATCGATAATTTACCTGTGATTTCTTCCGGTACTTCCTTTAAATCTTCTTCATTCTTTTTCGGAATCAGAACCGTTGTAATACCGGCTCTTTGTGCTGCCATCAGCTTTTCAGGAAGACCTCCGATCGGAAGTACCTCACCACGAAGCGATACTTCTCCGGTCATTGCTAATTTTTTCTTAACCGGCTTTTTAAGAACCAGCGAAGCCAATGCCGTAAAGAGTGTCACACCGGCAGACGGACCATCCTTTGGCGTAGCGCCCTCCGGTACATGAATGTGCACATCCTTTTTGTCAAACGCAAAACCACTATCGGCAAAGTGTGATTTTACAAGTGTATAAGCAATTTCTGCAGACTCTTTCATCACATCGCCTAATTGTCCTGTGATCTGAATCTTTCCACTGCCCTCTGTCTGTACACTTTCGATAAACAGGATCTCACCACCTACCTGTGTCCATGCAAGACCGGTGGCCACACCCGGTATCTGCTTCTTTAATGCTTCATCATGACTTGCTTTTTTGTTTCCAAGGATTTCCTGCAGATCTTTTTCTTTGATTGAAATCTTTTCTGATTCTTTTTCTAATATTTGTATTGCACTATAGCGGCAGATCTTATCTAACTGCTTCTTTAAGCCACGCACACCTGCTTCCATCGTATAATTGGCAATGATCTTTTTTAATGCTCCCTGCGTGATCGTCACTTGTCCCTTTTGTAAGCCAGCATCCTCGATTGCTTTCGGAAGCAGATATTTCCGCCCGATATGGTATTTTTCCATTGGTGTATAGCCGGACAAAGAGATTACTTCCATACGGTCAAGCAACGGACGTGGAATTCCATCTAACGTATTAGCTGTGCATAAGAAAAAAACCTGAGACAGATCATATGGTACATTCAGATAATGATCCATAAAAGTATGATTCTGTTCCGGATCAAGCACTTCAAGCAATGCACTGGATGGATCCGAACGATAATCTTTGGCTAACTTATCAATCTCGTCTAATACGACTACCGGATTACTGACACCGGAACGCTTGATTCCTTCCATAATTCTGCCGGGCATTGCTCCGACATACGTTCTTCGATGTCCTCTGATCTCTGCTTCATCATGAACACCGCCTAAGCTGATCCGCACATATTCACGTCCCAGTGCATGAGCAATACTTTGTCCCATGCTGGTCTTGCCGGTACCGGGAGCACCGACAAAAAGCAGAATAGAACCTGCCTGCTTTCCTTTCAGGGAATTGACGGCAATCTGCTCTAAAATACGCTCTTTTACTTTTTCCAATCCAAAATGATCACGGTCTAAGATTTTTCTTGCTTTCGCAATATCGACGTTTTCCTGTTTGGATGCTTTCCATGATAAAGATGTCATAAAGTCCAGATAGTCGTACAAAGTTCCATATTCACTACCATGACCGCCTTCCATTTTCATTCTTTTTAAGACACGGTTCGCTTCTTTTTTTGCTTCCTGCGGCATATCGGACTGTGCAATCTTTTGTTCAAACTTTTCTTCATCCGAAGATGAATCACCTTCTAAGCCCTGCAATTCTTTTTCTAAATATTTTAACTGCTTTTTAATCGCCATGACTTTATAGGAATCTTCCTGCTCCTTTGACATTTTATCTTCTATGTCACGCTTAACGCTGCTACTTCCTACCAGACGCTTAATCCCCTCTAAGATCAGCTCATAACGTTCTTTTAAAGAATCTGACGATAAGATTGTAAAACGCTCTTTGGAATCAATATCCAGATAAGATCCCATATTAGTGGCTGCTTCATTCAGACTCTTCCAGCGACGTATCAGTCCTCGAAGCATCGGAGCACCCGGATATCCTTTGATCACTTCTTCCGCATAATGTTTAAATGCGTCAAAATAATCTTTTTCTTCTTTCTCGCTGATATCAGGTATATCCTGAAGCACCTCATAACCGGCATCCACTCTGCCTTCTGAAAAAGTAAGTGCCGTGATCTTAACACGTTCTTTTGTATCCACTGCAAAAAGCTGTGTACCTTCATTATTAGTAAATGTGCTGGCAGTAGCCAAAATACCTACATCATAAAAATCTTCTGCTGCTAATGTACTGCGTGATTTCTGTGTTTTGATCGGTACGATAATAAATTCATCTTCCTCTTTTATATTTTCAATTTCCTGTTCCGAAAAAACTTCCTCCTGTACATTGATCTGGATATTCGATAGGATCAATGTATCATATACCGGTATTACTAACATAGGAACCTCCCTTTCTTACCAATGTACTCTCGGAATTTTCTGAAAAAAAAAACGAGAATACATACCATAGCAGTCAACTCTATTTTTGTTAGCACTTCATCTTCACGAGTGCTAACAGCTTTGTATAATCAAAGCGCAAACAAAAATGTCTGCGCTTATCTATTGCACTTTTTATATGATGCATTCTAGCACCGGCTTTTCTTTTTGTCAAGTATCCTGCTCTTCGCCGGTTCGAAGCATCCTACTCTTCGCCGGTTCGAAGAATCGGAGCAAGAGGCACATACAGGATCCATGCCAATACCACACAGATCAGCCCTTTTAATAAAGTAAACGGTACATTAAATACCACCAATGCCTGTAAAATATTCTTTACACCCGGAAAGATTGCCTGATATGCCTGCAAGATCAAATCTTTTGACATAAAGTTATAATAGATCGGATATACAAAAAAATAATTCGATACAATACTTAATAATGCCATTGCAACGGATCCGGTCAAAGATGCAATGATCGCACCTTTTTTATTCTTCATCTTTTGATAGATCATACCTGCCGGAACAACAAAAGCACATCCCAAAATGAAATTAGAGATCTCACCGACAAATACGGTATTTGTTGCGAAAGAATGTAATACATTCTTTACCAGACAAATTGTCACACCACAAAACGGACCATATACAAATGTTCCAAACAAAGCCGGCAGATCTGAAATATCTAACTTGATAAAGCCCGGCATAAACGGTACAGGAATCTCCATATACATCAGAATAACTGCAATTGCAGATAACATTGCTGTTGTTGTCAGGCGTTTTACATTCCCTTTTCCTGATGTGTGATTGATTTTTTTTGTTACATGAACGGTTTTCATTGTCTTTCCTACTGTTGCCATTTTTCCTCTTCCTTTCTGTATACAGAAAATCCTTTGGAACGTTCTTTTTGTATTTGAATTTCTGAAAACAATATGCAAAGCCGGCATTTTTCATTTCATGAACATCTAACCATTCACGGAAAAATCCACTACTGTGCGAGCATGTTTTCATAAACAAAAAAGACTCTGAGAATTCTACTCAGAGCCTGTTCGTTTTATAAAATCATACAATAAAATGAACAAAAATCTTCTTTCATCCAGACTATACTGTTGGTACCGGAGTTTCACCGGTTCAGCCGATCATCTCGGTTCGCGGACTGTACCGCCAGTGGGGAATCACACCCCGCCCTGAAGAATTTTCTTTTTTAAACAAATGTTATTATAACATATGTATTATTCCGTTGCAAGTGCCGAAAAAAGAATGTATCATCTCTCAAAAGGGCAATTGTATTTTCATTTCAACTGCCATGAAAATGGATCACTCTGCCAAAAGAGCAGTTACATTTCCATAAAATCGAGTAAAGAGATCTGGTTCGTATGGGGAAGATCTCCCATCAAGCCAAGCTTTGCCATACTTTCTACGGTATTAGCACTGACTTTACAGCGGTTTTTAAAGTCTTCTCTCGATAAGAATTTACCTTTACTTGCTTCATCTTCTATCATTTCCGCTGCTTTGTCACCCAGACCATCGATCGTTGCAAATGACGGCATCAGCTTGCCGTCAACGATCTGAAAGCGGTTTGCTTTTGCACGATAAATATCAATCTTTACAAATTCAAAACCACGGGCATACATTTCCTGTACGATCTTCATATCTTCTAATGTGCCTTTTTCTTTATCGGACAGTTCATTCTTCCGTTTATTATAATCATTGATATAATAATCCAGACGTTCTTTTCCCATACACATTAATTCATAGTTAAAGCAGGTTGCACGGATACTAAAATACGCTGCATAATAGGATAATGGATAATGCACCTTAAAATACGCAACACGAAGTGCCATCATAACATATGCTGCCGCATGTGCTTTCGGAAACATGTATTTGATCTTTTTGCAGGATTCAATATACCAGTCCGGTACATTACATGCTCTCATATCGTCTTCCATATCCTGTGTCAGCCCTTTTCCTTTTCGTACACTCTCCATGATCTTAAACGAACGCTCATTTTCTACACCCATATGGATCAGATATATCATAATATCATCTCGCGTACAGATTGCCGAAGAAAGGGTACAGTCACCGGTACTGATATAATATTGTGCATTGTTTAACCACACATCCGTACCATGTGATAATCCCGAAATGCGCACCAGATCAGAAAAATTCTTTGGCTTAGCATCTAAAAGCATTCCGATAACAAACGGTGTACCAAACTCCGGCAGTCCAAGACAGCCAAGCGTACAGCCACCGATATCATCCGGTGTGATCCCAAGTGCCGAAGTGTTTTCAAACAAGGACAATACATCTGCATCATCCATACGAATCTTAGCGGCTTCTACTCCGGTCAGATCCTCAAGCATTCGGATCATTGTCGGATCCTGGTGTCCTAAGATATCTAATTTTAACAGGTTTGCATCAATCTTATGATAATCGAAATGCGTCGTAACAGTCTTAGTTGTCATATCATTTGCCGGATGCTGTACCGGAGTAAATGTATAGATTTCTTCGCCCATCGGAAGTACAACGATACCACCGGGATGCTGTCCGGTTGAACGTCTGACACCTTCACAGCCATGTGCGATACGCTCAATCTCAGCACTTCTTTTGGAAATTTCTCTTTCTTCACAATATTTTTTAACATATCCGTAAGCAGTCTTTTCTGCCAGCGTACCAACCGTACCGGCACGGAATGTATGTCCTGCTCCAAAGATGATCTCGGTATAATCATGTGCATTACTCTGGTACTCACTCGAAAAGTTTAAGTCAATATCCGGCTCTTTGTCTCCCTTAAATCCAAGAAATGTCTCAAAAGGAATATCATGTCCGTCTTTTTCTAACATCTCGCCACATTGCGGGCAGACACGATCCGGCATATCACAGGCAGAGTTGCCTGAAAAAGCTTTGACTTCCTCGGAATCAAAATCCACAAAATGACACTTCTTACAATAATAATGTGCCGGTAATGGATTGATTTCGGTAATACCTGACATCGTTGCGACAAACGATGAACCGACCGAACCTCTCGATCCAACCAGATAGCCGTCTTCGTTGGATTTCCATACCAACTTCTGGGCAATAATATACATAACGGCATATCCGTTGCTAATGATCGAGTTCAATTCTCGTTCCAGTCGTTCTACTACGATTGGTGGCAGATCCTTGCCATAAATCGCATGTGCACGATTATAACAGATATCTCGCAAGTCCTGATCGGAATTCTCAATCTCAGGCGGGCATTTCCGTGGGCTGCATGGCTGGATCTTATCGATCATATCCGCGATCAGATTCGTATTCGTAATAACGATCTCTTCTGCTTTCTTAGCACCCAGATATTGGAATTCCGCTAACATTTCTTCTGTCGTTCTAAAATAAAGCGGTGCCTGATCATCTGCATCGGCAAAGCCTTTTCCCGCCATAATGATCCTGCGGTATACTTCATCTTCCGGTTCCATAAAATGCACATCACAGGTAGCTACAACTAACTTACCGTAAGTTTCTCCTAATTGCACGATCTTACGGTTAATCTCCATCAGATCATTCTCATCCTGAATCTGCGGATACTTCTTTTCATCGCGGATCATAAATTCATTATTGCCAAGCGGCTGGATCTCGTAATAATCATAAAACTTCGCTAAACGGTCAATTTCTTCATCCGGTCTCTCCTGTAAAAATGCCTGATACAGTTCTCCGGCTTCGCAGGCCGATCCGATCATCAGCCCCTCTGACCATTCCAGATACAGGCTCTTTGGAAGCTTTGGTCTGCGGTTAAAGAAGCGCAAATGGGATTCCGAAACCAAACGATACAGATTAACACGTCCGGTCTCATTTTTTGCAAGAATCACGGCATGATACGATGGCATTTTGCGGATCGTGTCATCATCCGGTACACCAAATGCATTTAACTTTTCTAATGTATCAATCTCTTTTTCTTTTAGCCGGTCAACAAGCTTAACAAAGATTTCTGCGGTTGCGGTTGCGTCATCTACGGCACGATGATGGTTTTCTAAAGATACTCCCAGTTTCTTTGCAACAGTGTCAAGCTTATAACGCTTCAGATCTTTTAATAACGCTCTGGATAAAGCAACGGTATCGATCACGGTAAAATCGGTTTCGATTCCCTGATCTTTGGCTTTTTGGCGGATAAAGCTGATATCAAATCCGGCATTATGCGCTACCATAACCGAACCTTTACAAAATTCCAGAAATTCCGGTAAAACTTCCTGAATCGTTCTGGCATGTGCAACCATCGTATCATTAATTCCTGTCAGTTCCTGGATCGTATACGGAATCGGACATTTTGGATTGACAAATTCACTAAAAGTCTCCTGAAAAACACCGTTAACAACACGGATAGCACCGATTTCTATGATCTCACTGCTTTTTGCACCAAATCCGGTTGTCTCTAAATCAAATACCACAAAACTTCCATCGATCGACTGTCCTTTATTATTCTCAACAATCTCAAACAGATCATCTACAAGATAGGCTTCTACACCATAAAGCATTTTAAACTCTTCTTTTGGATCCACTTCATGATCTGCATCCGGGAATGCCTGCACAACACCATGATCTGTGATCGCAAGTGCTTTATGTCCCCAGCTTTTTGCCTGTTTGACAAAATCCCTGACCGGAACAACCGAATCCATTTCACTCATCTGCGTATGGGCATGCAGTTCTACTCTCTTTTGTCCTTCATATTGATCCATTCTTTTGACTCTGGTATCTTTTCCGGGCTTGATTCCTTTGACAGAAGTGATCGTAATTTCACGGCTGTACCGGTCAAACATCGGATTTCCTTTTAACTTTAAGAACTTTCCGACTTTGATATTCGAACGCATCAATTCGAGTTCTTCTTTATCAATAAAAATCTTTGCCATAATCGAATCCGTAAAATCAGAAATATTAAACATATAGATTACCTTTTCATTTCGTATCTCACGTTCTTCTACACTGACTACCATACCCTCGATCACAACTTCATCGATCTCATCCTGAATATCAGCAATCTTTACATGTTCTCCATCGCAATTTCTTCCATAAAAGCAATCTTCATCGATATTTCCCTGTCCCCATTTGGATCTTCCTTTACCTTTAAAACCATTCTGATATCCGTTTTGTCTGCCGTTTCCAGATGATTTCTTTTCGGTCTTTCCAGCTGAAAACTGTTTTTTAGATCCGGCTGTATTATCTTTCTTTACTGTCTTTGCAACATTCTTTGTTTCTTTTGATTTCGAAGCACTTTGGGCTGTATCGGCTGTATCAAATCCCATCATCGCATTTTGGGCATTGTCTGTCGTATCAAAGCCCATCATTACATTTCCGGCACTGTCAGAATCGTCAAAGCCCATCATTACATTTCCGGCACTACCGGAAGCATCATAACCTGACATTGCATTTTCGGAACCATTTGCTGTAGCAAATCCCTGCATCGCAGCATTCTGTACTACCATACTTTCCATGTCTCTTGCACTTTCCTGTGCAGCCATAAATGCTTCCTGATCTTCCATATTGCCATTTGCCTGTTGCAAGACATCCTCTGCTGCAAATTGCTGTTTTCTTCCTGCTTTTTTCTTGCGGTACTCTTCTAAATCGGTAATACGGCTGCTTGCAAAAGAACCCTGTGCTGTTCTGGTATAGACTTCATATCCTTCGTTCTCTTTTTGTTCTACTTCCAATGAATAATCAACCGAAACAGAAACAAGATATCCTGCTTTTTGCCTAAAGATTTGTGCAACGGTATCACAAAATTCCTGTTCTCTGGCTTGAAACAGCATATCTTTTTCACATAGCAAAAGAAAGCTGTTCTCTTCCATCTCTACCTTGCCACGATAGACCATGTTAAAAAGCAATACATTTTTTTCTTTGAGCAATAATAA
Source organism: Jutongia hominis (assembly GCF_014384965.1). Classification (GTDB taxonomy): domain Bacteria; phylum Bacillota; class Clostridia; order Lachnospirales; family Lachnospiraceae; genus Butyribacter; species Butyribacter hominis. The sequence goes on from NZ_JACRSW010000032.1 coordinate 198,531, forward strand.
GATACTGTCTTTGTATTCTTCCCAGAAAATAGTCGGCGAATAGGCATCGGATAAAGCAAACTCTTCTTTGATCTCAACTTTCACTCCGGTACATTCTAACTTAGACGCGATCGCATTTCTTAAAAGCATGATCTCACGATATGCAATAACATGAGAGCAGGTCAGATATACGGTTACGATTCCTTCCTGCTTAGATAAGACGACTCTTTTGACGATTACATCGGCAAAAATCTTCTTTTGTCTATCCGTCAGATTTAATCCTTCAAATGTGTCTAATACACCCTTGTCCATCTTGTAATAACTCCTCTTTTCCTATGCACGTTGTGCTTGCACATTACGCTAAAAATCCCCTTTTTCTAAAAAAACTTTCCTTTTTTTGCGATCTTATCCAATTCTGTTTTTAATGCATCTAATAATTGATCTTCCGGTACTTTTGCGATCACTTCGCCTTTTTTGATCAAAAGGCCTTCTCCTTTTCCTCCTGCTATACCAAGATCGGCTTCTTTTGCTTCTCCCGGTCCGTTTACAACACATCCCATCACGGCAACCTTAATATCCAGATCCAGATCAGATACCATCTTTTCTACTTTACCGGCAAGACCGATCAAATCGATCTGTGTACGTCCACAGGTCGGACATGATACTACGGTCACGCCTCCTTTACGAAGACCAAGACTCTTTAAGATCAATTTTGCCGAACGAATCTCTTCCACTGGATCACCGGTCAGTGATACACGGATCGTATCGCCAATTCCCTGATATAAGATATTCCCAAGACCGATTGCTGATTTGATATTACCGGCAATCAATGAACCGGATTCTGTGACTCCTACATGCAGCGGATAATTTGTCTGCTTGACGATCAGTTCATGCGCTTTGATACACATTAACACATCCGATGATTTAATACTGATCACCAGATTGTCATATCCCATCTCTTCGATCATAGCAACCTTATCTAACGCACTCTCAACCAGACCTTCTGCTGTCACCTGACCATACTTTTCTACGATCTCTTTTTCCAATGAACCGCTGTTTACACCGACACGGATCGGTATATTACGTTCTTTTGCGGTATCCACAACTGCCTGTACACGTTCTTTCGAACCGATATTCCCCGGATTGATACGAATCTTATCTGCACCATTTTCCATTGCAGCAATTGCAAGGCGGTAATCAAAATGAATATCCGCAACCAACGGAATATGAATCTGCTGTTTGATCTTGGCTAATGCTTTTGCTGCTTCCATCGTTGGCACAGCACAACGGATGATATCACAGCCTGCCTTCTCTAAAGCAAGAATCTGCTTTACCGTGGCATCAATATCTTCTGTCTTTGTATTGGTCATAGACTGGATTGCGATCGGATTGCCACCTCCGATCTTACGGTCACCAATCTGTACTACCTTTGTCTGCTCTCTTTGCGTCATACCATTTTTCCTCCTCTATTCTTCTACTTCTGTTGCTATTTTTTTCTTTTACTATTGCATCGATCCTGAACCGGTCTTTTTTGCAATAACAATTGTTATCTGTCTTTTTCTTCCGCTATCACATCAACACAATCTTCTTTTGTATCCCGTCTGTTGACAAAAAGCCAAATGTGAACGAAGCCACATTTGACTTTTTAAGAAATACCTCATACTTATCAGCACTTTTTACCAGATATTAATGTAAGATCTTAATAATGTCATTATACATGACAAATACCATAAATAACATCAAAATCACAAAACCGGCAAAATGTACATAGCCTTCTTTGTCTCTGTCGATCGGTTTTCCTCTGACTGCTTCGATCAGGATAAATACCAGACGGCCTCCGTCGAGTGCCGGTAATGGCAGCAGGTTCATAACACCAAGGTTTGCACTTAAAAGGACTGCCATATACAGCATATTCATCACGACAGCTTTCATTCCGTAGTCAACACTTTGTTCCATCACATTTCCGACTGTATCAACTATACCAACCGGACCGGAAAGCTGTTTGACACTTAGCTGGCCGGTCACAAGCTGTCCTAAACTTGCGATTGTTGTCTCGATCCAGTATTTAACTTCGATCAGACTGTATTTTAATACCACCAATGCATTAGAGCCATTTTTATACGTTGATGCGACAAAACCAAGCGTCTTGCTTTCACTGGCTTTTGGCTTGATCTGATAGTTCTTTGTTGATCCGTTTCTTTCTATTTCAAAAGAAATCTCATTCCCATCTTTATTATATTTATCAATCGTCTGTGCTAACTCTGCACCATTGGATACCTTTTCACCATTGACTGCTGTAATAATATCGCCCTGTTTGATCCCTGCTTTTTCAAACGGAGAATCTTCGGAAACAGAGGAAACTTCTGCTTTGTCTGTCTTTTGTGCCGAATAAGAGAATCCAAATAAATGTGTCTTATAGGTCGGATCATATGTGATCGTCTTTTCTTTTCCCTCTCTTTCGACAACAAGTCTAACATCCCCTGATAATGGATGAAGCTGCAAATAGGTGTCTAATTCCCTGCCAATAGAAATCTTATGTCCGTTAATGCTTTTTACACGGTCGTTTTTCTTTAGATCCGTCTGGCTTGCCGGCTGCTTGTCATAAATATAATTTACGATTGGATAGTCAATACCGGTATTGGCAATAATAATGATCGCCACAATAAACGCAAAGATAAAGTTAAAAAACGGTCCTGCAAAAATCACCGAAAAACGTGCCCATTTTCCCTTGCTGTTAAAAGAGTTTTCAGAAGTATCATCCTCGTCTTCTCCTACCATTGCACACGAGCCGCCAAGTGGTAGAATTTTCCAGGAATATTTTGTAACATCTGCCCATTCTTCTGTATTTTCAAAGATCTTTTGTGAACATAAAAGCTTCACTTTCCAGCCACTTGATGTCTTTGCGATCGTGATCAGTCTCGGACCCATTCCTACACTAAATTCAGGCACACCGATCCCATTCTTTTTGGCAAGCAGAAAATGCCCCAGCTCATGTGCAACTACAATAACTGTAAATATCAATAACGCTACGATAATATTCATTCGTCTACCTCTCTGTCTCTTTTAGCAAAATTTCTGATCGATCTTTTGATATACTTCCTGCTCTACCGCTAAGATTTCATCCAAAGAAGGATTTTTGATCACCTGATGTTCCTGACATACTTCTTCAATAATATCTGCCATTGTCAGATATGAAATCTTCTTTTGTAAGAAAAGCGCCACACTACGCTCATTGGCTGCATTAAAAACAGTTGGAAGACTTCCCCCAATCTTTCCGGCTTCATATGCTAACTTTAAGCCACGGAATGTCTCCATATCCGGCTGTTCAAACGTAATTGAAGAAATGGTCTTAAAATCCAGCGGTTTGCCAATGCGTTTCCTGCGCTGTGGATAACATAACGCATATTGGATCGGCAGACACATATCCGGTGTACCAAGCTGTGCCATTACAGCACCATCTTTAAATTCTACCATGGAATGAATAATACTTTGTGGCTGTAATACAACTTCTATCTGATCAAATGCTACATCAAAAAGCCATTTTGCCTCGATCACTTCCAATCCTTTATTCACCATTGTTGAAGAATCGATCGTGATCTTATTTCCCATAGACCAGTTCGGATGTTTTAAAGCATCTTCTACCGTAACATCTTCTAAATCTTTTCTTTTCTTTCCACGGAATGGTCCTCCTGATGCTGTCAGAATAATTTTTTCAATTTCGCTATGATGCTCTCCGTTCAGACATTGAAATATAGCTGCATGCTCACTGTCTACCGGCAAAAAAGCAACTCCCATCTTCTCCACTAACGGCATAATAATATGCCCGGCTGTCACTAAGGTTTCTTTGTTTGCAAAAGCAATATCTTTTTTTGCTTTGATTGCTTCGATCACCGGACGGATACCGATCATGCCAACAACAGCAGCAACTACAATATTTCCTGCTGTTAATGTGGCACAAGCAATCAATCCATCCATACCGGTTACTACTTTTGTCTTAGAACCTAAAAGCTGCTTTTCTAATGCAACCGCTTTTGCTTCATCATAGACACAGACAAGTTCCGGTGCAAATTCATCAATCTGCTGCTTTAACAATGTGATATTACTATGTGCTGCCAACGAGACCACTTTCATGTCCGGATTGCGTCTGACAACTTCTAAGGTCTGTGTTCCGATCGAACCGGTAGAACCTAAAAGCATAATATTTTTCATAATATTCTTCCTTTCCTGCTACAGACCAAAAAATGAAACCAGATAAAAGACAATCGGTGCAATAAAGATAATACTGTCAAAACGATCTAAAATACCACCATGTCCCGGAATCAGATTACCATAATCTTTAATTTCATGATTTCTCTTGATCGCCGATGCTGTCAGATCACCAATCTGTGAAATAACAGATGAGATGGCACCGATCACGGCAAACTGCCACCAATAATCAGTATTCTTAAAGAAGGCTAATGCAAATAAAAATCCGATCAATGCTGCTCCGATAATACCGCCAAGACAACCTTCGATCGTTTTATTCGGGCTTAACTTTGATGGAAGCTTATGCTTTCCAAGCAGCTTTCCAACACAATAAGCACAGGTGTCTGATCCCCATGCTCCGATAAAGATCAGCCATACATATAAAATACCATTCTGTACAAAACGTACTTTAAATACAAACGAAAGCATGACGGTAACATAGATCAGGCCAAAGAACAACATCGTCATCTGTTCCGAGTTGTATTTCGGATATGCAATGACATAACATGCCATCAGTACCATCAATGAAGCGATCAGCCACATCAACAGATATTCATAATAATTATCAAGGATTAAAATATCAATCACAATGCTTGACAGATATCCTACAACAGCAGGAAGTGTCTTTTCCATGCCTACGGCACGATATAATTCAAAAAGACCGATCACGGAAATCGCCGTGATCACCCAGAATAAAGGAAAACCGCCATTGACCATCAAAGCGATCGTAATTGCCATCAATACAATGCCACTTATTAATCTTGTCTTAAACATAATTACCTCCATCCAATCTCATTTTTATATGCCACCGAAACGTCTGTCGCGTTTGCAATAAAAATCAATTGCTTTTTCCAAATCTTTTTTCGAAAAATCCGGCCAAAGCACATCTGTAAAATAAAATTCTGCATAGGCTAACTGCCATAACAGATAATTGGATAATCTCTGCTCGCCACTTGTGCGTATCATCAGATCAGGATCCGGGATTCCCTTGGTATCCAGATAGTCAGCTACCAGAGTATCGTCAATCTTTTCCGGTGTTACTTTGCCATCATGGGCATCCTGTGCAATCTTTCTGACAGCACGCGTAATCTCATCCCGTCCACCATAATTTAATGCTACCTGAAAATGCAGACCGGTATTTTGTGCCGAATATTCTTCGAGTTCTTTTATTCTATCCTGTAAGTCCTGATCCAAACGGGAAATATCTCCGATCACACGAACCCGCATATTATTTTTCTTACTCGTTTTCAGACAGTCGGAGAGATATTGATGTAACAGTTTCATCAACGCATCTACTTCTGACTGTGGACGAGACCAGTTCTCAGTCGAGAAAGCATACATCGTGACATATTCCACTCCCATGTCCCAGGCTGCTTTACATATCTTCTCGACGTTCTTACTTCCAGCCGCATGACCGGCATTTCTTGGAAGCAGTCTTTTTTTCGCCCATCGTCCATTGCCATCTAAAATGATCGCAATGTGTCTTGGAATCTTTCTTTCTTTTTCAGACATCTTCATTCCATCCTTTTATCTTTGTTTTCATTTGTCTCTTTTCGCAAAAAAGCTGCATCTTCAGCACTTTATCAATAGATTTCTATGCGTATTGTCTCTTTCCACTAAAAAGGGCAAAACAAGCGTTTTGCCCTTTATCTGTATAACCCAAAAGGAAACAAACGAATAATTACTACACTGTCATGATCTCTTTGGATTTATCTTCTACCATTGTATCAATTTTGGCTATAAACTCATCTGTCATTTTCTGGATCTCATCTTCTGCATCCTTCTGTTCGTCCTCTGATATCTCATTGGCTTTCTGCTGCTTCTTGATCATATCATTTGCATCACGACGAATATTACGGATCGCTACCTTCGCACCTTCACCTTTTTTCTTCACATCCTTGACAAGCTCTTTACGACGCTCTTCTGTCAGTTCCGGGAAAGAAAGGCGGATCACTTTACCATCGTTATTTGGTGTAATGCCGATATCCGATACCATGATCGCTTTTTCGATCTCTTTGATCAGACTGGCTTCCCATGGCTGGATCACTAAAGTACGTGCTTCTGATACCGAGATATTTGCAACTGACTGTAAATTCGTTGGCTGTCCATAATAATCTACTGTAATCTTATCTAAAATATGTGGGTTGGCTCTTCCGGCACGTATTGATGTATACTCACTTGCCAGACTATCAATTGACTTACCCATTTTTTCTTTGTATTCCTTTAATTCAACACTCATGATTTCCTCCAATTTATCAGCATGATTGCTGTATTTCATTTATTTAGCTATGCCGTTACCAAAGTTCCTTTGGTAACTCCCTTTACGGTATTTACAATACTGTCTTTCTCATTCAGTCCAAAGATCATCATTGGCATATGATTTTCCATACAAAGTACGGCAGCTGCCAGATCGATCACACCAAGACGTTTATTGATCACTTCATCAATACTGATCTCATCAAACTTCTTTGCATCCGGATTGACTGCCGGATCAGAATCATAAACACCATCAATTGATTTACCGGATAAAATTACATCAGCTTCGATTTCAACAGCACGAAGTACCGTAGCCGTATCCGTTGAAAAATACGGATGCCCTGTACCGCCTGCAAAAAAGACAACCATGCCTTTTTCAAAATATTTGTTTGCTCTGTCTTTTGAAAAAAGCTTTGTCATAGAACCGCATTCAAACGGTGTTAATACGTTTGTCTTAATCCCGACACTGCGAAAGATCTCCGATACATAAATGCAATTCATAACCGTTGCAAGCATTCCGATCTGATCTGCTTTGGTACGGTCAATATTTTCGCTGGTACGTCCTCTCCAGAAATTTCCGCCTCCGGTTACAACGCCAACTTCAATTCCATCATCCACTAACTGCTTTACCTGTCTTGCCACTTCAAGGCAGGTTGCTTCATCAAAACCGGTCTTTTTGGATCCCGCTAAAGCTTCTCCGCTCAGTTTTAATAACACTCTCTTATATTCTGCCATTGTTATCTCCTTTATTTCTCATCAAAGAAATCATCTAAGTTGACACCTGCATAGTTTAATGAGCAATATCCGTCTACTACGGCACCATTGTTAACCTGAATAGATTTTGCCTTAATATTTCCTTTAATGATCGCTGTAGAATCTACTTCCACATGACCATTTACATCAATGTCACCTTTGACTGCACCGGCAATATAAGCGGATGTCGCATCTATATCACCAATGATCACAGTACCGACACCAATCTTTACTGTGCCCTCACTGCTAAGGCTTCCTTCCAGACGCTGTGTGCTTACATATACTTCTGAAGCAATAACATTACCGGATACCTGACCAATGATGGAAACTTTACCCTGACATTCCACATCACCGGTGATCACACCCATGACTTCCAAAGATCCATCAGAAGAAATACCGCCACGGATCGTTGTTCCGCTTGTGATCGTCGTAACCGTACCATTGTTTCTTTCACGATCCATCACTTCTTTTGCTTCTCTCATAATAGGATCGTTATCCGAACGGCTTGCAAAATCAGGCTTTGCTGCCGGTTCTGCCTTCTCGTCTTTTTCTTCTTTTGCTTCCGGTTCTGCTACGGATTCTTCCGGTACATCTTCTTCCACAGCCGGTACTTCCACTGTTTCTTCCATAGTATCCTGTGGTACGGCATCCTGTGTTTCTTCTTCACTATTTTCCTCTGGTGTATCTGTTTCCGATGTTTCTTCTGTATCATTATCATCACTTAACAGATCTTTCAACACATCATCTTCGGAAGTATTTGTGTCTTCTTTCTCATCACTTAGCATTTCATTTAACAATGCATCTGTCTCTGCATCATCACCCTCATCTGCAAAAATCTGACTTAACAAATCTTTATCTACATTTGCGTCATCAAAAGTACCCATGTGTTTTATCCTCCTCAATCATCGTAATTCAAATTTTTTACCCATATTACAAAATTATATCACAAAATAAATATCACGTCTATAATCTGTCTGAAAAAAGCATTAACCATACCTTTCAGTCGTTCTCTTGCATGCATGGCAGCCTGCACAATGATCTTTCGCTTTCATACATGCCCTTTTGCGGCAATAAAGCTGCTTTGCTTTTTTCTATAACTATGTAAAAAACGACCAAAGACTATTTGTCATGTCTTCTTTCCCTGACCGTTTCTCTTGTACTGCATACCTTGTCTGCCATACATACAAGCCAGGCTTCTTTACATCCCGGCGGAATCAGTGTCAATGGAAACATATGCCTTTGTATGATATTTTCTTCTTTCCTCGTCAGTATAAAATCCTGCTTTGCATTGCAAAGTGCAGCTGATGGATGAAAAAAACCATGTGGCCGCTTATGCTCATGTTCTTTATCGTGCCAGTCATATAAAAAATAATCATGCAAAAGAGCACCACGGATCAACGCTTTTTCATCTACATGCAAATGATATTTTTTAACCCAGTAATAACAGATATAAGCCACTCTCAGACTATGCACATAGATATTAATCTTTCCATGCTGGTAAAATGTTCTGCTCTTATTCATTCTGGAAGATGAACACACCTGACGCACCTCTTCCCAGAAAAAAGCTTTCTCTTTGGCAGATAATTTATTGCTCATATCCAAACTCCCATCTGTGCAACTGCCTTATTCATTGATCTTTAAATAATGACCATATTGCTGTTGAAAAAGAAAATATGCTTTATCAAAAAGAACCCAAAGAAGTTCTGCTGCCACAATACATATGATAGCAAAAACAGCCATATGTCCCGAAAAAAACGTATAGACAACAGACTTTTTAATCTGATCAAGACCGGTCAGATATTGCATCAATACCACAACAATCACAAGCATAGCATGATATACAACTCCTTTGATCCATATATGTCCTTTCACCAAAAATGAAGTCTGTCCCTGCTCTTCTTTTTCCTGTATCCTTTCTGCTAAAAGTACATAGACGCAAAATCCAAAAAAAGTTACCAGATACAGCTTTTGTGGCGAAAGGATCAATCCAATAATCGTTGTTCCTATTACAAAAATCATCGCTTTTACAAGCGAAAGATTTCTTTCAACACAACCTGCAAGAAACGAAGCGGCTGCTAAAAAAAAAATCGTACTTACATCAAAATAACATCCAATCAAAATAAAGACGATAGCAACTGCCATCAGCATCCCCATATAGGCGATTTCTTTTGATCTTATATGCATGAGCAAAGATCACCTCCCATACATTCGCACAGCGTATCGGCACACCAGAGGTCACAACATAAATTGCCGGTTCCACAGCCACCATTTCCGGTATTATAAGGATTTCTTCCATATCCGTTTCCATAATACTGGTATTGCTGTTGGTTACTCTGACTGCCACCCTGCTGACGGTAACCACCCTGCTGATAATATCCCTGTCCGCTCTGTGATGACTGCTGATAGCTGCCATTTCCGGTTCTCTGGTTCATGATCTGCTGATATGCTTCCTGTACTTCTTTAAATTTTTCTTCTGCAAGGCCTGCTAACGGATTATCCACATAACCGTCAGGATGATATTTGCGGCTCAACTCTCGGTATGCCCTTTTTACTTCATCATCTGATGCATTCGACGGTACGCCAAGTACCTCATATGGATCTCTCATTTCATTGTTCCTCCTGTAAATTCATTTGTTTTTTCTTTTTTTCGGTCTGAATATCGTCAAAGCGATTCCAGACACCTGCATATAATATATTTCCTAAAATATCTTTATATTCCAGACAGGGCAGCATCTGGTATGCTGCTGCAGCTTCTTCCATTTCATGTAATAAAAGCTGCTCTGTTTTTTGTTCAAAATCCTCCTGCCTGCTTATCGCAAGCAATGGATTATAGCACCCTTTCTGCTGATCTTTTTCCAGATCATCATAGGCATCCATAATATAGATAAAACGTCCCAGATGATATCCTAACGTTTTTAAATATTCTTCCATATAACCTTTGCGGTAAACAAAAAGTTCTTCCATCAGCCTGCCAAAACAGTCTGCCACTTTCAAGATATCTGTTTCGTCTGCCTGCTCAAGCTGATGCAGACGTGTAAGCTCTCTGCGGACTGCCTGATCCTGCCTTTGATACCGTTTAGAAGCTTTCTTCATCTTTCCTTTATAGCATTGCATACCTGCCAACGCCTTTTTGGACTTCTCATCTGCACTGTCATCCTGAAAATGATAATACGTTAAGATCATATTCAGCCCGGCTGCATATTCCGACATCTCATTGGTGATCATCCTATGCTTTTTTGCCGGATGTACGATACAGTGTTTCTTCTCTTCGTGTATGGCACTGTCATAGACAGACGATAACAAGATCACTAAAAATGTCATGTCATAAGTTAATGTCATCTGCCCTAAGAAGCCATATTTTTGTTTTAAGATATGACAAAGTCCACAATAAAAACCATGATAGGTTTCATAATCTTTGACCTTCATTTCGGCCTTGCGGATACGAACATAACCAAACATAGTATTCTCCATCCTATTTTCTTTTCATTTTTTGTATGATACCATAAAAATATGATATGATACAAAAAAACACAAAAAAATAACATAATGTTAAGATAACACAAAGGATAATAAGGAGGAAAACGATTATGCGCTTTGTAATCCAAAGAGTAAACCATGCATCCGTTGCAATAGACGGCGAGACGATCGGTTCTATTAAAAAAGGATATCTGGTATTGATCGGTATCAGCCAGACGGATACGGAAGAAATTGCGGATAAAATGATCCAAAAAATGATCCGGCTCAGGATCTTTTCTGATGAAAATGACAAAATCAATCTTGCCTTAAATGACATACAGGGCGGATTACTTTTAATCTCGCAATTCACCCTGTATGCAGATTGTAAAAAAGGCAACCGACCTTCCTTTTTCCAAGCTGGAAAACCCGATATGGCAAATGCTCTTTATGAATATATCATTAAAAAATCATCCGAATATGTTTCCACTGTCGAAACCGGACAATTCGGTGCCGATATGAAGATTGACTTAGAAAATGATGGTCCGTTTACAATTGTCTTAGATTCTGACGAACTTTTTCCGGTAAAATAAATGATTATTTCTGATCAGTGATTGAAAAGGCATGATTCATCGGACCATTTCCCTGCCCAAGATCCAGCATGGCAGCTAAAGCAAGTGAAATGTAATTTTTTGCTTTTTCGATTGAAATCTCCAAAGAATATCCTTTTGCCAGATTCGATGCGATCGCACTGGATAAAGTACATCCCGTACCATGTGTATTCGGATTATTGATCCGTTCTCCATAGAACCAGCTTATCTTTCCGTCTTTCCATAAAAGGTCATTGGCTTCATTTAATTGATGACCGCCTTTTAGAAGGACATTACAGCCAAACTTTGTTCCGATATACTCTGCTGCTTTTTCCATATCTTCCTGTGTTCTGATCGGCATACCGGCTAAAATTTCTGCTTCCGGGATATTTGGTGTTACCAGATAAGCCATTGGCAAAAGCTCTTTTTCCAATGTTTCGACTGCCTGATCCGCCAAAAGCTTCGAACCGCTTGTTGCAACCATCACAGGATCTACAATGATATTCTTTGCATGATACTTTTTTAATATCATTGCGATTACCTGTATCAATTCGACACCAGATACCATACCGATCTTAACGGCATCCGGAAAAATATCCGTAAAGATACTTTCTAACTGTTTTTCTAAGAAAGCAGGATCCACTTCCATAATTCCCGATACTCCGGTTGTATTTTGTGCTGTCAATGCTGTGACCGCACTCATTGCATAGACACCATGCATTGTCATTGTCTTAATATCTGCCTGAATACCTGCTCCTCCACAAGAATCACTTCCTGCAATCGTTAATGCTGTTTTCATGATCAAAACCTCTCTTTCTTCTATCATTTTTTATCTGATTTCTATGCTAAAATCGAATTAAGACCTACAAATCCGGTCTTTTAACTCTCTCTTGTTGCAAATTGATAAAATGTATCAAAATCTGTCAGATCTTTTAAATAAATATCGGCTTCTTTTTTTAATAATTCCTGATGTTCATCATTAGATGCATCATAAAGTGCTACTGTATGAAAACCTGCCTTCTTTGCAGTATGTAATGCATGATAGGCATCTTCAAACACCCATGTGTTTTCCAAAGTTGTACCAATTCTTTTCATGGCTTCCAGATAGACATCCGGCTCAATCTTTCCTACTCCGGCTTCTAAGCAGGTTACTGTCGTATCAAAATACGAAAGCAAATGCAATCTTGATAAACCGGCTTCTAAAAGCTTTCTGTCACTTGATGTTGCTAATGCAATCGCAATGTCCTTTTCTTTTAACTTCCGTAAGAAATTTTCTACATTAGCTTTTGCCGGAATACTTTCTTTATAATGTTTATAAACAACATCGATCACGCCTTGCATTACTTCCTCCATTGTCATCGGCAGATCATAAGCATCTCTCATATACTCTGCTCCTGCCATCATAGATTTGTCAAATAAGATTTTTTGCAAGTCTGACCTTGGCTTCTTTCCGTTGGCTTCTAAGAAAAGTGCCCCTGCATTATGCCATATTGGCATGGAATCTATCAAAACTCCATCCATATCAAAAATTGCACCATTTATCATATCCGTCCTCATTTCTTTTATAGTTTTTTTGTCTTACAAACCAGTTCTCTCGTCGCTTTTTTAATGTCCTTTTGCCCAAAGATAGCACTGATCACGGCAACACCATCAATGCCGCTTCCATAAAGCTTATCTATATTATCCTGGGAAATGCCTCCGATCGCAACAACCGGAATCGAAACAGCATGACAAATAGCTTTTAATGTTTCAAGCGAAAGAACCGATACATCATCCTTCGACGAAGTTGGAAAGACCGCTCCGACGCCAAGATAATCGGCTCCTTTTTTCTGTGCTGTAAGTGCTTCCTCTACCGTATGGGCAGAAACACCAATGATCTTATCTTTTCCAAGCTTTGCTCGCACATCACCGGCTTCCATGTCACTTTGACCGACATGAACACCATCTGCATTTATCTTTAATGCAATATCTACATTATCGTTGATTACAAAAGGAACATGATGCTTCTTACAAAGCTTCTGAATCTCAATTGCTTCTTTTAAAAAACTTTCTTCATCCAGTTTTTTTTCTCTAAGCTGGATAAAAGTAGCACCACCTTCTAATGCTTTTTCTACCTGACTGTATAATGTCTCACCATTGAGCCAGTGTCTGTCTGTCACTGCATAGACACGCATATCTGTTCGTTTCATCTGTTTTTCCTCTTTTCTTCTATGATGTACTCACAAAATTTTTTGTCCAGAAGCTTCCGAAAGTACATTATGTTATCATTTTTCCTTAAAACTTCTCTATCTTACTTCCCTTTTCTAACTGTTCATCTGTCATATGATAGACAGCATCAATAATGTGGTTCCGGTAAGAACCATTTCCTTCATATTCCTTTAAATGTGAATAGGCAATCTCTCCAGCCAGTCCCATAGTACAGACAGCTGCTACTGCAGCTTCTAAAATCTGATCGGGATTTGCTGTAATAAAGGCTGTCATTAATCCTGATAACTGGCATCCTGTACCGGTCACTTTTCCCATCATTGGATGCCCATTTCGGATTGCATAGCATGTCGTACTGTCGGCAACCAGATCAATCGCTCCTGTGATTGCTGCAACACAATGATGTTCTTTGGCAAAGCTTTTTGCAAAGGCGACCGATTCCGAAAGATTGTGCTTGGTCACTGTATCTAAACAATCAGCATCAACCCCCTTTGTCGTTCCCTGCTTTTTCGATATCGTCTTAATCTCGGAAATATTTCCTCTGACTACATCAAATGGAATTTCCTCTAAAAGTGATAATGCAGTCTTGGTCCGTAATGTACTTGCTCCTGCACCAACCGGATCAAGTAATACCGTATGTCCAAGTTCTTTTGCTTTCTTTCCCGCAAGTTTCATCGAATGGATCGTTCTGGCATTCAATGTACCAATGTTGATATTAAGTCCGTTACAGATCGAAGTGATTTCTTCTGCTTCCCTTTCGTCATCTGCCATGATCGGACTTGCTCCACATGCTAAAATGATATTTGCTACATCATTGACTGTCACATAATTTGTAATATTATGAATCAATGGCACCTTTTTTCTGACATTCTGAATGATCGTATTCATATAAAAATCCCTCTTTTACGTTGAAAAAGAGAATCCGTGTTCCAAATCGTTGTCTGGCGATCCTCTTTTTCTATACGCATTACTTTCTGTTTTTATTTCTCCGGTATTCCTGCTGCATATCACGGAATCTGCTATTATATTCCAAGACATTTCGAACTCTTCTTCGAACGACCTCCGGTACAAATGGTTTTGTCACATAATCATTGACTCCAAGCTCTAACATATCAACCTGGCAATTTTCACTGTCTTCAGCCGAAATAATGATCACAGGTATATCTGCATATTGTTTGATCTTGTTCTTGCATCGTAAAAATTCCGCACCATCCATGACCGGCATATACATATCTAACAATATGATAGAAATATTTGTTCCATTCTCTTCGAGTACATCCAATGCCTCTAATCCATTTGATGCTTCCACGACTTCAAATTCATCCTTAAAAAGTTCTGCTACAACCGCACGACTGATTTCTAAATCATCGACTACAAGCATCTTAGAAAGTGCCGTACCGGCTGTTGCTGAAATTGCTTTAAAACGCTGTACTTCTCTTTCTAACTGTTTTTCCTGAGTTACATCATGAAAGAATGCAAGAATTGCATATCCGTTATCTCCTTTTGTAATATATTGTACTTTCAAATGATACCAGAGACTTTTCCCCTGATCATCTAACTGCAGATAATCGCATTCTGCTCCTGCTTTATTCATAACGCATTCTTCAAATGACTGATAGATCTGCTTGATATAATACTCCGGGATCAAATGATTATTCTTTGCTAAATAATCCTGTGAAGTATCTCCAATACTAAAACGGTCCGAAAACTGTTTGTTAGCTTGCAGAAGCGTAATCGTATCCTCTTTGTATTCAAAAATTGCTGCTGCCTGCATGATCACATGAAAGACTCTCTTCATTTCAGGATTAGTCATCCAGATCTTATCTAACAATATATTATCATCACTTTGTTTTCCATCTACATGATGACGAATTTCCATATTCTTTAAGATTGCTTCGTATTCACGCCACGGCATCGGTCTTGCATAATAAAATCCCTGTGCATATTCGCAGCCGATTCCCTCCAAGAAATCACGCTGTTCTTTGGTTTCAACACCTTCTACGATTACAACAAGATTTAACCATGCTGCCATCCTTACGACAGAAGCCAGTATTCGTTCGCTCTTACCATCCCCGTCGCCGTTTCCAAGGAACTTCATATCTACTTTTAAGACATCCACCGGAATATCTTTTAATGTATTCAAAGAAGAATACCCGCTTCCAAAGTCGTCCATCAGAATTACAAAACCAATCTCCTGCAGTTCCTGTACTTTCTGTATCATCATATCCGGCTCATCCATAAAAGCACTCTCTGTCAGTTCTAACTGTAAAAAACGTGCCGGCAGGTCATATTTATCCAATAAACTTTTTAGCATAAAAACCAGATTTGGATTATACATATTTGCTCTTGATACATTGACAGAAACCGGATCAGGCTCTAAACCCTCATCGATCCAATTACGAAGCAGTTTACATGTATGATCCCACATATAATAATCTAATCTGCCGATAAAACCGTTGCTTTCAAAGACAGGGATAAATTTTCCGGGTGAAATCATACCTTTTTCAGGATGAATCCAACGAACCAAAGCTTCTGCTCCGTAACATTCTTCTGTATGAATGATCGTCTTAGGCTGTAAATAAACTTCAAACTCCTCGTTATCTAAAGCTTTCTGTGCATCATTCATAATCTCCTGTTCAATCACAAGCTGTTTGGTCATGCTTTCATTATAATATCCGATATATGCCATAAACTTATGTTTACATTGTTCAGCAGCCATAGAGGAACGGTCATACATACTCTCGATCGGAATTTTTCTGTCTTCGATCAGATACACCCCAATTGATGGTTCAATGTAATAAGCTGTATTGTAATCCCGGAGATCCTCTACAATACCGTGCTGAAGTTCTTCTATAAATTCCTCTTTATATTCAATACAGACGCCAAAAATATCTGACTCGATACGTCCGAACGCTGACTTTCCAAACTTAGAAACTTTGTCATGAATTTTATTTGCAAAATATACCAAAAGTGTATCTCCTTCTTCTTCACCAAAGAAAGAGTTATACAGACGGAAACGATCCAAATCCACACGGATAAATGCATATTCCTTATCCGGATTGCTGTCTAAGAGCCATCTTGTCACTTCAAAGAATTTATTACGATTATAAAGACCGGTCAGACGATCATGCTCAGCAAGATATTTTTCATACTCTTGTGTATCAACCTTACTTCGTCCAATAATATTATGAAGACGCAACAGCAAGGTGTCTTTGTTGATCGGTTTGGAAATAAAATCCCATGCACCAAGTTCCAGGCACTTCTTTTCGCTGGTATAATCACGTTCTCCTGTTGTAACCAATATCGGAATGTTAGCAAATCGGCTGTCCTTCGCCATATACTCTAACACAGCAAAACCATCCATCTTTGGCATAATCAGATCTAAAATAATCGCTGAAATTTTTGCATAATTCTCGTTGAGAATTTTCAGACACTTTTCTCCGTCCGATGCTTCTAACACGTCATAATCTTTTTGTAACAAACGAGCAATCATGCTTCGATTGATCTCCTGATCTTCTACTACCAAAATCGTCTTATGTTTCTTGACATCGTCTTTGTTTTCTGTCTTCGCGATCATCTCCATAACATATACAGCACTATGTCCATCGGCATCTGTTACACTGATTGGCTTAGAAAGCACCTGGTAAATACCGTCTTGCATGTTTTCTGTCTTTGCAACAGTCTGACCTTCATGATAGGCACGGATACTGCTGCAATTACTGCATTTTACATCTGCGTTCAAATACGAAAAACAAGATGTATCTTCCTTTAAAGTTCCCTCCGGCGTAATCCGTATCTCTCTTGATTTTACCGGATCCACTAATCGTACTTTCTCAAAGATCGTCCCGGATGTTTCCATCACTTTCCGGACTTCTTTCCATATCATTCGGGGTATATTTTCCATATCAGCCACCTCAATTTTTTGCCTTATCTATTGTATCATTCTTTTTGTTTTCATTATACATCAAAACACTAAAAATAAGGAGACCTTTTTTCGGAATGTGTATACTTTTTTTCGGAACATATACTTTTTTATTATTTCTTAAAATTCTATTCCCTGTATTACTTTTTTTAATGTTTCGGCTGATTCTTTCAGTCGTTCAATCTCCTGATCATCCAATGAGATCGGAACTTGCATCTCCACACCATCTTTTCCAACGATCGCCGGCATACTAAGTACCACATCATGAATCCCATAAGCACCATCCATATAAGAAGATACCGGTAAAATAGACTTTTCATCTCTTAAAATCGCTTCACATATTCTTTTGACTGCCATAGCAATTCCATAATAAGTTGCATGCTTCTTTTCAATGATCTCATAAGCACTGTTCTTGACTTTTTCGGCAATTTCTCTGGTTGATTTTTCATGGTGGTAAAAGCCACGCAACTCACAGAACTCATTAACCGGAATACCGGATACATTTGCACTGCTGAAAGCTGCGATCTCGCTGTCACCATGTTCTCCAATGATAAATGCATGGATACTTCTGCTGTCAACACTTAAATGTTTTCCGAGTTCGTGTTTTAATCGCGATGTATCAAGAACCGTTCCCGAACCGATCACACGGTTTTTCGGGAAGCCGCTTATTTTTAATGCTGTATAGGTCAGAATATCAACAGGATTAGATACTACAAGTATCGTTCCATGGCAGTTCCTTGATGCAATCTCCGGTATGATTGATTTATAAATATTCACATTCTTTTTAACAAGATCCAGTCTCGTTTCGCCTGGTTTCTGGTTTGCACCTGCTGTAATAATAATGATTGCGGCATCTACAATATCATCATAATTTCCTCCATAAATATTGATCGGTCTTGCTAATGGTACACCATGACTGATATCCAATGCCTCTCCCTGTGCTTTATCCATGTCTGCATCGATCAATACCATTTCTGAAAAAAGTCCGCTTTGCATCAACGCGAAAGCAGATGCAGATCCCACAAAACCGCAGCCGATCACTGCAACCTTTCTTAAATTTGCTTTTCCTATATCTTGCATTCTTATCTCCTTTCTGACGTACAGTTGTACCACTTTCTGCTGATAAGACCGGTTAAAAATGGCTAATAAGATCGTTTCTGTGCGCATCACCATTTTTTTAGGAAAGGGTACACTTTTTTATATTTTTCTTTCCTGCTCCATTATAATATACAATTCTAAAAAAAATATCCGTAACATATGCTACAGATATTTTTTCTCATTTATATCTTTCTTCTATCTTATTTTTATTCATCCTCAAAATATTATCTGTATTCTCTGCGTCTTAAATGCCTGATTATTTTGTCAGATCATTTCTTTCTGCTTTAAGCGCCTGATTATTTTGTCAGACTGATTCTTTCCTTAAAATATCAAGTGTATGTGCACTTGCTCCAAGCAATTCCGGTCTTTCACAAATTGCCAGATGATAGTCAATGAAAAGCTGATAAGTTTCTTCGTCCATCGCATTCAATACCGGACGGATATAATTGGCTGCTCCGTCTGCTGCAACGATCTGTTCTCTTTGTAATCCGGCCGCATCTTGCAATGCATTTATATCTTCTATACGGACATAGGAATACAGATCTTCTTTCGTCGTCTGGCAATGAAAATCTTTTGACAATTTTCCATCCTTTACACTCTGCTTTGCAAAATTTTCTTTGAAAGCATGCGTAATCACGCTAAATTCGTTCATACAATAAGCAACCGCGATCACACCACCTTTTTTTGCAACCCTTTTAGCTTCCAAAAGAACTTTTAACTTGTCTTCAAATGTATACAAATGATACATAGGACCAAATACCAATACCAGATCAAAAGATTCATTTGCAAAGCGTGACAGCTTCATCGCGTTTCCCTGATATGCTTTAACAGAACTCTTCTTTGCTTTTAAGATGCCAAGATTATATTTTACAAGTTCGACTGCCGTCACGTCATATCCTTCCTCGGCTAAAGCAACACTATACCGTCCGGTTCCTGCTCCCACATCCAGAATAGCCGGTTTTTCCATCTGCTCTAAATATTTATGGATATATTTCATAGAAGTCACATATTCCACATTACCATGCCGCCTTGTCAGGCGCTTTTCTTCATTGAATTTATTATAATATTTTTCTAATTCGGTCATTTCTCTGCTCAATATTCTAATACCATCCTTTTGATCATTTTTATCACAATCTGTATTCTACACATAAGTGCATGGATTGTAAAGCAGGCACTTATCTGTTTTTCTATCAGCTAAGTACGACGATTATTACGCAGATGCTTGTCCGTTTCATTCTATCAGCTAAGTACGACGATCATTACGCAGATGCTTGTCCGTTTTTCCTATCATCATGTCCGTTTTGTTCAAATACTTTTTATTTCTTTTCTCTTATAATGAATACAAGTCATACAAAGTATTACAATACAAATATAAAATTCCGTTATTGTATTTAGAGTATACTCCTCTGAATGTGATAACAGAATAAATGTGTTGCTAATACATCGTATGTTGGGAACAAATACAAAGATAGAACAAATTTCGCAGGGAGGGCAATCAGATGAAATATAATAACCCGATCGTAAAAGGATTTTATCCGGATCCAAGTGTCTGCTTTGCAAACGGAAAATATTATATGGTATGCAGCAGTTTTCAGTATTTTCCGGGCGTACCGCTTTTTGAAAGCAACGATCTTGTGAACTGGACACAGATTGGTCATGTATTAACCAGAAAGAACCAGATCATGTTAGAAAAAGTCAACAGTAGTGGTGGTGTCTTTGCACCTACGATTCGTTTTCATAACGGTCGTTTCTATATGGTAACCACAAATGACACAACACACCAGCATTTCTATGTATATACGGACGATATTCACAAAGAATGGTCTGATCCGATCTATGTCGATCAGAACGGAATCGATCCATCTCTTTATTTTGAAGGAGATAAAACATATTTTATGAGCAATGGTTCAGATGATACCGGCAAGCCGGGCGTGATCCAGTGTGAGATTGATATCGAAACCGGCAAAAAACTTTCACCAAGCACCTGTATCTGGCAAGGTTCCGGTGGACGCTACTTAGAAAGTCCTCATCTTTATAAGATCGGTGACTGGTATTATCTGATGGCAGCAGAGGGCGGCACAGAATATGGTCATATGGTTACTTATGCACGAAGCAGTTCTGTATGGGGACCTTTCGAAAATTACAAATCCAATCCTGTTTTGACCAACCGTAACAAAGCACCTTATATCATTCAAGGTATTGGTCATGGCGATCTGATCCGGGATACAAACGGTGACTGGCATATTCTCTGCCTCGGTTTTCGTCAGATCCACATCTGGCATACCTTCCACAACCTTGGACGTGAGGTTTTCTTAATTCCTGTGAGCTTTGATCAAGATGGATGGTTTACTGCCGGTAACGATGGAACTGCCGAAGAAACATATGAACTCAAAGGCGATTTTGAGCAGATCACAAAGGATACTTATACCTTTGAAAATACGAACTGGAATCTTGACTGGTGCTTTTTAAGACATCCTCATCTTGAAAATTATACTTTAGAAGATAACAAAGCAATTCTTCGTGGAACATCTGTTACGATCGATGAAGCGGATTCTCCTACTTTCCTTGCGATCCGTCAAAGAGATTTCAAAGGAAATCTTCGCTGTCATCTTTCTATTGATACTGGCGAGGCAGGAATCACAATATATATGTCAGAATTAGAACATTACGACATTGCGATCCGCAAAAATAAAGAACAGTATGAATGTGTCTTAAAATTAAATGTCGGTACGATCAAACACGAAGAAAAAGTAGTTCCTCTTGCTAATCCGGAAGCTGATCTTTGTATTCGTCTTGATAATGAAGAATATACCTTCTCAGTCAAAGAACAAGGTAAAGAAACGATTCTCGGAAAAGGAATGACACGTTATCTTTCCAGCGAAGTATCCGGTGGATTTACCGGTGTTCTCTTTGGTATGTATGCGATCGGTGAGCAAAACACAGCAACATTTACCGATTTCAACTGCCATTACGAAGAGAATGAACCAATTACTGTTTTTGCATAAATATCCGGACAATAACCCTTTCTTCCGGGCAAAAACAGTTGCTACTATCTGTAAGAAATAAAAATACAGCCTTTGTCTATACCGGACAAGGGCTGTATTTTTTCATTATTATATTATTGAATGCTACAGCTGTACTCTTTTTACATCATTTTCTAAATGGTACGCAATATCTTTTAATCCTGATGCATTATCCGAAATATCAGTTACAACTGTATTAACCTGAGTGATCGATGCAGATGTTTCCTGGCTGCTTGCCGCATTCTCTTCTGCAATTGCAGAAAGATTCTGTACCACATCAATGATCTTTTCGCGTGACTGATTCAAAAGCTCTGTCTTTTCTGTAATTGTGTTAACACTATCCATAGCATGATCTACACCCGTATTTACCTGACGGAACATCGAATCTGTCTTCTCCATCTTTTCACTTTGTTCATTCATAATATCACGAACCTGCGCGATTGTTTCAACAGATTTTGTAGAGTCCGAAATCAAAGCATTCGTTATCTCATCAATTTGGCTTGCAGATTCATTTGACTGCTCTGCTAATTTCTGAATCTGTGAAGCTACAACAGCAAAGCCTTTTCCCTGCTCTCCGGCACGGGCAGCCTCAATCGATGCATTCAATGAAAGCAGGTTGGTTTCTTCTGCAATCGATGCGATCAAAACAGTAGCTTCTTTGATCTTCTGAACGGATTCATTTGTAATATTAGTCTGTGTATACACCTCTTCTATCGACTGTTTCGTGCGATCATTAATCTCATTTAATTCTTTTAAGATCTGCATTGCCTGGTCACTTGAATCTTTCATCTGCTGTGCATTGCCATTTAAGCGTTCCGCTTCCGCATTCGTATCTTCGATCATGTTCCCCATTGCAATAACATTTTCTGTTGCATTTTGTGTTTCCTGCGCCTGACTGGTTGCACCGGTTGCAATATCGCCTACTGCACGATCTACCTGTTCTACCATCTTTTGTGTCTCATCAGAATCACCATCTAAGTTTGCTGAAGTTTTAAAAAGCTGAACGCTCTGCTTTTGAATTCCTTCTAACAGATCGACTAATTCTTCACGCAAAAGTGCAACGGAACGTGTCATTACACCGGTTTCATCTTTACGTTTCTTCATCTTTTCTGTATTTTCATTTTCAGAGAAATCAAGATCTGCCATCTTTTGTACAATCTGTGATACACGAATAATCGGACGTAATGCAATTTCTGTAATAACAGCACCGATCGCACTGACGATCACTACGACAACAATTAATGCAAATACGGCTAACTTCATCATATTGTTAACCGGTTGTAACACTTCGCTTTCGTCCGCACTGATCACAACAATCTTTGACTGATCCTTACTGATATTATAGGCCGCATATTTATTGACACCATTAAAATCATATGTAACTACTTTATTTTCCGGTTTCTGTCCATTCTTTAACTCACTGACGACACCTTTGATCACAGCATTCTCTACGGATTTTCCAATCTTTTCTGCTGTCGGATGATATAACATTGTTCCATCGGAAGAAACAATATATGCGTAGCTGGATGAAATTCCCTCTACACCAACATTCTGAAAATGTTCTTTTAATGCAGCATCATCTGTCGACGTCATAATATCTAAAATGGAGCAGCTGCTCTGTGCAATATCGTACATATAATTTTTTGTCTCATTTTTAATCTGTCTTTCCGAAAACGGAACCATAATCAATAACAAAGTAGCTGCTGTCACTGCTGTTGCAACGATCAGCATCAAAACCATCTTGAATTTTAAAGATGAAAAAATAGGAATTTTCTTATGTTCTCTCTTTTCGTTCTGTGAATTTGTGTTCTGTTCTTTCATAGCCATCCTCATTTCTATTGATTTTTACCAAAATAACGCGAAAGTTTCCAATTCAAAAAAATCCACGTCTGAATGCATTCATGCTTAAAATATTAAGCTATTTTCCACTTCAGTCATTCCTTATAATTCTACAACATTTTTTCGTCGTTTTCAACCAAAGCTCGAATAAAGTCACCTTCTTAGAACCAAAAATCCCTGATTCTCCATTCCGAAGTATCAGGGATTCTCTATCCGTTATTATATTATGCAATCTAATATGAAAGATTCTTATTTCATCTGAGCTGCTACTTCAGCTGCAAAATCTTCCTCTTTCTTCTCAAGACCGTCACCAGTCTCAAAACGAACAAAGTTTGTAACCTTTAATGCACAGCCTTCTGCCTTAGCAACAGACTCTACATACTTACCAACATTTTCTTTGTTCTCAGCTTTTACATATTCCTGCTCAAGTAAGCAAACTTCCTTTAATTCTTTGTTAAGACGACCTGTGATCATCTTCTCAATGATATTGTCAGGCTTATTTGCATTCTTAGGATCGTTCTTAGCCTGTGCAAGTAAGATCTCTTTCTCATGCTCTTTGTAATCAGCATCTACATCATCAGATGATACATACTTAGGATTCAAAGCTGCAACCTGCATAGCAACATTCTTTAAGCATTCTTTTACTGCATCGCTTGAAGAATCTGTCTGTGCTTCTACGATAACACCGATCTTACCGCCTGCATGGATATAAGAAACCAATAAACCATCTGTTGTAACCTTTTCGAAACGACGGATGTTCATGTTCTCACCGATCACAGCGATCATAGCTTTTAACTTCTCATCAACTGTTACGCTTGTATCCGCTTTCCAAGGCTCTGCTAAAAATGCATCTAAATCTGCTGCTGATGTCTCTAATGCCTGTGCTGCTACTTCTGCAACATAAGACTGGAACTTCTCGTTCTTAGCAACAAAGTCTGTCTCAGAGTTTACTTCTACGATAGAAGCTGACTTTCCGTCCTCTGCTACATTTACGGCTACCATACCTTCTGCTGCAATACGACCAGACTTCTTAGCTGCTTTTGCAAGACCGTTTTCTCTTAACCATTCCACTGCCTTGTCCATATCACCGTCTGTCTCGCCAAGTGCCTTTTTACAATCCATCATACCGGCACCGGAAATTTCTCTTAATTCTTTTACCTGACTAGCTGTAATTGCCATCTTTACATTCCTCCGTTATTTTTTTGTCAACACTGATTATGCGTCAGCTTCCTCAGTTTCTTCCATAGATTCACCCTGATTTGCTTCGATAACAGCGTCAGCCATTGTAGATACAATAAGCTTAACGGCTCTGATAGCATCATCATTACCAGGGATAACATAATCAAGTTCTTCCGGATCACAGTTTGTATCTGCAATACCGATAAGCGGAATACCTAATGTATGTGCTTCCTGAATACAGATTCTTTCTTTCTTAGGATCAACAACAAAGATAGCATCAGGAATCTGCTTCATTTCCTTAATACCACCAAGGTTCTTCTCAAGCTTATCCCACTCTTTTTTGAGGTTGATAACTTCCTTCTTAGGAAGAACATCAAATGTACCATCTTCTGACATCTCTTCGATGGCTTTTAATCTCTTAATACGAGTCTGGATTGTCTTGAAGTTTGTGAGCATACCACCTAACCATCTCTCATTTACATAGAACATGCCACAACGCTCTGCTTCTGCCTTGATAGAATCCTGAGCCTGCTTCTTTGTACCAACAAAAAGAATGTTACCACCCTTAGCAACGATATCTTTTACAGCGTTGTATGCTGTATCTACCATTCCTACAGACTTCTGTAAGTCGATAATGTAGATACCATTACGCTCTGTGTAGATGTACTCAGCCATTTTAGGGTTCCATCTTCTTGTCTGATGTCCGAAATGAACACCTGCTTCCAGTAACTGTTTCATTGAAATAACACTCATGTCTTTACCTCCAAATTGGTTTTTGCTGCTTCCGTATACTTCCAAACGCTTGACCCCGTGGGCACCAAGAGCGCAATCCGCATACGTGCTTATTATTTGTTTCCTGTGTCTTATACGCATAAAACACACCATATCACTATATCATACTTTTTTTTACTTTGCAAGAGCTAACTTTTATTTCCATTTCATCTTCGTTTGAAAACCGGTCTTTTTTGTAAAAATCTTCTGATATGCTTTTTTGCTCTTCTTTGGGCAGGTCAGAACTGCCTTTTTAGCTATGCCTTTGATCGCATTTTTTCCAACCTTTTTTAATTTTGTTGTCTGAAACGTAATCTTTTGTAAAGAGGAGTCTTTAGAAAATGCTTCTTTGCCGATCTGTGTTACATTTTTACCGATCACAACTTTTTTCAGTTTTTTACAATTGCTAAATGCTTTTGGTGCAATTTCCGTCACGGTAAATGACTGCTTACCACTCTTTGTTGACACGACAACCACAGCCGGTATCGTAACTTTCTTTACTTTTTTGCTGATCGCCTTTTTACATTTTACCGTCTTTTTCTTTGCATTTGTCACCTCAAAAACCATACCGTTTATTTTCCAGTTTGTTCCCTTTTTGATTGTTTCCGTAGTCGGTTTTTGTGTTGGTGAAGTGCCTGCTGTCGGCTGTGGTATCTGTGTCGGCTGCGGTGTCGGTATCATCGTTGGCTCCTGTGTCGGTGTGACTGTTGGCTGTGGTGTCTGAACCGGTTCGGTTGGGAGTTCTTCTTCCGGAAGATTTGTCTCTGTTCCTTCTTTTGGCAAAACATCAACTTCCGATCCGGTATAGATATCACCAAGGATAGCGATCGCATCGACTACTAAAGTTCCTTCTGCTACTTCTACCGTAAATGTATGTTTTCCATTTTCTAAACCGTTCACCTGATAGGTCGTGCACATATTACTTGCACGCTTGATCGATGCATCCGTCTGATACTCCTTGCCATCGATCGTTACATTCAGTTTTGCTTTTCCTCCGGCATTCTCACCAAGGATTTCAAAACCTGTTCCGTCAAATGTATAACTTAATGTTGCTCCGGCTTCCGTATTTTTAGATATACTTCTCTGGTATACATACATTCCCTGGTTTGCACAGGTAATGGACCATTTATCATTATATTCTAACTTCTGATTCTTCTGCTCTGTCAGATCATATGTTTCCATATTATCAATATATTCCGAATAATATGGTGCAAAACCATTGATCTTTGTAACTGCAAGATTGTCAAAACGGGTATAGGTGCTGCTGCATCCTAATGCAACTCTTCCTGAAGTGATCGGTGTATCGTCTTCATACGAACCGACTTCCACATTATTGATATAAGCTTTGATCAGATTTCCTTCTCCACGAAGTTTGATCTGGAACCATGTTCCCGGTGTAATCTGTGCTTCATCCACCGTGCCGCTAGCTAATGCCTGCGGCTCTTTTCCGTCTGTTGTAACGGTTTTACGATATAATGCCCATTCACCATTATCTTTGATTTTCAAAGAATATCCGCTGCTGTCTGTAATCTTATGAGAAGAACCGGTCTGACGGATACCTACTTGTGCATACTGCCCCTGTGCCGCACGTTCAAACAAAACATCAACGGCTGCTGTATAATTCGTCCATCGGAAATCTCCAATCGTAGTCACCGGATCTCCGGCATTCCATGCACTTCCTACTCCGGTTGAAGTCTGATCAGACTGCTGTCGTAACACATGATTGCCATTTCTGCTCTGATATACTTCAAAAGCTCCATTTAGCGTATGTGTATAACGTGCCATGGCGCCTTTTTGACCACCTCTTGCTGTGATATAATCCTGTGTCTCTCCGGTAAAGCCACCTTTACCATCTAATACCGGTACCGTCTTTCCTTTATATTCAAAATCATCTGCATAAAGATAAGCATCTTCAGTATTTTGAACATCCCCTGTCCGGTCGGTATCAAGAACCGTACGTTTTCCTTCTACCGGCAGCTTTTGTGTATGTTCTGCACTGTCTGCAACTTCTAAAGAAGTAACCGTAACCGTAGAATATGGTTGTACCGCGAAATGATACACGCCCTGCTCATCGGCTGTCAACGACTGTGTGCATTTCATATAATTTTCATTAAATGCACCTTCATCGGCTGCTCTTGTCTCCCAGACTTCTAACTTCTGGTCTGCCTTCAGATTCATATTTGTAGTCTTTAAGGTATATGTCATTGGATATTCACTATCATTGACTACTACTGTAGAAAAATTATCTTTTGTTGGTGCAGCAAGTGTCACATAATTTTCGCCACCATTGCGTCCGTCCACTGCATTGCTTGAGCTTGATTGTATTGCACTCGCTTTTGATGCCGAAGGAACACCTCTCCAGATTCCGGCTGTGTTATCGTCATTTTCCCAGCCGGTCACCGCAAATTTACTGATATGAGCAAGTACAAGTAATCCTGCATCATAATGCATCCATCCTGACCATGGATCTCTTGCGCTGACCAATTCTTTAAATGAAAATTGTGCTCCTTCATAAAAAGAACCGACAACAGGCTGATAGATCACATGACTCCGGCGGGATTCCACAAAACTTTTGATCACGGTATTTCCCATCTCTAAAGCACTGCCTGCTCCACCGAGCCCGGTTCCTGTCACGGTAGGATCCTGATTATTATTAGCCGGACGAAATGCTGAATTCGAAAAGGTTGCCTGTTCTTCACTGTTCCAGACCTCTTTATCCTGCTCCTGGGCAAGCCATGTCATTCCACCGTTATTATCATCTGCTGTCTTATAGTGGTAACCAACCACGTCCACGGCATTCATGAAATCTGCATCAGCTTTTAATTTTCTTGTTACACTGTCACTGACTACATTTGCTTCATCCGATACGATCAGTTTGATCTTATGATACAGTTTTAATGCTTCTGCATCCGGAATCGTTGATGCATCTTCTGCTGCGATCCAGCTTGCAAAACTCTTTGTATTTGCAACATCGGTTCTTAAATTCCATTTTTCATTGACATTCGGGTTGATATAATCCACCATAAAACCGTATTTTTCATAAGCTGCCAGAATGCTCTGTTTATACCAGTAATATTTTTCTTCTGTCGTTGTCACCCATGTCGGTGTATTCCAGCTTAAAATACTGACCTTTACTTTCGGATTGATCTTTTTGGCATCTGCTGCGATCTGCCAGCCCGGATTGCGCATAACATTCGCACTTTCTCCTTTTGTACGCATTGTTGCACTTTCCGGTCCGGTTGAGTTATTACGGTCATTTCCCATCTCCAGTTTAACATGGGTAAAGATCGGATATTCTCCACCAAATAAATATTGCATCAGCTCTGCATATTTTACAGGGTTTTGTGTTTTGTAATCCAATAAAAGATCACTTGTCGAATTACCGCTTAACATGCCAAAGCCTTTGTATGTCAGACCATTGACATTATCTGCCTTGATATCATTTCCATCCAGTACAATGCTGCCTGTCTTTGTCTCCACATCTGTCCCTCGCTTTAACGTCGTCTTTGCCATTGCGGTCATCCCACTCCCCGTAAAGAGCATCGAAAACACAAGCAGACATGTACCTACTCTTTTCCCAATTATTTTACGCATATTCTTCTCCTTTATATATACTGTATTTGCAAGTTTCATTGCTGTATACAGTATATGCTTTGGCAGAAAAATGCACAAGATAAAATAATTGTCCTATCCCAGTAATATGAACCCGCCTTATATCACAGATCACATTCTCTCTTCCGACAGTCAGTCGGTGTCATGCCTTCATACTTTTTAAAGACCATACCAAAATAAGTCGGATTATCATATCCGGCCAGCTTTGCGATCTCTTCAATTGATTTAGATGTCGACAATAGCAATTCCTTTGCCTGAGTAACCCGTTTTCTTGAGATATATTCCATTGGCCGCATCTTCATTTGTGCTTTAAATACCCGGCAAAAATGCTGCTTGCTGACATTACTGATATCCGCTAACTGTTCTAAGGTGATCTCATCAGTGTAATGTTTCTCGATATATTGAAGTGGCTTGAATAAGATCCCTTTTGTTGTCATTTTTCCATATTTCTCGTTTGTCCGAAAGGCATTACGGATATGCATAATATATTCATATAATAAGATTGAGCACCGATCGTCGCCATCCCATGGGTCTTTCGCAGCTGAATATAATCGTTGAAATGTCTTTTTGATTTCTTCGTTCACGATATTATTTGCAAATGCAAAATCAGCAAATCCCATTTCCTTCATCATTTCGTTCAGATGATTACCACGAAATACTACCCAGCAGGTCATCCATTCATCTTCCCTGACCGGATAATATTCATGGGCAATGCCCGGAGCCAGATAAAAAAGACTTCCTTCTTTTTGCAAATAACGCTTCCCATTGACAAGCAGTTGACCAGATCCGCTTTGTGTATATAGGAATTGATGGGATATCAATCCTTTCTCCCGTTTGATATGATATTCCGGATCCGCCACTCCGATCCCGGATAAATAGACCGGAAGGCTTTTTTGTTTTCCAAGGACCGGATAGAAGCAGTTTTTTTTCATAAAATTCCTCACCTCATATTTGCAGCCCTATTACTCTGTAAACAAATGATACTTTTCTTTCTGCTCTTTTGTAAGCTTCATACCTTTAACAAATTCATTTCCTTTCTGTAACAGTTCCTTTTCAGAATATAATGGTGTTTTATATAATGTATGATCTCCGTCAAATGTGATCACGCTGCCATCTTCTGCCATTGCCACAAAATTCGGAATACTTGCAACAATCTCTTCCGGATGCTTTTTGTTATACAGATATGCCATGTTACTTCCGCTGGATTTACCATTTGCATCGGATTCTCCGCTTTGATACCATACAACAAAATACGGAATCTTTTTATTCGTATATACTCCATATACTCCGGTGCTGATATCGGATATATCCAGAACTTTTTTCCCTGATCGTGCATCATAAACGGCATTATAATCATT
Organism: Jutongia hominis; assembly: GCF_014384965.1. Classification (GTDB taxonomy): domain Bacteria; phylum Bacillota; class Clostridia; order Lachnospirales; family Lachnospiraceae; genus Butyribacter; species Butyribacter hominis. The sequence continues at coordinate 228,814 of NZ_JACRSW010000032.1, forward strand.
CAGAAAATAAGTTCCATCATCAAAAAAAATCGTACACGCAAATGTTCCTGCTTTTCCCTGACTGATGATTTTTCCCTTTTCTAACGAATAGACATACCATTTGCCTGCATCCACGCTGCGATAACATAGCAGCTTTTGCTTTTCATTTGAAGTATAGATCACGGCATCTTTTAAGATCACGTCTTTTTTCCCTTTTTTCCGAATTGCTATTTTCTTATCATTTCCAAAGATCGTATAGTCTCCAACTTGCAATCCACGGTCATAGGCATCCGGAATCGCTGTTTTCTTTTTGACTTTTCCTGTCGCCGCATCATAGGTCACTAACTCATTTTTTTGTGCAATCGTGATCAGAGAACGATCATCATTATAGAAATAATACGAATCTTCATCATAAGAAAATACTTTTTTCATCGTTTTTGCATTAAAATGAGCATTTGCTCCATAGGCGTAATCCTGAATGCTGATATATTTGTCATTTTCCGCAGAAACGGAAAGATTATTAAAGGACTCATAATCCATATCCTTTAATGTTGTACTGCCAATCATCTCAAGTGTATCCGCACGGAATGTCTTTACGGTATCCTGCATTCCATTTTTAAAATCCAGCAGGATTGTCTTTCCATTTGATGAAGCAGTATACCACTTTTCAGGACGTTGTGTGGTATTTGTTATAATCTCTTTTGTTGTCACGTCTTTTCTTGTCTTCTTTTTATTGCTGTATAAACGAATATTCTTCCCCCAAAAATCCGCACTACAGGCATAATCTTCATTTAACGCCATTGCATAGAAATTTTCTTCATTTCCGGCAGACTGGTTGATCAACAGATGTTTTTTGCTGTTATAAAAATAACTCTGTCCGTTTTTGAGTGTAACCATTAAATAATTGCCCTGTGCTTTCACAGAAGTCACATCGGAAGAATATGTATTTTTCCAAATCACTTTTCCGGTCTTGTTGCTGACTTCACAAACGTCTTTATCGACATAGAAAAAGCAGGTTTCATTGCCTGACATGGCAATCGTTCCAATGCTGCTTCGTTCGGAATCTACGAGATAATCATCTGCATTTTCATTCAGATCATAAACAACGATGTGGCTCTTTCCCATCTGTGTATCCTGCCGCACAAAACATAGACTGTGATCATTGATAAATGAGATCTGACTGCAGCTTTCGCTTTTATCTACAAAAAGCGTGCCGCCATTCGACGTGTCAGCAAGTAAGATTCCGACACCGTCTTTAGCATCCTGTGACAGAACCGCAATGCTGCTGTCAGGGCTGATACAATATAGTGCATATTTTTTCTGTGCGGATAAAGCTGTCTGTGCCTGTAATCTGCCATCTGTAGCATAAGAATATAACGTTGCCGTATCATCATCATAAACAGAAATCACATCATTTTGCTCACTCAATACCATCTGACAGCCTTTCTGCCCGGTAAAAAGCTCTTTACCGCTCTTTAGATCCATGGCACAAAGTCCGTCTTTTCCGAGATAATAAAATATCTTTTCATCATTTGTAAGACAAGCCATATGTGAAGAGGTATGTATCGCTGTTTTACTGATGTCATCCAGATTGACACACTGTACCAGCTTACGGTTATCAATCCGGTAAATATAGGCTTTTCCATTCAACATATTATTAGCTGCTGCCTGATAACGTTCAATGACCAGATACGTTCCTTTCTTACTGATCGTCACTTTCGTATGATAGGCTTCTGTATTAAAATCATACACCTTGTCCGGCTGATAGCCGCTGCTGAAATCATAGACTCCCAGAGCCGATGACAAAGACCGCATTACACTTGGCACAAAAGGCCTGTCCGGTTCTTCAAGATTCTTAGGCAGTGCTTTCAGTGCCAGAAGTGCTGCGGTTGCCCTGTCTCCATTAAGATAGGCGGTATTTGAGTATTCCGACAGATAGTAAGATTGTCCTTTTAATGTCTGCTGCATCGAATGATCCAGACTGTCATATGCAGTATTTAACTGTACATTCTTATAAGATACTACACTTGCAAAGACAGCAACACCGGCAAAAACAATACCGGCAAGAATTGCATTTCTCTTTCTTTGACGTTCTTTCTGGCGCTGCTTTAGATCATCGTAATCCATATCTAACATTTGTGAGATATAGCGAAGCTTTTCTTTTGTTACATTTTTTAGGATCTGCTTTTCCGTTTCGGCACGGACATCAACCGCCAACGGTTCAATCGCTACGATCTTACCGTCACGCTCGATATGCGTCAGGATTTCAGGAAAGCTTTCCTGGGGTTCTCCTTCGACTAAAACAACAATAATATGTTCTCTGTCGCGTGTTTCTAAGAAATATTCAATCTCTTCCATACACCAGACGGATTTCTGGTATCGTTTCGTACAGATCACGATCAGATATTCCGATTCATCAATTCCGGCACGTATGATTGCCGATAAATCGCTGGCTGCACGCAGATCATCTGCGTCACGAAAGACTTTACCAAGACTTTTTTTCCCAATACTCTTTGCAATCTTTGAAGGTATCTTATATCGTTCCAGATCGTGCTGTATCTGCATACCTACTTTTTCATCAATCCCACCATGGCGGTAGCTTATAAATGCTGCGTATTTCATCCTTCTTATCCTCTCTGTGTGCTACTGATCCCAACACATTTTATTGAAAATGTATCTTTCATGGTTTCTCATTTTCATTCTTCTACTTTTTCATAGGTTTTCTTAAAAATATCTCCGCGTACAATATAAATGTCATGCTCATCATCTTCCCGCATCACAATATAATCTCCTGCCAGACCGGTATAATATTTATGTTCATCCCAGGCTGTAAACACTTTCACATTCTTTTCTAATGGCTTGGCATAGATTTTTGTCGTGCCGGATGCTACACAGCTTCGCATATAATCCATTAACCGGTATATCTCCCCATCAATATTATTTCGAATCGTAGGTGCGTATTCCATATCAAATTCTGCTACTTCATCGACATAACGATAGGTTCTTTCAAACTTCTCTTTGCGGATCGGATAAACCTCGCCTTCAATACCGATCATAAAATAAAGATCTTTAGATACGATCAGATCGACATCCCCTTCTAAAGTACGCACTAATATCGGTGTACCCATTTTCAGGAAGTCTTCTGCTCTCGTTACACCTACCGGAATTGCTTTCTTTAAATACGGCTGTAATTGTGCTTTATCTAATTGATATGTTTTTGCATAGATTACTTCATACGAATCGAAATAGTTACGGATCCTGTCACATAGGTAATCCTGCATCTGACAGTCAGGATATGTCTGCTCAAAGCTTTTCTTTGCAATAAAGCCTCCACCTTTTGTCAAATGACCTCCGCCATTTCCAATATCGGCACATAAAAATTGTGCCATTTCATTTGCTTTTGCCTCTTTGACACAGCTTCTGACCGAAAGCTTGTATCCACCCGGATTCGGATTAAATGCAACACAGGTGTTGATTTCTTCAACCTGAATCACAAAATCACTGACAATTCCAAGAATGTTAGGATCACATTGCTTGACCGGAATGACAGAAAAGCGATACTCTTCATCATAGATCCGCTTTGTCAGGGCTTCTCCCGCAATACTAAGCTCTTCTAACGAAAGATTCGTATTCATCAAATGAAATAACAGCTGATCATCTTTTTCTAATGTATCACGCATGTCCTTGTCTAAAGGATGAAAAATTTCTTCAAACTGGCTGGTATCCATATACAAACCATAATATAACGCTGTAGACAGATGGATATTCCTGCTGATATCAAATCCCACTTCCTGAAAAAGACTCCATACCACAGTAGAACAGCTGCCTAAGTTCGATTTGATACAATAATGATCTCCCTGCATCAGACCACATTGATGATGATCTACCATAGCTATTTCCGGTGCTTTCCACTTTGTTACATTGCCGGAACCATATTGGCAGTCTGCCATGATCAAAAGATCACAATCCGGTAATTCTGTCACATATTGTACCGGAATCTCTAATTCTTTGATCATCAATAACAAATTTGATTTTTGGATCTGATTTGCTCCACCATAGACGAAAGTAACTTCTTTTCCCTTTTCTTTAAAAAAACTCCACAACGCATAACCGGAGGCTAATGCATCCGCATCGGGGTTATCATGACATTGGATGCAGATTTTTTCATACTGGTCAAAGCGATCTAAAAAAGCCCTCTCACCGTTTTTTCTTCCATTATTCATTCCCATATTATTCTCCTCTGTAAATTCCATAACTACTCTTAAATGTTTTTTCATAGCAACCTCCCATTTAATGAAAGCAGCTCCATACTTTTTAAGGTATGAAGCTGACATTTATAATCTGTCATCAAAAAATATAATAACATATTTAGGAAAAGTTTGCCATGTAATAGAAAAGTCTCATTCTTTATAAAGATACTATTTTAAAAGCTGTTATCTTACATAAAAAATTCAAAAAAAGTGGCGTAAAAACTTACGAAGGCATCGCATTCTTAACAATAATCCGTACTTCGTAATCTCGCGCAAACAGTTCATCTCGTTTCTTTTTTGCTTCCATGCGATTCGTAAACCTTCCATGCCCAACACGATAACAGTTGTTCACAACTTCGATATAGCTTTCATATCCTTCTTCCTGTAAGGTTTTTGCTAAGTTCTGTGCATTCTTTTCGTGCATAAATACACCGAGTTCCAGACTATACGTTTCCACTTCACTGCTTTCTATGTTCGCTCCCTGTACCGTCTGTAAAATTCCATCTGCGATCGCCTGTGCCGTTTCCGGGAATTTCAGATCCAAAAGCCGGTTATCCTGCTCGGTATTGATAAATCCGACTTCTACTAACGCTGCCGGCATATTGGTTCCACGAAGCACTGCAAGGTTTGGCCGGACGGATGTGCCAAGATTGGCATATCCTACTTTTTCAAGCTCACGGTTGATATTTTGTGCAAACAATGCCGGAATACCTGCATCTGCATAAACAAGTGTCTGTACACCGGAATACGTGTTTGGCTGTGGGCTGGAATTTCTGTGTATGGATACAAAATACGACGTATCGCTCCGATTGGCTATATTCGCTTTTTCATTCGGACTTTGGTAGATGTCTGTTGTCCGTGTATATAAGACATCCACACCATTATTTTCTAAAATGTTTCCAATCGCAAGAACCAGATTCAGATTATCATCTTTTTCTTTTCTTCCTTCAAAACTGGCACCATTGTCATAACCACCATGCCCGGCATCTAACATTACTGTTGCCATATACTTCCCCTTATTAACACTCTTTTTGTCATTCTATGCCGGTTTGAATAAGAAGTTCCTATAACCATTCTGTCTTTTTAGTCTTTTCCATCTTTTACAAAAAGAAAAAATTCAAACCCAATGTAGCACAAAAAGAGCCGCTGCATATGCAACGGCTCCCAAAGCTGTAAAACAGATTCCATTATTTCACAATCTCTTTTACCTTAGCTGCTTTACCAACTCTGTCACGAAGATAGAATAATTTCGCACGTCTTGCTTTACCTCTGCGAACTACTTCAATCTTGTCAATGATTGGTGAATGTAATGGCCAAGTCTTTTCTACACCAACACCATTAGAAAGCTTTCTAACTGTAAATGTTTCTCTTGCTCCACCATTCTGTCTCTTTAATACTGTTCCTTCGTATACCTGAATACGCTCTCTTGAGCCTTCAATAACCTTTGCGTATACTTTTACAGTATCACCTACATTAAAATCAGCTACATCTGACTTTAACTGTGCATCTTCAATTGCCTTAATAATCTCGTTCATGTTGAACCTCCTTATCATTTTGACATTCTTAATACTTATGTGCTTTCGCAACCGTAACAGAGGAATATCTCTACTCACAACCATGCTATCATATCATATTCTTTTTGAGATTTCAAGCACTTTTTGGCATCAAATTCTCATTTTCCATATCATAGACTTTCAGATATCATTTTCACGAATGCATTCTGTGACTGCTTTTTCTACCGCCTGCCCTCTTACTCCTCTTCTTCAAAAAGATCAAACAATTCTTCTTTCGTCAACTGATTAATGAAAACCTCTCCGGTATCGATCACATGATTGGATAATTCCTTTTTCTTCTTTTGCAATTTGTAGATCTTTTCTTCGATCGAATTTTTCATCACATAGCGGATTACCTGTACTTTCCTGCGTTGGCCGATGCGGTAAGCACGGTCGGTTGCCTGTTCTTCTACTGCAGGATTCCACCACGGATCAAAATGGATCACGGTATCTGCACCGGTCAGGTTCAAGCCGGTTCCTCCGGCTTTTAACGAAACAAGAAACACTTTTACCCTTCCTTCGTTAAATTCTTTTACATATTTTTTGCGGTCGATCGCCTTTGTCGATCCGGCAAGATAAAAATAAGCAATGCCTGCATGCTCTAATTCTTTTGCTATGATCGAGAGCATCGAAGTGAATTGCGAAAAGATGATCACACTATGACCACCATCCAGAATATCAGGAAGCTGTTCCATCAGAAGATCTAACTTTCCGCTTCCGCTATGATAATTCTCTACAAATGTTCCCGGATGACAGCATATCTGACGCAATCTTGTTAAAGCCGCCAGAATCTGGATCCTTCCGGCTCCACTGCCAAAATCTTCATTCTCACGGATCTCTGACTGGATCCTTGATAAATATGACAGATAGATTTTTTCCTGCTTCTTTGTCATCTCAGCCATACGCATGGTCTCAATCTTATCCGGCAGCTCACGAAGAACCTGCTTTTTCATACGTCGTAAAATAAATGGTTTGATACGAAGTTTTAATTCCTGCATCACCCGTTCATCTTCGCCACGCATGATCGGCTTTTCGTACAGTTCACTAAACTTACTGTATCGCGGGAAAAATCCCGGCATGATAAAGTCAAAGATCGACCAGAGTTCCGATAACGCATTTTCAATCGGTGTACCGGTTAGTGCGAAACGATGTTTTGCCTTGATCGCTTTGACCGCCTTTGCACCGAGCGAGCTTGGATTTTTGATAAATTGTGCTTCATCAATAAAGATCGTATCAAAGACAATATCCTGATACGCTTCCATATCTTTTCGGATCAATGGATAGGTCGTGATCAAAACATCCACATCCTCGATATCATGTATCAGTTCCATTCGCTCCTGCGGGTTTCCACTGACAACTCTGGTGCGTATCGTCGGACTGAATTTTTCAAACTCTTCCTGCCAGTTATAGGCAAGAGAAGTCGGACATACAACCAATGTTTTCTCTCCCGGATTCGAACAGATATAAACGATCGCCTGTAAGGTTTTTCCAAGTCCCATATCATCTGCCAAGATACCACCCATATTATAATAAGCTAACGTCTTTAGCCATTGGTATCCTACTACCTGATATGGGCGAAGCACTGCATTTACCCCTTCAGGGATCTTCCAGTTTGTCTGTTCGGGTGAATGGATATCATTGACAAGCTTCCGATACGATTCTTCTTTTTCAATCTTGTGTGTTCTCGGTAAGAAATCATCAAGATATAGTGCCATTGTCTTTGGCATCTCAATACTGCCATCCTCAGCAACCGTTCCATTCTCAACGATCCAGGATAAGCTTTTCAAATGATTATTCTGCTCCTGTAAATCAATAAAAGCACCGCTTTTTAAACGATAATATCTCTTCTTTAATCGAAGTGCCTTAAAAAAATCAACTAACTCTTCTTTTGGAATCTGTGAATATTCAAGATCCATTTCCAGAAAATCAATCTCTGTATCCAGACGCACTTTACCGGACAGATAGCCAAACTTTTTAACGGAAGCGGATTTGTATGCTTTCGAATAAAAAACTTCAAAGTTTTCTGTCAAAAGATTCATCTTATCTGTCATCAAAAGAAAGATATCTTCTTCTTTTTTTAATAAAAAAGCATCATCTGTCACCTTAAAATTCAGGTTATACAATAAACGTGTCAGACGCTCTTCCTCTTCCTTATCACGCACTAAAATGTATTTCCCCGATGAAAAAGGATGCAACGGATCTACTTCATATTCCCCATAGACAAAATGAATTCTGGCACTGACATAGATTTTTGTCTTAGAACGCACTATGTCAAGATATAACTTTGGCACCAATGGCTCTACAATATAATTATTCTTTAATTCCAATGGTACGGTAAGTTGCATCGACTTCTTAATGACAGGCAGCACTTTCTCAATAAATCCGTTTTTATTTTCATTTCGAAACTCGATCGTTTTGGTTTCATTTGAAAAAAGAGCGGTGTAAAATGGTAAGATATTACAGATAAAGTCCTTTTGCGGAAGATATAAGCATTCTTCATAATACAAAATGCTTCCGTCTTCACATAACGATAATAACTTCTGTTCGTTGTTATTTTCTACAAAAAGGCTGTCTTTTTCCATACGAAGATTTAAGCCGATCTGCGGATTGCCTTCTACGATCTGTACATTTTCGATCTTCTTGCCATACAGATTCAGGTTACAGGTCATGCCTGCTGCCAGATGAAGCACTTTATAGAGCATATTACGTGACAGAACCATCTCCTGTCTGTTAAAAAGATTTGAATAATACGTCTTGCCAAGCGTTTCCTGTACTTCTAAAATTTCTGTCAGATAGTCAAGCACCGGGACAGACTGTTCATCAAAAGCACACTCTCCGGGCATAAAGCAGAACTCTTTTCCTAACGTAATCTTTTTCTTATGATAATAATCCGATACGAATTTCTTTGTGTTCGAAACCTTATACATCTTGCCGGAACCTGCATAAAGGCTCAGATAGGCTTTCGCATCCTGTTCTTTTAAAAAATCTGCAATATGGATCTGTAATGCAATATGAAAATATTGCGGTGAAAGATGACGATATTCTCTTTTACTAAAATATTCCACGATCTGATATGCCATCTTATCTTCTGCATTCAGATTTTCTTTTACTTCCTGTCTTTGCTGGTAATCTGTGATAAATAAAAGTGTTGCAACAACATGCTTGCATGCTCCGGTATATTTGACATGTGCCGGACAATTACAATTATAAACGATCTCTCCCTGGTCATCTGCCTGTATCGTTACAACATACTGGTTGCTGCCTTTGACAATGGCACGATACTGCTTATTACTTTCGCTCCATGTCACTTTGCTGACAGCATGTGCAGCATAATAACGCATCCCCCTGTAGTACACAGTTTCTGAAGATGCTAACTGACGTATGGTTTCACGCGTAATTTTCTGCATCGTATTTCACGCCTCCCTCAAATCAATACCTGCTACTCTTTTAATAAATGTAATTTATCTGCAACAATGCCCATTTTACGTCCAAATGGGAATTCATAAAGCTCCTCTCTGTCCAATCCATTCAATTTTAATACCATAATAAAGTATACCACAACGGCTGCCGCTACTGCCGGAACGATCGCTACATAAATTCTATGTGTCACAATAAAGAACAACTCATAGATTACAAAAGTAACTACTCCCATGACAACAGAAGAAAGAAGTGGTACGATAAACGTCTTTTTCAATTCCTGCTTTTGCCTGATATACCGGCTGACAGATCTGCCATTAAGATAACATACCAACATCGGATATGTCACATTACCGATCACTAAAGCATAACCTGCCAGATTCGTAAATTGCAATAATCCAAATACGATCACAATGTGTAAGATCAAAGAGATCAAAGAATGGATTACAGGAAGACTCATCCGGTCAATACTCTGTAATACTCCACTCGTTACGGTTGACAATGCATAAAAGATCACGCAGGAAGAACCAAGCATTAACATCGTTCCACCTACGATATAATCCGATGAAGGAAACAACAGACGAATGATCGGCTGCGCTAACACAGCAAGTCCGACTGCGGATGGAAATGCAATGATCATATTAAATTTCACAGCGATCGAAACTTTATGACGAACCGAAGACATATCCCCTTCTGCAACCGAAAAAGCAAGTCCCGGTATCATCGAAGATGCGATTGCCGTCGATACTGCGATCGGAACGCTGACAAGTACACGATAATTTGTACTATAAATACCAAGCAGACTGCTGACAGTCTTATCGGCAAAATTCTTACCACCCATTACGGCATTAAATAATGTAACATCCACAATACCACTAAGCTGGTATACCGTCTGGCTTAAAATGATCGGGATCACAGTCCATGCGATCAGCTTATAAGTAGCTTTCAAGGAATCTTCTACCGATACTTTATCGTGTCTTTCATGACGTTTCATGACCGGACGATATGCCCAGTAGATCACAAGAAGGATCAAAAAAGCGGTCAGCGCACCCAGACAGGTTCCCAATGTTCCACCGGCTGCTCCCCATGCTGAGATCTTTGATGATGCACTATGGCTGCGCATCAAAGACCATGCGGCTGCCACACTGACAAACGCATTGACGATCTGCTCAAAGATCTGCGAGATCGCAGTCGGCATCATTGTATTTCTTCCCTGAAAAAGGCCACGAAGGGTTCCCATCACCGCAACGATAAAGATTGTTGGTGCCAATACACGAAGCGGAATTGCAATACCATGGTATTTTGAGAAGAAATTATTCTCTAACATATCCGCTCCAAAGAATACAAATAACGCTGCCAGACCGCCTGATACAATAGAAAAGATCATCGAACAGCGGAATATATAATAGGCATTTTTATATTGCTTTTTCGCACATTTTGCAGAAACCATCTTTGAGACTGCCATTGGCATACCATATGAGGAAATAATCAATAACAGGTTATAGATCTCAAATGCTGCTGAATAAATACCATTTCCTTCATTTCCAATGATATTTGCCATCGGAATACGATATACCAATCCAATGACACGCACTAAAATTGATGCTATGGCAAGTATACTGCCTTGCTTTAAAAAACCACTTGCTTTGCTTTTATTGGAGGATTCCATCTCTTACTCGTCCCTTCTTCAATCTCTTGTAATTCCTAAGTTCTGCAAAATCTCTTCCTGTTTCTTCTCCATGACGATCCTCTCGTCCTCTTCCATATGATCATATCCCATCAAATGTAACATACTGTGTGCTGTCAGAAATGCCATTTCTCTTTTCAAAGAATGACCATATTCTTTTGCCTGCTCTTTTGCTCTTTCTACCGAGATTACGATATCTCCCAAAAGCAGTTCCCCTGATTCCAGATTAAAGTACATATTTTGTGCTTCCAATGTATCCAGATGAGAAAAATCACCTGCCATCTCGTAATCTACCATCGGAAAAGATAACACATCGGTTGGAATATCCAGTCCACGAAATTCCTGATTGATCGTGCGTATCCCCTGATTGTCCGTCAATGTGATATTGACTTCACAGACATAAGGACATTTTTCATATGACACGGCTTCATTGACCACCTGCGTCAGAACCTCTTCATACGAAAAATCAAACTCTTCCCGCGTTTCATTCTCAAATAATATCGTCATAATAATCCTCATTTCCAATTAACTCTGTACTTCTCTTTTCTAATCACTGTTTCGCAATCCAAACAAAATAATCTGCTTTTTCAAATCAATCCTATATTGATCCTGTTGATCAAAAAGCATTCCGTATATAGAATTCTTTTAATTGCTCTATCTGTTCTTTTGAAAAGCCTGCTTCATCTAAATTTCCTTTATCCATGCGGTTTTGAAAAATACTGTCGACAAGACGCTCGTCCGATACGGCTCCTCTTTTTCCTGTATCCTGCAAATAGTCACTTGTAGAAACAATACAATCACTCAACATAACGATCGCAGCCTCTTTTGAATCCGGTTTCTCGAAACCGGTACTATGCTGCCGCATAACATGAACCAACGCATTCGGAAAACGGTACTGCCTTGCAAGCTTTGTTCCGGCTTCTATATAATCTTCTTCGTCAACAATTCTTCCGACTTCATGATACAGACCACCTGCTTTTGCTAACAATGGTTCTGCTCCGATAAACAATGCTGCCTGTTCTGACAGACCACTGATGTGCATAGAATGCGATAACAGTGGCAAAGAATAATGCTGTAATCTGACAAAGAGATCAAAGTCCGGTTCAATAATGCTCTGTAAAAAGATCCTGTCATTTTCTGTAATCTGATCCTGTACGATTTCTTTTGTTTCTGCCTGTACCTCCTCTTGCGTCTCTTCATCTGCTGTCTTTTTATCCAGCAACAGATAACTGCTCACACTGCAGATGCCAAGCAAAATTTCACTTCCGATTCCCCATAAAAAAGAAATCATCTCACTTTTTATTTGACCGATCTCAAACTCATAAACAACAATCTGAAGAACCAGACTAAAGACTGCTACAATGCCAAGGAAATACCAAACACTCTTTTTACTGTCTAATCCACGATATAAGATCAAGAGCAGATATCCAAATACCAGATATTTAACAAACAATGTAAAATCCTTATTTTGCGGTAAAACCAAAATAGCATACTGGACACACAAAAGAGTTAAAACAGCCTGTGCCGTCTTTTCGTTCTGTACTGCTTCTACTACCGGAACAGCAAGAAGCCATAACGCACCGATCGGAAGGTAAGAACACATTCCTAATAATACAAAAGAAACAATATAAGAAACTCCTACAAGAACCGGATAACGGCATGATTTTTTTTCTAATGTACGATCAGTGTGCAGATGTAGTAAAAACAGACCGGTTACGATCAATGTCATAACCAGTTTACTCCATACCAGTCTTTCTTCTTTTTCTCCCATGCCATACCAGATCAGAACGCTGCATATTGGTGCCGCATATGCAGCTATCTGATATATGGCTGTTCTATTTTTCCTGCTTTCCACGAAATACTCTCCATTCCTGTTTAAATACTATCCTTTTTTCTCTTGTATCCTGTTCTTCTTGTGATGTTCAAAGTTTCCCTGATTCTTTTTAGCCGCCGATACCTGCTTTTGTCTTTCCTGTCGTTTCTCATATTCATCATAAGCTGATACGATCTTTTGTACCAGAGGATGACGGACTACATCCCGGTTTGTCATATAAGCAAATCCGATATCTTCTACTTTCGATAATACTTCTACGGCATGTTCCAGACCGGACTTTACACCTCTTGGCAGATCTTTTTGTGTCAGGTCACCGGTTACGATAACTTTTGATCCGAAGCCGATTCGTGTTAAGAACATCTTCATCTGTGCCGGTGTTGTATTCTGTGCTTCATCTAAAATGATAAAGGAATTATCTAATGTTCTTCCTCGCATATATGCTAACGGTGCGACTTCGATCAAGCCCTTTTCCACATTTTTCAGATAACTTTCCGCTCCCATGATCTGATACAGTGCATCATATAAAGGACGCAGATACGGGTCTACTTTACTTTGCAAATCACCGGGCAGGAAGCCTAAGTTTTCTCCTGCTTCAATTGCCGGACGTGTCAGAATGATCTTGTTGACTTCATCCTTTTTGAACGCATCGATCGCCATTGCCATCGCAAGATAGGTCTTACCGGTTCCGGCAGGACCGACACCAAAGACGATCATTTTCTGACGGATCAGATCAATATATTTTTGCTGACCGGCTGTTTTTGGTTTGATCGGTTTTCCCTGAATTGTCCGACAGATTACATCCGAATCCATTGCAACCATATCTGTCTTATCATTATCCATTGCAAGAGCAAGTGCATAGTTGACATTCTGCTCAGTAATACTGTTACCGCGTTTGGAAAGTTCTAAAAACTGCATCAGGATATCTTCTGCTTTTTTTACATTTCCTGCATCTCCGACTAACTTTAATGTGCCGTCTCTTGCAATCATTGTGACATTTAATGTCTTTTCGATCTTTCTGATATTTGCATCAAAACTTCCAAAGATATTTCTTTCATGCTCCACCGGTATTTCTACTATTGTTTCCATTATTGCCATTGTTTTCTTTTTCCTTATATATCGTTTTATTCTTTTTATTGATCTTTCGATACGTGTCTTCTTTCCGCCAGAATACAAGACTGCCTTTACATAAAAATTCATTGCCTTTTTGATAAAATCTGATTTTTTCTGTTTTTAATGCATAGCCTTTTTCTTTTTTATGACGGATATAACGCTTATATCGTTGCAAAAGTGCTTTTTTTGCTTCTTTTTTTGAAAGCATATCACTTTGCAGCATATATTCCCGATATGTCTTTTTATAACAGCTTAGCGGGAAACGCAAAGACACTTCAGGACAAACTTTCCCACCTTCACGGATTATATCATATTTTTTATAAGTTTCCAAATTTTTTAAAGGATTATGACAAAAAAAGCTATGACCGGCTATCTGCCATTCAAAAATATTTTTTGTTCTGCCGGTATAGCTTCTCTTTTCCTGTTTCTTGCAAATACTGTCACTGTATTCCTGTGTTGTCTCTAATATCACATCACCATCCGCATGAACATATTCCCTGCGATACAATGTATCCCCGTCTCCGTAGATTGAAATCGCTCCTGAGATCAAAATATCTCCCTTTTTCACCTGATTGCCGGATCGCTTCTTTGCAGTTCCTTTTCTGGTTACGATTGAAACCACTTTTGCATCTTCTCTCGCGATCAAATGACCTTTTTGCTTCTTTTTCCGAGAGGAAGGAACGGTTACCTCTTTAACACGCACATAGATCTTACTGCCTTTTAATTCCACACTTGCCCATCCGATATCTGTATAAATATGACGAAGCTTTTCCTCAACCTCATTGCAAGTCAGATCATTTGCTGCCATACCTCCATAGACATTCATCTGTTCTAAAGTACGAAGCAGGCTTTCTTTGCTATGATACGATTCTCCTCGTACATAGATTCCCCAGATCCGCCCGGATAAGAAAAAGAGAATCCCAACAAAACAAAGCACTCCGAGACAGAAACTTTTATGACGTTTCATTTTGCCAACCATAAAAGGAAAACCATAACGACGGATGATCAGGGGATGTACTTTGCATTTTCTCGCAATGGGGCGTAATTTATAAAAATCATGCAATGCAATCTTAAAAAACAAACAATCCTGTCCTTTTCTCTCAGCAAAAGAAATCTGCCAGAGATCAAACCGATTATTTTTGCATAGATTGATAAATCGCTCTACATTCTTTCCCTGAATTGACACCAGCAAAAAACCGGCAAACCATCCAAGCACTCTATGTATCATAGTTTCCTCCTTTTGCCCGTTGACAGCAAATCCATAAAATTCTATTGTCGAAATTTCTCCCGATGTCATCTATTGTCTGATCCACCAGACTTTTATTAATGATACTCTATTGACAAAACCTCTCCCATCACACACATTGCATCGTCCCTGAAATATGCAATCACCAGATTTCTTCCAAGAATGTGGATCTTTCCGGTCTTTGTCTGTACACGGATCAGATTAGTCGTATATTCTATGATATTTCGATAATTTTCGATGCAGAACCGTTGATTTCCGTATCCTGTCACGATGGGAACACGCAATAAGATGTCTTCTGTCAGTTCCATTTTCTTTGTCAGCTTTTCTGAAATAACCGGCTCACGAAGCGTCAGCGTTGTATTTTGCTTTTTGCTATGCTTATGTCTGGTCATATGCATTTTTTCCTGCTTTTTCACATAATTCCTTTCCTGACAATCCAAGATCAGCATACTAATATTATCCCTATTCTATGCTCAAAAAAATTATTCGTGACCGTCCTTGTCTTTCCTTCAATACAAAAGCCAAAACTTGCGTTGCCTCTTTTTTTGCGATATAATTATAAAGATATTGTCAGCACATTATCTGTATATCCTGCAGAAAACGAAAAAACAGAAAGGAACATATCGGAGATGGGAAATAAATATAACAGAGAAATTTTAGATTTGATCCGAAGCATTCAGGATATTGATTATATCCTTCCAAAAGACATTCCTAATATCGAACTTTATATGGATCAGATCACAACGTTTATGGATGAACATTTGCAATCTTCCAAACGCTTTGCCGATGATAAGATCCTGACAAAGACAATGATCAACAATTATACAAAAAATAATCTGCTGCCTCCATCCAATAAAAAGAAATATTCCAAAGAACATATGATCTTATTGATCTTTATTTATTACTTTAAGAATTTCCTGTCGATCAACGATATCAAAAGCATTTTAAATCCAATCACTAAAGATTGTTTTCAAAATCAGGAAGATATTAATTTTGACCGTATTTATCAAGAAATTTTCAATATTGAATTAGATAATATAGATGTCCAGATCCGTGATATCATCCGCAAACTGAACAGATCCAATGAAACGTTTGCAGATATTGAAGATGAAGAAAAGCGTAATATGCTGACAAACTTTTCTTTCATCTGCATGCTAAGCTTTGATATCTGGGTAAAGAAATACGTCATTGAAAATATTATTGACCATAAATTGAATCCCACAGCAGGGAAAGAAAATAATAAAAATTAATTTGAATTAAATATCCAGTTCAAGCTGAACTTCTTCTTCCGCTTCTAATTTAAAATCTTCAATCTTTTCCGGATTGACAACCGGAAGTTCATCTAAAGATTCGATTCCAAAATTTCTTAAAAATTCTTCTGTTGTTGCAAAAAGGATCGGTCTTCCCGGTGCATTTAACCGTCCCACTTCACAAACAAGATTATATTCAACCAGACGATTAACAACATGATCTGACTTTACACCACGGATATGTTCAATCTCAATCTTTGTGATCGGCTGTTTATACGCAATGATCGAAAGTGTTTCTAACATCACATCTGTCAGCACATGCTTCTTTGGCACATGTGCAATCCTCACTAAATGCTCATACATCGCTGCTTTCGTACACATCTGAAAAGCACCATTCAGTTCAATGATCTGGATTCCACGATCCTCTCCTGAATACTTATCCATCATGCTTCTGATCACACGACGGCAGGTATCTTCATCCTGCTGTGTGGCTGCTGCAATACGTTCCAACTCTACTGCCTCTCCCATTGTAAAAAGAATGGCCTCAATCGCTGCTTCTAACTCCGACAATTTCATTTTATCCTTCTCCTATCTCAATATTTGAAATTTGTCAATATATCTCTCCGATATATTTTGTTTTTTATATTCAATACCTAACGGTATGAATGACTTATTGTTTCTGTTGATTCATTTTCTGATATAT
>NZ_JACRSW010000031.1 GCF_014384965.1 Jutongia hominis
GCTTATGCGGTATTAGCAGTCGTTTCCAACTGTTGTCCCCCTGTACAGGGCAGGTTACCCACGCGTTACTCACCCGTCCGCCACTCAGTCTCAAGCATCTTCCTCCCGAAGGATTCTGTCGCAGGAGCTTCGTTCGACTTGCATGTGTTAGGCACGCCGCCAGCGTTCATCCTGAGCCAGGATCAAACTCTCATATTTAAGTTTTGTCCTCGCTAAGCATTTGCTTGGCTTGTCCGTTTTTACCAATTACTTGGTCTCGCTTTCGTCTTATCTTCTGATAAGCCTCTTGAAATTCTCGGATCTCTTTTTCAAGATCCTCTTTAGAAATTTCAGGGTTGTTTTACTATTTAATTATCAAGATTCTTTTTTGCTCCTCTCTTCTTTTATATAGAAGAAACTCGCTCGGATATTTTTTAATATCCTTTTTGCTTGACACATTTTGTCGTTTTTTCAAACTCTCATTTTGCGCCAACGAATGATATCTTATCACTCAGTGCTTTATTTGTCAAGACTTTTTTTCAAAAAGTTTTTTAAAAACGAAATACTGACTTTACCAAAGCGTTTCCGTTTTTTATTCCTTTTTGTTGCCATCGCTGTATCTTCTCTGCGACAGCGAAATTTATCTTATCACCCTGTTCGACAAAAGTCAACACTTTTTTTAAATTAAATTTATTTTTTCTGTTTACTATCCATTTTCAACACAAAACAGACATTTTTCAGAGGAATTAACCGTTACATATACTATCTTATTCTTAGAAACGTTTTCCAGATCATTTATTTCAGGATAGTTTAAACAATATAATATATCATTGCTTCAAACTATCCTACTTAAGAATTCATGAAAGCATTCTTTGCGAAATTTCAAGTTTTTCTACTCTCTTCCTTCTATGAATGTACAGACATAACACAAAAGAGATCACTTCAGCAAGAGGAACAGCAAGCCATACTCCGGTAGTCCCAAAAATCTGCGGCAGGATCAATAATGATACAACAATACAGATAAACGTCCGTGTAAAGGAAATGATCCCGGACGTTTTTCCGTCTGATAATGCAGTATAATAAGAAGATGAGAAAATATTATATCCACTGAATAAAAAACTGATCGCAAAAAATCCCATTGCTTCTTTTGCATAGAGATAAGTTTGTGTAGCTGCATCGACGAACAGGCCTGCTACCATATCACGCAAAAAGAAAGACGCAATCGCGATCAAAATGGATATACTGATCAAAAAAATCTTGCTGATCTTTGTTACTTTTTCTACTTCTTTTTCTTTTTGGGCTCCATATTGATAACTGATCACAGGTGCAACGCCCATTGAAAATCCCAAAAACATTGCATTAAACAAAAATTGTGCATATAACACGATCGTGATCGCCGCAACACCTTCCTGCCCTACCATTTTCATCAGGATAATATTATATAAAAATGTAACGACTGCCTCCGATACATTTGAGATCATTTCCGATACACCGTTAAACGCTGCACTTCCGATCATCCCCCAATGAATTTTAAATTTTGAAAAATACAGGCTTTTCTTCTTTTGAATAAAGAAGATCAGACCGATCACTGCCGGGATCAACTGTCCTATTCCGGTAGCAATTGCGGCACCTGTGATATCCATATGACAGACTGCCATAAAAACATAGTCAAATATTGCATTTGCAACGCCACCGGCTATTGTAACACCAAGACCAAGCCCCGGTTTCCCTGCCGTAACAAAAAACATCTGAAATAACATTTGTAACATACTGGCAGGTGCAAATAACAAAAGAGTTCTAAGATAACGTTTACAATCCGGCAAAAGCATGGCATTTGATCCCAATGCTTTTGATAATGGCTCTGTAAAGATCGTTCCGAACACCAAAAATAAAATACTGATCAGCAAACCTACTACAACGATCGAAGTAAAATCGTTTCTGGCTTCCTTTTCTTTTTGCTGACCTAGCTTTTTAGCTACGATCGCACTGCCGCCTGTTGCGAACATAATACCACAGGCATATAACACATTCACTACCGGATAGACAATATTCGCAGCCGAAAGAGCTGCGCTTCCTGCATACCTGGCAATAAAGAAACCATCTATGATCGTATATAACGACATAAAAACCATCATAATGATAGATGGTGCTGCAAAACGCAGCAATGATATTACATTAAATTTTTGTCCAATTGACTGATTCATTTTTTCCTCCCTGTATCTTTTAAATTTACTTTGATTCAACTTTATCTGTCTGTTAATACTTTTTCGTATCACTGATATGTTATCTTGTATTTCTTTTTACATATGATAAACTATAGGGTAGCACTATAGTCAACACCTTTTTTCAGAAAAACAAATACCGTCTTTTCGGGCTTTTTCTTTTCCGAAAACTCGTTACATTATATGATTTTAGTTTGCATGGAGCAAAATATTTTAATACCAGACAGGAGGTCTTATATGCCACAGACAAAATATTTATCTACCGGTGAATTTGCTAAGATTATGAATACCACAAAAGAAACTCTTTTTCATTATGAAGAAATGGGCATCTTTTATCCTGATCATGTCGGCAAAAACGGATATCGCTATTATTCAATCCATCAGACAGATTCACTCGACATGATCATGATGCTTCGTGATTTTGGTGTCCCATTAAAAGAGATCAAAAAGAGTATGGAACATGCCGATACAGCCCACCTTTTAGATCTTTATCAAAATGAAATACAATCAATGGAACAAAAGATTCAGCTTTGGAAATCAAAACTCTATTGGCTGCATTGCCAAAAAGAACAATTAGAATTTCTGACACAGGTACCGGAGGATACTGTCATTACCAACGAGCAGAAACAAAGATATTATTTTATGGAGCATTCAGTCAGCGGTTCCGATAAAGATATTGAAACAAAATATAGCATTCTTTTCGAAAAATACAATGACTTACAAACTCCTTTTGGCTATATCATGGCATTTCGCCACCCCTCCCTGGATATTCTTCAAGACCAGCTCAAACCACCTCATGATATCCTGCTCTTTTTGAACAAAAAGCCGGCAAAAAGAATAGGTTTGCATATTCTTCCTGCCGGAACATACCTTTCTGTTTATTTTTGCGGTGATAATGGCCATAGCCAAAAAGCGGGCAGATTACTGAAGGATTATGCCAACAAACATCAGCTGAAACTTGCCACTTATTTTTATGAATTTTATTATGCCAACAAAATTTCCATTACATCCGATCTTGACTATTATACCGAGCTTACCGTGCAGATTCTCTCCTAAAGCCTTTGCATTCTCGTCTGCCACAACGCATTTTGGTCCCGTTTACTCTTAATTTATATAGAAGATCATAAAAAAGTGCAAAGCCAGCGCTTTGCACTCCAAGAATTGCTAAAGCAATTCTTGCTGGTGTACCGCTACTATACGAGCATTTTCCTATTCCATAAAAAAGTGCAAAGCCAGCGCTTTGCACTTCAAGAATTGCTAAAGCAATTCTTGCTGGTGTACCGCTACTGTACGAGCAATTTCCTATTCCATAAAAAATCTCCCTAAGCAGATTGCATTTCTTTCTACTTTAGGGAGATCTTATTTTTACAACTCATTTTTCTTTTTATGACGATACAGCATAAAAAATGATTATTTTGTTCCAAAAATTCTATCGCCTGCATCGCCAAGACCAGGACAGATATATGCATCTTTGTTTAACTCACGATCCAGACATCCTACATAAAGCTGTACATCAGGATGCGTTTCATGGAAACGCTTGACACCTTCCGGTGCTGCAATGATACAAAGAAACTTAATATTCTTTCCGCCATGCTGTTTAATAAAGTCAACGGCTTCCACACCGGAACCGCCTGTTGCTAACATAGGATCGGTTACAACGATCAGACGCTCTGAGATCGGATCAGGAAGTTTACAGTAATATTCATGTGGTTCATGTGTCACTTCATCACGATATAAACCGATATGTCCGATCTTTGCAGTCGGAACTAAAGCTGTAATACCACTTACCATACCAAGTCCGGCACGTAAAATAGGTACAACCGCAAGCTTTCTTCCTGCGATCACAGGTGTCTTACAAGTTTCAATCGGTGTCTTAACTTCTACTTCCTCTGTAGGAAGATCACTTAATGCTTCATATCCCATTAACATAGCGATCTCTTCGACTAATGCACGGAACTCATTTGTTCCTGTCGTTTCATCACGTAAACGTGAAATCTTATGCTTGATCAATGGGTGATCCATAATAGTTACATTTTCCATAATAAACCTCTTTTCTTCGATATATTCCTGTCCCCAGATCATTTTTTTCAAACGCATTTTTCGATACAGCACACTGAAATCTTTTTGTAATACAGCATTTCGTATGCAGCTTCTATAAAGTATTTGAAAGAACTGTTCTTATTATAACATACTTTTTCTCTTTTTTATTGTTCTTTCTTATTTTTGCTTGGGAAAACATAATCATTTCCCGGCAGGATCGCATTTAAGACAATACCGGCAATCGCTGCGATTGCGAGTCCTGTTAAAGTAATGCTTACACCTGCAATCTCAAAAGTAAGTCCCTGGGTAAATCCAAGTGCTGACACTAAGATAACAGCAGCAATGATCAGGTTTCTTGACTTTGTCAGATCAACTTTATTCTCAACGATATTACGGATACCGATTGCCGAGATCATTCCATACAGTATAAAACTGATACCACCAATAATAGCAGATGGTAATGAACTGATGATTTCTGAAACCTTCGGAATAAAACTTAAAATGATTGCAAAGACAGCTGCTATTCTTACAACACGCGGATCATGCACTTTACTTAATTCCAGGACGCCTGTGTTCTCCCCATATGTTGTATTGGCAGGTCCACCAAACAGAGCAGAAAAAGATGTAGCAAGACCATCACCGATCAATGTACGATGTAAACCCGGTTCTTCAATATAGTTTTCACCTACTGTAGCTGAAATAGCAGAAATATCACCGATATGTTCCATCATCGTAGCTAATGCAATCGGTGCCATAACTAAAATAGCTGTCAGATCAAATTTACAAAATGCAAAAGGCGGGATGCCGATAAAGCTGGCACCGGATACACCGGAAAAGTTTAAAATTGCATCTCCCGAAGCAGATGTTACACCGGCAGCATTTAAAAGGATTGCTGCAATATAAGAGATCACAACTCCCATGAGAATCGGCAGGATCTTAAACATTCCTTTCCCCCAGATATTAAAGATAATAACAACGGCTAATGCAATAAATGCCAACGGCCAGAAAGACTGGCAGTTTGATACAGCCGAAGAAGCCAGTGTCAGACCTATACTGATAATGATCGGTCCTGTAACGATCGGAGGCAAAAAACGCATCACTTTCTGAACGCCCACTAATTTTACAATAATCGCCAAAACTATATATAATAAGCCGGCAACAACAATACCACCGCATGCATAACGGATCTTCTCACTTGCTTCCATTCCTTTATAAATTCCTGTATTCAAAGAAGCGATCGTAGAGAAACCACCCAGAAATGCAAAAGAGGATCCTAAAAATGCAGGGACTTTCCATTTTGTGCAAAAATGGAAGAATAATGTTCCTACGCCTGCAAAAAATAAGGTGACCTGAATAGACAAAACCTGTACATTGCCTGTCTTATAAAAGTCACTAAAGTAACTGTTTACCAAAATCGGCACCAGAATAGTTGCTCCAAACATCGCAAACATATGTTGTAAGCCAAGCAAAAGCATTTTAGGATAGCCAAGCTGCCTTGCGTCACGAATTGGTTCATGTTTTTCATTCATTTTTTACCTCTTTCTATGCATTTTTACCAATGCAATATGTATTTTATCTCAATAAATATACCATATATCCAATAGATTGAAAAGATAATAAATCCCCTATCATCTTACAAGAATTTACAGTTGTTTTTTTCTGTGTCAAAAGTTTCCGTGTTACTGTGTTTGTGCTATACTATCTTTCAAAGAATATTTCTAACAGAAAGGTGCTATAAAACAGTTTTTGCGTTATCTTCATACAGCAAAAGGACTGTTTTATAAAGGTATTTATCGTGTGTAAAAAATACATAAAAACAACCCTATTATTTCTTTGTTCGCTGCTTCTTTTGACCGGATGTGGCAATATAACAACGACTTCTACCACGGACCAAAAAGCCGTGTCATCACAGAGTGATACACAATCATCCGCAAAAGCCGATAATGACACAACTGATTTGAAAAGCAATACAGCACAGCCCCAAAAGAATGATTCTGATCAGACAAAAGATTCAAATCAGACCGAAAAAAGCTCTGCAGATCAGAAAAGCTCTTCTGCACAGACACAAAAAAATTCTCCGGCAAAAAAAAGCAATACCACACAGTCCAAAAAGAATTCTTTGTCTAAAAAAAGCGCCTCCAACCACGTTGCAAACAATTCTTCAACAACTAAAACATCTTCTAAACTCTTAGTACACTTCATTGATGTCGGACAGGGAGATTCTATCCTGATCACACAGGGAAAACATGCTATGTTGATCGATGCCGGTAACAATGATAAAGGTACAACCGTTCAGCTTTATCTGAAAAAACAAGGACTCACTTCTTTAGATTATGTAATAGGTACACATCCTGATGCAGACCATATTGGCGGACTCGATGTTGTGATCTATAAGTTCGACTGCAAAAAGATCCTGCTACCGGACTGCACGAGCAATACAGCCACCTACCGTGATGTGCTAAGCAGCATGAAATCCAAAAATTATACAGCCACCCATCCTGCTGCCGGTCAAAAATTCTCATTGGGAAAAGCTCAGTTTACCATTACAGGACCGGTTCAAAAATACAATTCCACAAACGATAATTCGCTTTCCCTTCGTCTAACGTTTATGCAATCCTCTTTTCTGTTCACAGGGGATGTCACCCAGAATGCAGAACCGGATCTGATCGCTAAAAATAAGACATTACAGGCTGACGTTTTAAAAATTGCTCATCATGGCAGTAAATACAGCACTACTTCTGCCTTTTTAGCTGCAGTATCGCCTAAATACGCTGTGATCAGTTGTGCCGAAGGAAACAGCTACGGCTTCCCATGTGCACGTGTTTTAAATCTTTTACGAAAGAATCACGTAAAAACCTTCCGAACTGACGAACAGGGAAGCATTGTGGCTACTTCAAACGGTCAAACGATCAGCTGGAACACATCTCCTTCCACTAGTTGGAAAGCCGGCGAAAGTACAAAACAGCATACAACTTCAAACAGACAGACAAAAAAATCGTCTTCAAACACAAATACATCTAAAAAGATAGACAAAAATGCATCTTATGTGATCAATACCAGCACAAAGAAGTTCCATCTTCCAAGCTGTTATAGTGTCAAAAAAATGTCTGTTGCAAATACACAATCGACAAAAGCTTCCCGCAGCGAACTGATCAAAGAGGGCTACTCTCCATGTAAGAATTGTAATCCATAATTGAACATTGTAATCATTTATTGCTTTTGGCTACGATAAAAAGCGTTTTATTCTCTAGTAAAATAAAATGTACTCTCGGAATCTTTTCGTAACAAATCCTTTTGGCAGATTTTTTGTTCAGAAAACTCTGAGAGTACATGAAAAAGAAATCCGATACTTTACAACAAAAAGTCTTTTTAATTTTAGATATCAAATCAAACAGGAAAGGGATTTTAATTATGAACGCATTAGATGTAAAAAAAACAGATTCTGCAATACTGTCACAGGATCAAAAAGAAATCGTTTTCGAAAATATGAGTGATGGTATTATGATGATCAATGAGGAAGGCATTATTACTTATTGTAATTCTGCCTGTGAAAAAATCTTCGGGTATCCAAAAGAATCGATCACAGAGCATAGTTTTCGCTATCTCTTTTTATCAAACCGCAAAAACCGTGCTTTCAATAAATATTTTAAAAAGATCCTGGATAAAGGGATCCTAATGCCAACAGAAACCTTAAAATACCAGACAGCACAAAACACTCAATATCTGACTTTTCATACCAGTCCGCTAAAAGCAACAGACTGTGCAGACCAAAAAGATTTTTCGGGAATGTTTTTATTGATCGAAGATGTAAGTGAACGCTACCAGTTAAAACAGCATGAACACGATTGTGCATTTATCTTTGCAGGTTTGATCATCTGTATCAGTCTCTATCTTTTTGCATGGAGTCTGATCCGTTTTACTTTGCATATTCCATTAAAAACTTCTGCATATACACTTATGATTGAGGGTATGACATTTCTTTTGTTTTTAGAAATCCTTTTCTTAACCAGTCTGTCGATGCGTGATATTGGTCTGATTCCGAAACTTTCTACGTTAAAAAGGAATTTTATCGAGACCATATTGATCGGAGTCGTTGCTTGCATCGCCCTACTTTTAACAAAGGTTGTTCTGATACTTTTAGGTCATCCTATCAAAGACTACTTTATCGGAGGCTCCCTGCATGGTGCATATATCTATCTGTTTACCGCCTTCTTTCAGGAATTTTTAGCAAGAGGCGTTATCCAGACAAGCGTAAAGTCATTAATGAAAGTCAAATATCAAAAACAAATCTCTATCTTTTTGACTTCCCTTTTATTTTCTTTGATGCATCTGCCTTTCGGTTTTGTATTTATGATGGGAGCACTCCTTTTGAGTCTTGCATTAGGTGCTATTTTTGAACGTCATGAAAATTTATGGGGTTGCGCAATCCTGCATTGGGGATGTGGCTATCTTGCAATGAGTCTGTTCTTTTAATCTTTTCTAAAGCTGTGCAATGATCTTACGTGCCACACTTTCTTCTATCGGTGTGGCATATACGCCCGGCTCAAATTCTACGATATTTCCAATACCTTTTTCCACTACAAAACGAAGTTTACCATTCTTTACTTTTTTATCGGTATATAATTTCTTTACCAGTTCCTCACGGTCAATATAAGCAGGAATGGTAACCGGAAGACCTGCTTTTTGGTATAACGATCTTACTCTTTCTACCATGTCTTTTGTCATATAACCAAGACTTTCTGCTAAAAGCGCCTGTGCAATCATGCCGATAGCAAGTGCTTCTCCATGCAATAACCGATAATCACTTACTGTTTCGATTGCTCTTCCAACCGTATGACCAAGATTTAAGATCTCACGCAAACCGCTTTCTTTCTCATCTTTTTCAACAACATGATATTTGATCTTGCAATTTTCTTTTGCAATATGTTCACATGCACCTTGTTCCACATGCATAATATCATCCATATGTTCTTCTAAGAAAGTAAACAGATCGCTGCTTGCCATACAGGCATGTTTGATCGTTTCTGCCATGCCGCTTGCAAGCTGTCTTTGCGGTAATGTTTTCCATGTTGCAATGTCCAGATAGACTTTCTGTGGCTGGTTGAAAAGTCCGATCAGGTTCGTTGCCAAAGGAGTATCTACTGCTGTTTTTCCACCGACCGATGCATCCGCAGCCGCAAGTAATGTCGTTGCATAATTGATAAAAGGAATTCCTCTTCCGAATGTTCCTGCCACAAACCCGGCTAAATCTGTTACGACACCGCCACCGACAGCAATAATACAGCAGTCTCTTCGATAACCATGGGCTAACATCGCATCTTCCACCATTTCTTTTGTTGCACGCGTCTTACTCTTCTCTCCTGCAGGAAACGAAAAGATTTCTGCCTGATAACCGGCTTTTACCATCTGCTCACAAATAGGCTGAGCATACAAGTCTCTTACAATACTGTCTGTAATAATAGCAAATTTCTGTATATTTCCTACTAATCCATCCTGAATATCCTGTACTATTTTTTTTTCCAGTGAAAACCCGGTTTCAATCTCATAACTGTCATCTACCACTTTCTTTAATTCTACTTTAAATATGCTCATAACCATCCTCTTTTCTTCCTGTCTTTTGTGCTGTAAACCATCCGGAAAACAGCTGCCGGATTCATACCGGTTTCATGTTGCTTGCTTTTCTCTGAGGCTCATTATATCGAAAAAGAATAAAAAGTACAAGATAACGTCATAATACCTGTTAATACACCAAAAAATTGTTATAATATGTTCAAAAAAATATATGTTAAAATATACCGAAAAAAAATCATTAAAATATACCGAAAAAAATTGACAATAACATCTTACTGTGCTATAGTTGTTTCTAATCCTTTCATGGAATCCATAGAGATAGCCATGCAGTGACAAACCATACAACATGGGGTTGTACTGGTTTCGACGGGCTCACTGAAGATGGAGAAGCTGTTCGTGGTCGGGAACCACGTAAAAAGCTCGAATTAAATTTAAACGCTGAAGATAATTTAGCATTAGCTGCCTAGTTGCAGCTCATCGGCCCTTGTGCCCCGCCACAAGGATCACCGGTGTCGACTAGCGGGACACTCTGTTGCCAAAGCTTTGCGGTGATGGAAAATTTATGAAGCTACTAAAGTATAGAGCCTGTTAGTGGGCGTTATACGGAGGGAATGTTAAAACACTGACTATAACAGTAGAAGTACATTGAATCTGGGTTCGGACAGGGGTTCGATTCCCCTCAGCTCCACTTTAAGAGTCTGAGATGAATTTTAAGGATCAATCCTTGAAAGATTCTAACTCCACAATATTGCTTTACAAGCTAAAACAAGGCATTATGCGTTTCGCATAATGCCTTGTCTGTTTTCTCTTCTATTTACTTTTAGTTATTCACTCTATGGTGTACCTCTGCCGTGCTTGCTGTTAATGGCATAAACGTATATCCTTTTTTCGGAAGAAAAAAGGGCACTTTAATTATTCACTCCATGATGCACCTCTGCCGTGCTTGCTGTTAATGGCATAAACGTATAACCTTTTTTCGGAAGAAAAAAGGGCACTTTAATTATTCACTCCATGGTGTACCTCTGCCGTGCTTGCTGTTAATGGCATAAACGTATAACCTTTTTTCGGAAGAAAAAAGGGCACTTTAATTATTCACTCCATGGTGTACCTCTGCCGTGCTTGCTGTTAATGGCATAAACGTATAACCTTTTTTCGGAAGAAAAAAGGGCACTTTAATTATTCACTCCATGGTGTACCTCTGCCGTGCTTGCTGTTAATGGCATAAACGTATATCCTTTTTTCTTTGCATACTTAATATATTTATCCAGTGATTTTAATGTAGGCTGGTTATTATAGAAATCATGCATCAGTACAACGCTGTCATGTCCCTTTGTTGTCTCTTTTTTCAGATTATGCATCTCCTGTGCCGGAGTTGTACCTCTGCTTGCATCGCCTGAACTTACATTCCAGTCAAAATAATGATATCCCCATCCATCCAGTTTCTTTGTCAAGCGTGTCATGATTCCCGGATTGTAACTGCTGCATGTATTAGAGCTTCCGCCCGGAAAACGTGTTAATGTACACCAAACACCAAACTTCTTAAAGAAGAGATTACGAAGCTTATCTAAATTCTGATGATATGTCTTTTCTGAACGGTAAATAATATCATATTTATGCTGGTATCCATGCATTGCAAGCGTATGTCCTTCATCCAGCACACGTTTTGTCAGATCAAAATCTTTCTTTGCCGGTTTCAGTTCAAAGAAAGTTGCTTTGACATTATTCTGTTTTAAAATTTTTAATACCTTTGGTGTTGTATAACGGTTTGGACCATCATCAAATGTCAGATATATGATATTTTTTATTTTCTTATTAACTGTCAGATTACATTGATAGACAACATTTTCTCTATTCGTTCCGGTAATCACAGCCGTTCCGACCTTCTTTGCTATTACTTTACCCTTTGCATTCACCGAAGCAATAGATGAATCGGTGGATGTCCATGACAGACCGCTATCTTTATTACTAAATTGGATATCTAAATGCTCACCTTTCATCATCGTAAAGACCGGATAAACCATTCCACGTTTCTTTACTTTGATATTACAAGTATATTGATTAGAACCATCTGTATACGTAACGGCTGCTGTTCCTGCTTTTATAGCATGAACAATACCATCTTCCGTTACGGTTACAATATTCGTATCACTACTTACATACTCCTTGAACTTTTTATCTTTATCATTTGCATTCAAAGTCTGTACTTCACTTAAAGATAATACAGCACTTGTCTGTGCTTCCGTATCCGGTACTTTTTTCTTTGTTTCTTTTGCCTGCTCTTCTTTTTTTGTCTCTTTTGTATTTTTTGATCCTGACTTTGAAGAACAGCCACTAACCGATACGATCATCAATGCCGCCAAAGAACAGATCATCGCTTTTTTCCATGTTTTCTTCCTCATTGGTACCCTCCTGATTTTCTTTTTTTATCGCATCATTATATTTTACCCCATTTTCTTTTTTTTGTAAAGAACGGCAGTCCCCTTCTTCGTTCCTCTATGAGCAGAACGGCAATCCCCTTCTTCCTCCCCCTTTTGGGAAAACTACAGCAACATCCCCTCTTCTTTTCGCTTTTTTATGATAACAACATCCTGTCTTCCTCTTTTGGATAAAAATAACAGAATCCTTTTTTCTATCCTCTTTTTTACAAATGATCGAAAAGAGAATCTCCAAAAGGATCCTGCTTTTAAACTTTTCTACAAATACAGCCCCCAAAAAGCAAATGTGATTTTACAAACAGGATTTTTAATATCCTATTTTATACCGGCTTTTTTTAACATTTTCTTATACGCTGCCGCTTTCTTTTTTGGCACTGTTACTTTGCATTTCTTTGCGGTATTTTTAAATGCGTTTTTGCCGACTTTCTTTAATTTTTGTGTTTGGATAGTCACTTTCTTTAATTTCTTGCAATTAAAAAATGCATTTTTATCAATCGTTGTAACATTTTTGGAGATTGTGACCTGTTTTAACTTCTTAAATCCTTTGCAAACATTTACACCTATCTCTGTTACTTTATATGATTTTTTATTGATCGTAACTGCTGCTGGAATGGTTATCTTTGTTGCTTTTTTGTCTGTATAACCAACCAATGCAACGGTATATTTTCCATTGGAAGCAGATAATACTTTGTATTTGCTTTTACCAATCTGCTTGACCGTTCCAACCTTAACCCGTTCCTTCTCCTTAGCGTTCTTTGAAACATCCGGTGTCTGCGTTGGTGCAGTCGTTCCATGCGGATTATTGGCTGGCGGTACCGGTGCCGGTGTACTTTGTGCATTGTCTGCTGTCGGTACCGGTGCCTGCGTACTTTGTGTATTGTCTGCCGTTGGTGTCGGGGTCGCTTCCGGCTCATCCGTATGCAGCTTTGGCTGTATCTTCCACTCCAAACCGGTTGCTGTAAATTCCGGCACATCATACTCGGTATCATCATAAACAAAAGTTGCCTGTGCCGTATAATCTCCAGGCTCAGTTGCTTCGTTATTCGTATAAGTTGCGCTAAGGCCTTCCGGTAATCCTGTTAATTCTACTTTCTTTGTCGTTCCATCATAGGTAAACGGAGCAGTATAATCCCATTTGACTGTACTGACATCAAAGGTCTCTTTTGGAAGGATCTCAATCTGTGTATCCCATTCTTCGGTATAGTTTTCTCCATAGTCACAGGTATAAGAAAGATTTACATACAGATCTTCCGAAATACCATCAGGCACATGCAAACAATAAACCTTTCCTTCCGTCTTTGTATCAACCGTTACTGCTTCCTGAGTAGTCACATCAACCTCATCTTCCTTTGTCACAACAGACTTGATCGCAACATCAGAAATCGTTATATTATCATCTGTGCTGACTAAATAAAAATCACGATCTGTCTTTCCATAGTGATAGACATATTCATAATCTTTTGCTGCCAGATCGGCAGGTCTCGCCTTTTGGGTTCGAAATATCCCCACACTCGGAGTCGCAACACGCAAGAACATTGAAGCTTCACGTTCATCGGATACTTGATAATATAACCGGTATATTCCTGCTTTCTTTGGCAGAATGGTAATATATCCGCCATATTCCTCTGTCAGACTGATATCGCTTGTCTCATTGCCCCATGCGTCTGTTACATGCAAATGATCTATGAACATGGCATAAGCATTTCCATCCGGATCCAGATATTGTACGGATATATGTCTTTTCCATGGCATTGCTATCTCTATGCTGTCACGATAGCTGCCTCCTTCGATTCCTATGATATCACCTGTCTCATCATCCCAGATAACATTGGTACTGCCCTGTAATTTTTCATCTGCTGCATTTTCACACTGAATCTGTATGGATTTCTGTTCGATCCAGGAATCCTGACCATTCGAAACTTCTACCATTGTAAAAAGCCAAAATCCACGCTGTGCAAGCTCTTTGTTTAATTTGATCTTATATACCTGATCACTTACTTTCTCATAAGTCATATATCCTTCGACTTCTTTTGCATCTTTTATAAATGATCTGTTCAGATCTTCAATAGCAAATCGATACGTATCGTATGTTTCTTTCCCTTCTGCTACATCCGGGAGTGTCACTGTCTCATCTGTCTGTGGGCTTGTGATCAGATAGATCGTATCATTCTGCGTTGGATCATAACTATCCTCTGCCAAAAAGGACGTATCCTCTTTTTTAGCACTTGTATAAAATCCGACTCTTGGATATTCTACAAATACGATAATATCATCCTCCGGTGCAACTGTCGATTTAATATGAAATTCTCCGGTCTTATAGAATGCAAACATCACAAAATCTTCCGAACCGCTTGAATGATCTTCAATATATACCGTTTCCGAACCGACTTTATTGTCCTTAGCATCATATACCGCAATGTCCGCAGCCTTTAAAACCTGTTGTGTATCACCACTGATGTATTTCAAATGCAAATAAGAATTCGACATATACATTGTCACACCTTTTAAATACTCTGCATCAGAGGCTACTGTTTCAGGATTGCCATCCTGATCGTACTCAAAAACATCCGTTGCACACAGACCGGTCAACTGCTCTGCCGATGCTTCGGGGGTTATATTCGGCATCAAACCGAGTACCAGACAGATCGTTACAAACATGCTGACCAAACGTCCTTTTTTCTTCCATATCATTCTCTTCATAAACTGCCTCCTTATTGTTTTTTGCTTATTGTTTTTTGCTTTTTGTTGCATTATATTCCAAATTTGCTTATGGAAATATACAAAAAAAGGTCTGATTTACAATCTCTTCCTTTTCTTAAATATGATTTATTATACCCAAACGACTTTACTACGTCAATAAAAATATTCATTTTTCTCTCTTTTTATACGAAATCTTTTTTCTTTGACCGTTGAAAATACATAGTTCACGCTTTGTTCGCCATGAGTTACCAATGCCATTCTTAGTATTAAATCACTACTATACGATCTTTTTCCTACTCCATAAGAAGTACAAAGTCCCACTAAATTGTGAACAATTTTTTAGTCTATACAAAAAAGCAAAGCATGATTTGCTGTTAAACGAACCATACTTTGCTTTCTTTTTGTATCATTTCAAAACTTTTAATAAATTTTTGACTTCTTTTTTGGCACTGCTACGTGTCAATGTTTCATATGAAAATAGATAAAAACCATCCACTTTATTTGTCTTACGTGCATATTCTACCTGTCTTTTTAACATCGTATTACTCTTTGCCCAGCCGGGATCCTGCATTACCTTTGCTTCTTTCTTTGAAATGCCTGCCCTATATCCTGCAAGCCCGATATAAAGGCTGACATGATTGCTTTTGGGTATCGAAGTCCATTCATTGACTACTTTTTTATACGGAGATCCTTTTCTTGTAAAAGACCAATAGATCTGCGGTACCACATAGTCAATATAACGATCTGAATTCATCCATGTTTTGACTGGACTGTAATAAGCGGTTTTCGAATATAAATTTTCAATATTGCCTGCCGGACTGATTCCAAAAAGACAGCGCTTTCTTGTCTTTTTTACGACAGAATACACGCCACGCACCATTTTATTGACATTTTCGCGTCGCCAATTGACTAAAGAGCGGGCTTTGATCTTCTTTTGACGACATTTCTTTTTGTATGCTTTGTATTCTTTATAATCAAATTTACGATAGTTTGCTTTTGTCAGTTCCGGATAAAAATAATCATCCATATGTACTCCATCGATCGCATAATTAGCAACTAATTCCTTCACACCATTCGCTACAAGCTTTTGAACCTGTGCGGATGACGGATTAAAATAAAGTCCGTTACCAAGTTTTAATACTCTTCGACGTACCGATGCCGATTTTGATTTTCTCCATTTATATGCAATGGAGGACTTCGGCAATTTGCTGATCGATGAGGATGAACTTGAGATTCGGTATGGGTTTACCCACGCCTGAATATAAAGCCCTCTTTTATGTGCTGCACTGACAGCATATTTTAATGGATCGAATCCCGGATTTTTGCCTGCTGTTCCGGTTGCATATCTTGACCATGGATAATATTTCGATGGATACATCGCATCCGCAAATGGACGTACCTGTAAGATCACTGTGTTCATTTTTTTCTTCTTGCATGTGTCAAATGTACGATCAATATAGTTTTTCCATGTCGTATATGTTTTGGCTTTCTGATACATTTCATCAAAATAAATCCATACGGCATTGATCTCTTTGCCCTTTTTCTTAGGCAGGGGCGTTGATACCACATCCTGTGTTTCCTCAGGTATAACCGTAGATGCTGCCTGTGTTGTATCCGGCAAAGTCGTTGTAACGTTCTGTGTGACTTCCGGTGCAACCGTTGTGACAGTCTGTGTGACTTCCGGTGCAGCCGTTGCAGGCACCGCTGTGACTTCCGGTTCCGATGCAGATTCTGTTGTCTTTATCATATCGGCAGTCGTCGTGGATTTCAATAAAACGACTTTATCTTTTGCGGCAGTTGCATCAACATATACAATTCTTCCAATTCCTGCAAGGATCAAAAGCATCATCAGACTCATAATGATCCGGCTCTTTTTCCAATTCATCTGTTTTTCTCCATTCCAACTAAATTTAGTCAAAGATCTGACATCTGCGTCATTTTTTGACGATTTTGAAGTTATTATAGCATGAATTCATGTCATTTCTTAGACTTCTTTATTCCATATTTAGCCTAAGTTTCTGATCTTAAACTGTCTTTGCGCTTCACGATTCTGATCTTTCTTTGCAATATCGTGACGCTTGTCATACAATTTCTTACCTTTTGCAAGTCCGATTTCCACTTTGACTAAGCTTCCTTTAAAATATACGTTCAATGGAACGATCGTATACCCTTTTTGTGCAATCTGTCCTTCCATTTTACGTATCTCGGAACGATGTAATAACAATTTCTTGATACGAAGCGGATCTTTGTTAAAAATATTGCCTTTCTCGTATGGACTGATATGCATATTGTAAATATAAACTTCTCCATTCTCAATACGTATAAATGCCTCTTTTACGCTGCATTTTCCAAGACGCAGAGATTTCACCTCTGTTCCGGCAAGTGCGATTCCCGCTTCATATTTATCCTCGATAAAATAATCATGAAATGCTTTTTTATTATTGGCAATCAACTTTTTGGCTTCTTTTGCCATGATACTCCTCACTTTCTGTCATCTGGTTCTACCTCTCTTCTAGCTCTGCCATCAGGCAACTACTTTCTGCGTGCAGACATTCCGGCTCCGCTGCGGGCATTTTTTGCTTTGATCCCGGCTTTTCCCATTGCCTTTGCATGACTTTTCTTCTTTGCATTGCTTTTTGCATGCGATACAAGTCTGTCTGCTTCTTTTTCGATCATCGCACGTTTCTTCTTTTCGGCTATTTTCTTAGCAAATGCTTTTTCAATTGCCTGCTTTTGTGCTGCACTGATCGTCTTTGCTGCCTGTTTTTTCTTTTTATTTCTGTTATTTTTTCCTTTTTTGCTATTCGTTGCTGCTTCTGCTTTTGCCATCTTTCGTGCCAGTTTACGTGCCTTTGCTTTTGCACGATATCCTGACTGTGCTTCTTCTTTTGACGGCTGAGCTGTCTTAGTCTTCTTAGCTTTCGTACTGTTTTTTTGCTTTTTTGCTTTCTCTTTTGCTACACTTTTTTGCGCTTTGCTGTCCGCTTTTTTCGTACTTTTTGTCACAGCATCGGTTTGGTTATCGTTGTGATCCAAAGCTGCATCTTGTCGTGTCTCTGTATTTGCACCCTCAGTTTCGTCTTCGTCCTGTGCAATCTCAAAATCAATGTTTCGTAAGATCTTATCCACACCAGAAACCGTAACACGAATCTTTTGTCCAAGTTTAAAGATTTTATGCGTATGTTCCCCTACCATCTGGTAACGTTCTTCTTCGAAATAATAATAATCTCCCGGAATATCTGCTACACGGATCATACCTTCGATCGTATTTGGTAATTCCACATACATCCCCCAGCTTGTCACACCAGAGATCACACCTTCAAATGTCTGACCGACAAACTGCTCCATGTACTCTGCTTTCTTCATCTTTTCTACTTCACGTTCCGCATCATCTGCACGACGTTCCAAAAGACTTGTCTGCGTGGTTACATCCGGCAGGATCCGGTTATAATGACTGATCCTTTTATCAGAAAGTTTTCCATGAATATTTTCTTTGATAATACGATGAATCTGTAAGTCAGGATAGCGTCTGATCGGTGAAGTAAAATGACAATAATATTTCATGGCAAGTCCGAAATGTCCCTCGCAGCTCGTTGTATAACGTGCCTGCTTCATGGAACGAAGGGCTAAACGGCTGATCAATGCTTCTTCCGGTGTTCCTGCTACTTCTGTCATTAACTTCTGGATCTCTTTCGGATGGATCTCACCGTCCTGATTCGTCTTTAAGACATAACCGAAATTTTCTACAAATGTGTTCAATTCATTGATCTTTTCGACGTCCGGTGTCTCATGTACACGATATACAAACGGAAGTTCCTGCCAGAAATATTCTTCTGCAACGGTTCTGTTGGCGGCCAGCATAAATTCTTCAATAATATGATGTGCCCGGTTTCTCTCATAAATCTGCACATCTAAAGGTTTTCCCTTTTCATCTAATGTAATCTTGCTTTCTGGAAAATCAAAATTGATCGACCCACTCTTTTTTCTATTCTTCTCTAAAATGTCCGCTAACTCATACATCAATTCAAACATTGGGATCAGATCATGATACTCCTGACATTCCTGTTCGTCATGTTCTTCAACGATCTTATGCACACTGGTATAGGACATTCTGCGTGTGACATTGATCACACTTTCTTCAATACTGTGCTTTATGATCTTACCATCTGCATTGATCTCCATCATACAGGATAATGTCAGGCGGTCTACTCCCTCATTTAAAGAACAGATTCCATTAGAAAGTTTATGCGGAAGCATCGGAATGACACGGTCTACCAGATATACACTTGTTCCTCTCTTTAATGCTTCTTTATCTAAAGCTGACTTTTCTGTCACATATTGGCTGACATCAGCAATATGTACTCCCAGATGATAGACACCATTTTCTTTTGTCAAAGTGATCGCATCATCAAGATCTTTTGCATCCTCGCCATCAATCGTGACGGTCTGTAAATCCCTGTAATCACTTCTGCCAGCCTTCTCTTCTTCGGCAACTTCACTTTCAATGCCCTCGACCTGATCCATCACTTCGTCAGGATATTCTTCTGGCAGACCATATGCTTTGATCACAGAAAGAATATCTACCCCCGGATCATTGATATGACCAATGATCTCTACGATCCTGCCTTCGGGATTACGATCCTCATTGCCAAAATCCGTGATCTCTACCACAACTTTATGACCGGTGATCGCACCTTTTGTATCGGACTTTGCAATATAAATATCTTTTGTAAACTTATGATTATCAGCTACGACAAAACCATAGCTTTTACTGCTGGAGTATGTTCCGACAAGGATCGTATTTCCACGCTCTAATATACTGATCACTTCGCCTTCCTGTCTCTTACCATGTGAATGTGTATCCAAGACGATCTGTACTTTATCCCCGTCTAATGCTCCTTTCGTCTTATGTGCAGAAATGAAAATATCATCTTCCATCCCTTCAACACGGACAAAGCCAAAGCCTTTTTGTGTTGCCATAAATGTTCCGGTACATACATTATCCGCTAAAGGTTTGATCTTTCCTTTCAGATCGGCATGTACTTTTCCTTCTGTAATCAATTCCTCGATCACACTTTTAAACACTTTTTTATCTTTTGCAGGCACTTGCAATACGATTGCCATTTCTTTTGCATTCATTGGACGATATTCTTTCGATGATATAAATTGCAAGATCATTTCTTTCTTACTTTCTAATTCTTCTCTATTCATAATGCTACCTCATTTCTTTCTCCTTCCAAGCAAAGACATACACAGCTTAGAAGCTCCCCAATGCAGCCTGTTATCCGGCTGTAAACTGACTTTTGTAATATGTAACAAATCCGTTTTTTATTACATGTACTGTCTGTTACTGTTTCTATTAGTATAACACATTCTAAAAAAGTTTCCTATACAGAACCGTAACCGTTCTGTGCATAACATAAAACAAAAACCTATCCACCGCTACACGGTAGATAGGTTTTGATCTGTCTTATCTTATGTGATTATCCAAATATCTTAAAATTAAGAATCAATGATAATACGATAAATACAATTGCAAGAACTCTTGTAGCCATTTCAAGTCCACCCTCCATAGAGCGTCCTTTATTCTTTCCCCAGTATGTTCCTGCTGCACCATTGATCGCACCGGAAAGACCTGCCTGCTTTCCTTCCTGCATTAATACGATTACTGTAAGAGCCACACATACAATAATGTATATGATCAATAAAATAGTATGAATTATCTGAATCATGAATACTTCCTCCGTTCTTATCAAATCCTATCTTACGACAGAATATTTTTCAAGCACAAACAAATTTATTTTAGCATAGACAGTATGCTATTTCAAGTCTTTATTTACGAACCAGAAGTGACTTTCCTGTCATATCTTTTGGCTGTTCGATCTCCATGATCTGAAGTAATGTTGGAGCAATATCTGCTAAGCATCCGCCTTCACGCAATGTATATGCCTCATCATAATTTACAAGAATAAACGGAACCGGATTCGTTGTATGTGCCGTAAACGGATCGCCTGTTTCATAGTCGATCATCTGCTCTGCATTACCATGATCTGCACAGATAAAGAGAACGCCATCTACTTTCTTTACTGCTTCTACTGCTGCTCCAACGCAGGCATCAATACGCTCTACTGCTTTGATCGCTGCCGGGATCACACCGGTATGACCTACCATGTCAGGATTTGCAAAGTTGATAACGATCACATCATACTTATCCGATGTAATAGCAGCATTAAGTCTCT
The DNA here is from genome assembly GCF_014384965.1 of Jutongia hominis. GTDB lineage: Bacteria > Bacillota > Clostridia > Lachnospirales > Lachnospiraceae > Butyribacter > Butyribacter hominis. The sequence continues at coordinate 21,187 of NZ_JACRSW010000031.1, forward strand.
CGCCTACTTCCGGTGCACTCATTTCCGGTTTCAGATCATAAGTTGCTACCGCAGGAGATTTTACCAAAGAACGATCCTCGTCTTTGTTTGGTTCTTCAACACCACCATTAAAGAAGAATGTAACATGTGCATACTTCTCTGTCTCAGCAAGTCTGAGCTGCTTCTTACCATGCGCTGCAAGAACTTCACCTAATGTATTCTTAATATTCTCTTTTTCAAATGCTACGATCTTATTACCGATTGTCTCATCATAATCCTTAAAGCAGACAAAAGTCAGCTTCATAAAGCCGTTGGCACGATTGAAATGATCAAAGCTTTCATCACAGAAAGTACGTGTAATCTCACGCGCTCTGTCAGGACGGAAGTTAAAGAAGATCACGGAATCGTTTTCTTTTACGGTTGCAACCGGTTTTCCATCAGCTTCGATCACAGTTGGTACAACGAACTCATCTGTCACATCATTTGCATAGGATGCATCAATTGCTTCTGTTACGCTGCCGGCTTTCTGACCATCACCAAGTACCATTGCATTGTAAGCTTTTTCGATACGATCCCAGTTGTTATCACGATCCATTGCATAATAACGACCATGGATACTTGCGATTTTACCAACACCGATCTCTTTCATCTTCTGCTCTAACTCTTCTAAGAATCCTTTACCTGATGTCGGAGCCGTATCACGACCGTCTAAAAAGGCATGGACATATACATTCTTAAGTCCGTTTCTCTTTGCTAATTCAAGAAGACCATATAAATGTGTATTGTGACTGTGTACACCACCATCTGATAACAGACCAAATAAATGAAGATCAGAACCATTTTTCTTTGCATTCTCTACTGCTGCAAGAAGTCCTTTGTTCTCAAAGAAATCACCATCTTCAATCGACTTTGTGATCTTTGTAAGCTCCTGATAAATGATACGTCCTGCACCTATATTCATATGACCTACTTCTGAATTTCCCATCTGCCCGTCAGGAAGTCCGACATTTAAGCCACTGGCATAACCCTTCTGAAATGGGCATTCTGCCATCAGCTTGTCCATTACAGGAGTCTTTGCCTGTGCAATCGCATTTCCTTCTGTCTTTTCATTCAGACCATATCCATCTAATACCATTAATACAACCGGTTTCTTACTCATAATCGTAGTCCTTTCTGCTTCATGCAATGTTTTATTCTTAGAAAACCAGCGAATCTGCCAGTCTTCTTTTTGCTATTCTATCCGTAATTGTACCCTTTCTATCGGTTACAATTCCAAATTAGAAGTATACCTCATTTCAAAAAACAAGTCAAATCCATCCGATGCCGTATTGTCTGTCAGCCGGTCAACGGACTTTTGTCGTTCATGAATTCTGCACAGTAAAGCAAGCTCTCCTGTATTGCGAATTCATGATATATCAGATCATAATATCAATATTTCCTCCAAGATCAGGATTTACGGAATTTTCCATCATGGAACGGTTCATCATTTCTACCATCGCATCACCCTGCTCTGTCATAGAATCCAGACTCATTGATAAAACTGCTGTACCAACCTGTGTCATAAGCTGCGTCTGTGACATATTCATTGCCATATTTGCAACATTCATTACATCCATAACCGATTCCTCCTTTGTTTTTTGCTTCTTTATTTTTTCTCTATCTTTTATTATAACAAATGCTTTTTTGCTTTACAATACAAAGCCCCTATATCTTTTAATCCCAAAAAAGGTATAACAATCCTTCTCCGGGTACCTTAGCATCCCTCTTATACATATCAATTCTGTTTTCATTTCCACTTCGTTCGGAAAATGCCGGAAACAAAAATCCTTCTACCGGTTCGTCCGGTATGTAATCCCCATTGATCGGGCACAATGCACAGATCAAAAAGGAATAGACTTCTTCCGACTCCCACTGTTCCTTTTTATCTGTTCCCTTTCTGGGAATATCATAAATTCCCTGAAAGAAATACAGACAGGACGCCTGATCGATTGCAAGACGTTCTCCTAACGCCTCATATATATTTTCAAGCAACGCATCATTTTTCAATTCACATCGGATCAATTGCATCATTGTTTTCCATGCACTGCTGCTCTTTTCTGTCTCTGTAAAACGATGTTCCTTTAACTGTTCGTTTGTTTTTGCAAACGGAATGCTTTTTGCAATCTCTAACAGCATCCTCTGATCCGGTATCGGAAGATTTCGAAAATGCACATTAAAAGAATCTTCTAAATTACCATCCTCATCATAATAGCCTCCCGCTACTCTTCCAAAACAGTTTCTCTTTAATGTCATACGCCTTGTCAGCTCTAACATATCTTCTCTGTTAATCTTATCCATCTTTCTACCCCAGTTTTTAGAGAAAAACGGAGAAATATCTTTTTTGACATTTCTCCGTTTCTTTTATACGATCCGATATCAGATCAGAACCATATATGCATTATATGGATACTCCTTCATTCCGGTTTTTTAATCCGTTTTCTGACATCTTCTCTTTTTGCAATGAATGAATTAAGCGTTTACAACCTCACCGAATTCTGCTTTCAAAGAAGCACCACCGATAAGACCGCCATCAATGTCATCTTTTGCAAGTAATTCTTTTGCATTTCCCGCATTCATAGATCCACCATACTGGATACGAACAGCGTCTGCTGTAGCAGCATCATACATTTCACCGATGCAGTCACGGATCGCTTTACAAACTTCCTGTGCCTGATCTGCTGTAGCTGTCTTACCTGTACCGATTGCCCAGATTGGTTCATAAGCAATAACCATGCTCTTAACCTGATCTGCTGTGATTCCTGCAAGATCAGACTTGATCTGCATACGGATCCAGTCCATTGTAACACCCATTTCTCTCTGCTCTAATGATTCACCACAGCAAAGGATTGGTGTAAGACCTGCTTCGAAAGCTTTCTTTACTTTCTTGTTTAATAAGCAGTCATCCTCCTTGAAGTAATCACGACGCTCTGAATGACCGATGATAACATATTTTACACCTGCATCTACGAGCATAGCGGCAGAAATCTCACCTGTGTAAGCTCCGCTCTCTTCAAAGTACATGTTCTCAGCACCAACTGCTACATTTGTACCCTTTGTAGCTTCTACTACAGGTACGATATCAATAGCAGGTACACAATATACAACATCTACATTATCATTTTTTACTAAATCTTTTAATTCATTTACTAAAGCAACTGCCTCGCTAGGAGTTTTGTTCATCTTCCAGTTACCTGCAATAATTCTTCTTCTTGCCATCTTAAATCCTCTTTTCTTCTGATCCGTTCTAATTATCTGTCAGAAATTATTTGTCATCTGCTGCTACTACACCAGGAAGATCTTTACCCTCTAAGAATTCAAGAGAAGCTCCACCACCTGTTGAAATATGAGTCATCTTGTCACCGAAACCTAACTGGTTTACAGCGGCTGCGCTATCACCACCGCCGATGATTGTTGTAGCGCCTTCAAGATCAGCCATAGCTTTAGCTACCGCAATTGTTCCCTTTGCAAAGTTTGGCATTTCGAAACATCCCATTGGTCCGTTCCAAACAACTGTCTTAGCACCCTTAACAGCATCTGCAAAAAGTTCTGCTGTCTTAGGTCCGATGTCAAGACCTTCCATATCAGCAGGAATCTCTCCACGGCCAACTACCTTGAAGTTTGCATCATTTGAGAAGTCATCTGCAACTGTTGTATCAATAGGGATAAGAAGTTTAACACCTTTTTCTTCGGCTTTCTTTTCCATATCAAGTGCATACTGCTTGTAGTCTTCTTCAAGAAGAGACTTACCAACTTCTTCACCATGTGCTGCCATGAATGTATAAGCCATACCGCCACCAATGATCAATGTATCTACTTTATCAAGAAGGTTGTTGATAACGGAGATCTTAGAAGAAACCTTAGCACCACCAAGAATTGCTACGAATGGTCTTTCCGGATTGTTTACAGCATTTCCAAGGAAATCAATTTCTTTCTGCATCAGATAACCGACAACACAGTCACCGTCAACGAACTTAGTAACACCAACGTTAGAACAATGTGCTCTATGAGCCGTACCAAATGCATCATTTACAAATACATCGCAAAGAGAAGCAAGTTCTTTAGAGAAGGCTTCACCATTCTTTGTCTCTTCTGCTCTGTAACGTGTGTTTTCAAGAAGGATCACGTCGCCATCCTGCATTGCTGCAACGGCTGCTTTTGCATTCTCGCCGACAACGTTAGCGTCTGCTGCAAATTTTACTTCCTGACCTAATAATTCTGATAATCTCTTTGCTACAGGAGCTAAAGATAACTCTGGCTTTGGCTCTCCCTTTGGCTTACCTAAATGTGAGCAAAGAATCACCTTACCGCCATCAGCGATCAGCTTCTTAATAGTAGGAAGTGCTGCAACAAGACGGTTCTCGTCTGTGATCTTTCCATCCTGTAATGGCACATTAAAGTCACATCTGACTAATACTTTCTTTCCTTTTACGTTAATATCATCAACTGATTTCTTATTTAACATATTGCCTCCATTCTGTCGTATCCAGCGACATTTACCTTTAATTGAAAACGAGCCCGGCCCCATAAAAGACCGGACCCGTATATGGATCTTATACTATCTCTTTCGAAATTAGCAGTTCTCTGAGAAGTACTTGATTGTTCTTACCATCTGTGATGTGTAAGAATTCTCGTTATCATACCAAGAAACTACCTGAACTTCGTAAAGATCATCAGCTACTTTGTTTACCATTGTCTGAGTAGCATCGAAGAGAGAACCGAATCTCATTCCTACAATATCAGAAGAAACGATTTCTTCATCATTGTAGCCAAATGACTCGTTAGCTGCTGCTTTCATAGCTGCATTGATTGCATCAACTGTTACATCTTTGCCTCTAACTACTGCTGTAAGGATTGTTGTAGAACCTGTTGGTGTAGGAACACGCTGTGCAGATCCGATTAACTTACCATTCAACTCAGGGATAACAAGACCGATAGCCTTAGCTGCACCTGTTGAGTTAGGAACGATATTGACTGCTGCTGCACGAGATCTTCTTAAATCACCCTTTCTCTGTGGGCCATCAAGAGTCATCTGATCACCTGTGTAAGCATGGATTGTAACCATGATACCAGATTCGATTGGAGCAAACTTGTTAAGAGCATCAGCCATAGGAGCTAAGCAGTTTGTTGTACAAGATGCTGCTGAAATGATCTGATCACCTTTCTTTAATGTCTCGTGGTTTGTGTTGTAAACGATTGTAGGAAGATCGTTACCTGCTGGAGCAGAGATAACAACTTTCTTAGCACCTGCATTAATATGAGCCTGTGCTTTTTCCTTAGATGTATAGAAGCCTGAGCACTCAAGAACAACGTCTACATCAAGGTCGCCCCATGGACAATTGTTTGCATCTGGGAAAGCGTAGATCTTAATCTCTTTTCCATCAACTGTGATAGAATCTTCACCAGCTGAAACTGTATCAGCCTTCTCATACTTACCCTGTGATGAGTCATACTTTAAAAGATGAGCAAGCATCTTAGGGCTTGTTAAATCGTTGATAGCTACTACTTCATAACCTTCTGCACCAAACATCTGTCTGAATGCAAGACGTCCGATACGTCCAAAACCATTGATTGCAACTTTAACTGCCATGTTAAAATTCCTCCTAAATATAAATTTTATAATTTGTTATCTGAAACTTGTCCAAATAGCAATTAACCATAAGTTACCAGAATATGTGTATACACACATACCCAAAACCTATTGTACTCAATTTAACTACAAATTTCAAGATTATTTTTGATATTCTTTTATAATTCTTCCCAAATCGCTTTTATTTACTCCGGATATCTTACTAAAAAACCGTAATCTTTTCCTCTGTCTTTCAGACTGCCGGTGTCCAAAGACAGATCTTTCCGCTTTTTAACGACTCCTGTACAAGAATATTTCTTTGGTTCGACGATCCTCGAAATACCAGTCCGAGATCCTTTTTGTCAATCATAAATTCACCATCGACTAAAACCTCTATATAAGATAACAATTCTCTGGTCTCTTCCCATTCATTGACCATGCGTCCGAGTACATCTTTTTCAAAATCATATCCGGTAAAGCACCATATACTCTTGTTCGGATATTTTTCTTTGATCGCACGGACAAGTGGTAGAAGTCCTTTCTGGTTACTATGTTCTAAAGGTTCCCCGCCAAGCAGCGTAATCCCTTTGACATATTCCGGTTCCATATAGGAAAGGATCGTCTGTATTGTCTCTTCCGTAAATGGCTTGCCATATTTAAAATCCCACGTCTCAGGATTAAAACATTCTTTACAATGATGTGTACAGCCACTGACAAAAAGGGATACTCTGACACCCGGACCATTTGCTACATCATATTGCTTGATCTCTGCATAATTCATGTTTTCCCTCTTTTCCTACATCCTTTCCATGATGTTTCTGTCTGTTATTATTCTAATCTCTATAAATGCAGCACACGCGAATTGATCTCTTTTGTCTTGCCGACATTCCAGAAATTCTCGCCAAGATAACCACAGGTACGTCTTGTTACGTTCATCTTGTTCTTATCTTTGTTGTGGCACTGCGGGCATTCCCATTCGAGGTCATCATTGATAATGATCTCACCATCATAACCGCATTTGTGGCAATAATCGGATTTTGTATTAAATTCTGCATATTGTATGTTTTCATAAATAAAGCGTACAACATCTTCTAATGCTTCAAGGTTATGTCTCATATTCGGAATCTCTACATAAGAAATCGCACCACCTGAAGAAATCTTCTGGAATTGTTCTTCAAACTTAAACTTTGAAAATGCATCAATCTTTTCACGAACATCCACATGATAAGAATTTGTATAATATCCTTTGTCTGTGACATCCTTGATCTCTCCGAATTTCTTCTTGTCAATCTCTGCAAAGCGGTAGCAAAGACTTTCTGCCGGTGTACCATAAAGGCCAAATCCGATTCCGGTCTCTAACTTCCATGTGTCACATGCCAGACGCAGTCTTTGCATCAGACGCAATGCAAAATTCGTTCCTTTCGGATCTGTATGACTGACTCCGGTCATAATCTTTGTGGTCTCATATACACCGATATAGCCAAGCGAGATCGTAGAATATCCGTTATGAAGAAGCTTATCGATTTTTTCACCTTTCTTCAAGCGGGCGATCGCACCATACTGCCAATGGATCGGGCTGACATTGGATAATGTTCCCTCTAACGCATGGTGACGGCACATCAATGCATCAAAGCATAAAGACAAACGTTCTTCCAGCAATGGCCAGAACTTCTCCTCATCGCCTTTAGCTGTCAATGCGATCTGCGGAAGATTGATACTGACTACACCCTGATTAAAACGGCCTTCAAACTGATAATTTCCGTTTTCATCCTTCCAAGGTGTTAAAAAGCTTCGGCATCCCATACAAGAGAAAACATTTCCTTCATAGTTTTCACGCATCTTCTTTGCGGAAATATAATCAGGATACATTCTCTTTGCAGAACATTTTACCGCAAGTCTTGTCAGATAATCATACTTACCGCCCTTTAAGCAGTTATGTTCATCCAATACATAGATCAGCTTTGGAAAAGCCGGTGTCACATAAACACCTTTTTCATTCTTGATCCCTTCAATTCTCTGGTTTAAGATTTCTTCGATGATCATTGCATTTTCTTCGATATAAGGATCATTTTTATCAAGATTTAAGAACAATGTAACAAATGGTGACTGTCCGTTTGTTGTCATCAACGTGTTGATCTGATATTGTATCGTCTGCACGCCTGAACGAAGCTCATCGTGCAGCCTGTCTTTTACAAATTCATCACGGATCTCTTTGCTGATTTTTTCACCATATTTTTTATTGTAATGTTTCTCGTATTTTTTGCGGCTCTTTCTAAGATATTTTCCTAAATGACGGATATCAACCGACTGACCGCCATACTGACTGCTGGCTACAGCAGAAATGATCTGTGTCATAACCGTACAGGCAACCTGAAAGCTCTTTGGACTTTCGATCAGTTTACCGTTCATGACCGTACCATTTTCTAACATGTCACCAATATTGATCAGACAGCAGTTAAAAATACTTTGTAAGAAGTAATCCATATCATGAAAATGAAGAATGCCTTCTTCATGTGCTTTTACGATCTTTTCCGGGAGCAATACTCTTTTGGTCAGATCCTTAGATACCTCTCCGGCAATCAGATCACGCTGTGTCGATGCAATGTATGCATTTTTATTGGAATTTTCTTCCATTACATCTTTATTACTGTTCTGTATCAGGCTCATGATCGAATCATCTGTTGTATTCGCCTGACGCACCATCTGGCGCGTATAACGGTAAATAATATATTTTTTTGCCAGTTCATACTTATGCTCACTCATAAGCTTCTGTTCGATCAAATCCTGGATATCTTCTACTAAAAGATTATCTGCGTGCTTATTTTCAATGCCTGCAACGATGGACTCTATCTTATCATCTGCCAGCTGTTCATAACGATCAACCTCGGCATTTGCTTTCTGAATAGCGATCACTATCTTATTTCGATCGTAGTCAACAATTCTTCCATCTCTTTTCGTTACTTTCATCTCTTTTTCCTCCTTATTATCGTAAACGCCAATGAAACTTCCCCATAAATGCCTTTTTCGCAATAACTTTCTCTGTTTCAAAAAAGGCACAGGCACAATTATATCATTATGCGCAAAAAAAGTCCACAATATATTGTGATTTTCACTCTTTTTCTCACTAAATATTGTGGAACTCCCATTTTTCTAAGTCCTACACATGTAGACTGTTTTTATCTGTTTTTTTTACTTATTTCGACCCGATATAGGAAAGATATGCCGCAAATGCTGATGGAATGCTGTATTCTGTCTCTATCTGTTCTTTTGTTACCGCTGTGAAATCTTCTAAAAAATCCTGCTCTATTGTGTCAAAACAGATCCGATATCCCAACATATGCCATTCAATATGTGAAAAAATATGTTTGGCACTGCCAAGCATATCGATTGTCTCTGCTTTTGCATGCATCGCATGTAATTGTTTTTCGACTTCTTCTAAAGACAGTTTTCCTTCCTGTGACGGGAATTCCCACAATCCGGCTAACAAACCTTTGTCCGGTCTTTTTTGTAAAAGATATTTTCCCTGATACTCTAATAAAAAGATCGTTTTTTCTTCAATCTTTCTTGTTTTCTTTTTTTTCTTAACCGGATAAGCCAGTACTTCTTCTTTTCCAGCCATCTTACAGCTTTTTGCAATCGGACATTTCTCACATAATGGCTTTCCATTCGGAATACAGATATCCGCTCCCAGATCCATCCATGCCTGATTAAAATCTCCTGCTCTTTTTTCAGGCAGCATAGCGGCAATTTCATTTCGAATTGCTTTGCGTACCGCATTTTGCATAATATCATCTTTTTGTGCCATCAGTCTGGTATAGATCCGGTATACATTGCCATCCACAGCCGGAACAGACTGTCCAAACGCAATGGATGCAATTGCTCCTGCCGTGTATTCTCCGATTCCGGGCAATTTTAAAAGTTCTTCATAGGTATCCGGAAAAACACCATCATATTGTGTCATAATCATCTGTGCTGCTTTTTTTAAATTCCTTGCTCTATTATAATAGCCAAGTCCCTGCCACAATTTCATCAGTTCCTGCTCTTTAACCTCTGCTAATGCCTGTACATCCGGCAGGCGTTCTAAAAAACGTGCATAATAGCCTTTTACGGCTTCTACACGGGTCTGTTGCAGCATGATCTCCGAAATCCAGATCGTATATGGGTTCTTACTGTGTCTCCATGGCAGATCACGATGGTTCTTATCATACCATAGTAACATGTCGTTTGCTAAATCTCCCATACAGACCTCCTTTCTTTCATGAATCATTCCCTTATGATCTGCTTGAATCTGCAACTCTTTTAGCGTCTTCCGAAAGACCACGCAGGTTATTAATCTCTTCTCTGCTGATCTTGGTATATTCCGACAGTTCATCGATTGTTGGCACACGACCAATCTCTTCTGTCATATATTTAGCGGCTTCATTTAACAGATTGGTTTTGGCAAGGATCGCATCTTCCCAATCTTTTGATTCTGTTGTTTCATCTATAAAGTTTTCGATTGCCTGCTGTATTTCACTGTTTAGATCCTCAAAAAATTTCTTTTTATTAATAATTGTATCTTTAAAATAGTCTTCTTTGTTCTGATACAGTTTTTCAATACCGGCTACCAGTCCGACATTTCCCTCCGCGATCAGATCATCGATCGATACTTTTCTTTTTTCATAGTTCTTTGCCATTTCAACTACGGATGGCAGACGCAGTGTGATCAGTTCATTTCTGGCACTCTCTTCCCCTTGCAAAAAAGCAAGAAGCACCTGATCTATATCTTCAAGATCAGCTAATGCTTCATTTAATTCTTCCTGATACATATTCAAATTCTGACTTCTTCTGCTTTTTTCTTTTTTCTCCTGTTTGTCATCTCCCTGATCTGACGCTTCTTCTTCGATCCGATCCGGGATGTAAACATATCCTTCTACTTCAATATGGTTTTCTCCAAGGTAATGATATACTGCCTGAAGCTGTTCTTTTGATAATACTGTATCACCAAGATATTTTGCAATTTCATTCTTTGTCAGATAATTATTCTGGGACTGTGCGATCTCTTTCATTTCCTGAAGCATTTCAATAAGTTTTCCCTGATTTTCCATCTTGAACCTCATTTCTCGTTCTTATATTGTCACTTTTTTGTAAAAGTACAAAACAATTCTGATTGTTATCAGGCTGCGTATCAGCCTTTTTTATAAAGTCAGAAAAAGGCTGATACAAAATATTGCATCAGCCTCTTCTTATGTTTTGTTGTATTACAACATATCAATCTTTTTTTACAAATAAATTATTTGAACTTGATTGTATACTGGATTGCAATACTCTTCTTAGGCATCTTGTAGCTTACTTTACCTACTCTTGAGTTCCATGTATTGATAACCTGAATCTGTGTAAATGCATCTGATTTACCTGGATCCGGAGTTAAAACACCTTTCTTGTATGTCTTAACTGTCTTGCCGTCAATGATAAGCTTAACGTTAGTTACTTTAACTTTGTTTTTCATCTTTCCAGGAATTGTTGTATCAACGTAAAGAGCATTAAATGTCTTGTCTTTACTCATAACCTTCTTGTTAAGTCCTGTCAGCTTAACTGTATAAGTTGCAGCTTTTTTGTTTTTCTTCATTGTTACATCAGTAAACTTAGCTTTCTTAGCTGCTGAAGTAATCAAAGATGGGTTTGTTGTGTTCTGAAGTTTGTTAGAGAACTTTGAGTCATTGTGGTTGTTACGGAAAGTCCACTTAGATGTGCTGAAACACATATAACCTTTGTAAGATGATGCTGCATCTGCCTTCTTTGCAGCTGTTGGTGCAACAAAAGAAGCTGCTGCTACTGCTGTAGCCATTGAAAGTGATAATACTTTCTTTGTTGTCTTAGTGAATTTCATAATTCGTTCCTCCTTATGACATTTGTTAAAATGAAATGTAATGTATAATGAATTTTTTTATATAAAAGATACAATCCATCTATACATTACTACCATCAGCTATACTATCACGCTTGTGCATTTTTGTCAACTTATCATTTATATTTTTGTGGATTTGTGCACATTTCCCAAAAATGCATTTTGCATCATTGTAAGCCGTCTGCTACTATGGATATCTTAACCATCGACAAGGGCAGTTTCAAGGCAGTTTTATGACATTTTCGTTTGTTTTTAACATGTTTTTGTAATACATCTGTTACAATAGCTAACTGCCGTTATATATTACCTTCTTTCTGTGCTATGCATAGTTCTTAATCGTTTCTAACGTGCCAGGATGTCTGTGATCTCTGCGATATACATCTTATGATAATCCTGATCGGCATACCAGGCTGCATCAATCTTTTCGTCCTTAAATTCATCTTGTGTGATCGGTGTCTCTGACATCACACGACAAAGAAGAATTTCTTTTCCCTCATCAATGTATGGCACACCATCATGATACGCTACATGAACGCCCGCCTCTTTGATCTTGTCTTCATCTCTTCCGGAAACCGTACCAAGGTACTTCATTTCTTTACGATATTCCTCCGATGGAAAGCTTAATGAAAATCTTCCTTCCCGGTCAATGAACTCTTTTGTAAAACGGCTGTCGCGGATAAAGACAAAAACAACATTTTTGCCCCACATAACACCCATTCCCCCCCAGGAAGCAGTCATGGTATTTGCTTTTTCTTCATTTCCTGCCGTTACTAACATCCAGTCCTTTCCAATCTTATCAAACGGATTTACCTCAAACTGGTCAAAATCTACTTTTTGAAATGCATGCATCGTCTTTCCTCCTCATCTTTTTCTTTTTTATAATTTTTATGCATTCTGCGTCTGAAAATCTCTTGCAAAATGTAATCCAAACCTTTGCCATTGTAGCATATTTCTTTTCTGTCTGCTATACTTATGATGTAAAATAAAATCGTTCTATATGGGCAAAAATAAAAATAACTATGCTTTATATAGAACAAACCGGCAAAAGGAGTTTCCTATGAAAAAAAAGATTACACTACAGAAAATACCATTAAAAAGGATCACAGCCGCTTTATCCCAAAAAACATTTTCGGCTTATGCCGCCCAGACAGCATTTTTTCTAATGCTTTCCTTTTTCCCGTTTCTGATCTTTTGTTTTGCACTGCTTCGAAATACACCTTTGACGGAAGATATGTTTATTCGCTTTCTTTTAACGATCGTTCCGCTTTCTTTTCAAGACTTTTTTTCTACGATCATCCATGATATTTATAATAACAGTTCTACATCCGTTGTATCAATCACGATCATCAGTGCGATCTGGCTTTCGTCAAAATCTTTTCTGTCATTGACGCAGGGAATCAACCGTATATATGATTGCAAGGAATCCCGCAACTATATCCTTTTACGTGTTTTTTGTTTCTTCTATAGCATCCTGTTTGCGATTGTGATATTAGCTGTTCTTGCGCTATTAGTCTTCGGTAACCAGATCCACCACTTTTTCCTAAGACATATTCCGATTCTTTCTGCAATCTCACTGCCTTTGATCAATTTTAAAAACATGATCAGTATTCCTTTGCTTTTTCTGACTTTTTCGTCTTTGTATTTTCTAATGCCAAGCAAACGAATTGCTTTCCGGTATCATATTCCGGGAGCTGTTTTTTCTACCGTAGGATGGCTTGCTTTATCCTATCTTTATTCTTTTTATGCAGACCACCTCAGCAATTATTCCTCTTTTTACGGAACAATGACAACAATCGCTCTTTTAATGATCTGGCTGTACTTTTGTATGTATCTTTTTTTTCTGGGAGGCTTACTTAATAACTTCCTGTATCAGCGAAAAATAAAGATAGAAAACGAATCAGTCTAAACATTTGTTTTCTATGATTCCTGATATTGTGTTAATTGTGCACCTTCAAAATATTGCTGTAAAATCTCAACATAGTTTTTTCCAAGTTCTGCCATTCTTGCAGCCCCTTCCTGACTCATACCGCATCCATGACCAAAGCCGCCGCCAACGAACCGGTATGCTGCTTTATTATCTACGGAAGCTTTTTCTATATAGAACGCTGCACTTGGTAATAATTTCATCATCGTTGATGCAGTTGCATTTTTATAATAGATTTTTTCATACAACGGTGCTAATACCTTACGGATATTGTATTGTGATATTACTTTGACTGTTCTGTCTTTTCCTATTAGAAGCAATTCTGTTACAAGACCGCTTTTTTCTCTTTTTGCAATCTGAATATCTTTTAATTTACCAATTGATACGACCGGCTTTTTTTGGTAGGTTCCTTTTTTGGTCTTTGTTAATACCATAGATGGATTCGACCGGTAACATTCCGCCAACGCCTGATCGAACCGGACAGACAGACTTTTCCCGGCAATCGTAACGTTCCAGCGATACCAGTCTGCATGACTGTCATAAGTATCATAAAACTTATTGGTCAAAAAGTTTCTAAAATCTGTTTCATTCGAAAGATCCATTTGTATCAGTCCCGTTCTCGTTTGTTCTTCAGATGTGATCTGTATTTTTGCCGGAAGATAAGACGTTTCCGATGCTGTCTTCCAGACTTCTTTTGCCGATGCCGTACTGCCCCATGAAGTTGAAAAATAATAAATAGCAATGCCTTTTCCACCACTGGTTAAAACCTGCCCTTTTGTCTGATCAACAGCTTCCCTTGATCTGGCATCTTCCGGAATATTATTATATACTTGGCAGGATACACTATCATCAACATTTGCATGATATTTCTGATAGCGTTTTGCTTTTAACTGCCCATATAGATAGCTTCTGGCACAGACTGCCTGTGCTTTTAATGCTTCTAACTGATGTCCGGTAGATAACTCACTTGGCACAACAGCATACAAATACTGCTCTATCGGAAGTTCATTCACAACAATAATCTTTCCGTATTGTAAAGATAATTCCATACTGCCACGATAAGATGGATGTCTGTTCTGTCTTTTGATCGAACTAAGGCAGAGCTTCGCATTTCCACCAGCTTTTATGATGATCTTCTTTTTTAAAGCTGCTTTGTCTTTTTTGGTAAAAGTAACTTTTGCATTTGCCGGATATTGTGTTGTCTTTTTTCCTATGCGAACCGTAAAAGCACTTTTGGATGTTAATGTAACCTTTTTATGATAAGAATCCGTAAATCCGGTTGTCTTGATCAAAACTCTGACATTTTTTTTCATCACTTCTTTGGAATTCGCATTTCCTGTATTGTTTGCGTTTTCTGATCGTTGTGATTGTATGCTATTCTTTTGTTCCGATATCCGTGTCTTTTTTTGTACTTGGGCGATCACACACACGAGCAGTACAAACGATAGTAGTGCGATCCATATAAGTTGCTTGTTCTTTTTCTTTCTTTTATTGTTCACATTTTCCTCCCGGTTTCCTAATGCAGCAAAAATTACCAGATCCATTCCGTCAAAAAACCTGTATTCTTTCTATACATATACAAAAAGCATACAGGTTATGAGAATCTTTATAAAATTGTAATGTTTTCAGGATATTGGTATCCTGCGTTACATTCTGTCTGTATGCAGACAATCACAATACTTTCTTGCGTTTTAATACAAGTAACAATGCCAGACATACTGCCAAAGTAGCGATACATATAATTCCAAAACCATATGGTGTATTAGCAAGCGGTACCCATTTTGCACTGACATTCATTCCATATAAACCGGATACCAAAGTCGGAATACCCATAACAAGTGTAATTGAAGTCAGAGACTTCATTACATTATTCAAACGGTTATCTAAGACAGAGGACATCAACTCTCTTGTTCCGTTAATGACATCTCGATAGATCGATGTCATCTCGATCGCCTGCTGGTTCTCGACAATCACATCCCCCAAAAGATCTTTATCATCAGGATACTGCTCTAATCGTTTATACCGCGTAAGCCTGTCTAACACGACCGCATTGGCTCTGAGTGATGTTGCAAAATAGACTAATGTGGATTCTAATGCATGCAGATCGATCAGATCCACATCCTCCGTCTCATAATCAATTCTTTCTTCGATTTCTTTTCTTTTCTTATCAATAATACGCAAATGTGACTGGTATAATGCTGCTACTCTGAAAAGCATCTGATAGACAAAACGCAATTTCTTCTTTGTACTGAATTCTTTTACCCTGCCATTGATAAACGCCTGTAACACCGGTGTTTCTTCTGCGCATACTGTAATGATAATGTCTTTTGTCAATATGATACCAAGAGGTATTGTATTATATGCTTCTTTATCGTGACGGATCTCTGTTGCCGGGATATCGACCAATAT
Organism: Jutongia hominis; assembly: GCF_014384965.1. GTDB lineage: Bacteria > Bacillota > Clostridia > Lachnospirales > Lachnospiraceae > Butyribacter > Butyribacter hominis. The sequence continues at coordinate 36,991 of NZ_JACRSW010000031.1, forward strand.
TAAAGTATAGCCATCTTCCAGCTCAACACGGGAACTTTCCTCCTCATCTAATGCAGCTAACAAATCCTGCAGATCAATGTCAAGCTTTCTGGCAATCTCCTCACCTTCCGTCATAGTCGGATTCACCATATTCACCCATACACCCATAGAAATTTCTTCCTCTTCATGTATAATTCTGTCGTCTGTCCGATAGTAATAAACCACATTTTCCACCTGCTTCCTTGAAAATTCCCCCAAATGTATTATAGCCTATCCCTAGACACAAAGTAAACCCACTATATTTATTTTTCATTATTGAGACAACTTTGCTTCGTTTTCTTCTATAATCTCCTTTAATGTTTCAAATAGGGAATAACGCACCTGCCAGTAATCTTCTGTCTTTGTCCATGCTTTCAGTTGCATCTGTACTTTAAACGGTGTTAATTTATCTACGACAACTTCCATCTTGTCTTCTTTTGAGATTTTCTCGGTATGCGCAAGCAGATCAAGTAATCTTGTCCGCAATTCCTGCACATTGCTGCCATAAGAAACTGTAAAATTTAAGATCAGCATCCTCTTAGAAGCATTCGTGGAATTCGTGATATTTGAATTTGTAATTGTTCCATTTGGTATTACAATGATCTTATTATCTGTAGTTGATAGTCTTGTATAAAACACATCAATACTTTGTACAGTGCCTTCTGCACCGGTCGCAATAATATAATCCCCTACTTTAAACGGCTTTAAGGTAAGGATTAAAATGCCGCCTGCCAGATTTGATAAACTTCCTTGCAAAGCAAGACCAATCGTTAAACCTGCAGAACCGACAAATGCAACGATCGTTGCACTGACACCTAATATTCCTGCAATAATAAATAACAGGATCATGTTATAAGCCACTTTTGCAAAAGACATCACAAAGTTTTGTACACTGACTTCCACTTCATGCTTTTCCATCCAACGGCTAGTCAGCTTTAGCCCAAGTTTGACTAATCTTCTTCCGATCAGGAAAATAACCAATACGAATAATAATGTTTTTGCTGCATCTAAGAGAACACTTCTTTGTGCCAGTAAATATTCGATCAGAAAGTTTGTCTTTTCTTCATTGCTTGCATTCGAATTCAATGTATCGGCAAGCTGTTTGATATCAGCACTGTCGGCATCTTTTGTTTTACCTGTTGCTAAAAGAACACGAAAAATCGTATCAGAAGCTAAAAATAATCTGTTATATAAAAATGTTGTCATAATCATCCTCATTTCTATTTATGTGCTCTCGGAATTTTCTAAACGAAATATTTCGAGATGGATTTTTGTTATACAATGACATTTTTGCAGTGCGTACACGGTGTGTACGACGAGAAAATGGAAGCAGTATATCAAAAATTCAGCCGAAAGGGTTCGTTTGGAGAAGATACCGAGAGTACATTATTTTTCAGAAACCGCCCGAAAGACACAAAAACCATATGGAGGAAGTTTTATTGCGATCGAATGACTTCTTCCGTCCCATGATACTTCTTTTGCTGTTAATTCGTTTGAATTTGCATAACCTGCTCCGCCATAAATTGTTCTATCACTGTTAAAGATCTCTTTATATCTTCCCATAAACGGAACACCCACTTTAAAATTCTCATACAATACAGGTGTAAAATTACAGATTACAAGCAAAATATCATCCTGATCTTTGCGCAGGAAAGCAATAATACTATGATCAGCATCCATACAGCTGATCCATTCAAAGCCATCCTGTCTGTAATCCATCACATAGAGTGCGGTATGATTTCGATATAGCATATTCAGATCTTTGACATAACGCTGTAATTGTGCATGTTCTTTACTTTGAGCCTGTTCCCAGTCAAGCGATCCGTCAGGATTTTTTCTGTCTTCTACTCCAAACTCTTCTCCCATAAAAAGCATTTTCTTACCCGGATGTGTGATCATGTATCCAAATCCGACACGTATATTACTAAACTTATCATATATTGTTCCCGGCATATTTTCAAAAAGAGAGCTTTTCTTTTTCCATGTGTCCCGATGTGAAATAGTCAGAATAAAGTTTGCACTATAATGATATAGCATTTCCATCGTAATAAGACCATGACTTCCTTTTCGAAACAGAGGGTCTAACTTCATATATTTCAGAAAATCGCTTGTCCAGCATATATTCCATTTCAGATCAAAGCCGAGTCCGTTATCTTCCAACGGATCGGTAACTCCAAGACTTGCCATCTCTTCTTTTGCGATCAGAATTGCCCCATCCTCTTTTTGATGAAAGAGAGCTGCCAGTTTCTTTAAAACGTCGATTCCACCCAGATTTTCGTTACCGCCATAACGGTTCGGTATCCATTCCCCCTCTTTTCGTCCGTAGTCCAGATACAGCATTGTCTCCATGCCACCCACACAGATACCATCTAAATGATACATTTCTTTCCAATATAACGCATTCGCAAGTAAGAAGTTAGCAACTTCCGGTCTTTCATATTGAAAAAGCATGGCATCGTAAAACGGATGCAATCCCTGTAAAGGATTCAGATGCTCATACAAACAGGTTCCGTCAAACATTGCAAGCCCCTGCTCCTGCGTCGAAAAATATCCCGGTATCCATTCCATGATCACACCGATTCCGTTTTGATGCATATAATCAACGAAATACATAAAATCTTTTGGTGTTCCATAGCACGAACGAATTGCGTAATATCCAACTGTTGGATATCCATAAGAATTTTTCTGTACACGTTCCATCAGAGGCATGAGCTGAATATGGGTATACCCCATCTCTTTTACATATTTTGCCAAAGTTTTTGCTGCGTCCCGATAACCCTTTCCTGCATCCTTGTCTTCTTTGGAAAGCCAACCATCCAGACTGACTTCATATATGTTAAGTGCTTCTTGTGTAATCTGTATTTTCTGCCTTTTTTGCATCCATTCGGCATCTTCCCATAAAAAATTTTGCAAATCGGTAATGATACTTGCCATCGTCATGGAATCTTCATATTGAAAACCATATGGATCTGATTTTAAAGCAATCGTCCGGGCATTGTATTTCAGCTCATATTTATAAATATCGCCACAGCCAATATCCGGTATGAACAGTCCAAAAACGCCACTATCACCGAACCGGCACATCGGATGTCTTCTGCCATCCCATTGATTAAAATCGCCTACAACACTGACACGCATTGCATTCGGAGCCCAGACTGCAAAGAAAGTTCCCTGCACCATATCGGATCTTTTTGTGCTGGCAGCCATTGGATTCCAATCTACCAAAACATCTTTTCCAATGCCTTTTACGGCTACAGGATGAGCCCCCAAATAACGATAAATATCGTATGCTTTTCCTGCATTAAAATCTTCTAACGCCTGCTCGGGGATCAGATTTCCATACAGATACGGATCTTTTTGCCAATATTCCTTTCCATCACCATAATCAATCACATATTCATATGACACGATCTTACGGCTTTCCATCAATGCGGCAAAGCAGCCGTCTTCATCCGTCTGGCTCATCTGTATGAACATTCCACTTTTCTTACTTCTGACAAAAACAGTCTTTGCATCGGGCAAAAACGCTTGAATCAAAACACCGCCTTTTACTTTATGTGGTCCTAATATATTTTCAGGATGATCGTGCTCTGAATATACAATTGTTTCAATTTCCGCCCAATCCATCAGATCATATAATTTTTTATCCATTTTCCCCTCCAAACCAAAACACATAACCATGAAAGATTCCACATTATCTTCTAATACATTCTATCGGATCTTTTGCTTCTTTATCGTTCTATCTCATGAATAAATAAACCACTTCGAAGCTTCGGTTCGAACCATGTTGATTTTGGCGGCATCAGTCTTTTCGCATCTGCTACCGCAAAAAGTTCTCCTATTGAGGTCGGATACATTGCAAACGATACTTTCATATCACTATCTGCTCTTCTTTCTAATTCTTCCATGCCACGAATACCACCGATAAAATCAATTCTTGCATCTGTTCTTGGATCTTTAATTCCGAGAACCGGTTCTAACAAATATTCCTGAAGCAGCGAAACATCCAGTGAACGTACTGTATCATCAATCTGTAATAATTCCTCTTTTGCCTCTAATAAATACCATTCTTTTTCCAGATACATCGCAATCTGCCCTTTCTTTTCCGGCTTTTGCATATGATCTAATGCCGTTAATATAAAAGACTTTTGAATCTGTTCAAAAAATTCCTCTTTCGTCCATCCGTTCAGATCTTTTACACTACGATTATAATCCATGATATAAAGCTGGTCATCCGGGAAAAGAACTGACAGAAAATAATTAAATTCTTCTTTGCCTGTATAATCCTTCTTTGCTTCACGTCTTTTTAAGCTGACTTTAACAGCACTTGCGGCACGATGATGGCCATCGGCAATATAAATTTCTCCAATGCCGTCAAATGCCTGTTCAATCTTTTCAACTTCATCTTTTTGTGCCATTTTCCAAACAGTATGCTGTATTCCATCCGATGCCGTAAAATCGTACAGTGGCTCTGTTTTCATGACTTCATTGACAATATCATTGATCTCTTTTTTCGAGCGATACGCCAAAAAGATTGGCCCTGTCTGCGCACTTAACGCATCTACATGACAGATACGGTCCTGTTCTTTTTCTTCTCTTGTATTTTCATGTTTCTTGATCACATTGTTCAGATAATCGTCTACTAATGCACACGCCACAATGCCGGTCTGTGCTCTCCCATCCATTGTCAGGCGATAAATATAAAAACAAATATCCTGATCCTGTATCAATGTCTGATCTGTTTTTGCTTCTTCATACATTTCTTTTGCTTTCTGATATACTTTCGGATCATACATATCCATATCATCAGGAAACTGTGTCTCAGGACGGTCAATTTTTAAAAATGTTAATTTCTCCTTTTGTATCTCTTGCTTTGCTTCTTCCCTGTTATAAACATCATATGGAAGTGCTGCCACTCTTGCCGCTTTGTCCTGTGCCGGTCGCACCGCCTTAAATGGTTTGATTGTTGCCATTGCACTTTTCCTCCATTTCGTATAAATCGCTGTTATTTTTTTATTATAGCAGAATTTACGTACTTTTAAAGATTTTTTATTACTTTCTTGTAGTGTGATTTTATGTTATAATAACACAAAACTGAACCATGCAAAAGAAAAGGGAGCGACTGCGAAAGCAGGCATTTCCTTTTCTTGCATGGTTCAACGAGCAAATATTTCTGCACAGCAGAAAATGAAGCTCTGTAAGAGCGGATTTGCGAGTCTGAATTTAAACCCGGATTGGAGGTTGATCCTATGCTGAAAGCAGTTATTTTTGACATGGATGGTGTCATTATAGACAGTGAACCACAACACGCCCGTGCAGCATTACGTGTGCTGAACCGGCATGATGCAAATGCTGATTACGACTATTGTTCCAGCTTTATCGGAAGTTCTACAAAAGTCTTTACACAGGATATCATGAAACGCTTCCCTCTTTCGATCTCATTAGAGGATCTTTTAGAAGAAATGAATCTTGAAAAGAAAAAAATCCTAAAAGAAGAAGGATATGCAATCATAGAGGGCATTACCGATCTGATCAAAAAACTTTATCATGCCGGTATCCGTCTTGCGATCGCATCATCTTCAAGTCCAACAGAGATCGAGAACACGGTTAAAGCCTTACATATAAAAAAATATTTCACAAAATTGATTTCTTGTGCTCATGTTGAACATCCAAAGCCGGCTCCTGACAGCTTTTTACTTGCTTTAAAAGAGCTTGGTGTCAGTCCGCAGGAAACAGTTGTAGTCGAAGATTCCTGCTTTGGAAGCCAGGCAGCAAAAGCAGCCGGTATTCCATGTGTCGGTTATCTGAATCCGCATTCGGGCAATCAGGATCTGTCTGCCGCGAATGTACTTTTAGAGTCTTTTGTAGGCATTGATGAACGTTTCTTTCATAACATTCTCTGCCGCAGCCTTGGAAAACCGGTTATGATCGCAGACACAAAACGACTGTTTATCCGTGAATTAGAACCGAAGGATATCAAAGAAATCTATCAAATCTATAAAGATCCTGATATCCGCCAATATATTCCGGATATTGATGATTATCTCGAAGAAGAAATGAAAAAACAGGAAGCTTATATCAAAAATGTATATTCTTTCTATGGATATGGCATGTGGGGAATCTTTAGTAAGACAAGCAAGAAGCTGATCGGTAAATGTGGCATTGAAAATCTGGAAGTAGATGGAAAAAACGAGATCGTCCTTTCGTATCTGCTTGATACAAACCATTGGGGTTATGGCTATGCTCTTGAATGCTGTCGTGCAGTATTTACTTATGCAAAAGAAGAATTAGACATCAAACGGATCGTTGCTGTAATTGACAAAAAAAATACACGCTCCCAAAATACAGCAAAGAATCTTGGCATGACAATAGAAAAAGAAATCCCATACAAAGGCCATGATTGCTATCTTTACAGTATTCAGCTTGACTAGCAATTTGTAAGAACCATGTGCATGTTTTGTTAAAAATTTAATACCCGGACATAAGCTCCTGGTTGCAGTCTTTTTAATTTCTAAAAAGAAAAGACATATGATACGGAAACTACAGAAGTTTTCTAAACATATGTCTTTTTCTTTTCTATTCCGATACCAAAAACAATTTTGTAATCCGGTTATTTTACAGTCGGTGATGCAGTTGCATCTTTTCCGCTTGTAACAGAATTATTGTTATCCTTTTTATCGTTTTTGTAATCACCATTGCCTGTTGCATCATCTACAGCATCTTCCGTACCATCTACAGCATCGTTAATTACATCTCCTGCATCATTCACTGCATCATCTACGCCATCGCCCACATCGTCCATCAGATCATCATCTTTGTCTGTCTGCTGCGGATCGGCACTAGACTCCGTTGCCGGACTTTCTGATGCTGCATTATCATTGTTATCTTTTTTGCCACATCCGGCAAAAACAAATAACGAAAGACATAACAACGCTGCTAAAAGATAATATTTTTTCTTCAAAATACTCACCATACCTTTCTTACTGAATTTAATTCACAGAAATAGTATGGCTTTCTTTTTTTATCTTATACCATTTTTTAACGGATACAACAAATTCTTTGCTAAATGTGCTTTTTTATCTCATTTTTAATACAAGACGCTTATGCAGCCTTCTCGTTTATTTTTTGATGCAAGTATCTTAAACAATCATTTTGCAATTGTTTATTTAGCAATTTTTTCATTATTTCCGATCACTTTGTTTATTGTCATCCATTTTTGATGCATCAACTTCTTTGATCGTTTTTTTGCTCGAATCAGTATATTGGATCCGGATCATTGTGCCTTTTGTCAGATCAGATACTGATCCATCGGATGAATCTGCCGATCCATCTTTCATCGTAACAATTTTGACTGTTGTGTCATCTGATACTGTAAATGTTTGTGTCTCTCCGGTGCTGCTAAAACCACCTTTGCCTTTATCATCTTTTCCCTGAGGTGCTCCACTTGCCTGTGGATTGGCACTTCCTTCCGGTTTGGCCGGTGGTGTGCCTTCCGGCTTGGAAGCACCATCCGGTGCTTTGCTGCCCTGTGGCATAGCACCATTATCCTGACGTTCTAACACTTCATAGGTGATTGTATTACCGTCTGCTTTTGTAATCTTGCCATATACGGTGTTTTCATCTTTTTTATCAGAAGATTTCTGATCTGTTGACGGACTGCTTGAAGCCGCTGCATCTTTCGAAGATGCAATGTCTGCTGTGCTGCCGGTATCTTTTGAGTTTCCACAGCCTCCTAAAAGCATTCCTGTCATTACTAATCCTAATGTCAACGCAACATATTTTCTACGCATAAAATTCCCCCTTCGGTATCTCTTTTGGTTGGATACTTTGTTTTTATGTATTACATACTAAAGTGAATCCTTTATCAAAAAGTGAACATTATGTGTAAAAAGTATGTTCTTATTCCTGCTCGTTGTTAGGATATTCTCTATGATGTCCCACATATTTATATGCCGGACGAATAATCTTTCCTTTATTAACTAACTCTTCTAAACGATGAGCACTCCATCCTGAAATTCTTGAAATCGCAAAAAGCGGAGTAAACAGTTCCTCCGGTATTCCAAGCATCGTATAAGTAAGACCGCTATAGAAATCAACATTTGCACAGACCGGTTTTACAACATGAGAACGACTCATTAAAAGATCTGCTGCCACTTTTTCTACCGTATTATAGAGTGCAAATTCTTCTTCCATTCCTTTTGCTTTCGCTAATTTACCGGCAAAATCTTTTAATACTACTTCTCTAGGATCTGATAATGTATAAACGGCATGTCCCATACCGTAGATCAATCCAGATCCGTCAAATGCTTCTCCACGAAGTATTTTCTGAAGATATGCCCTGACTGCTTCTTCATCCGGAGTCTTTCCGCAATGTTCATGCAGATCTCGGATCATCTGCTGTACTTTTAAGTTGGCTCCACCATGTCTTGGTCCTTTCAGTGATGCGATGGAAGCTGCAACTGCAGAATAGGTATCTGTTCCTGATGAAGTAACGACATGATTTGTAAATGTCGAGTTATTTCCTCCACCATGCTCCGCATGAAGAACCAATGCGGCATCCAGAACTCTTGCCTCTAATTCTGTAAACTGACCATCCGGTCTAAGCATATGTAAAATATTTTCCGCTGTTGAATATTCCGGTTTTGCCGGCTTGATCACTAAACTGTCAAAGAAATGAAAATGACGATATGCATGATAATTATAAACAGCAATCAACGGAAGCTTTGCCACTAATTGCAAAGACTGTCTCAACACATTAGCGACAGAAATATCATCCGGATTTGAATCATAGGAATACAGAGTCAAGACGCTTTTTTGCAAACCATTCATCAGATTAGCACTTGGTGCTTTCATAATGACATCTCTTACAAATTGACCGGATAACTCTTGTAAACTGCTTAATATCTCAACAAAGGTTTTTAATTGCTCTTTTGTAGGAAGACTCCCAAAAAGCAACAGATAGGTAGCTTCTTCAAAAGCAAAACGTTTTTTTAGCCCGGAACCTACAACGCTTTTTACATCATATCCCTGATAATATAACTGTCCATCTGCAGGTTCTTTTACACCATTTACAACACGAAAGCCATTTACATCTGAAATCTCTGTCAGTCCGGTCAATACACCTTTACCATTGCTGTCACGCAATCCTCTCTTAACATCATACTCCTGATATAAGTTCAGATCGATCGCGCCGGAACGCATACAGTTTCCGACCAACTCATCGAACTTTTCATTGAGCACCTCGCTGAGTGCCATCATTGACTCGTTTCCCATGATCTTCCTCCTTTATCATGATCGCAACATTGCGAATATTGGTATCATTGTACTCATGTATACACATAAAAGTAAAAAAAATACTTGACACTAATCTTTATTTTACCACGAAAACAAAATTAGCGTCAAGTTTCTTCGTCATTTCTTTGTTATTTCTTAGGAAACGCTTTGTGTGCGATACTCTAACCGCAGCTTGTCTGTCAATAAAGCCATAAATTCAGAATTCGTCGGTTTCCCTTTTCCTGCACTGACTGTATTGCCAAAAACTTCTTCTAACACTTCCATATCCCCTCTGCGCCATGCAACTTCAATCGCATGCCTAATTGTTCTTTCAACACTGCTTGAGGTCGTCTTATACTTTTTAGCAATTGAAGGATACAAAAATTTCGTAATATAATGAAGCATATTTCTGTCATAAAATGCCATAATAATACCTTCCCTTATGTACTGGTATCCTTTAATATGCGCCGGTATCCCAATCTCAAGCAAAATATTGGTAATATCTCTTTCTAAATCACCGGATAACGAATATCCTTCCGATGTACTTTTTCGTTTTTCTTTTTCGACTTTATCACAAAAAGAAACCGTATTTTTCTCTGTGCCGGTTACAATTGGGTTTATCTGCATTCTTTTTTCCATAAGCTGATATACTCTTTTGATCAGCATCGTATTGGATACCGGTTTCATCATATAATAGTCTGCACCTGCCTGAATCGCTTCATCTACAAGATTCTCCATACGAAGTGCGGTCTCAATGATAAATACCGGTTTTCTTCTCGGACTTTCTCCTTTATTTACTTCTTCTAAAATTCCTATTCCATCAATTCCCGGAAGAATCAGATCCATAATTACAACATCCGGCTGTTCTTCACGAATTGTTTCAAGTGCTTTACTGCCATTCCCAGTGGCTAGAATAACATTTATCCCCAGATTGGTCATCGTTGTTTGTTTGCTTTCTCGATCCTGTACGTTATTGTCTGCAATAACGACACGCATTTTTCCATTCTCCATTTTTCTTTCCTTTCTTAAAATTCTACCCTTTTTTCGGTTTTCTTTTTTTGCTGTCGTTTTTTATAATTTTCCGACAACATATATTTATTATAGTAATGTAAAGTGAAAAAAAATGGATTTGAAATGGAATTCAAATGGAATTTTATACATTTTTTCGTTTTTTTACTCCTTTTCTTGTCGATTTCCAACCGAAAAAAGTAAAAAACTGCCACTTCACAAACATTTGTCCATAAAATGACAGTCCCTTATAATAATATCCGTTACATCAAATATTTTAACAGTTGTCCCATTCTGTTTTCCGCCCAACTGTATTCTAACATATATTCTCCGGAAAATTCTTTTTTTGCATGAAGATCGCCATTTAAAAGATCATATAGATCACAGTCAAAAATTTCTGTGTTCACGCGTCTGATTCCTCTTGTTGCGATCAACAGATTCTCTACGCCATTCTCTTTTAATTCTTTTGCCAGATTTCTTGCAACTTTACTGCACAAATTCTGTGTTGCTTCATCATTTGGTCTGTTTTCCCATAAAGTTCCTATAATCTGATCTGTATTTACAGTCCCACCCTGCCGGTCAACAAGTAAGGCAAGCATTTCTTTTGCCTTACCGCTCCGAAACATGATCGGTTCCCCATCTACAAAGACATCAAAATGCCCAAACGTCTTAATAAAAATCCGTTTCTTCGATCTTCTTGAAAGAAGTCGTGCTGATTCAATTGCATATTCTAATTCTTCCTGTGTATATGGTTTTAACAGATACCCTGCTGCATGCAGCCGTATCGCATCCATTGCATAATCTTCATAACCGGTAATATAGATCAGTAAAATATTCGGATTAACCTTGTGGAGCTTGTTCCCTAATGTAATGCCATCCATCTCCAATAACTGGATGTCCAGAATAGCGAGTTCAATCGTATGCGTTTGCACAAATTCGATCGCTTCTTCTCCATTCTGAAAAATCCCCTCCAGTTCAATCGTCGCAATTTTCTCTGTCATATGTTGAAAAACCTGAATTGCCTTTTTCTCATCATCAACTAGAATTGTTTTCATAGCTTCCCTTTCCTGATTCTCATTCTTTCCTAATGTAATACTTTAACACAATATCGTATCCGGTATCACCAGATAGATTGTACTTCCCCTGTTCTCCTTCGTATCAATACGGAAACTCCCCCCTCTGCTTTCCATAGATTCTTTGATCTGAAATAACGATCTTTTTTCTTCATATGCTTTTTGATATGCTTCTTTTGAAATTCCTTTTCCGTTATCTTCTATTTCTATGATCACCTCTCCTTTCCCTTTTTGTATGCGGACCCATACTTTTCCGTCTGGAGCATTACCACCAAGACCATGGTGTATCGCATTATATATTAATTCAAATAAAGTTAATGCCTCCATCTGAAAATGAAGTGTCTCTACTTCAAAAATGATCCTGATCTGATCGTATCTTGCTTCTTCTAATCGTATATATGAACCTAAAAATGCAACTATCTCTTTTGCACTAATCACATTGTTGTTCTCACTAAAACGCAAAATATAACGCAAATAAGCTGCAAAATCATCCAAGAGATCTACCTTGTCCGATGCATCTGATATTACCTCACATTTCACGGAATTTAATGCATTAAACAAAAAATGCGGTTTCAGACTGCTAAGTTTTACACTTTGTGAACTTTTCTCTTCCATCTGTCTATTTGTCCTCTTCTCCCTCTTTTTCTTCAAGCAGCCTGTGCATCTGTTTTATAATGTCATTATACGAAAACGGCTTACAAATGCATCCATTCATCCCTGCTTCCAATGCTTTTTCCTTATATGTAACCTGAATGTCGGCTGATACAGCAAAGATCAGCACCGTTTTTGCATCTTTACGATTCATTCTGCGGATCTTCTGCGTTGTCTCATATCCATTCATTCCATACATATTAATATCCATAAAAATAAGCCTGTACTCTCCCTCTTTCGACTGTAAAAACAGCTCTAAGGCTTTCTCTCCGGTATTTGCAGTGTCTACTCTGACTCCTGCCTGTTCTAATACTGTCCTCGTAACCTCTAAGTTGATCTTATTATCGTCAACCAATAAAACCTTCTCTCCCGAAAACAGTTCTTTGTCAGGTGTCTCCTCTCGCTCGTTCTCTCTCATAATGTCACACCTCCGATTGTCATGAGATCACACCATCAAATTATAATATTTAAAATTTATAAAATTAATCTTCTTTTAATATATATCCGTCCTTTCTTCTTGTCAACTCACCTTCCTGACGCATTTATAGAATATTTACTTGACGAATGCAGAAAAATAAGAAATACTGGTATTATGTGTGCACAAATGCAGAAAAATATTTACAATCTGCCCTTCAGCATAACTTCTAACAGACTTTTGGCACTCTGATCGTAAAAGAAAGAAAAAGAAAAGGGGATTATTATGGATTTTATACACATCAAAAAATTATATCAGGATATGGATTCTTATAATGAGCAATCCGTTACGATCTGTGGCTGGATACGCAGCTTGCGCGATTCGAAATCCTTTGGTTTCATTTCCATCAATGACGGAACATATTTTCAGCCGGTTCAGGTTGTCTTTGACAATACATTGGAAAACTTTGATACGATACGTAAACTCAACATCGGCTCTGCATTGATCATAAAAGGCAATGTCCTTGTTACACCAAATGCACGACAACCTTTTGAAATCCATGCAGAAAGTATTACGATAGAAGGCACCTCTACTCCGGATTATCCATTACAAAAGAAAAGACATTCTTTTGAATATCTTCGTACCATTCCACACCTGCGTCCGAGAACCAATACCTTTCAGGCGGTTTTCCGCGTCCGTTCCCTGATCGCATATGCTATTCATCAGTTCTTTCAGGAACGTGATTTTGTCTATGTGCATACTCCGATCATTACAGGAAGCGACTGTGAAGGTGCCGGAGAGATGTTCCAGGTTACCACATTAGACCTTGCAAATATTGAAAAATCACCTAATGAAAAGGTTAATTATAAGAAGGATTTCTTTGGAAAGGAAGTTAATCTGACGGTTAGCGGACAGTTAAATGGTGAAACATATGCCATGGCATTCCAAAACATTTATACATTCGGGCCGACTTTTCGTGCTGAAAATTCCAATACAAGCCGCCATGCAGCAGAATTCTGGATGATCGAACCGGAAATGGCTTTTGCCGATCTTAATGATGATATGCAGGTTGCGGAAGATATGCTAAAATATATCATTTCTTACGTCATGGAGCATGCAAAAGAAGAACTTACTTTCTTTAACCAGCATATTGATACCGGTCTGATCGAACGCTTAGAACATGTTTTGCATTCTGAATTCGGGCACATCACATATACAGAAGCAATTAAAATATTAGAAAAGAACAATGATGCTTTCCAATATAAAGTACACTGGGGATCTGATCTTCAGACAGAACACGAACGCTATCTGACCGAAGAAATCTTTAAGCGTCCGGTATTTGTGACCGATTATCCAAAAGAGATCAAAGCATTCTACATGAAATTAAATCCGGATCAAAAGACAGTTGCAGCCATGGATTGTCTGGTTCCGGGAATCGGTGAGATCATCGGTGGCAGCCAGCGTGAAGATGATTATGATCTGCTCTTGGCACGAATGAAAGAAACCGGGTTGTCTTTAGATGATTATGCGTTCTACACCGATCTTCGTAAATACGGAAGTGCCCGTCATGCCGGTTTCGGGCTTGGCTTTGAACGCTGTGTGATGTATCTGACCGGTATGTCAAACATCCGTGATGTATTACCATTTCCACGTACTGTCGGAAATTGTACATTATAAAAACATCTTACCGTTTTTTATAATAAACACTATGCAAATATTTTTTATAAAACTATCTTCAATATAATTCCATGAAAATACTAAAAAAGAAAGCGGTAATAAAAATTTTTTTGGTATAATTCAAGCATAGACATAGGAAAAAGGGTTTCAGAATTGAAACCCTTTTTCCTGTATTTGCATTTTAAGTTGATCAAGATCATCAAGACCAAGCTGCATTCTTCCACTCTTTCGCTGATACACACAATAAGAAGAAAGAATATCTGCTTCGGGTACATCGACTATGAGCACATCTGCTCCTGCTTCTAATGCCTGTACTCTGCCATTCTTTTTTACACATTCCAAAACCGGATCAGCAAGGATATAAGCATTCGGAAGCATCAGACGCATAATTGCCATAATATAAATCGCCATATCCCCATTACCGCTTCGTTCTCTTTCAAATACCGTATGCAATGCCGGCATAAATGTCCGTATATCAATAATATTGACTCCCTGTTCCTTCATATAACGCAGATCGTCTACAACATCCTTCACCGTCTGATATGGTATTCCGACTAACAGCTCATCACCAAGCAGGTACTCTATATTTCTTAACTGCCATTGGTGCTGTTTTTTTAATAAAAAGGAAGTATTTGCCGGATAGATTTTTTTAAAATGGTTCTCATTGGCACTTCCATGTGCTAACAGATATCCAACTGCACCTACCGTTTTCCAATGAAGATATGCACCTTCATTTTTTTCGCCTAACGCAAGAATGATCTTCGTCTTTGGATGATGAGAGTGAATCGCCAAAATAATTTCCGCAATTTTTTCTTCTCCTAGCAGCGGATCGTTACCACTTTCCAGAACAAACCCCTTTACTCCCTGTGCATCAAAATCATGACAGAGTCGCAAAATATGATCCATATCCATACGATACCGCTTCACAAAACGGTTTCCTCTTTGTAAACCACACATCTTACAATCATTTTTGCAAAAATTTCCCAGTAAAATCCTGCCCCAGATTTCCACTTTCTTATTTTTCTTTTTATTACAGATCATCTGTGCCTGCTCATATAGATACTGAGAAGTCTCTTCATTTCGAAATTGAAGCAGCTCCGTCAATTCTTCCTCTTCCAGATTGCCGGTCGCCACAAGCTTATTTACCAAATTAGACATAGCCCCCATCTAATTCCTCCTTACCTGCACCACAAAAAATCAGCCATTTGCAAAAGTTCCTCTGATACTCCTTTGCATCCTTATCGTCTATAGCTTCATAAATTGCGTCATATCAGATATATTTCTTTCACATTTCTATTTTGTCTTTCCTTTTGGTTTGACACGACGATTGGTTAGGATATCTGATTTTTAAGCTTTTTTGCTGATTGGGCGCGGGTCATAACTATAGGGGCGACTCAGCCTGAGTAGCATTGTTGTTTGGGACACGCTCCCGCTTCGCAAAGCCACGTAGCGCACACATAGCACTGCAAAAAACAAACATTTTTGCAGCGCAAGTGGCGACGGGCTTTGAGATTCCCAAACAGCAATGTACATCAGACAGGTCTTGCCCCTATATCAGATGAGAGCGCCCATAATCAGGGCAAAAAAGCTAAAAATCTTAGATATCCTTAGCAATCGAAACAGTGCACCAAAAGGAAAATCAAATAGAAATGTGAATTCATTCATTTTCAATATGACGCATTATATTATACTACAAACGATAGGATCCGTCAGGACTTTGCCGGAACTTTTTGCAAATGGCTGATGCCTTTTTTGTTATGCTGCAGGTGCCGGCTGTTGCAGCTATTGTAGTTCGAACTGTTCGAGGATGCTGCGTATTGCTGCATACAGATCTTTCTTTAAATCTTCAATGCCTACCGGACTGTGATTTAAGATGACATTATAGCATGTAGCATTAACCAGTTCGACGATCATAAATACCATTAATTCTTTTTGCCGGAATTTCTTTTTTGATTTTTGAATTAATTCATCAAAGATATCCATGCAATTCTGATTGTCAAGATCTGAAATCCTAATATTTGAAAAGATTCCCCAACTCAGGTTTTTGGCGATAAAGCGAAGGATGACCGGATTTTCATTAAGCTGCTCTATCACGCAGTCAACCAAACAGATAATGGCATCTTCAAAAGAGTCCGATACCTTTTGAAACAACTCATTGTTTAATTGTATATGTGCTTTTTCAAAAATCCGGTTTGCCTCATATGCGACCAGGCAATCCTGGATCGCATATTTATCCTTAAAATACAGATAAAAGGTTCCTTTTGCCATATTTGCATTCTTGGCAATTTCTGAAATAGAAGTATTATCTATTCCTTTTTCTGTAAAGAGCTGGAAAGCTGAGGCAAGTAACGCTTCTTTTTTTTGTCTTTTCTTCTCCTCAATCTTACCCAAAAAAATCTCTCCTTTTATTTGTCGTCTGCTTTAATTTCTTTTGTTGTCATAATGAACTTCACACTGCCGTCCATTTCACCAGAGATTCCTGAGAAGCTCTTATAATTTGCTGCTGCGTTGTTTACAGCTTCTGCTCTGTCTTTGGTATCACTTACACCATCTAAAATGCTGTTCATGGTATCTGTAAGCTTATCAACACCATCTTCCTTGAATTCTTTTGTTCCGGAAGCAAGTTTGGAAGCACCGTTGTCTAACTTGTTAACACCTTTTGCTACTTTATTTGTTGTAGTAACTAATGTGTTCGTTGCTTTGTAAAGTTTCTTAGTACCACCTGCTAATGTGCTCATACCGCTGCGAACCGTACCACTGTTAGCTTTTAACTGCTTAGAACCGGATTTTACTGTTTTAGAGCTCTTTGTTAATGTCGTTGCAGCATCATTTAATTTCTTATTGTTAGCAGTTAATGTTGTACCGCTCTTATATAATGTCTTTACCGCTTCTGTTAAAGTACCTACACTTGCATTGATCTTTCCACTTGCCTCTAAGATCGGTGTCTTATAACCACGGATCGTTGCTGCACTATCAGACATTGTCTTTGCACTGCTCTGTAATGCACTTAATCCGTTATAAAGATTTGTCTCTGTAGAGGTCTTGCTTGTTGCAGCTTCCATTGTCTGAAGACCAAGTTTTAAGTCTGTCTTGCCATTCTGATCAGCAGCTTCGCTGTCCGGTTTACCGTTCGTAGCTGCATCCAGTCCTGCACCGGCTCTCTGAACGTTATCCATATAATTAAGCATAGACTCATATAACTGAACCTGTGCCTGATAAGTTGCTTTCTCCTGCTCTGTTGCTGCATTCTTGGCTGCATCCTCCATTGCATCTTTCGTAGTGTTAATAGATTCTCTTAATGCAGTTGTCTTTGCATCTGTTCCTTCTAACTGCTTTGCAGCAGCATTGATCTTATCAACACCGCTGATCGCTGATGTCAGACCGCTGTCTAACGACTCTACACCTGCTTTTAAGGAATTAACACCGCTTGAAAGCTTTGTCATATTTTCTTCTGCAAGAAGTGTGTTTACGCCATTGACATATGAGGTTAAGCTGTCATTGAACTGTTTATAAGAGGCAGGGAACTGCTCTGCGGAAGAAGAAATCTTACCGGCACCATCGACTAATGCTTTTGCACCGGCTGTATATTTCTTAGTGCTCTGTGCAAATGTCTTTGTACCATCTGAGTATTTGATCACACCCTTGAATAACTTATCCGCTGACTTTGTATAAGTACCAACTCCTTTTTTTAACTTTGTAGCACCGGTATTTAATGTACCGACACTCTTATTCAATGTCTTGATCGCTTTATTGTATTTCTTGATATTGCTGTTTAATGTCTTTAATCCATCACTTAAAGTATCTGCACCATCTACAAGCTTATTTGCTGCATCCTTTAAGTCATCCATCTTATCATCCAGATCATCGAGACTGTCAATATCACCAAAGTCAATATCTTTGAACAGACTTGCTGTTGCTACAGTATAAGAAGCACCCATTTCAAAATCTTTTACATCTGCTGTGATCTTAACCGTATCCGTAATCTTGTCATTGATCTTATCGGTATCTATGGTAACATCATCGCCAAAATCAAGTCCTGCAAGATCTAAACTGTCTTTTAATCCCGGCATGCCATATGCCATAATGATATCATTGTCTCCTTCTGAAACAACTTCGCCATTATCAACTTTGATATTCTGGAATTTATCAGTAGAAAGGATCATTCCCGTAGCCATTAAGAAAGGTGTATAGATTTCCGTTTCTTTTCCGTCTACCGTTACTTTCTTTTTCGAAGAGTTAGTATATTTGATATTCATCTCAAACTTTCCACTCTTACCGGCAAGATCTTTTGCAGATACTTCTTTACCATCTAATTTATATGAGATCTCCATTCCGACAGGAAGCTCTTTGTCTGATGTACCCTGATAATAAATATCATTTTTCTTAGCATCCCAGGTCAGAGTGCTGTCATCCTGTGTAAACTTTTCATTTCCTTTTGTATTCTGAATGTCTTTCAGATCTGAAACATCAGAGATTTTTCCATTAATACCTGCATTCTTTAACCAGTCTGAAACGATCACTTCATCTTTTTTTCCATTAGCATCCATTGTAACATATACCGTTTCTTCTTTTGATACCTTTGAAGCATCTGCTTTCTTTGCTGCTTTTGTATTGACACTTTCTGTTACTGTCTTTGTATTCCCTGCTGCGGCTGCTTTACTCAATGCGAATGTATGAGAAGCATATTCCACACTGCCTACTAACAATCCTGAAGCTAATAATACACTGATTCCGGCTGCTGCCATTTTCTTTTTATTCACTCTCATAATAATCCTCATTTCTGTGCATCTTGTGCCAGATTGCTTCTGTGCCAGATGCACCAGGCACAGAGCATTTGCAACATCTTTTGATGTTACCAGTCATTGACAACTTCTTTTTCTATCATGGTATCAAAAGTCTCTTCTAAACTCTATTGACTTTTGACACCATATGTTTGTTTATGCATTTTGTTCTTCTATTGCTACATTACCATGTTCTTTGTCACGCTGGTGAACTTTTTCTTTGATCATATCCCATGAACTTCTTATGATCACACCATCAAATATCCAAAGCATGGCAGGAAGGATACAGATTACAACAACCATACTGATCACCGCACCTCTTGCAAGCAATGTACAGATCGCACCGATCATATCGATACGTGAATAAATAGATACACCAAACGTTGCTGCAAAGAAGCAAAGTCCACTTGTTAAGATTGACTTAATTGAGGTCTGGTGTGCAACGATGATTGCATCTTTTTTGCTTCTCTTTCGGATCGTACGTTCTTTATGATAACGGTTCGTCATAAGGATCGCATAATCGACAGTAGCACCAAGCTGGATTGTTCCGATTACAATACTTGCCACGAACGGAAGCGATGTATGCGTATAATACGGAACTGCCATGTTACAAGCAATCGCGAATTCAATAACGGATACCAGAATGATCGGTATTGAAATTGACTTAAATGTGATCAGTATAATAATGAAGATCGCGGCGATTGAAATGATATTTACATTTTCCAGATCGACATTTGTAACATCGGAAAGATCTTTCATCAAAGGTGCTTCACCAATGACCATCCCCTTCTTCTGATATGATTTTACAATCTTATCGATGGAATGGATCTGTGCATTGGATTCATCAGTCGCCGATGCATAATCCGAGCAGACAAATTGCAATTCATAATTACCTGTCTTTAACATTGTTTTGATCTTATCCGGGATCAGGGAATCCGGAAGGTTTGGTCCTACGATGGAATCAAGACCTAATACCCATTTTACGCCATCTACTTTCTTTACTTTTGAAAGCATTTCATTCTTTTCTTTGGCTGTCAATCCATCCTGTAATAAGATCATATGAATGGAACTCATATCAAAGTTTTCTTTCAACTGTTCGTTTGCTTTTGCACTGGGAATATCCTTCGGAAGGGATGTGTCCAGGTTATAATAGATCTCATAATTACTATTGCCATAAGCAGCCGGTGCAATCAGGATCGCAAATACGATCAAGGCTGCCCAATGATGTTTCACGATGAAATGCGATACATTATCCAAAGATGGAATCAACGCCTTATGGCTGGTCTTTTCGATCACTTTATCGAATGTAAGGATCATAGCAGGTAAAATCGTTACACAGGCTACTACACCGATCACAACACCCTTTGACATTACAACACCGATGTTCGTACCTAACTTAAATGTCATAAAGCAAAGTGCGATGAATCCGGCAATTGTTGTAACCGAACTACTTGATACGGACTTAAATGTATTGGCGATCGCATGTGCCATGGCTCGTTTATTGTCTCCCGGATAGCGGAGCTTATTCGCTTCATAACTCTCTAACAGGAAGATTGAATAATCCATCGTAACCGCTAATTGCAATACCGCGGCTAACGCCTGCGTAATATAGGAAATCTCACCTAAGAACAGATTACTTCCTAAGTTAAATACTATCGAAATACCGATTGTTGCCAAAAAGATCAATGGAGATACTACAGATTCCATTGTTATCAAAAGTACGATCAATGATAACACGGAAGCAACTACCACATAAACCGGCATTTCCTCTAATGCCAGGTTCTTAATGTCTGTTACGACACCGGACATTCCGCTGGCGTACACATTCGATGATACGGTAGAACGGATCTTTTCGATCGCTCCCATTGTTTCATCTGTTGATGTCGTTGAATCGAAAAAAGCGATCATCATCTTGGCATCACCGTTAAAGAAAGCTTTTCTTAAGTCCTCAGGAATCATTTCCGTTGGTACCGAGATGTCTAATGCATCATCATAGAATAATACATCCTTGACATGATCAATCTTTTCAAGCTTATTCTCAAGTTTGACGGCATCTTTCATATCCATGTCTTCGACAATGATCATGGAGAAAGCACCCATTCCAAACTCATCTACCATAATGTCCTGTCCTTTTACCGTTTCTAATGACTCCGGCAAATAACTGAGTACATCATAGTTGACACGGGTTGATACATAACCGAATGCTGCCGGTATCAGAAGCAATACCGTCAAAATTAAAATGATGTTCTTATGTTTTGTAATCCACTTACCTATACGAATCATTTTCTCTCTTCCCTTCGTTAATAATAAATTTTATCAAAATGACTAATGGTCATTTTTACTATAGCCTAGTATAGTAAAAAAATGACCATTAGTCAATAATTATTTTTTCAATTAAGATTTCTTTAAGATTTGTATGAAAAATCTTAAAAATCCAAAGCAATTTCGGTGAATATACCACTATTGCACAAGCAGTTTCCTATTCAAAAAAGGGCAAAGCCAACGCTTTGCCCCAACCGGCTGCTTATAAAAAGCAACTCTGCTTTCTATTTATTTTGCAAGTAACATCATGATCTCATTACTTCTTGCTACAAAATCTGTCATTTCCTGTGCAGATAATGGCTTATGTGCCAACATGGCAAGATCATAAAGCTGTTTACAGAACATATCAACATATTCACCATCTTTGTTTTCTAAGATATATTGTACAAGCTTATTTGATGAGTTTAAGACCAAAGTCTCTCCGCCGCCAAACATACTCATATCCATGCCACCCATTCCACCGGCACTATACATCTTCATCATATCCTGCATACGACGTGTTTCTTCGGAAAGTGTCATCATAGACGATACATTTTCATTCTTTAACTTCTCGACTTTGACTTCTAACTGTTCTTTGCCTAAAGCTTTCTTAAAGACTTCTGTCAATGTTTCTGTCTCTTTCTTGATTGTCTCTTCGTCAGCTTCCTGCGTCATTGTTTCTGAGAGATCCGCATCAATACGCTGGAATTTTACTTTTAGGTCACCCTGCTCTAACTGTGTGATAAACGGCTGGTCAATGCTGTGCTTTAAGATGATCGCATCGATATTCTGTTCTTTGAACATATTGATATACTGGCTCTGCTGCTGCATATCGGTTACATAATATACTATCGTAGGCTCTTCTTCCTTGTCAGCCTCTGCTTTTTCGCTGTTTTCGGAAGTATCGTCCTTTGCATCTTCCTCTTTCGTCTGCTCTTTGCCTTCGGCTTTCTTTCGCTCTTCCACATATTCCGGCAGAGTAATAAACTTATCTTCTAAGTTTCTAAAGATAATGAAATCTTCCATCTTCTCACGGAACTTCTGATCCTTTAAGCAGCCATATTTGATGAATGGACTGATATCATCCCAGTATTTCTCATAATTCTCACGTTCCACTTTATACATGCCTGATAATTTATCAGCAACTTTCTTCGTGATATAATCCGAGATTTTCTTTACAAAGCCATCATTCTGTAATGCGCTACGTGAAACGTTCAAAGGAAGATCAGGACAATCGATCACACCCTTTAAGAGCATTAAGAATTCCGGAATAACTTCTTTAATATTATCTGCAATAAATACCTGATTGTTGTATAACTTGATCACGCCTTCTAAGTTATCGTATTCGGTATTTACTTTAGGGAAATACAGGATACCTTTTAAGTTAAATGGGTAATCCATATTCAAATGGATCCAGAAAAGAGGTTCTTTGTAGTCATTGAATACTTTTCTGTAAAATTCTTTGTACTCATCATCTGTACAATCATTGGGATGTTTCATCCACAATGGCAATGTATCACTGATCGAAACCGGACGTTTGTTGATCTTAACTTTTTCTTTACGCGGAGATACTTCTACGACTTCTTTTTCTCCGTTTTCATTTTCACGTTCTTCGGTCTTTGCTTCTTCTACGATATTTTCAACGACAACATCATCTTCTCTAAGATCTGCAGCGTCAATCGTTTCGTATTCCTGCTCGGCATTTGCTTTTGATAAAAAGATCTCTACCGGCATGAATGAACAATATTTATTCAGCACTTCACGTACACGATATTCAT
This sequence comes from Jutongia hominis, assembly GCF_014384965.1. Classification (GTDB taxonomy): domain Bacteria; phylum Bacillota; class Clostridia; order Lachnospirales; family Lachnospiraceae; genus Butyribacter; species Butyribacter hominis. The sequence goes on from NZ_JACRSW010000031.1 coordinate 59,966, forward strand.
TTGCAAATTCTACGCTGTCTTCTGACAGATATAATGTGATCGTTGTACCGATCGTGTCTTTCGAACCATCTGTGATCTCAAAGTTGATGCCGCCTTCTGATTCCCAATGAACTGCTTTTGCGCCATCCTGCCATGACAATGTATCGATCGTCACACGATCAGCTACCATAAATGCAGAGTAAAAACCAAGTCCAAAATGACCGATGATCTGCTCTTCATTTGTCTTATCTTTATACTTCTCTAAAAAGTCTGTTGCTCCGGAAAAAGCCACCTGATTAATGTACTCTTGCACTTCATCTTCTGTCATACCAATTCCGGTATCGGTAAAGCTGATCGACTTTCCTTCGGTATCTACAACAACCTGTATCTCAGCTTTAAAATCATCAGGAAGTGTATATTCTCCCATAATATCTAATTTTTTTAATTTTGTGATCGCATCACAGCCGTTTGAGATCAATTCACGGATAAAAATGTCATGATCCGAGTATAACCACTTCTTAATGATCGGAAACATATTTTCAGAATCAATTGATAAACTACCTGTTCTTGTTGACATATTCATCTCTCCTATCTTTTTGCTTCTTATTATAATGTGACAACATGTACTCTGAATCAAAAAGCTTTCGTTTTTCCTTTCCTAGTCTTGTGTGGTTTACCACCGGAACGGATATTCATTCGTATCATGTCTTTATGTTCTCTTTTTCGGATTTGTATTAGCAATCAACAAACTAGAGTGCTAATAACCCATGCAAAACATACTATAATACTCTTTTTCTAAAAAGTCAAGGGTATTTTAGCACTCTTTTTATCAGAGTGCTAAAATACCCTTATCATATAAAAGATTTCGTTCTTTCCTGTTTTATCTTAGAATTTCTTCTTTCGACCTCTACATCCATTTTTCATGCTTTTTTATATCACAAAAATCCAGCTATTCATTTACTTAAAAATCCGTTTTTTATAATAAGCTTCCTAACGATCTTTCCTAACGATTACAGATATATACCACATATCCTGCATACAGCACTAGCATAATGATTCCTTCGGTGCGGTTGATCGTCTTTTTGGTTGCTGCAAAGATCAGTACCAGAATGCTCATAATCACTAAAACGATTATGTCAATAATATTTTGCATCGAAAATGTGATCGGAGAAATTGCCGCAGCTACACCAAGGACCAGCAAAATATTAAAGATATTTGAACCGATCACATTACCAAGTGCCATATCCACCTCATCTTTTCTTGCGGCTACGATCGATGTCACAAGTTCAGGAAGACTTGTTCCAAATGCTACGATCGTAAGACCGATCAATGTATCTGTCATGCCGAAATTTTTAGCAATCGTTGAAGCACTGTCTACTACCATATCTCCGCCAAACTTGATTGCAATGATACCGCCTGCGATAAAAAGAAAACATTTCCAGACAGGAAGAATCTCATATTCTTCTTCATCGGACGCTGTCGCTCTCGCTTTTCTTGCTGATTGGATCATCCAGATCAAAAAGCAGGCAAAGAGAAATAACATTACAAACCCTTCCATATGACCGACTAACATTCCGGTAAATCCAAATCCTAACAGAAGTAATGCTGCTACAATAGAAAACGGAAATTCTTTCTTTAAAGTTTCTTTCTGAACCGCTAACGGACAAAATAATGTACAGGCACCACAAACCACCATCAGATTAAAAGTATTTGATCCAACTGCATTGCTGATAGCAAGTCCGTTCTTATGTGCCAGTGCAGCCGTAATACTAACAGAACATTCCGGAAGACTTGTCCCCATTGCGACAATCGTAAGTCCAATGATCATGGATGGCACACGAAGCTGTTTTGCAACACTCGAACTGCCTTCCACAAAAAAATCTGCTCCCTTGATCAACAATACAAATCCGATAATTAAAATAATATACTCCATATCAATCCTCCATTACTCTTTTTCTCTCTCTTAAAATGGCAACACGCCTAAATGTTCCAATAAAATCTTGATGCCAAGCACGATCAGGATCACACCGCCTACGATCTGCGCTTTTTTTTCATATTTATTTCCAAATCGAAAACCGATGCCGACTCCGGCAAAAGAAATCATAAATGTAGTACACCCGATCAATGCGATTGATGTCCAGATATTTACACCCGGCAGTAATGCAAAAGTAACACCGATCGCTAATGCATCAATGCTGGTTGCAATCGCCATCAAAAAAAGCTGTCCGATATCCAGCTGGTCTCCTTCTGTCTCAACTTCGTCTTTCTCCTTCAGACTTTCATAGATCATCTGTCCTCCAATAAAAACAAGAAGTCCGAATGCGATCCAATGGTCAAACTGCTCAATATACTTTTGAAAACGCGATCCGATAAACCAGCCAAGCCATGGCATCAATGCCTGAAAACCGCCAAAGAAAAGCGCGATCAGAAAAGCATTTTTCTTATTCAGCTTCGTCATTCCCAGTCCTTTACAGACTGATACGGCGAAAGCATCCATCGATAAACCGATTCCGATCAATAATAATTCGATAATACTCATAATCTTCCTCCGTTTTGTATAAATGTCCCATATACATCTTATGTCAAAAATCCTTTGATTTCGCTCCATAAAGTAAGAAAAACAGGTACAATTCCGTACCTGTTTTTCAAAAACCCAGCACAGAAAAATACTGTGCATGAGTCTTGTTATTTAAGATTAAGCCAGACCTTTCGGACGAGTTTGTTGACTTAGTCACGCTTCTTTCGTATTACGCTAACTACTCCCTCAATGCTTTTGTCAGTATAGCAATAATGAGAAATTTTGTCAACCAGCCACCCCTAAATTCCTCTTCCCCCTTGGCATCCTATCGTTTATAACTAATATCATGCGTCATATTTGTAAATATTGTATTCGCATTTTTGATTTGGTTTCCTTTTGGGGCACTGTTTCGATTGCTAGGTATTTCTTTCTTATTTTGCTACGATATTCACAATTCTTCCCGGAACATAAATCTCTTTGATAATATTGCCCGAAAGCTTATCACCTAATGCTTCTTTTGCTTTTGCAAGCACATCATCTTTTGGATCATCTTTACCGATTGAAATCGTTGCTTTTGTCTTACCATTGATCTGAACAGCAATCTCAACAGTAGATTCTACGGTCTTTGCTTCTTCATACTCCGGCCATGCTGTCTGATACAATCTGCCCTCTCCACCAAGAATAGACCAAAGTTCTTCTGTCATATGCGGAGCAACCGGATTTAATAATGTGATCAACGTCTTGTATTCACCCTTTGTTACGGAATTCTTTTTATAGAATTCATTGATCAGAGACATCATTGCTGCGATTGCTGTATTAAACTTCAGGTTTTCAAAGTCATTGCTTACTTTTTTGATCGTCTGGTGCATCTTTGTCTCTAAATCTTTGGAATATCCTTCGTCCTCTGTCATCATAGACTGTAATTTCCATACACGTTCTAAGAAACGACGGCATCCTTTTACACCATCTTCTGACCATGATGCACTCAGATCAAATGCTCCGATAAACATTTCATATGTTCTAAGCGTATCTGCACCATAATCATTGACAATATCATCCGGATTGACAACGTTACCACGGGATTTACTCATCTTCTCACCGTTTTCGCCAAGGATCATACCATGAGAAGTACGTTTCTGATAAGGTTCCGGTGTTGGAACGATCTTCTGGTCATAAAGGAATTTATGCCAGAAACGTGAATATAACAGATGAAGAGTTGTATGCTCCATACCACCGTTATACCAGTCTACCGGAAGCCAGTATTCCAATGCTTCTTTGCTTGCAAGTGCTTCTGTATTCTTGGGATCGGTATAGCGCAGGAAATACCATGAAGATCCTGCCCACTGAGGCATGGTATCTGTCTCTCTCTTAGCAGGACCGCCACAGCATGGACAAGTTGTGTTTACCCAGTCTGTCATCGCTGCGAGTGGAGATTCTCCATTGTCTGTCGGCATATAGCTCTCTACTTCCGGAAGAAGAAGCGGAAGTTCACTTTCATCTAACGGTACATAACCACATTTATCACAATGAACGATTGGAATCGGTTCACCCCAGTATCTCTGTCTTGAGAATACCCAGTCACGAAGCTTGTAATTGACTTTACGATTACCGATCTTGTTTTCTGTCAGGAAATCTTTTACTTTTTCTTTTGCTTCTTCTACACTAAGACCTGTCAGAAAACCGGAATTGATCATCTTACCGGTTGCAACATCGGTAAATGCTGCTTCATTGATATCGACAGGACCGTCTTTTCCTTCTACTACCTGGATCATTGGAAGATTAAACTTCTTAGCGAATTCCCAATCACGGTCATCATGTGCCGGAACTGCCATGATCGCACCTGTTCCGTATGTCATTAATACATAATCAGAGATCCAGATCGGAATTTCTGTATTGTTGATCGGATTGATCGCTGTCAGTCCGCCAAGGACAACACCGGTCTTGTCTTTTGCAAGCTCCGTACGTTCAAAGTCAGACTTCTTAGCAGCCATCTCACGATATGTCATGATTTCATCCCAATTAGTGATCTCATCTTTATATTTGTCGATCAGAGGATGCTCCGGAGAGACTACCATGTAAGTAGCACCAAATAATGTATCCGGTCTTGTTGTATAAACTCTTAACTTATCTTCTTTTCCGGCAATTGCAAAGTCAACTTCCGCACCTTCAGAGCGTCCGATCCAGTTGATCTGTGATGTCTTAACACGCTCGATATAATCTACATCTTTTAACCCTTCAATCAGTTTATCTGCATAATTTGTAATCTTTAACATCCACTCGCTCTTTACTTTACGAACGACAGGAGAACCGCAACGTTCACAGACACCATTGACTACTTCTTCGTTGGCCAGACCAACTTTACAAGATGTACACCAGTTGATCGGCATTTCCTTTTTATAAGCAAGTCCTGCTTTAAAAAGTTTCAAAAAGATCCACTGTGTCCATTTATAATATCCCGGATCTGTTGTATTGATCTCACGATCCCAGTCAAATGAATATCCTAAAGAATGAAGCTGCTCTTTAAAATGTGCTACATTGTTCTTTGTAATGATCTTTGGATGGATCTTATTCTTGATCGCATAATTCTCTGTTGGCAGACCAAAAGCATCCCATCCCATTGGATATAATACATTATATCCCTGCATGCGACGTTTTCTTGCTACGATATCCAAAGCAGTGTATGGTCTTGGATGACCTACATGAAGTCCCTGTCCTGATGGATATGGAAATTCTACCAAAGCATAAAACTTAGGCTTTGTATAATCGTTTTCTGTCTTGAATGCTTTTTCATCATCCCAGATCTTTTGCCACTTTTTTTCCACTGTATGGTGGTTGTACATTTCCATGATTCTTTCCTCCTGAATATATTCTATACTGCCTAAAAAGGTATTCTGTTTATAATGTCAGATCATAAGAGCCAAAATAATATATTTGCAACCGCACCGCAAAGTATACCGATCAGTCCACCTACAATCACGTCTTTCGGAAAATGAACTCCCGTGATCACGCGGATCGCCGCTAACAGACAGCCCATATATAAGATCAAAACACCGGTAAACGTATAATGATATAAAAGCGTTGTTCCGATCACAAAGATTGAAAACACATGACGGCTCGGAAATGACTTTCCAATCGTGTCTTTTGGTATCAACGGTTTGAAATCATATATTTCATATGGTCTTTTGGCATTGTAGCATTTTCGAAAAATGCTGACTGCAACAAAAGAGATTCCCGGTATAGCAAGATAAATGATAAGCTCCTGCCATAACCGTCCCCATATACAGCCTGCCGTGATAAACAGATAGCACGCTGCCGTAATGAAAGTAAACAGTTTTCCTAAATTGTTGACGATCACTACACCACTGGGCGTTGATCGAATAAAATCCATGCATTTTACATATGTTTCTTTCTTCATTCCTGCTCCTCTTTCGGAAGTACAACGTCAAGACTAAGCTCTTCTAATTGCTTATCATCTACAACATCCGGTGCATTCGTCATAAGACATGATGCATCTTTTACTTTTGGGAATGCAATGACATCACGGATACTGTCTTCTTTTGCCATTAACATCACAAGACGGTCCAGACCATATGCAAGTCCTGCATGTGGTGGTACTCCATACTTAAATGCATCTAAAAGGAAACCAAACTGTTCATGTGCTTTTTCATTTGTAAAGCCAAGTGCACGAAGCATTGTTTCCTGTACATCATCCTGATGGATTCGGATTGATCCACCACCGATCTCTGTACCATTTAAGATAATATCATATGCTCTTGCACGTACTTTTTCCGGATTCGATTCCAGATAAGGAATGTCTTCTTCAAAAGGCATGGTAAACGGATGATGCATTGCTAAATATCTGCCTTGTTCTTCCGAATATTCAAACTCAGGGAATTCCGTTACCCATAAGAATTTGTATTCGTCTTTCTTTAAGAGATCTAAGTTCTTAGCAATCTCTAAACGGAGATTTCCAAGCACATCCCAGACGATCTTATTCTTATCGGCTGCAAAGAGAAGCAGATCGCCGGCTTCTCCGTCCATCGCTTCTACCAAATGCTTTAACTCTTCTTCTGTCATGAATTTTGCAAAAGAAGATTTGTAGCTTCCATCTTCATTGATGCAAAGATAAGCAAGTCCTTTTGCACCAAAATCTTTTGCTGTCTTAACAAGAGCATCAATTTTCTTACGCGGCATTGCTCCCTGTCCTTTGGCATTGATACCACGAACAGATCCGCCATTTTCAAGTGCTCCGGTAAATACGCCAAAGCCACAGCCTTTAACAACATCTGACACATCTTTTAATTCCATGCCAAAACGCAGATCCGGCTTATCTGATCCGAAACGGTCCATTGCTTCCTGCCATGTCATACGCTGGATCGGAAGCTCGATATCTACATCTAATACTTCTTTGAAAAGCTTCTGTAACAGACGTTCGTTGACATCCATAACATCATCTTCATCTACAAAAGAAAGCTCCATATCGATCTGTGTAAATTCCGGCTGTCTGTCCGCACGAAGATCTTCGTCACGGAAACATCTTGCAATCTGGAAATAACGATCGTATCCTGAACACATCAACAACTGCTTAAAAAGCTGTGGTGACTGTGGAAGTGCATAGAAATGTCCCGGATGGATACGACTTGGTACAAGATAATCTCTTGCACCTTCCGGTGTACTCTTCTGTAAAATAGGAGTTTCTATCTCTAAAAAGCCCTCATCGGCAAGGAACTGTCTTACCAATGTCATGACTTTACTTTTCATCATAAGATTTCTTTGCAAATCAGGACGGCGAAGATCCAAATAACGATATTTCAAACGCAATTCTTCTTTTGTCTTACTGTCTGCTTCGATAGGAAATGGAGGAGTCTCTGATTCCGACAAGATACGGATGCTTTTTGCACGCACCTCGATCGCTCCTGTTTTTAATTTATCATTGACAGCTCCGGAACGTTTTGTAACTTCACCGGTTACTGCAATTACAAACTCACTTCTAAGCTTTTCTGCCTTTGCAAAACCTTCTTTATCAATCTCACCATCTTCAAAGATTACCTGCAAGATTCCCGAACGGTCACGCATATCGACAAAAATAATACCGCCCTTATTACGCTGTTTTTGTACCCAGCCCATTACAGTAACTTCACTGCCTACATTTGCCTCACTTAACTCCGCACAACGACATGTACGTTTCAGGCCCTTCATTGACTCAGCCATCTTATTCCTCCATTCTGCCGTTTCATATCTTTACGGCATGTTTGCTCTCTGTCACCCGATTTGACCTCAGGCGACACCAATCTATATTTTACAACGAAATACGAAATATAGCAAGATTGAGTTCTCTTCTGCACAAGTCCTGCTTTTACAAACCTTTGTCTTTTCCGACAAAAAACAATCTGTCAGTTCCCCGTATGCTGCATTTCTTTCACAAAAAGCTTTAGCGGTTCTAACTGTCTTTCATCTCTAATCTCCTTCAAGCTTGCAATCCCCTCCTGAAAGACATCTCTATGAACAACTCTTTGAAACGCTAAAAAAACATGCATATCATAATCTCCCACTTCATCGATCATAATCTCTAAAGCAGACTTCGGATCAAACGCATTGCGGTAAACCCTTTTGGAAGTCAATGCGATAAAGACATCACATACCCGTAAGATCCTTGCCATATACGGAATATCTTCTCCACGCAGATTATCGGGATATCCCGAACCGTCAAAATTTTCATGATGATGAAAAACAGCGTTTGCAAGTATTTCATCGTAACCGGCATCCCGCATCATCTCATAACTTTGTGCTGTATGCTGTCTGACATATTTCATCTGTTCTACGATCAGCCCATCCTGTGAATATAGATATTTCATTAATTTCAACTTACCGATATCATGTAATATTCCCGCAATTTCAATATTCCGGCAAAATTCTTCTTTTTCATTTAACTCTTTTGCAATCAATACAGCCAGATTGCTGACTTCTACTCCATGCTGCATTTCTTCACAGACCGTATCCCGCATCGCTTTTGGTATCTTTTCTATTTCCATTACATCACTTACATATCTTTCCATGAACACCCTCACAATCTAAGCATTCCTGACAGGTTTTGACTGTCACAAAAATACCCCTTTTTTTCTATCGATCATTTCTTCGATCCGATCAATATAATCCGTAATACTCTTCACATTTTCCACACGGCTTACGATCTTTTTATCAGGATGATAGATTTTAGTGGAAGCACCGGCCCCAACTGCTGCGATCGTTTGCATTTCCTCCATGATCAAAATGTTATATAAGCATTCTTTTCCTTCTCTTGCATAACCGATATTTTCCTGTCCCGTACTGCCATAATGACCTGCTGAATTCTTCTGGCGATACATATAATACGGTGCGTATCCTTCTTTTTGGGCAAAGCTTTGAGCCATCTCCAGCATTTTTTCCATTTGAAGGAAACGTTTTTTCTCTTCTTCATAAAGATCACCTGACTCTTCTAATACCGTTCTAAGCCTTGATGCTCTCTTGATCACCAGTGAATGTACCGTAACACTGTCAGGATCAAGCTTTTTGATCTGCTCTAAAGTATCCGCGAAATCCTTTGTCGTTTCTTTTGGAAGACCGATGATCAGATCCATATTGATATTGGAAAATCCCAATTCTCTTGCCAGATAGAATGCTTCCTTTGTCTGTTCCACCGTATGTCTTCTTCCGATCAGATCTAATGTCTTTTGCTGCATGGTCTGCGGATTGACTGAAATTCTTTCGACATGATACTTGCGTAATACGGCAAGCTTTTCTCTTGTAATGCTATCCGGCCGTCCGGCTTCTACCGTAAACTCATATTGATCGTCTGTCGGAAAACACTGCCTGATATGTGTAAGCACTTCTTCAAGCTGTTTTGCTGTCAATGTCGTAGGTGTCCCCCCACCCATATAGATGCTGGTCAGCTTACGGTTCTTACACTCTTTTGAAACTGCTGTAATCTCTTTTTTCAGTGCTTTCACATACGCATCCGCCAAATAACCGAATCTTTCGTATGGATAAGACGGAAATGAGCAATACAGACAAGTTGTCGGACAGAATGGTATCCCAATATATAAACTATATCCACCTTCAAAGGAAATGTCTTTTAATAATGCCGCTTCTTTGATTGCAATCTGAAGTCCGAGCTGAAGCTTTTCATTCGTACAGCAATACCATTTTCGCATCTGCTCTTCTACTTCCTGCTTCTCTTTGCCCTGTAGCAACTGATTCATCGGTATCTTTGTCGGACGCACACCTGTCATCGTTCCCCATGCAGGAATCCTTCTTTCTAATCCTGCGTCTGTCAAAATGTCTTCTGTCAGGTCACACAACATCAAAAAAAGAAGCCGTTTTAATTCGTTTTTATAATAAGTGCGGTATGGATGTGCCGACTTATCTTCATGCTTATGCCAGTCTTCATTACCGGATATTGCAACTTCTTTTTGTACAAAATACTCATTGCAATACAGACCAATCGTAATCTTTTCCATTCGAAAACATATACCGATCACAAGTTTCTCTTTTTTTTCAGAGAGGATTTCTTTCATCGAAGAAGCCGTAAGCTCCTGTCCTACTTCAACACTACTTCTCTGTCCTGAAAAAAAACTGTTGACCAATGCCTGTAGTTCATAATCAAAATCCAGCTCTGATAAAATGATCTTAATCATCGCTGCCTCCTGCATATGGATTATACATTTTCTCTTCTCCGATCGACGTTGTCATACCATGTCCCGGATATACTCTAACAGCCGGTGGCAGGATTAAAAGTTTTTCTCTGATCGAATGAATGATCTGACTCATGCTGCCGGTAGGAAAGTCCGTTCTTCCAACGGATTCCTGAAAAAGCGTATCTCCCGAAAAAAGAATGCCGGCCTTTGGGAAATAAAAGCACATGCCACCGATCGTATGTCCCGGTGTCAAAATACAGCGGACTGTCTGCCCCAGAAGCTCGATTTCCTGACCATCTTCTAAATATTCATCTACAGAAGTCGTACATGATGCACTCATTACAGAAGAAAGATTATTTGTTGTACTTTCAATAATAATCTTTTCTGCACGCGATGCCATTACTTTTGCACCGGTTGCTTTTTGCACATCCGATACTGCCTGAATATGATCAAAATGTCCATGTGTCAACAAGATTGCTGTCACCTTTAATTGCTTGTTCCGAATATATCGTAATATTTTTTCTGCTTCATCTCCCGGATCAACGATCACACACTCTTTTGTTTCTTTATCAAATAAAAAATAACAATTTGTCTGAACCGGTCCTACTACTCTGAAATCACATACTAAACTCATGTCACTCTCCATTTCTTCTTTCTTTCACATCAAACATTCTAAAAAGAATATATTCCTGCCATCTTCTTTTATATCGTCGTCTCTTTCAACCATATCTTCTATTAACCCTTAATATCCTCTGAGTTTTATGACTGCGTTCTCTGGATATCTTTGATACCGTCAATCTGCAGCAATTTCTTTGTCAGATCATGTAACGAATCTTTACTTCGGATTGCGAAGCCTACATTGATCGTAGCAATGCCCTGTTTGCTCGTTCTGCTGTTGATCGATTTTACATCAATCTTGTTTTCAGTAAGGATTTTTGTAATATCTAACAGAATACCCATTCTATCATATGCATAGATAATAATCTCTGTATCATATAATTCATCCGGCTTTCCATCAGCACTTGTCTCCCATTCGGCTTCAATAATACGCTGTCTATCCTGCTCTGACAGATTCATCATATTAATACAGTCTGTTCGATGAATAGATACGCCACGTCCTCTTGTAACAAAACCTATGATCTCATCACCCGGTACAGGACTACAACATTTTGAAAAACGAACTGACACGTCATCAATGCCTGCGACAACAATACCGCTTTTTGATTTGACTGCTGCAGGTTTGGTTGAACTGCCATTTTGTCCTTGTAACTGGTTTTCCTTATTGACAGCTTCCAAAATCTGTTTATCTGTTGTATGGACAGGATTTTTCTTACGGTAGGCATCCTGCAATTTATTCACAACCTGCCCTTCTTTTAAACCACCATGTCCGATTGCAGCAAGCACGGAATCCCAGTCACGAAATCCGTATTTTTTCAGGCAGGCATTCATATATTCTGTTTTTAACAGATCTGTCAAAGGAATCAGATGTGCTTTACAATAGCCTGTCAGCATTTCTTTTCCTTTCACAATATTTTCCTCTTTGAATTCAGAACGGAACCACTGATTGATCTTATTCTTAGCCTGTGTACTCTTAACAATTGAAAGCCAGTCACGGCTTGGTCCTCTCGAATTCTGTGATGTCATGATCTCGACACGGTCACCATTCTGGATCTTGTAATCGATCGGCACAAGATTTCCATTGACTCTGGCACCGACCATCTTATTACCAACAGCACTATGCACCGCATAAGCAAAATCGATCGGTGTTGAATCTGCCGGTAGGTTTTTGACATCACCATCTTTGGTAAAGCAATAGACATGATCGGAAAAGAGATCCAGATCACTCTTTAACAAACTTAAAAATTCTTTGTTATCAGACATGTCACGCTGCCATTCCAGAATACGACGCAGCCATGCTAACTTCTCTTCCTCACTGTCAGCAGTATTATGTCCGTATTGATTTTCTTTATATTTCCAGTGTGCAGCAATACCATATTCTGCGGTACGATGCATTTCATAAGTACGGATCTGTATTTCAAAAGGATGTCCCTGCGGTCCGATCAATGTTGTATGAAGGGACTGGTAATTATTCGGCTTTGGCATTGCAATATAATCTTTAAAATGGCCCGGGATCGGTTTATAGATCTCGTGGATCACACCAAGAGCTGTATAGCAGTCTCTTTCTGTCTCTACGATGATGCGGACAGCAAAAAGATCATAGATCTGCTCTAACTTTTTATTCTGTGTAACCATTTTTTTATAAATACTAAAGTAATGCTTTGCACGTCCATCGATCGTTGCTTTAATCCCTGCTTTTTCTATATGTGATTTTACTTCTGAAACAATCTTTCGGATAAATTCATCTCTGCGTTCCTGTCCCATAGCAATCTTGTTGACCAGATCATGATACATCTCCGGCTCAAGATAACGAAATGCCAGATCATCCAGTTCGACCTTTACTTTGGAAATTCCAAGACGGTCTGCGATCGGTGCATAAATATCCATTGTCTCTGTTGATTTTTCTTTCTGCTTTTCAGGCGTCTGGTATTGCATCGTCCGCATATTATGCAGGCGATCCGCAAGTTTGATCAGAATAACACGGATGTCTTTTGCCATTGCGAGGAACATTTTTCTAAGATTCTCTGCCTGCACTTCGACTTTATCTGCTACATAGTTTAACTGTGTTAATTTTGTAACACCATCAACAAGCAAAGCCACTTCGTCACTGAACTCTGCTGCGATTTCTTCACTTGTCATTATCGTATCTTCTACTACATCATGAAGCATACCGGCTACGATCGTTTCCTTGTCTAATTCTAATTCTGCAAGGATAATGCAGACACAGACCGGATGAATGATATAAGGCTCGCCCGATTTTCTTTTCTGACCGTCATGTGCTTTATATGCAATCTTATATGCCTTTTCGATCAGATGGACATCATCCGACGGATGATACTTTTTAACCATTGAGATCAATTTCTGAAATAAGACCTCCGGCTCTGTAAAATCCTCCGGGATCATACTTGTAGCAAGCTCTCCATTATCTATTTTCACTTCCGGTTCCATCATTTTGTCTTTCATATGCAGCCTCCATCCTGTGTAATTATTATTTATTTTCCATATGCCCATGCCGCTTTCGCCTGCTTTAAGACAACCTCAAAATCCCACTCTTTCTCAGAACGTGCAATACTGTTCGGATCATTTACCTGCAGCTTTCCGTCCTTAGAAATTCCTTTTAATACAATAAAATGACCATTGTCGGTAAAATCACCTGCACCCATACTGCATATTACCGGTTTCTTATTCTTTAACGCTTCCCTGACAGCACTTTCACTCAGACTGACTCTGCTTACCGACAATCCCAGCTTTTGTGCACCGGATGACATCAATGCCCATGCTGTTCCTGTATCCTGTGTATAATAGTCATGATTCATACAGAATTCTGCAATATCTGCCGGTGTCTTATCTGTCTTTTGGGTAATTCCTGTATAGACCATTGACATGCAGGTCGGACCGCATCCGTCAATGGCTATAATATCATTTCCATAATGAACATATCCCCAACGTTTATCCCATTGCTGAAACAATGGCACATCTTCTTTCAGCTCCTCCTCTGTGATCGATCCGGATGCTGTTTCATCATCTACATGCATCAGATAATCACTGACAAAGGAAACTGTTTCCTGATTCTTTGCTAAAAGCTCTAACAGGTTTTTCGGATAACTTTCAAGATTTAATAAAATATCCGAAATTTCTGAGTACTCTCCTTCTAATGCAACAAGCTTCTTATAAACACTTTCATATCCCTTCGGGACATCCACCTGCATCACAGTGGACTTTGGTGTCTGCGTTGCTTTACTGCCTTCTTTACTTCCACCTATCGGTCCTGTAAGCCAGCCGATCAGATAAAACACAAAAAATGCGATCACAATCGCTGCAAGTGCAAGCAGAGCTTTTATAATCCTTACTTTTCTTTTTCTCTTACGCATCCGAATTCTTCTGCGAAGATATCTGCGATATTCCATTTCCTCTTCCGGTGTTCTGTTTTCCACAATCTTCTCCCCATTCATTCCTTCTTATTCACAATCAATATCCATCAGCCTTTTCATCAGTAGATCAAACTCTTCTGAGGATATCTTTTCTTCTTCAAATGCATCGGTGATCAGTTCTTCTAACTCATCCCATACATATTTTCCTTTTTTCGCTTCCAGATCATCTAATTCCTTTTGAAACTGTTTTATTTCTGACATGCATTCTCCCCTTTTCCTTTTTGCATAAAAATTACCGTCTTCCAAAATAATTTCCACTTTTCATAATAATCTATCCTAAGTTGTCCGTCAACTCAATCCACTTTGTATTTCAGGAATTTGGCATTTTTTCCAAATCTAAAATCAGATCAACTGTTCTCTTAGTCGAATTGCCATCAAGAGCACCTAAGAAATACGAACAAAATGCCTGTAATTTCTGATCCGTATGATCGTCTTTTTCTTTCTGTTCTAATATCCATTGTGCCTGATCCGCTAACTCATCCATCGTTTGAACCTGCTTGCCGGGTACAAAAGTAGAAAAATCAAAGTAAATATCACGCTGTTTTTCATATTCTTTCAGATCAAACACATAAAAAAGCATTGGAATCTTTAACAAGGCTGCTTCGAAAATAGATGAACTGTAATCAGTGATCAATAAAGAAGTGATAAATAAAAGATCGTTGATATTTTCTTTGCCTGTAAAATCAAATACACGACTGCGATATTTCTCACTGCATTCTAATTGCTGCCTGACAAACGGATGCTGCTTGACTAAAAGAACCGTATCCGATGTAAGGCTTTCCATTAAACGGTCAATCACAAACCGGTCTTTCGGATAAAACGCTCTTGTCTTACCACTACCGCGAAATGTCGGTGCAAAAAGGATCACTTTCTTATTTTGCAATGCAGGATACTTTTCGTACAGCTCTTCGGTCACTTTCTGCTGATACGCTTTATCAAAGAAAACATCCGTGCGCGGGACACCGACCGGATAAACTTTTTGAGGTGTAATTCCAAACGCTTCGCTGTAAAAAGGAACCATCTGCCTGCTGCTGACCGGAACCAGGGAATAATTACGATGGTTTCTGGTATCCTGTGTCAGATGCGGGATCTTGTCCACTTCAGACAATCCAAACATCTTAAATGCACCACAGGCATGCCAAAGTTGAACTACCTTTGTATCTTTACGAATTGTCAATACATGGAGCTGTGGGTAAAAATCTTCCAGAACGATTACTTTTGCCTCTGCTGCTAAAAATGCTGCTCTTTTTATCGCATCAAATGGTAACTTCCGGATCGGACGTGTATCGATAAAGCTTTCTATTCTGACCGATGTCTGTTCTATTGCCTTGCGGACGCGGTCAAGATTTCCACCCTTTTCTAAACTGCGTTCTGACAGAAAAAGAATTCCCTGCGTTTTCTTTACCTTCCGGCACTGCTTTTCATAACATTTTTTAAAATACGAAGTCTTGATCTCACGTATACTGTAGCCATAGCCGGTATGTGCTTTCACTAAACCATGTGCATGATAAAAAATACCTTTCTTTCCTTTGATCTCTTCATCAATATAACGCGACTTTTTAATCCCTTTTACAGCTAAAAAGCCATCTATGATCCAGATTGGAAGTAAAAGCGTATAGCACACATATTGAAGTTTCTTAAAATTTCTTTTCCAAAAGCCTGTCTTCTTTTGTTTTTTTACAAACAGATCTGCTAAAAAGAACTCTTCCTTAGAAAGTGTCTGCCACTTTCCGTTGGCATCACAATAAATCAGTATAAAACTAACCTGCTCTTCTTCCTGCTTTTGAAATTCAAAAAAGACATCGGAAAGTGTGATCGTTCGTTCCACTTCAAATGCCATATGTCCATCTCGTCCGTGACAGACTGCATCCATCGGAAAATACCGCTTTTGGTCTGCATAAGTAAAAAGTGCAATAATACGCAGCTTTCCATTTGCGGTCAGAGAGTCTGTCTCTCCATGAAATTGCAAAAAAAGCTGTCTGTCTTTTATCTCTTTTTTGTCATATATAATCCAATCCTGCATGATACTCCTACCTCATTTTTTATTTTTCTACTGCTTTAGCATATGTAGAAACGTTATAACATTTATATCATAAATATACATTGTAGGAAAGAGCCAAAAAAGGACTGTCACAATTTTGCGACAGTCCTTTGATCAAATTCTTTTTCTATTCTTTTACCGTGATCTATTTTCACTAAGAAATTGCAATCCTTTTATACTGCTTCTTTCATTAAAACTTAGAAATCCTAAATGCACATACTCTGTCCATACGCTTTGTTGCGTTTGAAAAAGATACTGATTCGAAGTTGACATAAAGATAACTTCCATTTATTGCGATTTCTTCATTCATCGTAGGCATATCTACTGTCTTTTTACATTTGCCAAGTGAGATTGATTTTGCTTTGATCTTTGGCTTATAAATGCTAAGGACATGCAAAAATCCTCTCTGCTTTGCATCTGTCTGGCAGGAACGTGATAAGATCATCTTGCCTGATGATGTAAAGGCAATTCCCTGTACTCTTGTCGGCACTCTTGTAAGTGCTGTCCTTGACAATCCCGGATTAGAACTTGTCTTTCCGGTGATCGTATAAGCACCAAGATAACCTTTTTGCAATTCATTATAAGATGCCACCCAGAGTTTTTTCTTATAATAGGTCAATGTAGCCGCCTGATGTGTCAAGGTGACAATTGATTTGAATGCTGTTATTTCTGCCCACTCTTTCTTTTGCTTGGCAGCTGACTGAATCGCAGAAAATGGGATAGAACGTACTGTATATCCCTGTGTGATCCACACATTCGTACCATCAAAAGCAATACCGCCTGCATGTGTTTTATTCGGAAGAGCAATCGTTGTCAAAAGCTTTTTACCGTTTTTACTCAAAACATAAATAACAGAATTCTCTACCGCAGCTCTGTCATATGCTGTGATCAGACAATATGATTTTGCAAATGTAATTCCCTGTGGACACATTGTTTTAGACTGGAATCCTGCGATATTGGTGCTTGCCATACCCGGTGTTGCAAAGCTTTTACTGTAATTCAAACTTTTCTTCATTGTTTTGCAACCCTTATATGCTGCTGACTTTTTCAGTTTGCTCTTATTTCTGAACAAAGTAGCTTTTAAAGAAGAATGACCGATACGAAGCGTTGTTGCAGCTTTTGCTGCTGTCGGTGTACCAACCACATCTACCGAATTAATAATGCGGAATGATGCAATCTGGTAACTGTATGTTGTACCATTTGTCAGTCCCGTGTGAATGTACTTAACCTTTGATTTTCCTTTGATACGTGCAATGACCTGATAAGATGCACCATTATAACAATAAACATAATAACCGGATGCACCTGAAACTGCTTTCCATGTCAGACGTACACGCTCATCACCGCCTTTTACGGTAAGTGCAGGTGTAGCAGGTGTTGTTGTTGTTCTGACTTCTGCACTGAACGCACCACAGTTTGTATTTTCAAAAGAGTATGCACGTACTTTATAACGATATGTTGTAGCAGCTTTCAGATTAATATCTGTATAAGCAGTCTGCGCTACTGTTGTAACAAGTGCATATGCTCCGGAAGATCCTGCGCGATAGATCTGATAGCCTGTTGCGCCTTCTACCGGATTCCAGCTCAACTGAATACTCTTTGTCTGGTTCGCATCTACTTTCAGATTCGTAACAGCAGCCGGTAACGGATATACCAGCACAGGTGTTGTACAAAATCCCTGTTTCCTGGTCTTTTCATTATATGCACAAACCGTATAGTAACAACTTTCCGTCGCCTTTAAGTCTTTGCATATATACTTCTTCTCTGATGTTTTGCCAACATATGCATAAGTCTGTGTAGGTGTGTCGAATTTATAGATATAGAAAATGACATCATCACTTACAAAATAATTCCAGTTTAATGTAACCGAATCAACTGTCTTGTTTGCAACGATAAGATCCTTAACCTCCATTTTGCCATCCTGCTCAATCGCACTTCCGGTTGCCGGTATTGCAGTGACATCCTGATAACCTGCTGCACTTGCTTCTTTCGTTTTTACCGGCAGGCAGGCAAACTCACCTAACACCAAAGCTAACGTTAAGACAAATGCCCATATGCTTTTTTGACTTCTCCTTAATTTCATTTTGAAATTTCCTCCTTCTTTCCTTTTTTCAATGTGTTTCTTCCTTACAAATCGCCAGACAGTCTAAAATTCTTTCTGTGCAGCCATCTGCTATATCATCATAAGCACTTTGCTTTTCATGATCCTCATTATTTTGTTCATCCATGTACCACTCTGCTGCCTCTACAGTTTCGGCATCATTCGTATCATAGACATCTGCTCTGCCATATTCCATCTGAACAAATGCTTCTATTTTGCTATCTTCTTTGCCTGCTCCGGTAATTGCCTGCAGAAGCTCTTCCTCTGTCTTTGCAACGATCCCCGGCACTTTTGATTCATATTCAAAATAAAAACCTCTGTCATACTCCTGCAGATCATAGGCATACATTATGATCGGTTTACCAAGCAATGCATACTCTACTACCGTAGAGGAATAATCTGTCACTAATATGTCAGAAGTAAAAAAAAGATCAATAATCTGTGGATATCCTGTCAGATTCAGGCAAAACTCATCTTCCGGAATATTATCTGCCGGATATTTCGGATGCATTTTTATTCCGATCACCCAGTCTTTTCCTAACGTTTCTTTCAATCGTTCTACCGGAAAATGTTTCATAATATCCTGATTTTCCTGATCGGTCTTTCGAAAAGTCGGTGTATAAAGTAACAATTTCTTTCCTTTCAGATTAGGATATACCGCATAAAAATTTTGTATACATTCCTGCTTTGTCTTTTCCCTGTCATATACATCCATAATGGGAATTCCTGTTGCATAAATACGTTCTTTAGGGATTGCAAATGCTTCTTCATAGATAGGAACAACCTGCTTTGATGTCACAAAAAGATGTGTTACTCTGGTATTCGCTTTTTCAACCTGATGACGAATTTTTTCATCCGTTTCCACACTCAGACCAAATTTTTTAAATGCACCGGCACCGTGCCAAAGCTGTATAATCTTTGTTTTCTTAGATGGTATACAATAACCAAATGGCAAAAAATTGTCATTCAAAAAAATATATGCCGCTGTTGCCATATGGTAAGGAAATACAAAGAAAAAGCGAAATAATGCCACAATCTTTGCCCCAATTCCATTTCCGTTGCGGTCATGCTTTGCAAGCAATATAAAAAAATACGCATCTGATCTTCTTTCGATTCCGTCTTTGATTTCTTTTAAGTTTCCATTCAAACCATGATTATGTCCATTAAAAAGAATGACTTTCTTTTCTTTTACCGGAAATAACCTTGAAATATTAAAAATGAGTGCAAAAAAGAAATATCCTAACTTTTTCATATGCACTTTCCCTTCCTATATGTTTTATTATAGTTTCCCGATCCGCGAGCCGGCAATCTTTCCGATGAATTCTGACCATATATACTATACGTATACTTTCTTTTTCTTACAAATAGCCTTTTTCGCATTCTCATCTTGTCTATATTAGCACATTGGATTTAAAAAGTCACATTATATTCCCGATCTCATAAAATATTCTATAATAATTGCTCATTTTCCCACTGCTTATACGAGCATTTTCCTATTTTCTAAAAAGGAGGCTGTCATGAATCGAGCTTCTAAAATAATACAGCTTAATTATGCCCGCCGCTTTGGTCTGACCGGAAAAGGCATTGGAATTGCAATCTTCGATACCGGCATTGGATATCATCCCGATCTTTGCAATAACTATTCTTTTTCAAATCTGGTGGCATTTTATGATACGGTTTCCGGAAAAAAATCACCATATGATGACAACGGACATGGCACACACATTGCCGGTATCCTTGCCGGGAACGGAAAAACCTGTCATAACCTTTTCCAAGGCATTGCTCCGGGATGTCATTATCTGGTGATCAAAGTGTTAAATCATCGTGGCGAAGGCAATACCGAAAATGTCTTAACCGGAATACAATGGCTGTTAAGGCATCATCAGGAATACAAGATACGACTTGTCAATATTTCCGTTGGCAGTTCACGTGGAAAAAATTTTGGAGAAAACTCACCACTCGTACAGGGTGTAAACCGCTTATGGGAAGCCGGGCTTACCGTCTTTACCGCTGCCGGTAACCATGGTCCGTCTCCTTCTTCGATCGGAGCTCCTGGTAACAGCCGAAAGATCATTACCGTTGGTTCTTCCGATGTTCTTCCTGATTCAGAGGATACTGATTATTCCGGCAGAGGTCCTACTTCATCCTGTATCAAAAAGCCGGATATTGTTGCACCGGGGACAAATATTGTAAGCTGTTATCCAATGCCTTTTAAAAACCAGCCATCCACGGCACTGCTTCGAAAGACCATGCAGGATGCACCGGATTACTATAACGGTGCTGCCTACATCGCCCGAAGCGGCACATCCATGGCTACACCGATCGTATGTGGAGCTGCTGCCCTTCTATTGGAAAAAAATCCTTTTCTGACAAATAAAGAAATCAAGCTGGCACTTCGGAACAGTGCAAAAAATCTTGGGTATCCTCATGCCAGACAGGGCTGGGGACTATTGCAATGTAATACCCTTTTATCTTACCGATAAAAGGGTATTGTATTACGCTAAGAAAGATATAAACTGCTTTCCCGGTCTTCGGATATATAGATTATGGTATCTCCGGGTACAGCAAGTTTTTCTTGGGCTTTTAATATACTCTGCTGTTGGTTATGACACACAACAAGAGACTCTTTCGAATGGCTTACCAGACGATATATCTGTCGCGATGCATCATATTGTACGATACAGCTATGCTGATTTAAAACTTTGAAATCTTCCTGCATGACTCCCTGTGCCATCTGCATAGCTGTCTGATTGGTTCCGATCACAAAAGTGCCACCCTGACTAAGATCGACAGACAATTCCTGAAAGATTCCCCTCTTACCCTGAATCTGTCCCGGACATACCTTGCCCGTCTTCTCAGGCTGTTCCTCTTTTTGTTCCTTACTTTCTTTTTTGCTTTTCTTACGTTTTTTACGTTTCTTTTTGGAATGTTTACTTCTGTGAGAGCCTCTTCCTTTACCCTGACTCTGTCGCTCTTTACTTTCTTCTTTTTCAGGATCTTCAAAACCACGGATCAGCCATGCAAACAAAATGATTCCAAGCGCGATCGCACAAAACAATGTAAAGGCAAAAATGCCGACTAATAATGTAATATCCGGTACTTTTGTCCCCTTCGTTGCAAAACTCCCGGCAAATTGCAATATTTGATCAAAAGAACGGATCAAAAACAGATTTTCTATGATTGCAATTATCAGCAAAAGAACCGGCAAGACCATTCCCTTCTTTTTTGCAGCCACTAAGGTTAATAAAAAGGCGAAAAAGCAACAGATCACCGGGATAGCAATTGCTATCAGACTCCCGACTAACATCCGCCTGCCTGCCGCTTCATTTGCACTGTTATACGCCTGACAGACTTCCTGCCATGTCAGATCACCCTTTACGACATAATCTTTTTCTATCGTTCCTTTTTGCAAATAATGAACAGAAAGCTTTGTTACGGATGTTACAACATCCCATCCGGAAACTTCTACTGTCTGTGCATTACCGCCCTGTTCCACCTTAAAAAACGGAAGCAGCAAAGACAGCAAAGCTAACAGTAAGCAAAGTGCCGCAAGATTTTTCAATCGTCTTCCATAGTTTCTCATCAAATCCCTCCAATAACATTTCAAATTTAAGAAAAGTTCCGGTTTTACTCTTTCCTGACTGCTCTGACAGGAAATTGCTTCTGACCGGAACTTTATTATATTCTGACATTTCAAGCTATAAATAGCATATTATAAAATAACTTACCATTAAAATGCCTATGCACCATATTTTTCTCTTATAATACGATCCAATTCGTGGATAAACTCATTAAATTCATTCTTGGATAACTGTGCATCAGCACCTAACCGTTCCCCTTTACGATACATTTCCTCATTGATCAAAGAAGAAAAGATCACAACAGGAATATCCTTCAATTCAGGATCTGCTTTCATTAATTTCAGTAAACGATGTCCATCCATCTGCGGCATTTCAATATCGGTAATAACGCATCCTGCTTTTTCCTTTACCGTACCTTCTTCTTTGAATTTCTGTAAGATCTCCCAAAGTTCCAATCCGTTATTTGTCGGAATCAGATTTACATATCCGGCTTTTTGTAAACCTTCAAAGATCATTGTACTCAGTAATTGTGAATCTTCTGCATACAGGATCGGCACATTATTCACCGGTCTGTCACCCAGATTTCCTACGGATGCAAGATTGATTCCTACTTCCGGTGTGATGTCTGCAACGATCTTTTCAAAATCAAGCAGAATTACTAACTTACCATCAAAATTAACAATTCCGGTAGCAACACCTGAACTGGCGTTATTGATCAGGCTATCCGGCTTCACGATCGCTGACCAGTTAACACGATGGATGCCGACAACACCATGTACATGGAATCCTACCGTCAAACCATTAAAATTTGTGATCAGGAACATATCTTTTTCCTTTTCTGTACTCTCTGCCATACCAAGGCATTTTGCAAGATTAACTACAGAAATAGTCTCTCCCCTTGTGCTGAAAGCACCTTCTACATTCGGATGTGCATTTGGAATTGGTGTAAGTGCAGTATATGTAAGAATTTCACGAATCTTAGCCACATTAATACCGTAGTAATTTCCTCCTACTATGAATTCCAAAATTTCTAACTCATTTGTTCCGCTTTCCAGTAAAATATTTGTATCCATACGCTCCTCCATCTCGTATACCTGTCTCTTTATACGTATTTATTTTCTGACACGATGAATATGGATAAGAACCGTTTTTCCAATCCATATCAAAATTTAATCTCTTCTTTAGCTTTATATTTTACTATATCAACTATCACTTTGCAAGCATACACACTCCATTAAAACGACCTTTTTTTACAGTGCACTCCCTTAGCACGACCATTTTCGCTAAAATGCACAAGACGATGAAATCTTCTATATTGATTCCATCGTCTTGGTATCATTCTCACGAAATACAAATAATTTTGTACTGATATAATTTATAATTGATAAAATAACACAAACTGTTATTTTGGCTTCCAAGCCCTCTACACCAAACAACGGCTGATCCATTCCCATTGCATAAAGCTGTGGCTGTGCAACTACCTCTAACACTCCTGTAACACCTCTGGATGCCAGAAAAGTAATCAGCTCTTTGCATACGATCTTACGTTCAAAAGAAAGACTGTGAAAAACATATATCTTATTGGTTACAAAAGTATAAATCACCGTTATTGCCCATGACATGGCATTTGCAATGATCATTGGAACCAATGCAACTAAAACGGAATATGTAATCCAGTTGATCGCTGTAGCCGATACACCTACTGTTGTGTATAAAATAAACTCTCTGTATTTCGAACTGCTCTTTGCGTTCATTTCTTTTTCCTCACTAAAACAACTCGTCTAAAAAACAACAAATCGTATTATACACATTTCTAAAAAAAATGCAAGAGAAAAAATTTACAAAACACTCCTAAACCCTATAAAATGCTTCTTAAAACAGGAATAGCACAGCAAAATCCACGAACAGATCATTTCCCCTTAGCAGTCTATGCTCTCGAATTCCACTTCTACAAGTTCACTTGCAATCTGTTCAGCTTCCCAGTCCGGATGTGCCTGGATCAGATCGCGCATCTTTTGAATAACTGCCGTATCACAGCCAAGGATCTCCGCTACTTCTTTATTTGCTATTTCTTCATTCCTTTTCAGCATACGAATGCCTACAGATAATTCACCAATTTCCTTTCCAAGTTCAATATTCTCGCGGTCGCGTATAAACAGCTTCATATACCTTCGCCCCCACTCTTCACTCTCTTTTACCTCTGTGATCATTATATTCAAATCAAACTGCCGTTTTTTCTTTAGCAGCTGCTTCTACAAGTTCGCTTGCAATCTGTTCAGTTTCCCAGTCTGGATGTGCCTGGATCAGATCACGCATCTTTTGAATAACTGCCAGATCATAGCCAAGCACCTCCGCTACTTCTTCATTTGCTATTTCTTCGTTCCTTTTCAGCATACGAATGCCTACAGATAATTCACCAATTTCTTTTCCAATTTCCTTTCCAAGTTCAATATTCTCGCGGTCGCGTATAAACAGCTTCATATACCTTCGCCTCCACTCTTCACTCTCTTTTACCTCCGTGATCATTATATTTAAATCAGACTGTCGTTTTTTCTTCAGCATCTACTTCTACAAGTTCACTTGCAATCTGTTCAGTTTCCCAGTCCGGATGTGCCTGGATCAAATCACGCATCTTTTGAATAACTGCCAGATCATAGCCAAGCACCTCCGCTACTTCTTCATTTGCTATTTCTTCGTTCCTTTTCAGCATACGAATACCTACAGATAATTCACCAATTTCTTTTCCAATTTCTTTTCCAATTTTTTCACCAATTTCCTTTCCAAGTTCAATATTCTCGCGGTCGCGTATAAACAGCTTCATATACCTTCGCCTCCACTCTTCACTCTCTTTTATCTCTGTGATTTCTTCTTTGAGCGACTCTGTATATGTATCCGATATCTGTCCGTTTTTCAAGAATTCCATTAATGCCTGAAACCCATTTCCAAACTGATCCCTGTCTTTCCCATACGGATTGATAATAATCTTTATGGCATCATCCTCTAATAGAATGGACAGATCATCCACGCAGACATTTTCAAAACGATACAGACATCTTCCTTTTCCAAAAGGATCATAATTACAGATAAAGATCACATAGCTTTTCTTTAACTTACTGTACGATTCTCCTTTGTCTAAGACATTCAGGTCGATCATTCCCTGATAATAACGCGATCTTTTCGGAAGATTCTTCTCATTTGTCGTCTGGATCTCGATATTATATACACTTTCGGTATCATCCTCAACATATACATCCAGCCGGATGCTCTTTGCATCATATTGTAAATTGATTGCTTTTTGAAGTTCTGTATACCGGATGTCTTTTATCTTCTTTTGCAAAATGATCTCAAGCAGGTGCTTACACAACTCTTTGTTGCTCATTACTGCTCCAAACATAAAATCATCCCATATTTCCAGTTCTTCAATTCTTTTGTATTGTCTTGTCATACACTTCTCCATTTCCTGTTCTGGTAAAAGAATCCTCTTATCTCTCACAGGAAACAGTTGTTTCTGTCTGTATTATATATGGTATCAGACAACGATTCAACCGGATTTTGACAGAATGCCGGATTCTTTTTGTGGTTTATGATGCTATCATTTTGAAAGGGAATTATAAACAGATTCTTAGATAATATAGAAATGCAATTTTGAAACATTGCATTCATTATAGAATTTCTTTGATTTTGAAATAACTTCTTTCGTATAGCTTATATTATACAAATCCTGCCCAAAAAGGCTATTGACATTTTATCCAAATCGCTTTGCATTTTTACAGCATGTTGTCCTGTCACAAATCACTTTTTCCACTAAAATATTAAATAATGCCGGCAGAAAGATCAGACACGACATACCGATACCTAACAAAGAATAACTAATAAAGTAAAGTATTTCTTTTAAAAATTCAGAAGCAACCAGCTTTTGGTGCAATGATATATAACGAAATACCGCATAATTCCCGTCAGCAATGCATACCCCGAAAATACATAAATCATGCTTCCGACCAGAGTATATGCAGATGTCAGCTTATGATATCTACAATATACCGAAAAACTTACACCGGCAAAAAAGAATCTTGCAACGATCAGGAAATGATATAATACCTCGGTCTTATCCATTGGCACAAATACTGACAAAAGTGCAAATGGATCTCACATCACATAATAACTCAATGTATTAACAATATCATCGCCAAAACCTATATTAAAATCAAATATCGGAATTTGAAATGTATGTTCAATAAAAATTGACCGAATAATAGTTCTTAGATAATGTCCATAATACTTCAAAAATGTAAAATGCTGTGACAATCCATCCTTTGCACTATTTGCACTTACCTCTATGAATGACTTTCCCATAATAATAAAATACCAAAAGCATCTGTTAAAAGTGATCAAAAACATTCCTATATAATAGGTAATATTGCATGCGATTTAATTCTTCATTTTCTATGACATTTAAATATTTTTTCATGCTTCCTCTCCATTTCAAAATTAATCTAAAAAGGGTATAGCAAAGAATAAATACAAAAGCAAAAAATAAATACAAAAGCAATTTGACTTTCCATATTGCGTATAGTAAACTTGATTCTATGGGATTTCATATTAAGATTATTTCCTTAATAAACTGAAGAGAGGCGTGAATACGAAATGAACTTGTTTGGCATTTCCTTTCCAAACAAAATTGAAAATACAGATCAGCTATATTTTGATATACAACATGGTCATTTTAATCCATCAGACCATTCTCTTACAAAAGGAACAATATTAGGAACAAACACCTATTTTAACATTTTTTCTTTGCATCAATATCTAAAATATACTACTTTAGAGCAATTGATATTAGAGCTTTCCGGAAATGGAGCTTTTCATCTTAAAGTGATCCAACAAGACATTATCCATCCGGAAAATCAAACTATTTTATATACCGATTCTTGTATCTTATCAGCGAATCATTCGTTTTCCATACCCATCTGTTATCAATGTGATAATAAAGATTCTGTCCTGTTTTTTACTTTAGAAGCACTAGAAGACTCTTGTTATTTTTTTGGCGGTTTCTACAAAACAGAGCCTGCCATCCTGCCTTCTGTTTGCAAGCTTGCAATGGTAATATGTACCTATAACCGGGAAGAATATGTATATTCCAATCTAAAAACAATTTGCTCGGATATCTTTGATCGTCCTGATTCGCCAATCAAAGATGATTTAGAGATTTTTATTGTTGATAACGGAAAATCCCTTCAAAATCAATGGGGTGATCATCCTCAGATTCATTATTACCAAAATAAAAATCTGGGTGGAAGCGGTGGCTTTACCAGAGGAATGTTAGAAGTTTTGCAATCACAAACGCAATTTTCACATATCCTTTTATGTGATGACGATATCACGCTGGATGCTGATGTATTAGTAAAAAACATTCAATTTTTGAAAATACAAAAAAAAGAAGCCAAACATATTTATCTTGCCGGAAGTATGCTTTATATCGATCGTCCCTGTACACAACATGAGGCAGGTGCACGATGGGATGGCATAAACTACAAGCCGATTCCGGTCAAACCGCTTTTAGAACTAAATCACCCTGAGGACGTTTTAAAAAATGAAACAGAAGTTTCAGTTGATTATGCCGGATGGGGATATCTTTGTTTTCCGGTTTCTGAAATAAACGAAAACAATCTCCCACTTCCTCTTTTTGTAAAATGGGATGATACGGAATTTGCACTACGCAACCATGCACAATGCATCGCACTAAACGGAATTGGGTTTTGGCATCCGTCTTATCAAAGTAATTACAGCCCGACACTGACTTATTATGATATCCGCAATTCATTTGTGATCAATGCGTGTCTTGGTATTCCCAACCATTTTAAGAAAAGAAAACTCACCAAATTTTTCTTTGCCAATCTTGTTTATGGCAATCTGGCAATGGTCAAATGTATTTTATGGGCAATTAACGATTATTTATATGGAATCCGTTTTTTCCAGACAACAGATGGTCAGAAAAATCATCAAAAATTGCAAAACATGTTAAAAGCAATACAGACAATACCAAAACATACTAAAAAGGAAAAAGTGTTTTGTTCTTTCAAATCTCTTTTTTCCCTGAATTTTTGGCATTATACCTTTTACTGGTTTCGTCTTGTAATTCAATTTGTTTTTACACATAACAAAATAGATCAACAATTCAAACAACAACAGCTCCAGATTTGTAATATACACTTTTGGAAAGAACTACTAAAGGAGGACTAAATGAAAAAATACGATTATTTAATAGTTGGAAGCGGATTATGTGGTGCAGTTTTTGCTTATGAAGCTACGAAACGCGGAAAGAGATGCTTAGTGATAGATCGTCGTGATCACATTGGCGGCAATGTTTATACCAAAGAAATAGAAGGTATCAATGTACATTTATACGGCGCGCATATTATTCATACCGGCAGCAAAAAGGTATGGGATTATTTTCATCAATTTACAGATGTGAATCATTTTGTAAATTCACCGATCGCAAATTATAATGGTGAGATCTATAATCTTCCATTCAACATGAACACATTTAGCCGTTTGTGGGGCATTCGTACACCGGATGAAGCCAAAGCGATCATTAATAAACAGCGTTCTGTTATTAAAGGAGAGCCTAAAAATCTTGAAGAACAGGCAATCAGCATGGCGGGTACGGATATTTATGAAAAATTGATCAAAGGCTATACAGAAAAGCAATGGGGAAGACCTTGCCGCGAACTTCCATCTTTTATCATCAAGCGTATTCCAATGCGATTTACATATGATAATAATTATTTTGATATCCGTTATCAGGGTGTTCCGTATGGTGGATATACTCCGATCTTTGAAAAAATGCTGCAGGATTGTGATGTGATCTTGAACGTTGACTTTAATGAAGACCAGCAAAAATACAGAGATATGGCTGACAAAGTCTTCTATACCGGCATG
The DNA here is from genome assembly GCF_014384965.1 of Jutongia hominis. Taxonomy (GTDB): domain Bacteria; phylum Bacillota; class Clostridia; order Lachnospirales; family Lachnospiraceae; genus Butyribacter; species Butyribacter hominis. The sequence continues at coordinate 88,847 of NZ_JACRSW010000031.1, forward strand.
GTAGATGCTTATTTTGACTATCAATTAGGAAAATTGCAATATCGCAGCCTTCGCTTTGAACACGAAGTTCTTGACACAGACAATTACCAGGGTGTTGCAGTTGTGAATTACACCGATGCCAAAACTCCATATACACGTCTCATCGAACATAAACATTTTGAATTCGGAACACAGGAAAAGACTGTGATCAGTCGTGAGTATCCTTCTGAATGGGATGGAAAAACCGAAGCTTACTATCCGATCAACGACGAAGAGAACCAGAATTTATATGAAAAATATGCTGAATTGGTCGCAAAAGAAGAAAATACGATTTTCTGCGGAAGATTAGCACAATACCGTTATTATGACATGTCACAAGCAATTGAAGCTTCTCTTGTTGAAGTAGAAAAAGAATTCGGAAACTAAAACATAAAAATTGGTGCCTCTGTATACCAGACACCAATAGAACTTGTAATACGGTGTACAGAAATGAGGTTTACAATGAATATAGCAATTATCATTGCAGGTGGACGCGGTCAGCGCATGCATCAGGACGTTCCAAAACAATTCTTAAATGTAAATGACAAACCGGTTATCATCTATACATTAGAAGCTTTTGAACGGCATCCCGGTATTGATGAGATCGGTGTTGTCTGCTTAGATGGATGGGACAATATATTACTGGCATACGCCAAACAATATCACATCACCAAACTAAAATGGATCGTTCCTTCCGGTCAGACCGGTCAAATGTCAATTTATAATGGAATTCAGGAAGCTTCTAAGAGATACCAAAGTTCTGACATTATTTTAGTGCATGATGCTGTTCGTCCAATGGTATCACAGGATATCATTTCTGATTGCATTATTACCTGTCAGGAATATGGTTCTGCCATTTCTGTCGGTGATGTAAATACAGTAATTTTAAAAAAAGCAGAAGATGCGGTGGATTCCTCTAAGCAGGTGATCATCCGTGAAGAACTTGCACAAACACAGACACCACAGGCGCTTCCTTTGAAAACATTTGTCTGGGCACACGAGGAAGCACAAAAAAGAGGAATTACAAATTCTGTTGCAACCTGTACACTTATGATCGAATTAGGACAATCTGTTCATTTTTCCAGTGGAAATGAAACGAATATCAAATTAACCACACAAGGAGATATGCGCCTATTCAAAGCACTTTTATCATTAGAAGAAAAGGAGTAACAACCCATGCCTAAAGTTAGTATAATCGTTCCTGTTTATAATACAGAAAAATATCTTGCACAATGTCTGGATAGTATCATCAATCAAAGTCTGAAAGACATTGAGATTCTGTGTGTTGATGATGGTTCAACAGATTCTTCACCGGAGATTTTAAAAGAATACGCAAAAAAAGATTCACGTATCCGGATCATCCAAAAGCCAAATGCCGGCTATGGAAACAGCATGAACCTCGGAATCAAAGAATTAACCGGAGAATATTTCGGACTTGTAGATTCCGATGACTGTATCGCTTCTAATATGTATGAAGTTTTATATAAAGAAGCTACGACTCACGATCTGGACTTTGTACGAAGCGACCATTATCGCTGGTATCCTGAACGGGATTCGAAAAAGCTAATCTATTGTTATGCTACTTCCGGTCTTTACAATGTAGTAAAACGTCCAATGGATAGTGATGATTTATTTGTCCGTGTCGTAACATGCACAGGATTATACAAAACTTCATTTATTCGTGAAAACCAGATTCAATACAACGAAACTCCGGGTGCTGCATTTCAGGATCAGGGCTTTTGGTTTCAGACAACAGCATTGGCAAACCGTATGATGTTTGTCAATCAGGCTTTTTATTATTATCGCTTTGATAATGAGAATTCATCGATCAATTCTTATAAAGTAATCTCAACGATGAACGCAGAATATGAATTAAATAAACAGATTGCTAAAAAACATGAAGACAAGCACGAAAAGATCATTGCCTTTTACTGGCGTGCACGATTTGCAATGACACTCTTCTCCTGCCGTCAAATGGGCGAAGATGTAACACCGGAAGCTGTAAAACCATTCTGTGATTCTTTTGCAAAAGCATCGCAAAGCGGTGAATTAGACACAGCTTTCTTTACCGAAGACCAGCTTTTAGCATTATCTTATGCGGTTTCCGGTCCCGAAAAATTCAGCAAAATGCAAAAAGGAAACCTGAAATGGAATGCTCTTCTTCGTAAATGCAAACACAGACCGGGACCACTCAGAAAAATCTTCTTCCATCTGAGAGCTTTTGGAGTAAAATTAACAATCGATAAATTATTAGGACGTATGTAAAACGGAGGTACTATTATGAAACAGTTTATTAAAAAAATCTTATGCAAAACACCGGCATATCGTGAACAAATCCGCACAAAAAACTTATTAAATGCTAAAATCACGGATATGGAAAAGAAAAATGAAATGATGTTTTGGTGGTCATTGCATCAGCCGGGTGAAACTATGACAGAAACACAGCTTCGTTTCTATAAAAATCTGCCAAAAGCTGAAGGACGCATTCGCGAGCATCAGTTAGATTATCTTGGCATTTTAGAAAAGGCAGTAAAAATTTTTGAAAAGAACAATCTGACTTATTGGCCAATGGGCGGTACCATGCTTGGTGTAGTCAGACATAATGCCTTTATCCCCTGGGATGATGATCTTGATATCAGTATGATGGCAGAAGATAAAGAAAAATTATTCGAGATTTTCGAAAAAGAAGAGGAATTTGTCATTGAAGAAGTATATTGGTCAGATGGTCTTTTACTTCGCTGCCCTCGTATTCGTTATAAAGACGAAAGTAAAAACGGATGCATTGATATTTTTCTTTGGGAACGTGCCGATAATGAACCAACCGGTGACCGCGAATTATGGGCAAAACGCCAGAAATACGTTCAGATGAAGGAACAGGCTTTCCAGAAATTAAAACCATCTTTACATAAAACATTATTTGCCGGAGAACCGATCACGGATTTACATGATAAGGAATTGATCGATAAATTATTTAATGACATCTACAAACAGCAAAGACAGGAATGTCAGAAAAGTGGAAATACCATCTATGGTCAGATCGATATGTGGTTTGAAGCAGGACGCTGGGTCGGTGTTTATGCCAAAGAAGATGTGCTTCCGTTTACTACAATGAAATTTGAAACTTTAGATATGCCACTTCCAAACCACTATGATAAATTCTTAACAGCACAATATGGTGACTGGCTTGCACTTCCTAGCAAAGTATCACCAAAGCATACCAGATTTTAATAAAAGTATTTCGGGAGGATTATGTTATGCCATACTGCGACAAAATTTTAGAAGCCTCTGAACCATTTATTGATCAGATTGTAAAAAGAGAAGATTTAAAAGAAAAACGTTTTCTGATCACAGGGGCAACCGGCATGATCGGTTCATCGGTTTTAGATCTTCTGCTCTTTTTAAACGAAAGAAAACAGTATGGCATAACCATATATGCAGCAGTCCGAAATGATTCCAAAATTAAAAAAAGATACGGAATATTTGCTCAAAAAGAGTATTTCCATATCCTTCCTTATGATGCTACGAAACCCATTGATTTTGAATATTCTGTTGATTATGTCATCCATGCAGCAAGTAATGCCGATCCTGCTGCCATCTCAAAAGAGCCGGTAGAAACACTGATGAGTAATGTCTTTGGCTTGGATCAAATCTTACAATACGCAAAAAGATCCTCAGTCCAAAAAACTCTATTTGTCTCATCCAGCGAGATCTATGGTACAAATTCTACTTCCAAACCTTTCTTAGAGGACGATTACGGAAACATTGACTTATTAAATCCCAGAGCAGCTTATCCTATGGGAAAACGGGCCTCAGAAACGCTCTGTGCCAGCTATGCAAATGAATATGATCTAAACATCGTCATTGCACGTCCGGGACATATCTATGGACCAACAATCACCGATACAGACTCGCGTGCTTCTGCCCAGTTTACAAGAAATGCTTTAAATCATCAGGATATCATTATGAAAAGTGCCGGAACACAACTTCGTTCTTATTGCTATGTCTATGACTGTGCTTCTGCATTATTAACGATATTATTAAATGGTCAGCCAACCTGTGCTTATAATATTTCAAATCGTCATTCTATCCTTTCAATCAGTGATATTGCCAAACTTTTTGCTAAAGCAGGCAATGTAGCATTAACTTTTGAAAATGCTTCTAAAAAAGAGCAAAAAAGTTATAACCTGATGAGCATGTCTGCATTAGATGCAACCAGACTGGAAAATCTCGGATGGCATGCGATCATGGATAGCAAAGACGGTGTTAAGGAAACACTACGTCTTCTAAAGGGCTAAAAAAGCAATCCTATAGATCCGGATACTGCTTTTAAAGGGCTAAAAACCATCCTACAGATCCAGATACTGCTTCCAAAAAGCCATGTTTGTAATCTCTTTGTAATTCTTCTGATAATCCTTTACTGCCTTATCAAAGTTCTGATCAAGCAGGCGGTTTACTTTATGGCACTGCCATAGCAACTCGAATAACTTTCGCCATTTTCTTTGTGTCACAAATCCTTTTTTACTTTCCGGATCATAATATACTACCTTTCTGACACGGAACAGATCTTTCGAACAACATCCCATTGGCAGCGGAACAAGCTTTCTTTTTCCCGGCAAAAGCCAGCCGTTTAATGTCAGAAAATCCATTTTAGAATGTGCTTTTACCTGATATAAAGAAACAGGCTCTTCTTTTCCTACTCTATCAGAAACAGTACCTTTCTGCTCTTTTTCCTTTATATCTTCTAAACAGTCACAATTTTGTAGGGTCTGACTCTGATCGGTCATTTGATAACCCATTTGCATAATTTGCTGATGGAGTTTCACCGGATCGGTTGTCTTATAAAAGTCTGTTCCCTTGCAAAAATCTTCTACCCCTTTTATCGTAAGCTTCCAGTCTTCATAGCGGTATTTGAGCAATTGAAAGACCAGATGACGCATCACTCTTTTCTTTGCCTGCTTTTTCGTATATTTACTGTTATGGATCGCATTTGCAGTCAAAAGATTTCTCATATCATAATATTCCACCGAAGAAGCCTTTCGATGTTCAAACGAATCATGCCACACACCAATTCCATTCATCGTCATGATCGGACGATCCAGACGGATCCCATACTCGATATCATCCATATGAATAAAAAACGGTAAGGGAAGCTGTACTTCCTTGATCGTTGCAACCGGAATACAGCAATACCACCATCCGTTATAATCAGATCGGAGTATCTCTTCATTTTGGCTCAACTGTGTAACATTACACATATCTAACCCCTGATGCATCGTTTGGACACGGTCAATATCCCAGATTTCCGCATTGGTATGCTGGATGTTTGGATGATCGGTCCGCAACAACGCTCCCCCGACAACAGAATCTTTGTATTTCTCATTTGTATATGCTAATAACAGCCAGGTCCGTTTGATTGTATCTGCATGGATCTTAATATCATCGTCCATCAAAAGAATGTGTGTAAATTCCGTCTTGTCTTCCATTGTTTCAATCATGCAGCGTGTAAAACCTCCGGTTCCACCGGCATTTTTGTTATAAAAGACCTTTACAGCATCAGAATACGTCTGCGTCGTATCTAGTGTATTACCATTGTCCGATACATATACTTTGACATGATGATAAAGAGGACTATGCACATCACAAAGGATCTGATCCGCTAACATCTTTAGCGTTCTTTGTACATATTCTTCTCTGCGATAGGTGCAGATACCGATTGCCAGTTCAATCTGCCGGATCGGCTTTTTCGTTGTCTGATACTGTATATTGGTAAGCAGACACTCTTCTTTTGCTATGATACGTGCAAAACACAGCACAGACTCTTTCTTGTTGACAAAAGAAAGCTTTGTCTCTTCCTGCATTAAAAGAGTAAAGCTTTCTTCTGTAATCTCTGTATGGATAAAGTCCTTTTTTTCTAACACAATTGTTTCGCTACCATCAAAGATGCATAATTCGATCTGCCCCTGCCCTTTTAAAAACAAATACATACTGATCTGCTCAATATCCGTATACTCTATCCATTTTCCGATCGAAAATGCATTAAAATAGGTCAATGTGGACGCAATGGTATCCTGCATCAGATGAAAAGCTCCATCGTCAAAAGTAACTTTTCCCTGTTGTGTCCGAAGATACATCTGCTCTACTGTACATATCTCTTTATCAGGATATACCATTTCTTGTAAGATCATTTTACCCTCTTTTCTAATGCTATTTCTTAGCGACCTTTTTTTCCATACTTTCCATATATGCATCACATACTTCGTCTACAGGTCCTACCTGCATAATATCACCTTTGTTGATCCAGACTGCATGATCACAAAGTTCTCTGACCTGATCGATACTGTGCGATACAAAGATCAAAGTCGTACCACCTGACATCATTTCATCCATTCGCTTCAAACATTTTTGCTGGAATGCATAATCACCGACTGCAAGAATCTCATCAACGATCAGAATATCCGGTCTTACGATCGTTGCGATTGCAAAGCCCAGACGTGCTCTCATACCGGAAGAAAAGTTCTTGATCGGAGAATCTAAGAAATCCTGTAATTCGGAAAATTCCACGATCTCATCAAAATGCTTGTGCATATAATCCATCGAATGGCCAAGCACGGTTCCATTCAAAAAAATATTTTCTCTTGCGGTCAGATTCTGATCAAAACCGGCACCAAGCTCCAAAAGAGGTGAGATCACACCATTGACAATAATCTCTCCTTTATATGGTTTTAAGATTCCACAGATTGCTTTTAAAAGAGTAGATTTACCGGATCCATTGCTTCCGACAAGCCCCCAGGCTTCTCCTCTTCGTATCTGAAAGGATGCATCTTTTACAGCTAAAAATTCCTGAAAAAGAAGTTCTCTTTTCAAGACTTTGATCACATATTCTTTGAGATTATCAATCTTTTCTGATGCAAGATTAAAACGGATCGTCACATTTCTTACATCGACTACCACGTCATTCATTCTTCTACCTCACTTGATTCTGTCTTCCATTCTTTTTAACATCTATCCTTCTTTTACTTCATATCCCTATCATAATATGTTCATTATCCTATATATATAAAATAAACCGATCCTGCGTCTTTAAAAATACCCATACACCAAGAATAAGAGCAAGACATGCATCAATACAGCCATATAAAACCATATGCATATCCGGTATACAGTTATATAATGTCAGACAACGTAACTGTGTCACATATGCATACATCGGATTGCAATGCGCTACTAAAAAGATCAGCTTTTCAGGAAGCTTTTCGATCGGATAAAACATCGGTGTCAGATACAGCCACGCCGTTGTGATCGCATTATAGATATACTGGATATCGCGGAAAAATACATTCGTTGCCGCTAAAAACATTCCCAGTCCAACACAGAATACATACAGCTGAATCAGAATCAATGGGAATAAAAGCAAATGCCATGAAAAAGTTGCTCCTGTGAACAGCATTACGATCAACAATGCACCGATTGAAAAAATACAATCGATCAGACCACTTGTGATCTTAGATACCGTGAAAACGTATTTTGGCAGATAGGTCTTCTTTAACAAAGAAGCACTGCCATTGATCGAATTGATTGCTCCATGTGTTGATATGTTCATATAATTAAAGAGCACCTGACCACTCATTAAATACACAGGATAGTTTGGAATCGTTGTACTTCGAAACATCTGTGAAAAGACAATTGCCATAATCGTCATGATAAAGAGAGGATTTAAGATACTCCATAGATATCCTAAGATACTTCTCCGATATTTTAATTTTAAATCCCTAAGAACAAGCTGTCCCATTAAATCTTTATATTTAATAAATCCCTGTATGCGGGCAAAAAACATTCTCATTTTCTTCCTCCTGTTGGATTTTGGAGTTATTTCTATAATTAAACTCACAAATCCGCTCTTACAGAGCTTTCCATTCTGCTACGCAGAATAATTTGTTCGTTAATTCGCCTGAAAAAGCAAACACCGGCTTCGCTGGCGGCTTGCTTTTCTTACGAGCTCATTATATCATGAATTCGTAACACAAGAGAACTTGTTTTCTTGTGCAGAATTCATGAACAACAAAATCATTGAGCACAAAGTGCGGCAAGCATGTAATGCTTGGATTTTGGAGTTATTATATCACAGCTTTGCTAACATTTCCAATAGCTGCTCCTGACTAATCACGCGTTTTGCGGCAATTCCGACATTTACGGCACCTTCTACATTCTCTGTCCTGTCATCGAAGAAGAGACACTCTGTCGGGTTCAATTGATATTTTTCTAAAAGATATTCATATATCGCAGCATCAGGCTTTGTTTCATGAATCTGATAAGAAACTACGGCACCATCCAAATCGCGCATAAAAGAAGCATCTTTAGTGTGCTTTTGAAAGAAATCTTTCGAATAATTCGATAACAGATAGATCCGATAACCTTTTTCTTTTAATTCATGTACTCTTTTCCATACTTTCGGTCTTGGCACATGCATATATTCTCCATGACGGATAAACCAGCCGATCGCATTGGCATGCTTGGGATATTTCTTAGCATATCCGGCAATAACTTCTTCGTTTGTCATCGTTCCTTTATCTAAGATTGCCCACAGCGGATCATAAAACATCAGGTCATCTAAAGCAAGTGCTTCTTCCCGACTCAGACCATAATCCATTAACATCTCTGTCGCACGATATTCCATTAAAACGTCTCCCAGATCAAAGATCAGATTTTTTATCATAATGTACTCCTTTCAAACCATATGCTCTCCGGCATGCGATCGAGGCGATCGTATAAATATGATAGTGACATTTTCTTAACAGCCGGACACTTTTATTTGCTACAGCATCATAAATTGCCGGGAACTCTTTTTTGAGCTTTTGATCAAGCTTTACGATCTGCTGTTTTCTTTCTTTATCCGGGCAGAAACTTAAATAAATCTTGATCTGACTGACGAAAAACTTCGCACATCCCTTTTGCATATATGCTTTGGTAGCTGTATCCACAATCGCTTCGTAAGAACGGTAACAATTCAACAAACTGTCTAATACTTTTTCATGTTGTGCACAATTTTTTTGCATATTACAGATATCCATACTCTGCGTGGTCATGCCCAGACGATAGCGATATACGGTTTCCTTTAAAAAAGCGGCTTTCCTGATCCATGGTACCGGAAACAGACAATATTGTGCATCGACATAGAAACAATGTTCTGAAAAACTGATCGGATTTTCTTTGAGCAGACTTGTACGATATGTGATCGAATGCATCACAAAATACTGTTTCTGACAGACATCTGACCATACATAACTGTTACCGCTTATACATTCCTTAGGTGACATAACAATGCGTTCTAACGTTTGTCCTGTCCGATCATCAAAAGTTTCATAATCACTGACAACAACATCGGCATCTGTTCTTTTCAAAAGATCGATCAAATGGTATAAACCTTCCTTGGCAACAAGATCATCTCCGTCAACTGTTTTAAAAAAGCGTCCGTTTGCTTCTTTGATCCCACGATTGACTGTCGATCCATGACCTCCGTTTTTTTTGTCGATCAAATGAAATATCTTTGGATATTTTGTTACATATTCCATTGCGATCGCATTGATCGCATCGCCTGATCCGTCATTGATCACTAAAACCTCCAGTTCCTCTTCGAGATCTCTGTATGCAAACGATTCCAGACATTTTGCCAAATATTTTTCAACATGATATGCTGCGATCGATATGGTTAAGAGCTTTTCCTTTTTATCCATGTTTGCTTCACCTTTTTACAATTTACTTTTGCTGTAATGCTGTTATTGTTGTACTACTCTGTTTTCTGTCCTTCTTTTCTCCCCTTTAACGTGCTTCTAAAGATATTCCGTCTATCCTGTCTTTCTGCTTCCCTTAATACTTCTTTGTAAATTCTTTTCCGTTCTTCCTTGACTACAGTATCACTGTACTCTTTCACTTTTTCCTGATTAAATACTCCAAACCTTTTCCTCTCAGACGGATCATTTGCAAGTTCCTGAATTGCCTGTGTCAATGCTTCTATGCTTTTGTCCTGCAACAAAATGCCACCTTTCTGATCCACGATCAGTTCCCTGCATCCCCGTATATCATAAGCGACCACAGGACATGCTAATGCCATTGCTTCCATAACTGCAACGGGCATTCCTTCCCGTAAAGATGGAAAGACAAAGATATCTGCTTTCTTTAATAAGGAAACAACATCGGTACGATATCCAAGAAAATGCACCTGCTTTTCAAGCTTCAACTCCCGTACTCTTTGCCGTAATGCTTCCATGCACTGTCCTTCGCCACAGATATAATAACCGATGTCCGGATTAGAAAGCTTTGCAAGTGCATCAAGAACCACTTTATGATTCTTTCCGGGTGCGAGTTCTCCTACGGTCAGCAACGTTACTTTTTCTTTCCACGAAGACTGCTCTGTTTTGCTGTCTTGATCCACATTTTGCTCTGCTTTTTTTAATAATTGCTCACAATCAATACCAACACCATGTATCCGGTATACCTTACCACGGACAGGAAACTTTTTTGCTCTTTGATAATCTTCTTCATTGATTGTAACAAGCCCATCCGTATATCGTGCCATAAAACGCTCGATCGGATAAAAGATCCAATGCTTTACAGAGGCACCGCTATAAAAATGAAAGCCATGTCCGGTATAGATCACTGTGGCTGTCTTTGTCTTCTTTGCTGCCATTCTCGCCAACACACCGGTCAAAGGCATATGACAATGTACAAGGTCGAACTGTTCCTTTTTCATCAATTCCTTTAGCATCCGGTATGCCTTCCGGTTTTCCTTACAAAATAACTTTCTGGCAAAAGGTATGGGATGACAAATCAGTCCAAGTGCTACTGCTCTGCTATTATCTTTTCCATAAACAATCTGATCAAAATTAGCTGCATAATGCACTTCATATCCCATATCCTGTAAAATATGAACTGCATCTGTTTCAAATTGTGGAACAAAGCCACTGACTCTTGTCACGAGCAAAGCCTTCTTTTTCATTGCAGTCTGCCTCCCTTCCTTTTTGCTCTCATTTCATACCCAATCTGCTTATAACAAAAGCTTTTACCTGCACTTTCACAAATAGCATTTTATTTGTCTTCTTCCTTCTTGGCAATCTGATTGATCTCTTTTACGATTTCTTCTACATCTGTCGTATCCACCTGCTCTTTTAATGCATTGGTCTGTTCCTGCTCAATCCCTTCTGTAGAAGCCGGTTTAAAGATTGTTTTTACTGTCATCAGGATCAGCTTCATATCTGTCCAAAACGAATAGTTTTCGATATAAAACAGATCTAACTTCAACTTATCATATGGTGTTGTATTATACTTTCCATAAACCTGCGCATATCCGGTCAAACCTGCTTTGACACGCATCCGAAATACAAATTCCGGCATTTCCTGTGAATATTCTTCTATCAGTTCCGGCCGCTCCGGTCTTGGTCCGACAAAAGACATATCCCCTTTTAGGATATTAAATAATTGCGGCAGTTCATCAATCCTTGCAGCGCGGATCACTCTGCCAACCGGTGTGATACGTTCATCGTGCTCTTTTGCAAGCTGCACGCCACCTTTTTTCTCTGCATCCACGATCATACTGCGAAATTTATAGATAGCAAATTCCTTACCACCTTTTGTACAACGCACCTGACTGTAAAAAACAGGTCCGTGGTCATAAAGTTTGATTGCCAATGCCGTCAGAAGCATAAAAGGGGAAGCTGCTATCAATAACAAAACCGATAAGATAATATCTAATGTCCTCTTTCCAAATTGCTGGTCAAAACTTAGTGTATATCCTCTTGAAAGCATAAAAGGCGTATCAAATACATGAATCCGATCGGCTCCCATCAGAATAATATCCGATATTTTGGGAATGACATAAGCTCTGACTTTTTTAGCATAACAATATTTTAAAACATCATTGCGTTCTACGGCAGGAATATCTCCTATGATCACAGCCTGAAAGTCCAGAATTCTTTTCTTGATCTGTTCCATTCCTTCATTGATATTTACCGCATCATAGATTGCATATTTATCTCTTCTGGCTTCTACTTTATAAACCAGATCTGCAGCAGGTCTTTCTCCATATACAAGTAATATCTTCCACGGCTGGAAGATCCGGTTATATAATTTGATCACGATCACATTCCAAATAGTGGATACTAACATTTCTGCCAGTAAAACAACAAAAAGATAGAATGGTGTAACAAACCGGAATGCTAACAGCGAAATTACAACATACATCACAACATTTGTCAGAAAAAGACTCAGATATTGTGATAATAAGACTTCGATTCTTCGAAAGCGACCGATTTTTAAACTTCCATACATATTGGAAAAGAAAAACAGCAGCACAGCATATAATGCCAGTACAACATAGTTACCTCTGCGATAAAAACGATATGTATACATCATATCTGCATAAAAATGATACCAACTATAAGAAAACAATGCCGTCATCATACAGACATTGATCATCGAGGCAAAAAAAAGTATGGTTCTCTTATAGGGATCAAAATTCTTCATAAGTAACTCCTTAAAACATCAAAAGCCTAAGAGCCGCTTATGCGACTTCTAGACTTTTCATGTAGCGTGATTCTCTTTTTCTGTTTACAGAAAGCAGTCTGTTTTCGATAAAATACAATTTCATTTTCCTAAAAAAATATATTTCATCAATTCTTCTGTTTCTTATCTGTCAAAAATACTTTCAGAAAGGAATGTAACTTTAACAGTATCTTTTGTCATTCGCTTAAAATCTGAGAAAATATCGTAGATTTCCTGATTCAGCTGCTCTCCTTTACCATCCGGGTTAAAGGTCGGTAAAAACGGATCTGCGTATGTCTCGTTATATTTCTCTTTGATACAATCAAATCCTGTTACGGCAATATCATGAACATGAATCTTTTCTAACAAACGCATACATGTAACGATTGCATTATCAAAATGCTCCCATCCACGTTTGATCACCCGATTAAAGTTAATGATATATTCGTTCTCATCCGGCTCTGTCTTGATATTAGATAACAAGATCTTAGGTGTCTTGTTAAAGATTTCAGCAAAAGATTCCTTGGCATAATCATAACGTACTGAACTGATAAAGAACAGATAATCAAAATCATATCCCTCGATCACGGAATTGATGCCGATCACGATCGGATGTCTTTTTGCAATATATTCTTTGACTTTTTTCTGATCATCTAATGATGACTTACCCGGTCCGATCAGAACAACTTCCTTTCCGGACATTACTTCCTGTAATGCCTCCAATGCTTTCTGATCATCTACAATACGATCCTGGTTTTCAAGGTATTTTTCTTCCAGAAGATCATAATCGTATTTCTTTCTGTCATCCGGAGATAATGATTCAATGATATTGTACATATCACGCGAATTCGTTCTATGATTCTTCTGCAAATATGCAATGTTATTAACATGTGTACAATACATACCCGCAATAAAATATGGTGTGGAATAACCCCAGTTATAGTTTTCCTGGAAATATTCCATATACATATCAATCGCATCCATGATCGCATTCATATCATAGTTACAATGATACTTTCTATTTAAGAAATTAACCATCAATTCTGTTGTGGCATTACCTGCACCACGTCCCATTCCACATAAGCTGGCATCTACGATCACACCACGTTTGGTCTCCTGTAACAACTTAACAAAATGCATCGAAAGTGCAAACGACAACTGCTGGTTGTTATGAGAATGAAAACCTAATTTGATCTCAGGATTTAGATGTTCATGTAATGTATTAACAATTCTTTCTAAGTCTTCCTCATACATAGCACCAAACGTGTCAACAACAGAAAGAGCAACCGGATTAACTTTATTGATCTCATTTGCAAGATCCAAAAGATCTTCTTCTTTATACGCTAATGTATTTGCTGCCTGATAAAATACTTTATATCCTTTTTCCTGAATCTTTCTACCGACTGCAATGCCCTCTTTATGTTTTCCGTATGGAAATACAACACGAACCGCATCAATTGATTTTCCATCATATTCCGGTAAAGTATCTACATCATAACGATCCCAGTCGATCATGACAACATAAGTAGATCGGTCATTTTTCCCGTCAAGATACTGCTCTACATCACTTGGAACATGGTAAAATGTTGTACCTTTTTCATGTTCAAAATCCTTTAACCATCCACACTCAATGATGTCCATGTTGGATTCTTGCAACTTTTTTAAAATTCCTTTGATCGCTGCAACACCAAAATGTGCATCTACAATATACGCACCATCACGTAATGTGCAATCTAACAGTTCCAGCTTTTTCGTATCGTTACTACTCATCTCATTTTCCCCTTTCTTATTCGCCTATATTGTATTGATATAACAATTTTTTCTGTAAAATAATGTCTCAATTTATGCATATACAAAGAAGTCTTTTCATTATAAAAACACAACTCAACTGCGCTAAAAGTATATACATAAATTTTCAAAATGTCAAACCAGAGCCACTTTTCTTTAACATATCTTCATATTCAAGAACTGCCTCCGACTTTTGAACTAACAGATTTTTTAGGATTTTAACAATCTCATATATATTTTGCTTCGTGACAAGCCTTATACAATACTAATTTTTTAATACTCAAAATCTTTCTGACTGGTCACTTCATATACGGTCATATAGCCATACATATTTTCGAATTTATATCTATTTGTAATATCATATCCACATTTCTGAATAGCCCCTAATGCCTCCTTTTCTTTGATTCTGGCAGGAACGATCAGATATACTCTGTTATTCGAGGATACAAAATACTTAAACTTCTCGCTTGTAAGATAGGTAGTTGTGATCGTCGTTACATTGACATATTCTTTATCAGTCCCCTGATCATTATACGTTCTGCATTGTTTGTCAGGATCCCAGTAAATTTTATATTGACGATGATAGCTTCCTGAAATATGAAGTTCATATTCCAGCATATCTAATACATAAAAACGTTCATTTTTCGGTGAGATCGTTTTTAACATCTGATCGATCAGATCATCTTCATAAAAATACTCCAGATTATGCACATAAAGATCACTTTCTGATGGTTTGCCATCATCTTCTGCACGAAGAACCATCGTATCTCTGTCATCGTTTGGCATTGCATGTTTATATAATTTCACTTTACCTGTTTTGATCGGTTCCGACAGGATCACGACAAACGGATCGATCGAAACAAATGTCTGTACCGCCAAAAGGATGACCACAAGAAACGCTATAACTTTTTGCAATACGCTCTTTTTGCGAATACACCCTAACATAAAAGCAAATAAAAATGTAAACAACACATTAAAGATCGCTGTGTAACGAGGACACTCTGCATCACCATTATAAATACAGAACAGAATAAATACAAATAATGATCCTATCACAAGAGCCGTCAGCATTCTTAAGCCATCCTGGGTTAAGATCTGAACATTCTTTGCTTTTTTGATCGCACATATACCAATGATCAATATAATAGCAGGAATCAGCCAGCGGAATCCAAAAATAAAACTTTGGAATATGATGTTTAGCATTCCCACACCGGTTTTTAATTTGATAGCGGTATCACTGACATACGTTCCAAGAAAACTTTGTATGGTAAAATAATCTCCCACCACAAAAAAGATCATATATGTGAGAACAGGACTGATATATGTCAGAACCTTTCCCGGTTTGAACCATACACAAAAACTTTTGATCAAGCCGTATTCTTCAATATCCGACAATTCATATAATACCATAACGGCCAATACAAATACATAAAATACCATTCCTGTGATCTTTGTATAAGTCAGTAAAAATCCACAAAAGCCAATCATCATCGGGTTTCTTTTATAAATAGCATACATAAGCCATATACCAAAAAAGACCAGATGAATATCCATGCATAAATACGACATCATACCGACAGAGTATGGGCATAATACCAGATATGCACAAACTAAAGCCGAGATCAATGGTGTTATCTTAACATACAATCCCTTTAACATATTATATAGCAGAAACAGCGTGATCACAGTTATAAAAATATTTGCCAAATATACGCTGCGTATGCTTGCCGGTGCAATAAATTCAAACGGAGCTAAGAACAGGGCAAGACCATGAATCCATTTCCAGCATACAAAATTGCCCAGATAACTCAACAGTCCCATATTGAACTGTTTGGCACCTTCCATTAAACTTCCGTAATACAAACTTGCATCGTATTTCGGCACCACATTAAATTGTACAATTTGTAATACAATACATATCACTACAACAATCAAAAACGGAATATGCTGCATCGGTTTCACAATCTTATGAAACTTCGCATGTAAGATCCACATGATCAGACAATAAACTGCGATCAGATTACTCAGGATCACAAACAAACTATTACCAATCCTAAGATCAAGTATCGTTCTTGTAAAAAGTGCTGTATCCAGAAAAACAGAAACAATACCAAAGATCAGACAGTTTGCTTTGACTTCTTTATGGAACATTTCCCAGAAATCTTTGTCTTTATTTCTATATCTTTTTGCTACAAAATATACAATATAGATCAAAAGCAATACCAATAAAAGATCATAATTTACAAATCCCCATATCGTAGACCATGTAGTCGCATCAGAATACGTCAGTTCGTTATTTTCGATCTGCCATTGCTTAATCTGTACATTTGCAAAATTCTTATAAAGATATCCTGATAAACCGCTAAGAACATTTAATTTTTTTACAAAACCGTCATCTGTCAGATCTGATTTTTCAATCGTATCGGATGTTGCACTGACAACATCTTTCTGCATTAATTTTTTCTTTCCTGTGGAATAAGACGCATAAACTTTTACAGAGCTGCTGCTTCCAACGATAGAACAGGATTCTTTTCCCTGTATCTCTCCGGTATTAATACATCCGACGATATAACCATCTTTGAAGTTACCGGCTATGCCACCGCTTCTCATCCCCTTCACATGCACATTACTATAACAATTTATAATACAGGCTTTATCGCCAACGGCTGTTCCGGCTATTCCTCCGGACAAATCTCCCTTAATATCTCCATTAGCCAGTTTTATGTTCGCAACACAGCCACCTAAAGAAGAAAAGAAACCATATGCAATGTCCTTTTTCTTATTCTGAATAACCAGATTTTCTATGGAATGTCCACCACCATCATACGTTCCCATAAAATGGCATCCGCCGACACCTATTGGAGTCCATTCTTTTTTTTGTAAATCAATATCTGCCGTCTGGGAAAAATATACATTCTCATATTCTTTTCCATTATTTACATTATCTCTAAAACGACATAAATCCTCATATGATCCGATTTGGTAAGGATCGTCCTTTGTGCCGGCTCCCTGAAATCCTGCTTCAGAGGCAGCACTGACTGATACACAAAATCCCAAACAGATCAACATGAGGAATACGGCTTTTATCATTTTTTGAATATACTTCATGCCTTCTTTCCTTTCATCACAATGTATATATTACAAGTTGGAAACAACGATTCCACATAAAATACATGCTAAACCAAGTAATTTTTTCTTACCAACTCTTTCTTTCAAAAAGATATATCCCAAAACGGTTACAAATATATATCCGGCTGATTCTAATACAGGACCTATTGACAATGGCACAAATTTATATGCATAAATTGTTACAAAACTTGACAACAGGAAAATAGAATATGCCACGATCACACGAATATTAAGATATTCTCTGATCGGGTTCTCATATTTAATATTTGCACTTTTCTTTAAAATAATCTGTGACACAGAAGAAATAAATACAGAAAAAAGAAAAATACCATAATAACTAATGTTCATTTGTATTCACCTCATTATCCGATACAACAAAATAAATGCCGACGATAATAATGACCGCACCAATTATTTTTGTGATCGTAATACTTTCTCCAAATATTAAAAAGCCCCACATCATGCCCCAGACAACCGTAATCGCTTTATTTGCAAATGCAGAAACTAATGATATTCTTTTTATGATCTGTTGCCAGACAATTGCATAAAATGCAAGGTTGGCAAGCACGATCATATAATACATAATAAATTTAGGTGATAAAAATGCTTCCTTTGCAGCCAGCTTCGAGCAAATCCCTCCGGCTGCATACAGAAACAACAAAAGATGTAATACAATATATACTTTAATTTTTGAACGACTCATTTTTTCTTTCATAATATAAACTCCACTATTTCTACAGAATTATATTGCTTACTCCATCTCAATTTCAATACGATCCTGTAACGTTGCGATCGCAGAAAGCATTTCTTCATAGTTATCATATTTATAATATAAATAAACAATTCTCTGATTCATATAATCATCAATCGTTCCACCCGGCTGAACCATCTCAATTCTCTTAAAGACATGTGATTCCACATCTTCAGGAATCTTATAACTTACCACTTTACCGTTTCTAGGGGCAAAGACACCAAAATGACCGCAATATTTCAATTCCGGCTCACCGATCGGAATATCAGAAATACTTTCTCCTAACGCATTTCTGATATAAGCTTCATGCCAAGGAAAACCGGTAAACATCTCAGATAATGTTAAGAACTGGTTACCAAAGCATCTTCTCATCATCTCTATGATATATGGCTGTCCGTCACGCACAATATACTGTAAGCACAAAATACCATCTTTCAGGTCAAGATCCTCTACGATCGACTCAATGATAGAAATAAGCTGTCCTTTGATCTGATCAATTCCTTCCGCAGGTAATGTCTCTGCCTGGATCAAATATGGATTTACAATAGAAAGACAGTTATTACTTGTATAAACTTTTACTTTTCTGTCAATAACAAATGCCGTGAAAGACTGCTGCTTACCAATAATATAAGGTTCCACAATAATCTTTTTATCTCTTGATTTATTATATGCATTTTCAATTGCTTCTACTGCTTCTTCTACGTTATCCGCACGCAGAATTCCTTTACCACCGGTTAAATCATTCGCTTTTACAATAATTGGATATTCGCATTCTTTTGCATAATTTAATGCTTCTTCCTTCTTAGTAAAACTTAACGATCTCGGTGAAGGAATATCTTTCTCAATACAATATTTCTTAAAAAGATCCTTATGATGCATGATCATTGCATTTTCATAAGTATCATGACCCGGCCAGCCCATTTTTTCTGCGACATACGCAGATGTGAGTACACCAAAATCATTCGCACAGCTGATAATTCTCCAAATATCATTTTCCTGACAGATTTTTAAGATTGCTTCTTTATCCGAATAATCTGCCGGAATATATTCATCAGCATATTGATGTCCGACCAGGTTTGGCATATTTCCGGTTGTCACAACATAATAACCTAATTCTTTTGCCTTTTTAATAATTGGTACTTCACAGAAACTACCATTTAAAATTAATACCTTTTTCATTGTAACTCTCCTTTGTTCTATCATTTATTGTTCTTTTTTTCTTCATCCTCATCAATATTGATCATATCTTTTAATGCAAACTGTGGTGCGTTGTTGATACAGATATAGATACGTCCGATATATTCTCCTATCAGTCCTAAGAAGAACATCATCAAACCACCGATCAGCAGCAGCACTGCCATGTTAGAGCTATATCCTGCTAACACTTCCGGATGCAGGATCTTTCGTATAATAACATAAATTCCAAAAATAAAGCCGATCATTGCACAGATCATACCTGCAAACGTAGACATGCGTAACGGCTTTTCTGAAAATGCAGTAAAACCATTCATCCACAAACCAAATAACTTTTTAAAGTTATAACCGGAACGACCTTCTGCTCTTTCCTGATGGTCAATCTCGACATTAGCCATATTTCTTGTAACACGTAAGATCAATCCATGTACAAATGGATATGCATTCTTATATTTGATCACTTCATCTAAGACAAAACGACGAAATACATAAAAGCTGTTCAAATCAATATCTTTTGGTTTTCCAACCAGAAAGTCAGACATCAATGAGCTGACCTTCGATCCGAAATTACGGAATAAAGAATGTTTCTTCTTGGAATACTTCGCAGATACCAGATCATATCCTTCTTTTAGTTTATCAATCAAACGGAACATCTCTTCCGGCGGATTCTGTCCATCATCATCCAGACACATGACAATATCTCCGGTCACATAATTAAATCCAGCCATCAAGGCAGAATGCTGACCAAAGTTTCTTGAGAAAGACAACACTTTGATCTTTTTATTCTCCTTTGCCAATTTTCGGAGTACATCTATCGTGCCATCTTTGGAATAGTCATTCACACAGACCACTTCATAATCATATCCACCATGATTCTGAACTGTCGTAATCACTCGTCCGATGACATCTGCTACGGTATGCTCTGAATTATAGCATGGAATTACAAATGATATCTTTTCCATTATTTTTCTCCTCCATTTATCACTTCTGCATAATCCAAAATGGCATCCTCAATCGAAATAACAGGTTTATATCCAAGATCTTTGCATATCTTATCAATAGATACATCCCAGACATAGTCATCCATTTTGTCTTCTGTTCCGCTAAATGTAATTTCAGAATCGGACTTCAAAATCTCTTTGCATTTGCATGCAAGATCATAATTAGAGATCAAGTTATAACTTCCAAGATTATAAACTCCGGTTGCATCCGAACAGATAGCCAGATAAAGAGCCTGTGCAATATCTTTTGCATGAACATAAGTCTGCTTTCTGCTTCCTTTTCCGCTTAAAACGATCGGCTTGTTCTCCAGACATGCTCTGACAAATGTCGGAAAGATCGTCTTTTCATTCATTCCTTCTCCTACAGGTGCTGAAATACGGAATGAAATTGTCTTTAATCCATGGTGTCTGTGTGCGTAGTCTGCCAACATCTCCTGTGCTACTTTTGTTGTGTGGTAAACAGTTGGTGGACACAATGGATGTTCTTCTGTGATCGGATGCTGAATCGGTTTCCCGATTACCGGAAGGCTTGACAACTCAGCCAGTCTTTCAATTCCATTCGCTTCACACATTTCCAACAGACGCTGCATACCACTGCAATTGTGTACCACAATTTCAACACCATAAGGCTCTTTACGCATATCTGCCGCCAAATGGATCACCGCATCTATTTTTACGGAAACCTTGTTTGGAATTTCAAAAATATCATCTGATGACATATCACAGCAAACATACTCGTCTACTTTTGAAGTTGCCTCTGCTCTTCTTCCCATACCAATGACATACATTCCTTTATCTTTTAAATAACGACAGACATGTGTGCCTATAAATCCATTGGAACCTGTCACTAAAACATTCATAATCATTCTCCTTTTCTGTTTCTCTCTTTTTTCTTTGTAAAAAACTGTTTACTGTTTATGATAAAATGTAATACATATGCTGCTGCAAACACACTGATATATGCTACAGGTATATTAACCGGAAAGCATAATCTTTCACAAAACGGCAATACAATCATCTGTACAATATATACTTCTAACGTAATCTCACTTAACATTTTCACAATATGACATTGACACAATTTTCGGAATTTTGCTTCTGTTTCCATCGACATACCAAAACGCATCATTGCATATACAAAGATCACAACCATAAATTGTGTTAAAAACTGTAATGGCAAAAATGCCGGATAAATCAAAAAGATAACACGTAATGCTCCCCATAGAACAACAGCCATTGCCGCAAGAACGAAAAATCGAATTTTTTTATCATGCGAATAGGTCTTTTTTCTCATATAAGCTCCCATTAACATAATAAAGAAATAATAGATCCATTTAAACAATGACAGATCTTTTCCCTCTACGGAAAAAGAATGTATGTCCATGCATGTAAAATATACTACAAAGTATACTACAACTACAGCAAACATGCTACCTGACACAATTACATCTTTTTGTTTTTTTACAATAAAATAATATAAGATATAAAAAACAACAATAGCGGCAACAAACCACCACTTGGTAGGATAAATAAATAATTCTACAAAATCACAGATATTTCCTACTACCGTTTCACCACACAATAACAGAATAACTGCTCCCGCAAAAACAGTCGGATAGATTCTTTTTATCTTCCCCCAATACCAGGAAGCAAAATCCGTTTTTATATTTACAAGCAAAAAACCACTGATACAAAAAAACAATCCATTACCGAATGATCCGCCTAATGCCATAAATTCACTTGGATACATGTTGCCCAGATGTGAATTTGTGATCAATATGGATGCCAGTGCCTTTAATAAATATATAAAACCAAACATACTTTCCTCATTTCTATTGTGCTGCTAAAACATCCAGTCTCTGTCGTGCTAAAATCCCTCTGTCTGAATTGTTGTCAAGCAAAGCAACTTTTTCAAAATAGTATTTTGCTTCATCAATATTATTTTGCTGCTCATAACATCTGCCTATAAAATACAAGATACTTTGGTCATTATTATCCAGAGAATCTGCTTCTAATAATTTTTTTAAGGCTTTATCATAATTGCCCCAGTTGTATTGCTGGCGACCCTTCACAAAAAGATCGTTTGCCTGACGACCCTTTGTCTTTTCTTCGTTTTTTCCACCAAGTGCAACAAATAACTGTTTTCCTTCTGAATACTCAAAATTTGATTTTGTAAAATCCTTTAGTAATGATTTTGCCTTCTTTTTATCATCATTCTGGTAAAATTCATATGCACTTTTGATCAAATTATCGCGTGCATACAGATTCTTTCCTGCTTTATCAATGATCTTCTTATCTTCATCCAGTTTCTTTTCCGACTCTTCCTGTTTTTTCGTAAGCGACTCGTTTTCCTTTTTCAAGGTATCATTTTGTGCCACTACTTTCTTATACTCACTGACTTCATAAGAATCCTTTGCAAAAGGATGACCAATAGCAAAAATTCCAACAATCCCCACTAACATACCCAACAGAAAAAACAGTACATTCTTTTTACCGGAACTGTTTTTTCTCTCTATTCTGCTTCTTTCCGAAAGTGGAAGCCGCGAAAGATCCACATCTTTTTCACTGTCCATATTTTCAGACCTATCCATCCTTTTCCTCCATCGTCATTCTATTTATAAAATGTATGGATCAAATCCATAACTTTCTTGGCATCCTGTTCATCCAGCTCATAATACATCGGAAGACGTATAATTCTTTCACTTTCTTTTGTTGTATACTTATCTTCACCATGAAATCTTCCATACTCTTTTCCTGCCGGTGCAGTATGCAAAGGTATATAATGGAACACCGCCGTCACACCATTCTCTTTCAAGTAAGAGATCAATGCACTTCTTTCTTCGAGATCTTTTGCCTTAATATAGAACATATGAGCATTATGTTCACAATACTCCGGTACATATGGAAGTTCTATCTTTCCGGCTTCTTTTAAGTCTTTTAATCCTTCATAATATCTGTTCCAGCTTTGTAATCTGTTCTCATTGATCTCGTCTGCCTTCTGCAGCTGTGCCCACAGATATGCCGCATTCATATCGCTCGGTAAATAAGACGAGCCTGCTTCTACCCAGGTATATTTATCAATCTGTCCTCTAAAGAACTTGCTACGGTTCGTTCCTTTTTCACGGATGATTTCTGCAAGCTCTGCATTTTTGCCATCACGGATCAATAAAGCTCCGCCTTCACCCATACTATAGTTCTTAGTCTCATGAAAACTGTAGCATCCGTAATCACCGATCGTACCTAGAGCCTTTCCTTTATATGTACTCATAACACCCTGTGCAGCATCTTCTACTACATATAAATTATGCTTTTTGGCAATTTCCATGATCTTGTCCATCTCACAGGATACTCCTGCATAATGAACCGGCACGATTGCTTTTGTCTTTTCTGTAATAGCATCTTCGATCAGATTTTCATCAATATTCATTGTCTTTGGATTGATATCAACAAAAACAGCCGTTGCTCCTCTTAAAACAAAAGCATCGGCAGTAGATACAAATGTATACGCCGGCATGATCACCTCATCTCCGGGCTGAATATCAAGCAGTAATGCAGCCAATTCTGTTGCATGTGTACACGAAGTTGTCAACAAAACCTTAGCAGCACCGGTCTTGTCCTCAAACCATTTATTACATTTCTTAGTGAACTGTCCATCTCCGCAAATCTTCTGAGCCTTTACAGCTTCTTCAATATATTTAATTTCTTCTCCTACATAAGGTGGTTTATTAAAACTTATCATTTTCTACTCCTTTATATATCTTTCTACATCCGACAGATACTATAATCACAATTTATTATTATATCTCATTTCAAATAGTATGTCAATCAAGCCACATTCTGTCCTATGTTAAGCTTTCTCTCCTTCTTTGCAAATCTTTTCAGTTTTTTTTACAAGATAATTTTCAATTTTTTTGCATTGTAACAAACGATATAATCCATCAAGTACGGCTGATAACACAAAATCGGTGATCACTAATACCAGTAAGATCAATGCCGGATATTTCCAGCGATAAGTAAATGCTCTGCAATAGTAATAAAAAATAAAACTATGTGTCAGAAACATATAATATGAATGTTCACCGAGAATTCTCAAAATAGCCCGTAAACCAGGGATTCTGCATAAGAGCAGTGTTAAAAACGCAATGCAGAATGTCAAAACCGTATCAAGCAGCCAATACCCGCCCACACCATATCTTATATAGATCACCGGTGGAATCAGTGCAAGCATGATACAATAGAGCACAGTCTTCTTAGGCATTGTCTTTTTACTTAATTTTTCAAAGAACTTTGTTTTTGCCAAAAGAACACCTAATACAACTGTAAGCATCCACCAGCGATACGAATCCGTATCTGTCACTCCCAGACAGCCCGGAATAAAAATTCCTAACACGATCGTTCCGATTGCTCCAAACTTATCATATATTTTAATCGCTGCATAGATAATGAACGGCAGTATAAGAGCTAATGACATATACCACCAGGTTCCGTTCAATGTCGGCGTTCCAAACAGATTAGCAAGTCCTAATGCATCGATCACAGCAAAATACAGATTACTCTGCCACGCTTTTCCGTAAGTGGCTTTCCAGTTTCCCGTCACAACAGCTGCAATCGCCGCAAAAATGTAAATAAAGAAAAAAGGCATCCATATTTTGATGATTCTTCCGGCAAGATTACTGTCACCTGATTTTTCCTGTTGTTTTGTGATACCATATGCACTGGCAAAAACAAAAATAGCAACACATACTTTACCGGCAGATGCGATCATCAATAATATATTTTGTGGAACAAATGGGTGTACATTCATGTCCTTTAATACTCCCGCGTCTCCGAAAAGATGATGCACAAACATCAGAATGATAGCTACTCCTTTAAATACATTTGTCTGTTTTTTTGTCATTTTATCCCCTTTTCCGCAATATCTCCTATCGCTTTCTTCTCCTGTTTTTGTTTTATTTCACCGTAAAACAATATACTTCATAATTATAGCAGGTATCTACTAACTTCGCTTTGATTTTCTTACGATAATTTTCCTGCAGATACTTTGTCAGGATCTCTACCGTACCATTGCCATGCTGTGTCACATAATACAGATTTTCGCGGCTCTTGGCTAATGCTCTGACCGGATTTTCCACATCGTAGTTATAAAGTATCTGCTGATACATCGGTGTCGGACAGATCCAGCCGCCAAGCGGCACATAGTTACTTGCACTTCCTTTGAGGACATAAAAAACCTCTCTCGGAAGATCAATGCTCCGGCAATCGATCAGATATAGATTATCCGATGCTTTTGCTATATCATTCAGCAGTCTTTCACATCTTTCCTGCTCCTCTAAATAATTTGTCGCCGTCTGCTGTTTATTAATAACAGGATATTGTACAAAGCAACAAATCGTGGCAGCAAGCAGAAATCCGGATCCCCAGATCAACGCTGATTTTTTTCCGGTCAGCATATTATCCAGTAAAAGTGTCAAAAGCATGATCGTTGACATAAACCATATTGCAAAATAGGTTCTTTGCGGAATTCGTCCGTTGCACAAAAGATACCAGTATTCAGCTACAACAGCACCCCACATCAGCACAACATACCATTTACGATACCCTTTTAATCCAATCAATGCGATCACACTTAATGCCATTGCAAAATAGACACAAAAGAAACCATCTCCGGATTCGACGATCTTTGCTCCTATTTCCTGTATGATCTTTAGATCCAAATGCAATTTTCTTTTCGAATCATTGTAGCGGCTGATCTTCTTTAGATTTTCGATCGTATATTTATCATTGTCTGCATAATTCCAGTTAGCAAGCATTTTGACATCATTTTCTGAAAACCCAATACTTTTATAAAACTCTTCATTTTCTTTATATTCTGGAAGTTCATAATCAAGAATAGAAGCTCTGCATACATTATATTCTGTATATTCTTTCCAGTCCTTTGCTTCGTAAACTTTATGATCAATAAAATGAGAAAGTAAAAGGCAGAAAATCAACGTAAAAGAACTCAAAAACAACCTTCTCTGTCTTTTGTACCAATGTTCTTTTTTAAAAAATCCTTCCTCCAAACAGTAACGCAGCAATAAGATCAGCAAAAATGGCAATGTAGACCAAAACACATCATCACGTATCCAGTATCCTGCCATAATCTGAAAAATACCGGCAAGCTGTAGATATGTCTTTCTGGCTTTTAGTCCATAGAAAAAAACAATACCTCCGGTTGCACAGCAAATAGCCGCCAATTGCGTAAACTGCAACGATATAAATGCGAAATAAGAAAAAAGGACTCCATTTAATGCAGAAAGAACCGTCCCCATAACGTAAGAATATCGTTCTAAAAAAACATATGAAACCATCCAGAAGCAGAAAAACGCCAGAACAAACTGGACAATTCCATAAAAATTAACGGCATGAGATAAACTATATAGAAATTTTAAAATAAATCCATAAATAATATTAGGGAACACAAGATACTGGCTAAAGTCTTCTCCATAATATCCTGCCGCAATGTCATTCATAACAACATCATCATATAAAGCAAAATATGACGTTGCAAAAATCTGCGTCAATGCCAGAATGACCAAATTGATCCCAAGTGCAAGAAATAGCTTTCCAACCGAGCTGTTTTTCCACTTTGTATGCATAAATTTCCTTTCCTCCTGTTATAACGTACCTTTTTATTGATCTAATCCGTGTTTTTCCATTAACTTTTCAAGTCCCTGATGTTCAATATTTTCCATAGACTTAAAAATGTGTTCATTTGCAATTTTTTCTGCACGTTCTTCATCCTTATTCAAGACAGCTTCCAAAATAGCTTTGTGTTCTTCACTCGCTGTCAATGCACGCTCTCTTGAAGCCAATGTATTCTTGCGGACACGTTCCACATAATGATGGTAATCGGATAAGATATGCTCTAATATCTTACTTCCGCATGCTTTATATAGAGATAAGTGGAAACGATTATCTAACTCAAAGATCTGTTCCCAGTGTTCCTTTTTAATATGAAATTCACTCAGGTAAATAATCTCTTCCAATTCTTCTGTCTGTTCTTTTGTAATATGCTCACATGCCCATTTTGCACACAGTCCTTCCAGATAAGAGCGAATGACATAGATATCATAAATATCCTTTGCCGTAATTCCGTTTACATAAGCACCTTTATTCGGAATAATACTGACAAGTCCTTCTAACTCCAGTTGTCTGAGTGCTTCCCTGACAGGTGTTCTTGACACACCTAATGCCTTACTGATGGCTGCCTCCTTCAATTCATCTTTTTCCCTATAATTTCCGGCTAAAATGTCCTCCCTGATCTTACTAAATACCTTTCCTCTCAAAGAGTATTTGTCCATTTCTTCTTTGCCACCTGCATAATTATCCATCATAATCTTCTTTCCCCTGAAGGCCGAATACCTTCTTTATTCCTTTCTTTTATCAAGATAATTTAATACGATTTTCTTATTTTTAAACAGAGTAAAAACTTTTCCAATTACGGAATGCTTTATCATACGAAAAATACCTATAGATACTATATCACCTTAGGCACTATTTTTCATTGTAAACATTCCCTATTTTAATGTCAACTATCAAAAATATGACTGCCGGCTGCTTCCACTATCCGTTACAGGATACTTTTTGTGATTTTCTTTATTACTATACGATAAGATCACCCAAAAATCATGGATTTTATTTGTTTCCATACCCATTTTATGATAAACTATTTTAGAAATATTTTATGCACAGATCACATTTGTGCAGGAACGGAGTAAAACATGGCAAAAGAAAAAAATACAAAAAACACGGCAGAGCCAAAATTTCCTTTGATCTATCTGGTACCACTGATCGCGGTTCTTGCTATCATTCCTTTGATCGTTCATATGTACAAATATGACACAGGTCTTACGAAATACGCATCCTTTCAGGGACCGTCAACAACTTATGACTTTTTTTTACACTCTAAGATGACATGGCTTTTGTTTATATTAGCATTATGCATCTTTATCCTTGCTTATATGATCTTTGCAGCCGAAATTCCGGCAGTCTGGAACAAACAGCTGCTTCCATTAGTGATCTATTGCGCTTTGACTTTTATCTCTGCTTTGGCATCCACTGATATCGGATATTCTTTTTCCGGCATCTACGAACAGTTTGAATCGGTCTGGATTCTGATGGGATATGGTATTCTGGTTTATTATGCCTTTTATGTGATCAGTTCCGAAGCCGCCCTGAAACGCTTAATGCCATGGTTTGTAGGTGGTATTGTTGTAATGGGTGTGATTGGAATTTTACAGGCCTTATCCCACGATCTGTATTCTTATCGATGGTTCCAGAAGCTTTTTATCGTTCCTTCTAATGCAACGCAAAACTTTAAATTCAAATTTAATTTTGAACCGGGACGTGTCTATCTGTCTTTATATAATCCAAACTATGTTGGTTTCTATGTTGCATTGGTAGTGCCTGTCCTTTTAGCCCTTCTCTTACATACAAAGAAGATCCTTTTTAAGATCGGATACGGCTTGTTAGCATTAGTCATGCTCTTTTGCCTTTTTGCATCACAGTCAAGAGCAGGTATTGTCGCATTGATCATTTCCTGCTTTATCATGTTACTCTGTATGCGACGTGTCTTTTTGAAAAACTGGCTTGTTACCACGATCACGATCGGATTGGTTGCTGTTGTTTTCATTGGAGTCAATGTAATGAATCATGGTATTTTAATTGACCGTATGAAATCCATGTTCTCAACCTCAGCAGAAACCCATCCTCTCGAATCGATCCTGACCGGAGAAGATGTTACGGTAACATATAACAAGCAGACACTTCATATTACAACGACAACGGATGATGATGAAAATACGACATTCACCTTAAAGGATTCTTCCAATAAAAATGTCGCATATAGCGAAAAAGAAGATTCTATTGTTATAACCGATACACGTTTTCCATTTACTC
The DNA here is from genome assembly GCF_014384965.1 of Jutongia hominis. Taxonomy (GTDB): domain Bacteria; phylum Bacillota; class Clostridia; order Lachnospirales; family Lachnospiraceae; genus Butyribacter; species Butyribacter hominis. The sequence goes on from NZ_JACRSW010000031.1 coordinate 118,202, forward strand.
TTACAGCGATCAACGAGCAGAAGTTCAAGGGATTTGGTGTAAAAATAGATGATAAAACATGGTATTTTTCTAACCGGTTAAAACAGGGGGACAGCCGGTATTATGCAAAAGGAGCCGGTTCTTCTCTCGTACTTTTGACAAACCATGAAAAGAGCCTGAAATTTTTAGAAGAGCATTATCACTTTGCTAATATGCGTGGTTATATCTGGGCAAGAACCCTGCCGCTTTTGAAAAAATACTTTTTCCTCGGCTCCGGTCCCGATACTTTTACGATTGCATTCCCAAATGACGATTTCGTCGGTTTGTATAATTCAGGTCATGACCAGGAAATTATCAGCCGTCCTCATTGTATGTATTTACAAATTGCCGTACAGACCGGTGTTCCTTCTTTGATCGCCTTTTTAATATTCTTTGGCTGGTATATTATAAGCAGCTTACGCCTTTACTGGAAACAGTCATATGAAAGTTATATGTCTAAGATTGGTGTCGGAATCTTAGCAAGTGTGATCGGCTATCTGATCCTCGCTCTGACAAACGATTCCTGCATAGCCGTATCGCCTATTTTCTGGGTATTGACCGGTATCGGGCTTGCAATCAACCGTCAGTTAAAGAAAGCATCAGTGCATGCATCGTAAAAGCAATGAAATCTGTTATTTTCAAAACTGAAATAAAAATAACGAGGATTGAAAAAATTCACCAAAAAGATTTCCAATTTTTAAAACAAGGGGCAGCAAAAAGCTGCCCCTAATACTATAAAGATGATTAAGAAAATCAGGAGAATAGAGTGATAAACGCTCAGAAACGAGGATTATTATGCATACTAAATTAAAAATTTTATTTCCCGACTGGAAAAACTTCGGTGTAGACGATATCAAAGATGCTTTTGAAAAAATGGGACATGAAGTAATCATTTATAAAACGGAACCAAAAAACTACCGTATTGATCCTCGTTTTAAGTCCGAATTAAAAAAATATATTCGTGCCAACGAAATTACTTTGATGTTCACATCCAATTATTTCCCGGTTGTAGCTGATGCCTGCCATGAAGTGAATATTCCTTATATTTCCTGTTGCTATGACAGTCCTTTGGTACTGACATTTTCAAAAACGGTCTTTTATCCCACGAATTTTATTTTCATTTTTGATTCGAAAATGGTAGCAGACTTACAAAATCTTGGTGTAAAACAGGTCTTTTATATGCCTATGGCAGTCAACCCCGACCGCCTGAACAAATTACACACAACATCGGAACAGAGAAAGCTGATCGATGCCGATATTTCTTTTGTCGGATCATTATATTCCGAAAAACATACGCTTTATGACCGCATGACCGATCTGGATGACTATACAAAAGGATATATAGATGGTGTCATGAAAGCACAGGAACAGATTTATGGTATATCTATCGTAGAAGATGCTCTGACTCCTGAGATCATTGATGCAATGTACAAAAAAATGCCGATCAATATTCATGAAGATGACTTAGAAACGAAATCTTATGTCTATGCAAACTATTTTATCAATCGTAAGATCACACAGACAGAACGCCCTATTCTGTTAAAAGAAATCAGCGAAGCCCTTCCTCAGATGGAAGCACAGGTTGGACGTAAACTCAAACCACTAAAACTTTATACGCATAATCCGACACCATTTCTTCCTAAGGTTGAGAATATGGGAACCATCCATTATATGAAAGAAATGCCTCTTGTCTTCCGTCATAGTAAGATCAATCTTAATATCACATTGCGAAGCATTATCAATGGTATTCCGCTTCGTGCAATAGATATTATGGGTGCTGGCGGCTTTCTTTTGACAAACTACCAGAACGATTTCCAATATCATTTTGAAGATGGAAAGGATTATGTCAGCTTTTACAGCAAAGAAGATATGTTAAATAAGATTGCCTATTATCTGGAACATGAAGACGAAAGAAAACAGATTGCACACAATGGTCAAGAAAAAGTATGTAAAAAACATACTTATGATATTCATTTAAAAGAAATGCTGGATCTGGTATTTGATCATACTGATCCGTTTTGATGAAATATGTCTTTTACGAAAAACAAGAAATGTTCGTGCAACATAATATTATAATCAAAAGAGCAAAATCAACTTTAACAAAATGAACTACTCAAAATCATTAGATGATCGGTCTGATTTTGAACAGTAATTCAAGATGTTGATCTTGCTCTTTTATATTGATAAACCCTTTTTATGTAATGGAACATTAGATGTCATCATAAGGATGTTCATAAATTACTCTTTCTACCAGTTCTCTGGATACATGTAATTTTTCTACAATATCCTCTGTCTGATATCCAAGATCCGCAAGCATCTGGATACGTCCATCCAAAAAGCCTTCTTTACGTCCCAGTTCCATTCCCTGTTGAATCCCCTGTTGAATTCCCTGGCTGATTCCTTGACTGATTCCCTGACTGATTCCCTGATTCACCAATGCATCTGCTACCCTACACATAGTGACTTCACCTCCCTTTTTTTCAACTTCTTCTAAATATGCTATTCCAAGTTCCCGGTATCTCTTATCCTGTGTGAACGCACTCATAAATTCTAATACTTCTCTATAATGCTTTAATTTTCTTGTGCTGTCAAATGGATTTTTTCCTTGTCTTTTTCGTTTCAAAAAATATGCTATTTCTTTAAAATCACTTTTAAAACTTTCTATGATTTTGTCTGGAAGATAGGCTATATCGAAAACCTTGATCTGATAATCCTGCACATATTGCTTCATTTTCTCATTCATAGTCACCAATTCATGGACACTCTTTGGCGCTGTCCATCTTTTTTCTGTCAAATTCAATACAATCGTAATCACCGGATAAACAGAAGCTGCTTTCTCCTTCATCTGTTTATGATAACCGGATGCATCATAGTGCATTACCCGAATCGGCATTGTTTTGTCTATTACCGCCTGATTTTCTATCCCGAAATTTGCTATGACATAATTTGTCCCATCATTATATTTTTTAATAATATCTCTATCCTGGAATCGGATTTCTCCATTTTCTGAATGGTAGACTGATTGTGTTGCATCATTTTGCAATCCTTTTTCTTGTAAATATTCTTTTTCAAATAAAAGATGATTATAAATATCAACAAAAACATCTGCATATTCTTCTAATTGTTTTCCTGTCAGATCCTTTTTTCCCAATCGTGCTTCCTTTCTTTTCCTATGTAGCTCAAGTGTCTTTCCTATCGCAATACCAAGATTATATTGTGATAAGAGCATATTTTTATACTGTACTCATTTAGTATAATAATACTTCTTCCACATGTCTATTGACATAACTACAAAAGAATATAACCTGAAACAGATAAATTAACCAATGATATACCAGTCTTTGTATATTTTCTTTTTGACGATTTGTATATTGTCATGCTACAAATTTATGCAACCTGCTTAACTCTCTTTCATGTCATAATTTGCATCACAAGAAATTAACTTATCTTCCTGCTCCAACTCTTCATATCATATGTAAATTCATTATAAATGTCACATAACAACACGTCAATGCTCTTGCTCTGTCTGTCTTGCTTTTGCCAGGGCATATCCTTCAAAGAGGAAAATATCTTCCTTCGTCGTGATTTTTATATTGGTCTGGTCACCATAAGACTGATAAATCACTTCTCCTAACGCATACATCAGACTCGTCACATGCGGTTCTGTCGTGTCAATTATGTTCTTCTGTTCTGCTCTGTCATAGATTTCTTTGATATATGACATCTGAAAACATTGCGGACTTGCAATCTGGATATATTGATCCCTATCCACCCATTTGCAGCTTGTCCGGTCCTCATCATTCGTTCCCATCAGCTGATAACACGGTGTACACGAAACAGACATTCTATGCTCTTTGCATACCTGTATTGCATCCTGTATGATCCGCTTACTGGTAAATGGTGCTGCTCCATAATGGACCAACACCATATCCTCTAACGCTAACTTTTTTTCTAAAAAACGTACACCGTTTAATACGGATTTTTGGAAGGTCTCACCACCGGGTACGATCCATTCTACTTTGCTTAAATGATATTTTTCAATCATTTCTGTCAGATAAGAGATCCACTCTTTATGACAAACGACTGCGATTGAATCCACTTCCTGCATATTCTGAAACAATTCTATCGTATAAGCAAGAATCGGTTTTTCCAAAACTTCTACAAACTGTTTTGGACGGTCGGCTCCGACACGTGAACCAACTCCGCCCGCTAAAATCATTGCTGTGATCAATTCTGTTCTTCCTCCATCTTTTTATATTCTTCCAATGCTTTATCTGCATACTTCACACAGGTTCGATATGCCGGCAGGAAAAAGAAGCCGTCATCATCCCCGACACTTCCCTTATATAATCCCCAGCAAAACCAGTAAAAACCGCATAATACAACATAAGCAAGTGCATGACAATATTCCTGTATGGTCAATGTTCTTTCATAATATAACCCAAAATATTCCCGGATCATATCTTCATTGCATTCTGTACGGCAAAGAATACATGCAATATCATTCGCAGGATCATTCCATCCGGCATATTCCCAATCGATCAGATACAATTCACCGGATCTTTTCTTTAGAAAATTCGGTTCATATACATCATTATGACATAATACTTTTTCATTGTCTTCTTCTTTTACGATTGAATCCAATTTTTGTACCTTGACGATCAGATCATGAAATTCACGGATCAGATCTCCTTTTACGCAGGATGCGATCTTCATTAATTTCATTCCTTCCGCAAAATCATCAAAAACTTTTCCCTCTTGGCTCTTAGAAGTCTTATGCAATTTCCTTAAATATGCCATACTGCGTTTCAGGTCATCTTTATCCTTTTGAAAGTCGATCGCAACCGTATCTTCTATAAAATAAGATATCTTCCAGCCTGCTGCATCCATATAAATAATAGAAGAATCAATCCCGATATCTTTTGCAACCTTCTGTGCCAACAGCTCGGTTTTTCGATCTACCATATTACCGGCAGACGTTCCGGGATGGCGGTATACATATTTGGTATCATGCACATCAAAGGAAAAGGAAACGTTGGTCAATCCTGCCTGAATCACTTGTATGTCAACAATATCATTTGGTTCACATTTTAATACTTTAGTAATATTTCCTATGATCTCCGAATTGACATTTAATAAGAATTCAGAGTCAAACCTTCTTAAATCCTTGATACTGTCAAATTCTAAGATCATTCCTGCATCATATTCTTTGATATATAAAGTCAGACTTTTTTGATGCTTTGCATAGAATTCTTCCCAGAACATGGATTTTACACCAAAATCATCTATTTCTTTTTCCATTTTATCGCAAAAGATACGACTGAACCTCTGATTAAAATATGCATGACCAACCATTGCCATGCCATCACAACCACCAATCGAAAAGTCCGTGATCACATTTGCATCCGAATATTCGATTCCAAATTCCAAAAATTTTCCTTGCAATTTCATACATGCCCGGTAAGAAATATTTTGTTCATTTTTATCCAAAAACGGATTTTCTAAAAAGTAATGATCTCCACAGCAAATAAAAGTATCTTGGAGATAATTTCTTGCAACAAAAAGAGAATACAGATTCCCTTTTAAGGAAAATTGGTTGTTGACTAACAAAACCACACCATATTTTTCTTCTAAATAGAAGAATTTTTCTTTCATATAACCTACAACAACATAGATTTCATAAATGCCGGCTTTATGTAGTTGTTCAATCTGCCTCTCGATCAGAATTTCTCCTTTCACACAAAATAATCCTTTTGGGCGTTCATAGGTAAAAGGGGCAAAACTGCTTGATTTTCCTGCTGCCAGAATAATCGCATTTTTCATATCAACACAATCTCCTCTCCATGATTTTTCTATCTCATCTTTTGCTCAAAACCTGTTGCGTTCTGCTTTTATAAGCCAAACTTTTCTACGATCTGCATCACGATTTTCTCCGGTAAATCTTTGCCATCATTATGAATCACCATAGACGGATTCTTTGGCTCTTCAAATGGAATATCCATTCCCATTACATTGCTGATCTCTTTTTTCAGCACTTTGGAATACAGATGTTTTTGATCTCTGCGGATCAGCTCTTCCATTGGTACATTCAAATAGATTTCATGATACTTTGAAATATTTTCATGGTTCCATGCCCTGCATTCATCGTACATGGCGATCACACAGATAACAACGTCGATACCCTGATCAGAAAGCATTTTGCATAACCGTCCATGCTGTTTTGCAAGTTTTAACCGACCCTGTGTACTATAATCTGTCGTCTGGTATACTTCACGCATGATATCTCCATCTAAGAAAACAACGTTCTTTTCTTTCTTTTTCAAATGCTGATACAAAAGTTTACCGATCGTAGTCTTTCCGGCACCGGACAGTCCTGTCACCCAGAATACATGACCTTTCTGTGAGCTTTGGGCTTCTAATGTTTCATATAATCTACGTGTGTTTTTAAATTCCGGCAGATTTTTAATATCAAGGAAATAGTCGCCTGCCAATTCTCTTAACTGAGCAATTCTTTCCTGATAGAGCGGATTGTCAATTTGATCATCCTGCTCTGTATCCAGTTTCCAGTACATCTCCTTACCATTTGCAAGTCTTGCATACTTGTCTGTCTCTGTTACGATACAACGATAAGCAAGTCCATATATTTGATTCTTCTCTGCGACTATTTTGTTCACTCTAGACAAATTGTAAATATCTACATCCTCTATTAATGCATAATCCGACAATGCTTTATCTAATAGTGTTTCATCTCCATTTAATATATATTGTAATATTAAATAGAAATTTTTATAGGATATCATTTTATGTACTTTTTCTTTTTTCACCTTTTCTCCTTCAATTATGCAAAATGTATGCATTTTATCTTCCAGAAAATTCCATTCATCTCTTTGGAAATTAATTCCATGATCCGCCATATATATCTTTATTATCGGTTCAGGAAATAGTGTACTGTAAAATTTTAGTTGATCATTCATGTATTTATAATTTTCTATGATTTGTCCTGTTGTTAATGATTTTTTAAATTGATAAGAATAATCCACATCCATGCCAAAGGAAATAAACGGTCTATGTGTTTCACAAATTGAGTGCATGATAACAAATTGTGGTTTTTGGACTTGTAACAAAAATTTCAAGGTATCCCAATAAATACTACATGCAGCAATAGAAAAACGATCATCTTTATATAAATTCTCTTCTTTACCAATTCGGATATATACCGGATCAATATGTTTTTCTCCTACATATCCCATGTATGCAAATTCATATCCGGCCTCTGCAATTTCTTGTAAAACGATACTATTTTCTTTTTTTATTTCTTTTTTTGTCAATGAATAATCATCAATCCGATCTGTTCTTTGCATAATCGCATGCATTGTCGGGTGTGTATTCGGACAGCTTGAATATACCCTCTCAAAAAATAAACTCTTGTCTTTTTTCTCATACATAAAAGGAAGTTTTTCCAGATTCTTATATGGCACTGCATCAATCCAAAACATTATAATATGTTGTAAAGACGAATGTTTCATTTCCTGTCGTACCTGCTCCAAAAGTTCTTTTAATTTCTCTTCTATTTCGGAATACAATGCGATTCTGGAAAACTTTCTTTTTTTATACTCTTCTATCCATAAAAAAGCAGAATGAAAATCTTTTAAAACGAGAAGACTGTCTATTAACATTTCCAACATTTCTTCTGTTCGCTCTTTTTGATAACAATGCTTATAATATAAAGACGTTTCGTAAAATTTATTGCGATAATAATAAAACGGTGCCTCTAAATGATATCCTGCTTTTTCAAGCTCCTCATAAATATCCCAAATTAAAACAGATTCGGATTCATAATCCTCACGCATTGCATGACGATACGAATAGGAAGAAAGAATGACCATATCATATTTAATCTGCTTTTGCTTTTTTTTTGCAAGAATCGCTATGCCGTTTAATTGTTCCCCTTGTAAATTATCATCTATAACAGCAACAATTGGTGATTCCTCCGGTGCTGATAACTTCTGAAGCCTATTTAATATATGCTCTGTGTGAATTCCTCCACCTCGTATAATTACTTTTCTCCCGTTCATAAGAACAAGTAGCCTCAGAAAACAATCCGTCACATAATCTTCTATCCCTCTTGATTTACCATAATCTCCTAATTTTTCTATTATCTTGTTAAATTTGTCCTCTAATTTCATAGTCAACTCCCATTTTATCTTTTTTCTAATCCTTTCGCACCTTTTATATACTGTAATTTTTCTTTTCATTTTCCTTCAAAAAAGGCAAAATTTCTTTTTGTGGAAAGGTATAATAAATTTCTTTGTTCGGCAATTTCTTTTTTAATTCCATTACTTTTCCTATATCTAAATCTTCTACAGCGAGCATTTTTATAATCTCAGCTACCAAATCTAACGCATCATCATTCCAGTTATATCGTGCAATTTCCTGTGTACCTAAGCGAATGCCAAAACCATGAAAAAGATTCTTAGTTTTCTTATTCAAAGTAACTTCACAGCGATAAGCATTATCATAAATCCGATTCATTGTATCCTGATCGCATTCTATAAAAATTTGATGTGTATATGAAATCTGGTCTCCTGTTTTTACAATATGATATCCTTTTTCTTCTAGTTTTTTTCCAAGATAATTTGAACAATGCACCATATGAGTCATATATTCAACACCATATTTCTCAAATTCAACCAGAGCAAATAAAAGAGAAATTTTCTGATGCATTTGTGAATGTCTTAAATATTTAGGATTTATCGTCATCTCCATCTTATCGTGCAAAGATTTTTCATTTGTCATAATCAAACCTGATGCAGGACCTGGAAATGTCTTATGCGTTCCCGCAAACATAATAATATTTTTCATATGTTCTAATGGATTTTTACATAAGCCCGCTGCAATCAACCCTAATAACTGACTACAGTCCCACATTAATACGCAAGACGACGTATCTATCTTCTCTACATCCAATGGTCTTATTACATCTGATGGTGCTAACAGAATATATTTAATATTCTCTTTTTTTATCATTGCATTGACTTCATCATATTTTAAATCTAATGTTTCCATTGAAAACGGTGCTTCATATGTTTTTAATCCCAAACGTTCAACTACCGGCTTCACAGAGGCATGACCACCATATTCTTTTCCTAAAAGCATAATCTTATCACCATGTTCACATACTGTTTTTACAATCATATCAATACAATTCATTCCGGTAAATGGTCTTGGATCTGTGTAAACTGCCCCAAACATTCTTCTGCACACTTCAGAAATTTTTTGATAAAAAGGTAAAAGTTTTTCACATCCTATAAAGTTATCTGACATATTGAAGGAATATGTATTGTTCATAATATAACGCTCTTGAAATCCACATGATAATGGAATATTTGTAAATTCTGATGTAGGATTTTCTGCTGCACAGAGTGGTAATGTGCGTTGATGATACTCTTTAAATTCATTTGTTGCCTGATATAAATATTTCAAATCTCCCTCAACATTATACTCTCTTTTTCCATTAACTTTTATATTTTTATCTAACTTATACAGAGTTATCGTACTTCTTATTACATCACGACACAAATAATACACTCTACCCTGATAATTAATTTTATCATTGTTATTTTCTTGTATATCACAAATATATGTTTCTTCTTTACATTCAAATTTAAACATAGAAAATTTGATTTTCTTTAATGATTCAATATGAATAATCTGATCTTCCGTAACACCTAATACATAACATATTTTTTGCATGATCTTAGAATTTGATTTTTTCTGATAATTATAGTCAAATTTCCTTAGTTCTTCCAATGAATCAAATTCATGAATAACATCCGCACCACAATATTTTGCATACATATATAATTCTTCTAAATGTTCATCTTGTATATCAGCCCAAAATTTCCCTGCAGTATCTGGCAAGTCATAAATTTCATCTAATATTTTTACAAAGTTTTCTGAAAATCTTTTATTAAAATACGCATATCCTAATGTAACCCAGATATCATAACACTTATCTCCATACATAGTTTTTAAAATCTTATCATCCTCGTCTGTAACGATACCTCGTTCAGCTGTTTTTCCTGACATATAAACAGAAGAATAATAAGCATCATACGCATATGTCTGAAAGATATTTTCTGAAAAATATAGATCAGAAGAAGTAATGATTGTATTTTTCAAATATCTTTTGGCGGCATAAACACTTGAGTGATTATTTTTCTTTTCATACTCTTTAGATTCCACTAAGATAACTCCATATTTATCTACTAAATATTGGAATTTTTCTTTCATATATCCTACGACAATGACTACCTCCTGAATTCCTTTTTCCCTAAGCTGGCATATTTGTCTTTCTACTAATACTTCACCCTTTACCTTTAGAAGACCTTTCGGCTGCTCATAGCTAAGTGGTACAAATCGAGTTGACATCCCGGCTGCAAGAATAATGGCATTATCTATTTTATGTTCTTCTAGCATTTTTTTACCTGATGGCAAAATTTCTTTACCACTAATATACCCATTTTCCTCTAGATTTTTTCTTGCACTTTCAATCAAATTATTATCTTTAAATAATTTACTTGCCAATTCTTCATTACTGAATTCTTCATTTTCATCCAATAAACGAATTATTTCAAATTGCAATTTATTTATCATAACAATTTCTCCATTCTATCCTAGCTGATAAACCCTCATTTTCTTGCTTTCTCGTTTTTCTTCCAGTGGCAAAATCATATAATCTCCATAATCTGCTTTTAAAATCTTATCATACCCATCCGGTATCCAAAATTCTTCTGTTTCAAATTTTGTAAGATGTCGATTGATATAATCTTCTTTTAACATCACTCTGGATCTTCCATGATTAAAACCAAATGTTCCACAATATATACAAGAAACCCATCTGCTATCAGCTAAATCATATTTCAATATAGTCTCTTTTATTTTTTTTACTAATTGTTCATAGTCTTTTTTGCAAAACAAGCTTGTTCCATATGGAATAACCACTTTTTCTTTCCATTCATTTCCGATTTTTTCCATATTATCAGAGAATACCTTTTGATCAGAAATGTCATTTGGAAAACCGCCTAATGACCAAATATCTATTCCAATTCCCATTTTTTGTCGCAGCGGAAAATTTCTTTCTTCTCGTTTATACTTTTTCGATAGCAGTTTTGAAATCGTGCTGGTAAAATATTCTTTATTATTAAAAATGCTCAAAAATTCATACTCTTCTTCTTCGCTTAGCAATTCACAGCATTTAAAATAATCTTTTGCAGGCATTATAACATCTACATCATCATCCCATGGAATAAAACCCTGATGTCTGATAGCCCCAATTAAACTGCCACTATATAGTGTATAATGAAGGTGATTTTTTTCACAAAAATAATGAAACCATTTCAATATCTTCATCATTTCTTCCTGTGCCTTCGCAATTTCTATCATCCCTTTACTTTCTGACCAATCCAGACAATCTTCGGAAGCTTTATAATTATAAACATCAATCTCAATTATTTCCGTATTATCACTACCAGATGTCATTTCTTCCAATTTTTTTGCTTTTCCTTTTTCACATAAAACAACACTCTTATCCTTCTGTGATTGACAAAATTGCTCAACCGATAAAACCTTTACATTTTGAAATTTTTTTCCAATCTTTTCTGGTCTGTTATCAATCATTCCTTTTACCGTCATATCCATTTTATGAAAATAACTTATAAAAAGTTTTGCCGGTGAACTATATTCAAAAATATAAATGTTTTTCTTATCTCTCTTTCCATCCAGTTCGTTTTTCAAATTTTTAATCGCATACTCAGCACATGATTTATATTCCATTTAATATCAATATAGTAATACCCTTACTGGTATTGTTTACTCCTCTCTTTATTGCTGATCGTCATCCTCCAAAAAATTCTCCACAAAGAATTCCATCGCATTCTTAGATCCCGTTGATACACGGATATACTCTGAAAGCATTGGATTTCCAAATGTTTTGATCAAAATCTTTCTTTCTTCTTTTAACTCTTTTTCCAGTTCTTTCGGTGCTTTTTTCGTCTTAATAAAGATATAGTTTCCAAGTCCGTCCTTCGTTTCATATCCTTTTTCTTTCAGGATATCTAATGTATAGTTCTTGCCTTCTTTTTGTTTGCAAATCATCTGATCAACCAGATCTTTCTGCTCTAATATCCTCTCACCAAACTTTAATGCGATCGCATTGACATCGAAAGTCAGATGTGATTTTCTCACATACTCAATGATATTCGGATTACTGATGATAACACCCAGACGACACGCTGCCATAGAAAACAACTTTGAAAAAGTTCGTAAGATCACCACATTATCGTATTGATCGATCAATGGCAGGAATGTCTTATCATAAAAATAATGATATGCTTCATCAATGATCACGATCGCATTCTTTTCCTGTGCTTTTTGAATCACTCTTTCGGTTTCCTGTGTAGAATATGCAAAACCGATCGGATTATTTGGATTTAGTAAAACGACGATATCGGTATCATCATCGATCGCATCGACAATATTGTCAACATTGACTGTCAGATCTTTTTCATAAGCAACCGGAACATGCTGTAACCCCAGAATCGCACAATTCACACGATACATTTCAAAGGATGGGCTGACTGTCACTACTTTTTTACCTGTCTGTGCAAAGACTTCATACAAATAGCGGATCGCCATATCCGATCCATTCGTAGCGATCACATTTTCAAAACCTACACCGATAAAATCAGAAAATTTCTTCAAAAAACGATCCGGTTCAGGATAAATTGCCAGAAATTCCGGTGTGATCTCTTTTAAAACCTGATCGACAAAAGACTTCGGAAGTCCTTCCGGGTTTTCATTCATATCAAAGCGGTAATATCCATATCTTCCCTGCTCCGGGAATATTCTTTCACATTCTTTTACATATGGATTGACATAATAATTAGTCATATGATTCATCTCCTTTGTTTTTATCATTTTACAAATACAACAGGAAAACTTCTTAATATGACACCATAAGTTTTCTTCCTGCCTGACAATGATCTGCTCCTTAAATTCTGTTAATTCGTTCCTTATCTAAATAGAAAAACTTTTCCATCATTTCACTAATTCCGATAGACAATGTATTATCGACCGAATAATTTTTATGGTGTGTGCGGATCAGTCGTAAAAACTCTGCTACTTCATAGCGGATGCCTTCACCTTCGACCTGATAGAAATACCGTTTGTTTCTGTTAAAATCTTCAAAACGCACTTCAAAATATTCCATCTTCCACCACGGTGATGGCACATATACATATCCCTTGGTGCCGGATATCACAAGACTGCCTTCGGATTTGACACCATATCCGACTTTTCCATTGGCAACCCCGCCATCATAGATCAATTGCAATTGCGTAAAAAGATCGGTTTCTTTCTGCTCGTCAATAAAAGAACTAAAGCTGCTCTTTTTATAATCCATTCCGAATAGTTGAAAGATCGGAAGCAGGATAAAAGAACCCCAGTCGGAAAAGCTGCCACCTTTTGCTTCTTTCTCATAAAACCATGCATTTGACGGCTTCATCGACGTACAGGTTACATCAATCGCTTTCACGGCTCCAATCCCTCCGCCTTTGACAAGAGAGATCATACGGCAATACGCTCTCAGATACGCTGTTTTGATCGCATCAAACAGTACCAGATGATGTTCGTAGGCATATTGGTATAATTCCTGCGTTTCTGCTTTCTTTAACGTTGCCGGTGATTCACAGATTACATGACAATTCTTTTCCAACGCTTTTTTGATGATCTGATAGCGTTTTGATGGTTCTGCCAGAATATACATGGCATCGCAGGATTCCATCAGCATTTCCATGGATACCATATCTTTGGTATCGCAGACATCCTGCACCATGATCCCGCTGACGTACCGGCTTTCCTCGATCAGCTTATCGACCATTGTTCCCTGCCCGATAATGCCAAGCTTGATAAATTGCTGTTTCTCACGAATCTGCGTACTGGAGATTCCTTTCGTCCGCTCCAGATAGACAACCTCACAATATTCTTTCAAGTAATCAAAGTCACCATACCAGTCTGAGCCGATTGCAAAAACATCTACCTGATATTTTTTGACATCATCTACTTTCTGCCCCTCATATTCTTCTAAAATGATCTTGTCTGCCAGCCCGGTATCCTGAATGGCTTTTACCCGATCCATGACAGACTGCTGTACATTTAACTTGCCTCGGTTTACATCAAAACTGTCTGTTGTCACTCCGACGATCAGGTAATCGCCAAGCTTTTTTGCTCTTTTTAGCAAATTCAGATGTCCCTGATGCAGCAGATCAAATGTTCCATATGTAATTACTGTTTTCACAAAATCACCTCTTTTGACCAGTTTAGCCACTGTTTTAATAATGCATCTCTAAAAACTTAGGGAAGGAAATATCATATTGGCTTTTTACTTTTTCTGCAAATCTTTTTCCTTCTTTGGTCTGTATCAGGTTATACTTCAGATCACCGATACGATACACTTCTTCTTTTCCTGTCTTTGTCACACAATACACATATTCCTTTGAACGGAAGCCCTGAATACCGTCAATATAATCTTCCAGACCTTTCTGTTTTGCCACATCGCGAAACTGTTTATTATGTGTGCTGTAATACTGATAGTGGATCATTTCATTTTCAGGTACTTTGCCTTCGTTCCAGACATAATGCTCAACGAGCTTATTAAAATCAAGAAGACTTTGCAAACTGTCATCTTCTTTATGTACAATTCCCGGTCCTTTGATCGCCATAATGCAATGTGTAGAGCGGTCATTATCCGCAGCATAACAATAGAACGGAACACATTTTTCAGGATCATATACAATTTGCGAATGATCACTAAAAAGCACTGTGTAGCCATTCTGCGGCAGGATCTTTGCATAAAATGCAAACTCTTGATCTACATAATGAAGACAATCCTGTAACTGTCCTTCTATAAAGCCTGACATATCCTTAATACCGACATCCTTAAATCCCATAGCAACCGGTTCTTTCGTATGATATCCACATAACAACGGAAAATGTAATTCCCATGGATAATATGCATAATTAAATGTCGCTTCTTTGGTTTCTGCCATTTCACAAGCCATCGTCCATAATTTATCGGTAAGATGGATCTGATCTACATAATGGATTCTTTCATCTTCTTTAAAGATCCGCCATTCCGCAGAAGAATACAAACGGATCGAATATCCTTTTTCATATGCTTTCTTTAACAGATCACACTCATCTAATCCTAAGATGAAACGATCTTCATATACATTTTCTGTATATGGCATATGTTCTGTGATCGTTGCATACATACTTTCATAGGTTGTCGGTGCGGTAGAATGGATATCCGTAAAGACAACGGAATCTTTTAAATATTCATTCAAGACCTGATACGTGTCTTTTTTCTCTCCCAATACATCGACTGCCCGCAGTGCATCAATATAATGAATCGTAATATCTCCCTTGCGCTTTTCATTTTTCTTTTGCACTTCTAAGATCAATTCCTGTATCTGTTCTTTTGTCTGTCTTATCTCTTCGTATCTGTCGTATTGCTTTTCTATATAACGATCCATATATACAAAGGCATAATAAAAATCTTTGATCTTTAGATACGAGGCGATCAATTTCCATAATAATGCTGCTTTTTCTTCTTCCTTGGCATTCTCATATGCGACACGCACATCATATAATTCAGAATAAAAACTTCTCTCTTCATAAAAATTATAATGAATATCAATCCCCTGATCGCGCAGTTCCTGATACAGATCAAGTGAGGCACAGTCCGGTCCGAACTGATGTAAACTCTGCTTGATCGACTCTGCACTTGAACGGGAAGAAATGATCACTAGATCAATATCCCAGTCTTTTAACTGCTCCGGTGCAATGATCGGATAGCCAAGCAGATCTTTTCCCTGAAGTTCTTTACAAGAGTCGATCAGGCACACAACACCCTGTAAGCAGGTTGCATATTTTGTCAGCAAAACAGCCGCATGGCTTGTCATGGAATTATTGTATCCGGCTCCCCACAATGCAATTTTTTTCTTTAAACATTTTTTTTGAAATAATTCCAAAATAATATTATGGATTTTCGTACTGTCTATAAAATCATTTCTGGTAAGATCATGTTCCTTTATGATCGAATCATATCTTGCTTCATAACTGTTCAATGTCTTTTCCTCCCATTTTCCTATATATACTCTCGGAAATCCGTCCGGTAGGATTCGTTTTAAGAATACTGTCGAGAGTACATTTACTATATCTTCAGATCTTTTTTGATCTTTGTTGTAGAAATCTCCGGTGTCCGTTCCAGATATACAACTTCGCAATAGTCTTTTAGAAAGTCAAACTTTCCTTTCCAGTCATCCCCCATTACAAAGGTATCTACCTTAAATTCTTTGACATCCGAAATCTTCTGTTCCCAGTTCTGCTCCGGAATGACTAAATCCACATACCGGATCGCTTCTAACAGTCTTTTGCGTTCCTCATAAGAAAAGTATGTGATCTTATTTTTTTCTTTTGAATTAAATTCGTCCGTGGACAATGCTACGATCAGATAATCTCCTAATGCTTTTGCTCTTTGCAATAAATTAATATGACCATAATGCAACAGGTCAAATGTTCCATATGTAATAACTTTCTTCATTGTACCTCCTCGTTGACCACTTCTATCGGATCTTTAAAATATCTTTGATATCCTGTACCATTCGCGGTGATGCTGCGTTTTGTGTCTCATCAAAGACGTTTCTTTTTATTTCCTGATACTTCTCATTTTCTGTCATATCGGTCACTTTCCGATGGCAGACTGCTTCTTTTAATGCCTCTTCTAATTCTTCCTGATTCTTCGCTTTCATACCGGGTGTAAATGCTTCATAATCAAAATACATTTCACGCGTATCGGACAAATATTCTTCAAGATCATAGTCAAAAAACACAACCGGCTTATCTGTTAATAAAAAATCAAAATAAATAGAGGAATAATCCGTCACCAACACATCGGCTTCTTCTAAGAATGTATAGGGATCGGCATCCTTATCAATCACCTGAATTGCTTCTCCCTGCAGCTCTTTAAACTGCGCATTTAATTTTGACTTTGGGTGCAGCTTAACACAAAACAAAATATGATTTTCTTTTAAAAATTGCTGAAAGCTTTCTAATTGCATTACATCAAAGAACTTTTTTTCACTGTCACGGAAAGTAGGCATATAATATACCATCTTCCCTCTGCTGTCTCTCTCCCGGAAAGAAGTGATTTTTTCCAATTCTTTCTCTTCAAGTTCCGGAAGTACATTCTCAAGCACATCAGAGATCAACCTGTCATTTCTCGGATAACCGGAAACTAAGACATGTTCCGTGCGAAATGCTGACGAAAAGATCGGCCGCATAAATTCTGATGTAGTAAGTACATAATGACTTGGTTTTTCATCGGATAAATTTCTTGGAAAACATTTGAATTTTTCCCAGCTGTTCTTTGGATGTCTGAACAGATCAAAGCGATTATCCGCCTGAATTTTCTTTAATGGAATGCCATGCCACATATTAACTTTTAAGGCTCTTCCACTCTGCCAGAAATTAATATCCTTAGAATAATTATCAAACAAATAAACGCCTGCTCTTAGAGCCATCCAAATGCCTTTCAAAGAATGATAATAATATGCTTCATAACCATTGCTTTGTAAAAAAGAAACAATTTCTTTATTATGGCTGATCCAGACTGCCCGTATAGTAAGGCAATCTTCATTTGCCTTCCATTCATGCCCTTCTTTTTTCCATGCATCCACTCTTTGTGCAAGTTTGTCTGACTGATATGCCGAATGCTGGCTTACATACAGATAAAAATATCTTGGATTATCTGCAAATCTTCTTCCAAATGTGCTTCCAAACACCCATATATTTTTATTTCCAGGCACTAAAAAAGATAACCAATAGACCGGAAGGAGCAGCAATTGTCCCCAATACTTTAATCCATTGATTATCTTTTTTTTCATCTATTTATACCTCCATGTATCTGACATTTGCATCCTACTTTTTATATATATCGTCATTTTTTCTATAAATATAACCTTTATAATCTAAAAAAGTGCAACGCCGGCGCGTTGCACTGCAAGAATTACGAAGTAATTCTTGTTGTCATTCCACAACCTGCTGGCATTTCCTTTTTATATCTTAACCGGTTCTACCATTTATAAACCTTTGTTTTACGTTCCATTAAATCTTTCTTGGCAATAACCGGATCTTCATAATACGAATCATTCTTGACATGTGTTGTGGAAATCTCTTCAAAAACGGCTCCGGTACGTGAGCTGAACGAATGCATCTGTCCACGAAGCACTGTCTGGATATCCCCCGGTTTCATTTCTCTTTCCTCTCCGTCTACAACGACTTCGAGATCACCATATAAAAGCTGGAAAGTCTCTTCTTTGACTTTGTGCATATGATCCGGATGCTGCTGTCCCGGTAAGACTGCAATCAGCTTCTTACAGTATTCACGATTGACAATACTGATGATCACGGCACCAAACTGACGGAAATGCTTCATACCGTAATGATGGGAAAGTTCTGCTTCAAAGGTATCTCCTAAATAAATATTCGCTTCATAAAGCATACCTTTTACATCATGGATCACGCTTCTTGCCAGATTCGTATCGGTAACCGGCTTTGTCTCATGCAATTCTTCATTTGCCTTATAATCTTTACTGGCAACGACACCTTCAAAGAATTCTCCGCTTGTCATCTGCTTATCATGGTTTGGCATCGCAAAGAAAACATCTTCTCTCTTTAACTCTGTTCCCTTTTTGACATCATGTTTCAGATAGACTCCACGCATCAATGAATTCAGCGAATCAATCTCTGCCTGGCTGATATAACGCTCTGTTTCCTTCTTCATCTTGCAGATTTCTTTGGCTTCTAATGCCGATTTAACCCATTTGTCTGCCTGATCCGGGTTCATCGAATAGGCATTTAACGAGATTGTTTCTGTAGGAAGTCCTACATGACGTTCTAAGATTTTAGCGCCTTTTGCAATCGCCATCATCGGGATCACATTATCATCCGGATCTTCATGACCGGAATACCCGATCACATTGTCAGGATAACGTCTTCTTAACTTGTCAATAAAATCAAGCTGTAAACGTTCAATCGGTGCCGGATATTCGGCAATGCAATGCATAAATGCAAAGTCGCATCTTTTATGCGTAAAATAGTTATATAACTTATCAATGTCAGAAATTGTCTTTCCACCTACTGATATAATCACCGGCTTATGTGTCGCTGCAATCTTTTCGAGCAATGGCCAGTCAAGAGAGCTGCAGCTGGCAACTTTGATAATATCGAGTCCCTGATCCATACACCAGTCCACACCATCTTCATCAAATGGTGTACTCATGGCGATCATGCCTTCACTGCGGATCGCTTCTACTAACTCTGTAAACTGGTCATAGGTCAGCCGTGTGCTTTCAAATCTTGGAATATGGTTGACATCTTTTCTACCCTTGTAGTCCGGGTGAATAAATGTATCCAGATTACGGTATTGCAATTTGACTGCTGCTTTAATGTTATACTTTCTTGCAATCTTTCCCATCTCATGGATAATATCTTTTCCATGTTCTACACTTCCCTGATGGCTGTTTGCCATTTCAAAAATAAACAAATCATCAAATATCTTACTCATAACTCTCCTCTTTTCTGTATCTAAATATTAATCTTAAATTAAACCACGGTCGCAACAATTACTGTCAAGAGCACAAGTAATGCTAATATCACAATATATGCAAATAAAAACTTTTTTTCTTATGCCTTTTCTATCTCCATTTTTGTCTGCTTGTCATATTCTTCTTTATAACTTCCCAGCCCACGATAATTTTCTTCATCTTTAAATGCAGCATCTGTCTGCTCACTATACGGTACATCCGGCTTGTTTGTTAATTCTTCAAAAATAATCTGTGCAATTCGCATTCCTGCTGATAATTCTATTGTATTGTTGGAAATATTCTGAATTCGTAAAAATGCAAATGTCACATGACCCGGCTGATAATGTGGTCCATCTACTTTTAATCCCTGACGCATTCTGGAATTTTTCTCAGCAATCCTGCCTAAGATATTCAAAGGAATTGCCAGTTTTTCTTTTGTTTTCACAAACACGGTTTCACCCGGTCTCAAATCATAATGTATATTCTCTTTTTCATCAATACCGCAAATCACTCCTATTGTCAGATCATATGATATACCATTCAAATTTTCTTCCTGATAACCGGCTTGAATCAATTGACCTTCCTGAATATAACTTTTTATATCCTTATCTACCAATATCATAAAATACACTCCTTTTAAAGCATCCGATAAAGCTATTTTACCGAATACTTTTTCCATAAAACACTCCAAAGGCATTATGTTAATTACGCATCATTATAGCCAATACCTTAGTTCATTCATGTAGATAAATGAACATTTTTACTTATAATTCCCTTTTATATTTCTACTTTTTCAGTATAGCACGCTTATTTTCATACAACAAGCGTTACTTACATATCTTTAACCTATATTCTATTACTATTTCCAACCAATGCTTTTATTTTTAGATAATTTATTTTCTTCTGAACAGAATCACTATGACACTTTATTCTTCCTGCAAAAGATACTCCTTCGCACGAAGGAACTCTTCTTCGGTATCAATATCAAAGTTGTCTTCCATCTTATAACCTGCAATCGTATCTCCCGTCATTGAATGCTTTTTTGTAACAACTTCACTTCGAAAGACATCAATACACGCATTTTGATAATACACATTCGGAAGCTGCTGCCGTGGCATGTTGTAGCATTCCGGTATGTCTGTCATTAATGGAGAAAGCATTCCGGTATCTTCATCCATATGCCACATCTTATAGGGGATTTCTTTTGCCGGTGCTACGCATCGCATACTGTCTACATCCGGGTGTACCTCCATATATCGAATCATATTTTCAATATCCTGTATCCGACGGATCGGATATGTCGGGCGAAGCTGTACAACAAGATCAGGTATATATCCTTCTTTTTCTTCTAAAAAGCTAAGAGCATGCATAAATACATCCAGATCAAGAGATGTATCTGTCGCATACTCTGCCGGTCTGATAAACGGTACTTCTGCTCCATATTCTCTCGCAATTGATGCATATTTTTCACTATCTGTACTTACGATCACTCGATCGATCAAGGATGTTTGCAATGCATGCTCAATAGAATACGCCAACATCGGCTTACCATTGATCAGTCTGATATTTTTATCAACAACACTTTTTGAGCCACTTCTGGCCGGTATTACAGCAAGTACTTCACTCATATGTTCTCTCCTTTGAACATTCTGTTCCTAACTATATTATATATCGGCTACACACCTAAAAAAATAACTCTTTTATCTTGCCGAATCAATTCCTGTTAAGCTTTACTACGCTGACAACATTTGTTTATCTGCTAAAAACACATGATCAACATACAAAATGTGTATTATGAACAGCTTTCTCCCGGTAATGCTTTCCATAACGAAATACATTTTCAATTGCTTTTTCTTTCTCTACACAGGCAAGCTCAATAATTTTTTCTACACAGATAGAAGAAATTTTTTTCTCTTCCAAATACGCTATTGCTTCTTTACAATCTTCATCTGACAAACTGTATTCAAGTCTTCTCACACAAAACTTCAACTTCATAAAATGTTCTTTAATCGTTGTACTATTAACCGGCTCTATGCAAGCAAAAAGATCACTTTCTCCTGCTGCTTTCTCACGATCCTGTATTTGAAAAAGCAGATATAATACAACAAAAAGCTCACTGCTTTGCATCTTTTTGATATGCTGGTATACCATTTCTTTTGCAAAATCCAGGTTTCCCTGATCTAGCTGTGCGATAATCAGATTTTCAATTCTTTGAACAGCAGCATTTTCTGTTTGCTGCTCTTTGCTTTCTACAAGCGTAGAATGATATTCCTTGCAAAAAAGTGCTCTATATTTCTCATAATTCTGAAAATTCAGGAAACCGCAATCATGAAGCACCCATGGCACTTCCTGATACGGAACGACCACATGATACCCTTTTATACGAAATTCATAGGATTGCGATGCATCGTAAAAATCCCATCCGTCAAAAAGATCTTCTCTCCATGGCACATCATACTGTGTCATCATCAAAAGACCATCCACGGCTTCAACTTGTGTATAAACCGCTTCTTTGTCATGTTCATGATCAAAGAAATCGTCTACTGTATTCAAATGGCAGCTCCGCAAGGCACCGATGCGGTCATTGGTTTCCCACATTACTGCACTTTGCGGCATTTTAAGCGTTCCGACCATTCCGATTATCCCAATTTCAGGATGCTTTAAAAAAAGTGCGATCGTGTCTTTTAAAAATCCGCGATATAAAACAAAAACGTCCTGATGCAAATAGACTTTATACTTCGCATCGCTTGCCTGCATCGCAGCATTATAGCCGGCTGTCATGGATTCTGCCTGTGCGATCGTCAAAAGATCCAGTTCAAATCCATCCGGGATTTCAAGACGATTCAAATAACGGATGCATTCCGATAAATACAGTTCATTATTATAGCAAATAATAAAGCAGATTTTTTGTTCATTCATATCTTCTCTCCATGTGCTTTTCGCTACCAATATTTTTCTCTGACTCTTTGCTCTATCGCATCATTTAGATCCCTGATTGCAGACTCAGAAGAAGTCATAAGCTTTGCCCTGTCTTTTGCTTTTGCAGACATTTCCCGATAAAATGCATCATCCTTACGATACCGTTCTATCTGCTCTTTCATTTCACTAAGATCATTGACTGCAAAATCCGGTCCACCGGATACAAAAACGTCCCCTGTCTTTGTATACACACCCGGAACTCCTTTGGCAAATGCTTCGATCACCGAGAATCCTCCCCCTAAACGGATCGGATTGATATAAAGATCACAAATTTCCATCAATGCTTCCATATCTTCACAATAGCCTATAAAGTTCGTATTTTGTTCTAAAACCGGATCATTTTGACACCAATCCGAATACGTTTCAAATTTTCCTGCCAGAACTACAAAAAAACCTTCTTTTTCCAGCGTGATCAAAAGTTTTGTAAAATCATCACTAAGCTCATAGTCCAGACGAATCCCTACGATAACCAATACAAAGGCATCTTCCGGTATCCGGTATTCTTTTCTTGTAAACGTATGTGTCTGTTCTTTTAATTCAAAAGTAAAACGGCTTTCGATCACATCCATATTGGCAAATGTCTCTTTTTCTTCTTCCCGTATCATTCTTCCTAATATCTTCATCGGGTTCATTGTATGTGGCAGATTAGAAAAAGCCAATGCCATAGATGCAGTCGGAATAGCCTGACCACATAGATCAGCGGTCATACTTCCGGTTCCCATCGATAAAATGTAGAATGGTTTTACCTGCCTGATCAGTCGGAGCACCGTGCGCAGTTTCCGTTCAATCGTCATCTTTTCTGATATTTGTAAAAAATCAAATTCATCTTCTCCAAAACGTATCACATGTGCGTTGCGATAGCTTTCCTCTACACTTCCAACAGCCGGATCATAGATGGGAATTTCTCCTGCTGCCAGATATTGTTCGGTTGTATTGACAATAAATACTTTTTTCCCTAATTTCTTTAACCATTTCACACGTTCGATCAACGTTTTCGTTGGAGCATGATTCATACCGAGAAGCTGAATCGTAAGAACAACAATACAAGCAGGATCTCTTTGTTCTTTCGGAATTTTCTCCAACTGTGATTTTGTTTTTTCAAAATAAATACCATAGCTTTTCCGATAGATCCGCTCAAGAAGGTTATAACTTTCCCGGTCTGTTTGCACCATCTTTTTCAAAGAAAGCCGTTTAAACTGATTCCAGATATAATACAGTTCATCAGCATTAAAATCGCCCAGAAGTATTTCTTTTAATAAACTATTTGTATCTTCTGTTTTTTTCTCTAATCGCATTAAAAGAGACAGTATAAAGCAAAAAAACTCTTTTGTCATCTTTTCTTCCTGTCTTTGATAACCTGTATTTTTCCTGTCAGCACATGGCTCTAATACCTCTTTACAAGCCTCGATCAACAAATCTTTTTGTTCTATTGCCGCCTGACTCAAATAATCATAGATCATATTATCTAACTCTTTGAATGCATTTTTATCCTGACATTCTTTGTATGACCTTAAAATTTCCGTCAATGAATTCAAAAAATCTCCTCCAGTGTTTGTTCTTTCATACCATGTATTCTTGCTCCGTTCGAAGCGTTGATCCATTCAATCTCCGTCTCAGATTCAATACGTCTTTCGATCCAGCGTCGGTAAATATCCAGCGTTTTACCGGTTCGTACCTGTCTGCCGCCAACACCTTCTACCAAACGTAAATTCTGTGTATCGACAAGCTTCTTTCCAACTCCTCCGGCATGCGTTTGCTCACCCGGATATCCCATATCCAGACCAACGACTATGATCCTTTTGCAATGCATACGAATTCCAAGATCGATTGCAAAGGTAGCTACCGATCCACCGGATTCATATAGTGTATATCCCATTTTGTGTGCTGTCTCTTCTGCTTCCGGCATTCCCTCCTGATAAGCAATATAACGCTTGCTTTCATATTCATTTGCCACAATTGCCGCTACTGTCGATAGGTAGATCAACGGGATTCCTGAATTTTCAATTCCACGGATACGGCAGCGAGTGCCTGCTTTTGCATCCGTCATTACAAGATAATCCGGACGGATCTTTTCTGCCAATACTTTTTGGGCAACTTTTCCGACACAAAGCATAACAATATCTTCTCTGCCGCTTAACTCTCGAAGCTTCTCCCAGTGTTCTTCTAACGACGGTCCACCGGCTAATAATATCATCGTTTTATCGCAGAATGTATCAGAAAGCACATCTACACATTCGTCCTGTAACGTCTGGTTTTTATGAAAATTTTCAACCAAAAGCTCACCCTGCTTTTCCATCGAAGCAAAGATCACTTTATAATTTTCTAAAATTTCACGAAGAGAACGATCCGGTGTGGTCTTGATCGCCGGTTCCCACATACAATAGCGTATGTCTTCTTTTTCTCCGTCAAGCCATGGAATATAATCTTTGGGATTTTTGCAATATACGATCGTCACTTTTGTATCTTCTAAAAGTTCTTTCAGGTTACGATAACGCATACAGATTGCAAGCACTTCGAGATCACTTTCCAAAACGACGATCTTTTTAGATGTCATTTTTGCTAATGCTTCTACATGATAGCCAAGAGCCATGCCAAACACGACATATTCCTCGCAGGATTCATTACGATTCGCTTTTGCAAAAAGTTCAGCCTCCCGTCTGGGATTTCTTGCAGAGCAAAGACGAATCTTTTTTTGCTCTTCTTCTAATGAAAGAACGACATCTCCATCCCTTGTCCGATCCAGATAAAATATTCTGTCGGATTCATCCTGAAATGTGTTTAACACACGATACAACTTAGAATCTTTCTTTTTTAAGATAGAAAGATTACTTTGCCAAAAATCATTTTCTTCCAATACAATTACTCCTGTACTTTTTTGCTCTCCATTAAAGTCAGATCAATACACTTTCAGAAAACTTCAGATGATCTGACTCTATACTTTTCATGAAAAACATATATTTTACTCTAAATTTTAATGATAATCTCTTATCACAATTTTGCTAACGATTCTTTCAACAATGGTGTCAATTCATCAATAGCTTCTATCATAGCTGTATAAACCGCTCCTGAGATAGCGAGCGTCTGTAACATGTTCTGATCTGCGTCTTCAGAAAGCATATTGATCTGCTGTACTTTTTCCGTAGTCATACCTGTAATATAGGTATCCAATAAGTTATATGCACTTTGTTTTGCTATTACATTATTGACTTTACGAATTGTTTTCAGACATTTTTCTTCTTTTTGAGCAGATGTATTATGCTTACGGATCAGTTTCATCAGATCTTCCTGTGCTTTTTTCCCTTCCGTTGCTTTCCCTCGTAAAAGAACAAATTCCTTTTCTAGATGCAGCATTTTCTCTTTGACTTTTGTATACTCTTCTGCGGAAAAAGTAGGTCCTGTCTCTTCTAAAACAGCCGCAAAATCAAATTCTTTTTTACATTCCTTTTTAATGACATCGGCTAAAGTCCGCACCTTAGATCCTTCGATCAAAGCACCGCCTTCTGTTGCATCAATTACTTCAATCTCGGGAAGTGCACGGATCGCATCTTCAAACCAGTCTTTATAGATCAGCCAGTCATAACGAGAACGTACTTTACCGCCATTCACGCCATCCACCATCTTCATGCCATAAGATTCATTGACAATGTGCTTTTCTACACCTCCGGCATGTGTCACATCTCCATCATAAGCAAGATCCTGACCGATCAGAACGATCTTTTTAAATCCTAAAGCAGCACAAGTACTGAATGCACCTGTCGCAACCGACCCGCCACTGCTATATGGTGGAAACTCTCTGCCAAACTCACTATACAAAGCTTCTGTATATGGTTCACTGCGAAACCAGATTTTTCTCGATCTGTTCTTCTCTAAGAAAAGATTTTTTGCTTCCACATTGCTAAAGATCGGCACCTGTTCACATCGCTCGTCAGTCAGATGACGCGGGCTTTTCTTCGCATCCAAAGTTACGATCGCATCAAATGGTGCATCATGCATCAATAAATATTTTACTGCTGTATCTGTTGCAAGAATAAACGCTTTTCCTTTTGCATTTTTCAATTGATCAATGTTCTTATCCAAAGATGGTCCGGCAGCAACAACAATTGCCGGCACTCCGTCCGGGATTTTATCTATCAGATCCGGAATATAGTTACTATCCTTGATAAAATGAAGATTTTTCATCACATTGCTAATAGCCGAATGCGCCAGATGTGCTTCGGTATCCCGATTAACCTTTGCCATTTTATTCACATTTTCTACAGCTGCTAAAAAATCCTTATACTGCTCTATATATAGCTTATCATAATTAGGATGAAAGCTTAAGATCTGTGAGGGAAGATTGGTCCAATGCACGCTTCTTTCCAATGCACCCGCAAATCCGTCGAGATTGATCTGATCTACATAAATCTGTACTCTCTCATCTTTTAAGACATCTTCCATATCAAAATGATCTAGGCAAAAACAGAATAATGCAAAATCCGGTTCACAAACAAAAACTTTTGCATCTGCATCCAGTCTTTTTAGTAATTCTCCTAAAAAGATACCATTGCCCAATCCATATAAAATGGTAATAATATTCATATTTTGAAAAGTAAACTGATCTGCCCATTTCTTAGCTTCCTGTGCCGGACGATATGTACTGTTCATTCGATTTACTTTTCCGTCTTTTTTTATACAAAGTGCCCAGTTTCCGTCTCTTGTTTCGGTTTTTTCGAACGAATCAAACGAAGGCTGCTGTTCTTTTTCTCTTTCTATTAGTTTTTCATATAATTTTGGTCTTACTTCCTGCAAGACCGAACGATTTTTCTCAGCGTTATCCATATCATTTCTCCAATGCTATTCCATATTACCAACAAGTTCTTCCATATATTCCAAATAGTCATATTGTAAGATATCTGCAAGCAATACCATATCTCCGTCTTGTAATGCATTCATTGCATCTTTTAAAATATTTGTAAGCTGTGCTTCATCCAAAACAAAATCATCATGTTCTGTCCGATAAGTAAATAAGGCATCAATTGCTGTCATCATATTGCTAAGTCCTATTGTAAATTGATCCAATGCCTCTTTTTCTTTTTGCTGGTAAA
Organism: Jutongia hominis; assembly: GCF_014384965.1. Taxonomy (GTDB): domain Bacteria; phylum Bacillota; class Clostridia; order Lachnospirales; family Lachnospiraceae; genus Butyribacter; species Butyribacter hominis. The sequence continues at coordinate 145,989 of NZ_JACRSW010000031.1, forward strand.
AAAGATCAACTATCCCTTTTACTTCTTCTATACTTTTCATTACAACATCTTTTGATCCACTCATCTGCAGCTTCCTCCTCTATTTTTGTTCATATTTCTAACATCTTAGAATATCCTCATAATACCATAATGATATCTATACTTCAAAATTCCACTCTTTTTAGCCATTATTTTTTATTAAAACAATACACAATTTAATGATAGAAAAAATGGAGCCGGTCGATAATCGACCAGCTCCATCCCAAGTTTAGGATACCATCCTAGTCCAATAATTACTGGAGTAAAGAAAGTACACCCTGTGTAGCCTGGTTTGCCTGAGCAAGCATAGACTGACCAGCCTGCTGTAAGATAGATGATGCTGAGTAAGAAACCATCTCGTCAGCCATATCTACGTCACGGATCTTGCTTTCTGATGACTGTAAGTTCTCAGCCATGTTATCAGCATTAGCAATTGTATGATCTAATCTGTTCTGTAAAGCACCAAGTGCAGATCTCTGTGTAGAAACCTTTGTGATAGCTGTGTTTACAGTTGTGATCAACTTAGTGATATCCTTACCTGTGCTAGAAGAAATAACCTTAGCAATTACAGTTGCAGAAACACCGAGCTTACCAGCTGTCATTGAGCTGATTGTGATGCTGATTGTCTGGTTTGTGTTAGCACCAACCTGAAGTTTCTTGTTCTTGAAACCACCTGAAAGAAGTCCCATTGTATTGAACTGTGTCTGAGTTGCAATACGGTTGATCTCTGATGTAAGAGCTCTAACTTCTTTAGCGATAGCCTTACGGTCAGCTGAAACGTTAGTATCGTTTGAAGCCTGAACTGTAAGTTCTCTCATTCTCTGAAGTACTGAGTGAATTTCACTTAAAGCACCTTCAGCTGTCTGGATAAGTGACTGACCATCTTCAGCGTTTGTTGAAGCCTGCTCAAGACCTCTGATCTGTCCTCTCATCTTCTCACTGATTGAAAGACCAGCTGCATCATCAGCTGCACGGTTTACTCTGTAACCAGAAGATAACTTCTCTGTGCTTCTTGCAAGATTTGTGTTTGTAATGCCTAACTGTCTGTTTGCGTTAAGCGCTGTCATATTATGCTGTACTATCATAGCATTTTCCTCCTTGATTTCGCAATGGCATCCATGCCATTGGTGCATTGTTTTTAGTTTGCTGCCCCTTCCATGTCCGTACACACTTTAGAAACCGCATATATCTATACTCCTTATGGAGAATAAATAACTTTGTTGTTTACATTAAGGTTATCGTCAGCTTTTCTGATTCTCTTAACCCATTTCCATAAAAAAATTAATTTTTTTGTTATTTTTTCTGATCCACAAAATAAGTCTGCCATTGGTGATGCTGATTTGACATATTTTGATAATACGATGCTGCGGTTTTGTTACTCGCATTAAAATCACGAATCTCTTTTCTTTTATTTTTCACAAACATTTCGAACTTATTTTTGTTCTTTTGCTCCAATGCCTGAATTTTCATGCTGCATTCCGTAATAATACGGATATAATTCTGCATTTCCAATATTTCAGGCTTAAAGCTTTGCGGATCTGCCTGTATAAAAGGATTCACTTTCGAAAATACACGCTCAAATCCACCATCTAATGTAAAGATCCGTGAGATCAATTCTTCTTTTTGCGATAGCATTTCATCAAAAGCATCTGCATCAACCGGATCTGATGACAAAATCTCTGCCTGACGCTTTGTCGCATCAAGAATCTTTTGCATCACTTCATATTTTTCTTTTAAGGAATCTTTTAATATGGATACATAAACTGTCACCTGATCTGCCATACATCCTCTTTTCTATAAATCACATACTATGTGTTTTTTTCATTACTTCGATCCACGTTTCACGCATTGTCTTAATATGCTTTAACGCTTCTTCGAGTATTTCATTGTCTTTTTTCATGTTCGCTTCAACAAGTCTCCGGTAAATATAATCATATACCTTATCAAACTCCTGTGATACCGGATACTTTGTATCAAGTGACACACGAAGCTGCACGATGATCTTTTGCGCTTTCTGAATGTTCAGATTCGCCTTTTCGATATTTTTTTCATCAATTGCCACCTGTGCCATATGACAAAACTTGATCGCACCATCATATAACATCAAAATAATCTTTGCCGGTGATGCTGTCTGAACAGAATTTTTTTGGTAAAGTTGTGCAGCATTTCGATATTGTGCCATTGTAGTTACCTCCTTGTATTAGCAATTACACCTTTTTCATAGCAGGCAATCCCTATACGAACTGCCTTGGCTTTTTAACTAAAGAAGTTTGAGAGCGAATTTGACTGGGAATTTAATGAAGCTAATGCTTTCTCCATTGCCGTAAACTGAGAATAATAACGCTCTTCCATGGTTGATAATTTGCTGTCCCACTTCTTGATCTCGTCTTTATAATCCGATAACTGAGAATTCATCTCAACATCATTATAGAATGTCAAAGCACTACTCATGCTTGTCTTACCCATTTTCTTAAACAAGTCATCATAAAGATTTGATGCAAGTCCGGAGAATACTTCCATAACAAGATCCGGATCTTTATTCAGTAATTCTTCCAACTTATTTGTTTCATCGGCGTACTCGCTGTCATCTTCATCACCCTTAATATGTAAGAGACCACCTTCTGCATAATCGGCTGATGTTGAAATACCTATTGATGACAATGCATACCTCTTGCCATCCGATGCTGTGATCGTTCCTGACATATTATCACGGAATGATGAGATCAGAGAACTTAATGTATCATCACGGCGAAGCAGGGAATCCTTAATCTTGTCTTCCCATTTTTCTACTTCATCATCTGACATTGCTTCTTTCTGCTCATCTGTCAGAACATCATAATCTTTAGCAGAGGATGCATTGTACTTCGTATTCATCTCTTTTAAGATTGAATTGTATTCTGAAATGAAGTCTTTGATCGTATCATAGATACCGGATACATCCTTTGTAACAGAAATCGAAACTTCACTACCCGCTGTCATATCCAGGATATTTAATGTCAACCCGTTCACTGTGATCGTAGAACCCGAACTGCTAAGCGTTGCACCATTTAATTCGATCGATGCATCACTGGCTGCTATGACAACCATACCACTTGTATTACCGGCATCGCCTTCTGCAACGGCTGTACCATCAATAGAAGAAAGCCCCAGACCGGCAAGTACCGATGAAGAGTTTGTGATTGTACCAATATCATCTTTGAACGTCGTTGCAGCTGCTACGGAATCAATCTTACGTGTTGCACTGTCTTTCTTTAAGAAATCATCGTCTGCATTGGCAATACCGTTCTCTATACCATCTGTAATCTTCTGCTGGTATTCATCTGACTTCAAGTCTTTTGCAACATTTTTACTGATCAGAGAATTTATGCTGTCTGCTAATTCTTTCTCTGTCATTTTGTCAAGATCATCCTGCTTTACACCGGAATCCAGGAGTGCCTGTTTGCCTGCATCCGATACCTTTGTATGCTCATCATCTGTAAAATAGCTTGCTTCATAACCATCCTGAAGCTGCTTTTTATAATATGCATTGACCGCATTAGATGCTGCTTTATCTGTATATGACTCAATAGAATTCTGTACCTTATCAATTGTAGCAGAACCTGTCTGTAACTGGTCAAAGATCTTTTGTACACTTGCTTTATCAGAAGAAGACAAGTTATCGTAACCAATCTGCTTTTTCCAGTTAGCGATCGTATCCTGCTGGTCTGTTGTCAGATTACTTGCCGTAATTGAAAACGTCTGATCCACACCACTATCATCCGAACTGATAAAAAATCTCTGCTGTGTCTCATCAAAGCTGGCTTTTAGTCCTGCGTTTGTGCATGCTTTTGTAAAATCTCCTATTGTGGTATTTTCATCAACCAGCAAAAGCGATGTGCCGGATTTTGACTTGATCGCAATCTGTGTACCGGCTGCGATCGGATCAGCAAGCTCGGTAAGTTTTGTTGTTTCTTTTGCTTTCGAGCCATCTGTAAGTGTACCAAGTTTTCCGCTTGTTACATACTGAGCCGAAGCTAAAGAATTTACTTTGACCTTATAAGTACCTTCTGCTGCCTGTGATGTAGCAGTCGCTGTTACTTTACTGGTATCTGAACTTGTTGCCGCTTTGGTTTTATATGCAGATTGTGATTTAATCTTATTTAAAGATCCCTTATAGAAATCATAGAGTTTTGTATTCATCTCGCTCCAGATATCTTTTTTCCATTCAAGCTTTGTCTTTTTGCTTGTGACTTTTGTTTTCTTCATTCGCTGTGCAGACATCAATGCCTGTACGATTGAATCGGTATCCAATCCTGAATTAAGACCTGTCATTCTAATCATAATTCTGCCTCCTTATCGTTTCTCATCTACGATCAATCCTGCAATTTCCCAAATCTTTTTAATTGCTTCAAGAGATTTTTCAGGCGGTACTTCACGAATAAGATCGCCGGTATCTTTATCATATACCTTTACCGTGATCGTATTGGTCGGATCATCAAAATCATACTCACAACGTGTCTTTTTGATTCTTGAATTCATATTTGACATTGCTGACTCAAGTGTGCTCTGAGCTACTTCTTTGTCCTTTTGATTGTCTTTTGTCTTTCCTTTGTCACCGTCATCACCAAACGTAGTCTTTTTGACTGTATTTGTACTACTTACCATACCTGCTGTCGTGTCTTTTGTCTCTATCTCAGTCGGTATGATCTTTCGGTTTGGATCAGCCGAAAAACCATTAAGCTTTGCTTCCATTGCCATTGTAATACACCTCCATGTGCAAATGCTGTAAATAAACTTCAAAAATAACGTCTGTAACTTTTGATATATCCTTATATCTAACTAACCTTTATATCGACATTTTTGCTATTTATCTTTACTCTTTTTTTCAAATAAGTCTCTGATCTTTGCAATATCGACTTCCTGTCCTGCCTGTTTATTTTCTTCCTGAATCTGCAGATAAATCTCTTTTCGGTAAACCGGAATGGATTTTGGTGCACTGATTCCGATCTTTACCTGATCTCCTTTAATCTCCAGTAATGTGATCTCGATATCATCACCGATCATGATCGACTGGTTTACCTTTCTGGCTAATGCTAACATCTGACTCCTCCGATCCTGCTTATTGTTCTTCTAATATCATATGTTTAACCTGATACTCATTATTCTCTGCAATGATCTGCATCGCTTTGTTATTACGCGTATTGATAACGATAGGTGCTTTCATGTTCACAGAAGTTTTGCTGACATCTGCCGGAACAGTTGCCAAAAGAAAAACCGCCAGATCTTCTGTCTCAAAATCTCCAAGCTGTTTTAACAATGCATCTTCTACAACCGGATCATAGGACGTATCCACACGAAACGGATTCACGATTGGGAATGCAAGCCCCTCTTCCGTAATACATTGCAGCCAGGAAAAGAATGCTTCCTGACCTTCTTCTATATCATATAAGATCGTATAATCCGTATACTGTTCAAACCCCGGAATTCCTTTTTCGAAATGGATCACTTTGGTATCTTCAATGTCTACCTCACCAAAATATCTTGTTTTTACTCTCATCTTGTCCTCCTCACCAAATACTCTTTACTCATTAAATATAATTAAGTAAAGAAGTACCAAGAATCTTTACTGTAGCAGATAAGGATGCCTGATACAGATTGTCTGCCTGAGTCATATTGATATATGCATCTGTCAGATCGACATCTTCATTATCTGACAATTTTTCTTCTGTGTTAGTACTCTGATCATCCAGTTTATCTTCTGTCAGTTCAAGACGGTTATAACGTGAACCGAGATCTGCTAATGCAACATTTAACTTATCCTGCGTAAAGCTTACCATACTCAGTCCTTTTGTAAATGCCTCTGTCATAACTTCCGTACGAAGCTTTTTCTCTGCTTCAAAACGACTCTGAAGTTCCTTTAATGCAGCAATCTCATCCTCATCGGCACTGTTTGCGATCTGCTTATCTACATCACTCATCTTCTGCTCTAACTCATCCATTGCCTGCACACATTCTTCAATGTGATTGATCGCACGATAGATCTGTGGATCAAATGCATCTTTTGCCTGTGTATTGACAACAGCTGTCTGGCTGAAATTAACTTCATAACGGATATCCTGTTTCTCCGGTGCAGAATAATTGATTGTTCTTCCTGTACTTGTATTATAACTTGTACATCCAAAATACATTTCCGGACGGATATCACTCTTTTCAAATTCTTTCTTTGTATAATCAACCATAATTGTTGCATTATTCATCTGGACATCAGAATATGCCTGCGCACCAAAGATCACGGTGCCGGTATCATACAGATAGATTGTATCAAAGTTGGTACCGTTTGCTTTATTATAAGCATCTACATCATATGCGTTCGGATCGTCTGAACTTACCACTGCACTGGATAAAGTATCCGTAACCGTTGTGCCTGCTGCATTCTTATAGGATGTTGTAATATTAAATACCGTATTATCTCCTGTGATCGCACTGTTTGAGCAATTACGGTAAGAAAGCTGTAAGCGGTATGCGGTATCCTGAGATGCAAGCTGGTCGGAATAATCCGTGATATCATTACCTGCTACATATCCCACATTACTTGTAACATATTTGATCGTATCAATTGCTTTTGATGAAAAACTTTCCGAAATCTTATATTCCAGATTATCGGTATCGGTCGGAAAGATAAGAGAGGTATCGGTACGATATCCGCTAAATACATATCTGCCCGAATAATCGGTATTAGCTTCATCTTCAAAGATAGAAGAAACATATTCCTGCAGCACAGAAAGGACAGAGTTTCTCTGATCTGATTCAAGATAATCATTTGCACCCTGGTTTAAATAACCTTTCATATTCTTTAAAGTTGTATTTGCATTTTTTAATGCTGTCTCTGTAGAATCCATCCAGTCCATGGCGTCCGATACATTTTTACTTGCATACTGCCTGATCTGTGTATAAGTAGTACGCAGTTGTAAAGCACGAACCGCTACTGTAGGATCATCCGATGGACGCTGGATCTTTTTTTCTGACGCAAATTGTGTCTGGTATTTTAAAAATAAATTTTTCGCATTGGTAATATGCTGCTGCGAACTATTTGTGATCATGCTGTTTGTAACTCTCATGAAACCCTCCTATCTATGCTTTGCAAGCATCGCTCTTCATTTATCAGTCTGTCTGATTGCGGTACAACGAAATTCAAATTTTCACATTTTCGTTATACTAGACTGCTGTTCCATTGATCAACTTATCTAACACTTCATTCATAACAGATAATACTTTATATTGATAATTCAACAGATTCTGGCAGATGATCATGTTCTGGCCTTCTTCATCTTCATCAACACCCGCTGTTGATAACCTTCTATTTGCTACTGCATTTTTGATATTTTCTGCATTCTCCATCGCCGTTTTTACCTTGGATCCGTCTACACCGGCTGCAGAAGTAAGCACCTGTAAAAAAGATCCCGGTTTTCCCTGTCGAAACATCGTAGTATCATTTGCAAGGTCAGACATCTTCGCTAAGTTACCACCATTTGATACACCGCCGCCCTGTTTATCGGAAAGTGCAAGCAAAGAACCGTCTTTTGCAATCTGTGAATCAATATTGCAATTCAACGCGGTCATCATATAATAACTTGTATTAGCATACCCTTCGGTATCCGTTGCGATCTTTCCATTAGCATCTAAGGCTAATAAGGAATCAAACGTAAATCCTGTCTTTACTGTATCCGAAAAGCGCATCTCAATACCATTTACTTTATCTTTTGCAATAAACATCTGCTGACCTGCATTATCATTCAGATCATAACCACTTGTCTGTACTTTATTGAAGTTATATGAAAAAGTTCTGATAAATTCATTCAGCTGCGACATATAATAAGGAACACCTCTGTAATCTACCGCATCGCTGATATGCATATCCTCATCCTGAATATCTCTTCCTAATGCATTTTCCAATGTAAATGTATACGTATAATTTCCATCAGCATCCACTGTTGCTGTAAATGACTTATAATTATATGTAGCATTTCCCAGTGTGATCACACCATCCGAAGCCGGAATATCCAGTTTTAAAAGAGAATTTCCAAGGTCGTTTACATCTGTTACTGTTAATGTCTTAGAACCCGCTGTTCCGGTTGCTTTTCCTTCAAATGTCTCATTATTATTACCATCACGCATTTCAAACAATGCCTGCAGTTTTCCGCCTAATGCTTTGCTCCGCTTATCAAAGCTCTGACCGGTACTCCATGTCAGATCATACATCTTATCCATATCATTCATAGAATAACAGGTATCCATTGCTGTATACTTGATCGTATTATAATCATTGGTATCTACTAAAGGCGACCCTGCGATCGATACAATGTATTGAGCAAGTCCGTTACCGTTTGTCGGCTCTTTTTCTACCACGTCAACATCCACTAATGCCGAAAGCTCATCTATGATCGTTGCTCTCTGGTCGCGCAGATCATTTGCCTTTGTACCATATATTTCAATCGTAGCGATCTGCTTGTTCAGCGATGCGATCTGCTGTGCATACGCATTGATCTGATCTACTGTTGATGCTATCTGGTCATTTAAATCTTTTTGTAATGCCTGTAACGAATTCGCTACTTCATTGATCGATTTGACTAATGTATCTGCATAACCGACTGTCTGTGTACGAATCGTTGTGCTGGATGGATCTGTTGTCAGACTGGTAACTACTTTGAAAAAATTATCCAAAGAATTTGTCATTCCGCCACTTGTACTGTCTTTTGCATACAGATCATTCTCAATACTGTTCATATAATAATTTAATGATTCATAACGGCTATAGCTTGTATTGCTCATGCGATATTTATTATCGTAATAAACGTCTCTCTGGCTGTCAATGCTGATCGCATCGACACCGGTTCCTACCATACCATATGTAGTTTTAAAAGAGATTGCTTCTGTTGCCTGCTGTTTTACAACCTGTCTGGAATATCCTGTTGTTTTTACATTTGCGATATTATGTGCTGTTGTATTTAATACGGCATTGTAGGTAGACATACCTGATCTTGCAATATTTAACCCAAAAAATGTTGATGGCATCTCTTATCCCTCCTATCCTAAACGTTCGATCAAATGCTGTAACATTGCATCTACCGTCGTGATATATCTTGATGCAGCATTGTACGCATGCTGGTACATCAAAAGACTTGTCATTTCTTCTTCTGTCGATACACCGGCAATCTGCTGTCTCTTATCTTCTATGCTTTCTGTTTCTTTTGTCTGGTTTTCCATAATACTCTTCCAGACACTCCCCTGCGTAGCAAGGTTTCCGACCATTGCATCATAGAAACCGTCTGCACCATATTTTGATAATGCATTCGGATCTAATGCCGTATCTTCTTTTCTCCAGCTTGCAAGGATATTTTCATATGGTGTCTGTAAATATGTTCCATAATTTCCGGTTGCGGGATTACCCTTGACCGGAAGGTAAGAATAATTCTCTTTGAGGCTCGAATTCACTTCTAGATTCTGTAATGTATATAATGTATTTTTATCATCTGCGTCTTCTTCATTGTATACATACAGGCTGTATGTCTTTGTACCATCCGCTGCAACATTTTCTTTTGTCAGCGTAATCGTGTTGCCATTCTCATCTGTGGTTGTCACAGGTCCGTTTACCGTATATACCGTATAACGTGAACCTTGTCCTTTTCGTGTGAAAACTTCCGTTCCGATTGTTTCATCGTCATCCGCACCTACCAGGCAGTTGTTCGCATCAAGTACTTTTGCATTTGTCAATGCCGGCATTGCATTTCCCTTTGCATCGGTTCCGGAAACACCTGTCAGATCTGCATCAACATTTGGTGCAAATGCATCATTGACAGCTGTAACGATCTTGTGGATCAAAAGGTCAAACTGTGCTTCTACTTTCTCTAGCAGACAATTTCCTGTTGTATTATTATAATTCTCCAATTCATAGGATGTCGGATTCTGTACAATATCTGTGTACACACCAACATTCTTGCCTCGTGCTGTCAGAATACCAAGAAGTGAACCCATATCTGTTTCTTCTTCCTGTGAGTATGCACGATTGATATCATATACTTCACCATAACCGTTCTTTTCCCATACTACCGTATACATCGGAGAAGATTCAATATCGGTATATGTTCCGGTTGCTTCATCGTATTTCTGGTTCTTGATATTTTTGCAAGCCATATGATACGATCTTGATTCATCAACTAACGGTGCGTTATTGATTCTGACGTTAACCTGTCCTGTGCTGTCTTCATAGTAATCATAGTTTGTATATTCCGCTAACTGATCTAATAAAAGGTTTCTTGCATCACGGTAATCATTTGCATTTTCAAGTCCCGATGCTTCTGCTGCGGAAATCTTTGTATTCAGCTCTGCGATCTGGTCAGCAATCTTGTTGATCGATGTCACCTGATTTTCAATCTGTGAATTCAGATTAACCTGATAACTCTTCAATGCAGAATAGACATTTTGTGCCTTTTCCAGGAACGATTCTGCCTGTGTAATGAAAAGCTTACGATTTGTAATACTTTCCGGATTGGTTGACAGATCTTGTACAGTCTGCCAGATGTCCGATAAGACATCATTGAACTCCACGCCTTCTGTCTCGCCTAAGATATCTTCAATCTCGGTTGCCGTATTATACTGTACTTCGTAGAAAGTCTGTCTGCTGACTTCCTTTCTATACTCTTTATCCAGAAATTCATTTCTGATCTGACGTATTGTGGCAATCGTTGTACCGTATCCTACCTGAAGTGTAGAATTCGTTGTTGTCTTGATTGTCTGATAATAGGTATCTTTATTGATATTCTGCTGTCTGGTATACCCCTGTGTCTTTGTATTCGCAAGGTTATGTGCCGTTGTATTCAGTCCTGCCTGCGACGATTGCAAGCCGGAAACACCCGCATTAAAACTTGTAAATAAACTCATCTTTTCCTCCGTTTCAATAATATGTACTCTCGATATCTTCTCAAAAACCAATCCGAAAGCACATCAATCTATATCCATTCAATATATTCAACTTTTCTTTTCAAAACTCATATCTTTCTGACCGGATGACCACTACCGGTCATCCTATCACTTCCGATATATTGCCAGATTTTAATTCTCTTATACAGCAAAAAAACGGCTGTCACAGTACAGGGAGCTTTACGCTCCCCGTAAACAATCACTACTGCTTTGCATCAAACCCTCCCGGTGTATATCCCGGACTGTAGGATGACGATGCATTGCGGTCGTAATTATTTACCCCTGGTGACATCCGTGTACTTTGAATAAAATTCATATTGAATTCTATCATTTCAAGGGAATTCTCAATGAGATTTTTATTTTTCTCATTAATATCTACTAAACGCCTCATGATCACTTTCAATTCATCATGAAGCTGTGCTATCTTTTTTCTTTCTCCAGGCTGCTTTTCTAACAGCGTTGCCAATGTTGTCAGATCCAATGTGCTCGCATCCCTGTTTAGCACGACTCCAATATTGGCAATCACTTCTTCTCTTTTCTTTCCTATCGCTGTCGCTTTCTCAACCAAAGCCTGCTCTTCCCGGGTTACCTCTTCCAGTTCTTTCAGATCTCCACGGGTTAAGATCTCCGTCTTCTTCTCTGATACCGGAATCAGTTTCTCATAAATTTCTTTTTCACCGCTCAATGCAGTAAAAAGATCCTCCATCAAACTAGCCAATGTTCAACCTCATTTCTTATATTGAGATGTCATAGTAATTACTGATCATCTTTTCTGCGATTTCCTGTGAAGATACGTTATACGTTCCACTGGCAAGTGCTTCTTTCATTTCAGCAACTCTGTCTTCGCGAACATCTGATGACTCAGCGATCGCATTCTTTGCTACCTGATAATCTTTTGCAGATTGAGAGATTTCATAAGCATCCTGATATGAGGATTTCTTTGTCTTACCTACGCTTTTTACCTTTGTTGACTGGTACAGCTGACTTACATGATTAATGGCATCTACTCTCATTCTAATCACCACCTAAATAAAATTTCACAACATTTTCAATATAAATATCGGAATGATAAAAAAGAAACTTTAGTTTTTTTTTGACTTTTTTGCAAAAAATAAAAAAGTGCAAAGCCCGCACTTTGCACTGCAAGAATTGCTAATGCAATTCTTGTTGATGCACCACTACTGCACGAACAGATTCCTATTCCACAAAAAAGGACAGCACCTATGTGCTGCCCTCTGTCAGACCATCTGATCTTTTTATTCGTATTTAACATCCTTTAAGATATCCGAAAAGTCAAAGGTAGCAAAGTAATCCTTTGGCGTCTCTGCACGACGGATCATCTTAACACTTCCGTCTTCCTGTAACAACAACTCTGCTGATTTCAATTTACCATTGTAATTATATCCCATTGCAAAACCATGTGCACCTGCATCATGAATGAACAAATAATCTCCCATATCAATCTTTGGAAGCATTCTGTCTACTGCAAATTTATCATTATTCTCACAAAGAGATCCTGTTACATCATATTTGTGATCACAAGGAGCGTCTTCCTTCCCAAGAACCGTGATATGATGATATGCACCATACATAGCCGGTCTCATCAGATTGACAGCACATGCATCTACACCGATATATTCCTTATAAATATGCTTCTCATGGATTGCTTTTGTGACAAGTCCACCGTAAGGTGCAAGCATAAATCTTCCTAATTCTGTAAAGATTGCAACATCACCAAGCCCTGCAGGTACCATGATCTTTTCAAACTGCTTGCGTACGCCTTCACCGATCACTGCAATATCATTCGGCTCTTTGTCCGGTGTATAAGGAATACCGACACCACCGGAAAGATTGATGAATGCAATATCTACACCTGTTTCTTCCTTCAATTCAACAGCAAGATCAAAAAGGATACCTGCCAAAGTCGGATAATATTCATTTGATACGGTATTACTTGCAAGGAAAGAATGAATTCCAAAACGCTTTGCTCCCATTTTTTTCAAACGTTTGAACGCTTCTTTCATCTGCTCTTTTGTCATACCGTATTTGGCATCTCCCGGATTATCCATAATGTCTGTTCCCATCTTGAACACTCCGCCCGGATTGTAACGACAGCAGATAGTCTCCGGGATACCTGCTTCTTTTTCCAGGAAATCAATATGTGTAATATCATCTAAGTTGATAAATGCATCTAATGCTTTTGCTTTTTTATATTCTTCTGCCGGAGTTACGTTTGAAGAAAACATAATGTCTGATCCATGGAAGCCACAAGCTTCTGACATCATAAGCTCTGTCAATGAAGAACAGTCAACACCACATCCTTCTTCCTGTAATATTTTTAAAATATATGGATTCGGAGTTGCTTTTACCGCAAAATATTCACGATATCCTTTATTCCATGAAAATGCTGCTTTTAACTTACGTGCATTCTCTCTGATCCCTTTTTCATCATAAATATGAAACGGAGTCGGATATGTCTTTGCAATCTCTTCTACTTGTTCTTTGGTTACAAATGGTGTCTTTTTCATAATCTGTCTCTTCCTTTCTATACTTTACAGACTAACATCGCAAATCGCCTTATGATCGTCTGATTCTTCTGGTAAACTCCACACAATCTTTATCATATCAAAAAGCAAATCCACTTTCAATACTTCTTTTTGGCACAAGCGCAAACATTTGTTCTGATTATTTGCAATCTTATTTTTATTTGTGCTATACTTATTAGATATGTACGCAATAAACACTTGCGCCGGTTTACCGGCATTTATAAAAAAGCAACTTAAAGGGGAAAGAAAATGAGCGAATATTCAGGAAAAGATATTGTAATCCTGGAAGGATTAGAAGCAGTCAGAAAAAGACCGGGTATGTATATCGGTTCAACCGGTTCGAGGGGTCTTCATCATCTGATCTGGGAAATCTTAGACAACAGTATTGATGAACATCTTGCGGGATTTTGTGATGAAATCCATATCACGATGCAAAAAGACGGAGGAATCTGTATCGAAGATAACGGGCGAGGGGTTCCGGTTGACTTACATCCGACCAAGAAGATACCGACAGTACGTGTTGTATATACGATCCTGCATGCCGGTGGAAAGTTCGGAAACAGTGCCTACAAAGTTTCAGGTGGTCTGCATGGTGTCGGCTCTTCTGTTGTCAATGCATTATCAACAAAAATGATCGTTGAGGTACGCCATAACGGATGCATCTATCAGGATATCTATGAGAATGGCGGTAAGCCTGCTGTCTCCTTAGAAAACGGAATGCTTCCGGTCATTGGCAAATGTGCAAAAAGTGCTTCCGGCACAAAAGTAACCTTTTATCCTGATCCGGAAATTTTTGAAACAATCCATTTCAAACCGGAAGTGATCAAAAAGAAATTAAAAGAGATCGCCTTTTTGAATAAAAATCTCAAATTGATCTTTAAAAACGAAATAGACGACGAAGAAATTGTCTATCTTGAAGAATTCGGAATCCAGAGTTTCGTCCGCTATATCAACAGGGATGCCGTTGTATTGCATGAAGATCCTATTTATATAGAAGGAAAAAGCGGTGATATTGAAGTTGAAATTGCTTTCCAGTATACAACGAATTTTTCAGAACAGATCAATCCGTATTGTAACCGTATCAATGTCGTAGACGGCGGTACCTTAGTAACCGGCTTTAAAACCGGTCTCACGCGTGTAATGAATCAGTATGCAAGAGAACTTGGCATCCTAAAAGAAAAAGACGAAAACTTTGACGGAAAGGATATCCGAAACGGTCTTGTTGCAATCATTTCGATCAAGCATCCCGATCCGCAGTTCGAAGGACAGACAAAAACGAAGCTTGGAAATACTGACGCAAAAACAGCTGTAGAAGATGTCTTTACCACGCAGGTACAACGTTATCTTGATAAGAATGTCGAAGTCTTAAAAAAAATCTTAGACAATTCCTTAAAATCCTACAATGCCAGAAAAGCGAGTGATAAAGCAAGAACCGCTGTCTTAAAACAGTTAAATGATATTGACAGCAAAAGCAAACTTGCTGCATGCACTTCTAAAAAGCCGGAAGAATGTGAAGTATACATTGTCGAGGGTGACTCTGCCGGCGGTACGGTAAAAACAGCCCGTAACCGAAAGACGCAGGCAGTTCTTCCTTTGCGTGGAAAAATCTTAAACGTAGAGAAAGCTTCGTTAGAAAAGATCTTGCAAAACAACGAGATCAAATCCATGATCGCATCCTTTGGCTGTGGCATTGGTGATGATTTCGATATCAAAAAACTACGCTATGACAAGATCATTATCCTGACCGATGCCGATGTCGATGGTGCTCATATCAGTACATTGCTTTTAACATTCTTTTATCGTTTTATGCCGGAACTGATCTATGAAGGAAAAGTCTATCGTGGTCTTCCGCCATTATATAAGGTAGATTACGAGAACAAAAAGCTGCCGGTCAAAGATAATGATAAAGCCGAAAAAGGCAAAAAAAGCCGTAGCAAAAAAATGCATTCCGAATATATCTTTAACGACTTTGAGTTAGAAAAATTCCGTAAGAATAAAGATAACAAGATCCTAAGTATCCAACGTTACAAAGGTCTTGGCGAAATGGATGCCAGCCAGCTCTGGGAGACAACACTTGATCCCGAGACAAGAATTCTTGCACAGATCTCTATCAGTGATACGGTTGAGGCAGATGATGTGACTACGACATTAATGAGCAGCAGTGTCCCACCAAGACGGCAGTTTATTATGGAAGAAGCCAAGTATGCTACATTAGATGTGTAATGTTCTTTCCCGCTATAGATGGTATCACTGCATAATAAAGATTCAGATATAAAATTGAAATAGAAACGAGGATTATAATGACAACGAAAGACCAATCAATCATTCAATTAGATTTTTCAGATGAAATGAAAAATTCCTACCGGGATTATGCTGTCAGCGTTATTATCTCGCGTGCACTTCCCGATGTCAGAGACGGACTCAAACCGGTTCAGCGAAGAATATTATATGCCATGACAGAACTCGGACTGGCACCGGACAAGCCACACAGAAAAAGTGCCCGTATCGTCGGAGATACCATGGGTAAATATCATCCGCATGGCGACAGCTCCATCTACGATGCTTTAGTACATATGACCGAAGATTATTCCCTAAACCTTCCTTTAGTAGATGGTCATGGTAACTTTGGTTCCATTGACGGAGACAGTGCTGCTGCGATGCGATATACCGAAGCCCGTTTGTCTGCAGGTGCCTTGACGCTTCTTGAAAACTTAGACAAAGGACTGGTTCCTTTCGGTCCAAACTTTGATGAAAGCGAAAAGGAGCCACTTGTTTTACCGGCTACACTGCCAAACCTTTTGATCAACGGTACAACCGGTATTGCTGTCGGTATGGCGACAAACATTCCACCGCATAATGTATCCGAAGTTATTGACGGAACCGTGGCATTGATCAAAAATCCTGATATTACAACAAAAGGACTTATGAAATATATCAAGGGACCGGATTTTCCAACCGGAGCAATGATCACAAATGCTGACAGCATTGAACAGATCTATAATACCGGTGAAGGAAAATTAACGATCCGTGCCAAAACAGAAATTGAAAACAGCGATAACGGACGCAAAAATATTGTAATTACCGAAATTCCCTATACCGTTGCCGGTAACAAAACAAAATTATTAGAAAGCCTTGTCGCTCTGACAAAAGATAAAGTCTTTGATGAGATCTATGATGTCCGTGATGAGTCTTCAAAAGAAGGAATCCGTCTTGTGATCGAAGTAAAAAAAGACCGTAATATCGAAAATCTCTTAAATGGGCTCTATAAAAAGACAGCCATGGAAGATACCTATGGTGTCAATATGCTTGCAGTCAAAGACAAACAGCCGATCACATTTACGTTAAAGCATATGCTTCAGGAATTTGTACTTTTCCAGGAAGAGTTATATACCAAAGAATATGAGCATCTTCTTGCCAAAGCCAAAGACCGCCTTGAGATTGTAAACGGTCTGATCAAAGCAACCGATGTGATCGATCTGATCATTGAGATCTTACGTGGCAGCCAGTCTGTCAAACAGGCAAAATCCTGCCTGATCGATGGGATCACCGAAGGGATCACATTCCGTTCCAAAAAATCAGAAAAAGATGCCGCTACGCTCTCTTTTACCGAACGTCAGGCAGATGCGATCCTTGCTATGCCGTTAAGCCGTCTGATCGGTCTTGAACTTTTAAAACTACACCAGGAAAAAGATGTACTTGATAATAACATTGCGCAATATCTTGTGATCTTAAACAACAAAGAAGAATTAGACAAAACAATCATTGCCCGTCTGAAACGATACAAAAAACAATTTGGAGTACCCAGAAAAACAGAACTTGCGAATGTTTCTCAGGTCAAATATGTTGAAGAGATCAAAGAAGAGGATATCTATGTTCTGATCGATCGCTTTGGCTACATCAAATCTGTTGATGCCACAAGTTATTCCCGCCTTTCTGCAGAAACGCTCAACGATTATGCACATATCGTCTGTATGCGTAACACAGATCGGCTTTGTGTCTTCTCTTCTGCGGGTAACATGTATCAGATCAAAGCCATGAACATACCAAAAGGCAGGAGCCGTGATAAGGGTGTGCTGATCCAGTCACTTTGCAAGATCGGGCACGAAGATGCTCTGCTTTATGTCGATGCAGAAACATTATTTAATTCACAGCTTCTCTTTACAACAGCATATGGTTTTGTCAAGCTGGTATCGGGTATTGAATTCGATACGAACCGTCTGGCAATCGCTTCTACAAAACTGGATGAGAATGATTACCTTGCCGGTGTGACTTTATTAACCGTAGAAGATGCGATCGCACAGGATCGTAAAGTCATTATGATCACAAAAGACGGACTGTCTCTTGGCTTTCCACTCACAGAAGTCAGCGAGCTCAAAAAAACAAGCCGTGGCGTTAAAGGTATTGCACTGGAAAAAGAGGACCTTGTCGAATACTCTTCCGTTGTAACGCCGGATTGTGAAGAGGTCACTTTTGAACAGACTAAATACAATCCAAAGAAGATACGAAACCGCAAACGTGGTGCGAAGGGGCAGAAAGCACAGATACGTCTTTCTTAATACAATAGAGTATTATCTGTATGAATAGAGCGATATCTGTCCGAAAACCCCTGTATAGCAAAAAAGCTCTATGCGATAGAATGAAACTATACTGCCTTCCAAAATCAGATTTAAAATCTATTTTGGAAAGCGGTATCAGAATTCTATAACATAGAGCTTTTTATGATATGAATTTTCTTTTTTATCTAATACAATGATGATGCCAAAAAGGAATAAAAATTTTCTCATATCATTGTGGAATTTTAGCATCGATCACTTTGTACTTCTTATTCCTCTTTAGAAGTTTCTGTGCTTTCTTCTTTTGCTTCTGTTCCTTCTTCCTCACCGATATCTAATGTCACATAATCTCTGTCACTGTCATCGTTCTCATCTTCAAAGATATCATCAAAGTCATCATCGAAATCATCTTCTTCTAAGTCTGCTTTGCGTTTGTCCCAGAAATATAAGACACCGGCAACACTTCCTGCTACTGCAGCAACACCTACTACAAATTTCAAAAATTTCTTCATAAATCATCCCTCATTTCAAACATTATTAACGAGTTGTCAGTTTCTTTGTAATATGCCATAAGAATGGATCTAATCCTTTGTCCATTGCAAGAGCTTCCTGAATATCAAAGTCAACGAATTCGCCTTCTTTATATCCTACAACACGGTTAGATTTACCCTCGCAAAGAAGCTCAACTGCTTTCGCACCCATAGCAGAAGCAAATACACGATCTTTACATGTTGGATTACCACCACGCTGGATATGACCAAGTACCGTAGCTCTTGTCTCAACACCGGTAGCAATCTCAATCACCTTTGCCATCTCCGCTGAGTTTCCGATTCCCTCTGCATTGACAATGATATGGTTCTTCTTACCGATGCGTCGTCTATCCTGAATCTTATTGATGATTCTCTGGATATCACCATGATATTCTTCTGTTGTCAATATATACTCTGCACCGCTGGCAATGCCTGTCCAAAGTGCAATATGACCTGCTGTACGTCCCATTACTTCAACAATGCTGCATCGTTCATGTGATTCTGAAGTATCTCTTAATTTATCGATTGCTTCCATTGCTGTATTGATCGCTGTATCAAATCCGATCGTGTACTCTGTACATGCAATATCCAGATCGATCGTTCCCGGAACACCGATCGTATTGATTCCATGCTGTGCAAGCTTGCTCGCACCATTGAAAGAACCATCACCACCGATTACTACGATACCATCAATACCATGCTTACGACAGATCTCAGCACCTTTTTTCTGGTATTCTTCATGCTTGAACTCAAGACAGCGGGCTGTATATAAGATTGTACCACCTGTCTGGATAATATCCGATACGGTCAGATTATTCATATCAAAGATATCTTCTTCTAAAAGTCCTGCAAAACCACGACGGATTCCCTTTACATTTAATCCATTTGAAATACCGGTACGAACTACTGCACGGATTGCTGCATTCATTCCCGGTGCATCCCCACCACTTGTTAAAACACCAATTGTCTTTACTGCGTTACTCATATTGTCCTCCTTTTGTGCCTTAATCTATTTATAAATTTTACGCTAATTAAGATCATTTTTCAATACTCTTTTCACGAATTGCTAAAGCATTCTCACCGAATTCTTTTAATACATTTTCCTGTAAGATCCTGCGTGCATCTATACTGTAGCTTCTTGCCAGTTTTTTAACCTGCTTTTCTTTTTCTGCATAAATACATACGGTATCTGCACCATCAAAAGGCAGTATCTTTTGGTACAGCTCTTTTTCCTTCTCCTGAAATGATGCGATATCCGGAAAACGGATCCATAATTCACATGGAATTTTTTCAAATGGTATGATCTGCCGGCATAAAAGTTTTCCGCCTCTTCCTTCCTCTACCTGTGCTCTTCCTTTGACAAAAACTTTGCTGTCAACTTCGAGATACGGTTTGTTTTTCTCATAATCTCTTGGGAATACGACTACTTCTATGTTTCCATACAGATCTTCAACTGTCAGAAATGCCATCATCGTATTCTGTCTTGTAGTTTTGACACTTTTGGAAATTATCATTCCTCCGACAACTACCTTTTCACCATCGTCAACAGCCGCCATCATTTCTTCGTTTTCAGCAGACGGCTGGAAATCCAGTGAATTTCTGGTACAGTTCTTCTCCATAAGAGACACATATTCTTCGAGCGGATGACCACTGATATAAATTCCTAAAACTTCTTTTTCATACATCAGAAACTCTTCTTTATCCCATTCTCCTACATCGGGAAACGTAATGCGGTCCGCCTGATCTAACTCTTCATCTCCCATGTCAAACAACGAAAGCTGTCCGGCAAGATTGTCTTTCTTTTCACGGTTGACATGCTCAAGCATTGATTCATAGACATAAAATTTCTGCTTTCTTGTACCATCCATACTGTCAAACGCACCTGATTTGATAAAGTTTTCAATTGTGTGACGGTTGACTTCTTTCGATGACAGACGTTTCATAAAATCTTCCATTGATGTAAATGGTCCGTTTTGTGTTCTTTCCTGAATAATAGATTCGATCACACCGTCTCCGACACCTTTGATCGCTGAAAGACCAAAACGAATCTTTCCGTCTGCTGCCGAAAATGCAGACATTCCTTCATTGACATCCGGTCCTAAGATCTCAATCCCCATTTTTCGGCAGCTCATCGCGTATTCTAACACTTTTGCGGTGTTATCTTTAACAGATGTCATCAAAGCTGCCATAAAGGCAACCGGATAATAATATTTCAAATATGCCGTTTGGTAAGAAACCACAGCATATGCAGCCGCATGTGACTTGTTAAACGCATACTTTGCAAATTCTGTCATATCATCATAGATCTTATTGGCAATTTCTTCTGATATTCCATTGGCAATACAGCCTTTTACGCCTTCTTCTTCATTACCATAGACGAAATTCTTACGTTCTGCTGCCATGACTGCGGCTTTTTTCTTTGCCATCGCACGACGTACCAGATCACTTCGTCCAAAGCTGTATCCGGCAAGATTACGCACGATCTGCATAACCTGCTCCTGATAGACAATACAGCCATAAGTCGGTTCAAGGATCGGCTCTAACTGTGGGCAGTCATATGTAACACTGTCACGATTGTTCTTACCTTTGATGTATTGCGGGATGTAATCCATTGGTCCCGGACGATATAGAGAAATTCCGGCAATGATATCTTCCATGTTCTCCGGTTTCAACTCTGTCATAAACTGTGTCATGCCGGCACTTTCTAACTGGAACACACCTTCGGTCTTTCCTGCTCCGATCATCTCATAGACATTTTGATCATCAAAGTCAATATCCATTAATGTATCATCTTTTAATCCTGCCATCTTTGCTGCATTCTGGATCACAGTCAATGTACGAAGTCCTAAAAAGTCCATCTTCAAAAGACCAAGTTCTTCTAGCGTTGTCATTGTATACTGCGTTGTGATCGTACCGTCTGCTGCCTTCGACAATGGCACATATTCATCGACCGGCTTAGGACTGATCAGCACACCCGCCGCATGCATTGACGTATGACGTGGCAGTCCTTCTAATCGTTTGGACATATCGATCAAGTTTCTTGCCTGTTCATCTGTCTGATAGATATTTTTAAATTCAGGATTATGCTGTAAGGCTTTCTCGATCGTAATACCAAGTTCCATCGGTACTGCTTTTGCGATTGAATCCACATAATTGTACGGAAGATCTAACACTCTTCCGACATCACGGATCACACCTCTTGCCGCCATCGTACCAAATGTGACGATCTGTACCACATGATCTTTTCCGTATTTTTCCATCACATAATCAATCACGCGCGGACGGTTTTCATAACAGAAGTCAATATCAATATCGGGCATCGTCACACGTTCCGGATTCAGGAAACGTTCAAACAACAGATTATAACGGATCGGATCAATATTCGTAATACCCAGTGAATACGATACAATACTTCCGGCTGCCGAACCTCGTCCCGGTCCGACACTGATCCCGTTTTCCCTTGCATAACGAATAAAATCCCATACGATCAGGAAGTAATCGACAAATCCCATTTTGTGAATGACCGCTAATTCTTCCTCTAAACGTTCTTCATGCTGTTTTGCCTGCGTACCATATCTTTTTTGCAAACCTTCTTTACAAAGTTTTTGTAAATATTCCCATGCGGTATACCCATCCGGCACATCAAACTGTGGCAGTTTGTAATTGCCGAATTCGATCTCTACATGACAACGGTCTGCCACTTTTTGAGTATTATCAATGGCCTGCTGTGCATAAGGAAAAAGCTTTCGCATCTCTTCTTCGGATTTTAAATAATACTGTCCTCCGTCATAGCGCATACGGTCTTCATCAGTTACAAGCTTTTTCGTCTGGATACAAAGCAGGATGTCATGTGCTTCTGCATCCTCTGCCATAATATAATGCACATCGTTTGTTGCCACAAGCTCAATCCCTGTTTCTTCGCTCATTTTCAAAAGTCCGGTATTTACCGTCTGCTGGTCGGCAATTCCATGATCCTGCAATTCCAAAAAGAAGTTATCTTTTCCAAAGATCTTTTGCAAACGCAGTGCTTCCTTTTTTGCCTGATCATACAGACCTCTGCGCAGATTAGAAGCAACAATACCCGCAAGACAGGCACTTAATGCAATGATCCCTTCATGATATTTTTCAAGCACTTCATAATCGACACGGGGTTTGTAATAAAAACCTTCCGTAAAACCAATCGAAACAATCTTCATCAGATTATGATAGCCAAGATCATTTTCTGCTAACAGTACCAGATGATTATACCGGTCTTCTCCCTTGATAAGCTCTTTGTCGTGACGCGAACCGGATGTCACATAAACTTCGCATCCTATGACCGGATTGATTCCTGCTTCATGTGCCGCACGATAAAAATCAATCACACCATACATATTTCCATGATCTGTGATCGCCAGATTTTTCATTCCGAGATCTTTAGCCCTTTGCACAAGTTCTTTGATCTTGCAGGAACCATCTAGCAAAGAATACTCTGTATGCACATGCAAATGTGAAAAACTCATCTTACTCCTCCTAAAATGCCACTTCTAAAAGTGCATCGTCAGCACGCTGCACTACAAGAATTGCTATTGCAATTCTTGTTGGTGTACCACTACTGTACGAGCAGTTTTCTATTTCCTAAAAAAGCCATGTGAATACTCTCACATGGCTTCTAACATTTCTTTTTCTTTATGCTTCTGCTGCACTCAGGAATTTCTCAATGTCTTCCATTGCACTTGTCTCATCATCGCCTTCAGCCGATACGACAACTTCCTCTCCTGCGTCCAGTCCTAATGCCATCATCCCCATAATACTCTTGGCATTTACTTTCTTTGCTCCACTTTCTACATATATGCTGCTGTTAAACTGACTTGCTACCTGAACAAGTACAGCAACCGGTCTAGCCTCTAAACCATTTTGAATCTGAATTTTGATCTTCTTAGTAATCATGCTTATTTTTCCTCCTTCTGATAAGCGATAAGTCATAATGTATCATTTTGCAGCCACGAAACCATTCTTTTCTCTTAACTGTTCTGCAAATTCACTAATCTTTCGCAAGCGATGATTGACTCCCGATTTACCAATCGGCTTCGAAAGCATTTTGCCTAACTCCACTAAAGAGGAATCAGGATATTCCAGCCTTAACTCGGCAATCTCTTTCAATCCATCTGCTAATTGGCTAAACCCCATATGCTCCTGTAAATACTGTATATCTTCAATCTGCTTGGCTGCAGCAGTCACCGTTTTATTGATGTTTGCCGTCTCGCAATTCACCTGACGATTTACAGAATTTCTTACTTCCTTTAAAATTCTGACATTTTCAAAATCCATAAGAGCAATATGTGCTTCAATCACATTCAAAAAGTCTACAATCTGTGTTCCTTCTTTTATGTAAAGCACAAAATATTTCTTACGCAAAACAATCTTAGCATCCATAGAAAACGACTGCATCAGTTTTTGCAGCGAACGTGCATATTCTTCTGACGCGGTTGCAATTTCCAAATGATATGCTTTTTGCGGATTCGTGATTGAACCGGCTACTAAAAATGCTCCCCGTAAATAGGCTCTTTTACAACATGTATTCTGAACCAAAAGCTGATGCACTTTATCATAAGCTCCCCATAGCTTACCGGTATCATCGATCACTTTGATCGCTTTTAATACCATCAAAACATCCCGGTTCCCCTTAATAATCAAGCAATAATTTGTACTGTTTGCCCGGATATTATGATTTTGCACCCGGATATCTGCTTTTACACAAAATGCATACCCTATTAAGATATAAGATTTTCGGGCAACTGTCAAGTTTTCTGTCCTGATTTCCAGATAAATATCACCATATCTGTCCTTTCTGATCTTGCCTGTTAATGCAAAAATAGCGGCAAATTCAGCAATCAGACAATGTCTTCCATTGCCTGTCTGTGAAACCAGCTCTTCTTTTACTTTTCGTGAAAAAGACATACTCACCCTCCTTTACGAATGGCATCCTTTTCAATATCACGATGTTCTACTTTCAGTCCATACGGCATGTCTTTCATCTTCTTCGCTAAAGCATTTGCCATTGATACCGAACGATGTTTTCCACCGGTACAGCCAATGCTGATCACGATCTGGTTTTTGCCTTCTAAAATGTAATTCGGAATCAAAAAACGGATCATCTGAAAAAGTTGCTTTAAAAAGACCATAGCCGGTTCTGTTGTCATCACATATTCATATACTTCACTATCATTACCGGTCAGTGGTTTTAGTTCCGGAACATAATATGGATTTGGAAGAAAACGAACATCAAATACCAGATCCGAATCTTCCGGTATTCCATATTTAAATCCAAAAGACAGGATCGTTACAAAGAAGTTTTCATATACTGTCTTTTCTAAAAAAATCTTATCAATCTCCTGTTTTAATTCCCGTACCAACATATGACTGGTATCCAGAATGTAATCGGCTTTTTTTCGAATCGGTGCAAGTTCTTTTCTCTCTGCTTCAATTGCTTTATCCACTCTTCCCTGTAACGCAAGCGGATGGTTACGCCTTGTTTCTTTATATCGCTTGATCAAAACATTGCTGTCCGCATCCAAAAAAAGGATCTCATAATGATATCCGGCTTCCTTCATGGCTTCTAAAATATCATCCAATGCCGAAAGTCCTTCCTGATTACGGATATCGATTCCCAATGCAACTCTGTCGATCGTTTTTCTCTCTGCCATAAATACTTTTGTTAATTTAGGGATCAGCAAAACAGGAAGATTATCAATACAAAAATATCCCATATCTTCTAATATCCGAAGAGCAGAACCTCTCCCTGCACCGGACATTCCCGTAACGATCACAAAACGTATCATAACAACCGCCTTTCTATTGTATCATTTTTACTTCCAACTCCAACGATACATGAAACTTTTCTTCTACTGTTTTTTGCACATGTTCAATTACCTGACGTGCTTCATCATATGTTCCTTCGCCTACATTGACAACAAAACCGCAATGCTTATCCGATACCATCACATCACCGACACGATATCCTTTTAATCCGGCATCTTCTATCAATTTGCCGGCAAAATATCCTTCCGGTCTTTTAAATGTACTGCCGGCACTTCCATATTGCAATGGCTGTTTTTCACGTCTCCGCTGATTCAGATCGCGCATCGTTTCTTCAATCTTTTGGGTGTCTCCCTTTGCAAAAGCAAACAATGCCCATAATACAATCCGTTCTTCTTTTTGTATACGGCTGCTTCGATATCCGAGTTCTAATTCCTCTTTTGTCAGATATTCGGTTTTGCCATCTTTTGTCAATGTCATGGCTCCTAAAATGGAATCCTTAATCTCTCCACCATACGCACCGGCATTCATCACAACAGCTCCTCCGAGTGTTCCCGGAATGCCTCCGGCAAACTCAAATCCTGTCAATCCGGCTTTTGCAGCTTTTGCTGCCATGTTAGAAAGCATGATCCCGCTTCCGGCAAAGATAATGGTCTTACCTTCTGTCTCCGTCTGTTCTTCCGCCAGAATCTTTTTACGGTTCAAATCGCCCGGCATTAAGATCTGTAACGTATCCAGTGCTGTCTTATCTGCTTTTTCTTTCACCGTTTTTCCAGCCATATGCGTTGCGATCACAATGCCGTCATATCCGGTATCATATGCTAACAGATTACTTCCGTTTCCCATTACAAAGTAACGAAGATTCTGCCTTCTAACGTAATCCAATAAAGCAACAAGATCTTCTATATATTGAGGCATCACAAAAATCTTTGCATTTCCACCAATATGAAATGTCGTGTGTTTTGACAATGGTTCTTCACAAAGTACATTTTCCTCTCCGGCTATTCTTTTAATCTCATCTAAATCAGACATTCAATCACATCCTTTCCATCAGGCTGTTCTTTGCGTTATTAATCCAACACCATTCTTGCACTGCCATAAATACCGGCATCATTGCCAAGCTCTGCCATTTTAAATGCTTTGTTCTTTAAAGCAAACATAACATTTTCTTCATAGTTTTTGCTGACTTCATCAATAATGATCTGACCGGCACGTGCAACGCCTCCGCCAATGACAAAAACTTCTGGATCGATCACCTGTGAAATATGTGCTAAAGCCATTCCAAGATAAAAACCAAATTTTTCAACAATATCCATTGCAAGTTCATCACCTGCTTTGGCAGCGCCAAAAACAGCTTTAGCAGAAAGATCATCCGCAACTAATGTTGTTTTCTTTTCCTTTTTTTCTAATGCTTTCTTAGCAAGTCTGACCACTCCGGTAGCGGATGCATATTGCTCTAAGCATCCTGTCTTTCCACAGCCGCAGACATCCTTTTCCTCATAATTCACACGAATATGACCGATCTCGCCACCAGCACCATTGCTTCCGGTTAAGATCTTACCGCCCAGAATGACACCGCCGCCAACACCGGTTCCCAGTGTGACCATCACCAGATTATTATAACCTTTACCGCCGCCCTGCCACATTTCACCCAAAGCGGCAACATTAGCATCATTTCCCACTTTAACATTTTCTATTCCGGTTAGTTCTCTTACAGTATCCGCCACATTAAAAACGCCCCATCCTAAATTTGCGCATTTTAATACGGTTCCATCTTCTTTGACCGGTCCCGGAACACCAATACCAAGTCCTGCAATATCTTCTAATGTTAATGTATCTCTTTGCATTCTTTCCTTAACGGATTTTGCAATATCTTCTAAAATATATTTTCCATTTTCTTCTTTTCTCGTCGGAATCTCCCATTTGTCTGTTACTTTTCCATCAACCGTAAAAAGTCCCATTTTAACTGTTGTGCCACCAATATCTACACCAAAACATCTCTTTTCCATGAAAATTCCTCTCTCTCTTATAATCTGTCACAAACTATTCTATATATGTGTTTTTCCGGACTGGAAATTATTCCCGTCTTTTAACGCCAATTACTTTATATTTTATCATATCCACTATTGCTTTTCAACAAAAAAGGCTGTCACAAACACTTTTCTATGACACAAAAAAAGCTGTCACAAACACTTTTCCGGTACATCTTTATCTGCAGGATATGATGATATCTGCTTCTTGTTTGTATTCCTTTACTGTACAGGCATTTTCCGATTCCATCAAAAAATGCAACAAAAAACCTGTCAAATAATTGACAGGTTCTTCAGCGTGCGCGAGAAGATTCGAACTCCCGACCTTCTGATCCGTAGTCAGACGCTCTATCCAGCTGAGCTACGCGCACATATTTTATTTTTCAAATGCTTTTCGTAAGCACCGAACGAATAGAATAATAACACACATATTTTTAAAATGCAAGCCTTTTTTTAATTTTTTTCAAACCTTTTTCAAAAAATACCTTTTTCAAAAAATATACTAAACATATATTTATTATAAAAACAAATAAATGGTGTATCATTTTTCCATCTTATGATACACTATAGGTACTAACATACACTCGATACATACGAATAGATTCGGGTATAGTCTGAAATTTGAAATAAGATATAGTTTTATATTTTTACAACACATAATTTAGTAGAAATGAGGCTTTATATGAAATCAATAAAAAAAAGTTTATCCACCACCCAGATCATTGCTTTGGGCTTTTTTGTTGCTATACTGATCGGCACTGCCCTTTTAATGCTTCCGGTATCTTCTGCCGATGGCAGGGTTACGCCATTGATTGACTCTCTTTTTACCGCAACAACTTCGATCTGCGTAACCGGTCTTGTTGTTGTTCCCACTTATTTGCATTGGAGTGCTTTTGGAAAAGTAGTCATCCTGCTTCTGATCCAGCTTGGTGGTCTTGGCATTATCTCTTTTACAACCGGTATTATGATGGTGATAGGCCGACGCATTACCTTACATGACCGTATTCTTTTAGAAGATGCCTTAAATCTGAATACCTTAAGCGGTCTGGTTGCTTTTTTACGCAAGATCTTTTGCGGTACATTTATCATAGAAGGAATCGGAGCACTCGGATATACGTTTCTTTTCATTCCAAAATATGGTCTCCTTCGTGGTATCTGGTATTCCATTTTCCACTCAGTATCAGCTTTTTGTAACGCCGGGATCGATCTGCTTGGCAATAACAGTCTTAGTAATTATCTGACTAATACATGGATGAATGTTGTAACAATGTTTTTAATCATTTCCGGCGGAATCGGCTTTATTGTCTGGTGGGATCTGTTAGATGCTTTTAAAAATCTGATGAAAAAGGAAAAAACTTTTTCTTTTATTGTAAAGAAACTCCGTGTTCACACTAAACTTGTATTGATTACAACTTTTATATTACTTTTTGGCGGAATGTTACTGATTCTGCTGTTTGAATATGATAATACCGCAACAATCGGAAACTTGGACTTCTACCATAAAATATTAGCTTCTCTTTTCCAGTCCGTCACTACCAGAACCGCAGGATTTCTGACTATATCGCAAAGCAGTCTGCGTCCTCATACTGCTTTGATCTGTATGTTTTTGATGTTTATCGGCGGTTCATCAATCGGTACAGCTGGAGGAATCAAAACAACAACTTTCGCTCTTTTGGTCTTAAATACCATAATGATCGTAAAAGGACAGAATCATGTTACCGTCTTTCACAAAACAATTCCACATAAAACACACCAAAAAGCAATTGCTGTCACTTTAGTCAGCTTTTTGGTACTAGGTGTTGCCATCATTACAATGTCCTGTTTTGAAACAGGCTCTTTGATGGATATTGCCTATGAGGTAACAAGTGCGATCGCTACTGTCGGTCTTTCCCGTGACTTTACCCCTCACTTGCATCTGATCGGAAAAACCATTATCATAATCTGTATGTATCTTGGACGAATTGGTCCATTATCACTGGCCATCCTTTTTAATAACAATACCAAACGTTCTTTAATAGCGTATCCGCATGAAGATGTTACAGTTGGTTAAAAGCAATATGCCTATAAATTACCAACACTGATATTGTTCTGTTTTTTTAGGATGACATGGTTATAAATTTGATTTATTAATTGCATTTAGAATAGGAGGCACTTATGAAAAAATCAATTGTAGTATTCGGTCTTGGCCAATATGGTAAAAGCATTGCTTTAGAACTTACCAATGCCGGTGCTGATGTACTTGCTGTTGACAATAATAAAGAACGTGTCAACGAACTTTCTGACATTGTAACCTGCAGCGTGATCGCTGATGCATGCGATACAGAAAGTATGCAGACATTAGGTATCTCAAATATGGATGCCGCCGTGGTCGCGATCACACAAAGTCTTGATGCCAGTATTATGGCAACCATCTTTTGCAAAGATGCCGGAGTACCTTATATCTTTGCAAAGGCAAAAGATACAATTCATACAAAGATCTTATATAAAGTCGGTGCTGATAAAGTTGTGATACCGGAACATGAATCCGGTATCCGGGCTGCCAGACAGCTCTTAACCGGCAACATTTTAGATTTTGTAGAATTATCGGATACGATACGTATGATTGAAATTACGATACGCCCTGAATGGATTGGACAGACACTGCGCGAATTAAACCTACGACAAAAAGAAAATATCAATGTTGTGGCAATTCGCTCTCATGGCGAGATTCTTGTCAATCCCAACCCGGATCATGCATTAGAAGCAGATATCACACTTTTGATCATCGTCAATCAAAAAGATATCCAAAAAGTTATTAACGGATAATACAAACAGCCATTCAAAAAGCAAATACCTTTTGAATGGCTGTTCTTATGTTGGCTAAAGAAAATATATTCTTTCATAGCAGGTATTTCCGTCATGTTGATGCTGACGGAAATACCTACAAAGAAGTAGTACTTCTGTGATATCCTGATTAGATCAGGCTCTTATATAATTCTGTGATATCTTCCACACTTGTCTCTTTTGGATTGCCCGGTCTGCAAGCATCATCATAAGCAGACTGTGCAAGGAACGGAATATCTTCTTCTTTTACGATCTCTTTTAAATCTTTTGGAATTCCAACATCCTCAGAAAGCTTCTTAACAGCATCTACTGCTGCCTTACGATATTCTTCCTGTGTCATGTTCTCTGTTCCTTCTACGCCCATTGCCTTTGCAATATCACGATATTTCTCTCCTGTAGCTTCTGCATTATATTCCATAACAGTTGGAAGAATGATCGCATTTGCTACACCGTGTGGAGTATCATATAAAGCACCGAGAGGATGTGCCATAGAATGAACAATACCAAGCCCTACATTAGAAAATCCCATGCCGGCTACATACTGGCCAAGAGCCATGCCTTCACGACCTTCCGGTGTATTGGCAACAGCACCTCTTAATGATTTTGAAATAATCTCAATTGCTTTTAAATGGAACATGTCTGATAATTCCCATGCACCTGCTGTAATATAACCTTCGATCGCATGTGTCAATGCGTCCATACCGGTTGCTGCTGTCAGTCCTTTTGGCATAGATGACATCATTTCAGAATCAATAAATGCTACAACAGGAATGTCATGTGGATCAACACAAACCATCTTTCTGTTCTTCTCAGCATCTGTAATAACATAGTTGATCGTTACTTCTGCTGCTGTACCTGCTGTTGTAGGAACAGCAAAGATCGGAACTGCTTTATTCTTTGTATCAGCAACTCCTTCTAAGCTGCGGACATCTGCAAAATCAGGGTTATTAATAATGATACCGATTGCTTTTGCTGTATCCATAGAAGATCCACCACCAATTGCGATCAGATAATCTGTCTCTGCTTTTTTGAATGCCTCTACACCGGTCTGAACATTTTCAATCGTTGGATTTGGTTTAATGTTAGAATACAATTCATATGCAAGTCCGTTCTTTTCTAACACGTCAAGTACCTTTTGTGTTACACCAAACTTTACAAGATCGGGATCGGAACATACAAATGCTTTCTTAAATCCTCTTCCTTTTGCTTCATCAGCAATACTTGCAATCGCTCCCGCTCCATGATATGAAGTTTCGTTCAAAATAAATCTGTTTACCATCGTCAAAAAACCTCTCTTTCTTTACTTTATCTTTGCTATCTGCCGGATACTTTCTGTCTTTTTTCAGAAAACATTCAACAGATAGGTACTGTCACTATCTCTATTATACATCAGAACGGAAAAAAAGCAATGCAATATTACCAATTTTCCAATAATATTGATTGCTTTTTTATGCAAAATTTACATATAATACACTGATCCAACACAATATCAGCAACGTTGACCTTATCTTCGCCAAAACTTTTTTCATATAACACATTATCGGCAGCATTGACTTTATCTGCATCAAAGCTGCTTTTTAATGTAACACTTCATCAACCACCCGGATCTCGTTCTTTAATTTGTGAACCATGCCGTTGCGTTCCACATAAATATAATATTCATCTTTTGGCAGATCTTCTAATGCAACAGCAAACGGGAATTTGATCTTGCCTGAGATCATATTCGAGTAATCCTGCACAAACGTGTGATTCTCACCGACAAAATAAATACGGTCCACATGGCTTGGCATAATATAACTCAGGAAAATATTTTCACAAAGATAAGCACTGCTGAAATTCTCACGTCCGACCGGTTTATCCGAAAGTGGCGGAAGTGTTCCATGAAATTCTGCAGGAGCAGATAATCTGCCAAAAATAACATTTTCCGTTACAGCAACCGGCTCACTAAACTGTTTGATATCCGGCTTAAACTGCCATACCTTGTTAAATAACTTAGCAAAATACAATTCTCTTTTTACTTCACCATTGGTACTGTCAATCTCTACTAATTTTGATTTCTTACCTTTAACACGCTTTTTCATGCAGCCTGCACAGGCAAGAATACGTTCCTGATCATCAGAATATAACGCACTGCCGGAACGCTGGTTCTTAACACAATCATGCACACATAAAGTCTGAAATTTCTTTGTCTGATCATCAATTTCAATCAATGCTATACCGGAATTTTCACTGTCTTTTTCCTGCAATTTGACCTCACCCATGCTGTGCTCTTCAAATATCAGGATCTTTTCTTTCTGCTGTGCAACATTCTTTGTGATCACTGTAACAGAGTCCGGTCTGCGGCAGATTTCTTCTGCATCTACATTTCCTTTCAGACAATAGTTTTCCAACTCGGTTCCTTCCCAGACCTCTTTTGGTGCAAGTATCCACCGGATTTTTCTACTCTTCCAATCCATTTTCAGAATTGTGTGTAATCGTTTCAATGTAATCAGTAATGATCCCTTCTGACAGCAAAGATGTGATATATTTGCCCAGTTTTCACAATCACGATATTTGTCTCCGATCACATCACAGAGGTTGCATTCTTTTAAAATACTTCCACTATTGATATCGAGTTCAATGATCTTATCTGCAATATGCTTTTCATCCGAAGAAGTAACAAGATAAAGCGAATTGCCTTTCTGTGCAACCGCACCCATAATCGGAAAATCCAGCAAAAACGTACGATATACCCTGCCCATATAATCCATCTCATGATAACGGCATGGAACAATCTGTCCTTTCACATTCATGCGGTTTGCGGTACGGTCTTCATACAGGAAGTGTCCATTTTCCAAGGGAATCATACCGATACTGTTTGTTCGAAGCTGTAAAGAATAACGGATTGCGCTGTTGCAATCAACGACCAACGGATTAAAAGATACACCATTTACTAATATAAACGGGAAATGGGTTGCATCTTCATATTTTGCTTCACCAACAACATCAATGATCTTTTTGGGTGTTTCCGATACATAGATACGCAGCATTCTCCTTTTGATCACATTACCTTTCTCGTCGATCATCTCTAATTCCACTTTATTGCTTCGTTCAAGATACAGCCCCATAACCGGCACACGGTGTCGTCTGGTATATTCTGTTTCACCGACAAAATCAGCTTCAGGTGTATCACCAAGCACACGATAACGTACCTTCGTCAGTTTCGAAGAATTAAACAGGATCAATGCCGACTGTTTGACTAAATCATACGGATTCGGTACAACCAGCAAATGTGCAAATGTATACATATGGCCGTCTAATATCTTTTCAAACGCATAGTCTCTAATCTGTGTTAAATATGCCTGCTGCGGTGCCTTTCGCAGTGGTGACATGATCTTTCTTCTTCCACTTGGAAAAACTTCCTTTTCATAAGTACGGTCTAATTTACGAAGATCGCTTTCGCTATAGGTTACTTTGGTACCTCTTTTTACATCTACAAACCATTTTCCAAATAATCCCATATATTTTCATGTACTTTTGTACATGCCTCCTTTTTGCTTGCTTTGTACTCTTGTCTGTTTCTTTTTTTGAAAGCATTGGTATCTGTTATTTTGTTATACCAGGCTCTTCTTTATGAATCTTGCATTTTTTATAATTTCATTGTAAGCTGAATTCTTTGTTTTTGCAGATCGACACTCATTACTTTTACATCGACCACATCGCCTACGCTGACAACTTCAAGCGGATGCTTGACAAATTTCTTATCCGATAACTGTGAAATATGAACCAGCCCGTCCTGATGCACTCCGATATCCACAAATGCACCAAAATCAATAACATTACGCACTGTTCCCTTTAAGATCATACCTTCTTTGAGGTCTTTCATCTCTAATACATCGGTACGAAGAATCGGTTTTGGCATTTCTTCACGCGGATCTCTTGCCGGCTTTTCTAATTCTTTTAAGATATCCGTCAATGTGATCTCACCAACGCCAAGTTCTGCTGCCATTTTCTTTTTATCTTTGACTTTCTTCATAATACCTAAAGAAGCTTTTGCCTCATCCCCGGTGTCTGCTGCCTGCTCAAAGGAAAGTTCTTTGTTTCCAAAAGCTTTTGCAAATGCAGCACCGAATGCCGTATTTGTATTGACTGCTTTGAATTCTTTCTTCTTTTCTTTTTTTACAGTTTTTTTCGTCGTTGTCTTCTTTTTTGCCTCGCTTTGCATCTTCTTTACATCATCCATTGTCATGCCAAGCTTATCAAGCAATGCATTGGCTGCGTCATAAGACTCCGGATGTACACTGGTTGCATCGAGTGCATTGTCTCCGTCTAAGATTCTCATGAAACCGGCACATTGTTCAAAGGCTTTTGGTCCAAGCTTGGGTACTTTTAAAAGCTGCCTGCGATTCTTAAACTTACCGTTTTCTTCACGAAATACGACAATATTTTTTGCGATCGCTTTTGATATGCCCGAAATATATTCTAATAAAGAAGCAGAAGCTGTATTTAAGTCAACACCGACTTTATTTACACAGTCTTCTACCACACCCGATAAGGTCTCTGAAAGTTTCTTCTGGTTCATATCATGCTGATACTGACCGACACCGATCGACTGCGGATCAATCTTTACTAATTCCGCTAACGGATCTTGCAAACGTCTTGCAATGGATACCGCACTTCTTTGTCCTACATCAAAATTCGGAAATTCCTCTGTAGCGAGTTTACTTGCCGAATAGACAGAAGCTCCTGCCTCATTTGTAATAATATATTGTACCGGTTTGTCAATCTCTTTTAGCATCTGTGCAATGATCTGCTCGGATTCTCTGGAAGCCGTACCGTTTCCTACCGAGATCAGACCGATATCATATTTTGCAATAAGCTGTTTGACTACTTTTTTAGACTCTTCAACCTTATTCTGTGGTGCTGTCGGAAAAATGACCGTAGTGTCAAGCACTTTGCCGGTTGCATCAACGACAGCCAGTTTACATCCGGTACGGAATGCCGGATCCCATCCAAGTACATTTTTGCCTGCGATCGGTGGCTGCATCAAAAGCTGTTCTAAGTTCTTACCAAAAACTTTGATCGCTCCATCTTCTGCTTTTTCTGTCAATTC
This sequence comes from Jutongia hominis, assembly GCF_014384965.1. Lineage (GTDB taxonomy): Bacteria > Bacillota > Clostridia > Lachnospirales > Lachnospiraceae > Butyribacter > Butyribacter hominis. Next base: position 181,335 of record NZ_JACRSW010000031.1, read on the forward strand.
ATTACGGATCTCCCTCTCGATTGCCGGTGCGATCAGACGCTTGTAACTGTCTTCTAACGCTTCTGCTAAGAGCGGTTCTGTATATTCATTTTCCTTGGTTACAACATTTTTCTTTAAATATTGTAAAATGCGTTCTTCCGGTGCTTCCATCTTTACTACAAGGAATTTTTCTTTCTCACCGCGATTCAGAGCAAGCACACGATGTCCTGCCACTTTATTGATCTCTTCCTGATAATCATAGTACATTTCATAGACAGACTGTGCTTTTTCATCTTTGGCACCAGAAAGCAGTTTTCCTTCTTCAAAAGTCAGTTTACGGATATACATACGATATTCTGCATTATCAGAAATTTCTTCTGCAATGATATCTTTTGCACCATTGATCGCATCTTTGGCATTTTCTACTTCTTTTTCCTCGGAAATATATTTTTCCGCTTCATCTTCTACCGGTGTAGAGCATTCCTGTTCCAAGATGTATGCAGCCAGTCCGTCAAGTCCTTTTTCTTTGGCGATCGTTGCTCTGGTTCTCCTCTTTGGACGATACGGACGATACAGATCGTCTACTACAACTTGTGTTTCTGCTTTTGTAATCTTTTCTTTTAATTCGTCTGTCAGCTTGCCCTGCTCTTCAATGCTTGCAAGTACCTGTGCTTTCTTTTCTTCGAGATTACGAAGATACACCAGACGTTCGTGCAGATTACGAAGTTGTTCATCATTTAAGGAACCATGTGCTTCTTTACGGTAACGTGCGATAAAAGGGATTGTATTGCCTTCATCAATCAGCTTTACGGTAGCTTCTACCTGCCATAATTTTATATCTAATTCCTGCGCAATCTTCTTTAAAATATCCATATGCCTCTCCATTTCCAAACAATCTTTCACAAACTATTCCTGTCCTATCTGTCGAAACCAAAAATCACCCAATATGGCAGGAAGGCAGCTAACAAATGTAACTGCCTTCCTGTTTACGATATATTATTTTTTCGCGACAGCCTGATCTGAATTTGATCTGAAATATCAAAATCCATGCACAACACATACCTGCATGTGCATCTATTGATCTATCTTTTTCTTATTTCTCCAATGCAAATGCATCATGTACAGCCTGTGCTGCTACTTCTGTGTACTTCTGATCGATCAATACCGTAACACGGATCTCTGAAGTAGAGATCTGTCTGATATTTACACCTGCATCATAAAGAGCTTCAAACATCTTTGCAGCAACACCCGGATTTGACATCATACCGGCACCTACTACAGATACTTTTGCTACATCTTTTACGATTGCCATCTTTTCACACTTTAAACTTGTATCTGCATGACGCTTTAATGTTTCCATTGCTACATCAGACATGTCCTCTGTTACGGTAAAACAGATATCCTGTGTTCCGCCATGTTCTACAGACTGTAAGATCATATCTACATTAACCTGATGATTTGCAAGATGCTGGAACAGCTTAAAGGCAACGCCCGGTTTATTCTCAAGACCTTCTACTGCGATCTGTGCAACATTTTTATCTGTGGCAACTCCACTAACTAACATTTTCTCCATTTTACTTTCCTCCTTTACAACTGTTCCTTCTGTCGTATTTAAACTTGAACGTACTACTAACTGTACTCCGTATTTTTTAGCCATTTCTACGGAACGATTATGCAAAACGCCCGCACCAAGGCTTGCCAACTCAAGCATCTCATCATAAGTGATCTCATCTAATTTACGTGCATTTGATACTACACGGGGATCTGCGGTAAAGACACCATCTACATCGGTATAGATCTCACAGGCATCTGCATGAAGAGCCGCTGCCAATGCAACTGCTGTTGTATCAGAACCACCACGGCCTAATGTGGTAAGATCATCATATTTGCTGATTCCCTGGAATCCTGTGATCACAACAATACGACGATTGTCTAACTCAAATTTGATCCTTTCTGTATCAATCTTTTTGAGTCTGGCATTACCATAATCTGCTGTTGTATGCATTGCTACCTGAAAAGCATTCAATGATACCGCCGGCACTCCAAGAGAATCCATTGCCATTGCCATCAAAGCAACGGATGTCTGCTCACCTGTTGTCAAAAGCATATCTAATTCACGACGGGAAGCCTTCGGATTGATGTCTTTTGCCATATCCAAAAGTACATCTGTCTGCTTACCCATAGCAGAAAGTACAACGACAACCTGATTTCCTTTTTTATAATCTTCAATACAACGTTTTGCTACATTAAAGATTCTTTCTTTGTTGGCAACCGATGTGCCACCAAACTTCTTTACTACTAACATAGTATCCTCCTATCTATTTACTTTTCTAATAGTTTACTCATCAATGTGTATCCCTGTTCCACTACAACGCCACTCTTCTTGGCATCTGCTTCATTATACAAACCGTCAAACTTTTTGTCTACCCTGCTATCATATAACATATATGGCACAGGATCTGAAGTATGGGTACGGCAGGCGATCGGAGTCGGATGATCCGGCATTACAAGAATACGGAAATCTTCACCGGACTGTTCCATTTTCTCTACAACAGTAGAAAGCACTCTGTTATCCACATATTCGATTGCTTTGATCTTACGCTCTAAACTTCCCTGGTGTCCCATTTCATCCGGTGCTTCCATATGAATATATACAAAATCAAATCCATCTTCTAAAAGAGCTTTGACCGCTGCATCTGCTTTGCCTTCCCAGTTTGTCTCAAGAGTGCCGTCAGCACCCTCAACATCAATATTGGTCATTTCGGCACCTACTGCAATGCCTTTTAAAAGATCAACCGCAGAGATCATTGCACCCTTTTTATGGAATTTTCCTTCAAAGGAATCTAAGATCGGTTTTGTACCGGCTCCCCAGAACCAGATCGAATTAGCTTTATTCAAGCCTTTTTTCGCACGCTCTACATTCAGTGGATGATTGTTTAAGATATCATAACTGCGTTTCATCATTTCACGAAGTTTTGCATCCTGTGGAAGATATTGTCCAATCTTTTTGCCGAGGACATCATGCGGCGGTGTCAGTTCTACAACTTCACCCTTATCCCAAATCGTCAGGTGACGATAGCTTGTTCCTACATAATGCTGATAGATTTCATCATTCATTTCTTTCTGGATCGCTTCCATTAAAACAGCAGCATCTTTTGTTGATATCTCGCTTGAACTATGATCAATGATCGTCTTTTCTTCATAAGGAAGATCATCATCCGATACCGTTACGATATTACAACGGATCGCAATATCGGTATCTTTCATTGGAACACCGATACTTAATGCTTCCAGCGGAGAACGTCCTGTATAATATTTTTTTGGATCATATCCCAATACAGCTAAGTTTGCTGTATCACTGCCCGGTTTCATTCCTTCCGGGATCGTATGAGCCAATCCAATCTCTGATCTCTTAGCAAGAACATCCATCGTTGGTGTCTTTGCATATGCAAGAGGCGTCTTTCCTCCGATCTCGGCAATCGGTTCATCTGCCATGCCATCACCTAACACTACAATATACTTCATCTTTTCGTCCTTCTTTCCGAATATACTATGAATCTATGCATCAAAACGAATCTTATTGATAATCTCCATTTCTTTTGCTGCCTGTTCATAAACAGCTTCTGTGATCTCTTCTGTCACAAAACCAAATTCATCATCAAATCCCGCATCAACAGCTGTAATCTTACCAAATAATTTAGCTGCCTGCTCTTGTACCTCATCTTTTGTACCTTTTACACGGACAAAAAATTTAGACTTTACTTCATCCATTGGCATTAATGCTAGTTTTTCATGATCCCATAATGTTCTCATGTTGACATTGACATGCTTTGCTTCATCGATCACATCTGATACTACTGCACTTGCTGTAGCAAGCTTTCCGGCACCCTGACCATAGAACATAACATCGCCAACCATATTTCCTTTTACTAAAATTGCATTAAACACACCATCTACACTATATAACGGATGTTCTGATGTGATCAGCTTCGGAGCAACCATAGCAGAGACTTTGTCTCCTACTTTTTTGCTGGAACCAAAGATTTTGACTTTAGCACCGATCTTTTTTGCATAGCAGATATCCCGGTCTGTGATCTTTGTAATACCCTCTGTATAAATATCTTCAAAATCAAGCTGTTTGCCATATGCTAAAGAAGTAAGGATCGCAATCTTACGACACGCATCATATCCTTCTACATCCGCTGTCGGATCTTTTTCTGCATAACCTTTGTCCTGTGCATCCTTTAATACGGTATCAAATGCAGATCCGTTATTGGTCATCTCTGTCAGAATATAGTTTGTTGTACCATTTAAGATACCTGAAATTTCAAGGATCTCATCCGGCGCGAGCGAGATCTTTAACGGACGGATGATCGGAATACCGCCACCGACACTTGCTTCAAACAGGAAATTAACATTGTGCTCCTGAGCGATCTCTAACAATTCAGGTCCATATGCCGCAACAAGTGCTTTATTCGATGTGCTGACACTTTTGCCGCTTTCTAAAGATGCCTTTACAAATTCATAGGCAGGATGAACGCCACCCATTGTTTCAACAACAATCTGTACGTCCGGATCATTTTTGATCTCTTCAAAATCATGGACAATCATATCCTGAACCGGATCTCCCGGAAAATCTCTTAGGTCAAGGACAGATTTTACTCTGATCTCTTCGCCGGCTCTCTTTGTAATAAGATCTGCATTTTCCTTTAAAATCTCTACTACACCGGAACCAACGGTACCATAGCCTAATACACTAACGTTAATCATGTTTTCCTCCTTTTTCTGCCTGGCAGTCTTGTATTTTTATTTTGTGATCCATGCTAAATATGCATTGATAAACGGATCAATATTACCATCTAAAACATTCTGTACATTTCCGACTTCTGCATTCGTACGATGATCTTTTACCATCGTATACGGCTGCATAACATACGAGCGGATCTGGCTTCCCCAGCCAATTTCCTTTGACTCGCCACGAATGCCATTTGCTTTATCGATCTGTTCCTGCTGTTTGAGTATAAAAAGTTTTGCTTTTAACATCTGCATTGCTTTGTCTTTGTTCATATGCTGTGAACGCTCATTCTGACATTGTACGACAATTCCTGTAGGGAAATGTGTGATTCGGATAGCCGATGAAGTCTTATTGATATGCTGTCCGCCTGCACCGCTGGAACGATAGGTGTCAATACGGATATCGTCATCATTGATCTCTACATCCAGATCTTCTTCAATATCGGGCATAACATCACACGATACAAAGGATGTCTGACGTTTTCCTGCTGCATTAAATGGTGAAATACGCACCAGACGATGTACACCATGTTCTGACTTTAAATAGCCATATACATTCAGGCCGGATATCTGCAAAGTGACAGATTTGTAACCGGCTTCATCACCATCCAGAAAATCAAGCATTTCTACCTGAAATCCTTTTTTTTCTGCCCATCTTTGGTACATACGGCAAAGCATTGATGCCCAGTCACAACTCTCTGTTCCGCCGGCTCCTGCATGTAACGTCAGAATCGCATTATTCTTATCATATTCTCCACTTAGCAAAGTCTCTATACGAAGCTCTTCGAATTGCTGCTTAAATTCTTCAAGTGATTCTGCTACTTCTGATACGATATCCGTGTCGCCTTCTTCTTCACCGATCTCGATCAATGTAAGCATATCTTCTCTGTCGTTACACAAAGTTTCGTATCGTTCTATTGTTGTCTTTAGTTTCTTACATTCTTGTACTACTGCTGTCGAATGGTCCGGATTATCCCAAAAACCCGGTTCTTCCATTGTTTTCTCTAATTCTTCAACCCTGTCTTTTTTATTAGCAAGGTCAAAGTGAGTTCCCCATTTCAAGCAGTGGCTGTTCGTAATTTGATAATTCCATCTTCATGTTATCAAATTCTACCATCAACTCACCTCTTTCTATTCGGATCGTTTCTGATCCTTTGTGCTGTGTTTTAAAATTTCTTTCCACAGCACATTTTATATTTCTTTCCACTTCCACATGGGCATGGATCGTTTGGCTGAATCTTCTTGCCTTCTCTTTTCTTTGGTGTGGCAACTGCAGAATCATCTTTGTTTGTTCCGGTTACCTGCGCAACCTGTTCACGCTCTACTTTCTGTTCGATCTGAACATGCATCATCGCTTTAACGGTTTCTTCTGAAATCGCATCGATCATTGCATCAAACATTTCAAATCCGGCAAATTTATATTCTACTACCGGATCTCTCTGACCAAATGCCTGTAAACCGATTCCCTGACGAAGCTGATCCATATCATCAATGTGATCCATCCATTTGTGATCGATGACTTTCAATAAAATGATACGTTCTACTTCACGGATCTGATCAGGATCAGGGAATTCTGCTTCTTTTTCTTCATAAACTTTGACAGCTTCTTCTTTTAATTGCTGTAAAAGTTCATCTTTCTTCATATGCTTGATCTGTTCTTCTGTCAATACGATCTTCTTCATCGGAATGATCGGACGAAGTACATTATTCAACTCTGCAAGATCCCAATCTTCCGGAAGTGCATCATCATTGATGATCGAATTCACATAATGCTCTACCACATCCGTGATCATCTTGTAGATCGTATCGCGCATGCTCTCGCCATCGAGTACCTGACGACGCTCTTTATAGATTACTTCACGCTGCTCGTTGTTGACACGGTCAAATTCAAGCAGGTTCTTTCTGATACCAAAGTTATTACCTTCGATCTTCTTTTGTGCACCTTCGATCGCATTCGAAAGCATCTTATGTTCGATCTGCTCTCCCTCCGGCATTGCTTCAAACAGCCCCATCAAACGTTCTGATCCAAACAGACGCATCAGATCATCTTCGAGAGAAATATAAAATCTTGATTCACCCGGATCACCCTGACGACCGGCACGACCACGTAACTGGTTATCAATACGACGTGATTCATGACGTTCGGTACCAATGATCTTTAATCCTCCAAGTTCCTTTACGCCTTCACCAAGCTTGATATCGGTACCACGACCTGCCATATTTGTTGCGATCGTTACAGCACCCTTCTGTCCGGCATCTGCAATGATCTCTGCTTCTAATTCATGGAATTTCGCATTTAAGACCTTATGCGGAATTCCTTTCTTTTGTAACTTTTTGCTCAGATATTCAGAAGTATCGATCGCAATCGTACCGACTAAGACTGGCTGTCCTTTTTCATGGGCTTGTGCAATGTCTTCTACAACGGCATTGAATTTTTCTTCTTTTGTCTTATAAACCACATCATTATAATCAATTCGTGCGATCGGAAGGTTGGTTGGAACTTCCACTACGTCCATACCATAGATCTCACGGAATTCCTTTTCCTCTGTCAGAGCAGTACCGGTCATACCTGACTTCTTTGCATATTTATTAAAGAAGTTCTGGAATGTGATCGTAGCTAATGTCTTACTCTCTCTCTTTACTTTTACATGCTCTTTTGCCTCGATCGCCTGATGCAATCCATCAGAGAAACGACGACCCGGCATGATACGGCCTGTAAATTCATCAACGATCAGGACTTCATCATCTTTGACAACATAATCTTTATCCTTAAACATCAATGAATGTGCGCGAAGTGCAAGGTTGATATTATGCTGTAATTCCAGATTATCAGGATCAGCAAGATTGTCTACCTGGAAGAAACGTTCTGCCTTGCGGACACCTTCTTCTGTAAGGTTTACATTCTTATCTTTCTCATCTACAACATAATCACCTGTTTCTTCCTCTTCTTCATTCATCAGAATATCCATTTTAGATAATTCTTTTGCCGTACCTCTTGTCAACTGTTTCACAAAGATATCACAGGCTTCATATAGCTTCGTTGACTTCCCGCTCTGTCCTGAAATGATCAATGGTGTTCTTGCTTCATCAATTAAAACAGAGTCGACCTCATCGATGATCGCATAATGTAATTCTCTTTGTACTAATTCTTCTTTATATACAACCATATTATCACGCAGATAATCGAAACCTAATTCATTGTTTGTCGCATATGTAATATCGCAATTATAGGCTGCTCTTCTTTCATCGTTATCAAGATTATTTAGGATTACACCAACGGTCAGACCGAGGAATTCATGTACTTTACCCATCCACTCAGCATCACGTTTTGCCAGATAATCATTGACGGTAACGATATGAACACCTTTTCCTTCCAATGCATTCAGATAAGCAGGAAGTGTCGATACCAACGTTTTACCTTCACCGGTACGCATCTCTGTAATACGTCCCTGATGTAAGATCACACCACCAATCAACTGTACATGATAATGACGCATACCGAGTACACGGGTTGCTGCTTCACGTACGGTAGCATATGCTTCCGGCAAAATATCATCCAATGTCTCTCCATTGGCAAGACGTTCCTTAAACTCCGGTGTCTTTGCCTGTAACTCTTCATCGGTCATCTTTTCAAATTCCGGTGCTAACGCTTCAATCTTATCCACGATTGGCAAAATTCTTTTTACTTCATGCTGACTATGTGTTCCAAATATCTTGCTAAATAAACTCATATATTTCGCTCCTATCCACCTGCTTGCTCCCAATCAAAAGGAATACTCCTTTTTATTTTCAAGACTGCAGGCAAGTAATCTGTCTTCTTCTCTTTTTAAAGAGGGTTTGAAAATACCAAACCAATCTAAAGTATAGCATTAAATGATTTTCAAAGCAACTCTTTTATCTCCCTGCTTTTTCTACATTTTTCAACGCTATGAATGCTTTTTTATAAGCATCTTCTTAAATACGCTATATAAAGCGGATATTATTTTACAAATTTATATGTATTAATGAAAAAGCGCAAAGCCGGCACGTTGCACTACAAGAATTGCTAAAGCAATTCTTGTTGATGTACCTCTACTATATGAGCAATTTCCTATTCCATAAAAAAGTGCAAAACCAGCGCTTTGCTATGTGTACCACCACTGTACGAGCAATTTCCTATTCCATAAAAAAGTGCAAAGCCGGCGCGTTGCACTACAAGAATTGCTAAAGCAATTCTTGTTGATGTACCTCTACTATATGAGCAGTTTCCTATTCCACGAAAAAGCGCAAAGCCTGCGCTTTGCTATGTGTACCACCACTGTACGAGCAGTTTCCTATTCCATGAAAAAACAGCTTTATCCAAAATGCTCTGCCTGTATTGCACTTTGTATAAAGCTGTCTGTCTTTTCTGTCTCTGTATCTCTATCCTTCAGCAAACAGTTACCAATGATATGGGAACTTTGCCACTCCAATGCAGTTGCCGCTATATTAGCTGACTGTCTCAAACTGGCTCTGATACAGATCCGCGTAGAATCCGCCTTTTTCCAAAAGCTCTCCGTGTCTGCCCTGCTCAATAATATCTCCATCTTTCATAACAAGGATACAGTCTGCATCACGGATCGTTGACAAACGATGAGCGATCACAAAGCTGGTTCTTCCTTCCATCAGATGGTCCATTGCTTTCTGAATACGAGCTTCGGTATAAGTATCAACAGATGAAGTCGCCTCATCTAAGATCATGATCGGATTATTTGCCAGAATGGCTCTTGCGATGGTCAAAAGCTGCTTTTGTCCCTGAGAAACGTTGCTTGCTTCTTCGTTTAATTCCATCCGGTAACCTCCAGGCAATGCTTTGATAAAGCTGTGTGCATGCGCGGCTTTGGCTGCTGCTATTACTTCTTCATCTGTCGCATCCAAACGGCCATAACGGATATTTTCCATGATCGTTCCTTTAAACAGCCATGTATCCTGTAAAACCATTCCCATTGCATTTCTAAGATCGCGTCTGTTGAAATCACGGATATCATGACCATCCAGACGGATCGAACCGCTGTTGACATCATAAAAACGCATCAAAAGTTTTACAAGCGTTGTCTTACCTGCACCGGTCGGTCCTACGATTGCTATCTTTCGTCCGGCTTTTACATTGGCACTAAAATCATGAATGATCACCTGATTTTCCTGATATCCAAAAGAAATATGGTCAAAGTCAACATTTCCCTGAATATGCTCTTCTTTGACAGGATCTTCGATCACCTGTACCTCTTCTTCCTCGTCTAAGAATTCAAAAACACGCTCTGCCGCTGCTGCCATAGACTGTAACATATTCATAACCTGAGCGATTTGCTGGATCGGCTGCGTAAACTGCTTTACATATTGGATAAATGCCTGGATATCACCAACCTGGATCGTTCCCTGTATCGTTAAAAAGCCACCGGCAATAGCAACCCCGGCATAGCCTAAGTTTCCGACAAATGCCATGATCGGCATCATCATGCCGGATAAAAACTGTGACTTCCATGCAGAATCATAAAGCACTTCATTCGTGTTATGGAATTCTTCGACTTCTTTCTTTTCTTTATTAAATGCTTTTACAACATTATGTCCGCCATATGTCTCTTCAATCTTACCATTGATATGACCAAGATATTCCTGCTGTGTTTTAAAATATTTCTGTGATTTTTTCACAACAATACTGATCAATGCAATGGAGATCGGAAGTATAACCAAGGCGATCAATGTCATTAAAGGACTGATTGAAAGCATCATGATCAAGACACCGATCAGCGTTGCAATTGATGTGATCAACTGCGTCACACTCTGATTCAAACTGATACCAAGCGTATCGACATCATTGGTAATCCTTGATAAGACTTCACCGTTTGTTCTGCTTTCAAAATATTTCATAGGCATACGATTGATCTTTTCGGATATTTCTTTTCGCATCCGGTAACAGATCTTTTGTGTGATGCCGGTCATGATCCAGCCTTGTATCAGGCTAAACAAAGTACTGCATCCATACAGGCACATTACACCGACTAAGATCCAGCCGATCTTTGAAAAATCAATACCGCCACTGCCCTGTATTTTTCGCATCAGGCCTTTGGAAAGTTCTGTTGTTGCACGTCCTAATGTTTTAGGTCCTAATACATTAAAGACCGTAGACCCTACAGCAAACAACATAACAACTACAATTCCGATCTTATAACTGCCAATATACGCAAGTAATTTACCGATCGTTCCTTTGAAATCTTTCGCTTTTTCCGTCGCACCCATGCCACGCATCGGACCATGACCTCTTCGCATATTCGTTCTGGATTCACTCATATTACATAACCTCCTTTCCCTGTGCTTTTAATTTGGCAATATCCGCTTCTGAAAGTTGGGATTCTGCAATCTCACGATATACGGCACAGTGATCAAAAAGTTCCTGATGTGTTCCGATTCCGGCTACTTTTCCCTCGTCTAAGACAATGATCTGCTCTGCATGTAAGATTGTACTGATACGCTGTGCAACAATGATAACAGCTGCTTCTTTTGTTTTCTTAGAAAGCTCCCGTCGTAAGATGGCATCTGTTTTATAATCAAGTGCCGAAAAACTGTCATCAAAAATGTAGATCTTAGGATCTTTGACGATTGCTCTTGCAATCGAGAATCTCTGCTTCTGGCCACCTGAAACATTACTTCCTCCCTGTGCGATCGCACTGTCTAATCCATCTTTCTTTCCGTCAATGATCTCTTTTGCCTGTGCAATACGGGCTGCGTCCATAACCTGCTCTTTTGTTGCATCTTCTTTTCCATATCGTAAATTTGAAGCAATCGTTCCCGAGAACAGAACACCTTTTTGCGGAACATAACCGATTGCTTCACGCAGGCTTTCCTGCGACATTTCCCTGATATCGGTACCATCTACCATAACTTTACCTTTTGTCACATCAAAGAATCTTGGAATCAGATTGACTAATGTAGTCTTACCGCTTCCGGTACCACCGATGATCGCTGTTGTCTGACCGGTCTTTGCTACAAAAGAAATATCTTCTAACACATTTTCTTTTGCGCCCGGATAAGCAAACGATACATGTTCAAAGGCTACTTCTCCGTTAGCAACAGAATTTGCTTTCGTATCCGGTTTGTCCTCAATACTGACTTTTGTATTTAATACTTCATCGATTCGTTCTGCTGATACCGAAGCTCTCGGAAGCATTACGGAAAACATCGTAATCATCAAAAACGCCATAACAATCTGCATAGAATACGTAATAAATGCAGTCATGGTACCAACCTGAATGGTTCCTGTATTGATCTTATCTGTAGAAACCCATACGATCAGAATGGACACACCGTACATGATAAACATCATAAGTGGCATCATAAATGTCATAACACGGTTTGTAAAAAGCATATTCTTTGTCAGTGCAACATTGGCATCGTCAAAACGTTCTTCTTCTTTCTTTTCTCTTCCAAATGCACGGATAACAGGCAATCCTGTTAAAATCTCTCTGGCAACCAGATTGATCCTATCTACCAAAATCTGCATTTTCTTAAAGCGTGGCATAGCAACCCCCATTAATACCATGACAACTGCAACCAGTGTGATCACGGCAACCACGATGATCCATTCCATTCCGGACCTGGTACTAAGTACTTTGAAGATTCCACCGATTCCTATGATCGGTGCGTATAGGATCATTCGCAAAACCATAGTTTCTACCATCTGGATCTGCTGGATATCATTTGTGCTTCTGGTGATCAGAGAAGCCGTTGAGAACTGGTTCATCTCAGCATCGGAAAATGACATGACTTTTTCATACATTTTTCCTCGAAGCTCTTTACCAATACCGGCACCCACTCTGGCAGAGAAAAAACCTGCCAAGATTGCGGAAGCTGCCATCAAAAATGCCATACAAAGCATCTTTGCTCCTGCGATCCATAAATATCCTGTCTGTCTTGCATCAATATCGATCCCTGTTTTCTTTTCTTCGGCAATCGTTGAAGTGATCGCTGTTGATCTGACCATTGACTCGCCTAAGGTATCAAACTTCTTTTCCATTTTGCTGCGCATCGTAAGAAGTATCTTTTGATCCATTGTTCCACTGTTTATCATAGCAGCAAAGACCGGACGTTCGTCAATGTATTCAACTTTTACTTTCTTTCCGCTTTTCTTTACGGTCTTTGTCGTCACCTGATAAGGAATCCCCAGTTTAGCAAACATTCCTTTGACCTGCTCTTCCTGTAACGAACCTTTTGGAAGCTTTTGCTGCTGTTCTAATTGCTCAAAAAAACTGCTCTTTTCTACAGAACTTAATTGTGCGTTTGCAATAAAAGCAACTGCTAGCTGATCATCAAGCTTTTCTAACGTATCTTTCTTCAGATCTTTTCTTACATAATATTTTCCGTCTTTTTTATACGCTTTTTGAAAATCCTTTTGCTCCGACGATTTCATAAAAAGCTGTACATATTGGTATTCTTCTGTTCTGATCTTTTCGGGAAGTACATGTTCTACTCCTTTGTTCTGAATACCGGTATCAATAATATCTGACGTGTACTGCGGCAGTGACAGGTCACAAAACGCCTGCACTAAAAGCAATACAATGATAATTCCTACTGTCGGCAGATATTTTTTCAAATATTGAAATATTCGTAACATCTTTTTCCTCCTGTTTTTAATTATTTTCTGTATTCATATCATTCATTACTTCTTTTGATACTTCATAAAATTCATTCATAAAATCAATGATCTGACCAAGCTTTTCTTCTCCAAACCGTTTAACGATCTGATCTGTGTAAGCAGCAAGTACAATACGGCCTTCTTTGACTTTCTCTTTACCAAATTCGGTCAACGTAACCTGCACATTTCTCTTATCCTGCTGATCCATACTGCGTGTGATCATATCCTTCTTTTCTAAGCCACGAAGAATCTTTGAGATCATCGGCGGTGTACATTGCATCATTTCAGCTAAACACCTGACACCGGGATGTTTCATGGCATCGTTTTCTAAAACTTTTTCCACCTGTACTTCATAAAGAGAATTCATGATGATCCATTCGTTCTGATTGAAATTATCCTGAATCGAATCTAACTTGATCTGATGGATCTTCTTCTCACAAATCAGCATTTGTCGAAACAAATTATTCAAATCACTTCCTCCTTCCACAAAGATTCCCTACGATATCTGCCAGTCAAAGACATTTTTATGTCCCGGTATTATAGCATTTTTCTATCTGACAACATACCAGAGTTATGCCTGCTTTTTTATTTATGTTATCTTTTAGAGCATTGTCTCGTCAGATAAGAATAACTATGTTTTTTTGCTTTTTTGCCCTGATTATGGGCGCTCTCATCTGATATAGGGGCAAGGCCAGTCCTGATGTATATTGCTGTTGGGACTCTCTAAGCCCGTCGCCACTTGCACATTAAAAGGAGTTTTTATCTTTTAATGTGCTATGTGTACGCTACGTGGCTTTGCGAAGCGGAAGCGTGTCCTACACAGCAATGTTACTCAGGCTGAGTCGCCCCTATAGTTATGACCCGCGCCCAATCAGCAAAAAGGCTAAAAAAACAGTTATTCTAATCAGACGGCATGCCTATCTAAAAGATAAAATAAATAAAAAAGCAGACACAAATCTAATCCATTGTCAGATAGAAAAATGCTATGATATGCTTACATTAAAATGTTTTTGACTGGCAGATATCCGATATACACTATATGAACCAAATTAATTATTAACCTGGTTAACCATTTGGTGTAGTTGCTATGCTAGCACTCTTTTCTTGATGTTGCAATACTTTTTTTGAGTTTTAAGACTTTAGATATATTGTTAAGGTTATGTTATGAAAAAACAGAGAAAATTTCAGTTCCCTCATTCTTGCCAAAGAAACAAAAAGATATCAAAACAAAGCAATCTGTTTTATTTGGCATTTTCAGTATGAGCAATACTTACCCAAAAAACAGGTTCTTTGTCCGATATCTTTTACATAAATGAAGTTATTGTTATCTGTGTTACTATTTATTCATATAACGAATGATGCAGCTAAATATGGCTGACCATATTTTCATCTGATCATATAATGAGTTTGCTATATGGCTAATTAGTTGTATGGCAATTCTCGATCTGCCAATCGATCGGTTCTACGCCATTGTCCTGTAAAAATTGATTTGCCTGACTAAAGTGTTTGCAGCCAAAAAAACCACGATATGCTGAAAGCGGACTTGGATGTGGTGCCTTTAAGATTAAGTGCTTTGGATTAGTCAGCATTGGTATCTTAGACTGTGCCGGTCTTCCCCACAACATATAAACAATCGGGCGATCCTGCGCATTGATTGCCTGAATCACCGCATCCGTAAATTGCTCCCATCCCTTTCCCTGATGAGAATTCGCCTGATGTGCACGTACCGTCAATACCGTGTTTAACAAAAGCACACCCTGATCAGCCCATTTTTTCAAATAGCCATTATCCGGGATGTAACATCCTAAATCACTTTGCAATTCTTTGTAAATATTTTGCAAAGAAGGCGGGATTTCTTTTTGATCCTGCGGAACAGAAAAACTCAAGCCATGTGCCTGATGCACATTATGATAGGGATCCTGCCCTAAGATCAATACTTTTACTTTTGATAATGGTGTGAAATGAAATGCATTAAAAATATCATCTGACGGCGGATATACTACAACCTTACTGTATTCATCTTTTACAAATTCAAACAAATCCCTGTAATATGTTTTTGAAAATTCCGGTTGGATCGCATCCAGCCAGTCATTTGTGATCATTGCCATTTTTATGTACTCCTTTACCTGCCTTACTCTTACAAACGTACACTAATTCCCTGCTCCCGCAAATATTCTTTCACTTCGCGGATCTCTAACTCTTTATAATGGAATAACGATGCTGCTAATACCGCATCTGCATTTCCTTTTGTAAATGCATCTTTAAAATGCTCTAACTTACCCGCTCCACCGGATGCAATAACCGGGATCGACACGTTATCGGATACGATCTTTGTCAATTCAATATCATAACCATCCTTCGTACCATCACAGTCCATGCTTGTCAAAAGGATTTCGCCGGCACCGAGTTCACAGGCTTTCATTGCCCATTCTACCGCATCAATCCCCATATCAACACGTCCACCGTTTTTATAAATGTTCCAGCCGCTTCCATCTGCCCGTCTTTTTGCATCAATCGCAACAACAACACATTGGCTTCCGAATTTCATTGCGGCTTCCGAGATCAGTTCCGGATTAAGGATTGCGGCTGAGTTTACCGATACTTTATCTGCCCCCTCACGCAATACCATTTTAAAATCATCAATCGTGCGGATTCCACCGCCCACCGTAAATGGAATAAAAACTGTTTCTGCCACACGACGAACCATATCTAACTTTGTTGCTCTGGCATCCGAAGATGCTGTAATATCCAGGAAAACAAGTTCATCCGCTCCGGCTTTTCCATAAGCAGCTCCTACACTGACCGGATCTCCGGCATCTTTTAAATCCACAAAATTAACACCTTTTACAACACGTCCGTTATTTACATCCAAACATGGTATAATTCTCTTTGTATACATGTGTTCCTCCATTTTCTAAATACATGCATTCCAGTTTTTGCATTCTATTTGTTCTTTTCGTTAAGGATATGCATTTTTGTTCCTACAAAGCTGTCTGTTCTTCTTTTAGTCTAATTCACAAAAATTCTTAAGGATCTGTAAGCCGACATCACCACTTTTTTCAGGATGAAACTGGCATGCAAAGATATTGTCATGCTCTACGGATGCATGCACCTGTGTAATATATTCTGTCGTCGCAGCCACATCATCCGGATCAGCCGCCTGAAGATAATACGAATGCACAAAATACACATACGGATTTGTACCGATCCCCTGTAAAATCTTAGCTCCCTTTTTGATCTCTATGGAATTCCAACCCATATGCGGGATCTTATATCCTTCTTTTTCCGGAAATCGTACGATCTTACCCGGTAAAAGTCCCAGGCCTTTTACTCCCGGACCTTCTTCACTGCTTTCAAACATAAGCTGCAGCCCAAGACAGATTCCCAAAAACGGAGTTTTCTTATCTACAACCTGATGGATCACATCTATCAGATCATATTTCTGTAATTTTTCCATAGCATCTGCAAAAGCACCTACTCCGGGTAAGATCACTTTATCTGCTTCTAAGATTTCCTTTGCATTTCTTGTAATCTTGCAATCCTGTCCTAAATGCTGTAGTGCTTTTTCTACACTTTTTAAGTTACCGGCATCATAATCGATTATCGCTATCATTGTTGTATATCACCTCTGCTGTCGTTGTTTTGTATGGTAAAAGTGTACCACATACGGGGAGGGTTGTCGATATGGTTATTCCTATTATCTCTTTACTTTTGTTTCTATAATACAAGACCAACTCTAATGCTTTTTCCTTCTCTCTTCATCCAGTATTTATTGTATTCGACAATAACGCTCAAAAAGCTTCCAAAAACTATACACTATATACTTTCATACGATATAACTATTATAAAAAACACAAAGCATTCCTATAGAGAATGAAATTTGAAAAAAATAAAATCTCCCCGTAAGATGTATATGAGTTTGGCGACTTAATACATCGAAGTACAAAGGAGATTTTATAACATGAGTAAAAGAAAC
>NZ_JACRSW010000040.1 GCF_014384965.1 Jutongia hominis
CCGATCGAGCAGGCGGTAGAAAAAGCAGTCACAGAGTGTATTCGTGAAAATATATTAGCAGACTTTCTAAAAAAGCAAAGAGCAGAGGTGGTAGCGATGTCTATATTAGAATATAACGAAGAAGAAGAGCTCAAAAAGATCCGGGCAAGTGAGAGGCGCGGAGGCTATGATGATGGCTGGAATGCCGGAAGAATCGAAGGAGAAGCTGCCGGAAAGATCGCAGGAAGGATCGAAGGAGAAGCAGCAGGAAAGATAGCAGGCAAAAAAGAAGTATTACTGGAGATTTTAGAAGAAAAAGGAGAGATAACAGGATTGTTGAAAAAGAAGATTCACGATCAAAATGATATGACAATTCTAAAAAGTTGGATTCAAAAGGCATGTATGACTGATTCGATTGAAGAATTTGAAAATGATATCTGAAGTATGTGATAGTGGAAAATACTATCACACTATCGTTGTTTTGTACATTCATTAAGAACGCATTTTTTGAAAAAATATAATTTTTTTATAAGTTTTTTGGAGGTCATATTCTTATGGAAATGGCCTCCTGCTTTTTGTGTAGTAAAAAAAGCATAGTGTATCAAGGTGCTGTATAAAGTTCCTTCTAGGTATATACTTACTTTACTCCCTTTTGGAAATATGCTAAACTGAAAATGTTAGTATTCGTAATAAATGACAAATTAGTAAAAATAGATGATAAACGGAGGATCAGAAGATGGTAGTAGCACCGAAAGTAAAAGGTTTTATGTGTACCACAGCACATCCGGAAGGATGCAAAGCAGCAGTAAAGTCACAGATTGATTATGTAAAGTCGCAGCCGAAGTCGGAAGGACCGAAAAAAGTTCTTGTGATCGGTGCATCTATGGGATATGGACTTGCAAGCAGAATTGCATTGACATATTCATGTGATGCAGATACGATCGGTATTATTTTTGATAAAGCAGGAAAAGAAAAGAGAACAGCAAGTGCCGGCTGGTACAATACAGCAGCATTTGAAACATTTGCAACAAAAGATGGTTATTATGCTAAGTCCATCAACGGAGATGCCTATTCACAGGAAATCAAGGATGAAACGATCGAACTGATCAAAAAAGATTTTGGCAAGGTAGATATGGTGATTTATAGTGTAGCCGCTCCACGTCGTAAAGCTCCGGATGGAGTTACATATCGTTCTACATTAAAGACAGTGGGAGAAGAATATACGAATCAGACGATCGATCTTCTGACCAATGAAATCACGGAAGTGACGATCCCGGCAGCAACAGAGCAGGAAGTGCATGATACGATAAAAGTAATGGGCGGAGAAGACTGGAAACTCTGGATTGAGCAGTTAAAAGCAGCAGATGTATTAGCAGATCAGGCGATTACGGTAGCGTATTCTTATATCGGACCGGAAATAACCTACCCTATCTATAAAGAAGGATCGATCGGACAGGCAAAGAAGCATTTGTATCAGACAGCAGATGAACTGAATGAAGAGGTAGACGGACTTTTGGCATATGTTTCTGTCAATAAAGCGGTTGTAACACAATCAAGTGCTGCCATTCCGATCGTTCCGTTATATCTTTCTTTGCTTTTTAAAGTAATGAAAGAAAAAGGACTTCATGAAGACTGTATTAAGCAGATGTACCGTCTGGTACATGATCGTCTTTGTTGTAAAGAGATTCCTACCGATCAGAATCGTTTGATCCGCGTGGATGATTATGAAATGAAGCCGGAAGTACAGGAAGCAGTTGCTAAACTTTGGGATAAAGTTTCAAAAGACAATATCAAAGAGATCGCTGATCTTGATGGCTATTGGGATGAATTCTATGAAATCTTTGGTTTTGGGATTGATGGTGTGGATTATGATGCGGATGTAGCAATCCAGATTCCGATTCCAAGTCTGGATGAGTAGAAAGAATGGAAAGAACCAAAGAGGATATGCATTTATAAACAAGAGCGTTGCTGTATCTTGGATGAAAAATGAAATGTGTTTTATGATCTTTGGAGAGGCTCCTTTAAAAAAAAATAAATAAATAAAACGCAAGTGCAAAAATAAATTTTCCTTGCTATCCTGAAATAAAAATGATATACTATCAACTGTCGGCAAGAAAAGATTCTGCGAGAAACTTTTGTGCCGGATATGCGGATATGGCGGAATTGGCAGACGCGCTAGATTTAGGTTCTAGTGAGCAACCCTCGTGCAGGTTCAACTCCTGTTATCCGCATTTGATTTTTAAGGCTGAGAGCATTCTCGTTTATGAATGTTTTTCAGCCTTTTTCTTTTGTTTCTATCCCCTATCGACATGGTAAAATATTCCGTCTGTCTTTTCATTTATAGCATAATTTGTTAAAATATATGTTCATGGTGTCAGAGAACACAGATAGTATGAGAATGTTATTGTGAAAGGACGGAATCAGAACAATGAAACAAAAGTCAAATCCGGTTGCATTACTTCCGATCGGTGTCTTTTTAATCTTATATCTTGGACTTGGAATTACATTAGAATATATTATGAAAGTGCCAATGGGTTTTTACAATGTACCGATCATCGTGGCATTTCTTGCAGCAATACTAGTAGCCTGCTTACAGAACCGATCGGTATCTTTTGATGAAAAGCTAGAAATTATGGCGAAAGGACTGGCAGATAAAAATATCATTACAATGCTCTTGATCTTTTTGACTGCCGGTGTTTTTGTCGGTGTTGTCGGACGAAGCAGCGCGGAAAGTGTGGCATATTTTATGTTGCAAATGATTCCGGCAAAATACGCAGTTATGGTTCTGTTTGTGGTTGCTTGTTTTGTATCGGTTGCAATGGGAACTTCTGTTGGGACAATTACACTTCTGACACCGATTGCAGCGGCTGTGTCGGAAGCATCGGGATTTGGTATGCCTCTTTGCGTTGCTACGGTTATGGGTGGCGCTATGTTTGGTGATAACCTGTCGTTTATATCTGATACAACGATCGCAGCATGCAACGGACAGGGCTGCAGAATGAAAGATAAATTTTACAAAAACTTCTGGATTGCATTCCCGGCAGCTGTGGTCACTCTTATACTGGTTGGTGTCATATCTGCAAATACAACGGTAACAGGCGGCATACAAAAAGAATATCATTTGATCCGGATGATACCGTACATTTTAGTGTTGTTAGGCGGAATAGCGGGCTGTAATGTGTTTTTAGTGCTTTTGTCCGGAATCTTTTCCGGAAGTCTGATCATGCTTCTGACAGGAAAGTCTACAGGTGTAGAACTCATTGGCAATATGGGGAGTGGAGTCAGCGGAATGTTTGAAACCTGCATGGTAGCAATATTGGTTTCTGCAATGTGTGCTTTGATCCGTGAATATGGTGGGTTTGTGGCATTGCTTGGCTGGATTCAGAGGATGTTTAAAGGAAAAAAGGGCGGTCAGATCGGTATGGGCATTCTGGTAGCCGCAATGGATGTAGCAACAGCGAACAATACGGTAGCGATCGTTATGGCAAATCCTATTGCCCGTGAAATGGCAAAAACATATGGGGTATCTGCTAAAAAGTCGGCTTCTTTGCTCGATACATTTTCCTGCATCACACAGGGAATCATTCCGTATGGAGCACAAATGCTTGTAGCGGTATCGGCAGTTTCCGAATTAGGAAAAAATATATCGGCTTTTGATATCATTCCATTTTTATTTTATCCGTTTTTCCTTTTGATCAGTTCTCTGGCATGGATCATTTTTGGAAAAGAAGAAGAGGTTACGACAGCGTGCGAATATCGGTAGACACTACATACTTGTCTTTGTATACTTTTAAGAGCTGCATAGGCGATTGTTGTAGGTGAATCTGCTGCTGCTCTTTGGAAGCCCATTCTTCGACTAAAAGGATCTGATCGTCTTTTTCAACGTGCAAATAGTATTCATAACGAAGGCAGCCGTCTTCCTTTCGAATCTGTTCTAATATATGACTGTTTTGAACATCCTGTAAAAAGGATGTTCTTTTTTGTGGCTGTAATGTATAGGTGACTAATAATAACATAAGAATTCCTCCGGTGTTGATCTGATTGGATTATTTGGTAAACAGGTTAGTTGACGGAAAACCAAAATATTTTTATACTAATAGTGATACATATGAAAAAGTAAGCTTTTACAAGTTTGTATGTGAAAAGATAAATGCATATCTTCTGGAGTCTATATGTTCTATATGCAATTATTTTTGTTTCTAAAAGATTTTTGAAGTATTCTATTAGAGTAAAAATAGCTTCGGAATTCTCATATAGTATAGCAAATCTTGTGTAAAATGGGTAAGTAAAATAGCAAAAGTACAGACAGAAGTATATATATCAGGGTATAAAAAAGAAACATTATCTTGGAATATATCAGGGTATAAAAAAGAAACATTATCTTGGAATATATCAGGGTATAAAAAAGAAATATTACCTTGAAATATATCAGGGCGCAAAAAGAAACATTACATTGAAATACATCAGCGAATCAAAGCAAAACATTAAATCAACATACGTAGACAGCAACATAAATGAGGTAAAAGATGAAAAAGAAGATCCGAAAAAAGATAGTAGCGTTATGCATGATCACAACCATGCTTATTTCATTATGCAGTTGTTCGGCTGGCGGCAATAAGTCACGCGAAAAAGAACGAGAATTTCCTAAATTAGTGATCGGTGCAGATAATTATGAACCATTTAATTATATTGGAGAAGATGGTGAATATCATGGAATCGATGTCGCACTTGCAAGAGAAGCGTGCAAAAGAATGGGCTATCAGCCGGAGTTTCGTCAGATTGACTGGGATCAAAAAGATAATATATTAGAAAGTGGAAAGGTAGACTGTCTTTGGGGCTGTTATACCATGACCGGTCGAGAAGAAAAATACAACTGGGCAGGACCTTATATGTGCAGTCGTCATGTAATAGTGGTTCGTAAAGATAGCAGTATCAAGAAATTATCGGATTTGAATGGCAGGATTGTTGCAGCACAAGTTGGTACAAAACCGGAAACTTTGTTTTTAAATAAAAGCAATCATTTACCGAAAATAAAAAGTCTGGTGACTTTTAAAACAATTGACGAGGTGATTTCAGCATTGCGAAAAGGATATGTTGATGCAATAGCAGCTCATGAAGGTGTTTTGAGACAATACACCAAAGATGAAATAACGCAATATCGTTTTCTGAGTGAAAGTATTTATTCTGCAAAACTTGGTGTTGCTTTTTCGAAAAAAGGTGATCAACAGATAGCAGATAAGTTAACAAAAGTATTGAGAAAAATGGTTGCGGATGGAACCGTTAGCCGGATTGTGGAAAAATATAGTATGAATGGCATACAGGCAGTAAAAGATTTGGAATAAACAGGGAAAAAATCTTATGAAAATAAGGTTTTAGTTATAAGGTGATTCAAAAAGAAAGGCAGGTATTTTATTGAAAAAAGTGTTAGAAATTTTAAAAGGACTTCGTTGGAAAAATATTCTTTTGCTGACGATTGCAGGCTGTATTAATGCATTTGGTGTAACAATTTTTTTAGCACCGGTAGAGTTGTATGACAGTGGAATTTCAGGTACTTCCATGCTGTTATCCCAGATTACACCATCGTATCTTTCACTATCGGTATTTCTGGTCGTATTAAATATTCCTCTTTTCCTATATGGATTAAAAAAGCAGGGGATCTATTTTACGATTTATGCAACATATACGGTCATTATCTATTCTTTTATGGCATGGCTCATTACAGATGTGTTACCGATAGATGTAAGTCTGGCATCTCCACTGGCAGGAAAAGATTTACTTTTATGTGCTTTGTTTGGCGGATTGGTATCGGGAATTGGAAGCGGTCTTGCTATTCGTTTTGATGGAGCAATGGATGGCATTGAAGTTATGGCAGTAATCTTTGCAAAGCGACTGGGCGTTTCAGTTGGAACCTTTGTAATGACATATAATGTGCTCTTGTATATCATCTGTGGTATTGTGATCCACAGCTGGATTCTTCCGTTATATTCTATTGTAACTTATATGGCAGCATTAAAAACCGTTGATTTTATTGTAGATGGTTTTGACCATGCAAAATGTGCAATGATCATTACGACAAAAGCAGATGAGATCTGTGATGCACTTTCGTTGGAATTTGAATCCGGTCTGACTAAAATAAATGCAGTGGGCGGATATTCCGGTATAGAAAGAACCGTGATCTATTTTGTTGTCAATCGTTTCCAGATCACGAAGATGCGCGAGATCATAAGTGAGATTGATCCATCCGCATTTATTGCATTACATGATATTACCGATGTATTTAGTGAGAACCAATAAAAAAGAATCAGAATAAAACAGAGAAATGTTATGCGGCCGGATGAATAAAGTTCAATACAAAATAAAAGAAAAACAAGGAACATATTTGTAATAAAAAAATGATAAAAAGTATATTATGGATTCCTTTTGGCTACAAGAGCATAAAAACAGATGCTTGTACAATATTTATCTATAAAGTTGTTACAATTTATTCATAGTTTCATCATTTGCAATTAACAAAATCTCATTACAATAGAATTATCAAATGAAGGAAAAACATTTGATGAGTGCTTAAAATTTTTTTCATACCTTCTCCTTAAAGAATCGCTTCCCCGGCGATTCTTTTTTTGGTTATATAGGAAGCTTTCCGTTTCCTATATAATAATGATCTGCAAGGGTGCTGTTTTTGAATCTATTTGACCTTGACACCATTTAGCAGATAGAGTAAAACTAAAAAAGCATACTATTTCAAGGAAAAAGGAAAAAGACATGAACGAAACCACGAATCAAAATATACGATATGCTTTTATAAAGTCGATTCCGGTCATGTGTGGCTATCTTTTTTTAGGGATGGCATTTGGAATATTAGCACAGACTTCCGGGTTTTCTGTAATATGGGTTCTTTTACTGAGTATATTTGTTTATGCAGGATCGATGCAATTTATTATGATACCGATGCTTGCAAGCTGTGTTTCTCCGCTTACGATGTTTCTGACAACAATTTTTGTTAATAGCCGTCATTTGTTTTATGGGCTATCGTTTGTTTCTTCTTTTCAGAAAATGAGATCGAAGATCTACATGATCTTTTCTTTGACAGATGAGACTTATTCGGTGCTATGTGCATGCAGGAGCATGGATGAACAGGAAAGACACCGGGATACATGGTTCTGGATATCTCTTCTTGATCAGGCATATTGGGTGATCGGTTCGGTAACCGGTGCTTTGCTTGGAAAAGCTTTGCCGGTAGATTTTACGGGAATAGATTTTGCCATGACAGCATTATTTGTTGTTATTTTGTTAGAACAGGTCTTAGGAAAAGTAAGAAAAACGAAAATGGCAGCCATGACAGGCGGTGTCATTTCTCTGGTGTGTCTGTTTGCTTTTGGCACCACGAATTTTTTACTGCCCTCTTTGGTGATCACGGTCTTTCTTTTATCAGCCGGTCAGGTACATGAGCAAAAGAAAGGGAGACATATTGACGCTTAGAGACAGGTTCGATATACTTAAAGTCATATGGCTAGGAAAGGAGAATGTGTAAGAATACATGAGTAAAGATAGAAAGAAATGGAGTATACTGCTTACACTTGGTCTGACGATCTGTGGTACATTGACCGGATGTGGCGGAAAAAAAGAGATTAAGACAGTCAATGTAAAAGTACAGGAAGCATCCAAGATTGCGATCCCGGTAAAAGCTAAGGATAGCTTTTATTATATTGATGCAAATGGTAAAAAGCTTTTTGATAAGGAATTTTCGTATGCCGGAGCATTTCAAGATGGTATGGCGGTTGTAGAGAAAAAGGGGAAAACAGGTTATATTGATACAAAAGGAAACTATTGCGTTAAACCGATCTATGATCAGGGAAGCGATATGACTAATGGCTATGCTGTTGTAGCAAAAAATGATCAATACGGATATATCAAGCAGTCCGGAACCATTGCAATCGAGCCACGTTATGAAGAAGCATATGTATTTGCAAAAAATGGACTGGCTCGTATTAAACGTAACGGAAAATATGGCTTTATCAATGCACAGGGAGAAGAAGTGATCAAAGCTGTCTATCTTACGGCATCTGATTTTGACGACCATGGCAATGCGATCGTACAGACAAAATCCGGTTATGGTGCGATTGATCAAAAGGGTGTACAGACAGTAGCCTGTCAATATGATTCCATGGGAGCATTTAGCAAGGATGGTTTGGCATTGATCTGTCAGAATGATCTGTATGGTTATGTTGACCGGACAGGAAAAGTGATCGTTAAGCCTAAATATGAGAATGCACGTGATTTTGGTGATAACAAAATGGCAGCAGTTTTTCGTGCAACACGCTGGGGATATATCAATACAAAAGGAAAAGAAGTGTTGAAGCCGACTTATGTTAAAGCTTGGAATTTTGTTGGCGGACGTGCATTGCTTCAGAAAAATAAAAAGTTTGGCTATCTTGGAACAGACTTTGAATATGAGATCGATCCCGATTATGAAAAGGCAAGAGAGTTTTCTGAAAATGGACTTGCCGTAGTCTGTATGGATGGAAAATTCGGTGTGATCGACCGTTATGGTAATCAGGTTGCAAAGACAGAATATAATGACATTCAGGACTTTGGCGATACCGGTTATACGATCGTACAAAAGAATGGAAAATACGGTATCATGAATGCAAAAGGAAAAATTACGGCAAAGATTCAATATCAGGCAATTGGAGTGATCAGTGCAATAAACTGACCGGTGCAATAGACGGATCAGTATGCTGTCCGGTAAGCGAACAGATCAAAAAAGTACGTCGGATAGAAAGTAAAAAGCATATAGTAAGAAAGATATTACATTTCTTTAAAGTCAGAATGAAAATTGACTTTAGCAGATGGGTATATACAGAAATCTTACTATATGCTTTTCTTTTAAAAGATATAAGTGATATAGAATCTTGCTATGTGATTTGGTTTCCTTTTAAAAAATATAAGTTATATGGTGACGGCATTTTAACGGGTATGATCAAAACGCTGTCTTTGCCTTTTATTTCTTATTGGCAGCTTCGTTGATCAGTCCGACGATCTTTTCAATCGAATTATTCAACTGGCTGCGTTTCATGGCTTTTACATATTCGTCACGATGTTCATATGCTTGTAAAACGGCATCATAAAGTTTCTGGTCAGTAACATCTTCTTCCTGAATAACAATACTGTAACCGGCTTTTTCAAATGATGCGGCATTCAGGATCTGATCACCACGGCTGGCTTGTGCTGATAATGGGATCAGGATGTTTGGTTTACGAAGAGCAAGGATCTCACAGATCGCATTTGCACCGGCACGGGAGATCATTACATCAGCGGCCGCCATCAGATCACATAATTCTTCTTTGATATATTCATATTGTACATATCCTTTCGTACCATTTAAGGATTCATCGAGCTTGCCTTTGCCGCAAAGATGGATGATCTGGAATTTTTCTAACAGTTTTGGAAGAATACTGCGGACCGCAGTATTGACTGCAACTGCGCCAAGACTTCCTCCAATGATCAGAAGCGTAGGTTTCTCATCGGTAAATCCACAGAAAGCAAGCCCTTTTTCTTTATCGCCGTGGAAGAGTTCCTCGCGGATCGGTGAGCCGGTAAGAACAGCTTTTTGCGGCGGAAGATGCTTGATCGTTTCCGGAAAGTTCGTGCAGACACGGTTTGCACAAGGAATGCAAATCTTATTTGCAAGTCCCGGTGTCATATCGGATTCATGGATCACACAAGGAATCTTTCTGGATTTGGCAGCCAGTACAACAGGAACGGATACAAAGCCGCCTTTGGAAAAGACAACATCCGGTTTGATCTTTTTTAGTAATTTACGTGCCTGATGCAGTCCTTTAATGACTTTGAACGGATCGCTTAAATTCTTTATATCAATATAACGGCGCAGCTTACCACTGGAGATCGGATAATAAGGGATATCGAGATCTGCGATCAGTTTACGTTCAATACCTTCGTAAGAGCCGATATAAGAGATAGAATATCCCTGTTTTTTTAATTCCGGTATCAATGCAATGTTTGGTGTAACATGTCCGGCAGTACCGCCACCTGTTAATACTATTTTTTTCATAGTATGTAACCCTCCTTTGGAAATACAAAATGATACAGACCGGGTGTTTATGTCGGCCTGCTTCTTTTTTTCTATCATATTATTATAGTATAGATCACAAAATAACTGCAATGTTTTTTTGAAAAATATCCGAAAGTTTCCAAACCATAAAGCAGCCATTCGTAAAACAAAATAGGAAATGCGTCCTATTAACGTTTTTGATTTGTGTTTCTATTTCTTTTCTTTTTTGGAGCACTGTTTCACCTGATAAGAATTTTTAAGATTTTTTTCTTTTTTGCCCTGATTATGGGCGCTCTCATCTGATATAGGGGCAAGGCCAGTTCTGATGTACATTGCTGTTTGGGAATCTCTAAGCCCGTCGCCACTTGCGCTGCAAAAAGAGTATTTGCTTTTTGCAGTGCTATGTGTGCGCTACGTGGCTTTGCGAAGCGGAAGCGTGTCCCAAACAACAATGCTACTCAGACTGAGTCGCCCCTATAGTTATGACCCGCGCCCAATCAGCAAAAAAGATTAAAAAATCAAAAATTCTAATCAGCTGTCGTGTCTATCCAAAAAATAAAAAGAAATAGAAACACAATTTAATATGTTAAGATAAGACGCATTTTCTATTTTGTTTTATGAGAAAAATGATTGATTAGAAAGGCGTTCTATATTATAATGTAAAGGTTGCTTAGATTGTATAAACAAAGAAACAGGCTTGTCATAGGACAGCTTTACAGAGTGAGGAGGTACTTGTAGATGGATTATGATGTGATCATTATTGGAGCCGGACCGGGAGGTATTTTTGCGGCATATGAACTGACAAAAGAAAAAAGTGATCTGCGTATCGCAGTCTTAGAGGGCGGCCATGCATTGGAAAAGAGAAAATGTCCAATTGATGGAGATAAGATTAAATCATGTATTAATTGCAAGAGCTGTTCGATTATGAATGGTTTTGGCGGAGCAGGTGCATTCTCTGATGGAAAATATAATATTACCAATCAGTTTGGTGGCACGCTTTATGAATATATCGGGAAAGAAAAAGCCATGGAACTGATGCACTATGTAGATGATCTGAATGTAAAATACGGTGGAGAAGGCACAAAGCTGTATTCCACAACCAATACGCACATTAAGAAACTTTGTTTACAAAACGGACTTCATCTTCTGGATGCGTCAGTACGTCATCTGGGAACAGATATCAATTATATCGTGTTACAGAATATGTACAAAGAATTAAGTTCAAAAGCAGACTTTTATTTTGATACTTATGTAGAAAGTGTTCAAAAGACAGAAGAGGGTTATGTAGTATCTACAGCAGATAAAAACTACAGCTGTAGTAAATGTATCGTTTCCGCAGGAAGAAGCGGAAGTAAATGGGCAGAAAAACTTTGCAGTGATCTGGAGATCAAAACAAAATCCAATCGTGTGGATATCGGTGTCCGTGTCGAACTTCCGGCAGAAGTATTTTCGCATCTGACCGATGAATTATATGAAAGCAAGATCGTATATCGCACGGAGAAGTTTGAAGATCTGGTTCGTACATTCTGTATGAATCCGCATGGCGTTGTGGTTAATGAGAACACGAACGGTATTGTAACGGTAAACGGACACAGTTATGAAGATCCGGCAAAGCACACGGCAAATACAAACTTTGCACTTTTGGTTGCCAAGCATTTTTCAGAGCCGTTCCGCGACAGTAATGGATATGGTGAGAGTATCGCCAGACTTTCCAATATGTTAGGTGGCGGTGTTTTAGTACAGCGTTTCGGCGATCTGATCCGTGGACGACGCAGCAATGCACGCCGAATCGAGGAAAGCTTTGTAACGCCGACATTAAAGGCAACACCGGGTGATTTAAGTCTTGTTATGCCAAAGCGTATCTTAGACGGAATTATCGAGATGATCTATGCACTTGATAAGATCGCACCGGGTACGGCAAATGACGATACGTTATTATATGGTGTCGAAGTTAAGTTCTATAATATGGAAGTAGAACTTGACCGTAACTTAGAGACAGCACATAAAGGCTTGTATATCATCGGTGATTGCAGTGGGGTGACGCATTCGCTTTCACATGCTTCGGCAAGTGGTGTGCATGTTGCAAGAGCTATCCTTGAAGAAAAATAATATCAGGAAAAACGACTGTCATGCAGAAAAAGAATGCGGTCAGGTTAAAAAGTCAGCTAGACAATAGAAAGAATGCATTTGAACTAAAAGGTCAGCAGACAATGGAAAGAATGCATTCTGGGAAGAAACGGTCTTGACAAATGAAAAAGCAGGTTATATTATGAAATATATCTTGTGTTGATAAAAGCGTTGATGGAGACAGTAGCTTTTTGGGAAAAGGCAAAGTGAATCCGGGATAGTGAGAACCGGATGCAGAGTACCGGATTGTGAAGATCACTCCGAAGCTTCGGATGGAAAAAGGAATTGAGTACATTACGACGGTTCCCACCGTTATATGGGTTGTGTATCGAAGGTACATCAGAATAGGTGGTTTATGATTGTAACGGCTTTCATCCTGTTTTGGGATGGAAGCTTTTTTTGTTTTTTCTTCCCGGTCTTTATTGGGAAATCATTTACATTGCAATCTTTTAAAGTTTTTTATCAGGCAAAATCATAAAAAGAAAGGAAAGAGTAATTATGTACGAGAAAGTTTCGACGAACTTAAACTTTGTTGACCGCGAGAAAAATGTCGGCAAGTTTTGGCGCAATCAGAAAATCTTTGAAAAATCAATGAAAGCAAGGGAGGGAAATCCTACTTACACATTCTATGATGGACCTCCTACTGCAAATGGTAAGCCGCATATCGGTCATGTCCTGACTCGTGTTATCAAGGATATGATTCCACGATATAAGACCATGAAAGGTTATATGGTTCCACGTAAAGCAGGATGGGATACTCATGGTCTTCCTGTAGAACTTGAAGTAGAAAAGATGCTTGGTCTGGATGGCAAAGAGCAGATTGAAGAATATGGTATGGAGCCATTCATCAAGAAATGTAAAGAATCTGTATGGAAATACAAAGGAATGTGGGAAGACTTTTCCGGCACAGTTGGTTTCTGGGCAGATATGGATAATCCATATGTTACTTACGATGACAATTTCATTGAGTCAGAGTGGTGGGCATTAAAAGAGATCTGGAATAAGAATCTCTTATACAAAGGCTTTAAGATCGTACCTTACTGTCCAAGATGCGGAACACCTCTTTCTTCACAGGAAGTAGCACAGGGATACAAATTAGTCAAAGAACGTTCTGCTGTTGTACGTTTTAAAGTGGTCGGAGAAGATGCCTATTTCCTTGCATGGACGACAACTCCATGGACACTTCCATCAAACGTTGCACTTTGTGTCAATCCGGATGAAATCTATTGTAAAGTAAAAGCTGCAGATGGCTATACTTACTATATGGCAAAAGCTCTTCTTGATACAGTGCTTGGTAAGCTTGCAAACAAAGAAGAAAACGTAGAAGCATATGAAGTATTAGAAACATTTACCGGTAAAGACTTAGAGCATAAAGAATATGAGCCATTATATGCATGTGCAAAAGAAGTAGCGGATAAACAGCATAAGAAGGGATTCTTTGTAACATGCGATGCTTACGTTACGATGTCAGATGGTACTGGTATCGTTCATATCGCACCTGCATTCGGTGAAGATGATGCGAATGTCGGACGTAACTATGATCTCCCGTTTGTACAGTTTGTAAACGGTAAAGGTGAAATGACGGAAGAAACACCGTTTGCCGGCTTATTTGTAAAGAAAGCAGATCCTGAAGTGTTAAAGGATCTCGATAAAGATGGTAAATTATTTGATGCACCAAAGTTCGAACATGATTACCCACATTGCTGGAGATGTGATACACCGCTGATCTACTATGCACGTGAATCATGGTTTATCAAAATGACAGAAGTTAAGGATGATCTGGTACGCAACAACAATACCGTCAACTGGATTCCTGAATCCATCGGTAAAGGTCGTTTCGGTAACTGGTTAGAGAATATTCAGGACTGGGGTATCAGCCGTAACCGTTATTGGGGAACTCCTTTAAACGTATGGGAGTGTGAAGGCTGTGGCCATCAGGAATCGATCGGAAGCCGTGCAGAGCTTGCACAGCGCAGTGGTAATCCGGAAGATGCGAAAGTGGAATTACATCGTCCATATATTGATGAAGTGACATTTACCTGCCCGGATTGTGGCAAGACCATGCATCGTGTACCGGAAGTTATTGACTGCTGGTTCGATTCCGGAGCAATGCCGTTTGCACAGCATCATTATCCGTTTGAGAACAAAGATCTCTTTGAGAAGCAGTTTCCGGCACAGTTCATTTCAGAGGCAGTTGACCAGACAAGAGGATGGTTCTATTCATTGATGGCAGAGTCAACGCTTCTGTTTAACAAAGCACCATACGAAAATGTTATCGTATTGGGTCATGTGCAGGATGAAAATGGCCAGAAGATGAGTAAATCAAAAGGAAATGCAGTAGATCCGTTTGATGCTCTTGAAAAATACGGTGCAGATGCAATCCGTTGGTACTTCTATGTAAACAGTGCTCCATGGCTTCCAAACCGTTTTCATGGCAAAGCCGTACAGGAAGGACAGCGTAAGTTTATGGGTACTTTATGGAATACTTATGCATTCTTCGTATTGTATGCTAATATTGATGAATTTGATGCAACAAAATACACATTGGATTATGACAAACTTCCTGTTATGGACAAATGGCTGCTTTCCCGCTTAAACAGTACCGTAAAAGCTGTTGATGAAAATCTTGCAGCCTATAAGATTCCTGAGACAGCAAGAGCATTACAGGATTTTGTCGATGAAATGAGTAACTGGTATGTAAGACGCTGTCGTGACCGTTTCTGGGCAAAGGGAATGGAACAGGATAAGATCAATGCGTATATGACATTGTATACTGCTCTTGTAACGATCTCAAAGGCAGCAGCACCAATGATCCCGTTTATGACAGAAGACATTTATCGTAATCTGGTATGCTCTATTGATGCAAATGCACCGGAAAGTGTACATCTTTGTGACTTCCCTGAAGTCAAAGAAGACTGGATCGATACAAAGTTAGAAGAAGATATGGAAGAAGTATTAGAGGCTGTTGTACTTGGACGTGCCTGCCGTAATACAGCAAATATCAAGAACCGTCAGCCGATTGGCAAGATGTATGTCAAAGCAGACAAAGAGCTTTCTGACTTCTATATGGATATCATCCGTGATGAGTTAAATGTAAAGGAAGCAGAATTTACCGGCGATGTCAGCAAACTGACCACATATAGCTTCAAGCCACAGTTAAAGACTCTTGGACGCCGTTTCGGTAAGAACATCAATGCAGTCCGTGAGATCCTTGCTTCACTGGATGGTCAGGCTGCTATGGCAGAATTAAACGAAAAAGGAAATCTTACGATCACAGTAGACGGTAACGAAGAAGCTTTGGAAAAAGATGATCTTTTGATCGAAGCAGCCCAGATGGAAGGTTACATTTCAGATAGTGATCATGGTATCACGGTTGTTCTGGATACAAACCTGACACCGGAACTTTTAGAAGAAGGCTTTGTCCGTGAAGTGATCAGTAAAGTACAGACAATGCGTAAGGATGCAGGCTTTGAAGTTATGGATCATATCCGTGTGTCCATGCAGGATAATGATAAGGTCAAGGAAATCGTTCAGAAGAACGAAGCACAGATCAAGTCAGAAGTTATGGCAGACGAAATTACTTATGACAAGGCAGCAGGCTTTACAAAAGAGTGGAGCATCAATGGTGAGAAAGTAACACTTGGTGTAGAAAAACTTTCTTGATCAGAGGCATTGACAGATTGCTGGCACAGATTGAGAAAGAAGCATTGTCAAAAAACTGTTCAATAATAGAGTTCTATGTCGAAAACTAATTTTAAAACTAAAAGCATAGTTTGCTTTGAAGAGCAGGTTTAAATCTAAAAATAAAAATGGAGAAATATCAGAAATGGTATTTCTCCATTTTTGCTGTATAGCAGGGACAATGTCCGTTTTGCAGTAGTGTTTTGACCGGAATTGTTCCGGCATTTCTTGAGTTGTAAAATTCTTATTCAAGCTCTGCTCGCGTCATTTACTCAAATAGTGTAAAATTAAGAAAAAAATGCATCACTTTGGCAAATCACTGCGTTATATATAACAGAACACCTGATAAAGCAAAAGAGCAAAGAAAGAAGGGAAATGTTTGGGGATTGGAAAAAAGAAGAGCTGGGAGGAACAAGAACGGCAAAAACTGGCGGATTTATATCGGTATCATCAAAAGAGTATGATGCAGATTGCCATGAGTATATTGCATCGGAAAGAAGATGCCGAAGACGCTGTACAAAACAGCATATTGGCAATATCGCGCCATATGGATAAGCTTGGAGATATTGAGGATTATCGGACGAAAGCCTATATGCAGACAGTTGTTCGGAATGCAGCCATTGATCTGTATCGGAAGAACCAAAAGGCAGGAATCTCCTATGAAGAACTGATCGTCGAACCAATCGATGCATTTGATTTAGAAAAGGTTGTTTGTGACAGCGAAGAAGTAAAGAGGGTATTGTATGCAATCGATACGATGGATCACGATTACCGGGAAATTTTAACATTATATTACCTGAATGAAATGAAACCAAGAGAAATCGCGGATGTGCTAAACCGCTCATACAACACAGTGCGTTCACAAATTCATCGGGGCAGACAGCAGTTATTAAAAAGTTTGGAGGGGTTGCGATGAGAAGAAAAGACAAAGTGATCAAAGAGGCATTGCAAATTTATCAGCAGGAAAAGAAGGAGACATTACCTGTATATCAGGAAGAGGAGAGGGACTCTTTTGAGGACAGGATCTATGAAAAGATCAGAAAAATGGATATACCGAATCCGCGCAGAAAAGCACATATGGTATCGTTAGCCATTATGGTCGTGTTTGTTGTTGCAATCGGTATGTTCTTTATGCAATACCGGAATAAGAATCGTGTTAGCAATACAACCAAAATGATTGAAAAGCTCTATCAGGAGGGAAGCACGGATGGCAGTAAATATGGTATAGATGTATTGAGAGGTACGATCAGGCAGGAAAAGAAAGAATACATTTATCTGATACGCTATCTGAGCAGCACACAGAAAAATGCATTGCGTAAAGTGGCATACAAAAAAACTTCGTATACATTGGAACAAAAACAGGGTGGCAATACAGGAACGGCAATTGTATGCTATGCGTGTGCACCTTATCATAACCAAAAAGAAAAGACATGGAAGGTATATCAGTTGTCAGACCGTAAGAGTCATTGCTATTACATATTAAAAGACAAAGATGAAAATATGGCGATCGCAAAATATGTATTTGCATGGCAGGGACTAAAAGGAAAAGACGTCTTAAAAGACAAATTTGCAATTCAAAAGGGAGAGGATATCCGTTCCGTTACACTGGAACGCTATAGGGCAAGAAGCAAAGAAAATACCGATCGGATCGTAGCAGTTTACACGAAAGAGCAGGAAAAAGCCAATATCCTGCAGGCGATTAAAAAAATCACCCAGAATAGTAAGGAACCAAAGGCGGGTGAAGAAGATGGATTCAATGCACATGAGGTAAGCTGGGATGAAATATCTTCTAAAAAACCGGCAGATTGTTATTATCTTACAATAGAGAACCGTCAGAAGGAAAAATGGATTCTTGGTGTATATTGCAGCGGAAAAGAATGCATATTTTATCAATATGGAAAATATAATACAGGAGATCACTTTGAAGTGGCAGAATCCGATCTGAAATGGGTTTGTGACTGGATCAAAAAGGCAGATAAAGAGTATTAAATGTTAAATGGCTAAAAAGTGTCAGGCTTGTGTCAGGCATAAAAATACAAAGCCCGTATCTGGGATGTACAAGTACAGCACAATGGTGTAAACAATGGCTTGCTACATAAAAGTTATAAAAGCGTAAAGACGATCCAATGCAATCAGATTGCCTATACATTTGAGGCAAAGGATCAAAAGGGCAGGCTGTTTCTGCAGACATGTAAAGATATCATGGAATTATTGCAAAATAGCAAAGAATGGAAGAAACTGCCGCAATATGAACGACTGTATCAATAAATGGAAAAAACGTAGTGAGTGTAAATGAAAAAACCGTAGTGTATGTAAACGAAAATCCGTAGCGGGAAAATTTGATTGTTTGAAAAAAAAATGCTATTCTAAATGATAGAGTGTCTTGTCCAAAAGCATACTTTGCAAAGCAGAGAAGGTTTTCTAAGAAGCAAAAGTATAAAGAAAAAGCAGAGACAGACATGGAATAGAAAGTGAACCCAGAGAATAGAGTTTTCAAAGAGCAGGAAAGGATGATAACAAATGGATCGAATTACAAGTTTTACAATCAATCATGATGTATTAATGCCGGGATTTTATATTTCAAGAAAAGATGGTGATATCACAACCTATGATCTTCGTACAAGAAGACCAAACAAAGGGGATTATATGAACAATGCCGATATGCATTCTGTAGAGCACATGTTTGCAACATATATCCGTAATTCAGAGATTGCAAATTCTGTGATCTATTTTGGACCAATGGGATGTCAGACAGGCTTTTATCTGTTGGTAAAGGATGTTACGCCTAAGAAAGTGTTTGAGATCACAAAGGATGTTCTTCGCAAGATCATTGCACATGAAGGCGAAGTCTTTGGTGCATCTGCTGCAGAATGCGGACATTATGAGAACCTGGATCTGGGCATTGCAAAGGAAGAATGCAAAACATATCTTGCCGTATTAGAAGCACAGACCAATACAGAATTTACTTATCCTGAGTAGGAAAGCACAGACCAATATAGAATTTATATATCCTGAGTAGGAAAGCACAGACTAATACAGAATTCATATATTCTGAGCAGGAAAGTGCAGACTAATACAGAATTCACACATTTTGAGTAGGAAAGTGCAGCACATACAAATACGGTATAGCTTCTTGTTAGAGTAAAATAGATCATTACAAAGCATATTCAGATAATGTAATGGTGTACCGCAAAGAATAATATGTGTAAAATAATACAGTAATAGATACGGTGACAAACAAAGCTAAAAGTTTAATGAAACATTAGCAGATATAAGAAGAATAGGAGAAAAGATTGTGAGAATAGGTGTAATCGGAGCGATGCAAATGGAAATTGATAATCTGAAGAAATCGCTTGAAAATAGTAGTGTAGAAGAAATCAGCAGTGTTAAATTTGTCAAAGGAACGATAGGTGATGTTGAGATTGTTGCAGCAGTCTGTGGTGTTGGAAAAGTATTTGCCGCAATCTGTACGGAAGCCATGATTTTAACCTATCAGGTCGATCGTATTATCAATATTGGTGTAGCCGGTACTTTATGTTCCGATCTTGGTGTGATGGATGTTGCTCTTGCCAATCAGGTTGTACAGCATGATATGAATACATCGGCGCTTGGAGATCCGGTCGGACTGTTGTCCGGTATAGACCAGATTTATATTCCAAGCGACAAAAAGATGACAGCATTGCTTGCAAAATGTCTTGAAGAGAAACAGATTCATTATACGATTGGAACGATCGCAACCGGTGATCTTTTTATGCATGAACAAAAACAAAAGCAAAAACTTCATGAACGATTTGAAGCCGTTGCAGCAGAAATGGAAGGTGGCAGCATCGGACATGTATGTTATATGAATAAAGTTTCGTTTGCAGTGCTTCGTTCTATTTCCGATGGAGATGGTGGTGCAATGGATTATGCGGAGTTTGCACAGCAGGCAGCTAAAATCGGTATTGAGATCGTACTGGCATTCATTTCGAGATTAGATGAACTGGAATAAAAGCTTGCAAGTATAATATGTCAATTCGCAAAGAGGTAGCGAGAAATATAAAACGAAATGCCCAAAAATGAAAGAATATAGTTAGAAAAAAATAAAACGCCTATTTTTTAGGCGTTTTATTTTTTTAATGATTACATAAATAAAAGAGAAAAAACTCCTTAAAGGAGTAGCCGCTGGTAGAGGGAGCTACCAGCGGCCAAAATGAAAAAATGAAAAAGAATCTATCTCAATCATAAGTCAATAAGCAAATTAATAAGAAGTTGAACTCAATCAATTACTTCTTGTCTATTATCATACACAATATATATGAACAAAATATGAACAGAATACGAATAAAACGTTAATATTAGACAAGGCGCCTAGTGGATGCGAACTTTTTTGTGAATTAAAGTCTTTGTATCCTGTGCTGTATCTTTGGCAGTTATCGTAAATGTATATGTTCCCTTCTTTTTATGTTTTAAAGAAATTTTAGAACCAAGTTTTGCAAGGGAATATTTTTTGGTATGCGGTTTTGCCGTAGCAGATACAATGGTTTTTCCTTTACTATTCGTAAATTGTGCGGTCACAGATTGTAAATTGTAATTTGACTGAACCGTTCCGTGTAATGCATAGCATTTTCGGAACCAAATATTCTTTACGGATTTAAAATTGTTTATTTTTAATTCCGATTGTGTTGTTGGAGTCAGATTCCAGACCTGTCCGCTGTTTTCTGCGACGGAAGCTGTATAAGCATAACTACCTGATGACTTGCTGTTACCAACTGATAAGAAATGGTTCGTTGCTGCATTTGTAATCGTATAACGCCGGCTGTTGACATAATGAAGTTTCCATTTCTGACGACTATCTGCTTTGTATTTTGACTGGATCACATTGCCGGCAACAGGGCGAATTGCACCAGCCTGTACATTACCTGATAAAGAGGCTGGTGTAGACGTGCTGTTCTCGGATAATACATAACCGGAATGTAAAAGGGTGAATGTATAAATACCATTTCCGGTATATTTTACAGAGACTTTTCTGCTGTATTGTGCATTGCTTGGAAGAAGCGTGAGCGGCATCTTTTCCTGCTTAGAACTGTGATTGATGCCCAGCGTCATTTTCCGGTTGTTGGCAGTCTTAATATAATAAGTTCCTTCTTCTATTGTTTTCTGGATGTCTACAAAAGAAGCTGTTATATCACTGTTTATATTGTTTGCCATGATCGAAACTGCTTTGATAGTTGTATTTTTTGTTATAGTAAAAGGTCCCTGATATACAGAAGAGTTCTGGGTAGGTGTTGAACCATCTGTGGTATAATAAGTTGCTGCTGCATTAGCTGCGGGAGTGATTGTGATCCTTTTGCCGTTTTTGATAATATCCTGTTGTATCGTCGGTGTCGGTAACCCATTTTGCACAGAAATGACACAGGTTTTATATCCCATGGTCCAGTAGGAAAAGTGATAATGAGGATCATTATAGGCATTGACAAGCGGCTTTCCATCCTTGTTTTTACCTACACAGATGGCAACATGTCCCCAGCCTCCGTTGGTCCAGTAAAAGACAACATCGCCTTTTTGTACATCAGATGCCGATGGAGAGTAAGTGACTTTGTAGCCTGAATTTTTCAGATATGTAAATAAGCGTTTTGACAAACGCCATGCTTCGGTCGTTTTGTTAATCCCTTTCCAGCACCAGGTCTCATCCATGCTCATACCGCCTTCTTTCAGGCATTGCGATACATAACCGGCACATAATTCTTCTCCATATTTTTTGTTTGGATTCTTTTTGTGTTTGTTTCCTACTTTTTTAAAGCAAGAATCCGCATAGGCGGCAGCTTTATCGGAAGAATACGGATCTCCGGGTTTTGCTTGTGCCTGCGTTGTACAACATCCGAGTACGCAAAAAAAGCCAAGTAAACTGCCAAGTGCTATCTGACATATTTTTTTCTTCATGTTCTTCTCCATTCTAAAGTGTTTGATGCAAAAATGCATATCCCCTTTGTACATTGTGTTTGCTTAAAATTTTCATAGCATTTTTAAATCAGAATACTAAAAACGCATCTACTTTTTAGTATATCTTCTTTCCTGCAAAAAAACAATCCATACTTGCCGATATATGTAAAAATATCATAAATATGCAATGCCAGAGTGTTTGATTTCAGGTAGCGGGCACAAGAATGAAAAAAGGAAAATAGAGAGGGTACCATATCGTATATGTGATACAGGGATCGTTGTTTGAAAGGAATATCTGTATAAAAATTGCAAAAATAAAAACGTGGGAAATTGAATGTTCTCTCCTCACCGGTTTGTACGGTAAGGAATGATACTATCAATTTCCCATGTTGTTTTAGGATATTTCGTTTTCCAAAAATTTTTTTAAGAGTCGGTTCTCTAGGAACCAAGCGTCTTTTTTCTATCTCTGACCATATTTTTTCAAAATATTCTGAATTCGTTCTGTTGGATTTAAAAGTTCACTGATTGACTGGTCGTGATTTAAGGTATCGATCAATAATGCGATATATTTGCTCATATCGACACTGACATAATAATCACGTGAAAGAACATCCTCCGGCTGGTATACCAGATTGGTTGTAAGAACTTTGTCGATCAGTCCTTTTTCATGTGCTTCATCGAATTTAGACATTCCATTTGTGAACAGTCCGAAAGTGGCAGCAACAAAGATACGACCGGCTTTCCTTCTCTTTAATTCTGTGGCTACATCAATCATGCTTTCGCCGGAAGAAATCATATCATCAATAATGATAACATCTTTGCCTTCCAGGTTTGCTCCTAAGAATTCATGAGCGATAATAGGATTACGTCCATCTACAATGCGGCTGTAATCACGGCGTTTATAGAACATACCGATATCAATACCAAGAACATTAGCATAGTATACGGCACGACCTAATGCACCTTCATCCGGGCTGATCACCATTAAATGGTCAGCGTCAACGGTGAGGTTGTCTACATTCTTTAAAAGAGCCTTGATAAACTGGTAAGTAGGCTGAACGGTTTCAAAACTCTTTAATGGGATCGCATTCTGTACACGAGGATCGTGAGCATCAAATGTAATAATATTTTCTACACCCATCTGGGTTAATTCCTGTAATGCAAGTGCACAATCAAGTGATTCACGGGCACTTCTTCTGTGCTGGCGGCTTTCATATAAGAAAGGCATGATCACAGTAATACGACGCGCTTTTCCGCCTACAGCTGCGATGATTCTTTTTAAATCCTGATAATGGTCATCCGGCGACATATGGTTCGTCTGACCACATACAGAATATGTTAAGCTATAGTTGCAAACATCAACTAAAAGATATAGATCGTCACCGCGTACTGATTCACGGATCAGACCTTTTGCTTCACCGGAACCAAAGCGAGGGCATGCAGAATCAATGATAAAAGAGTCTCTGTTATATCCTGCGAAAGTAGAAGCTACTGCATGTTTTTGTGCGCGCTCCTCACGCCAGTCAACAATGTAATCATTTACTCTTTTTCCCATATCGCGGCTGCTTTCCAAAGCAAGGATACCGAGGGTACCTACAGGAATTGTTTCTGCTAGTTTGTCGTGTCGTTTCATATTAACCTCCATCTCTGCGCAAAACAATGGGCGTTATCTACATTCAGATCCGTAGCGCAGTTACAAAATCTGATAAAACCAAAAGGGCTTGTATATATAAATAATAATATTTATCTTTTTAAAGCTTTTAAAATACGGATATCTGTACCGATAATCTGCTTGAAATCATAATATCCGGTAAAACGGGAAAAGATCCGCTCACTGTAACGATCTCTCAGATCAGCAAAAGAAAGGTTTGTTGAAATGATCGTTGAACGTTTGTTGACGTGTCTTTCTTCTATAAAATAATAAAGCTGGGAGCCGGTAAAAGAGTTGGTCAGTTCCGTACCCAGATCATCAATGATCAGTAAGTCACTATTTAAAATATAAGCAATCTGCTCATTTGTTGTATAAGGATCATCCCGATGAAACTTATTTTTTTCTAAAATATCAAATAGTTGTAGAGAAGTCAAGTAAACAACAGTATGCCCGGTATCTAAAAGAGCTTTTGCAATGCAATGTGTTAAAAAGGTTTTTCCTACACCGGTAGGACCATAAAAGAGCAGGTTGTTGTAATCTGTGTCAAAATGGGCAATAAATTGTTTACACATTTCCTGTATCTTGATGATATTCTCACGAGGTGTGATAGAAAGGTTTTCGTTACATGTCGTGTCATCATAATAATCCACGCAGAATGTATTGAAATTTTCCTGTTCTAATATATCAGACAGATTGGAATTTTCGTATAATGCATCGAGTTTTGCTTTTTGAAAACAATGACAGGGCGTATTGTCGATAAAACCGGTATCTTTGCAATCTTTACAGGTAAAGATCGAGTTTAGATAGTCTGCGGGATATCCGTTTTCACGCAGAATTTCTGCTTTCTTGGCAAGCAGGTCGCTTTGTGCTTTTAAATAATCTTTATTGTTTGTTTTGGCAGATTCCGGATTTAATACTTCCATACGTGCCTGGCGGATCGAGAGTTCTACAAGATGATCGTGAATCTCCTTTAATTCAGGATATTTTTTGTAGAGCGTTTCATAACGTTCATCTAATTTGCGTTGGTTTTTCATGCGTGTCTGGTCATACTGATACATGATATCTTTATACTGCGTGCTTGAAATTCCCATTGGTTTTCCTTTCTAAGATGCGGCTGCTCAGAATCCAATCAAAGAATCCTGATTAGAGTCTAAGATCATACTAGTTGGATTTTAACGTTTTAGCAACATTTTTTCAAGCTGATCTATTTCAGCCGCAGAAGTGTTCCTTTGCTCAAAAGCATGAAACTGATTTCTGTTATTGCTTTTCTGGATAGCCGGTTTATTGTCTCTTGTATTATTTGCTTTTTTCTTATTATAATTGTCATCACAGACCTGTACATCCTGTAAGGTATGTACATTATGTTTATGCCAGTTTTCCAAAATGCCATTCAGATATTTAAAATCCGGTTTCTGGATCGTAAGTATCGTCCGGTTACAGGCGTTGAGGATGACGGCAAGATCCATCTGCCATTCATTTTGCCAGCGATCAATATATTGTGATTCGATCGAACCGAGCATACGGTTCAGACCAAGTGCTTTGCAAATGGCAGAGTGACATTCATTGTATTGATGTGAAAGTTCCTGTGCATCGTCCGGTGTTTTTACATTGTTTTTGTCCCAAGAAAAAGCTACAGCCTGTACATAGTTGATGTTGGTCTTATGGATCGAACAGCAGTATTCATACAGATATAGGATCAAATCTTTTGAAAAATGTAATGTATCAAATAAATAGATCAAAAGATCAGCTTCTTTGGTTGTAATCGGGCGATCAAGGTAGCTTTCGACAATTAGTCGTGTCCATGAAAAATCATCATCTTTTGCAACACGCTCGGTTTGTTCCTGGGTAATAACGATTTCTTTTGTCTCTGTATCATCTACAGGAAGTGGCTGCGCGTCCTCGTCTTTTCTTGCAACAGCTTCTGTTGTGGCAGTTTCCATGGAAGAAAGGCTGTCTGTCTGATCGACAGATGTTGTATAGGTATCTGCTTTTAGTGCAGATAAAGTATTTGCCTGGAAATCCTCCGGCATAGAGACAGGTTTAGTATAAGAAGATGGTTCATCAAATGATATCTCGTTAGACGGCGTTTCATCAGATGCGGTCACAGAGATAGTTTGATCTGCAGTTTCCGGGTTGAGAAGAAGAATGCCGCAGATATCATCATTTGATTCGTTATATTGCAAGGTTAAAAGGTTTTTCTTTTCCCAGTATTGCAATGCACGCAGAACATCTTTTTCTGTATTTTCCATTCTGTCTGCAAGAGAAGAAATGGAAAGCCCATGTATATCAGACTGGATGCACATGGAAAGGTACAGATATACTTTCACATAACTTCCATTGGCATTTAACATATATTTTTTTATAAATGTATTACTGATTGATGTTGTAAGCGGGATTTGGCTTGAACATAATAATACCTGATCCATGATTCGTCCCCCTTTAAAAATAGGATCAATACGCTGGTAATATGCCGGCGCACGACACATTGTAGCATAGTTTGGAAATAAAGAAAATACCCGCCTGCAGCAGGTGAATTGTTGATTTAAAAATGTGGATAATGTGGATAACTTTTTGCATAAGGTGCTAAAAGTGCAAATAGAATGGCTTGTTTACAGATAAAATTATCCACAATCTCTTGTTAAAAGAAATCAACAAAAAATTGTGGATAATGTGGATAACTATTTCTGGACTAAATGTTCTCCGATTTCTACTACGTTTCCGGCTCCCATAGTTATTAACAAGTCACCGTCAATACATTTTTCTGATAAATATTTTTCGGCTTCTTCAAAACTAGGAAAATATAAAGCATCTTTGCCATGCTTTTTGATCTCTTCCTGCAGGGTACGTGATGAGATATCTCCGGGATCTTTTTCTCGTGCAGCATAGATATCTACTAATAATATGTGTTCTGCTTTTGATAATGCTTTAGCAAATTCAGGAAGCAATGCACGGGTACGCGAATAGGTATGCGGCTGGAAGACACACCATAAATGTTTATGAGGAAACTTCTCGGCTGCATGCAGTGTTGCTGCAATCTCGGTAGGGTGGTGTGCATAATCATCAACGACAGTAACACCATTGAAGGATCCTTTCTGTTCGAAACGGCGTTCCGTTCCATGGAATGCATTCAGACCTTCCTGAATCGCATCCATCGGAATGTCATAGAATTGTGCAATTGCGATGGAAGAAAGGGCATTTGCAATATTATGTTCACCGATCACGTTTAAATGGATCGAATCACCGGTTGGTTTTCCTTGATAAACAAGATCAAAGACACCATCGCCGTTTGAATCAAAAGAGATGTTTTGTGCACAA
Source organism: Jutongia hominis (assembly GCF_014384965.1). Lineage (GTDB taxonomy): Bacteria > Bacillota > Clostridia > Lachnospirales > Lachnospiraceae > Butyribacter > Butyribacter hominis. The sequence goes on from NZ_JACRSW010000040.1 coordinate 26,748, forward strand.
TAATCGGCAGTATGATGCAAACCAAATGTAATGATCCTGCATGGAACATCTTTAGTGATCTGATCCAGATCGGGGATATCTGCATTGATCACCAATACACCGTTTTCCGGAAGCAGTTTGGCATATTCATGGAAAGAATGACGAATATCATCGAGATCCTTAAAAAAATCAAGATGATCTGCATCAATATTTAAAATGATTTCTGCGGTTGGGAAAAACTTCAAAAAACTGTTTGTGTATTCACAGGCTTCGGTAATGAAATTTTGCGAATGACCGATGCGGATATTTCCCTGAATCGCATCTAAGATACCACCAACCGATATCGTTGGATCTTTTTTCGCTGCAAGAAAGATGTGGGAAAGCATGGATGTGGTCGTTGTTTTTCCATGGGTTCCTGCGATGCCGATCGCATTTTTATAATTTTTCATTACCTGCCCGACCATGACAGCACGTTCCATCATGGGAATCCCTTTTTCTTTTGCGGTAGCAAATTCCGGATTATCCGGATGAATTGCAGCTGTATAGACAACAAGATCAATATCATCAGTAATATTTTTTGCTGACTGACCATATATTATGTTAATACCTAAAGAAGCCAGGTGTTTTGTAATCTTACTTTCCTGAGAGTCGGAACCTTTTACGGTAAAGCCGTTTTCATGTAAAAGCTGGGCAAATCCACTCATGCTGATGCCGCCGATTCCGATAAAGTGAACGGTACATGGTTTTTGTAAATCAATCTGGTACATAATCTGCCTCCATAATCATTGTTCTGTTTCTTTCATATATGTATTATAAACCATGAGAATAAAAAAACAAGATAAATTGTCAACAGCCGGAGAAAATACGAAAAAAAGGTTGAAGTGCCGGAAGTATAAGAAAAGAAGGAATAAAAGAAAAAAATCAGGCATAGATAAATAAGGCATATAGAAATTGCACAAAACATCATAGTATATTGTGTATTTTGCATAAAAATAGAAAGAAATACATGATAAATTCGTTAAAATTATTCACATTTTTTGAGAGTTATGTTATACTAAATATATTCCAAAATGAAGGGGTGATAACGTGATTAAGAAAGAAATGATAGCAATGTTATTGGCTGGTGGACAAGGTTCCCGGTTGGGAGTTCTTACAGCTAATGTTGCAAAACCGGCAGTTGCATTCGGTGGAAAGTATCGTATTATTGATTTTCCGTTGAGTAACTGTATCAATTCCGGAGTTGATACTGTTGGTGTCCTTACACAGTATCAGCCATTACGACTCAATACACATATAGGTATCGGGATTCCATGGGATCTTGATCGGAACGTGGGGGGCGTTTCTATTCTGCCACCGTATGAAAAAAGTACGAGCAGTGAATGGTACACAGGTACGGCAAATGCAATTTATCAGAATTTACGCTACATGGAGTATTATAACCCGGATTATGTATTGATCCTGGGAGGTGACCATATTTATAAGATGGATTACGAAGTGATGCTCGATTTCCATAAAGCGAACAACGCAGATGTTACATTGGCAACGATTCCGGTGCCGATGGAAGAGGCAAGCCGATTTGGTGTGGTTATTACAGATGATAAGAAGCAGATTCAGGAATTTGAAGAAAAGCCGGAACATCCACGCAGCAATCTGGCTTCTATGGGAATTTATATTTTTTCGTGGCCGGTTCTAAAAGAAGCGTTGTTAAAAATGAAAGATCAGCCAGGTTGTGATTTTGGCAAGCATATTATTCCTTACTGTCATGAAAAAGGAAAACGTATTTTTGCTTATGAATTCAATGGATACTGGAAAGATGTAGGAACATTGGGTTCTTATTGGGAATCAAATATGGAACTGATCGACCTGATTCCGGTATTTAACTTATATGAAGAGTTCTGGAAAATTTATACACAGACTGACCGTATCAGACCACAATACATATCAGGCTCTGCAGTGATCGATACTGCAATCATCGGGGAAGCAACGGAGGTCTATGGAGAGGTTCATGATTCTGTGATAGGTTCCGGAGTCGTGATCGAGGAAGGTGCGATCGTCAGAGATTCTATTATTATGGGATCGAGCAGGATCGGTGCCGGTACGATCGTAGACAAGTCTATTATTGCTGAGAATGTAGTAGTAGGTAAGAATTGCAAGCTTGGCGTAGGAGAAGAGCTTCCGAACAAAATAAAACCGGATGTTTATGCATTTGGTCTGGTAACGATCGGCGATGACAGTGTCATTCCGGATGGCGTTGAGATTGGCAAGAATACAGCGATTTCCGGAGAAACAGAATTAAGTGATTATCCGGATAACAAGTTGATGAGCGGTGAAACGCTGATAAAGGTAGGTGAGAGAGAATGAGAGCGCTTGGTATTATTTTAGCTGGTGGTAATAACAGCAGGATGAGAGAATTATCAAATAGAAGAGCAACGGCAGCTATGCCGATCGCAGGAGGATTTCGCAGCATTGATTTTGTTCTAAGTAATATGAGCAATTCCCATATTCAAAAGGTTGCTGTTTTTACACAGTACAATGCAAAATCCCTGAATGAGCATCTAAACTCTTCAAAATGGTGGGATTTTGGACGTAAACAGGGAGGCTTATTTGTTTTTAATCCTACGACAACACCGGAAAACAGCTACTGGTATCGAGGCACTGCAGATGCCATGGCACAGAATCTCAGTTTTTTAAAGAATAGTCATGAACCATATGTTGTTATTGCATCGGGTGATGGCGTGTACAAGATGGATTATAACAAGGTATTAGAATATCATATTGCAAAGAAAGCAGATTTTACGGTAGTTACGGCAAATGTCGAAGAAAAAGATGATCCAAGTCGTTTCGGCGTAGTTTCAACAGATTGCAATAACAGAATTATAGAATTTGAAGAGAAACCAATTGACGCGAAGAGCTTTCAGGTTTCAGCAGGTATCTATATTGTCAGGAGACGATTGCTGATCGATCTGATTGAAAAATCAGTTGCGGATGAACGCTATGATTTTGTGAAGGATATTTTGATCCGCTATAAGAATGTAAAGAAGATTTATGCATATCCGATGGAGACATATTGGAGTAATATTTCTTCTGTAGATTCTTATTTTAGAACGAATATGGACTTCCTGAAAAAGGATGTCAGAGATTATTTCTTTAATCAATATCCGGACATTTATTCAAAAGTAGAAGATCTGCCTCCGGCAAAGTACAATAAAGGTTCTGTTGTTACAAACAGTATGGTGTCAAGCGGATGTATTATTAATGGAACGGTTGAAGATTCGATTCTCTTTAAGAAAGTCTTTGTCGGTAACAATTGCGTGATCAAAAATTCTATTATTTTAAATGACGTATATATCGGTGACAATACTTACATAGAAAACTGTATCGTGGAAAGCAGAGATACAATTCGAGCCAACACAAAATATGTGGGAGATAAGGAAGATATAAGGATTGTCATAGAGAAAAATGATCGATATGCATTATAATTTAGAACAAAACTCATGATAAAAGAAAGGCTTGTTGCAGCAGTAATAGAAAATAGAATATTGCCGGCTGTCGGAGAAAAATGCGTATAATGATTTGCTATTTTCTTTGCGTAATGCTAATATAAAAAGAGAAAATAACCAAAGGGGGTTAATAGCTGTGCAAGTTACAGACGTTAGGATCAGAAAGATTACAAAGGAAGGAAAGATGAAAGCTATCGTTTCAATCACGTTAGATGATGAATTTGTAATCCATGATATAAAGATTATCGAAGGGGAAAAAGGAATGTTCATTGCGATGCCAAGCCGGAGAGCCGGTGACGGAGAATATCGTGATATTGCACATCCTATCAACTCCGATACGAGAGAAAAGGTTCAAAAGATGATCCTTGATAAGTACGAAGCGATTCTTACTGAGGAGCCGGATGGCTTAGAAAATGAATAACAATGATTTAGGAAAGGCTGTGGTTTTGACCACAGCCTTTTTTGCGGAATAGGAAAATGCTCGTACAGCAGTGGTGCATCAACAAGAATTGCTTTAGCAATTCTTGGAGTGCAAAGCGCCGGCTTTGCACTTTTTTGCGGGATAGGAAAATGCTCGTACAGTAGTGGTGCATCAACAAGAATTGCTTTAGCAATTCTTGGAGTGCAAAGCGCTGGCTTTGCACTTTTTTATGGAATAGGAAAATGCTCGTACAGTAGTGGTGCATCAACAAGAATTGCTTTAGCAATTCTTGGAGTGCAAAGCGCCGGCTTTGCACTTTTTTATTTATAGAAAGCGGTAACTTCTGAACAAAGCAATAATTGTTTTGAAATTTTGAATTAAAAATATTCGCAAAATGAAACATATAAGAAAGTTAGAACGTCTAATGATTAGATGATAAATACAAAAAGTATCATTTTATAAAATGTAAAGGAGGGAGTACGTGGAAGAAAAAAGAAAAGCAACAGAAGATAAAAAGAGGAAAGCGGATGCTTGGGTACAGGATGTGATTTTAGCCAAGAAAGGTGATGACGAAGCTTATATCAGAATGATAGAACGGTGTAAGCAAAGCATGTATAAAGTGGCAAGGAGTTATTTGAAGAATGAGGAAGATATTGCAGATGTTTTACAGGAAAGTATTTTAAAATGTTATCAGTCACTGACACGTTTACAAAAACCACATTTTTTTAAAACTTGGCTGATACGCATTGTGATCAATGAGTGTAATGATCTACTTCGAAAGAAAAAAAGAGAGTGCCAAATGGAGGAAGAGGAAATGCCGTTTATGGGACAAAAGGAGCAAGGATATAGCAATGTGGAATTTGAAGATCTGATGCAATGTATTCCGGAAAAATATCGTACTATTTTAGTCCTGTATTATGCAGAGGGATATAATTCAAGGGAAATCGCAATGATGCTTGGGATGCGATCGGCAACGGTTCGAACCAGGCTGGTAAGAGGGAGAACGCTCCTGAAGATATATTTGGGGGATAAGTAAAAGTAAGTATGGGCATGAAAGGAATATACTGAAAAGAAAATAGCAATGAAGATGAAAGAAAAATGTATAGAGAAATCGAATACAGAAAAGAGGGATTATTATGGAAAGAAGAGAATTCAAAAATAAATTAAGGGAAAAGGCAGATATCCCGGATGTTGTAGAAGAGAAGGTTTCGAAAGCATTGCGTTTGATCCATGAGGAGAAAGGAGAAAGAGGAGAGGAAAGTGATAGAGCGGTTATAGAATTACAACGCTGGGAAAAGAAAACAAAGGAAAAAATTATGGCTGCCTGCATGATAATGCTTTTAATATTTGGGATCACAATATGGAACTGGGATACGGTAAAGGGGGTGGCCAAAAGCTTTTTAGTGCATCAGAGTGTAATTACAAATGATGAAAAAGTAAATTTGAAATTGGGGTATCTTACTGTGAAATGGCCGGATGCGTCAGAGATTGATCCGAGTTGTGGTATGGTAAAAGTACAATCTTTGAAAAAATTATCGCAAAAACTGGAGATTACTGTGTTAGATAGTGATAAATTAAGGAAGGAACATGCCGAGTGCTCTATTGGACTGCCGTATGACAGAGGTGGCATTGAGCTTACTGACCAGGGGCAGAAGTATGTTGATGAGATGATCTCGGTGCTGGGACCGGTATACCGGCTAGGGAATGATAATAAAGATCAAAAACTGCTTAACCTGACTCTGACAATGTATGGAAAACGTGAAAGTACAAAAAAGAAAATGAAGTATATCGAAACGATTTGTGGCCAGCTTGTTAAAACAGGATATGATAAAACCTTTGGAAAATATTATATCTTCTCCGAATCTGATGAAACGGATGGAAGTGTAAAAGGTATTTTTCAGTTTCAAAATGTGCGTTATGAATTGATGGGAAATGTCAGCGAGACTGAGATGAAAAATGCAATAACAAGTTTTCGGATAAAATATATACAGTAGTGCTATGATGAAAGGAAGCTTGTAAAGGAATATACTATGGAATACACTTGCACCCGGTAAGAGCAAAAGTACCAAAATCCGAATAAGGATATTACAGATTGTAATGTGAAAAAGGAAATCAATTATAAGATATAAAGGTTATCAGTCTCATCTGGTATAGGACTGATAACCTTTATACAATATAATAGGAAGAAACCAATACAAAATGAGCAAATATAGGGAAAAATATACAAAAGAAGCCGGTATTTTACCAGTAAAATAGCGAATATGTAGAAAATGTAAATATTGTGTTAATAATGCGAAAAAAACGAGGAAAAAGCTTGCAAACCCTTAAAAAGCGTGATAGAATTGTACTTGCTGTGACATTGATAGCTATGAAGCGTGAGGTTGCTACAGAGAAATCTGTAGGTTTTCCGTGGAGCGAATGTCAAGTTAGGAAACTGGCGACAAGTCACTGTACAATTTCATATTCTGCGTTTATGCAGAAAAGAGGGAGTTATGCAAAATCAGTAAACCAAGCATGACACACCCGGTTAAGTGTACAGTCACCACTTGTTCCGCTCAAATTAGCAGGTATATGGGGAAACCCAAGATCAGTATAACCTGTAAAAGTGCGAAAAGGAGGCGGCTTTTTTTATGGCAACAAATGTAATGAGAATTACACTCAAAGCGTATGACCACAATCAGATTGATCATGCTGCTGGAAAGATTATTGAGACAGTAAAGAAGACAGGAGCTAAAGTTAGTGGACCTGTACCTCTTCCGACAAAGAAGGAAGTTGTAACAATTCTTCGTGCTGTTCATAAGTACAAAGATTCCAGAGAGCAGTTCGAGCAGAGAACACATAAGAGACTGATTGATGTTATCGCTCCTACTCAGAAGACCATTGAAGCATTGACAAAAATGGAAATGCCATCTGGTGTTGCAGTAGTATTAAAAATGAAAGAAAAATAAAGACAAGTAAGTCCTTAGGGTTTATATAAAAAAGACTGCCCGCAAGGCAGTTCAAGTTTTTGGTTTACGAACTTGCACATTATAGGCCATCTAGGATGATTTCAAAGGAAGGGGAAACCCGATCGTCATGAATATGATGAGCTGACATGGTCAGACAATGAAATCCGCTGTAGATTAACAGGAGGTGCATCTAGTATGAAGAAAGCTATTTTAGCTACGAAGGTCGGTATGACACAGATCTTCAACGAGAATGGAGTTTTAACTCCGGTCACTGTACTTCAGGCTGGTCCTTGCTATGTTACACAGGTAAAGACAGTTGATAATGACGGTTACAGTGCAGTTCAGGTAGGCTTCGTTGATAAGAAAGATAAAGTTATCAGCAAAGATGCCGCAGGAAAGAAAGAAGTAAAGAGATCACATGGTGTTAATAAGCCATTACAGGGTCACTTTGCAAAAGCAGGTGTTTCAGGAAAGAGATATCTGAAAGAATTTAAGTTTGAGAACGCTGAAGAGTACACACTTGGTCAGGAGATCAAAGCTGATATCTTTGAAGCCGGTGACAAGATTGATGTTAGCGGTACTACAAAGGGTAAAGGTTTCCAGGGTGCGATCAAGAGACATGGTCTTCACAGAGGACCTATGGGACATGGTTCTAAGTTCCACAGACATGCCGGTTCAAACGGTGCTTGTTCTGATCCGGGACGTGTATTTAAAGGAAAGAAGATGCCTGGTCATATGGGTTCTGTAAATGTAACAATCCAGAATCTTGAAATCGTTAAGGTTGATGCAGACCAGAACTTAATTCTTGTCAAGGGCGCTGTTCCGGGACCTAAGAAAGCTTGTGTATTATTAAAGGAAAGCGTAAAGACTGGTAAATAATTCTTTTGGAAAGGAGGAACACACAGATGGCTACAGTATCTGTTTATAATATGGAAGGCAGTGAAGTTGGAAAGATGGACTTAAACGACAACGTATTCGCTGCTAATGTAAATGAACATTTAATGCATATGGCTGCAGTATTACAGCTTGCAAATAAGCGTCAGGGTACTCAGAAAGCAAAGACTCGCTCAGAAGTACGCGGCGGTGGAAGAAAACCTTGGAGACAGAAAGGAACTGGTCATGCAAGACAGGGTTCTACAAGAGCTCCACAGTGGACAGGCGGTGGAGTTGTATTTGCTCCAACACCTAGAGAATATTCTTTCAAGATGAACAAAAAGGAAAAGGCAGGAGCAATCAAATCAGCTCTTACATCAAGAGTAAATGAGGAGAAGTTCTTTGTATTGGATTCCTTAAAGTTTGATGAGATCAAGACAAAGAAGATGGTAAACGTACTTGATTCTTTGAAAGTAGAAAAAGCTTTGGTTGTACTTGATGGAGAAGACAACGCAAACGTTGCTCTTTCAGCAAGAAATATTGCCGGAGTAAGAGTTGTAGCATTTAATGCAATCAACGTATATGACATTTTAAAATATGACACAGTCGTTGCTACAAAGAACGCTGTTGAAAAGATTGAGGAGGTGTACGCATAATGGCAGATTTAAAATATTATGATATCATTCTGAAGCCACTTGTAACAGAAAAATCTATGATGGCTATGGAAGAGAAGAAGTACACTTTTTCAGTACATCCGGATGCAACAAAGTCTCAGGTAAAAGAAGCTGTTGAGAAGCTTTTTGAAGGAACTAAGGTTGCTAAGGTAAACACAATGAACTTAGATGGTAAGACTCGTCGCCGTGGCAGAACTGCAGGAAAGACTGCTAAGACAAAGAAAGCTATCGTTCAGTTGACAGAGGATTCTAAGGAAATCGAAATCTTCGAAGGTCTGTAGGCCGAAAGAAGATACGGTTTTATATCCGAAAGAAATCAGATGCTTTGAAAGATGATTGTCGGACAAAGAGATTTCTGAGTTTGAAAATACGCGTGGAAAACCTATCGCGCGGATCATTATAAAAATAATGATGAATATTGAAAGGAGATAACGTCATGGGAATTAAAACATTTAACCCATATACACCTTCCAGAAGACACATGACAGTAATCGAAAGAACTGAGATTACAGCCGATACTCCGGAAAAGTCATTAACAGTGTCATTAAAGAAGAATGCCGGCCGTAATGCACAGGGTAAGATCACTGTAAGACATCACGGTGGTGGTTCTAGAAGAAAATATAGAATTATTGATTTTAAGAGAAACAAAGATGGTGTTGTAGGTACAGTTAAGACAATCGAGTATGATCCAAACAGAACAGCAAACATTGCATTAGTTGCATATGCTGATGGTGAGAAGGCTTATATCCTTGCTCCTAACGGATTAAAAGTTGGTCAGAAGATCATGAATGGTCCAACAGCAGAAATCGAAGTTGGTAACTGTCTTCCACTTGAAAATATTCCAGTTGGTACTCAGATCCATAACATCGAGCTTTATCCTGGTAAGGGCGGACAGCTTGTACGTTCCGCAGGTAACAGCGCACAGCTTATGGCAAAAGAAGGAAAGTATGCAACACTCAGACTTCCTTCAGGCGAGATGAGAATGGTTCCAATCGTTTGCCGTGCAACAGTTGGTGTTATCGGAAATGGTGAGCATGCCCTCGTAAATATCGGTAAAGCCGGACGTAAGCGTAATATGGGTATCAGACCTACCGTTCGTGGTTCTGTTATGAACCCTAATGACCATCCACATGGTGGTGGTGAAGGTAAGGCTCCAGTAGGACGCTCTGGCCCATGTACACCTTGGGGTAAACCTGCTCTTGGATTAAAGACACGTAAGAAGAACAATAAGTCAAACAAGTTGATCGTAAGAAGAAGAGATGGTAAGGCTTTAAAGGTTAAATAATTCCTTTAAATTACCAGATCGGTTCTAGAGAGTTGGAATAGCCGGAAAGATTCGGCAGAATGGAGGATACAATGGCACGTTCATTAAAGAAAGGACCTTTCGCTGACAAGAGCCTTCTCAAGAAGGTAGATGCTGCTGTAGCATCAGGCGATTCACAGGTTATTAAGACATGGTCTCGTCGTTCCACTATTTTCCCATCATTTGTTGGATTAACATTTGCAGTACATGATGGTAGAAAGCATGTACCTGTATATGTTACAGAAGATATGGTTGGACACAAGCTCGGTGAGTTCGTTGCAACAAGAACTTACAGAGGTCATGGAAAAGACGAGAAAAAAGGTAGATAATAAAAAGTAACTGCTCGGTGTGGCATAAGCCACATTGGAGCAATTCATCTGAAATTGAAAGGAGGCTTCATCAATGGCAAAGGGACATAGATCTCAAATTAAAAGAGAGAGAAATGAGAACCAGAAAGATACCAGACCTTCAGCAAAGTTATCATACGCAAGAGTTTCAGTGCAGAAGGCTTGTTATGTATTAGATGCCATCAGAGGCAAAGATGTTGAGACAGCAATTGGTATTTTATCATACAATCCAAGATACGCTTCTAGCATTATTTTAAAAGTTTTACAGTCTGCAATCGCAAATGCTGAGAACAACAATGGAATGAATCCGGCAGATTTATACATTGAAGAGTGTTTTGCAAATAAAGGACCGACAATGAAGAGAATTAGACCAAGAGCTCAGGGTAGAGCTTATCGTATTGAGAAGAGAATGAGTCATATCACAGTAATTCTCAATGAGCGCTAATTATCGTTTTATTGATCGATGAAAGGAGATTGAAATGGGACAGAAAGTTAATCCTCATGGTTTAAGAGTCGGTGTTATCAAGGACTGGGATTCTAATTGGTACGCAGAGGACAATTTCTCAGATTTTCTTGTAGAAGATTACAAGATCAGAGAATTCGTAAAGAAGAAATTATACAGTGCTGGAATCTCAAAAATTGAGATCGAAAGACCTACCGACAAAGTGAGAGTCATCATTCATACAGCTAAGCCTGGTTTCGTAATCGGTAAAGGTGGTGCTGAGATTGAGAACTTAAAGAAAGAATTAGTTAAAGTTTTAGATAGAAAGGTTGCTCTTGACATCAAGATCATGGATGTTAAGAACCCTGACAAACATGCACAGTTAGTTGCTGAGAATATTGCACAGCAGTTAGAGAACCGTATTTCTTTCCGTCGTGCTATGAAGTCTGCAATGAGCAGAACTTTAAAGACAGGCGCAAAGGGAATCAAGGCAGCTTGTTCTGGTCGTCTTGGTGGTGCAGATATGGCTCGTACAGAGTTCTACAGCGAGGGAACTATTCCACTTCAGACATTACGTGCTGATATTGACTATGGTTTCGCTGAGGCTGACACAACTTACGGTAAAGTTGGTGTAAAGGTATGGGTATATAATGGCGAAGTTCTTCCAGCTAAAAAAAATACAAAAAAGGAAGGGAGCGATAAATAATGTTAATGCCAAAGAGAGTAAAGCATCGTAAACAGTTCCGCGGTAGTATGGCAGGTAAAGCGCTCCGAGGAAACAAGATTTCAAACGGTGAATATGGTATTGTGGCTTTAGAGCCAGCATGGATCAAATCAAACCAGATTGAGGCAGCCCGTATTGCTATGACTCGTTATATCAAGCGTGGTGGTAAAGTTTGGATTAAGATTTTCCCAGATAAGCCAGTAACAAAGACTCCGGCCGAGACTCGAATGGGTAAAGGTAAAGGTGCGTTAGAATACTGGGTAGCAGTAGTTAAGCCTGGTCGTGTAATGTTCGAGATTTCAGGCGTTCCAGAAGATGTAGCAAGAGAAGCGTTACGTCTTGCAACTCATAAGTTGCCTATAAGATGTAAAGTTGTATCTCGTGCTGATTTAGAAGGAGGTGCGGGCAGTGAAGACTAAGCAGTTTATGGAAGATTTAAAGAGTAAATCTGCAGCAGAATTAAATGAAGATTTAGTTGCAGCTAAGAAGGAACTTTTCAATTTGAGATTCCAGAACGCAACAAACCAGTTGGATAATACAAGTAGAATCAAAGAGGTTAAAAAGAATATCGCAAGAATTCAGACAGTGCTCGCAGCACAGAAGGCATAATTGATTCAATATAGTTTGCATACAACATGGAAAGGAGGAACCTGTTGTGGAGAGAAATCTTAGAAAAACCCGTGTAGGTAAAGTTGTTAGTGATAAGATGGATAAGACAATCGTTGTTGCTGTAGTAGATAACGTAAAGCATCCACTTTATGGAAAGATCGTTAAGAGAACTTACAAATTAAAGGCTCATGACGAAGAGAATACATGCAAGATTGGTGACAGAGTAAGAGTTATGGAGACAAGACCATTATCAAAAGACAAGAGATGGAGACTTGTAGAAGTAATCGAAAGAGCAAAATAATTTTGCCGGTCATCGAATTTACTGTGTAATGCAGTGAAATTGACGTAACAAATGTTAGGCCGTGAACGTTGCGGCGGAATATGGAGGTAATCATGGTACAGCAGGAATCAAGACTTAAGGTAGCTGATAATACAGGTGCTAAAGAACTTCTTTGTATCAGAGTTATGGGCGGCTCAACCAGAAGATATGCCAACATCGGTGATGTTATTGTTGCTTCTGTTAAAGATGCAACACCAGGCGGTGTTGTAAAGAAAGGTGACGTTGTGAAAGCCGTTGTAGTTCGTACTGTTAATAAGACACGTCGTCCGGATGGATCTTATATCAGATTTGATGAGAACGCAGCTGTAATCATCAAAGATGATAAGACACCAAGAGGAACACGTATCTTTGGACCAGTCGCTAGAGAATTAAGAGACAAACAGTTCATGAAAATCGTTTCATTAGCACCAGAAGTTTTATAAGGGAGGTGTCATTGTGGCAACTAGCAAGATTAAGAAAGGTGATACTGTAAAGGTTATCACCGGTAAAGATAAAGGTAGAGAAGGCAAGGTAACATCTGTAAAAGATGGTAAAGTTGTGATCGAAGGTATCAACCAGGTTACAAAGCACACAAAACCTAGTCAGGCAAACCCACAGGGTGGAATTGTACAGCAGTCTGCTCCTATCGATATGTCTAACGTAATGTATGTTAGCAAAGGAAAAGCTTCCCGTGTCGGATTTAAAATGGAAGGCGATAAGAAAGTTCGTTATGCCAAGGCAACTGGTGAAGTAATCGATTAATTTGGAAAGGAGGAAATAAAAGTTGACTCGTTTATATGAAACTTATAAAAATGAAATTGTCGATGCAATGACAAAGAAGTTTGGTTATAAAAACGTTATGCAGGTACCTAAGCTTGCAAAGATTGTTGTAAATATGGGTATCGGTGAAGCAAAAGAGAACTCTAAGGTTCTCGATGCCGCTGTTGCTGAGTTAGAGACTATCACAGGACAGAAGGCAGTTACAACAAAGGCTAAGAATTCTATCGCTAACTTCAAGTTAAGAGAAGGAATGCCTATCGGTTGTAAGGTTACTTTAAGGGGTGACAAGATGTATGAGTTCTTAGATCGTCTTGTGAATTTAGCATTACCTCGTGTACGTGACTTCAGAGGTGTTAACCCTAATGCTTTTGATGGTAGAGGTAACTATGCACTTGGTATCAAGGAACAGTTGATCTTCCCTGAAATCGAATATGACAAAGTTGACAAGGTTAGAGGTATGGACGTAATTGTTGTTACTACAGCTGAAACAGATGAAGAGGCTCGTGAATTATTAACACAGTTCGGTATGCCTTTCAAGAAATAAGGAGGAAAATCATGGCTAAAACTTCTATGAAAGTTAAGCAGCAGCGTAAGGCTAAATTCTCTTCAAGAGAATACAGCCGTTGCAAGATTTGTGGTCGTCCACATGCTTATTTAAGAAAATACGGAATTTGCAGAATCTGCTTCCGTGAGTTGGCTTATAAAGGACAGATTCCAGGCGTGAAGAAAGCAAGCTGGTAAGGAGGTAAAACTAAGATGATGACGAGCGATCCTATTGCAGATATGCTTACAAGAATTCGTAATGCGAATACAGCAAAGCACGATACAGTGGATGTACCTTGTTCAAAGATGAAGGTTTCTATCGCAGAAATCCTTTTAAAAGAAGGTTACATTAAGAAATTCGATATGATTGACGTTGATGGTATCAGCATGATTCATATTACATTAAAATATGGTGCAGACAAGAATGAAAAGATTATTACAGGTTTAAAGAGAATCTCTAAACCAGGTCTTCGTGTTTATGCATCAAAAGAAGAGCTTCCACGAGTACTCGGTGGTCTTGGTATTGCCATTGTTTCAACAAACAAGGGCGTTATGACAGACAAAGAAGCAAGAAAAGAAAACGTAGGCGGCGAGGTACTTGCATTCGTTTGGTAGTTTCCGGATGAATGTAGTTATCGCTACAAGTACAGAAAATGGAGGTGCACGGCATGTCACGTATCGGAAGAATGCCTATCGCGGTACCGGCAGGAGTTACTGTTGATATTGCAGAAAATAATAAAGTGACTGTAAAAGGACCAAAGGGTACTCTTGAAAGAGTTTTACCTGCTGAGATGACAATTAAGTTAGAGAATGACGAAATCGTTGTTACTCGTCCAAATGACTTAAAGAAAATGAAATCTCTTCATGGTCTTACAAGATCTCTTCTTAACAACATGGTAATTGGTGTTACAGAAGGATATCAGAAAGAGCTCGAAGTAAACGGTGTTGGTTACAGAGCTCAGAAGAAGGGTAAAGTATTAACACTTTCTCTTGGATATTCTCATCCTGTAGAGATGGAAGATCCTGACGGTGTCGAAGTTGAAGTCGAAGGACAGAACAAGATCATTGTTAAAGGTATCGACAAAGAAAAAGTTGGCCAATACGCTGCTGAAATCAGAGAAAAGAGAGCTCCGGAACCATATAAAGGTAAGGGTATCAAATACGCTGATGAAGTTATTAGACGTAAAGTTGGTAAGACAGGTAAAAAATAATTAAAGGAGTGATAATACGATGATTAAGAAGCAGTCAAGAGTAGAAGTTCGTGTGAAAAAACACATGAAGGTTCGTAATCGTCTTTCAGGAACAACTGAGAGACCACGTTTAGCTGTATTTAGAAGCAACAATCATATGTACGCTCAGATTATTGACGACACAGTTATTGATGCCAATGGTAACAAGTCTGGTGCAACACTCGTTGCTGCATCTACATTAGACAAAGATGTTAAAGATGGTTTAACAAAAACAAACAATGTAGAAGCAGCTGCAAAGCTTGGTGAAGCGATCGCTAAGAAAGCAGCAGATAAAGGTATTACAAACGTTGTCTTTGATAGAGGCGGTTTCATATATCAGGGTAAGATCAAGGCTTTAGCTGAAGCAGCCAGAGAAGCCGGATTAAATTTCTAGGCTCTGTTGAACGTAATCTTTTTGGAAAGATTCAAAAAGGATGGATATTAATTTAGGAGGAAAACAACTCATGAAACGTACAATTATTGATACTAGCAATTTAGAGCTAGAAGATAATGTAGTAACGATCAAACGTGTAACCAAGGTTGTAAAAGGTGGACGTAACATGAGATTTACTGCATTAGTAGTAGTTGGCGATAAGAACGGACATGTAGGTGTAGGTCTTGGTAAAGCAGCCGAGATTCCAGAAGCTATCCGTAAAGGAAGAGAAGATGCTACTAAGAAATTAGTAGAAGTTCCTATGGATGAGAATGGTAGTGTACCACATGACTTCACAGGTAAATTTGGAAGTGCTTCCGTTTTGATCAAGAAAGCTCCAGAAGGTACAGGTATCATCGCCGGTGGTCCTGTTCGTTGCGTACTCGAGCTTGCAGGATACAAGAACATTCGTACAAAGTCTCTTGGTTCTAACAACAAACAGAACGTTGTACTTGCAGCTATTGAAGGTCTTAATAACTTAAAGACTCCGGAAGAAGTTGCTAAGGCTCGTGGCATTTCTGTTGAAGAACTTTTAGGCTAATTTGAAAGGATGGAATCGAATTATGGCAGATAAGTTAAAAGTTACTTTAGTAAAGTCTACTATTGGTGCCATTCCAAAGCAGCGTGCAACTGTTGAAGCTTTAGGTTTAAAGAAGATCGGTAAGACAGTAGAGCTGCCTAACAACGATGCTGTTAAAGGCATGGTTTGGCATGTAAGACATCTTGTAAAGGTGGAAGAAATCTAGTAGTCATACAAAGATGAACGCTATAAGTGAAAGGTTGGGCTTGCCTTTGGGCAGCCTGGATCTTCACTTATAGCTTTTTTGTTTTTGCTGATTATAAAAAAATTCAAAAAAGACTAGCCAAACAGCTATACATTATGGTAAAATATTGACTTGTGGCAGAGTTTTTATTATGTAGCGAGGGTAGTGCCGCATACCCGTTAGTGATCAGACTCCGTACCGCGAAGAAGGAAAGAGAAAAGGTACGAAAAAAGGAGTCACCAGTTTTTAGGAGGTAAACATGAATTTATCAAATTTGAGTCCGGCAAAAGGATCAAAGCAGAGCGACAACTTTAGAAGAGGTCGTGGACACGGTTCAGGAAATGGTAAGACAGCAGGTAAGGGACATAAGGGTCAGAAGGCTCGTTCAGGCGCTCCACGTCCGGGTTTTGAAGGTGGACAGTTACCACTTTATATGCGTCTTCCAAAGAGAGGATTTACAAACATCAACTCTCTTGAGATTATTGCAGTAAATGTTGACAAGCTTAACAAGTTCAACGATGGTGATGTTGTAACTGTAGAAACATTACAGGAGAAGGGCATCATTAATAATCCTAAGGATGGAGTTAAGATACTCGGAAATGGAGAATTAACTAAGAAGCTTACAGTTCAGTTAAAAGCTTATGGTGTAAAGGGTAAAAAGAATCAGCCATTTAGTAAAACTGCGGTAGAAAAGATTGAAGCTCTTGGTGGAAAAGCTGAGGTGATCTAAGGATGTTTGAAACAGTCCGCAATGCATTTAAGATTAAAGATCTTAGAAAAAAGATTTTGTATACTTTTATGGTATTGATCGTGGTACGAATCGGATGTCAGCTTCCGGTGCCGGGAGTCGATGCATCTGTTATATCTGAGTGGTTTAATGAAAACAACTCACTGGACTTCTTTAACCAGTTGACCGGTGGTTCATTCTCTCAGATGTCGATTTTTGCATTGAATATCACGCCATACATTACGGCTTCTATCATCTTGCAATTATTAACAATTGCGATTCCTCGCTTGGAAGAACTTCATAAAGACGGAGAAGAAGGTAGAAAAAAAATTGGTGAATATACAAGATATTTATCAGTTGCTCTTGCAGTAGTAGAAAGTGCAGCAATGGCATATGGCTTCGGTAGAAGCGGATATTTAACAAATGGTGTGTCTTTCACATCAATCGCTGTTATCGTTGTTTCATTAACTACAGGTGCAAGTTTCTTGATGTGGTTAGGTGAGCAGGTTACAGAAAAGGGTGTTGGTAATGGTATTTCTATTATCCTGTTATACAACATTGTTTCCCGTATGCCGGAGGATATGATGACTTTATTTGAGAAATTCGTATCCGGTGCATCCAATGTAACAAATGGTTTATTGGCTGCTATTGTTATCATTGCAGTTATTATTGCAACAGTTGTATTCATTATCATCCTCTCTGATGGTGAAAGAAGAATCAATGTACAATATTCAAAGAAAACACAGGGTAGAAAGCTTGTTGGCGGACAGTCTTCACATATTCCGTTGAAGATCAATACCGCAGGTGTTATCCCGGTTATCTTTGCAGGATCTTTATTCCAGATGCCGATCGTTATCGCAGGATTTGCAGGTGTTCAGCCGGCAACCGGTGCAAAGGCATCTATTGGACAGAAGATCTTAACACTTTTGAACCAGAACTCTTGGTGTAAATTCGGAAGTTTTGGTGAGTTTAAGTATACGTTGGGATTAGTAATTTATGTATTATTGTTGATTTTCTTTGCATACTTCTATACATCAATTACTTTCAACCCACAGGAAGTATCTATGAACATGAAGAAGCAGGGTGGCTTCATTCCGGGTATCCGTCCCGGTAAGCCAACGGTAGATTATCTGACAAATGTACTCAACAGCATCATCTTTATTGGTGCGATCGGATTATCTATTGTAGCTATCATTCCAATCTTCTTCTCAGGTGCTTTCGGAGCCGATGTTTCATTCGGTGGTACATCATTGATCATTATCGTTGGTGTCGTTCTTGAAACATTAAAACAGATTGAATCACAGATGCTGGTTCGTCATTACAGAGGTTTCATCAGCGAATAATCAGGATCCGTATACGATCGAATATTTACAAAAAACAAATATCGATTATGTTTTTTCAAAGGGCAACGATGTCTATTCAGATGTCGCTGCCCTTTTTGCTATATAGGAAAATGCTCGTACAGTAGCGGTACACCAACAAGAATTGCTTTAGCAATTCTTGGAGTGCAAAGCGCTGGCTTTGCACTTTTTTGTTTGTTGTTTTGACGGAACAGGAAAATAAGATGACATGGGAGGTAGACAGATGGAATATGCAGACAAGATCATCAAGGGGAAAATTTATACAGCAAATGAACAGCAAAAATATGCAGAAGCGTTTGCAATCAAAGATGGCAGGATACTTGCGATCGGATCAAAAGAAGAGATCAAACAATATCTAGGTGCTGATACAGATGTTAAAGAATATACAAATGGTATTATTCTTCCGGGATTTTCAGAAGGTCATGCTCATGTCAGTTCAACGATTGAACTTGTTGTCGGACCATTGGTTGAAGCTAAAAGTATTGAAGAAGCAGTTGCCGTGATCGCAAAATTTGCAAAAGAACATCCGGGTACAGACGCTATCTATGGTGGAGGATTTGATCCCGGTCTGTTTGGGACAGAAGGTCCTAAAGCATCTTTGATCGATGCGGTTGTGCCGGATCGTCCTGTTATCATTTCGGATGAAGGACATCATTCAGTATGGGTAAACACAAAAGCATTAGAGATATCCGGTATTACAAAAGATACGAAAGATCCCGAGAATGGTCATGTTGTTAAAGATAAGATGACCGGAGAACCAACCGGCTTTTTGCAGGAATTAGCTATCTCGTTAGTAAATCCTGCTATGCCTGTGCTTACATTAGAACAATACGAGGAAGCAATATTATATTACCAGAATGTAGGATTATCCTATGGAATTACCAACGCATTTGAGCCAATGCTAAGTTATACAAGGGACGAACCGATGCGTTTTGATGCATATGAATCATTAGAGAAAAAAGGCAAGCTAAAGATTGCGTTCCGTGTAGCTCCGACATTGAACCCGGGAGAAGATGAAGATGCATTCTTTCAGAATATGAGAGCGTTGCATGAACGATTTGCCGGTCATGATAAAGTGCAGGTAAATACGGTCAAATTCTTTATGGATGGTGTGATTGACGGGCATACGGCACTTCTTAGGGAACCTTACCGGGAAGGATCTCTTGACTGTGGACCGAAAATGTTCGAACAGGAGGAGCTGAACGAGCATGTTATTCGTGCGTTAAAGGAAGGTTACAATATTCATGCACATGCGATCGGTGATGCGGCAGTCGATGAAGCATTAAATGCAATTGAGGCAGCAAAAGAAGTTGTAGCAGACAGTAAAAGCAGAAATGCGATCACACATTTGCAAGTCTGTACACCGGATCAGGCAGCAAGAATGGCAAAACTTCAGGTGATCGCTGTTGTCAATCCGTATTGGCATTATGAAACGGAGCTTTATCAGCCGTTAGAACTTCCTTATCTTGGTAAGGAACGTGCACAGCATATGTACTATGTCAAAGAATTTGCAGATCATGGTGTGACTGTCAGTCAGGCGAGTGACTTCCCGGTTACGGTGCCACCGGATACGATGTTCAGTCTTCATATGATGGTCAATCGTTTTGATCCCGAGACATCGAAAGAGCCGTATTTTCCGGAGCAATGCATCGGTGTGGAAGAGGCAATTGCGGTTCTGACAAAAGGCGGTGCTTATGAAAATGAACTTGAAGACAAAAAAGGATCGCTCGTCAAAGGTAAAGATGCCGATTTTGTTTATCTGGATCGGGATGTTCTGACGATGCCAAAAGAACAGATCTATCAGACAAAAGTTTTGGAAACATGGATCGGTGGAGAATGTGTTTACCAAAGAGAAGAAGAATAGAAAAGCTTGTAAAAGAACAAGGTATATGGGCAGTGCGTAAGCACTGCCTTTTTTGTGGAATTATAAAAATCCATGAACTACAGGCAATGTTTTTGCGGAATTATAAAAATCCATGAACTACAGGCAATGTTTTTGCGGAATTATAAAAATCCATAAACTGCAGGCAATGTTTTCATGGAATTGTAAAAATCTACGTACTACAGGCTTTGCCATTTCGCAAAAAAACTTGTAAGAAAAATGAAAGAAATTTTGCTGTAAAATGTTCGGATTATCTATTAGAATAAGAGATAGAAAATGAGTAGAGCAAACAGTCATTTTCTAAACCGCGGAAAAATGGATATAAAGCAGCTTTATAAAAACAGGCAGGAGAACAATATGGAAAAAATTAAAATATTAGTTGCCGATGATGATCGGGAGATTGTCAACGCAATTTGCACTTTGTTAGAAGAAGAAGGGTATGGAACAGTAAAAGCGTATAATGGAAAAGAAGTTATGCAATGTATGCATGAGCAGGAAGTGCAATTGATCCTTTTAGATATTATGATGCCATATCAGGATGGATTGACGACAACATTGCAAATACGCAATGAAAAAAATATACCGATCATCATTCTTTCTGCGAAGACAGAAGAAAATGACATTGTGCTGGGATTAAATGTGGGAGCGGATGATTATATTGCAAAACCATATTCTCCTTCCGAACTTCTAGCCAGAGTACGGTCACAAATAAGACGTTATCTGCGTTTTGGATCACAAAATATGCAAAAAGACGGAGAAGAGATCATACAAAATGGAAGTCTGGAATTAAATGTCACGCAAAAACAGCTTTATGTGGATGGAGAAGCAGTCAAACTGACTTCTAAAGAGTATAAGATCATCAATTATCTGATGCATAATCTGGGCAGGATCTTTTCAGCCGAAGAGATTTATGAACATATCTGGCAGGAAGAAGCATTTAGTGTAGAAAATACCGTAATGGTACATATTCGAAGAATTCGCGAAAAGATTGAGATCAATCCAAGCGATCCGAAATATTTAAAGGTGGTGTGGGGAATTGGATACAAAATGGAAAAATACAACTAAGATCATAATATTGGTCGTTTCAGGCCTTATCATTAGCTGCTATCTGGCAGTTGCCGGGTGTCTCTGGCAGGAAAATATGCTGACAAGTGCATGGAAAGGAACCGCATATTATAAGACACCGTATCATATGCAGGAGATTGAAACAGCGTTTCGTCGTGTCGTTCAGTTTGAGGATGATACCAATGTGCGGATCCGTGAAAAAGATCCTGAAAAAAGAGATCAGAAGTTAAAAGCAAACTTTTCATTTTATTATAGTATAAGTTATAAAGTTCTGGAAAACAGACAGGCATTTCAAGGCGAAAACAGCAAAATGGAAGCGGCTTTCAGTAAGATCAGAGAGTTGGATCTGAACGGAAGTTTTATCAGTGACGATGTCGATGATTTGCAAACAAATGATACGATCACCTACAATTTAATGACACTTCCTGATGTCAGTACATATATGATCGCAAAGCAGTATAAGACCTATACATGTGGGAAAAATGTTCAAAAAAAGTTTGATGGAGAAAAGATGGATTTTGGAACGATCCGGAAACCGGTGAACAGCTTTATCATTATTGCATTTCAGAACAAATACCTCGAAAAAAGAGATGCCATGTGGCAGAGAATGTCAATAGAATTTTCTGTTATGACCGGTGTTGCAATGCTGGCTGTTATTGCATTTTTGTATAGTGCGGTAACTCTTGGTATCAGAAATCGTAAACGCAGATGGTATTGGTGGGATGCAAAGATGCTGATCGCTGCCTGCACCGGAATGGTTTATCAGGTGCAATTTAGTCAGCAGTCATCTAATAGTATTACCGGTGCATTACTGGCAGGAAACACAAATCCGCTCGCATGGAAACTTACCTGTTTTAGTCTGATCGGAATTCTGTTTCTCAGTGTATTGGGCCTGGCGGTCATTTCGCTGATCGGACAATGGTCACAGAAAACGCTGTATCGTGACGGAGCCTGCCGTATTGTCTGGAATGGATTGAAAAAGTTATGGCGATTATCTGGAAAAGCATTTGCTGTCCTTGAAAAGCTATGGGCATGGCTGATACAGTGCATTCTTGGTCAGAACAAATATCCGGAAGGAATCAATAGAGCACAAAAGAGGCTGGCTCGTTTGACGGCAACGTTTACGGGATTTATCACGGTTTGTTATCTGATCTTTATCGGTTATGTGTTATATATATATAGTTATGTGCCTGTCGGTTATCATAAAGAGACACTTCATAACTGGTATCGGAAAAAGCTGATCTTTCCGGGAGAATTTATCAGTAAACCGGAAAATGTGATCTGCGTCAGTGTGATAGCAAGTGTTTTGTATTTGCTTCTGTTTCTATTGTATATATATTGTAATAAGAAGATTTTTACTTCCTTTACAACATTAGAAAAAGAGATTAAAAAGCTTCATGAAGGGGATTTTGCAATTGATGCAGCGCAAGCACAAAATACACCGGCATATGGTGACCTTCTTTTGTTATCGGAAGTAGGAGCAGGGTTTGAGGAAACATTACAGGAAAAAATAAAAAGTGAGCGGATGAAAGTGGCATTGGTAACAAATGTATCGCATGACCTGAAGACACCGCTTACCTCCGTGATCAGCTATATTGATCTGTTAAAAAGAGAAAATGATCTGCCGCAGAAAGCAAAAGAATATGTGGAGGTCTTAGATAAGAAGGCAGGAAATTTAAAGCACATTGTACAGGATGTCTTTGAACTTGCCAAGACAACAAGCGGTGAGATCACCATTGAAAAGAAAAATCTGGATATGAACCGGTTAGTTGTACAGACGCTAAGTGATATGGAAGATAAGATCCAAAGATATGGGATGGATGTACGCTTTTTGCCACAGCAGCAGGATGTTATGATCTGTTCAGACGGAAATCGTCTGTATCGTGTCATGCAAAACCTGATCGACAATGCATTAAAGTATGCGCTCGAAGGAACACGGATCTATATCCGCGAAAATATTTATCTGAAAAGTGGTACAGAGCGGACGGATATACAAAGTGGACTGTACGGTTCTGCAATAAAAGCGGATTCAAAGAAAACAATGCAGGAACAGAAGAATCCGCAGAAGAATGTAGCAGAACAGCAGGATCCACAAAAAGAAGTACCGGAACAGAAAGAGGATGGCAGCAGCAAGGCAAAGCAGGTTGTCGTACTCAGTGTTACGAATATTGCAAAATACGAGATTGACTTTACTGCCGAAGAAGCGATGGAGCGTTTCTTTCGTGGGGATAAGTCAAGGCAGACGGAAGGAAGCGGACTTGGACTTGCGATCGCAAAAGCATTCACAGAAGCATGTGGTGGAACGCTGACCATTGATATTGATGGAGACCAGTTCCGTGTTAATCTGTCATTTCCGTGTATCTGAAAGAAAATATCAAAAATAAAAAAAGGAAATAGTTGAAAAATAGACGCTGATAGGGTAATATATACCTTGAGCGTCTATTTTTAGCTTATATAGGATCATAAATGTAGAGACTGTTTATTGGGATTTTGAAAGGAGAACATACATGAAGATTATTATGTTAGGTGCACCGGGTGCAGGTAAAGGAACACATGCAAAGGGGATTGTAGCAAAGTATAAGATTCCTACGATTTCGACAGGCGATATCTTCCGTCAGAATATCAAAGAGGGAACAGAGCTTGGCAAGAAAGCAAAAGGATATATGGATGCCGGAGAATTGGTTCCGGATGAGTTAGTATGTGATTTAGTAGTAGATCGTCTTGCAAAGGATGATTGCAAAGACGGATACATTTTAGATGGATTCCCACGTACGATCCAACAGGCAGAAGCTTTAACAGAAGCATTAAAGAAGCAGGGAACAGCAATCGATTATGCATTGGATATTGAAATGGAAGATCAGGCAATCATTGATCGTATGGCTGGCCGTCGTGTCTGTGCAAAATGTGGCGCAACATTCCATGTTGTAAACATTCCTCCAAAGAAAGAAGGCGTCTGCGACAACTGTGGCGGAGATTTAGAGCTTCGCGATGATGATGCACCGGAGACGGTAAAGAAGAGATTAAATGTATATCATGAGCAGACAGCTCCATTGATCGAATATTATAAGAAGCAGGGTATTCTTCATGAGATTGATGGTACACTTGGTATTGATGGTGTAGCTGCAAAGGTTGCAGAAATCCTAGGCTAGATGAGATCTTTTT
Source organism: Jutongia hominis (assembly GCF_014384965.1). Taxonomy (GTDB): domain Bacteria; phylum Bacillota; class Clostridia; order Lachnospirales; family Lachnospiraceae; genus Butyribacter; species Butyribacter hominis. Next base: position 50,833 of record NZ_JACRSW010000040.1, read on the forward strand.
ATGCAGAACGGTTTTTGAAGGCATACAGATAAGAAAGAAGTTATCTGGTGTATTCAAAAAGAAATTGCTTTGTGGTACAAAAAGATAATAACTAATAAAATGAATATATCATATAGAAAGAAGGCATAACATGTCAGTAACAATCAAATCAGAACATGAAATTGAATTAATGAGAGAAGCGGGAAGAATTCTTGCTATCGTTCATGATGAATTAGCGAAGATAATCAGACCCGGCATTAGTACAATGGATATTAACCGCAAGGGAGAAGAGATCATTCGCAGTTATGATTGTATTCCTTCTTTCTTAGGATATAATGGATATCCGGCTTCTGTATGTGTATCGATCAATGATGAAGTTGTACATGGTATCCCAAACAAAAAGAGAATCTTACAGGAAGGCGACATTGTTAGCCTGGATTCCGGTGTTATTTATAAAGGATATCAGTCCGATGCAGCCCGTACACATGCAGTCGGAGAAATATCAGAAGAGGATCGTCGATTGATCGACATTACGAAACAGAGCTTTTTTGAAGGAATCAAATTTGCAAAAGAAGGAAATCATTTATATGACATTTCAAAAGCAATTCAGAACTTTGTTGAGGCAAATGGTTTTTCTGTTGTACGTGACCTGGTAGGTCATGGTATCGGAAAAGAGATGCATGAGGAACCACAGATTCCAAACTTCAAGCCAATCGGAAGAGGAATGAAACTTCGTGCCGGTATGACATTTGCCATTGAGCCAATGGTAAATGCGGGTGTTTATGATGTGTGGATGTTAGATGATGACTGGACTGTTGTTACAAAGGATTCGAAAAAGTCAGCACATTATGAGAACACGATTCTGATCACGGAAGGTGAGCCGGAAATCTTATCATATCGTGAGGATCTGGCATAGAACTCTCATAACAAAAACTGTAGCAGGATACAGTTTATATATAAGAAGTAAAAGTTTTATTGGTACAGTAATGTACCGGATTGAGAATGGAGGAAACAATGTCTAAAGAAGATGTAATTGAAATTGAAGGAATTGTAGTGGAGAAGCTTCCAAATGCAATGTTTAAAGTTGAGCTTGAAAATGGTCATCAGGTACTTGCTCATATCAGTGGTAAGTTAAGAAAGAACTTTATCCGTATCTTACCGGGTGATAAAGTAACAATGGAAATGTCACCATATGATCTGACAAAAGGACGTATTACCTGGAGAGATAAATAATAAGAGGAACCACAAATGACAGAGACAGTTTTTTGAAATTTGAAAGGATTTTCAAAGACTGTCTTTTGTTTTTGCACTTTTTAAGTGAAAAGAAAATGCTTGTAATGGGATACCAATAAGAATTGCGTTACATTTTTAATGGGATAGATAAAGGTCTGTATCAAGTGGCGAAGCAGCAAGAATTGCTTTACGCTTTTAATGGAATAGGTAAAGGGCTGTATCAAGTGGTACGGCAGGAAAGTCTTTTGAAAATTATAAAGTGCAGATGTTGCAATTTTTTTAGAAATAAGTACATTTTTTCGGGACTTTTCAAAAATGGAAAAAATGGAAAAAAGTTGAAAAAAGGACTTGCAACTATAAAATAAATATGGTAGAATAGACAACGGACTTTTTGAAAGGAGGTTATTGCTGTGAAAGTTAGATCTTCAGTAAAACCGATTTGCGAAAAATGTAAGGTCATCAAGAGAAAGGGTCGTGTCAGAGTAATCTGCGAGAATCCTAGACACAAACAGAGACAGGGTTAATAAGAGTTGGTCAGACGATAAAGGTCTGATACAAATTTCGATATAACTTGCTTTCTGTTCATTGTAGTGCTGTGGCACTGCGACATTGTAGATGGACTGATTATCCGTTTCAGTGGAAAGGTGCGTCATTGCATTCATTTGCGCCCGGAGCTGGTTCCATCAACGGCAGATTGATGACTGCGGCGTAGTACCGGTTGCCATTTCGCAGGCAGCCCGACATTTTGCTGTCATAGGGGCAGCAGAAAAAGAATCGTCTATGCTATGGAATTACAATTTAAAGCGGCTGAACAGTGTATATCACTGTGTAACAATCAATTTAATCAAAAAATAACGGAGGTGTAAAGTACACATGGCACGTATTAGTGGTGTAGATTTACCAAGAGAGAAACGTGTTGAGATTGGACTTACTTACATTTATGGTATTGGTAGAGTCAGCTCAAACCGTATTTTAGCAGAAGCTAAAGTCAATCCTGACACTCGCGTGAAGGATCTTAGTGATGAAGAAGTAGCTCGTATTCGTGACGTCATCGACGAGACACAGACAGTAGAAGGTGATCTTCGTAGAGAAATCGCTATGAATATCAAGAGACTTCAGGAAATCGGATGTTATAGAGGCATTCGTCACAGAAAAGGTCTTCCTGTTCGTGGACAGAAGACAAAGACAAACGCAAGAACTCGTAAGGGTCCAAAGCGTACTGTCGCAAATAAGAAGAAATAATAAATAAAATGTACAAATCTTATAGGAGGGTTTGACAATGGCTAAACAGGTAGCAAAAAAGGCAGGCAAGAAGCGTGTCAAGAAAAATGTCGGACATGGACAGGCACATATTCAGTCTTCCTTCAATAATACAATCGTAACGCTTACAGACGCTGAAGGAAACGCAGTTTCATGGGCAAGTGCAGGCGGATTAGGATTCAGAGGATCAAAGAAATCAACTCCATATGCAGCACAGATGGCTGCAGAGACAGCAGCAAAGGCAGCTGTACCACATGGTTTGACATCAGTTGATGTTATGGTTAAGGGACCAGGTTCTGGTCGTGAAGCTGCAATTCGTGCATTACAGGCATGCGGTATTGACGTTACAAGTATCCGTGACGTAACACCGGTTCCACATAATGGATGTAGACCACCTAAGCGTCGTCGTGTGTGATTTTACTCATATACAGTTTTATTTTGTTTGAGAAACGATTAAGTGGAAAATTCGAGTATATTTGATACGAAGAATAGTTTGGATTAGATTATAGGAGGAAAGAGACATGGCAAGAGATATGACGCCGGTACTCAAGAGATGTAGAGCTCTTGGATTAGAGCCAGGATTTTTAGGGCTTGATAAAAAGTCTAACAGAAATGTTAGAGCTGGTAGAAAACCAAGCGAGTATGGTCTTCAGTTAAAAGAAAAGCAGAAAGCGAAATTTATCTATGGTGTATTAGAGAAACCATTTAGAAACAACTTTGCTAGAGCACAGAAGTTAAGATATGGAACAACTGGTGAGAACCTTATGATCCTTCTTGAACTCAGACTTGATAACGTATTATTCCGTATGGGATATGGACGTACAAGAAAAGAAGCAAGACAGATTGTTGGTCACAAGCATGTTCTTGTAAACGGTAAATGTGTAAACATCCCTTCATATGAAGTAAAACCGGGCGATGTGATCGAAATCAAAGAAAAGCACAAAGGTGCTCAGAGATATAAGGATATCCTTGAGGTAACTGAAGGAAGATTAATCCCTGACTGGCTTGAAGCTGATCATGAGAAACTTTCTGGTACAGTAAAAGACATTCCTACTAGAGAGCAGATTGATGTTCCTGTAAATGAAGTGCTTATCGTCGAGTTATATTCTAAATAATAACCTATAGGCAGGTAAGCGTAAAACACCCAAAAGGAGGTCCTGGGAGTGCTAGATTTTAAAGAACCAAATATTCAAATAGCTGAGATTTCAGATGATAAGAGATATGGACGTTTTGTTGTTGAACCTCTTGAGAGAGGTTATGGTACGACTTTGGGTAATTCTCTTAGAAGAATTATGCTTTCCTCATTGCCAGGTACAGCTGTAAGCCATATTAAAATTGATGGTGTAGTTCATGAATTTTCAGCAATTCCTGGTGTGAAGGAAGATGTTACCGAGATTATCATGAATATCAAAAGTCTTGCTATCAAGAACACAGGCGAGACCGATGAAGTAAAGACAGCTTACATTGATGCATCAGGTGAGTGCGTGGTTACTGCAGCAGATATTCAGGTTGATTCAGATATTGAAATCATGAATCCTGATCAGGTTATTGCGACTTTAAGCGGTGGTCCTGACTGCAAGCTTTATATTGAAATGACTATCGCAAATGGTCGTGGATATGTTAGCTCAGACAAGAATAAGAGAGAAGATTTACCGATCAATGTGATCGCTATTGATTCTATCTATACTCCTGTTGAACGAGTTAATATTAAGATCGAGAATACTCGTGTAGGTCAGATTACTGACTATGATAAGTTGACAATTGAAGTATTTACAAATGGCACAATTGAGCCAAGCGATGCTGTAAGTCTTGCAGCAAAGGTGCTTAGTGCACATTTGAAGTCTTTCATCAACCTTTCTGATAAGACAGAAGGAATTCCTGTTATGTCTACAGAAGATGATGACAGTAAAGATAAGGTGCTTGATATGTCAATTGATGAATTGGAACTTTCTGTTCGTTCATATAATTGTTTAAAGAGAGCAGGTATCAATACGGTTGCTGAATTATGTAACCGTACTTCTGAAGATATGATGAAGGTAAGAAACCTTGGTCGTAAGTCTTTAGAAGAAGTATTAGCTAAGTTAAAGGAATTAGGTCTTTCCCTGAATATAGGGGACGAATAATTAGGAGGTAAGCACATGGCAGGCTATAGAAAACTTGGAAGAACTTCCAGCCAGAGAAAAGCTTTGCTTCGCAACCAGGTAACAGACTTATTATACTATGGTAAGATCGTTACTACAGAAGCTAAGGCAAAAGAAATTCGTAAGATTGCAGAAGGTATCATTGCTTTAGGTATCAAAGAATGCAATAATTACGATACAGTTAAAGTTACTGCTAAAGTTGCCCGCAAGGACAAGGATGGCAAGAGAGTAAAAGAAGTTGTAGATGGTAAGAAGCAGACTGTATATGATGAAGTAGAGAAAGAGATCAAGAAAGATCAGCCTTCAAGACTTCATGCAAGAAGACAGATGCAGAAGACGCTCTTTACAATTACAGAAGCTCCTGCAGAAATCAAGGGACGTAAGAAAGCTACTAAGACTGTAGATGTTGCATCTAAGGTTTTAGATGAGATCGGACCAAAGTATGCAGAGCGTAACGGTAACGGTGGTTACACACGTATCATTAAGATCGGTCAGCGTAAAGGTGACGCTGCTATGCAGGTACTTATCGAGTTAGTATAATTAAAGATGAGATAAAAACATGAAAAATGTCCGGGACAGGGATACTTGTCTACGGACGTTTTTTGTGCTATAATATATTAAAGTGCAAAAAACGAAAAACCTTTTTGATTCGGACTTTTCTACACTGATATGATGTGTGGGAGAAGTCTTTTTTGTTGTTTGGAAACTTTTTTCATACATCAGAAAAGATTATCCCAGGAAAATGTAACGCTGTATTCTCAGACTTTTGGCGTTTTCCTAAATAAGAAAAGTGTCACCTGAAAATACAGGAAAAACAAGGAGGAATTTATCATGACAACATTAAAAACAGCAAAAAGAAGTATGGATGTAAAAGCAAAGAAATTGAGAAGAGAAGGATTTGTTCCGGGCAATCTTTGTGGAAGAGATCTGGAAAAATCAGTGCCTCTTAAAATTCAGGTATTTGATGCCCAGAAATTCATTAAGAAAAATATGATCGGCAGCCGTACTGTTCTTGAATTGGACGGAAAGAAGATCAATGCGCTCGTAAAAGATTATGAGTATAATCCGGTTACAAAGCATATTATGTATATTGATTTCCAGACCCTGGTAGCTGGTGAAAAGATTTCAGCAAAGGCACAGATCGTTCTCCTGCATGAAGATCTTGCAGATGGTTGTGTTGATGAAGAACTCTCAGAAATAGATTATAAAGCAGAGCCGGAAAATCTGATCGAGAAGGTAGAATTAGATTTTGAGAAGCTTGGAAAAGTAAAATGTGTTCATGTAAAAGATATTCCAGAATTTTGTTCTGATAAGATTGATCTGATCACATCACCGGATGCAATCGTATTCACAGTAGAAGAAGCTTCTGCACCAATTGAAGATACAGAGGAGGATGCAGCAGAAGTAGTTACGGCTTAGAAAATAGAAAAGTAATAAGAGATAAGAAAAAAGTTTTGATATTTTCATAGAAAATTGTGCGTGTATATGAAAGAATACTTTTTGTGTTATGAATTCATTGCAAGCGGGCAAGAAGTGAAACTTTCTGTATTAAGAATTCATTGCAAGCGGGCAGGAAATGATGCTTTCTGTATTAAGAATTCATTGCAAGCGGGCAGGAAATGATGCTTTCTGTATTAAGAATTCATTGCAAGCGGGCAAGAAATGATGCTTTTGTATTAAGAATTCATTGCAAGTGAGCATGGAACGATTCTTTCGGTATTATAAATAGTTGCAAAGAGTGTTAAGGATACAGAAAGTATTTTCATCATTTCGTGACAATTTGAACATACTTTTTTCACGAATTCCATCTATAATAGAATTATCAAATAGATAATAGCTATTTGATATCCGCTTAAATTTTTTTCATATCTTCTCCTAAAGGGACATTGCCTATGCAATGTCCCTTTACTTTATGGCAGACAGTAGAGTGAATTGTTTGTGGATTGTAAAGTGAAACTTTTGTCAAATACACTTCTTTACTATATATTCCGAAATTGTTAAAATGTTAATCAGAGTAGTTAAGAAAGGAAACAGAGATATGTGTGCAGTAAGCGGACTACCTGCCAATACAGAAGAATGGAAGCGATTCGATAGGATCTTTGAAGAAAATGTATTGGAACTGGGTTTTGATGAACAAAAGAATGAGATCTATCTTGTATATATGATGACAGATGCGATCGAGAGCATTCTGGTACTGGAGCAGGCTGTAATGACAGGCGAATTTGACCGGCAATATGAGGGAGAATGCAGCGGAAGCATTACAACATTAGAGGATGGAAATTATATGCTTGCTGTGCGGCAGGGAAAGGATAATGCATTTACAGTACGATTTCAGGCAATTCACTGTGAAGAAACATTATATGATTACCATAAAATCGGACATTTTTGGATGAAAGATTATGAGATTCTGCGCCATCTGACCTACCAGATCGGACTGATCTATGAAAAAGCGGTTTTCATGGGAGAAAGTTATTGTAATCGGAAAGAACGGGCTTTATTGCCATTATATGATCTTGCACCGCTTAGAAAATACTTCTGTGTATATTGGGAGGAAAATGAGTCATTTTCTTCGACGACAGAGGCGGTTGATACTGCAATACATAATGCAAGTGTTATTCGGGATAAATCGTTGGTGCATTTGTTCAAAAAATACCGATTGTTTGTGGATAAGGATAGGCAGAATTCTATCGTTTGTGGATACTATGAAAGAAAGATCATGAAAGCATTAGCACAAGCAAAACATTGGAAGTTTATAAAGCAGCTTTTCGTACTGATACAGGATGCGGCAAAAGACTATGAGCAACCGTCTTTTGGCAGTCAGAAAGAGCAATGGATTGAAAAAAGCAGGAAAGTGTTGCAGGAAAAATACCCGGAACGATGGATCTTAGAAGAGCATTCTTTTTGCATCGGAGAGCCTTTTTCCTATCGTTTTCATGTGTGCCGTTTACAGAAAAAACGAGGAAAAATCGTATTGGACAGAATAGAATATAAGGTTGATCAGGATGGTATGCTCAGACAGATCTAAAATAAAAAACAGAACGAAGCGAATGTGTATCAAGGATACTGTTAAAAAGGCCGGCACAATATGGCTGCTAAAGCGATGGTGGGATACTTGTTAAAGTGTTTGGTTTAATGGTTGTTAAAGTTAAAGTGTTTGGTTCAATGGTGCAAAGTTAAAGTGTTTGGTTCAATGGGTGCAATTGACCAAAAAGAGATCGAATGTTATAATATAAAATAGGTTATACCGTCAGAACGGCAGTATAATAGTAAATGGTATATCGATTAGAGAAATTGTAGTCAAAATTAAAAAGAGAAAGAGGAAAGTAAAATGGGATTATTGCAGGAATGGAGAGAATACGCATATGGCGTAGATATTAATTCAGCTCAGGGGAAAGCAATCTGGGACAAGTATTTTGCTCAGGAGAAAGTTATCTATGAAGAGCTTTTGGCAGATCCTTCGATTGTTGTATCCGGTACAGTAAAAGAACTTGCTGAAAAATATCATATGGATCTAAACTATATGGTCGGTTTTTTAGATGGTATCAATGAAAGTCTGAAAGTTGCAAATCCGATTGAAGAAATGACAGAGGATACAAAAGTAACTTTAGATATCGATCTGGAAAAATTATATTATAATATGGTAGAAGCAAAAGCGGACTGGCTTTATGAACTTCCTGCATGGGATAAGCTTCTTACAGCAGAAAGAAGAAAAGAAATATATCGTGAACAGAAGAAATCAGGCACGATTGTAAAACCAAAGAAGATTGGAAGAAATGATCCATGTCCTTGTGGTTCAGGCAAAAAGTATAAGCAGTGCTGTGGTAGAAAATAATCTTGTATGATTGCAAAAAGATGATATAGCAGGAACAGGGATTAGGACATGTTCCTGATCAGTTCAAGGATGAATAATATAAGAAACAAAAGCCGGTATTATGATATAATACCGGCTTTTTAGAATATAAAAACTGTCATTTCACAGGTTTCTGTATTTACCTTGGAGAGGATACTATCAGAATAGTGAACGACAGCATTTTATCTGCTAGATCAATTGCATCTGTACATCTTTTGTTAATACATCTGTATAACTAAATGATATCTTCTGAGTCGTGTCATCTGCTTTGTTGAAGACTTCAATTAAAAAGATACTTGGATATGTCTCACTGATTACGCCTTCTGCTTCATCAATCTTATGTCTTCCGCGGTTTGCACGGATCTTAACACGGTTTCCGATGTTTCGATCCAAGGAAAACTTTACTTTTTGTATATCTGCATGACTCATAGTTCACCTAAACCTTTCATAGTGGATTATCAAAAATGACGGATAATCGTTTTATCTACTCTTGTATTCTAGCACTTTTGGGGTAGAACGTCAATTTTAGGTAAGAATTTACAGAAGAAATGATATGAAAAATGCACAAAAACGATCAATAAAAGTCAACTAAAATGGGCAATATTTTTTGCAAAAACCGAAATGTGACAAAAAATGGAAAACTTCTGCGTGAATTATGTCTATGAAAGAAATCTAATATTGTGTATTTTTAATGAAATATTTATATTTGTTAAAAATACACAATATGTATGGAAAATTTACAAAGTATAATACAAAATAAGGAAAAATAGTATATGAAAATGTTCGTCAAAGAAAACTGTTTCAGGCATGCTTGAAATAGGGCTACCGCAATCCCATTGGCTTTAGACAATGGGTAGTTCACCATCATGGAAAAGATCAAACAGGAAAGTCTGTAGAATAGACCGCTTCATGTGTCGCTCTTCGTCAGGAAAAACATAATGCAAAGGTAAGTTGTTTGTGATAAAATAAAAACAAGAATGTCTTGGAAGGATGTGTATGAGTGAATCATATTGTTATAGATTTAGAAATGAATAAGATTGTGAAACAGATTCGTGGAGACAGCAAGCTGTCAAGTGAATTGATAGAGATCGGTGCTGTCAAAATGGATGATCATTTTCAGGTGATTGATACGTATCAGTCTTATGTCTCTCCCGATTATGGGAAAATGGATAAAAAGATCATTGAACTGACAGGTATCACAGATGATAAATTAGTCGGTGCGCCCCGGTATAAAGAGGCTATGGATCAATTTGCAAAATGGATCGGCAGAGAAGACACACAGTTCTATTCCTGGAGTTTATCCGATATTAGGCAGTTTCAGGCAGAAGCGGAATTTAAAGAGTACAAAGGAGAGATCCTTCCACGAATGGAAGCAAACTGGAATGATTTTCAGGAAGAATACAGTAAGCTTCTCGGAATAGAAAAAAAGATCCGTTTAAAGCAGGCAGTATCGTCAGCTGATTATGAATTTACAGGAGCGCAGCATACAGCGTTGGCAGATGCTGTCAATACAGCAGAGATTCTGCGTCTGTCAAAGAACAAAGAAGAATTTGAACGTGTTATGAAACCGGTATTGGATCTGTTTCGGATGGACAAGCAGGAAAGTACGCTGTTGGATATGTGTCCCGAGTTTTTTGCTTCCTTATCTAATCTGCCGGAGAAATAAACCGGGATTGAAATTCTTTATCGAATCTGCCGGAGGAACAGACCGAGATTGAACGAGCTGAAAGTAAGGATTGATCCTTACTCAAAAGGCAGGAAGATAGAACATAAAAACAAGCTTGATAAATCACAGCTTGTTTCGCTCTTGTATTTACCTAAAAATGGAATCCTATTGTTGGTTCTTTTGGTCGGTTCGTAAATTCAGTATATACATGATAACCGATGCACCGATAATGATAAAACAGCCAATATAGCTTAAATAATCCGGTATCTCGCCTAGAAGCAGAAAGCCGATAATTCCGCTAAAGATCACATTTGTATAATCATATACCGATAGTTCTCTTGCCGGTGCATAGGAATAAGCAGCCGTGATGAAAAACTGTCCGAATGATGCAGCAACACCGGTTAGGATCAGATAAAATAACTGTATAAAAGTCATTGGTGTATAATGCAGGGTGCAATAAGGCAGTGAGCATAAACATGAAAATACCGAGAAGAACAGAATGATAAATGGAGCAGAAACACCAAGTGTACGGGCTTTCCGCAAAAGTGTATAGGCAAGACCGGCTCCCATGCCACCGAGCATTCCAATCAATGCTGGGAATGAAAGCAACGAACTGCCATCCGGCTTTAAGATGAAAAGTGCACCCATCAGAGCAGTAATAACACAAACAATCTGATAAAATGCTACCGACTCTTTAAGAATTAAATACGAAAATAAAACAGCAAAAAAAGGTGACAGTTTATTTAACATGGCTGCGTCGGCAATATTCAGATGATCGATCGCATAAAAATTGCAAAAGATGCCAACGGTACCGAAAAGCGCACGACCAAAGACATATCCAAAGGATTTTTTTGTACAACCGATAGCCGGTTTATCTTTTAACAATAGGATCAGTGCAACAAACGCAGCCACCAGATTACGAAAAAGTGACTTTTGCAATGTAGGTACATTTCCCGAAAGCTTAATAAACAAACTCATAAAAGAAAATGATAGTGCAGATAAAATAATACACAAAATTCCTTTTGACTTACTAGACATCATTTTTCTATTCCTCCTCTTTTTGTTCACACCATATCTTGATTTTATAGTAACTTTTCTTCTTTCCCTTTGAGATGAATGACAGCGTCATTTTATATTCTGTGTTTTGTATTTCAAGTTATTTTTGTCTCTGGGGAGCACTATCTTGCCCTGATAAGGATATCTAAGATTTTTTGCTTTTTTGCTATGATTTTGGGCGCTCTCATCTGATATAGGGGCAGGGCCTGTCTGATGTACATTGCTGTTTGGGAATCTCAAAGGCCGTCGCCACTTGCGCTGCAAAAAAGATTTGCTTTTTGCAGTGCTATGTGTGCGCTACGTGGCTTTGCGAAGCGGGAGCGTGTCCCAAACAACAATGCTACTCAGGCTGAGTCGCCCCTATAGTTATGACCCGCGCCCAATTAGCAAAAAAGCCTAAAAAATCAGATATCCTAACAGGGCAGCGTGTCTTACCCCAAAGACAATAATATACTTGAAATACAGTATGTCATACTGTATATGACGCTGTATTTAAGATTTCAATAGGAAAGAAGAAAAGTTACTATAAATACCTGCTTATGATGATAAAAGCTAAGAAATATGTTTGCACAAAAATGAGCAGAAGTCAAATGTCCTTGATGCCATAACATAAATGCAAAGCACCATATATCTTATGATCCGGCTTAAGATATATGGTGCAATATATTTTATAATATATTTTGTATGATATGGTATGTCTTATTTTACAATGATCTTGAGTTTTGCTTTTTTATTATTATAGGTCTTGGCGGTAATGATCGCAGTACCTTTCTTCTTTGCTTTGATCTTTCCGTTTGATGAAACAGATGCCACCGATGGTTTAGAAGAAGTATAACGCATTGTCCGGCTTGCACTTCCTTTCGAAAGTTTTACTTTGAGTGAGAGCTTTTTTCCTTTCTTGATTTTTTTCGAACCGGAAGGACTTAGCATAACTTTGGAAGGCGCTTTTTTCACGGTGATCTTAATGGAAGCTTTTGCTCCGTTAGAAAGACTTGCCGTAATCGTTGCCGATCCTCTTTTTTTTGTTGTGATCTTACCGGATCTTGATATTGCTGCAACGGATGATTTGCTGCTCTGGTAAGAAACACTACCGGTTGTATTTGTTTTTAGAAGTGAAGAAAGGGAATAGCTTTCTTTGGCTCCCAATGTTAATTTGGAAGAAGAAAATGCAATTTTTTGTGTTGTCTGACTGTTGTTCGTATGTGCTGTTGTATTGTTTGTGGTGCTGCTTTTTGTGTTTATTCCATTAGAAGAACTCTGAGTGTTATTGGAACTGTTTCCGGTTGTTGTATTTTGAGAGGAACCTGCACTGTTATTATTGCTGCTATTATTGGAATTTGTTGTATTATCTGCTTTTGAAGTGTTTGTTGTAAAAGCTTTCAGGCAGACATTGTTTTCTAAATCGTTCCGGCTGTCATAGTCAGACAGATCAGACCACTGATTGTCGAGATATAAGAAACTTTGGTTGCTTTGTGAAGTATAGGTTACTTTGGTGCTTCCATCGTCATAACTACCGCCCTCAATCGGTATATATCCTGATACATTTGATGTTTTATCATAAGAGATTACAACACTAAAAGTTTCGCCGGCGTTTAATGATACGGATTGGTCAAGAGTAATCACATGATACCCATTATATGCCTGTGTACCGGAAACTGTTTCGACTAATGTACCGTTAGTAGGGACATTTCCTGATATATTTTTGTATATGGAAATGGTATATGGCTGATTATCTTCTATTGTATAGATGCCAACCGAGTCCAGGTTTTGATTATAGTCTGTGTTTGCTGTAAAGATATTTGCAGCAAGCGTAGATGTATTACCGGATGAAATGGCATTTCCCCAGCCAAAACCATCATATTGATAAGCGTTGTCATATGTAGAGGCAGAAGCTGCTTTGAAACTGTAAAATTCTGTTAAAGTAGGTTCTTCGTAGGAGATCCAGAAATATCCATCGTCGCCGTAATCACTTCCGTAATTATTTGCAATCAGCCACGCTCCATCAGAAGAAGGCTGATAGGTACCAAAATTTTCTTTTGAATAATTATCGTCCCATCCAACGATCGTGACGCAATGGTTTGCATAGGATGCGGCAGTCAGATCAGGGTCCATAACCGTATCATCGGTATATTTTTCCTGATAATATGCTGTGCCTGCTGAAGTAGTATGATCATAATTTTTACTATAGTAAAAGGCAACATCAAGTGCACCGTTTTCCATTAAAACATTTTTGATCGTGTTATGTGATGAATTGTCATAGCAGGATGCATCTGTTAAAATGTAATCTTTCTGATAAAAAAGGCTGTCACCGGCTGCATTCATGGAGGAAGCCATTGAATTTAACCGGTTTATGGTATCGGCTGAAAAAGGAGCGGTACTTTCATTGACGGCACCACTGCCTCTTGCTAACGTAAATGCAGCGGACAGTGCATTGCCTCCCAGCATATAAGCGGCTGCATTTTGTGAGACAGATGGTGAAGAATGGTAATGAGAAACCAGGCAGCCTTCTCCGGCAAGGAGATCATTTGCAATGCTGGATGTATGATACGTGTACCATGCCAGATGACTCTCTGAAAGATCTGTCTGATCAGCACTTCCCAGTCCTTGCATGATCAGGTTGGATTCTAAAGCTTTGATTGCTCCAAATGTCCAGCAGCTTCCGGTGACTCCCTGATCTTTGATCGATGTAACGGCATTCTGTGTGCGAAGATCATAAGAAGAGGGAAGGGCTGTGGCTTTTTTCTTAGAAGATGAAGTTATGGCTGTATTATCATTAAGAGAAACTACATTTCCGTTTGTATCTTCATAATGATAATGTAAGAGCGAATCGTTCGTTGTGTCGTAGACACGGGTTAAAATTTTTACATTATCGGAAGATGTGTCAGCTTGTGCAGCCGATGGATAGACCGGTACGCTGCTGATCACTAAGGCTGTAGCAAATACAGTCGGGAAAAAACGTTTGTATAAATGCTTCATAAAATCTCATCCTTTCTGTTACAATGTTTTTTGTTTTTTTAAGATTGCTTGTATCTGAAAAAGTCGTTTTTTATTGCAATGTTTCCGATGCTGCTTTCTCTGGTTTGTCTGTATCTGTAAAAGCAATCCCCTATCCGTTTAATACCATGCTTTTTTAGTAAGGGTATTCCTATGGTCAGCCGGGTTGTAATGATCTGCTTTTTTTTATTATACAGGTTATTTCTGTTCACAGACAAGTCTTTATGATTAACATAAAGATTTTTTGTGACAGAATTCGTCTAGGGTTGTGACGATTTTGTGTGCAAGACTTTATATCAAGAGTGCATCAATGGGAAAATGATCTCAAAATCAAAGGAATACAGGTGTTGAAAATCAGGAGATCTACAATCCAAAAAGCAATTATAAAAATAAAAGAATCTATTGGAAGAAACTGCAAGTGCAGAAAATAGGAGAATACATTGGAAGAAACTGTAAGTGTAAAAAAGCCAAAGAATATACAAACAGAATTGCATGCATTAAAAATACGAGAATATACGAATTCAAAAACATAGGACAAAGGTGTTAAAAATAAGAGAATAAATTGTCAAAAAACAGCAGAAAATGAGCAGATACAATGGAAAAATGCTTTGAGATTAAGGTAATGGTAATTGTATGAAAAAATAAAGTATGTTATATTTATAGAAAATTATATTTCAAAGGGAGACTTTGAAGAGAAAAGAGGGTATCATGAAATATTTAATTGACATTCTAAAAGGTGTTGTAATTGGTGTGGCGAATGCAATCCCCGGTGTAAGCGGTGGAACGATGATGGTTTCTATGGGTATCTATGATGATATTATCTATTGCATCACGCATCTGTTTAAGCAGTTTAAGAAAAGCGTATTGATGCTTCTTCCATATTTTATAGGTATGGCAGTCGGCATTGTCGGGTTGGCATTTGCGATTCAGTATCTGGATAAGAACTTCCCGTTTCAGACAAGAATGGTCTTTATCGGTCTGATTCTTGGTGGTGTTCCGATGCTTTTTCAGAGAGTCAAAAAGCAAAAAATCGGAATTGCCAATGGAGTGGTCTTTTTGATCTTTTTTGCATCGATCATTGCAATGCAATATTTTGGCGGTAACGGAACCGATGTCGCATTAACGATCGGGGTGTTATCGTTGATCAAGTTGTTTGTAGTCGGTGTGATCGCCTCAGCTACGATGGTTATACCGGGTGTCAGTGGATCTATGATGCTAATGATCATGGGATATTATAATCCAATCATGAAAGCAATCACAGACTTTGTAAAAGCAGCTACAAGCGGAGACTGGGGAAATGTACTTCATATCGGTGCAATCCTTGTACCGTTTGGTATTGGAGTGGTACTTGGTATCTTTGCGATCGCTAAGATCATTGAATGGCTGTTAAACAAAGCAGAAGGACTTACTTATTCTGCAATTCTAGGTTTAGTGATCTCTTCCCCAGTTGTTATTTTGATGGGAACTGCATTATCAGGCATTGGTGCTGTTACGATCGTAACAGGAATCATCGCATTGGTATTAGGCGGCATTTTTGCTTTAAAACTCGGTGGCGAATAAATACAAAAGAACGGGGGCGTTTGTATGGGTAACGAAGGAAAAAAAGAGTTGCATAAAAGAATTTATATGAATTTGTTGTGGACATTGATGATACTGCTTTGTATTGTCTTTGTTGTACCACCGTTGATACGTTTTTTTATGCCATTGATCGTGGCATGGATCATAGCGGCAATTGCTAATCCGATGGTACGGTTCCTGGAAAATAAAATTAAGATTATGCGAAAACATGGTTCTGTGATTGTCATTGTGCTGGTGCTTCTGGCAGTCGGTGCATTGCTTTATGGCATCGGTTATGTGACGGTAGCACAGGTAAGCAGTCTGATAAAGGATCTTCCGGGAGTCTATGAACAGGTAGTGCAAAATCTTCAGGATTCATTGGGAAAATTGCATCAGCATTTTGATTTTATTCCAGACAATATCAGTGAACTGATCGACAAAAATGACAGTAAGCTCAACAGCTTCTTCTTATCATTTTTTGATTCATTAAAGACCAGTCCTATCTCCGCAGTAGGTTCGTTCGCAAGTTCTTTGATCGATATCATTGTAATGAGTATACTGACTTTAATGATTTCCTATTTCTTTGTTGTACAGAGAAATGAGATCAAAGCAACATTTAAGAAATATCTTCCAAAAGGAATCAAAGATATTTGGAATGTTGCAATGGATACCTGCATTCGTGCACTGGCAGGATATATCAAGGCATTATTTAAGATTATGATCATTATATTTGCAATATTGTTTGTGATATTTGGTGGTATTTTGCATACGAAATACGCAGTTGTCTTAGCTTTGGTAACAGCTTTTCTTGATTTCCTTCCATTCCTTGGAACAGGAATTATTATTACTCCATGGGCAATTTATTGTGCTTTGACCGGAGATTATCTGAGTGTTGTTGTATTAGTTATTACTTACTTTGTCTCGTTGTTGGCACATCGTCTGCTCGAACCAAAGTTAGTCAGCGACAACATTGGCATGAGTCCGTTTGCTACGCTGTTATCTATGTTCATTGGATATCGTTTGATCGGTATGCTTGGTTTGATCGTAGGTATTCCGGTTGGAATGATTGTTGTAGCCTTTGTGGAACAGGGAATATTTGATTCACAGATCCGCGGTATCAGGATATTACTTGATGACTGGAATGAATACCGTAAATATTAAAGGTCAAAGAAAAGTATAGAAGTATAGAAAAACTTCTGTATAGATAGCAATATAGGAGAATGGTTTCTTGATAAAAGTATAGAAAAACTTCCTGATTAGAAAAGAATATCGTAATAAAAAGACCATAGAATCTTTGTATCAGCTTATCATAATTTATGCTTTTTGAGCCTGTTATGATAAAACTTAACAAAGATCTTATGGTCATTTGTTTTTTTAACATTGTAACTTTCAAAAGTTGTCTTTTCGTATCCAGAATTAATAGTTATCCTGGAAGTGCCAGAGCTTTTTGACAACGGTACGATCTTCTAAAAAATCTCTTTTGTGTACTTCATAAGAAATACGGTATACGATATAATAGATTGCAATACCGACCAGAATGCCAATCAGATAAAAGGTATAATCATCAATATCAGCCCGGCCGATGCCTGTCAGGAACTGAATAAATTCAAGCAGAAATGGCAGGAACAGATATGTGAAAATACGAGGTGTGATCGAATGATTTCTTAAAAATACTCTGATGTAAAAACCTGCAGGAATGCCAAGGACGATCATTTCAAGCATATAGGTGATCATTTTGGTAATGGAGGCATGATGTGATAAAGCATCTTCAATATAATTACCGGTTGCCATAAATGGAATAAAGTTATGTGCACCAAAATCCATTGTTTCATAAGGTGGAAGTAGCGGTGTGACAAAAAGCAGCTTAACTAAAGCGATTGCATAAATTATAAGGAAAAGAATGCTCATTCCGTAAAAGAAAAATAAGTATTCGGCAAAACGCGGACCACGGTCACAAAAATCGCGGATAAAGCAGTAGCCAAATGGAATGAACCAGTTTACAATGATCAAAGCAATCAGGCTGTAATCATATGCAATCCAGACATTTGGCTGCATCAGGTAAACAATGATCGTAAATGCTGTCGATGTAATCGTCATAAAAGATGCATGTAAAAAACAATAATCATAGTTCAGGGAACTTTCCAAAAAGAAATGTGCAAGTCCCAGTGAAATGATTGCTGCTACTGCAACAGTGATCAGATGCTGTGGTATAAAATAATATAAACACATTTCAAAAAGAAATGAAAGTAAGGACAGCAGTATAACCAAACTACTGATATTAACGGAACGTTTATTCATAGAATTCTCCTTTTTTTACGAAGTATCTTTCTTCTTGGTAAAAGATTTTTCTTCTTAGTTTTTAGTATGGTCCAATTCAATTTCATCATACGTTATTTCATTATAGAAGATTTTGAAAAAAAAGCAATCGTCATTCTAAACAAAAATATAAATTTTTTTCAAAAAAAGGGTTGACAGATTTTAATGTGTTTGATATAGTAAACAAGTCGTGTGAAACGAAAACGGGATCTTAGCTCAGCTGGGAGAGCATCTGCCTTACAAGCAGAGGGTCACAGGTTCGAGCCCTGTAGGTCCCATAGGTTTTTCTTTAGCGATAAAAATAATATGGCGGAATAGCTCAGTTGGCTAGAGCATACGGTTCATACCCGTAGTGTCATGGGTTCAAATCCCTTTTCCGCTACTTGTTTAAAGCCTTACAGATT
The DNA here is from genome assembly GCF_014384965.1 of Jutongia hominis. Classification (GTDB taxonomy): domain Bacteria; phylum Bacillota; class Clostridia; order Lachnospirales; family Lachnospiraceae; genus Butyribacter; species Butyribacter hominis. The sequence goes on from NZ_JACRSW010000040.1 coordinate 69,289, forward strand.
TTGCTCTGTAGGGTTTTTTACTTTATAAAAACACCAACAAAGTCCTGACAGATCCTATCATATCATATGCAAAATCATACAATGCGTCATATCGAAATGAATGCATTCCCATTTCTATTTGCTCTTCCTTTTGGTGCACTGTTTCGATTGTTAAGGATATCTAAGATTTTTTGCTTTTTTGCTCTTATTATGGGCGCTCTCATCTGATATAGGGGCAAGGCCAGTCTGATGTACATTGCTGTTTGGGAATCTCAAAGGCCGTCGCCACTTGCGCTGCAAAAAGAGAGACACGCTTTTTGCAGTGCTATGTGTGCGCTACGTGGCTTTGCGAAGCGGGAGCGTGTCCCAAACAGCAATGCTACTCAGGCTGAGTCGCCCCTACAGTTATGACCCGCGCCCAATAAGCAAAAAAGCTTAAAAAATCAGATATCCTAACCAATCGTCGTGTCAAACCAAAAGGAAGGACAAAATAGAAATGGGAAAATATACTATATTGGGATATGACGCAGTGATAACATTCCAATGATAGGATTTGGCAGGACATAGGATGAATTTTTGTATAGATGAAAAGACAGAATGGGAGGAAAAAAGATGCGTGTAGGTATGGGATATGATGTGCATAGATTAGTAGAGGATAGGGAACTGATCTTAGGTGGTGTAACGATACCGTATGAGAAAGGACTGCTCGGTCATTCCGATGCAGATGTGCTTTTACATGCGATCATGGATGCATTGCTTGGAGCAGCGGCACTTGGAGATATCGGGAAGCATTTTCCGGATACCGATGATCAGTATAAGGGGATTTCCAGTATTGCTTTATTAGAAAAGGTTGCTAAGCTTTTGGAAAAAGAATGCTATATGATTGAAAACATTGATGCGACGATCATTGCACAACAGCCAAAGATGCGTCCGTATATTGAGCAGATGGAAGAAAATATTGCCAATGCACTTGGAATTGAAAAGAATCGTGTGAATGTGAAGGCAACGACAGAAGAAGGCCTTGGTTTTACCGGTCAGAAAGAAGGAATATCTTCACAGGCAATCTGTTCGATCTCATCAATGTATGAGCATATGTCATCAGATATGGCAGCACCACAGACCGGATGCAATGGCTGTAGTGGCTGCCGGAGAGTGTAATACATTATAGCTTAATTCCCTGTAATAATTTTGCGAAGGGACTTTCATCGTGCGATTCTTCGGAATCGGCATTGTATTCTTCCGGAATATCGAAAGTCTCTTCTTCTGTGTCCGGTTCGTCTTCTTTTAATGCTTTGATGCTTAAAGAAATACGGTCACCTTCGATCTTTAGAATCTTTGCTTTGACTTTTTCACCCATTTTTAAGACTTCTTTTGGAGACTTGATAAATTTGTTCGTGATCTGTGAAATGTGACATAGGCCGGAAATATCTTCTCCGAGTGCGATAAAGACACCATAGGATTCCATTCGTTCAATCGTACCTTCGACGATATCACCCACCATCAGTCTGCCAATACGCAGGTTCTTCTCGGCTAATGCTTGTTCTTTTGCGATTGCTTTTGCTGATAGAACAAGCTTTTTATGTTCCGGTTCTACAGTTAAAATGACAGCTTCCACGGTCATGCCTACATAGCTGTCTGTATCCTCAACATAATTTAAGGCAAGTTTAGAAGCCGGAATAAAGGCACGTATCCCTTTTACAAAGCCGACAACACCTGCAGGGACTGCCTCTGTGATCTTTACAGAAAAGACTGTATGATCTTCAAAATCTTTTTGCAATTCATCCCAGACTAATTCATCATTGGCTGCTTTCATTGATAAGACGACATTGCCACTTGCACTTTCTGCATCAATAACCATTACTTTTACAATATCTCCGATATTCAGATCATTTTTGATCGAGAAGGAAGGATCGTGGCTGCATTCTTCCAGAGGAATCACGCCCTCTGTATAATATTGCAAGTCGACGGTTGCTTCTGTATCTGATATACCGATGATCGGTGCTTCTAAAATGTCGCCCTCTTTTAATACTTTAAAAGAACGGTTGATCTCGTCTTCAAAATCTTTCATGTTTTCTTCTGCCATAAGAACCTCCTTGTGTATAATATGTACTTTCGGTATCTTCTAAAAATGAATCCTTTTGGACGGATTTTTCTCGGAAGATTTCGAGAGGACAGGGATTTGTTATTTATTGTAAGCTTTTTTCTGTAGGAAAGCAATAACAGAACGGAATGGTAGGAAAGCATTTTTCTTTAATATAAAAAGGATACTGTAGGGGATCAATGCTTGATTGAATGCAAGAGAAGGTGGCTGCTACACACTTATTTCATAGAAAGGGTAAGGTAAAACACAGGAAAAAGTATTTTATCGACAAAAGGCAGGGTTTATGATATCATCTATAGATGTAGGCTTATTTGCGGCAGCACAGGAGAAGAAAACCGGCGTTGCTATAGACGAATGTAAATGATTGGAGGAAAATGAGAATGGCTAAAATTCAGATGACGACACCTTTGGTAGAGATGGATGGAGATGAGATGACAAGAATCCTTTGGAAAATGATCAAGGATGAGCTGTTACTTCCGTTTGTTGATTTAAAGACAGAATATTATGATTTGGGATTAGAGCATCGTAATGAAACAGATGATCAGGTTACAATAGATTCGGCAGAGGCAACGAAGAAATATGGTGTAGCTGTTAAATGTGCAACGATCACACCAAACGCCGCAAGAATGACAGAATACAATTTAAAAGAAATGTGGAAGTCACCAAATGGCACGATCCGTGCTGCATTAGACGGAACAGTATTTCGTGCACCGATTCAGGTTAAGGGAATCGAACCTTGTGTAAAAAACTGGGAAAAACCGATCACATTAGCAAGACATGCCTATGGTGATGTTTATAAAAACACAGAGATCAAAGTTCCGGGTGCGGGAAAAGCAGAGTTAGTCTTTACAGCGGAAGATGGAACAGAAGTGCGTAAGACAATTCAGGAGTTTGACGGACCGGGTATCATTCAGGGCATACATAATACAGATAAATCAATTGCAAGCTTTGCAAGAGCATGCTTTGGTTATGCATTAGATACAAAGCAGGATTTATGGTTTGCAACAAAAGATACGATCTCAAAGATCTATGACCATAATTTTAAAGATATTTTCCAGGATATCTATGATAAAGAATACAAAGAGAAATTCGAAGCAGCAGGTATCGAGTATTTCTATACTTTGATCGATGATGCGGTAGCTCGTGTTATGAAAGCAAAAGGTGGCTTTATCTGGGCTTGTAAGAACTACGATGGTGATGTTATGAGCGATATGGTATCTTCTGCATGCGGATCACTTGCTATGATGACATCTGTTCTGGTATCGCCAAGTGGTGTTTATGAATATGAAGCAGCACATGGAACTGTTCAGAGACATTATTACAAGCATCTGAAAGGCGAAGAGACATCTACAAACTCTGTAGCAACGATCTTTGCTTGGTCAGGAGCCCTCCGCAAGCGTGGTGAAATGGATCAGATCCCTGCACTTTGCGATTTTGCCGATAAGCTTGAGAAAGCAACATTAGGTACGATCGAATCAGGAAAGATGACAAAAGATCTGGCACTGATCACAAGCATGGAAAATGTTACGGTATTAAACAGCGAAAACTTTATCAAAGCAATTCGTGAGAGTTTAGAGAAAATGATGTAATTATCCCGACAAAGCGAACACAGAATGGGTTATAAACGAGTGATTGCTTCATGTGGATAAGGAATAGCATTCATAATAAAGCAGAAATATATTGTACAAAGGATCCGGAAGTGTTGCACACAAAGTAACGTTTCTGGATCTTTGTTACATGATCATTTTGTTTTTGCCCAAGCAGTTGGCTTTACGTTCTATGGCGGTTTAACAAGAAAGGAAAAAGATGAGTAAATATAATATGCAAAATCTACCGGATAAAGGATTTACACATGGTGGAAAATTTCATTCGGATGATGTGTTCGCAACAGCATTTCTTCGGATTCTGAATCCTAAGATCACAATAGAAAGAGGGTTTGATGTCCCGGAGAATTTTGATGGGATCGTATATGATATCGGAAGAGGTGAGTTTGACCATCACCAGCAGGACAAAGAATATCGTGAAAACGGCTGCCCTTACGCAGCTTTCGGATTGATATGGCGTGCATTCGGAGCGGATTTTATCGGTGAAGAGGAAGCGGTTCATTTTGATGAGAAGTTTATTCAGCCGTTAGATGAATCCGATAATACCGGATGTGATAATATGCTTGCAAAAGTGATTGGTGAGTTTAATCCGGGATGGGACAGCACGGAATCCTATGACGACTGTTTCTGGAAAGCCGAGGCAATGGCGGAGGTGATCCTGCGTAACCATTTTGAATCTGTGGAAGGAGCGAAGAGGGGCAGTGCACTTGTCAAAGAAGCAATGGAACGGTCAGATGGCAAGATTTTGATTCTGCCAAGGTTTGCCCCATGGAAGAAAGAAGTGACAGGAAGCAGTTATCTTTTTACAATCTATCCGTCTAACCGTGGCGGATATAGCGTTCAGGCAGTTCCGGTCAGCAATGAAGATACTACTTTGGTTTGTCCGTTCCCGGATGCATGGTGCGGTAAGACAAAAGAAGAATTAGTAGCACTTACCGGGATTGCATCTTTGCGATTTTGTCATCCGAACGGTTTTTTATGTGCGGCAGAAAAATTAGAAGATGCTGTCTGCGTAGCAAAAAAAGCGATGGAATTAAAAAAGAAAGACTGATCCGGATGGTCTGTAAATCTGATTTTATATATTGTCTACCTGTTAATAATACGATATAATCCACAGTAGAAACTGTACAATTTGTATAAAAATCGTACAAATAAAGGGGAACGAGGCAGATATATGTCAATAGGAAAAGGCATGAAAAAGTGGCAGAGAACAAAGACCGGAGTGCCTTCCTGGTTACTGCTGATGGAAGTGTTGTAGGACACAATAATAAAGATTATCTTCCTAAAGAAAGCGGAAATACAACGATCACAAAGGTTTTACCGGAATTGAACCTCAAAGGCTTCAAAAATGGAAATGGCAGAACGGAAGATCATGCAGATTACGGATAATATTGATGATATCAGTACTTTGATTGGCACGTAAAAAGTCTTAGTGTGGAGTGCAAAGCGTTGGCTTTGCACTTTTTTTAATGGAATGGGAAACTGCTCGTACAGTAGTGGTGCATCAACAAGAATTGCTTTAGCAATTCTTGGAGTGCAAAGCGCTGGCTTTGCACTTTTTTTAATGGAATGGGAAACTGCTCGTACAGTAGTGGTGCATCAACAAGAATGTATAGATATCCTATTGACAAAGTAGGAATATAAGAGTATGATAGCAGTTGTTATCCGAAGTGCATAAGATATAAGTATAGAAAGCACGAAAACAAGATAGGAGGTGACTGCATTGAATTGGGATTTTATTATGCGATATCTGCCCATGTATCAGAAAGCAGCCATATTGACTGTAAAGATCGGTGCTTTAGGTATTGTATTTGCAATTATAGTTGGTCTTATCTGTGCAACGATCCAATATTACAAAGTTCCGGTATTAAGAACGATCGTTGCAGTTTATATCGAATTAAGTAGAAACACACCTTTGTTGGTACAATTATTTTTCATTTATTATGGATTACCAAAGGTCGGCATTTCGATCGACGCAAACACCTGTGGTGTGGCAGGTTTGGCATTCCTTGGCGGAAGTTATATGGCAGAAGCCTTCCGAAGCGGTCTTGAAACGATCGAGCCGATTCAGGAAGAAAGTGCATTAAGCCTTGGAATGAGTAATTATCAGGCAATGCGTTATGTCATTCTGCCACAGGCGGTATCGATCAGTATACCGGCATTTATGGCAAATGTGATCTTCTTGCTGAAAGAAACCAGCGTGTTTAGTGCGATCAGTCTGATGGATCTGATGTTTACCGCAAAAGATCTGATCGGAGTATATTATAAGACAACAGAAAGCTTATTCCTTCTGGTTGTATTTTATCTTATCATTCTGCTTCCGGTATCGATCCTTGGCAGTCTGTTAGAAAGGAGGCTGCGCTATGCTGGATTTGGGGCTTGATGTCTTATTAAAAGGAAATAATATGATCCGTCTGTTACAGGGACTCTGGGTGGCACTCTGGATCAGTCTGGTATCGGTTATTATCAGTATGCCACTTGGTATCCTTCTTGGTATTGTGATGACATGGAAAAATAAGGTCACAAAAGCAATTCTTAGGATCTACCTTGAATTTATCAGGATCATGCCGCAGCTTGTCTTACTTTTTATCGTATATTTCGGAACGACAAGAATTTTTGGCTGGGAGTTGTCCGGTGAGACTGCTTCGATCATTGTCTTTGTACTTTGGGGAACAGCCGAAATGAGTGATCTGGTCCGTGGTGCATTGGTATCGATCCCGAAGCACCAATATGAATGCAGTGAAGCACTTGGAATGAGTATGGCACAGACATACCGCTATATCATTATTCCACAGGCAGTCAGACGTTTGATCCCACTGTCGATCAACCTGATCACACGAATGATCAAAACAACGAGTCTGATCTTAATGATCGGTGTTGTGGAAGTGTTAAAGGTATCACAGCAGATCATCGAAGCCAATCGAATGTCGAGCCCAAATGCCGCATTTGGTATCTATCTGACGGTATTTATCTTATATTTTATCGCCTGCTGGCCGATCAGTATGCTGGCACGTTATCTGGAAAAGAAATGGAGGTAAGCTGCATTGGAAAAAGAATTATTAACAATAGAGCATTTGAAAAAGAGTTTTGGAGACAATGTGATATTGGATGATGTGAACCTGACGGTAAAGCAGGGAGAAGTCATTGTGATCATTGGACCGAGTGGGTGCGGTAAAAGTACTCTGCTTCGTTGTATCAATGCACTTGAGCCGATCCAGGAAGGTCAGATCCTTTTGGATGGGGAAAAGATCGAGCCAAAGAGCAAGAATCTGACGCAGCTTCGCCAGAAGATCGGAATGGTTTTCCAAAGCTATGAGCTGTTCCCGCATCTGTCCGTCTTAGATAATATTATGTTAGCACCGATCAAAGTGCAGAAAAGACCAAAAGACGAGGTCAAAGAAGAAGCACTTGCTTTACTCGAAAGAGTTGGTTTGGCAGAGAAAGCAAAGAGTTATCCAAGAGAGCTTTCCGGTGGACAAAAGCAGCGTGTTGCGATTGTAAGGGCACTTTGTATGCACCCGGAGATCCTGCTATTTGATGAAGTAACAGCCGCACTTGATCCTGAAATGGTAAGAGAAGTTTTAGATGTTATGTTAAACCTTGCCGCACAGGGACGCACGATGCTGATCGTAACCCATGAGATGCAATTTGCAAAAGCCGTTGCGGACCGCGTGATCTTTCTTGACAATGGAAATATTGTGGAGGATGCTGCACCGGATGAATTCTTCAATCATCCTAAGACTTCGCGTGCAAAGCAGTTCTTAAATATGTTCGCTTTTGATGATGTAAAGCCGCATGAGAAAGTATAATAACGGTATCTCTGGAACAAAACTTGTGAAGTATGCAGTTTAAAGAAACATTTCAGGCTATAGAAATTACGAAGGATAGCGGTTCAAAGAAATATTTCAGGCCATAGAAATGGCTTTGAAACAGAGCTATATTTTTAGTAAAAGTGTTATTTTAGTGACAAAAAAACAGTCACTTCAATATAAAGATCAGAATGTTAAAACAGTATGCTATTAGAAAAAAAGCATGAAAATCTGATCGCATTATGAAAGAAAAGGAGATATAGAATTATGAAGACATGGAAAAAACTTTTATCGCTTGTATTAGTTGGTGCATTGGCATTTTCTTTTACAGCTTGTGGAAATGCAAAGAAGAGCGATTCCGGTAGCAAAGGAAAAGAAGCATTCCGTACACTCGATCAGATCAAAAAGAGCGGTACGATCAACATTGGTGTCTTTTCTGATAAAAATCCATTTGGATATGTGGATGAAAACGGTGAGTATCAGGGATATGACATTTATCTTGCAAACCGTTTAGGAAAAGATCTTGGTGTCAAAGTAAACTTCGTATCAACAGAAGCTGCTAACCGTATTGAGTATCTGCAAACAGGAAAAGTAGATGTGATCCTTGCAAACTTCACGGTAACAGATGAAAGAAAAGAAGAAGTAGACTTTGCACTCCCATATATGAATGTAGCATTAGGCGTGGTATCACCTTCTGATAAAGTTGTAAAGAGCCTGGATAACTGGAATGCAAAAGACCAGCTTATCGTTATCTCAGGAACAACAGCAGAACCATATCTGATGGAAAACTATCCTGACATCCCATTACAGAAGTATGATTCTTATGCAACAGCAAAGAACGCACTCGAAAATGGAAACGGTGTCGCATGGGTAAATGACAACACAGAAGTAATCGCTTTTGCAAAGCAGAACAAAGATTATACAGTCGGTATCTCTAAACTTGGTGATAACGATACGATCGCTCCTGCCGTAACAAAAGGCAACAAGACTGTATTAAACTGGTTAAATGATGAGATCAAGAGCCTTGGTAACGAGAAGTTCTTCCACAAAGATTATGAAGAAACGCTGGTTGACACATATGGTACAGAATACGAAGAGGAACTTGTTATCGAAGGTGGCCAGACAAAATAAAAAAGTGATCCGATAAAGACGTTTCGACAGTTTTTCCGGTAGGAAAAGTTGTATGTATCAAAGGATTTTAAAATTAAAATACCGGCTTGCAAGTATTTGGCAAGCCGGTATTTTGGGTTGTACTGTCATGGTTCTTTTACATCGTGTTTTTACCGTGCTGTCACGGTTCTTTTACATCGTGTTTGTACCGTGCTGTCACGGTTCTTTTGCATTATGCTTTTTCTGTACTGTCACAGCCCTTTTATATTGTGTTTTTTATTTTACTTTTACGATCGTTTTTGCACGTTTTTTTCCTGCTTTTACGGTAATGATTGTTTTTCCTTTTTTGCGTGCTTTGACTTTCACGGAAATCTTTTTAGCAGCATTTGTGGTCTTTTTGATGGTTACGATCTTTTTCTTTGAAGAGGTAACGGTGACCTTATCGGTAGTCTTTTTCGAGGTAACAGTATTCATTACCGGGAAAGTAAGTGTCTTTGAACTGCCTTTTTTGATCGTTATATTTTTTTTCGCTGATTTGATCTTTTTACAAGGATTTTTTACGGCTTTTGCTGACGGAGCTGTCGTTGGTTTTGCGGATACGGCTGGTGTATCTGTAGATGTCGTTGGTTTTGCGGATACGGCTGGTATATCTGCAGATGGCGTTGTTGATGGAGCAGGAGTGTTGATCACAGGTGCTTTTTCAACTTTTTTACAATGGATCACATAGGTTGTAATACTGTTTGCTTTTAAGGTTGTGCTGATCTTTCCGGCAGATGGATTCCATGTGCTGACCGTGGTGGATGAATCCGTTGTTTCAGAAGTTACGTCTGCCCAGTTTTCTCCGTTTGCAAGATCTCCGCTGGTACGAATGACTTCCATCGTAGATTGTGCAAAAGAACCGGTATATTTTTGCGTATCTACAGTAGAAAAGTCAATCGCGGACAGATCAATTTCTGTGTTCTGTGCTTCGTCATTTAAGTTGGTGACAACAATCACAGTATCTCCGCTTGTGGCATCAAATGCTGCTGTACTATATAATTTTTTAGAAGACAAAGAAGTGCTGCCAAGCAAAGTATAACCCGGCTTAATATAGCGGGAATATTGTCCCATTCCATAGTATTTTTTGGTTAATACGATCTTTTCCTGATTATGATCCGCTACGGCAATTCCCCAGAATCCATTTTTATCAAGATCCTTATATTCTTCAGCAGATTTACTGTCAGCATCGTATTTGTTATTGGCATCGATATGAATGTCAATTGCATCCCAAAGAACCCAGGCAGAAGGCATCAGGTAATTTAACTGTCCTGTCATATTTTTTGATAAACCTAAGGCAGCACTCATCTCCTGTGCGTTGGTTCCTTCACTATAAGAACCATCTACTTCTGACATCCAAAGATTGACTCCTAAATCCTGTGCAGCCTGTCTGGTATAAGCGGCACTGGATTTGTTATAGGTATAACAATGGATATCCATTCGGTCTAACATGCTTTGGGAGGTACTGTCTATTTTGGAAAAGAATGCATTGGTATCTGTTGTGCTTGAGTAGTCACATCCCGCAAGGACCATATCATTTAATCCGTTTGTGAGCATGGCGTTTTTCACAACTGGCAATAAAGCAGAAATGGAATCCGGCTCTATTTTACAGCCCTCCTGCTTGGAATTTAAAGCTGTCCAACCACCGGAAGGCTCGTTCATCGGTTCTAAACTTGATAACGAATAGCCCTTTTCTTTCAAATGTTTTGTGACATCCGTTAAATATTTTGCAAATGCAACATGACAATCACTTCTGAGATTTTCAGCAGAATTGACTCCTCCGGAAGAGCAGCCGCTGTTTGTCATAAAGTATGGAGGGGAATTGGAAAAAGCTTCTCCAAGGAAATTTTCTCCTGCTTTTTTGGCTGCCTTCATTAACACATTTAACTGGTTCTTGTCGGCATTCCAGTCATAATTCCAAGCATAACCGGCAGTCAGATCGTATTGATCAAACTGTTCCCCTTCTTCTTTGGTTGTGATCTTCGTTGGATTTACGGCATATCCGGGAATTTTGGAATCAGAACGTGTAATATGATCATGAGAAGGATCATCTCCGCCACCGATATTGTATCTGCCGATCGTCATTCCCAGCCCCTTTTCTTTATCGTAGAAAGCATCAGTTGCCTGCTCAGACAGAGCCTCGCTATAGCCTACACGGTTTGCCCACCAGCAAAGGCTTGTACCAAACCCCTGAAATTCGCCATAACTGTTATGATTTGTATCATGAAATGTAGAACGATTCGTCGGATCAACAGAAATTACTGTGTTTTCCGCTGCCTTTACTTTTCCGTTGTTAGTGTTACAAGTTGTATGCACATTGCATAGGACAGAAAGTGTCAGACTTCCTATTAGTGTCGTGGCGATTACTTTTCGAAATAGTGTTTTGCTCAAATTCTTTCACCTTTCCTTTCTTTTTTATTGTATCTAGCATATCTAAAATACACTTGATGAATATAGAAATTATTTGCAAATAGTTTCCTATAGAGTTATTTTATAATATCGTATATAATTATCCTATACACAATTTACTCTTTGGTTTGTCTTATTTCTACTTTTTGTTGAAACAGGAATATTTCTGTGACAATAGCAGATCAAACCATTTTTTTTGATTATGTTGCTTTTACAATGTCTTAGAATGTTAGAAAAAGGAGAGAGAATATGCATCCACCAGAGAAAACATTTTTTCAACAGAATATTTATTTTTCGGCTGATATGAAGCATTTACCGGAGATTGTTTTGATCGATGATGTAACCATCTCATCACCCTATGTACATTATCGGAGAAAACCGGAAGAATACATCCTTTATTATATTTATGATGGTGAAATGTATCTTACAGAAGGTGATACAGCCTATGTATTGGCAAAAGGAGACATTCTGCTCTTAGATCCGAAACGTGTTCATTATGGAAGAAAGACATCGACTTGTCATTATCTGTATTTGCATTTTCGGTGGGATGATCTGAAAGAGGAGAGTATTCAGGCAGATCATCTATTGCATTTTCGTAAAAGTCTGCGGGAGCAGAATTCATTATTTGATGCTGCCAATGCAGGCGGTGACCGGCTTATCTTGCCTAAATACCGGAAGGTACCGAAACGTTCGGATGGAAAGATCAGGTTTCTACTCGAACAGATGCAAAGCCAGTTTCACAATGGAATGGAATACCGTCAGGAGATGACAGCAGCATTGTGTCTTCAATTCTTTATAGAATATGCCAGAATTTTGAATGATCAATATAGTGAGACTACAACTAAAAATATGGATCAGACGATCAGCAACATTATTACATATATCTACCGGTATTACCCGGATGAAATCACAAGCCGGGACATTTCTCGTAGAATGCATGGTAACTATAATTATATCAATCGGAAATTTAAGGAATACACTGGAAGGACGATCATGAATTTTCTGAACGAATATCGTGTCTACAGAAGCAGAGAATTGCTGGCAACCGGATTATATACTCATAAACAGATTGCAGCCGAAGTGGGATTTTGCAATGAATTTTACTTTTCACGCGTATTTAAAAAGGTAATAGGGATCAGTCCAAGTGTGTATGCAAAAGGTGTAAATAGAAAGGAAACCATCTAGTGGATTGGAATGAAAGGAAAAAGTGTATAATGTGGTAACGGTAAATATGAATGATGTAACAGCACAGAAGTCTGTCTGCATGGATGGATTCGAATTTTTCAAAACACAAAACACGGAAAAGCACAGACATACTGCCTGCTGCATAAGATATAGAGATATCATGTAGAGGTGTCGCAAATGCAGTCTTTTCCAAAGCCACTTAGTGCGAAAGAAGAAAAGGAATGCATCGCAAGGTGCCGGCAGGGAGATCAAAAGGCAAGACAATGTCTGATAGAGAAAAATTTGCGGCTTGTTGCCTATATAGCGAAGAAATATAATGTCGGAGATAAAGATATGGATGATCTGATATCGATCGGGACGATTGGTTTGATCAAAGGGATCGATACATTTGATGAAACAAAGAATATCCGCTTAGCGACATACGCTGCAAGATGCATCGACAATGAATTGCTTATGATGTTACGTGCAGAGAAAAAGAAAGCAAAAGATGTCTATTTATACGATTCGATCGGCTCGGATAAAGAAGGCAATGAGATCAATCTTTTTGACATTATAGAATATAAAGATGAAGATGTCATAGAAAGGCTGATGGTAAATGAACGTGTTGGAAGACTCGGAAAGATCATGGAAGAAACATTGAGTGGCAGAGAAAAGACAATTCTGATCATGCGGTATGGGCTTGATGGAAAAAAAGAAAAAACACAGCGGGAAATTGCTAAGTTATACGGCATTTCCCGCTCTTATGTTTCCCGGATCGAAAAAAGAGCATTAGGAAAGCTTCGTAAGAAATACGAAGAGATCGAAAATGCCTCTGCTAAAAGAAAATAGAATACAAAGAGATTGAGAATGCCTCAGTCAAAAGAAAATAGAATACAAAGAGATCGAGAATGCATTTGCCGTTATGAGTAGCGGAAAATATGTATGTTTCTGAGAAGCCGGTATCTTGTATGGCTTTTGTAAATATGTTAAGATAAAATAGTATGAAAATAATTGGGAGAGTGGTTTTCATATGGCAACAGAAGAGAGCATTTCTTGCCGGAAGTAAGGAGTGTGATCGAAAAGAAAGCGCAGCAGAAAGGAGTTTCGCACATAGCGGGAAGAATATGACATATATAGAAGAATATAAAGAAGGAAATAAATTTTTTGGTATTTATTTATGCAAATCAAAACAGGTTTTAAAGACAAAAGCAGGTAAGACATATTATTCTCTTTTGCTACAGGATAAAACCGGTGTGATCGATGCAAAAGTCTGGGAATTGAATAACGGCATCGCAGATTTTGATGCAATGGATTTTATTATGACAGATGGCTCGGTGACCTCTTTTCAGGGCAGTCGTCAGGTCAATGTGACACGGATCCGTAAGGCGCAGGAAGGGGAATATGATCCGGCAGAATATATTCCTGCATCCAAATATGACCGTGAAGAAATGTATCAGGAATTAGTCGGATATATCAACACGATTCAGGAGCCGCATTTGAAACAGCTTACTTGTAAATATTTTGTAGAAGATGCAGAGTTTATCAAGGAGTTTAAGCAGCATTCGGCAGCAAAATCCGTTCATCATGGATTTGTAGGCGGGCTGTTACAGCATACACTTGCAGTTACGAGAATGTGTGATTTCTTTGCTAAGAATTATCCGATCCTTGATCGCGATCTTTTAATCACGGCAGCTATCTTTCATGATATCGGAAAGATCTGGGAATTATCGGACTTTCCATCGAATGATTATACCGATGAGGGACAGTTACTTGGACATATTTTCCTTGGCGCAGAGCTGATCGGCAGAGAGGCCGAAAAGATTCCGGGCTTCCCGGAAGTGCTTGCAAGAGAACTTAGACATTGTATTCTGGCACATCATGGAGAACTGGAATATGGATCACCTAAGAAGCCTGCAATGGCAGAGGCAATGGCTTTGAATTTTGCCGATAATGCAGATGCGAAGTTAGAGACCATGACCGAAGTATATGACAAAGCAGAGCCGACAACAGAATGGCTTGGCTATAACCGTTTATTAGAGTCGAATGTAAGACAAAGCTCAGGATACATACAAAAAAGAAAATAACGCAATAGAATAGAACGCAGGAAGCACCTTGAAAGCGATTCAGGGTGCTTTTTAATGGAATAGGAAATTGCTCGTGTAATAGTGGTATATTAACAAGAATTGCTTTAGCAATTCTTGGAGTGCAAAGCACTGGCTTTGCACTTTTTTAGGGAATAGGAAACTGTTCGTGCAATAGTGGTATATTAACAAGAATTGCTTTAGCAATTCTTGGAGTGCAAAGCACTGACTTTGCACTTTTTTAGGGAATAGGAAACTGTTCGTGCAATAGTGGTATATTAACAAGAATTGCTTTAGCAATTCTTGGAGTGCAAAGCACCGGCTTTGCACTTATTATCATGGAAAGGAGGTTGCTATGGCAAAAAAGAATAGGAAGAGTAAAGACATTGTCTGTCAGAAAAACGATGAGCTGGAAGTAGATATTATTGATATGGGAACCGAAGGAGAGGGCATTGGAAAAGTAAAAGGGTATCCTCTTTTTGTAAAGGATGCCGTGATCGGTGATCGGGTTCGTGTAGTTGTTATGAAGACAAAGAAGAATTATGGATATGCCAGACTTTTAAAGATTGTGAAAGCATCTCCATCCCGTGTGGAACCGAAATGCCCTGTGGCAAGACAATGCGGTGGCTGCCAGTTACAGCATTGTTCTTATGAAAAGCAGACAGAATGGAAAGAGCAGAAAGTGAAAAACTGTCTTGAGCGGATCGGTGGATTTTCGCTGGAAGGATCCACGATCGAGGTAGAGCCGATCCTGCGGATGGACGAACCATATCATTATCGTAATAAAGCACAATTTCCTGTCGGCACAGACAAAGAGGAAAATCCGGTGGCTGGTTTTTATGCAGGAAGATCGCATTCGATCATTGCAAATACGGATTGTAACATTCAACATCCGTGTAACAAAGAAATTGTGGATACCGTCTTGCAATTTATGAAAGATTATGGAATCCCGGCGTATAATGAAGGAACACATACCGGGCTTGTCCGCCATATCCTGACCAGAGTAGGTGCTGTGACCGGAGAAGTGATGATCTGTCTTGTGATCAATGGAAAGAAAATGCCACACGACAAAGAACTTGTTGACAGATTGCTAAATTGTTCATGGAATAACAAAACTGCTGTAAACGCAACTGTTGCCACGAATATTGCAGGCGATACAACTACAGCTCCTGCCACGAATATTGCAGGCGATACAAACACAACACTTACGATCAAAAGCATCTGCCTGAATTATAATGAAGAAAAGACAAATGTCATTCTCGGACAAGATATTCAGGTGCTTTATGGTGAAAAATATATTGAAGATTATATTGGTGACATCAAATACCGTATTTCACCACTTTCTTTCTATCAGGTCAATCCGGTACAGACCAGACGATTGTATCAGACAGCATTGGAATATGCCGATTTGAAAGGTGGCGAAGTGGTATGGGATCTATATTGCGGAATCGGAACGATCTCACTTTTTCTGGCACAAAAGGCAGCTCATGTCTGTGGTGTTGAGATCGTGCCACAGGCGGTTGAAGATGCGAAAGAGAATGCACGACTGAATCATTTCGAAAATGCAGAGTTCTTCGTGGGGGCAGCGGAAGATGTTGTTACAAAGCAGTACCAAAAGAGCAACGGAAGCCTGAAAGCAGATGTTGTAACATTAGATCCGCCACGTAAAGGCTGTGACGAAAAGCTTTTAGAAACTGTGATCGCTATGGAACCAGAGCGGATTGTATATGTAAGTTGTGATCCGGCAACGCTCGCCAGAGATCTGCGATTCCTGTGCGACAGAGGATATGAACTCAAAAAAGTGCGTCCGTGTGATATGTTCGGACACAGCTATCATGTGGAGACGGTCTGTTTGCTGTCAAGAAAAGATAAATAAGGGCTGAAAAGCGGTTTGTTCCCGGGCTTTTTGTAAGGTTGGTATCACCAGAGAAACCTTGCAAAAAGCTCGGTTGTGATTGCTTTAAGATATATGCTTAGCTTGCATTTATAGTTAAAAAGTTGTAAATAACTGCATCACTTTAACACATCATTACGTTATATAGAGTAGAACACTTTATAAAAAAGTGCGTGAAAAAGGGAAAGATGTGCATTGAAAAAGGAAGAGAATGGAGGAAAGAGAACGGCAAAAGCTGATTTTGAAAGGAGTGAGCAGTATGAAGAAAAGTGTAAAGAAAAATATCATTATTTTAGCAATATGTATGGGTGCAACTTTTTGTTGTTCTGGTTGTACAAGCAAAAAGCAGACAATTGCAAAGGATGGAGCGGTGACAATGAGCGCTGTTTTGACCGAAGATGATAGCACTACCGTAGAGTGTACTATCATCAATAAAACCAAAAAAGACATTGTGACCGGGGAAGAGTATTCTTTATGGGTTTTAAAGGATAAGTCTTTTGTTGAAGTACCTTTATTACCGGAAGCCGGAGGTTTCAATTTATCGAGCAAGGATATTTTGTCCGGAGATGAATATAGTTTTAGGGCATATATTGAGAAATATTATGGAAAATTAGAAGTAGGTCATTACAGAATAGTAAAAGAATATACGGAGAAAGACGGCAAGAAAGATACGGACAAAGAGAACGTTTCGGCTGAGTTTGATCTATCCTGATTGTTCGTATACATCTTTCATCAAGAGTGTACCGGCCAATACTTATAAATACATCAATTTGCAAAGTTCCTTTCCTGTGGCGGTTTCAAAAATATGACCAAGTGCGTGCTTTGCAGAGCTTTTTGGAAGATTATCTTCATATTGATTGACAAGATAATCTGCTTCTAGCAGAATGCGGTAATCGATACCGTTAACATCCGTATATGTGTGGTGATGACCGACAAGGTAGCATACACGGTCAATGACAGTGGTATCAAAATTAAGGCGTTCTAATAGTTGTCTCGCGATTGCGGGACCTTCCAGTTCCTGTAGTTTTCCATTACATTTTCCGTATTTTTCTTCGGCGGATTTGATTCCGATATCATGTACAAGAGCGGCAGCCTCTAAGGTGAAAAGAGTATTAGATGTTAGTCCTTCCTGCGTACCGATATATTTTGCATAGGCATGTACTTTAGTAAAATGCTGTATCCTTTTTGGGTCATTATGATAATAACGCATCATTTCTAAATTTAAAGAAGATAATAGATCCATGGTCATAGCCATCCTTTCTTATCAAAATATCAAATAAAACAGTTATAACAATTTTTTCAATCGAATATGAAGAATAGTAATAATGCTACGCTGCATACAAAATAATTATAACGTGGACAGTGTTATTTGAAAAGGAACAGATGACAAATTATATGTTTTTTGTTCTGGGTATGTTTTCTATCATATGGTTTTGTATATAGAAAAGTTTTTTTTGATCATTCAATCGTCAAGCTTCCACCTGCAAAAGGAGATAATGAGATTATAGAATGAGGAATAAAAAACTGGTAAGATTAAAATTCCGTACAAGAATTTAGTAAATTTATGATGTAGAATTTAGTGAATTTATGATGTAGTCTTTACTTCCGGACATAAATATGATATAAATTAAAAGATACGCAGAAAATCGGATAAAAGCAAAAGCAGATCGTAGTGATAAAACCGTTCCTTCTATGTGGCAGGAACGGTTTTTCCATGGGAAAAAGCAGATTGGCCGGTCGAGACCGGACGAGCGGATATTGTCAGGGGTTGCATTGTCACAAGTTGTTAGAGTAGAAATGAGGAAATATATGAATTTTGAAGAGTTGAATTTAGATCCGAAGATTATGAGAGCAGTTACCGAGATGGGGTTTGAACAGGCAAGTCCGATTCAGGCAAAGTCGATTCCGATCGCAATGGAAGGAAAAGACATGATCGGTCAGGCACAGACTGGAACCGGTAAAACAGCCGCATTTGGAATCCCTGTATTACAAAGAGTCGATCCGCATAAGAAGAAATTGCAAACAATCGTTCTTTGTCCGACAAGAGAGCTTGCTATCCAGTCTGCAAATGAGATTCGTAAGTTAAGCAAATTTATGCATGGTGTCAAAGTGCTTCCTATTTATGGCGGTCAGGAGATTTCTAAACAGATCCGTTCTTTAAAAGGCGGTGTACAGGTTGTGATCGGAACACCGGGACGAGTGATCGATCATATTCGTCGTCATACTTTAAAATTGGGCGAATTAGAAACGATTGTATTAGATGAAGCTGATGAAATGTTAAATATGGGATTTCGGGAAGATATTGAGACCATTTTACAGCAGATACCGACAAAACATCAGACGCTTCTTTTTTCGGCAACCATGGCAAAACCGATCATGGATATTGCAAAAACATATCTGACAGAGCCCGAGATCGTAAAAGTTGTGAAAAAAGAACTGACCGTACCAAAGATCGACCAGTATTATTATGAGGTAAATCCACGCAAAAAGAATGAAGTGCTATCACGTTTATTAGATCTGTATGACCCTGAGCTTTCTCTTGTGTTTTGTAACACAAAACGTAAAGTAGATGAGTTAGTAGATGATCTCAAAGGCAGAGGCTATTTTGCGGAAGGGCTTCATGGAGACATGAAACAGTCGCAGCGTGACAGGGTTATGAATGGTTTTCGAAACGGAAAGACCGACATTCTTGTGGCAACCGATGTAGCAGCACGTGGTATTGATGTGGATGATGTCGAAGCCGTATTTAATTATGATGTGCCACAGGATGATGAATATTATGTGCATCGTATCGGACGTACCGGCCGTGCCGGAAGAAGCGGACGTGCGTTTACTTTGGTAGTGGGACGTGAAATATATAAACTCAAAGATATCATGCGCTATTGTAAGACGAAGATCAAACGTCAGCCTATTCCGTCTGTAGATGATATTACAGAGATCAAAGCAGAAAAGATTTTAGAAAAGGCGAGCAGCTATATTGATCATGGAAATCTTCCTGAGATGATGGATATTTTAGAGGACCATCTGGATGATAAAGAGTATTCGGCATTGGAAATGGCAGCAGCATTTTTGATGATGGAACTTGGGGAGATCCAGAATCCGGAGCTTAGACAGGATGATTTTGGTGATACCGGAGCAGAACCGGGCATGGTTCGTCTGTTTATCAATATCGGAAAGAAGCAAAGAGTACGCATCGGTGATATTTTAGGTGCGATCGCAGGTGAATCCGGTATGGAAGGTAAATTAGTCGGAGCAATCGATATGTTTGACAGTTATACTTTTGTTGAAGTACCGAGAGAATATGCATCGGAAGTGATCGAGGCGATGAAACATGCAAAGATCAAAGGCAAAAATGTTAATGTAGAGCCGGCAAACCGTAAATAAAGATAAGACAGGCATAGCATTGTCTGCAAGAAAGCAACGAAATGATTCCGCAGAATGGAATGATAGCTGTACAAGTGTGCTCATACGCAGAATGGAATGATAGCTGTACAAGTTGACAATTGAAAAATATTATGCTATGATAAAAAGTGCTGTAGAGATACAGCAGTAACAAGTTCATAAAAGAAACTCTTATTCAGAGTGGTGGAGAGTGAAGGCTCAGTGAAACCACGGCAACCCCTTGAAAAAGGAAGGTGCCAATCTCAGCGAGAAATCGATCAATAAGATGCATATACAAAATTCAGGCGTTCATCTTAGGGATCATAAGATGAACGTTTTTTTACGGAATAGGAAATGATAAGTAACCTATGCCGTAAAATGTTACGCAAAGTTGAAGTGGGGCTGCCCATTTTGTTCTTAGAAAAGTTGAATAAAAGTTTCGCCAGGATACAGGTAAATAAACGAAAAGAGAAAAAGGAGGATACCGATGGATAAGAGATTATTTACATCAGAATCAGTTACAGAAGGACATCCGGATAAAATCTGTGATAATATTTCCGATGCCATTTTGGATGCATTAATGGCACAGGATCCAATGAGCCGTGTGGCATGTGAGACCGTCATTACAACAGACTATGTCATGGTAATGGGTGAGATCACAACAAAAGCAAAAGTAGATTATGAAAAAATCGTTCGTGATACGATCCGTGAGATCGGTTACGATGCTGATGAAAAAGGATTTAATTGTGATACTTGTGAAGTGAAGATTTTACTTGACAGCCAGTCAGCCGATATCGCAATGGGTGTTGATAAGGCATTAGAAGCCAAAGAAAATCAAATGTCTGACGAGGAATTGGAAGCAATCGGCGCAGGAGATCAGGGTATGATGTTTGGTTATGCGACAGATGAAACCGAGGAGTTTATGCCATATCCGATCGCACTTGCTCATAGCCTTTCAAAGAAGCTGACAGAAGTTCGTAAAAACGGTACATTAGATTATCTCCGTGCAGATGGTAAGAGTCAGGTAACAGTAGAATATGATGAGAATGAAAAACCAATTCATATCAATGCGGTTGTTATATCATCCCAGCATGCAGCGGATGTAACACAGGAACAGATTCATGAAGATATCCGTAGAGAAGTCATTGACAAAGTGCTTCCAAAAGAATTAGTAGATGATAAGACAAAAATCTATATCAATCCAACCGGTCGTTTTGTGATTGGCGGACCAAATGGTGACAGTGGTCTGACAGGACGTAAGATAATTGTAGATACCTATGGTGGATATGCACGTCACGGTGGTGGAGCATTTTCCGGCAAAGATTGTACAAAGGTTGATCGCAGTGCAGCTTATGCAGCACGTTATGTCGCAAAGAACATTGTGGCAGCAGGACTTGCAAAACGCTGTGAGATCCAGCTATCCTATGCAATCGGTGTTGCACAGCCAACTTCTGTCATGGTCGATACTTTTGGTACCGGTAAGCTTTCGGATGAAAAGCTTGTCGAGATCATCCGTGAAAACTTTGATCTCCGCCCGGCAGGAATCATCAAGATGTTAGATCTTCGCCGCCCAATCTATAAGCAGACAGCAGCTTATGGTCATTTCGGACGTCTGGAACTGAACCTTCCATGGGAAAAGACAGACAAAGCAGATATCTTAAAGAAATACCTGTAAGCAGACAGTATGCAATAAAATAATAGAATCAAAAGCCTTCGGATCAGAATGCAAAACGGATCCGGAGGCT
Organism: Jutongia hominis; assembly: GCF_014384965.1. Taxonomy (GTDB): domain Bacteria; phylum Bacillota; class Clostridia; order Lachnospirales; family Lachnospiraceae; genus Butyribacter; species Butyribacter hominis. The sequence continues at coordinate 90,602 of NZ_JACRSW010000040.1, forward strand.
TTTTAGATGAACAGAATTGGCAATAGTAATAAAATATTTTTTTGAATTTGGTAAAAATGTCTGCCGATAAAAAAAACATATTAAAAATGCTGATTTTTTTAAAAACCGTAGTGCATAGTGCAAAAAATAAAAAAATGATTTTAGAAAAATTGCGAATGGTATCGTCTGACCGTTCCTGATATGCTCTTTGTAAGAAAAAATTTACGCGTAATATATTCTTCTAAAAATCAAAGAAAAAAGAACAATCAAAATCTTTTCTGTTAAAAAGATGAGATATTGTTTCGAACAAGAGAAATGGAGAGATGTTATGGAGAGAAAATACAAAAGGTTAGAAGAACTGGAGTTATGGGATGATTTTATGTTTGGTGCTGTCATGAGCAATAAAGAGTTATGCAAAACATTATTAGAGTTGATCCTACATAAAAAGATCAAAGATATACGGTACCCGGAACTTCAAAAGGTCATGGATTGGAAATATGAAGCAAAAAGTATCCGGTTGGATGTGTATATTGAGGATATTACAGATACAGTTTATAATATAGAGATTCAGGCAACAGATCAAAAAAATCTCCCTAAAAGATCACGTTATTATCAGGATATGATCGATCTGAATATTTTGGATAAGGGAGAAGATTTTAATCAGTTAAAGAACAGTTATGTCATTTTTATCTGTAAATATGATCCGTTTGAAAAAAGGAAATGTATGTATTGGTTTGAGAATATCTGTGTTGATGATTTGTCATTGAAATTAGGGGATGATTCCGCTAAAATTATTATAAATCCTTATGGTGATGATGCAGAAAAATATGGAAAAGCTTTTAAAGCTCTTATGGGATTTTTGAAAAGTGGAAGACCGACAGATGACTATACCGAATCGTTAGAAAAGGAAGTAGGAGTTGTAAAGGCTAGTGAAGAATGGAGGCGGGAATATATGACATTATTGATGAGAGATAAGGAAAATATTCGCTTTGGAGATCTGGCAAGAGGTGTATGTCAGGTGAAGAAAAACAAAACCCGATTTACTGCTGAAGAGTTATCTTCTATTCTGGATTATGATACGGCTACCATTGAAAAAATGATTGAAAGCATCAATGCCCATCCTGATTGGTCAGAAGAAGATATTGCCGAAGAATTGCTATATAAAGTTGATCTATAGTATGGATATATCTGTATAAAAATGGGAAGAACCCCCTTTTGTAGTGATAAGACTTCGAAAAAAGTGCGTGGAATGCAGAACACGTAAGTGTTATGCAACAAAAAACTTGTTACACTATAGTATAGTGTAACAAACAATATCCCCAAAAAATATTTAGAAAGGCAAAGGTAGAAAATGAATCACTACAAAAAATCAGTAAAAAAATGGATTGCGATAGCAATCAGCATGGCAATGGTTCTGACTTCGGTATTGACAGGTAATGTTACGACCGGAAGTGCAGCAAGTGCACCAAAGTTAAACTTTTCTAAGAAAACTGTGACAGCAGGTAGAAAAGTAACTTTAAAGGTAAAGAAAAAACCGGCAGGATCAAAGATTCTTTCGACAAAATGGAAGAGCAGCAATAAAAAAGTTGCTACGGTAACAAAAAAAGGTGTCGTAAAAGCAAAAAAAGCAGGTAAGACAAAGATTACGGCTACTGTTCGTTACAAAAAAGGTAAGACAAAAAAGACAAAGAAGCTTTCTTGTACGATTACCGTGAAAGCAAAAAAGAGTACAACAAAGCAGGAAGATCAGATTGTAGTAACACCGGCACCGGGCAATGTTGTGACAATAACTCCAAATGAAACAAAGACACCTGATGCGTTAAAAACAGAGAAACCGGTGCAGCCTGGTGCAACATCAGATGTAATACCGTCAGTATCAGCAAGTGTCAGTGCAAAACCAAGTGCAATACCGTCAGCATCAGCAAGTGCTAGCACAAAACCAAGCGCAACACCGTCAGCGTCAGCAAGTGTTAGCACAAAACCAAGCGCAACACCGTCAGCGTCAGCAAGTGTTAGTACAAAACCAAGTGCAACACCGGCAGCGTCGGCAAGTGTTAGCACAAAACCAAGTACTACAAAGCCAACTACAGCACCGATAGTAACACCGGGAAGTCATTTGTCTGCAAATGGTATAGCTACGATTGATGATGGTGTCATGCGTTCTGATATAGATGCATATGATATCGTACATGATATGGGCATCGGTATCAATCTTGGAAATACATTAGATGCAGTAGCAGGCTGGCTCAATGGTGGCGGTACGGTAGAAGATTATGAAACAGCATGGGGTGCACCGGTTACAACACAGGAAATGATCACAGGTATGAAGAAAGCAGGTTTTCATTCTATCCGTATCCCGGTAGCATGGTCAAACCTGATGAAAGATGACGGTACTTATACGATCAATGAAGATTATTTCAACCGTGTAGAAACGGTTATGAATTATGCATTCAATGCAGGCATGTATGCAATCGTCAATATTCATTATGATGGCGGATGGTGGGCACGCTTTGGCTCAAAGACCGAATCAGAGCGTACACAGGCGATGGTCAAATACAAAGCAATGTGGACACAGATTGCAAATCGCTTTAATGAATATTCGGATCATCTTATCTTTGAAGCTGCAAATGAAGAGTTAGGAGAGCGTTTGAATTCAACAGATGACTATGCAGGTTCCGGTTATTTTACCAATACCGATGACCTTTATAAACAGGTTACGGCGATCAATCAGGCATTTGTTGATACCGTGCGCGGTACCGGTGGAAATAATGCAAGTCGTTTTCTTTTGATCGCAGGATATAATACCGATATTGCAAAGACTTGCGATGAAAGATATGTCATGCCGACAGATACGATAGACGGTCATATGATGATCTCAGTCCATTATTATTCTCCGGCAACTTATTGTACGGTAGATGATCCTGATAATTCATGGGGCTATAGAGACTCATGGGGAACAGAAGATGACATTGCAGAAATGAAAGATACATTAAACCTGATGCGTATCAATTATGTTAATAAAGGGATACCGGTTATTATTGGTGAGTACGGTGTTATTGCAGGAAAAAATTCGGATGGTACGACACATCGCAAAGACGGAAGAGATGTCTTTATTTCAACAATCTGTGAATATGCATTAACCCATGGTATGTGTCCTGTGCTATGGGATATCAATGAAATCTATTCAAGAGCCAGCAATACCATAGTACATTCGACCGAAGCAGCAAACTATAAGAAGTTTGAACAGCAGGCATTAGAAAGCGAAACATATCGTCCGGCTTCTAAATCGACTACATTGACATACACAGGAAGTATCGGTTATTCCGGCTGGACGCCTTCTACAGTAACAGCAGAAGGTGATGTTGATTTTTCTGTTACAAACCAAGGCGGAACTTTTATGATCTCGGATGTAAACTGGTCAGATTATACCAATCCAAAGATTACCATGACAATGCAAGGTGCAACCGGAAATGTTACCTGTCGTTTTGCAAAGACAGCTTCTGGCGGAAATCAGTATTATCAGGCGATAGAAGCTTCTGATGTCTTGAAAAGTACATCATGGAATTTTTCTAAAACACTTACGCAGTCGTTATCAGATTGTGATTTGACCGGAAAGGCAGATCTGTATTTTGATATGGGAGGACTTGAAGCGTTTTCAGGAAAGATCACGATTACGATTTCTGATGCACAGTAATACAAATGTTATAAAATGCAGCAAACATACATAGTTGCAGTAAAAGACTGCAAAGCATTTTCTGTAACAAATATATAAAGCACAGACGGAAATATTTCCTGTCTCTGGCAGTTTGAGAATCTTTACTGCAGCTTTTGGAAAAAGTTGCAAGCTTATTCAGAATCCGTTATACTAAAATATAACGGATTTTGTGTTATCGCACATAAAACACGAAGCAGGATAACGGAAAAATATGTGCAGAAATGAGGATGATCATGGATATAAAGCTTCCAAAGGCGGTAGAATATATTATTGACACTTTGGAAAAAGCGGGTTATGAAGGTTTTGCAGTTGGTGGCTGTGTACGGGATACACTTCTTGGACGTGATCCACAGGACTGGGATATTACAACTTCTGCAAAGCCTGAGACAGTCAAAAAGCTTTTTCGCAAGACAATCGATACAGGGATTGAGCATGGAACGGTAACCGTCATGATTGACCATGTCGGATATGAAGTAACAACCTATCGTATTGATGGAGAGTATGAAGACAGTCGTCATCCTAAGAATGTAGAATTTACAACCAAACTAAATCTGGATCTGGAGCGAAGAGATTTTACGATCAATGCCATGGCCTATAATCATAGCAGAGGGCTGGTGGATGAGTTTGAAGGAATACAGGATTTAGAACGTAAGATCATACGATGTGTCGGTGATGCAGGGGAACGTTTCGATGAGGATGCACTGCGAATGTTACGAGCTGTACGTTTCTCGGGGCAGCTTGGCTTTCAGATAGAAGAAGCAACCAGACAGGCAATATGCGAGCGTGCAAAGAATTTACAAAAGATCAGTGCGGAGCGGATCCGGGTAGAACTGACAAAGCTGTTGATATCAAAAGATGCAGGACAGATCCGGGAAGCATATCATACCGGTATCCTAAAAGTGATCCTGCCGGATATCGATCGTATGATGACGATCGATCAGAAAAATCCACATCATATCTATACGATCGGAGAACATTCTATACGAAGCGTTGAGGTGATGAATGCACTTTGGGGACGATATGAGTCTAAGAAAAATCTGCCGGATATACCCGATCAGGTCTATGTGTATGCGAAAGAACTGACAGGAATGCTTACACCAAAGCAACATTCTATTCTTTGCATTACCATGCTGTTTCATGATATAGGAAAACCGGATAAGATGACGATTGATGAAAACGGGATCGGCCATTTTTATGGACATCATGAAAATGGTGAGAAAATGTCAGGCACCATATTAAAGAAGTTGACCTTTGATAACGAAACCGTAAGTGCCGTCAGACATCTGATCCGATGGCATGATTATCAATACGGCACAACAGAAAAGTCAATCCGCAAAGCAGTTGCCAAAATAGGAAGAGACTATATGCCGATGCTTTTTTTGGTGCAATTTAGTGATATTTTATCTCAAAATCCGTCTACTTTTGAGGGAAAACTGAATACAATTTATCAGGCGATCGAGTATTGGAAAAAGATAATCCGATCAAAAGCAGCGCTTGAATTAAAAGATTTAGAGATCAGCGGCAAAGATCTGATCAGGCTTGGAGTCAGACCCGGACCGGCAATCGGAGCGTTATTAAAGCAGCTTTTAGAGGAAGTGCTTGATGAGCCGGCATATAATCGGAAAGACCGGCTTTTAGAAAGAGCACAGACACTTATGCATTCTTTCAATGGAAACGAAAAAGAATAAAGCAGATAACAGGACAAACCGAATGGAGGAAAAAGATGGATTTAAATGTGCATATGTACCAGATGTCAAAAGCGATGAAAACGCAGTTATATCTTGACAATCTGACAATGATCTTTAATCCGCAGGCACTTTTTAGTGATGGAACAGAGCAATACCGTATTCCGGCAGAGCCAAAAGAAAATGATTATGTAAAGATCCGTTTCCGGGCAGGCAGAGAAAATATTGATCAAGTCTTTCTGATCACAAATGATGTCCGTCAGAAAATGGAAAAGATATCAAATGACAGATTGTTTGATTACTATGAAGCAGGAATGCAATTAGATACACAAAGAGTAGAATATTACTTTGAAGTGCATTGCGGACCGTTAGTCTGTTATTACAATGCAACAGGTGTAGCAGATCATGTTGATCCGCAGTATCATTTTTGGATCAAGCCGGGATTTTCTACTCCTTCATGGGCAAAAGGAGCTGTTTTTTACCAGATTTATGTGGATCGTTTTTTCAATGGAGATACCTCTAATGATGTAGAAACCGATGAATATTTCTATATCGGTGAGGGAACGGAAAAAGTAGAAGACTGGAACAAATATCCGGCGCAGATGGGTGTCAGAGAGTTTTATGGTGGAGATATTGCCGGTGTCTGGCAAAAGCTTGATTATTTACAGGATCTTGGTGTAGAAGTTATTTATTTCAACCCGATTTTTGTATCGCCATCCAATCATAAGTATGATATTCAGGATTATGATTATATCGATCCGCATATTGGTAAGATCGTAAAAGATGAAGGAGAGCTTTTAAAGCGTTCGGAACAGGGAAATCTGATGTGCGATCCTGAGCATCCGAATAAAAATGCGTCACGTTATATCTGCCGTGTTACGGATAAAGAAAATCTTGAAGCAAGCAATCAATTTTTTGCTGATTTTGTAGAAGAAGCACATAAAAGAGGAATGAAGGTAATCTTAGACGGTGTATTTAACCATTGTGGTTCGTTTAATAAATGGCTTGACCGTGAATGCATTTATGAAGATGCACCGGGGTATGAAAAAGGTGCATTTGTATCGCAGGATAGTCCATATCGTTCGTATTTTAAATTCTGGGAAGAAATCTGGCCATATAACACGTATTACGATGGCTGGTGGGGACATGATACATTACCAAAGCTTAACTATGAAGAATCCGATGAGTTATTCCAATATGTAATGCATATTGCACGTAAATGGGTGTCTCCTCCTTATAATGTAGATGGCTGGAGACTTGATGTGGCAGCAGATCTTGGACATTCCGCTGAATATAATCATTTCTTCTGGAGGGAATTTCGCAGAAATGTAAAAGAAGCAAATCCGAATGCGATTATTTTAGCAGAGCATTATGGAGATCCGAAAGACTGGCTTAGCGGGGATCAATGGGATACAGTTATGAACTATGATGCGTTCATGGAGCCGATCACATGGTTTTTGACCGGAGTAGAAAAGCACAGTGATGAATTTCGTGGTGATATGAAGGGAAATGCCGATGCGTTTTTTAATTCCATGCGCCACTTTATGACACGTTTTAACACGCAGTCTCTCCAGATAGCGATGAATGAACTGTCAAACCATGATCATTCACGTTTTTTAACCAGAACAAACAGTCAGGTCGGACGTACCAATACCCGTGGACCGGAAGCCGCAAATCAGGGAATTGACAAGGCTGTTTTCCGTCAGGCTGTTATGATCCAGATGACCTGGCCGGGAGCACCGACACTTTATTATGGTGATGAAGCCGGATTGTGCGGATGGACGGATCCCGATAACCGACGTGCTTATCCATGGGGAAACGAAGATAAAGATTTGATCGAGTATCATAAAGTATTGATCAGTCTGCATAAAGAATGTCAGGCGTTAAAGACCGGTTCGATCATGTTTCTGCACGGCGGGTATAACCTGATCTGTTATGGACGTTTTGATGAGAAAGACAAAGTAGTGGTGATCATCAACCGGGATGAAGCAGAGCGTGAGATTCATATCCCGGTATGGCGTCTGGGAATCAAATATCAATCCCGTATGGCTAGAATCTTTCGGACAGATCGGGAAGGCTTCTTTGATGAAACACAGATGTATGTGGTAGATAACGGTTATATTCGTGTAAACTGTCCGGGCGTATCCGGTATTATCTTAAAGAATATGGAAGATACTGCATATTAGTATAAGAATGGGAGTTAGAATACCATGAGAAAGTTTAGAGAGTGGATGCATACTACAGGAAGAAATAAAGTGATCGCTGTTGTTTTTTTGATCGCGATCGCTATCGTATTGCATTATTTTATTGTAGAAAGAGATGGTTATATCGGGGCAGGAAAACCAAATCCGACTGTATCGCCAAAGTCAGCGAAAGAAGAGATTATTGGCGGAGATTCCATTGGCAGTGTTGATCCTGATACAACCATGATTCCGGGCGATGCAATTCATCCGAGCACGACACCGAAAGTCGGTAACAGTTCCAAACAGAAAGGATCTGAGCAAAAACAAAGCCAAGAATAACACGTTAAAACAATGCTTGTAGCAGTAATGAAATCTTAACAAATATGATATAATAATTCCAAAATCCAAGCATTATATGCTTGTCGCACTTCGTGCTTGATGATTTTGTCATTCATGAATTCTGCACAAGAAAACTTGTTTTCTTGTGTTGCAAATTCATGATATAAGATAAAAACTATATAAGTAAAAAGAGAAAAAAAAGTAAGGCTATTGACATTTTCATAAAAGAGTATAGAATATAATGCGTATTATGATAGTAGGGATTGCTTTACATAGTTGCTTTTTTTATAACAGATTGCATAGCAGGACAAGTTGTATTGCAAAGTGTTGCATGATCTGTACAGTAGAAAAATAGAGCATGTGGGGTGAATCCTAAAATTTATAAAGGATATCCTAGTAAACAGATAGGAACAATACCAATGCGGTACAATGTTAAAAATATGTTTGAAAATGTACATACAGATAGCGAAAGGTTATTTGTTCTTATATAATAAAATAGCACAAAAGTGTGCAGGAATGGAGTGATACGATGAGTAAGTTGATTTATTTAGACAATGCAGCTACTACCGCAGTCAGACCGGAGGTATTGGATGCGATGATGCCATATTTAAAAGAAGAATATGCGAATCCTTCCAGTATTTATACATTTGCGCAAAAGTCAAAAAAAGTAGTGGATGAGTCACGACGCACGATCGCAGAACTTTTAGGTGCAAAAGAACGTGAAATATACTTTACAAGCGGCGGAAGTGAGGGCGATAACTGGGCGTTAAAAGGAACGGCTGAAGCATTAAAAGCAAAAGGAAAGCATATTATCACTTCTAAGATTGAACATCATGCCATTCTTCATACCTGTGAATATTTAGAACGTCAGGGTTATGAAGTGACTTATCTTGATGTCGATGAAAATGGTCTGGTCTCACCGGAAGCAGTAGAAGCTGCGATTCGCCCGGATACGATTCTGATCAGTATTATGTTTGCAAACAATGAGATCGGTACGATCGAACCGATCAAAGAAATTGGTGAGATCGCAAAGAAACATGATATTTTCTTCCATACAGATGCGGTACAGGCATTTGGCCATATTGCGATCAATGTAGATGAGATGCATATTGATATGTTAAGTGCGAGCGGTCATAAGTTCCACGGACCAAAAGGAATCGGTTTCTTCTATATGAGAGATACTGTAAAGATAGGACCTTTGATCCATGGCGGTGCACAGGAACGTTCCCGCAGAGCCGGAACACATAATGTACCGGGGATTGTAGGTATTGCAACCGCTGCAAAATCAGCCTATGAAGATCTGGATCAGAAGATGAAACAGCAGGCAGAAATTCGTGATTATGCGATCGATCGTATTTTAAAAGAAGTTCCATATTGTCGTTTAAATGGTGACAGAGTAAAACGTTTACCAAACAATATCAATGTCTGTTTTCGTTTCGTAGAAGGTGAGTCAATGCTGATCATGCTCGATCAGAAAGGAATCTGCGGTTCAAGCGGATCTGCATGTACATCCGGTTCTCTTGATCCTTCTCACGTCCTTTTGGCAATCGGTCTGCCACATGAGATCGCACATGGTTCTCTTCGTATGACACTTTCAGAAGAAACAACCAAAGAGGACATGGATTATGTAGTTGATAATATTAAAGCAATCATTGAGCGTTTAAGAAGCATGTCACCTTTGTATGAGGATTTTGTTAAGAAAAATAAATAAAATGATGCAAAGGGCAAAAGCAGATAGCAATGTATATTTCTAATATAGATTGTTGACCAGAAGATGGAGGATAATAAGTATGTATAGCGAAAAAGTAATGGATCATTTTACAAATCCACGTAACGTTGGCGAGATTGAAGATGCCAGTGGAGTAGGTACTGTTGGAAATGCAAAATGTGGTGATATCATGCGTATCTATCTTGATGTAGATGAAGATACAAAAGTGATCAAAGATTGTAAGTTTAAGACATTTGGCTGTGGTGCAGCAGTAGCAACAAGCAGCATGGCAACAGAAATGGTTATGGGAAAGACGATCTATGAAGCATTACAGGTTACAAATAAGGCGGTAATGGAAGCATTAGACGGACTCCCACCGGTAAAAGTACATTGTTCTTTATTAGCGGAAGAAGCCATTCATGCTGCATTATGGGATTATGCACAGAAACACAACATTGAGATTGAAGGTTTAAAACCACCAAAGGCGGATATTAATGATGAAGAATAAGAAGGTAGTTGTGGGAATGTCCGGTGGCGTAGATTCTTCCGTGGCGGCATATTTGCTGAAAAAGGAAGGATATGATGTCATTGGTGTTACAATGGAAATCTGGAAGAAAGATGCTACAGAAGTAGTAGAAAATGAGGGTGGATGCTGTGGAATTACTGCCGTGGATGATGCCAGACGTGTGGCACAGAAGCTTGGTATTCCACATTATGTCATGAATTTTCGTGATATTTTCCAGGAAAAAGTCATTGACTATTTTGTAAAAGAGTATCAGCTTGGGCATACACCAAATCCCTGTATTGCCTGCAATCGTTATGTGAAATGGGAGGCTCTTTTACAAAGAAGTTTAGAAATCGGTGCAGATTATATAGCAACCGGTCATTATGCCAGAATCGCACAGCTTGAAAATGGCAGATATGCGATACAGAATTCTGTTACAGCCAGAAAAGACCAGACCTATGCTTTGTATAACCTGACACAATGGCAGTTAGAACATACTTTAATGCCGGTTGGTGCCTATCACAAAGAAGAAATCCGAAAGATCGCTGCAAGGGAAGGGCTTTTTGTGGCAAATAAACCGGACAGTCAGGAAATCTGCTTTATACCGGATAATAACTACAAGCGTTTCTTGGAAGAAGAAACCGGTAAGAAGAGTGTTCCGGGAAACTTTGTGGATGCATCGGGTAAAGTGCTTGGACAGCATAAAGGAATTACACATTACACGATCGGGCAGAGAAAAGGACTCGGAATTGCGTTCGGTCATCCGGTCTTTGTCAGCGAGATCCGTCCCGAATCAAATGAAGTGGTACTCGGAAACAGTGAAGAAGTCTTTTTTGATCGTTTGATCGCAACAGATATCAATTGTATGGCAGCAGACAAATTTACAGTAGGACAGCGTATGCTTGCCAAGATCCGTTATGCGGATCTTGGACAGATGTGTACAGTAGAAGATGTCAGGGATGATCAGATCACGATCGCTTTCGATCAGAAAGCCAGAGCAGTGACACCGGGACAGGCAGTTGTCTTTTATGAAGACGGCTATGTGCTTGGCGGTGCTACGATACAAAAAGGAATCAAATAAAAAATATTTTCTACAATAAAGTATTTGCTTTTGGTCTTTTCACGATCACTTTACATTTTGCTGACTTTCCATTGGCAAGTGTAGCATACACATAAGTGGTTCCTGATTTTTTGCCCTTAATCATACCTTTTTTATTAACCGATACAATTTTTTTTCGAAGGGAACTAAAGACCGGCTTTTCTGTGGAGATACTTGGACGTATCGTATAAGAAAGTTTACTGCTTTGTCCCACAGTGATAGTTCTTGTTGATTTACGAAAAACAATGCTGACTGCTTTTGGAGTGACATTGATCGAGGCAGTCAGTTCTTGTACATTATCAAAGAAAAGGAAGCCCGGTGTAGAGATTTTGATCTGGATCTTTGCATTTCCATATCCCATGCCGGAGTATTCACAGGCAGTATTGGAAATCTGTTTTACCGTAAGAACGGAAGTATTGTTACTGCTAAAAGAAACGGTTGCATTAGCAGGAAGATTGATCAGGTCAAGTTGTTTTGTTTCCCCCTGCAGGATTTTCTTTTTATATTTTAAAATTTTGACCGGTTCGCGTGGCGAAGCAGAAGACGATTTTTTTGATGCATCATTACGATAGCTGATTTGCTGGCGTATTGATGCATTTTTTTGCTGTGGTTTCAAAAAAGTTTTGGTCATTGAAACAGAGGAATTGCTTTCGCTGTTTGCGGCCATTGTATCTGCTTTTGCGTTCGTAGCACAAAAAACACCGGAAAATAAAAGACAAAGTCCTGCTATCCAAAAAATATCTGTTGTTTTTTTAATCATGAATCTTATAAAGGAATATTTTTTCAAATTACCACCTCATTTCTTCGTATATAGGAATCCTTTTATTTTACTTTTGAATAAAATATTATCGGAATAGTAAAATAGATTTTTATTGATTACATCATCATTGTAGTATGTCATAGTGGCATTTTAATGTCAAAATGATTCTTTTTTTTGACATATTTACATGATAAACTATATGTAGTTGAGAGGATGAAAGCAGTGAAAGGTCTGCATTATGTGAAAAATGGGACTTTTGACATTCTGATCCTTAGAAAGAAAAGCATATGTTCCGGGTACAGTCGATGAACAGAGAGAAATTTCCGGCTAGACGCAGAAGGATTTCTTTGTACCGGATAAAACGTTACGAAAGAAAGAGAAGGGAGTCAAAAATCATGAAGAATATTTTAATAGCGGATGACAATAAGGATATTACGGATATTCTTGCGGCATATGTAAAAAAAGAAGGCTATCATCCGGTAATTGCAAAGGATGGTGGAGAAGCAGAACGATTATTTGAAAGCGAAAATCCTGTTGCACTTTTATTGGATGTTATGATGCCGGTCAAAGATGGTTATGAAGTGTGTAAGGATATTCGCAAAAGATCTAGCGTTCCTATTATTTTGATCACAGCCCGAGGTGAAGATTTTGATAAGATCATGGGTTTAGACATTGGTGCTGATGATTATATTGTAAAACCGTTCAGCCCGAATGAAGTGATGGCGCGTCTGCGTGCTGTTCTGCGTCGGCTGCAAAAGCCGGAAGATATGATAAACAATGAAAATATAATACATATCAGTAACATGACGGTGAATCTGGAAGAATACACATTTAAAGTCAATGGAGAAAGAATTCCGTTGACTAAGAAAGAGATTGAAACAATGTGGACTCTGGCGTCGAACCCGAACAAAGTATTTACCAGAGATAATCTGCTCGACAGTTTGTGGGGATATGATTACTATGGAGACAGCCGTACCGTGGATTCGCATATTAAACGACTGCGTGCAAAACTGGATTCTGTGGAACACCCGGACTGGACGATCAAAACAATCTGGGGAGTCGGATATAAGTTTGAAATCAGTGAAGAGAACTTCTGATCAAAGAGGAAAATATGAGGAGTAAGGAACGTGAAAAAGGAAAAGAAAAGTCCGGTAAAACGAATATGGCGTATGGTGCAGCGCAATGATGTTGTTCTTAGGATTTATACATCCTTTGCATTTATTTTGGTATTGACCGGAATTTTAACCGGCATGATCTTCAATCAACTGTATCGGACAAACTATATCCGTTCTTATACAAAACTGCTTACAAGGCAGGGGAAGATTATTGCAAAGAAAGTTTCTGACTTTAATGAGAAGAAAAAAGAAACACAATTCCAAAGATATAACAAATATATTGATGAGATCGAGCGGGCAGAAAATACCGATGTCTGGATCATGGCAAACAGCAATGCAAAGAATCCGTTATCGGAAGAGTTTATTAATGCACAGGCAGATGAACAGGAGTTTTCAAAAGATATTGAGTCTGTCCTAAAAAAAGGATACCAGGGCAAAATTGCATCTAATTCCAGTTATGACGATGTCTATGGAATGACAACATTAAGTGTTGCCATTCCGGTGCTCCGTCAGGATGGACAGGAAGTAGGTGGTGTGATCCTGATGGTATCTATGATCGATCGTCAGACGATGGGATTGCGGGAAGGAAGATATTTAATTACATTAAGCGTTCTGGTATCTGTATTTATTTCTTATTTTGTAGCTGCCTTTTTTTCACGGTATCTGTCAAGACCATTGGCTAAGATCAGTAAGAACATCAGCAAACTGGCAAACGGAGATTATAGCGGTATTGAAGTAAAGAAACCATATTCTCAGATCGGTATTTTAGAAAGCTCACTCGATTACCTGTCCGGGGAACTCAGAGAAGCAGAAAAAGAGCGTGAGGAATTAGAGCAGGTGCGCAGGGATTTCTTTGCTAATGTATCGCATGAACTGCGTACGCCGATCACGGTGCTTCGTGGATATACAGAGACACTTATTGATGGAGTGATAGAAGAAGAAGAGCAGGTGCATGAGCTGTATAAGAGGATTCTTTCGGAATGTCAGGGAATGGAAAGACTTGTAGAAGATCTGTTCATTTTATCGAAAATGCAAAATCCTGATTTTGAAATAGATAAAGAGCCGGTCAGTCTGATACAGGTTTTCCGGGATGTGATCAGAAGCGGTAAAATGGTAGGTAAAGAGAAAAACATGACATTTACGATTGAAGCACCGGCAGAAGATCCATGTCTTGTTCTTGGAGATTATGGAAGGCTTCGCCAGCTTTTTATGATCATTGTGGACAATGCGGTGAAATTTTCGCATGACAATGGGAAAATTGATATTCGGATCAGAAGACAGCAGGAGAAATTCGAGGTTGCTATACGGGACTACGGAGTCGGTATCAAAAAAGAAAAACAGGCATTTATTTTTGAAAAATTCTATACTTCTAAGATGCGACAGAATGAGAAAGGAACCGGTCTTGGTCTGATGATTGCAAAGCAGATTGTTTTACGCCATCAGGGCGAGATTCGTGTGGAGAGTGAAGAGAAGAAAGGAACCTGTTTTTACATCACATTTGATGAATGTACAGATGTCGATCAATACTAAAATGTAATGGGAAAAAATGGATGTACATTTCAAAAAAAATTCATAGATAGCAGTTGTATTTTTGCTATGCAATGAGTATACTATTACTAAGGAAGAAGCCTGGGGTGTTCGATACTCTTGTTATTTTGAACCTACACTTTATGATTGGGATTCCTACATTCTTGCATGGAAGTCAAGCCACCATTGCAGTGGAAGACGGAAGTGCATATGCGGTTGCCCACCTAGCGATTGCTAGGACTCAAAATGCAGGAAACGGCATCGTGGGTTTCTTTGCTATTTAATAGCGCAATAAAAAGGACAATGTACCGTACTACATTGTCCTTTTTTGCTGTTAATTATAAAGTTTTTCGTTTTACATTGTTTTTATATGTTGTCAATTATGAAGTCTTTTGGCTCTGATCGTCTTTAAAAATCGGAATCGTGATCGTTACTTCATAATAGCCGTTTTCGGCAATCTGCAGATAAGTTCCTAAGTATTTTGTGACTGTCTGTGTTATATTTTCCGTGCCGTAGCCATGATAGAGATTTTGAGTATCCTTCTTTTTCGTGTCTTTTTGTTGTTCGATCATGCTGTTTTTGATATAGATAATAAATTCTTTTGACGTTGTCAGCAAATGTATGGAAATTTTCTTTTCCTGTTTGGAAGAAATCTTCTGGCAGGCATGGATACTATTATCAAAAAGGTTGCCAAGGATGATACATAAGTCATAGTCGCTGGTTGGAATCAGATTGGGAAGAATATTCAGATCGGTTTCTAACCGGATGTGTTCTTCTTTTGCCAGGGAAAGGTAGTTGTTTAATAGTGAGTCAACGACAAGATGACCGGTATTGATCGTGTTATAACTGTTTTCTAAGTCATTGATCGCTTCGGTTAAATAGTTTTGAATCGGCAGATACTGTTCTTTCTGAATACAATCCTGCATAAAGAAATAGTGCTTTTTGACATCATGTACAATTCGACGGGTGTCACGGTAAGCAGCTGCAATCTGCTGGTATTTGGAAGCCTGAAACTCAATCTGCTGCTGCAGTTTTTGTTTTTGGTATTCTGTTTGCAATAATTGCATATTTTTCTCGATCAGGTAAAAATTTCCGACATTCAGTATCAAAAGGCAAGCACATGTTGTTGAATATAAAATAGACTGGTACAATTCGGATGCGATCGGATATGCGATCGTGATTAAAATAACGATAGAAAGAATCGGTGTCAGCAGGAGTAACAGACTGTATTGCAAATTATAGTATAATTCTTTGCGCCGCCATACTAACATTGTTCCGGCTGCAAGAAGCAGAAGGATAAACTTGGAGATCAAAAGCAGGATCAGATCGCCGATCTCCGGCATGCTTTGAAGCTGATTCGATAAGAAATAAGTAAAGAGTCCTCCGGAAACAAGTTCGGCGATACAGCTGTATGCCTGAAAGCATAAAGTGACAATAATACTGTAGCGAAGAGAACTTTCATAAAGAAATGTTAATCCCAAGGTTGTCAAAATACTGCTTCCTAACTGTATTGTGATCCGTAACGGACCGGACAGATCCGAAGCAAAAAGCGTGACAAGATATAGCAGGATTTCTGTTCCGATAAAAGCGGCATATACCCCTATACGTGAGATTGTTTCTTTTTTTTGATGGAACATTCCACGAAAATATGTATATAAAATCTGAATGTCTAAAACAGCACATAAAAACATGATGGCGTTCATCAGCATAGTCATCTTCCTCCCTAAATCATTTGTAATGTAAAAAATCAGTTCGTAAAAATATCCTGTTTATAACAGTTTGCATCGTATTATTTATCAACTGCTTTTTGTATTATGTATGGACTGGATAAAAAAAGCAATGGAAACATTCAGTACAGACAGCAGACCGCAAAAAAATAAAATATTACAAAACTTATAGTGTCCTTTAAAATAGAAAAAGAATTGTAACAGGATCATCAATATACAACAAATGATACATATTTTTTTATTCCTTTTGCGATAGTGGTCGGTCATTTTCTTTGAGGAACTGTCAATTGGTGCCATCAGGCAGATCGTAAAGCATTCCAGAAAGAAAAACGCCGGGTGGGACAGAATAGAAAATCCGATATTATTATTACAAAAAAGCATCGTAATAAAATAACTCAGATAAGAAAGAACAACACACAGACCGGATGCGGGAGCATGCAGACCTCCGGCAAAAGTTCGAAATGGGATCATGACCAGTAAGAAGATCAGAGTTTCTTTCAGATTATGTAATAAGGCACCGAATAAAATAATAGATGCGATATAAACAATGTTTTCAAAAAGAAATTCATAACAATACGAATAGATATCATGTTCTTCTTTTTTTATGATATTAGCTTCTATCATTGTGTTTGTCAGAGCTTCGCTCATTTTTTGAGGCAATTTCATGTTTTCTCTCCTTTTTCATTTTTCGATATTGATATCCTTAATACGACAAAAATATCTTTATTACTATTATACATGAATTTTTGGTGAAAAACCAAAAAGGGGGACGAAATGACAAAAATGGGGGATGAACGGTAAAATTTTTTAAAAAATTACCGTTCATCCCCCATTTTTGTCATTTCGTCCCTGCTTTTGGTTTTTTTGATTTAAAGTGTGATATACTTATACCGTGAATTCGGAATACACAGAAACATACTTTTTGTGTTATGAATTTATGAGCGACAAGATCATAAAGCATCAGTACTTGAAGCATGCATTGCTTTGATTTTGGAGCCCGTTATGTAATTTGGAGTGTGCAAAGGATTGCACGCAGAACCGGCAGGCGCACACAATACCGGTTTTGTACATAGTAAGTGTGTAGAAATGGAGGATTCTTATGAAGAATTTAGTGAAAAACTTTATTGTAAAGCACAGTAAACTTCTGTGCTCATTGATGGTAGTCTCTGCATATGCATCATTGACTTCCTGCCGTTTTCTCTATTTTCAGCCGGAAGTACCGGAAGGCCTTGACAAGATTGTAAAGTAATAAGAGAAAAGGCATTTACAAAAGAATCCAAAAGCACATAAGAATCTAAAATACATATGAATCCAAAAGCACGAAGGCGTTCCTATAGCAGTAGAAGAATGACAGCATGAGAGCATTTCAAGGCAGCAATGGAACGAAAAACACACAAGTATTCCAAATCAATAAAAGAATAGCAACACACAGGTATTCCAAAACGATAATGGAACGAAAAGTACAAAAGCAGATAAATTTACATAAGAGAGTACAGTAAAATGATCGTGCAGAATGTCATGAAGCTTTTGTGGCATTCTGCATTTTTTGTGGAACAATATTCATATCGAAATGGTATAACGATAAGGGTTGCTGTGTGTTCCTTTGGAATAGCACTATGTTTGTATGTCTCTTTGTTATTTATATGATGGTTTATCAGAAAAATGCAAATGATAAGAGCATTTTTAGATAGTTTGCATTTTTGTATTTGAAGTATCACCAACAAAGGGAACTAGCGATTGTGAAATGGGAATATATACTGCATCAAAAAAATTTTTGGGAGTATGGTCAGGAGCGGATTTTATTAAAAATGTTTCATCTGTTGATAATAGTAAGACGAAATATACAACAAAAAGTAATATAGATGGAATTTATTTTAGAGATTGGGCAGGACAAAGATGGAAAGGGAGCTTTAAAGTGAGTTGGTAGAGGTGACAAAATGATAATTGATATGTCTAGAGAATTATTTTGTATCTTATTTTTTGTGATTTCAGTAATAGGATATATTTTTTATAAAAAAAGAAATGCTACAATACAGTATTGGATCATACCGGTGTTTGTAATTTATCTTTTATATTTATTAAAGGTGACTCTGTTTCCGATATTTATATTTGATCAGGAAACATTAGAAAAGGTTAAAGAAGGAGTAGAAAATTATCTGGTTTTTTATCAATTAAAGCCGTTTGCTTCTATTGTAAATTATTTCAGAGAGGGAGCAATGATACAGTTGATCGGTAATGTAATCTTATTGTCACCGCTGGTTGTATTTGGTGAGATTGTTACAAGAGGAAAATGGAGAATCACAAGAATGATCCTGCTGGTTTCTTCCGTTTCTCTTTTGATCGAGTTGCTTCAGCTGGTCATTAACTATAGCACCGGGTATCCTTACCGAGTAGCAGATGTCGATGATCTGATCTTAAATGTGACAGGAGTTATCATTACAATGCTTGTCCTGCGGGCAGCAAAAAAAGCAGTAAGCCGTAAAGAGGAGTCGTGTTTAAAGATAAGAGCATTGTTATATAAGGAATAATCCTCTCCCCTTTTTCTTGCATTCCATAAGGGATTACTGTATAATTATGCAGAAGGTGGAAAAGAAAAGCTCAGATTGCATCTGTAGTTACAGATTTGCCTTTTTCCCATGTCTTTAGAATATTGAAGTTTTATTTTAACAATGGGAATTATTTTACATTACATACAAGAATTGGAGGAAGAAAAATGGCGCAAAAAGGTGATTTATTATCATTTCGCCCAGATATTAAAGTTCTGGATGCAACGATTCGTGATGGAGGTCTTGTAAATGACTTTTATTTTACTGACGACTTCATTAAAAATTTATATAAGGCAAATGTAAAAGCAGGTGTAGACTATATGGAGTTCGGCTATCGTGCAGATAAAGAAATGTTCGATGTCGATCAGTTTGGAAAATGGAAATTTGCTACGGACGAGCATATCCGTGAGATTGTCGGTGACAATGATACAGACTTAAAGCTTTCGATCATGGCAGATGTCGGAAGATGTGATTATAAAAATGATATTCATGAAAGAAGTGACAGTCCGGTAGATCTGATCCGTGTAGCAACTTATGTGAATACGATGCCGGCTGCGATCGCAATGATAGAAGATGCGAACCGCAAAGGTTATGAGACAACCTGTAATATTATGGCAATTTCAAATGCGAAAGAGTCCGATATTGAAAAAGCGTTAGAGATGCTTGGAAAGAGCTGTGTCGATGGCATTTACATTGTAGACAGCTTTGGCTCTCTGTTCCCGGAACAGATTCGTAGAATTTCTGATCAGTATATGGAAATTGCCGATAAATATGGAAAATATATCGGAATGCATGCACATAATAACCAGCAGCTTGCATTTGCCAATACGATCGAAGCCTGTGCACAGGGTGTATCTTATCTGGATGCAACCATGAGCGGTATGGGACGTGGCGCCGGAAACTGTCAGATGGAACTGTTGCTTGGTTTCTTAAAGAATCCGAAGTACAAATTATTCCCGGTATTAAAATTCATCGAGGAAAATATTGAGCCGTTAAAACAGGCTGGCGTAGAATGGGGCTTTGATATTCCATATATGCTGACAGGACAGCTCAACCAGCATCCGCGTGCAGCAATCGCAGCAATGAAAGAAGGACGTAAGGATTATACCGGTTTCTTTAAGGAATTAGTAGAAAAAGATTGATGAAATTCCTGAAAGAAGTACAGGTATCCAATCATATTGTAATGCGATGGATAGGAAATCCGGAATATAAAATAGAATCATATCATATATACGACAAGCGTAGAATAACGCTTGTCGTAGCATTTTGGAGGCATTATGGAGATTAAATTGAAAAAAGATGCACCGATCGGTGTTTTTGACTCCGGGGTAGGCGGCATTAGTGTTCTGCGTGAACTCGTACATATCATGCCAAATGAAAATTATCTGTATTTTGGAGATTCTCTTCATGCTCCATATGGAACAAAAACATTAGAAGAAGTACGTAAGTTGACAATCGCAAATATTGAAAAACTGTTAAATGATGGTGCAAAAGGGATTGTAGTAGCTTGTAATACGGCAACCAGTGCAGCGGTAGCGATTCTTCGTAAAATGTATCCGTCCGTTCCGTTAGTCGGCATTGAACCTGCGATCAAACCGGCTGTGTTACAAAAGCCCGGTTCGCGTATTGTTGTAATGGCTACACCTATGACATTAAAGCAGGAGAAGTTTCAAAAGCTGATGAAGCAATACGAAAAGGATGCACAGATCATTTCTCTGCCCTGTCCGGGCCTGATGGAATTTGTAGAACGCGGTGATCTGGACGGAGATGATCTGAAGAAATATCTGACAGAACTTTTCTGGTCGGTGCAGGAAGAAAAGATTGATTCGATTGTGCTTGGCTGTACGCATTATCCTTTTGCCAAAAAGGCGATTGAGCAGGTCGTAGGAAAAGAGGTTGCTATTTTTGACGGTGGCAATGGTACGGCACGCGAGATGCAGCGCAGATTAATGGAAGCCGGTTTGTGCACAGATGCGACACAAAAAGGTACAGTGCAATTTTTAAACAGCAGAGATACAAAAGAAGAAAAAGCCCTTTGTGAGTTTTTATTAAACCGATAAACAATGTACAGAAAAGGTTCTTTGCGAGTTTTTATTAAACCGATAAAAATGTATAGAAAAGGTCCTTTGCGAGTTTTTATTAAACCGAAAAACAATGTATAAAAAAGCCTTATGTAGTTTTTTATTAAACCGCTAAAGAAGGTATAGAAAAGGAGCTTTGTATTTTATTGGTAAAACGGTAAAGAATATAGAATCGGTAGGAAAAGAAAAACAGTAAAAAGCTGCGTTAATTTCTAACGCAGCTTTTTCAGATATCGTTTTTGTTCTTCTGTGATCCGGTAGCTTTCAATGGCTTTTTGGATTGTTTTTTTGTGTACCCGGTCAGAAAGCAGATGGTTTTCAAGATAGGGAATCGTGCTGTCCCATTGCTTGGCAAGAGCGGTTGCGAGATACCAAGCGATCATCATATTGACGTAGTATTCTTCTGACTGAATGGCAGTTACCCGGCTAAGATATTCCGGTTTGAAATCCTCATCCAGATAAAGTCTCATAAGCAGACCGATCCCATAGCGGATCGTATAGGGAGCAGTTGCATGGATCCACTCCTGAATTTCCGAAAGCAGTTCGTCTTTGTGTTTTGCAAAACATTTTGGGATTGGCAGATCACAGGTTGCCCAGTTATTGATATAAGGGACAAATCGCTTAGTCTCATCAAGACAGAGGTTGAAATCTTTGATCATTGCAATCAACATCATATGCAGATTATTTTCTTCATAATACACATGGGGAAGTTCTTGCAGGAATGCGTCTTTCTTTGCACTCTTTTCGAAGTCTTTTGCGAATTTCCGAAGGATCGGTATACGAATACCAATAATCGTTTCTTTGTCGATTCCCGGAAGTAATTTTGCGTGAAAATCGCGATATTTTAAATCCTGTAATTCAAATAATTGTTTCTGTAAAGTTGTCATAGTGTGTCTCCTGATTTTATAAAAACGTTATTAGATTTTCTCCTGAAAAGTAACAAAAAATGTAAACCCCCATACTTATGCATAACAGCGGAGCATGGGCGATCCTTTTTCACCGATTAGCTGCAAAAATATAGCAAATTGTAATATATCAGATGTGAGTCAGGAGTAGTATGTTTTCAGTCAGGTGATATGTTTTTTGCGATATTCATTCGGTGAAAGAGATACATATTTTCGAAAAACACGCGAAAAATGCCCGGGTGAGGAAAAACCGAGATAAACACTGATCGCAGTTAAGGATTTGTTCGTGTAATGGAGGAGATATTTGGCCTCCTTTATTTTTTTGTTCAGTATAAAATCTGTGAGAGTCATATTGCTCTCAGCTTTAAAACGCTTTGAAAGATATGATCTGCTCATAAAAAATTCTTTTGACATAGCTTCTACAGTGATTGACTCTGACATATGATGAATAATATAGTTTGATACATCGGAAACAAGTTGCGAATCCAGAGCTCCTTCATGCATTTCGTACACGCATTTTGCAAAGTCTATGATCATTAGATGGCGAAGATTGATAATTTCATAATAGTCATTTGTTGATTCACATTTCTGGATGTAATTGTCACTTAGTGGAAAGGCATCGTCAGGACTCATTCCTCCATGGATAGCGGCTCGGGATGCAAGTGTAGCTGTCACAATAAATGTATCTTTTAATTGTCGAAGATGGTTATCAGACATTGTACCATTCTTTAATGCAGGCATATTGTTAAGCAGTTGTGATAAAGAGGTATACTCTCCCCTTCGGATCATGTTCATCACATGTTGTTCCCAATCATAAGTGTTGCGAAGGTTTGGATCCAGTCCGGAAGGTTCTTTGGAAAAAAGCCTGTCAGCAGTAAGAGTGTTTATTGATCTTATAAACTGCTTCTGTAAGGAGTCGTTGATAAAAACATCATGAAGGGAACATTTTTCGTTGTTCAGTATGTAATTTAAAAAGCATAAAATCTGCATAAGACTTTCTAATGGTATATGAATGATCTCTTGCATAGCATTTATAAAATCATCAACATCTGTTTGTGCAACATTTAATTGAAAAGCCAGTTCCCGAAGTACCGGAATAGAATTAGGAACCTGACTTGTTGGGCCGATTACGATCTTATAGTCTTTGGAATTGAGAATACCAAAGTAGTTGAACCGTGTGGTTAAAAAATAATTGATCTGTTCAGATATTTTTAAAATATCTGACTCATAGATGGAGATGGGATCTTTAATCAGGTTAACTGTGGAGTGATAAAATATAAGACTATTATTTTTATAAATATGTATAGGAACACCAAAAAGGTTGCCTATCATAGTGCCTATATAATTGTAATCAATGGATCGCATGTGATAACCTCCTCATACTTATAGACACAATTATACCGATATGGACACATATATGCAAGAAGTGTGAAAAAAATAATGGTAAAATCTCGGGGAATAAAAAATTAAGAAAGGAACCTATGAATGATGTACAAAAACGAAGGAAAAAAGAAAATTGAAAATTTGAAGTTATAGGAAAGAATATCTTATGGATACAAAAAAGTAATTATTTTGATGATTATTTCAGGGCTGCTTTCCATATTGGTGATAGCTACGTTGTTTGGCAGCCTTATAAATTATGTTGATAAGATTAATGCTACAGATATAGCGGTGAAAATGTGCAGAGTAGATGTAAATGCTGCAGCAAGAAATGTAAGAGAGATGGCATTGAACGATGACACATCCAGTTATGATACTTATCAAAATACCATAACAAGATTGCTTGCAGATGTTGATTCTCAATTAAAAATAATAAAAGAAACAGGTGTTGTTTCAAAAAAAGATTATAAAGAATATGCAACAGCCTTATCTGATTGGAAGGATATAAGTTCTTCTATTTTAGAAGAAATCAGAGCGGGAAAGCAACAACAGGGTGTTGAAGATATTTTGACAAAGTGTACACCGGCATTAAATAAATTGGTAAATATAGCACTAAAGCTTGATGATATTACAGACGTAGAAAGTAATAAGGCGGTAAAAAATACTATAGTATGTGCGATATCTGGGTTTGTTTTCATTATCTTCTTTTTAAGCTTGGCATGGATAAATTCAAGAAAAACCAGTAAAAGAGTGCTTGCCAGTATTCTGGAGCCACTGCATGCCATTGAGGATGTTGCAAAGGAATTAACAGAAGGAAACTTACATAGCACATTGGATTATCGTTCGGAAGACGAGATTGGACGATTGGCACATAGTATGCGTAAATCCATTCGTATTTTAGGTTCTTACGTGGATGATATAGACCGCGCAATGAAGTTGTTTTCAGAAGGGGATTTCGATGTAAAGCCTAACGTAGAGTGGAAGGGCGATTTTGTTGGAATTTTAAATTCATTTATGACTTTTGAAAAAAGCATGGCAGGTATTGTAAAAGGAATACAGGTGGTTTCAGATCAGGTGTCTGGTGGTGCAGAGCAGGTATCATCAGGGGCAACTGAGCTGGCGGATGGAGCCACGAATCAGGCCGCAGCAGTAGAGGAATTAACTGCAACAGTTGAGGAAGTTTCAGGTCAGATGAAACAAAATTCAAAAGCAACAAATGAAATAAGTACAAAAGTAGTTGACCTTGGAAATGATATCTTGGATAACAATAGTAAAATGCATGAGATGGTGGCATCTATGCTTGAAATTAAAGATGCATCAATGCAGATAGACAAAATTATTGAAACGATTAACGATATTGCATCTCAGACAAATCTGCTTGCATTAAATGCATCTATTGAAGCTGCAAGAGCCGGAGAAGCAGGAAAAGGATTTGCGGTTGTAGCTAATCAGGTGAATCAGTTAGCCGACCAGAGCGCAGCGGCAGCAAAGGAATCGGATGTTTTGATCAAGACATCTGTTACTGCAGTCGGAAAAGGAGTCTTGCTTGCTGAAGAGACAGCACGTCAGTTGGAAATAATTGCGGATAACTCAAAGACGATCACTGAAGAAGTATCTGGTATTGCAGAGACACTGGAAAATCAGGCACTAGAAATACAGCAGATCAATGATGGAATAGAACAGATCAATGATGTTGTGCAGACCAATTCAGCGACATCTGAGGAGTGCGCTGCGGCGAGTCTTGAAATGAATAGTGAAGCAGAGCATTTGCATAATATGATACGTGAGCTCAAGGTAGCTAAATTTGATGAATAGGAAAGAAAACCATGTGAAAAGAGTATATTTCTTGATATTTTTTCTGATCCTAAGCAAGCTTGTTGATGTTATAAAAGATCAAACAGAAGATGTTGTAGCGAGATGGGGTGTGATAAAATAAAGCCGATAGATCATAGTTGAGAAGATACAATTATAGGAGAAATGTAATATGTCAAAAGATGAATATTTGATCATGGATCCTCCCCTTAAAGCATTGACTGTTTTTGCAATGCCTATGATCCTTGGTAGCTTTTTCCAACAAGTATATAACATGGCTGATTCCATTATTGTCGGTCAGTTTGTCGGATCTTCTGCGCTTGCGGCTGTCGGGGCTTGTGCTGCGCTGACGAATGTTTTTATTTGCGTGGCACTCGGTGCCGGTGTTGGTGCCGGTGTGCTTGTGAGCCGCTATTTTGGGGCTGGAAATTATAGAAAAATGAAAACAATTGTATCAACATCATTGATCAGCTTTTTGATTCTAAGCATACTTCTGGGTGTGCTCGGTTTCGATTTTTCCCATTCAATGATGTGTTTATTACAAACTCCTGCAGATATACTGAAGGAAGCAGTACTGTATCTGCATGTTTATTTTGTTGGATTTCCGTTTCTGTTTATGTACAACATTTTATCAACAATGTTTACCTCGATAGGTGAGTCAAAGATCCCGTTGGGACTTTTGATATTTTCTTCTGTCTTAAATATTTTCATGGATCTTTGGATGGTAGCTGTCCTTGGTCTTGGTGTGTTTGGTGCAGCCCTTGCAACTCTCATTGCACAGGGGATTTCCGCAGTGCTCTCGCTTTTGATCTTCTTGCGCCGGATGCGGCGATATAAAAGTCAATTTGACTGGTTTGACAAGCAGGAGTTACATTCTATGCTTCGGATTGCTGTACCTTCGGTTCTTCAGCAGTCCACAGTGTCAATTGGTATGATGATCGTACAGGCGGTTGTAAATCCCTTTGGTACACAGGCACTTGCAGGTTATGCGGCAACGATGAGAGTAGAAAATGTTTTTTCGCTGATATTTGTATCCATTGGTAATGCGGTCTCACCATATGTTGCCCAGAATCTTGGAGCAAAGAAAAACCAGCGTATCAAAAAAGGATATTATGCTGCCCTGGTGTTAGATCTATGTTTTGCATTGCTTGCTTTTATAGTCATTGAAACACTGCATACTCAGATTTCTTCACTATTTCTGGGAAAAGATGGAACTGCTTTCGCTTATCAGGTGTCCGGGGATTATATGAAATGGCTTGGTTATTTTTTCATTTTTATGGGTATCAAGATGGCAACCGATGGAGTCCTTCGCGGTCTTGGTATTATGCGTCCGTTTCTCATTGCAAATATGGTGAACCTTGCGATCCGCTTGTCAGTAGCTTTGATTTTTGCCCCGTGTTTTGGCATTGCATTTGTCTGGCTGGCTGTACCTGCAGGCTGGTTCGCCAATTTTCTGATCTCATACTTGGCACTCAGGAAATCATGGCCGGTGATAAAGTAACAAAGGAAGACGAGTAGTCAAGGATATTATCCGGTTGCTGCATATCAGGATGTAAGTGCATTCAAATTATACTACAGCGATATGGGTAAATATGATACGATTTATGCAATTAGGATTTCGACAAGAAATTTTGGAATGATAAATGGAATAAAATCAGTGCCATTATATAGCGTGTTTTGTATTTAGCAAGACAGTCTATGATTTTTGCTGATCATTACTTAATATCACACGGACAAGGTTTTTGGCGTAAGCACTAAATAAAATAGTATTGTTGATAAAAAATGCAATCTACGAGAACTCTCGCAAGATTGCATTTTTATCGTATATTTACGTAGAAAACAGATCCGCAGAAAAGAGCAGTCAATGATGAGCATACGGTTGTAAGAAGAAGTGGAGAAATACTTTCAGATATGGGATTTGAAAAAAAATCTCAAAAAATTAGCACTCACCTCTTGACAGTGCTAACAAATGGTGCTATAACATAATCAGATCGAGGGAAAGAGATAAAAGAATCCGGAAAGGATCCACCGGATCCGATAAAAATTCCCTTGATGATCACAACACTTCGGTTTCTCCGAAGGTGCATGTAACAGAATAATGACAAGATAATTGACAAAGACCAAAACTTTTAGCACCCTGACCGGATAGCAAAGCAAAGAATTTGTCAGTTACCCTGACATCGCAGTTTAACAGTAGTATGAAAGGGGAATGACTTATGATGATGCCTAGTATTTTTGGAGAAAATTTATTTGATGACTTTATGAATGATGATCTGTTTGATATGAACTGGATGATGTCTAAGAAAAGTCCATTCTATGATATTGACAAAACATTGTATGGAAAACACGCAGCAAGGATTATGAAAACAGATGTAAAAGACAGCGGAGACAGCTACGAAGTAGATATTGACCTTCCGGGCTTTAAGAAAGATGACATTCAGGCGGAGCTTGAAAATGGTTATCTGACGATCAAAGCAGAAAAGAAGCTGGATAAAGAGGAAGGCAAAAAGGATGATAAAAAAGAAAAGAATTACATTCGCAAGGAACGTTATTCCGGCAGCATGAGCAGAAGCTTTTATGTTGGTGATGAAGTAACGCAGGATGAGATTCAGGCAAAATACGAAGATGGTATTCTTCGCCTGAACATTCCAAAGAAAGAAAAAGCCGCTGTAGAACAAAAGAAATATGTTGCTATTGAGGGATAATTTTGAACGTTGATCTCAATACTTACAGTAACGAAGGATTGTAACAGTGTCGAAAAGAAAGACAGATCAACCGATCCGGTGCATCAGAATAAAAGGAATGTAAGTTACATTTTAGCATTTGATGTGGCAAAGAGACAGATGTTATGATCGGATAGAAAAGCAAAGTAGGCACAGAGTTTACTTTGCTTTTCTTAATTGACAGGGGAAGGCGAAAGGAGGAACGAAAATGAACATTAGCAGATTTACACAAAAGTCACAGGAAGTAATACAGCTTTGTGAGAAGACAGCAATGGATTACGGACATCAGGAGATCGCACAGGAGCATTTACTGTATTCTATGATGAATGTAGATGAAAGCTTGATCCGTAAGCTGATCGAGAAAATGGGAATCGAACCGGATGTGTTTACTACACAGGTAGAAAGCCTTTTGCAAAAAAGACCAAAGGTAACCGGTGGAGAGCTTCATATTGACCAGAAATTAAATGAGACATTGATCTATGCAGAGGATGAGGCAAAAAGAATGGGAGACGAATATGTTTCCGTAGAGCATTTGTTTTTGAGCCTCCTTGCCCATCCAAGCAAAGAGATCAAGGCATTGATGAAAGATTGCAATATTGACAGAAACCGTTTCTTACAGGTGCTATCAGAAGTACGTGGCAACCAGAGAGTTACGAGTGACAATCCGGAAGCAACGTATGATACTTTGGAAAAATACGGTTCAGATCTCGTAGAGCGTGCCAAAGACGGAAAGCTTGATCCTGTTATCGGCCGTGATGAAGAGATCCGAAATGTGATCCGTATTCTTTCCCGTAAGACAAAGAATAATCCGGTATTGATCGGTGAACCCGGTGTCGGTAAGACCGCAGCCGTAGAAGGACTTGCACATCGTATTGTAAAGGGTGATGTACCCGAAGGATTGAAGAATAAAAAGATTTTTGCACTTGATATGGGTGCATTGGTAGCCGGTGCAAAATATCGTGGAGAATTTGAGGAACGACTTAAAGCGGTACTGGAAGAAGTAAAGAAAAGCGATGGTCAGATCATTCTGTTCATTGATGAACTTCATACGATCGTCGGTGCCGGTAAGACCGATGGGGCGATGGATGCCGGAAATATGTTAAAGCCAATGCTTGCACGTGGCGAATTACATTGTATCGGTGCCACGACACTGGACGAATATCGTATGTATATTGAAAAAGATCCTGCTTTGGAGCGTCGTTTCCAGCCGGTTATGGTGGATGAACCGACCGTAGAAGATACAATTTCTATTCTGCGTGGTTTGAAAGACCGCTATGAGGTATTCCATGGCGTAAAGATCACGGATGCTTCTCTGGTTGCGGCAGCAACCTTGTCAAACCGCTATATTACGGATCGTTTCCTGCCGGACAAAGCGATCGACTTAGTCGATGAAGCCTGCGCAATGATCAAGACCGAGTTAGACAGTATGCCGGCAGAGCTTGATGAAATGCGTCGAAAGATCATGCAGCTTGAGATTGAGGAGGCAGCACTCAAAAAAGAGACCGATCATTTGTCTAAGGAACGTCTGGAAAATTTGCAAAAAGAGCTTGCGGAGCTTAGAGACAACTTTAACAGCCAGAAGGCAAAATGGGATAGCGAGAAAGCTTCTGTCGATGAAGTCAACAAGATCAAAGAGCAGATTGATGAATTGCATACACAGATGGATGCCGCCAAGAGAGAATATAATTTAGATAAACTTGCAGAATTGCAATATGGTAAGTTACCGGATCTGGAGCGTCATCTTGCAGCAGCAGAAGAAAAAGCAAAAGGTGAGAACCGTACTTTGGTACAGGAAAGTGTAACAGAAGATGAGATTGCGAAGATCATTTCACGCTGGACCGGAATTCCGGTTGCAAAACTTTCCGAAGGAGAAAGAGAAAAGACATTGCATCTGGAAGAAGAACTTCACAAACGTGTGATCGGTCAGGAAGAAGGCGTAGAACTGGTATCAGAAGCGATCCTTCGTTCCAAAGCCGGAATCAAAGATCCGACTAAGCCGATCGGTTCTTTCCTGTTCCTTGGTCCAACCGGTGTTGGTAAGACGGAGCTTGCAAAGACACTTGCCGCGAGTCTGTTTGATGATGAGAACAACATGGTCCGTATCGATATGAGCGAATATATGGAGAAAGTCAGTGTGGCACGACTGATCGGTGCACCTCCGGGATATGTCGGTTACGAAGAGGGTGGTCAGCTGACAGAAGCCGTTCGTCGTAAACCATATTCGGTGGTATTGTTTGATGAGATTGAGAAAGCACATCCGGATGTCTTTAACGTGCTTTTGCAGGTTCTGGATGATGGACGCATCACTGATTCGCAGGGACGTACGGTAGACTTTAAGAACACGATTATTATTCTGACATCAAACATCGGATCGTCTTATCTGTTAAACGGAATAGATGAACAGGGAAATATCAGCGACGAAGCAAGAGAAAATACGATGGCAGACCTTCGTGCAAGCTTCCGTCCGGAATTCCTGAACCGTTTGGATGAGATCATTTTGTTTAAGCCATTAACAAAAGATAATATCTCCGGTATTATTTCCCTTCTGATCGATGAGCTGAATGCCCGCTTGAAAGAAAAAGAACTTCGTGTCGAATTGACACCAAAGGCAATGCAATTTATTGCGGATGCAGCGTATGAGCCGGCGTTCGGTGCCCGTCCGTTAAAGCGTTATTTGCAAAAGAATGTAGAAACTCTTTTGGCAAAGAAGATTTTGAGTGATGAAGTGCATATGGGCGAAACGATTACGATTGATGAAGTTGATGGCAAGTTACAGGCATAAAAGAAAAGAGGAAGGCAGTGCGCAGGCACTGCCTTTTTTGTCCTTTACATCACGAAATGACTGTGCTAAACTGTAAAATTGTCAGTGAACTGTGAACGGGCAGTTTGAAAAGGGAACACAGTGAGAATCTGTGGCAGCCCCCGCTACTGTAAAAAGGAGTTTTATCTGATTTTTACTTTATATAATATAGGTAGAAAAGCCACTGTGAACGGATTCATGGGAAGGCAGATAAAATGTTGAGTTTGAGCCAGGAGACCTGCTGACGATCGAAACACAAAAAGTATAGTTGGACTTCGGTGGGAAGTTCAGAAAGGAAGGAAACATGAAGACAAAGAAGTTATGGAGTGCGATACTGGCATTTGCATTAGTTGTCAGCAGCACAGCGAGCGGAGCATGGAATGGTTCTGCAGCGAAAGCAGCCGAAACCAAAGCAAAGGTTTTAGCGTATGTAGCAGTAGAAAATGATGCAGCCACAGGATCTGCGATCAAGATTGACAAGACACCTGTTTTGTTGGATGAAGGATCGACAGCACTGGATGCATTACAGCAGGTATTGGATACAAATGGTTATAAAGACAAGTATAAAGTCAAAACGGAATCTTATGGTGACACGATTGATGAGATCGATGGTATGGGAACTGTAGCAATTGATCCTGCAACTTATACTTATGTATATTGGAGCTTTGGCGTCAATGGTGAGGCTGCAAGCGTAGTAGCCGGAAACTATAAATTAAAGAACAATGACCGGATCAGTTATGTATATACATCTGATTATACAAATGTAGAATGTGACAGCTTCAAGGATGATAATAGCAAGGATCCTAATGAAGCACAGGCAGAAACGCTTGTTAATACAGCAAAGTTAAAAGAACAGGCACTTGCCGGTACTATTTACAAGACACAGTTTGAAAACGGAAAAGTGGTACCCGGCTTAGATGATATCAACAGCTTATATACTGTATTTTCTCTTGCAAGAGCAAATTACGGTAAAGATGATGCCGATGTACAGGCATTTTATGATGCAGTTTATACAAAGATCGAGAAGCAGTTTGCAGCGATCAAAGCCGGTAAGAAAGTTTACGATACACAGGGAAAAGAAATTTCTTTCGACCAGATTATTGCAGGTGGTTATGCCTCTACTTTCTATGCCAAAGCAGCACTTTGTGTAGAGGCACTTGGCAAAAATCCAAAAGACGTAGGTGGTGTTGACCTGATTGAAAAATTAGCTGACCGTTCAATTTATGAAGGTTCCAACAGTTATATTACAGTAAGAGCACCAATGGTACTTTTTGCATTAGATGCGATGGATGCAGAAATTCCGGAAGGTGATGCATATATCACAAGAGAAGAGATCGTAAAAGAGCTCTTAGATCAGGTAGATGCACAGATCACGCAGTCAATTCTGTGGAAATCATGGGATAGTGCAGCAATGACCATTCAGGCACTTGCACCATATGTTGGAACAGGAATCGGAGAAGTATCCGGTGATGATGTAGATACAGCCGTAGATAAAGTTCTTGGCTTACTTGCAACCATGCAGGGAAGTGATGGCAAGTTTGGAACAGATTCATGGAATCCAAATGGTAATGTATGGACATTGGCGCAGATCATGATCACAATGGGCTGCTTTGATATTGCACCGATCACACAGGATGAAGATACGGTATATGATTTTATTAAGAATGGTAATACCGTCTTTGATGCAGCCGCTTCTTTCGTTGATGAAAAGACAGGTACAGTTGATGCAGCTTTAATGGGATACCAGCCGGAACAGCTTTTACGTGGTTTAACAGCATGCATCCGTGCAGAAAACAGTGAAAGCGGACTTTTTGATCTCGTAGATGATGTAGCATATACAGCAAAAGAAAGCAAAAAGACAGAATTAACTGCCGATATGATCAGCCAGATCGCTGACCAGACATATACCGGAGAAGCTTGTACACCGGAGGTTGTCGTAACAGCAAATGGCAAGACTATAGTAAAAGATACGGATTACCGTGTGACATATTTTGAAAACATTGCAGCCGGAGATAAGACAGCATATGCAGTTGTACAGGGTATCGGCGACTATTATATGAACCAGAGAGTAAACTTCTCTATCATTAAGAAAGAAGAGCCAACGAACCCTCCTGTAGTAACAACAGTACCAACCAATACGCCGGTAACACCGACAAAAGCACCGGTACCGACGAAGAAGCCTTCTAAACAGACAAAGAAGACTACATTAAGAAAGCCTGTGATCAAGAAAGTAAAAGCAGGTAAGAAGACATTAACCGTACAGTTTGCTAAGGTGAAAAATGCGAAGAAATATGTTGTAGAAGTTTCTACAAACAAGAAATTCAAGAAAAATGTTTTGAAAAAGACTGTGAAAAAAGGAACGAAAGCAGTATTTAAGAAATTAAGATCAAAGAAAACATATTATGTACGTGTGCGTGCTTTGAATGGCAAGAACAAGAGTGCATACAGCAAAGTAAAAAGCAAAAAAGTAAAATAATACAGAAAACTTATTCCTTAGAATCATCTAAAGACAGCTCTTTTGTAAAAGAAAAATTTCTTAATAGAAAGAATTCTTTTCAACAGGGCTGTTTTTGTACTTTCACGGAAAGATATCAAAATTGTATTTTGCCTTGGATATAGTATTCCGGAGCTTTTTATTGTATGTCGTGCGTGCGCTTTTATGAAAGATTTTAAAAGAACCTTCTGTCTTAGCTATAGTATGTTGGAACTTTTCATTGTGTGTCATTATAGGATTTTTATCGTATCCGATAATCGCATTTTGTCATTTTTCATAGTTGACAAATATGTTGTATTGAAGTAAAATGAAAAACGTTTTCAAATCATGAAATAAAAAAGAAGATAATGCCATAATATAAATCATGAAATAAAAAAGAAAATGTGGATAGGGAAAGGAACGTTATTATGAAAGCGAAGAAAATGGTATGTTTTATTGTGCTATGCAGCCTTTTATGCACTACATTTACAGGCTGTAGCAGCGTTGTTGATACAAAAAAGAAGGATGGACGATTAAAAGTAGTTGCGACCGTATTTGCAGAATATGATTTTTTACGTCATATTGCCGGAGATAAGATTAACCTGAGCATGCTTATGTTGCCGGGAGCCGATCTTCATGCATTTGATCCGACACCAAAAGATGTTGCAAGTGTACAGTCAGCAGATCTGTTTGTAACGATCGGCGGGGAATCCGATGCATGGTCTGAAAAGATCATGGAATCCGTAGATAATAAGAATTTACAGACAATCAAATTAATGGATTGCGTCAGCAATGTTGTGGAAGAAGAAGTTGTAGAAGGTATGCAAACAGAGGAAGAAGGACAGGAAGACAAGGAAAAAGAATTTGACGAACATGTATGGACTTCTCCGAAAAATGCGATCCAGATCGTGGAACATCTTCGGGATAAGTTATGTAAGATGGATGCAAAGAATGCAAAGACATACCAAAAGAATGCCGCCTCTTACATTGAGAAGCTGCAGGATCTTGATGCACAATTTACCGATGTGGTTCAGAATGCAAAAAGAAAAGAAATCATCGTGGCAGACCGTTTTCCGTTTCGATATTTTGCCGATGCTTATGGACTGACCTACTATGCAGCATATCCGGGCTGCTCAACACAGACCGGTGCGAGTGCCGAAACGATTTCCTTTCTGATCGATAAAGTCAAAGAAGATCATATTCCGGTTGTTTTTCATATGGAATTATCCAGTGATAAAATGGCAGATACGATCTGTAAAGAAACCGGTGCAAAAAAAGCACAGCTTAACGCTGTGCATAATGTCAGTAAGACGGATTTTGATAAAGGACGTGGTTATTTAGAATTGATGCAGGATAATGTATCTGTTCTGAAAGAAGCACTTAACTAAGTGCCGGATGTGTTTTACAGCATTTCATTTAGTGATTCGGTTCCCGGAAGAACGAAACGTCCATTCTGTATCAGACATATTACTTCTCCGTCAGCACAATGAATGCAAATATCGCCCAATTCGTCATATGGGATCGTGATATCCGTGTGACAATTAAAATAAGCTTTTGTCACATCGGTATGACGCAAAACGGAATAATCATTTTCTTTTGCGATCATCTGCTTTCCATCCGGGTTGTATGTGACAAGATCTTCTTCATGAGAAAAACAGGTATCTCCGATTGCAAAGTGAGGACCTGTTTTTTCTGCGATCAGGATAGGAAGCAGATGGGAAATGTTATATTTTTTGCCCATCGCATAAGCGGTTGTATTTGTCCCAATCGCAAATTCGCCCATAGGAAGCATATCATGGTGGAACAGAATATTGTCATGAATATATTTTTTATTCTTTTCTTTGGAATTAAAGTTACTACAGCTGTAGTCTTTAACAACACCATCTTCAAAAACGAGTGACAGATCATGATATTCCAGATCATTTAAAAAGACTTTTGTAACATGAAGTGTTCCGTTTGTACCGGATAATTTTGGTGAAGTAAAGACCTCACCTAATGGAATATTGACATCTGCAAGACAATTCTCAAAGCGTGTTTCTTTCGCAGGATCGCTAAGCGGTGTCAGTGCAATGGTCAGATCGGTCTTATTCTTTTTGCGTCCTGTAACCGTAACGTAGTCGGCACGATCCAAAGCATCAATGATCTTACTCTGGATAGTGAGATATTTTTCCTGATCCAATGTATTCACCGAAATTGTATCAGCAAAAATGTCCTGATACTGTTTTCCAATCTCCGGTAAAGGATAAGCAATGATAGAAAAGCTTGTCTGGTCTCCGGGGATAAAACGGTTGACTAATGCCCCATTAGCTGCTTGGTATTCGACTTTTCGTTTTTGCTGTTTCGCACTATATTGGAGAGCTTCTTTTTTCTCAACCGGGTTAAACGGTGTCTCTCCGAAAGTCTCGATCAGGGCAGGACCGGCAAAGTCCATACAAAGATCTTCGATGGACTTTAATGCGAGTTCCTGCTCCTGTAATCTGCGGTCTGCATAAGCTTTGTCATAAAAAAGTGCATCATCCATACGATGGTCATATTCATATTGTTTGTTTGGAGAAGCACCATAATAACCGACTTTGCCACGCAGGTTTCTGCGGCTGATACTGACAGCGGCACGATAAATACAAGGCTGTAAGCCCAATTCCTGAAATTGTGCAATGACTTCACGTATCAGACGTTCAAAGCCAAGATGGTAACGGATATTGACTGTCTTTTTGACAGAAAGATCAATGTCATATAGTGCAAAGCCTCTGCGATAGCCGTCGGTGAATGTAAAAGCCATATCATGGATCTGTTTGTCTGACAGCGTATTCAGATATTTTGCTGTTTCCAGCTCGTTTTCAGAAATATATTCGCCAAAATAATATAGGTATCGTAAATCTTCTAAATCACAATGACAAATGATATCGGTTGCAAAATTTCTTGACGGATCAAAGGAATCATGTAAGCTGTCGGCAACGGTGATATCCGCATAATCAAAGAAGTAATAGTATAATGCAGAACGGATCTCTTTTGCACCGGTATCTTCCTGTTCTAACAGATTATAGATCTCGATAAATAATTCAAAGGAAGTAGTCAGAAAGAAAAGGCGGTCTTCAAAAGCATATACAATATTACCGCGGAGTTCTGTATAAACAGCACTAAGCACCTGCCCATAATCCTGTCCTAACCTTTCACAGGCATAGGCAGGATTTGCAAAGCTCTTTTCGTAATTGGTATCCAGGACATCCTCGTAAAGATCACGGTTTAAACTCTGCCATTCCTGTAAAGAAAGGTCGGAAAGCTCACCATTCATTTTCTTTTGATAGAAAGAACAGATCTTTAAAAGAAAAGAAGATACACAATAGCTGTATTGCATAAAAGCTTCTCCGCGTGTTGCAATAGCCGGAGCTGTTTTTTCGGTTATAGCCGGATCGTTAAAAGACTCTTTAGAAGAGCTGTTACATTCTTCCCGAATCTGTCTGATCCTGTCTGTTGCTAATTGAAAACGTTCCTGATATTGTTCTTTTTCTTCTAAAAAATTCATAAGTTATCCTCATTTCTATTACAAAATATTTGCTAATTGTGGATGTAAAATGGTATTTTCACAAACATTGTGAAAGAAGCATTGTGACCGCCATGCATTTTCGCTAAATTGTGTGTATGATTCTTGCGATTTCGATTTCATGTCAAAACGAATCGCAAGAATTGCTTATACTTTTTATGGGAGTATTGCAAAGTTGTTTTATTGCTGAATAATCTGCATGATCTGTCGTATTCGCTGTTCATAAGTATGGTCTTTTTGTATTGCCTCCCATCCGGTAAGAGCAATCTTTTGGCGTAATGTATCGTGACGAAGATAAAAATCAACTTTTGCGGTCAGATCTTCTTTGCTTTCAAAGATAGCAAAATGTTTTCCGGGTGTAAAGTGTTCACACAATTCCGACTGATAGTTTGTCAGAAGAAAAGACTGACTGCCTAAGATATCCCAGACACGAAGCGGAATACCGCTTTTGATGTTTGGAATCGTCATATTCAGATTGATTCCGCTTTGGTAAAAGATCTGAGGCATTTGCGACAGGTAATCTACAGACGGATGGATTGTTACACCAACTAAGGGATTGGTTGTACTATCGGTAAAAAGATGCACTTTGCTGCCGGATAGCGAAAGTGCATTCAGATTGCGTATCCGTTCCATGGATGCTGTCTTAAAGCCGAGAACGGTTGTTGCAAAGAGCATTCGGATATCGGCAAAAGAATCGTCACTTTGCCTGTAATCTGTAATTTCTTCTAACCGGTCACAGATCTCATCGGTTAAAAGCAGATCAAAAAGATTGCCATCCGATACCGCAAGCTGTGCATTCATTGCACATTCCAGATAACCTGCAAGATAATCCGGGAGTTTTGCAGCAATACGGTCATAAGAGTTCTTTTCATACAATCTGCCAATGAAGCTGACCGGATACAGCACTTCTTTTGTTTTGTCGATCTGTGTGTTTAACCTTTTTGCTGCTGCCGCAAGCGGAAGATGAAATACATTTTTAACGCCGAGAGCGTGCATTTCTTCTACATTGGTACGATCAAATGTAAAAATGAAATTCGTCGGATAAAAAACAGCTTGATGATACATCGCTAGCAAAGGACTGTCACAATTCCAGCAGACATAGGGCGTTGCACTTTCATGACAGGCGGTTGCCAGCACCGGGAAAAAATTAATTGAGAAAACAATGTCAAAAGAAGCTTTTTTCAAAGAGTCAGCAAGCCAGTCTGTATAGGTATCATCTTTTTCGATATGCGGTATCGGTTTGTCAAGCATGACAACTTCATGCCCCAAAGCAGATAAGGTTTCTTTGATATCATATAAATTATATGCATTCCATTGATAAAATAAAATTCTCACAATTTTCTCCTGTGTCTTATTCAGATGCCTTTATCGGTTCATTGTCTGCCATATATTCTTTTAACGCATCTTTCCAGTCTTTCATCCGGTAATCACCAAGTGCATGAAGATGTGCATTTTCCAATACCGAATAGGCAGGTCTTTTGGCAATCGCTGCCGGATACTCTTCGGTTGAAACCGGTTTGACCTGAATGGAAACAGAAGCCTGCTTAAAGATCTCTCTTGCAAAATCATACCAGCTTGTAATTCCTTCACAAGTGGCATGGTAAATGCCGTAGTCTTTTTTGTCAATGATATATAAGATCATGCGGGCAAGCTCTAACGCAGAAGTCGGTGATCCGAACTGGTCATTGACAACAGTCAGCATGTCATGATCTTTTGCCAGACGAAGCATTGTGCGGACAAAGTTTTTGCCATCGCCATAAAGCCATGCTGTACGTACGATGTAATATTTCTTCATACTTTCCATAACGTTCTTTTCACCGGCAAGCTTGGAACTTCCATAGACGCTTTGCGGGCATGGTGTATCGGTTTCGAGATATGGTCTGGAAGATGTGCCGTCAAAGACATAATCTGTTGATACATGAACGAGTTCCGCATCAATTTCTTTTGCTGCCATAGCCAGATATTTTGGACCGTTGGCATTGATCGCATAAGCATTTTCTTTGTCTGATTCACAAAGATCAACCGCAGTATGTGCTGCTGCATTGATGATCAGGTCAGGGTTGCACGTTTGTACGAATGCATGAACTGCTTTTTCATCACGGATATCTAAGTCTTTTGATGTTGTATATGTGACATCAGCATCGCTGTTTTGCAACAATTGGTGCAAAGCACGGCCGAGCTGTCCGTTACTGCCGGTTACTAAAATCTTTTTCATAGGCGGCCTCCTTTTTGTTATAAGAAAATGCCAAAGCTACTGTGTGAGTAGAATGGCATTTTACGGTGTGATTATTTTTTAGTCGTAAGAACAAATTTTGTTTTTATATCATGTTCTTTTCTTATGTTGCGATATTACTAATACTTTTAAGAATAGAAATCTTATAAATAAATAGCGGATGAGAAATTTGGATGTTTCGTATCCTTTTCCGAAATGATCGGAGTTTCTCCTTCCGGTATTGGCCAGTCAATCCGGATCGTCGGATCGTTCCACATAATTCCGGCTTCGGAAGACGGATCATAAAAGTCTGTACATTTATACAAAAACTCTGCTGTGTCCGATAAAACATAAAAACCATGTGCAAATCCTTCCGGTACATACATCATATTTTTTTCCTCGGCAGAAAGAGTAGCGCCATACCACTGACCATATGTTTTTGAATCTTTGCGGATATCAACAACAACATCATAGACTTTACCGCTGATCACACGGACAAGCTTGCCCTGTGTATGTTCTTTCTGGTAGTGCATACCACGCAGAACGCCCTTTGTTGATTTTGACTGATTATCCTGTACAAAGACCATATCCAGTCCCAGTTCTTTGAATTCATTATAGTTATATGTTTCCATAAAATAGCCACGATTATCCCCAAAGACTGTTGGCTGGATCAAATATAACCCCTCGATCTGTCCACATTGTTCAATTTGAAATTTTCCCATTTCCTGCCTCCAAATTTAGAATCGGAGAAATTGTTTCCAAAAAAAATGTTCAAACATTTTTTTAGAAATAATTTCTAAAACGACTCTTTTTTCTATATTGTATGAGCGAAGACATACTATTTATACTATAGCATTATTAGCGAGACTTAGCAAATAATTTTTTGTGCCTTTTGGACTTGGCAGATGCTTCTTTTCGTGACTTTGCTGCGGGGATCGGATTTTCACAACTCGATGCGGTTTCGGCAAGATCTTCCCGTACCTCTGACAGGATTTTGTTTAACAGGGTAATCTGTTGTTCCTGCAGATCCTGCCGCTGTCGCGAAAGGTAATGGATCTCTTTTAACAGTCGTGTACTGACTTCTTCACAGATTTCTTCTTTTGTATCACCGATACAGTCTGTCAATGCAGAAGAGATCATTTGATGCAAAATATTCTCAAATTGCTGTAATTTATCAGAGGAATCCACAGCTTTTGGCGTATCATTGGAATACGAGGCATCTAATGAGGTGGCATGAGGATGAAGCGGCATTACCTGTGCGCTATGTTCCATGGAATGCGACATGCTTTCTTCTAAGACACGATTATTTAACTCCTCGCGGAGCCGGTATAATTTCTGCGTATCATAAGTACATACTGTTTTAATGTCCGGCAAAAGAAGTTTGATCGCTTTAAGTTGAAAGCCTTTTTCTTTTAATTCTTTGATATTTTGTAAAAGAGCAAGGTCAGAGTTGACATAAAAACGATGCCCTTTGGCATTGCGGTGAATCTGTAGATCCAATTCATCTTCCCAGTAACGTAGAACGTGCGGTTCAACCGATAGTTGTCTGGCTGTATCCGAAATAGTATGAAATTTTTCCATGATGGTAATGTCCTCCTAGAGATATTCTTTGATAATTTCTTCGATCAGTTGCATTTTTTCTTTTGTTGCGGCAGTAGCAGTGTTTTCCTGCTCGATCTGCTGAATGTCTTTTGCGAGTTTTTCTTCCTGCACCAGAGAATCGATCAATTCCCGCATTTCTTTGCTAAAGGTACTTTTCGGCTTTTCTTCCCGTTCTTTTTGATTCATTTTTTCTAATTGCACCATATGATCCAGGCGATCCTGTCCTTCTAAGCTTGATGTAATATCAAAGTATGCATTTTGGTACGCTTTTTGTAGTTCCGGGTGAAGATATTGATTTTCAAGCTTGGACTGGATTGTATTTTCAAGATAATCTAACAGTTGCAGTTTAAGACATCTTTTTTTGTGACGGATCCTAAAAAGCATTTCACTTAATCCGATCAAAGACAGTAAAAAGAGTGGGATAAGAATCTGTAAGAGAAGCTGTCTCATCGGCTGTCTGCCGGCTATTCCCTGGATCAGAGCCAGCAGGGAAGTACTGATCAGGAGTGCTGTGGCAAAAAGATCGGTATTTTCTAATGTATAAAGAGACAGCTTAAATACATGGTACCGTTCTAAATGCCGGCTTACAAAACAATCCGGGTCATTGATGGATATTCGGATCTTATAACTTGCCTCGTATTTTGTAAGCATAGCACGAAGCCATTTGTTTTTCGTTGTCTGAAGCTGTCGTGAGTCGTGTAACAGCTTATGGTATATTATTGCACAAATGCATTTTAACAGGATGGAAGCTGCAGTGCATATTACCATCCCCAGCAGTAAACGTCGATCTTCGCATAAATCTTTCAAAATAGTTATAACCTCCTTTGATTTATTAATGTACTCTCGAAAATTTTTACTCAGAAGATTCCGGGAATGCATTATTACAGTGGCTGTTTCTATGATACCTCGTCTGGCAGCAGACAAAAGGAGTGTTCGTATGTCAAATTTTCGCTTTCTTCGACAATTGTGCCGGAACAGAGCGGGATTTTCACATTGCAGAAGTGATATAAAAGGGGAATGTTAAGCTTTTATTATGGTAAATATACTGGAATAAAAAGAAGCGTTTTGTTATGATACACAAAAGGAATGGTAGAAGAAATTTTGTAATAGATACAAAAAGAAAATGTTACAAAGAAACACAAAAGAAGCAATAACGGAAGGGAAAGGTGAAAACATGATCTATCAGGAAATTGTTTCGGTGTTAAAACGATATGACTATCGGGATATCCGGTTAAATATACCGGGCGTTTATATGGCTTTAAGGCAGGAAGGACAGAACGGATATGTCGTTGTGACAGTAGATGAAACAGTTGGAAATACATTGAGCCGGGAACAGTTTTTGCATATTGCAGAGCAGATCCGGGATTTTTTAAGAAAGAAGGACTGCTTTTACAGTCGTTTCCTCTATCTGTTAGTCAGTGAAGAGGAAGAAAGTGTACATCGTCTGTTTCAGGGGCAGGACTGTTTTTGGAGGATCATTCCGTCAAGGCGTTGTCTTATGGTTTTTGAAACCTCTGACCAAAGTTTTCTGGAACTTCGCAAACCATTAGAACAGATTTTTCCGGGAATTTCTAACTCGAATGATCGGTATGGACAGCAGCAAGGCAATGAAAACCGGCAGAACAATGGAAATTGGCAACAGCAAAATAACGGAAGCTGGCAGAATACACAAAGATATCGCTCGAATTTTAATTGGAATGCATTGAAAACGCAAAAACTTCCATGGTGCAACATTATAATCATTGTATTAAACGTTCTTGTTTTTTTGTATACGGATCTTTTTGCGTATAGTCAAAATGATGCGATTGTCAATGCCGGTGCTTTAAGCTGGTATGCCGTGTTAGAGCAGGGGCAATGGTACCGTCTTTTGACTTGTATGTTTTTGCATAGCAATCTGGAACATATTTTTAATAATATGCTGATCCTTGGTTATGTCGGTTCCTGTCTGGAAGAGAAGATAGGAAGCATTCGTTACGGTATCCTGTATCTGGCATCGGGAATCCTTGCAGGCTGTGCGTCGATGGGGTATAATATGCTGCAGAATGATAACGTGGTATCCATAGGTGCTTCCGGTGCGATCTTTGGTGTGATCGGGGCTATGCTTTTTGTTGTTCTGGCAAGACGGAATGAGGAAGACCGCTATACGGTCAGACAGATCGCTGTTATGGCTGCACTTAGTTTATATGGTGGTCTGACCAGCCAGGGTGTTGATAATGCAGCTCATTTTGGCGGCTTTATTGCCGGATTTATTTTGGCATGGATACTTACGATGCTACAAAAAAGGCGAGGTGTGTCATGAAAGTAAATATCTATTATGGTGGACGAGGTCTGATCGACGATCCGGCAATCTATGTTATGGATAAGGTCAGCAAAGTATTAGATGAATTAAATGTGAAAGTACAAAGATATAATCTGTATGAAGATAAAAGAGGAATTTCGATGCTTCCCAAAACATTAAAAGAAGCCGATGCGATTGTTCTGGCAGCCTCGGTAGAATGGATGGGGATCGGTGGTCTTTTGTGGCAGTTTCTGGATGCCTGCTGGTTATATGGTGACAAAGAAAAGATCAAATCACTTTATATGATGCCGGTTGTTCTCTCCACCACATATGGAGAAAAAGAGGCACAATTTACAATGGTAAAAGCATGGGAAATGCTTGGTGGTATTCCCTGTAATGGCATTTGTGCATATGTCAACGACACGGCAACCTTTGAAACAAGTACCGAATATTCGTATCTGATCGAAAAAAGTATTGAAAACTTCTATCGTGTTTTTTCAAAGAAAATGAGCTCTTTACCATCCAGCAGTATGGCAGTCAGGGAAAATGTCATGCAGCCAAAAGCGATTCGTCTGACACCACAGGAAAGCGAGCAGCTATCTGAATTTG
Organism: Jutongia hominis; assembly: GCF_014384965.1. Classification (GTDB taxonomy): domain Bacteria; phylum Bacillota; class Clostridia; order Lachnospirales; family Lachnospiraceae; genus Butyribacter; species Butyribacter hominis. The sequence goes on from NZ_JACRSW010000040.1 coordinate 133,906, forward strand.
TATCGGATGAATCGTATGTGCGCCAGCAAAAAGAAGATATCCAGGAACTTTCACAGATGTTTAAAGCGATGCTTGGTGACGATGCCGGGCAAAAAGAGGAGGAACCCTATATACAGGAATTTAAAGAGGCATTTCAGCCAATCCCGAATGTTGCCCTGTCTTTCCAATGGGAACTGACCGATATTCAAAAGAAGCTTGTATTTGAAATTGATAATGGTGCGTTAAACTGCTATTATGGAGAGAAAGAGGATGCAGATGTAGAGATCCGTTCTACAAAGCAGATCCTTGAAAAAGTAATCCATGGTGAAGCACCGCTTCAGACAGCATTTATGGGTGGAGAACTGACAGCAAAAGGAAACTTTCGTGTACTTCATACATTTGACTCACTGTTTCGTTTTCGATAAAGTTGTTGGTAAGCTGTAAGGTTTGGCAGTCTGAAAACATTCGTTTTCATCTGAGATAAAAATAAAGAGACATCCGTTTGTGATGCAGAAAGGAAGAGAAGAAAGTATGGAAAAAACAGTAAAGGACGATTGTATTTTTTGTAAAATAGCCAATGGTGAGATTTCATCGAATACGATTTATGAGGATGAACATTTTCGTGTGATCATGGATATCAATCCGGCATCAAAAGGACATTGTATCATTTTGCCGAAGACACATGCAGCCAATCTGTATGAACTCCCGGATGACTGGTGTAAAGAGGTAATGCCGGTTGCAAAAAAATGTGCTGCGGTGTTAAAGGATGTTCTTGACTGTGAAGGCGTTAATGTGTTACAAAACAATGGTGCGCTTGCAGGACAGACGGTATTTCATCTGCATGTTCATCTGATCCCGCGTTATCAGGATGATACCGTAGAGATCCAATGGAAACCGACACAGAGAACGGATACCGAAGAGCTTGCAAAAAAGATCCGTGAAGCATTTGCAGACTAAGAAGATAAAAAAACATCAAAATGAATGGAGGAACAAGTAAATGTTAAGTTTAATTCCCGTATTGGGAGCATTAGATCCTGTAGCATTACTCAGGGCATTGCCGGGTAGTGTTTCACAGGGATTGATCTGGGGTATTATGTCGATCGGTGTATATATTACTTTTAAGATTCTGGATTTTGCCGATCTGACCGTGGATGGAACCTTGGCAACAGGTGGTGCGGTAACAGCTATGATGATCCTGAATGGATATTCACCGGTCGTATCATTAGTTGTTGCATTTATAGCAGGCATGGCAGCAGGATTTATTACCGGTGTTTTACATACTGTATTTGGAATCCCTGATATATTAGCAGGTATTCTGACGCAGATCGCATTGTATTCCGTTAATTTGAATATCACCGGGGGAAAAGCAAATCAGGCGATAAGTGTAGACCAGTTTCCATTGATCGTAACATTGCGTGAGATTTCACATACGATTCTGGTTACGGCAATCATTACGATTGCTGTGATCGCTGTTTTATATTGGTTCTTTGGAACAGAGATGGGATTTACGATCCGTGCAACCGGATGCAATCCTAATATGTCAAGAGCGCAGGGTATCAATACTTCTGTCGCAAAAGTTATCGCACTTGTCTTTTCAAATGGTCTGGTAGGATTTGCAGGCGGAATCTTAGCACAGTATCAGGGGAACTGTGATGTGAATATGGGACGAGGTTCGATCGTTATCGGTCTTGCATCTGTTATCATTGGTGAAGTGCTTGGAGAGGCATTATTTGGAAAGAAGTTAAACTTCTGCGGAAGACTTCTTTTTGTAGCGATCGGAAGTATTATTTACTATATCGTTATCAGTTTTGTATGCTGGCTTGGTCTGCCATCGATCGATATGAAACTGTTCTCAGCGATCGTAGTAGCTGTTTTCCTTGCTGTGCCATACATGCGCGGTAAGATGAAAAACTCATATCGAAAAGCAGCGAAGGGAGGCAGTAAGGCATGTTAGAATTAGTCAATATCCATAAAACTTTTAATCTTGGAACGATCAATGAAAAGAAAGCACTGAATGGTGTAAATCTACGATTAGATGAAGGTGATTTCGTAACAGTGATCGGTGGCAATGGTGCCGGTAAATCAACCGTTCTGAATGCGATCGCAGGTGTCTGGCCGATCGACACCGGAAATATCATTATTGACGGACAGGACGTAACAGGTCTTCCGGAGCATAAAAGAGCAGCTTTCTTAGGACGTGTTTTTCAAGATCCAATGAATGGTACGACAGCAACAATGGAGATTGAAGAAAATCTTGCATTGGCTGCCAGACGTGGAAAAAGACGTGGATTAAGCTGGGGTATCACAAAGAAAGAAAAAGAAGAATACAGAGAGTTATTAAAGATGTTAGATCTCGGACTTGAAGATCGCATGACATCCAAAGTCGGTCTTTTGTCAGGTGGCCAAAGACAGGCATTGACTCTTTTGATGGCAACCTTAAAGAAACCAAAGCTTCTTTTGCTCGATGAGCATACAGCTGCTCTTGATCCTAAGACAGCCGCCAAAGTGCTTGCATTATCCGATAAGATGATTGAAGAAAACAATCTGACAGCAATGATGGTTACACATAATATGCGTGATGCGATCGTGCATGGCAATCGGCTGATCATGATGAATGAAGGAAAAGTCATCTTAGATATCAAGGGAGAAGAAAAGAAGAAACTGACCGTAGAAGATCTTCTTCATAAGTTTGAAGAGATCAGTGGGGAAGAGTTTGCAAATGATAAGGCACTGCTCAGTAAATAAACTGCGTAGATAGTATATTTTGTGCGACGATAAAAAAGCTCTGCTACATGGATTAGATGTGGCAGAGCTTTTTTGTTTTCCACTTTCGGAAATTAATTCAACTCATCTAAAGTCAGCTCATAGGCCGGCAGAAATTCTTTTACAAAGATATCGGCTTCTTCACAGTGCAATTCTGTGATCGCTTTTGCAATAGTCTGTTTTGCACTTTTAAACTCGGCATTACCTGCTTTTTCCTCCTCAATACATTTAATGTAAGCAGAAAGCTTGTCAGCAGCTTTTACGATAAGCTTTTCGTATGCATCAAGGCTGCTTTCTGTAAAATAGCTTTCGTAAGAGGTTCGAAGATCGTCCGGCAGCATATTAAGAAGCCGGAAAGCAGCAGTTTTTTCAATCTGTTTATAGGCATCCTGAATCGTTGGGTTTTCGTATTTGATCGGTGTAGGCATGTCTCCGGTGATGATCTCGGTACAGTCATGGTAAACACCGAGCATGGCGATCCGGTCGGCATTCAGGTCTTTGCTTAGACGGGTGTTGCCAATGAAAGCCAAAGCATGGGAAAGAATGGCTACTTCCAAAGAATGCTCGCTGATATTTTCTTCCTCTGCATTGCGCATCAATGCCCAGCGTTTGATGTATTTCATACGTGCTAACATAGCATAAAATGTATTTTTCTTTTGCATTATTCTTTATCCTTTTCTAACATCTTTTTGATATAGGCTCCGGTATAGGACTTCTTGCATTTTGCAACCTGCTCAGGTGTTCCTGTTGCAACAACCGTACCACCACGGCTTCCGCCTTCCGGTCCGATATCAATGATATAATCCGCTGTTTTGATCACATCAAGATTATGCTCTATCACGACTACGGTATTGCCGCTTTCTGACAGACGGTGCAAAATCTCGATCAGCTTGTGGACATCGGCAAAATGTAAGCCGGTTGTTGGTTCGTCTAAGATATAGAACGTTTTTCCGGTAGCACGTTTACTTAGTTCTGTAGCAAGTTTGATACGTTGTGCTTCCCCGCCGGAAAGAGTAGTGGATGGCTGGCCTAACTTGATATAAGAAAGCCCGACATCGTTTAAGGTTTCGATCTTACGCCGGATCTTTGGCAATGCATCAAAGAAATGAACCGCTTCGTCAACAGTCATATCCAGTACATCTGCAATCGTCTTTCCTTTGTATTTGACATCCAATGTATCACGATTGTAGCGTTTACCACCACAGACTTCGCAAGGAATATAAATATCAGGCAGGAAATTCATTTCGATCTTGTTGATACCGTCACCACCACAGGCTTCACATCGTCCGCCTTTGGCATTGAAGCTGAAACGTCCTTTTTTATAGCCGCGTGCTTTCGCATCCGGTGTGCTTGCAAAAAGATCACGGATCAGATCAAAAACACCGGTATAGGTTGCGGGATTTGAGCGTGGTGTTCGTCCGATCGGAGACTGATCGATCGCAATGACTTTATCAAGCTGTTCTAATCCTTGGATTTCTTTATGTTTTCCGGGGATACAGCGTGCACGGTTCAGGTTCTTTGCAAGACTCTTATATAAGATTTCATTGACTAAAGAGCTTTTACCCGAACCGGATACACCGGTAACACAGGTCATGACCCCAAGTGGAAATTCGACGTTGATATTCTTTAAATTGTTTTCCTGTGCACCGATCACTTTGATCGAACCGTTCGGTTTCCTGCGTTTCTTCGGGATCGGAATCTTGATTCTGCCGCTCAGGTATGCGCCTGTGATCGAGTTTTCATTTTGCATGATCTCTTTGGCTGTACCGGTTGCAACGATCTCACCGCCATGTACACCGGCTCCCGGACCGACATCAACAATATAGTCGGCAGCAAGCATCGTATCTTCATCGTGCTCTACAACGATCAGGGTATTTCCAAGATCTTTTAGATGGATCAGAGTTCTTAATAATTTATCATTATCTCTCTGGTGTAAACCGATACTTGGTTCATCCAGGATATAAGCAACACCGACTAAGCCCGAGCCGATCTGCGTCGCAAGACGGATTCTCTGGGCTTCACCACCTGAAAGTGTACCGGCATTACGGGATAATGTCAGATAATCAAGACCGACATCCATTAAGAAACCAAGACGTGCATGGATCTCTTTTAGGACAAGTTCTCCGATTGCAAGCTGACGTGGTGTTAATTGTAAATGATCCATAAAATCTGTCAGATCACCGATCGACATATCGGTCAGCGCACTGATATTCTTATCACCGATCGTAACGGCAAGAGGACCGGGTTTCAAACGCTTTCCTTTGCACGTAGTACATGGAATGATCTCCATGAAAGTTTCATATTCTTTTTTTACAGTATCGGATGCTGTTTCGCGATAACGCCGCTCGACATTCTTGATCACACCTTCAAACGGGATATCATAAATGCCTGTACCGCGCTGGCCGGTATATTTAACACGGACGGTCTTTCCTTTGGTACCATGCATGATCAGATCTCTTGCTTCTTCGGAAAGATCCTGATATGGCGTGTTGATATCGAAACCATAATCTCTGGCGATCGCATCAAGGATCGTGCGTCCGTAGCTTGTCTCGGAAGTTGCCGACTGCCAGCCGGGTACGGCAAGTGCGCCTTCGGGGATGCTCAGAGTCGGATCAGGCACGATCAAGGATTCTGAAAATTCCATACTGTAACCGATACCATGACAAGTTTCACAAGCACCGAAAGGATTGTTAAAAGAGAAGTTTCTCGGTTCGAGCTCATCAATGCTGATATTACAATCCGGGCAGGAAAAGCTTTGGCTGAAATGAATCTGTCCTTTGTTTGGAATATCGACAGTCATTAATCCGTCAGAAAGCTTTAATACACTTTCAATCGAATCAGACAGTCTTTTTTGAATGCCGTCACGGACAACCAGACGATCGACCATGATATCAATATTATGCTTTTTATTCTTTTCGAGCTGGATCTCTTCGGAAAGGTCATAAAGATGTCCGTCGATAACAACACGGATATAACCGCTTTTACGTGCGGATTCGAGAATCTTGACATGTTCTCCCTTGCGTCCGCGCACGACAGGGGCTAAAAGCTGTAGTCGTGTTCCTTCTTCATAGGTCATGATTTCATCAACCATCTGGTCAACGGACTGTTTTTTGATCTCTTTTCCACACTTTGGACAATGAGGAATGCCGGCTCTTGCAAAAAGAAGACGGAAATAATCATAGATTTCCGTAACGGTTCCGACTGTAGAACGTGGGTTGCGGTTTGTGGATTTCTGATCGATCGAAATAGCCGGCGAAAGCCCTTCAATGCTTTCTACATTTGGTTTTTCCATACGCCCGAGGAACATGCGAGCGTAAGAAGAGAGTGATTCCATATATCTGCGCTGCCCTTCCGCATAGATCGTATCAAAAGCAAGTGAAGATTTTCCGGAACCGGAAAGACCGGTAAATACCACAAATTCTTCTCTTGGAATATCAAGAGATACATTTTTTAAATTATGTTCCTGTGCTCCGCGGATGCGGATATATTTTTTGGCTTCCTGATGTTTTGCCATTGTATTCTCCGTTTCCAACGATATGATCAGAAAATCTCTTTATGATTCCTACAGGCAGATTCTTTTGATCCATATCGTTTTATTATTATTGTTTGCAAATTGTAAAGAAAGATGCTTAAGAGTTTTCTTTACAACTGATTTATAGTAAAAATCAAAACAGGATATGCTAAAGATAGTAGCACGAAATAAAAAAGAAAGCAAGTACATATGTTCGGAAAAGATGATGCGTGGCGGACTTTTTTTAAATGTTTTCCGGCAGGAACATTATGTGGCAGTAAAAAAATATTTTTGATGGAGAATATGCACAATAAAGTGCACATAAAAAAGCAGAAAAAAAGGAATTTAGACGAAAAAAATTCTTGAAGAGGATGTCTGGTTGAAGTATAATAGCATAAGGAGACTTATTTCGTACAAGGGGGTAAAGAATTATGTTAAAGTCAGGAGCAAAGGTTATTGCTGTTTGTTCAGCAGGAATTAATTCGGACTATAATGATTCTTTATGGGGTGCCTTTCATTCGTTAGCAAATCTTTTTGATTTTAAAATATTATTTTTTAATTCATTTAGTGATCTATATTCTTATGAGAAGCATGACATAGGTGAGAGCAACATCTTCCAGCTTATGAATTATGAGATTTTAGATGGTGTCATTATTCTTTCCGAGACAATTAAATATAAAAAAGTATGTTACGATATTATTGAGAAGGCAAATGCTTACAATATCCCTGTAGTATCAATGGATGCAACATTAGACGGCTGTTATAGTGTGAATTTTGAATATGCACATGCAATGGAAGAAATTATTGAACATCTGATCAAGGTACATCATTATACAAAGATCAATTTTATCGCGGGCATCAAAGGTAATCCGTACTCAGAGGAACGTTTGGAAACGTATCGGCGTGTGTTGGAGCGGCATAATATTCCGGTAGAAGAAGAACGTATCGGATATGGTGATTTCTGGTCACAGCCTACGAAGAAAGTGATCGATCAGTTCATCGCATCGGACCTTCCTTTTCCGGAAGCGATCGTATGTGCAAATGATGGAATGGCGATTGCTGCATTTAAGTATTTACAGCAGTCAGGATATGAAGTGCCAAAGGATGTTGCACTTACCGGTATGGATGGCATTCGCGAAGCGATGGAGCATGCACCGATGATCACAACATCGCATCATGATTATTACAATGCTGTCATTACGGCATTTAAAGTGTTAGAAAGTCTCTTTAAAGGCGAAAGACCACCGAAACAGAGCTGGGTAAGTTCTAAGGTGCTTCTTGGCGGTACTTGCGGCTGTCAGGAAAGAGAGCACAAATCATACAATACCTTGGCAAGAGAATTGTATGAGCAGATTGACGATTATAACCATTTTAATGAGATTCAGGTCGCATTGGCTGCAGATCTGACCGATAATGATTCGTTCTGGGGTGTTTTTGATAACCTTACAAAGTATGCGGATAATTTCTGCTCTGATCGTTTTTGGCTGTGTATTGTAGATGATTTTCTTAGTGAAAAAGAAGTTTTGGCAGATATTATAGAAGAATCTTCATTCAAGCGTATCGGATATTCAACAAGAATGGATATCATGCTTTCAAGAGAGAACGGAGAATGGCAGGGAATCACGGATTTTGATACATCAGTATTGCTTCCGAAGTTAGAGGAAGTATTGGAAGAAGAGAATAACGTAATGTTTTTACCGCTGCATGTATTAGAGCAGACGATCGGATATGTTGCACTGGTATTTGATCCCGATATCATGCGTATGAATTATGCATACCAGTTTTTTATGAATATCAGTAATGCGTTAGAGACAACGAAGACACACCAGCGTCAGCAGGCAATCATCAATAATTTAGAGATAAAATATATTCATGATCCAATGACCGGTCTGTTTAACAGAAGAGGCTTTTATCAGAGACTGGAGCCTGTATATAATATATGCGCAAAGGAAAGCTGCAAAGTATTGGTTATGTCAGTTGATCTGAACGGATTAAAGCAGATCAATGACACATATGGTCATGCAGATGGTGATATTGCGATTACAACAATTGGTAAAGCATTATCATATGTAGCAAGTGACAAGCACACCTGTGCACGGTTTGGTGGCGATGAGTTTGTTGTAGCAGGTCCTGTGGAAAACGATGAAGAGGGAGAAGAATTCTATAAAGAAGTGCTTGCCTATTTGGATCGCTTCAATGAAAAATCCAACCGGCCATACCAAGTAAGTGCAAGTATCGGCTATGTGACCGGAACACCGGACAATGGTATCACATTGGATGAATTTATCAAAGCGGCAGATGAAAAAATGTATCAGGAAAAGGTACGTTATCATTCGCGTCAGGGAAGATAAAAGAGTAGAAAAATGAACCGCCCTTATCATGTCAGATGACAGATCTAACAGCGAAAGGACGGTTTCTTTTTTCGGTAAAAAAATAGAAATAAAGCAGATGATCCTGAAAGATCAAAATACAGACTTTTGGGTCTGGTCATGAGATGGATCATCATTAGAAATGAGGAAGAAAATGCAGGAAGAATATGAAATTTATGGTGGTTTTGCTTCTGTTTATGATGAGTTCATGGATAATATTCCCTATGATGCATGGTATGAATATTTGCATGGTTTATTAAAAGAATATGGTATATCGGATGGAATTGTAGTTGACATAGCCTGTGGAACAGGAGAAATCACCAGACGGCTGTCACAGGATGGCTATGATATGATCGGGATAGATATTTCGAAAGATATGTTAAATATTGCCAGACAAAAATGTGATCCGGATGTACTTTTACTTTGTCAGGACATGCGGCAGATGGATCTGTACGGAACAGCAAAAGCGATGGTGTGTCTTTGTGATGGAATGAATTATCTGTGCAGGAAAGAAGATCTGTTACAGGCATTACAAAGAGTAAGACTTTTCATGGATCATGGCGGGATTTTTATTTTTGATATGAAGACACCGCATTTTTATCAGGATATCTTAGGAGACCGTACGATCACCGACAATCGGGAAGATGCAAGTTATATCTGGGAAAATTCCTATGATCGGGACACAAGGATCAATGAATATCTTTTAACTGTTTATGAGCTGGCAGATGAAGAAAGAGACCTTTTTGTCAGGACAGATGAAGTGCATCGGCAAAAAGCATATATGGAAGAAGAAGTTAAAAAAGCCATTGAAGAAAGCGGGATGCAATGTATGGCAGTATATAACGCATTTACCAAAGATGCACCGGATAAACAGACACAGAGGATGTATTTCGTAGTTCGTAAAGAATAGATGGATTATTCAAAGAGAATGGTATATACTGCAAAAGAATATAGGAATACGCAAAAGAAAAGATGTATTCTATAAAAGTCAGACAGGATAAAAAATACATTCCGTAAAAATCAGGCAGAATACAAAAAGGATGTTATCCTATATAAAATAGAAAAAGCAGAGAAAAGAAAATAAAAAATAAGAAATGAGGAATAAAAATGAGCCAGGATTATATTGTAAGAGCAACCGCAGCACAGCAGCAATTACGTGTATTTGCGATCACTTCAAGAGATTTAGTGGAGCAGGGAAGAAAGATTCATAATACAAGCCCGGTCGCAACAGCGGCACTGGGACGTCTTCTTACGGCAGGTGCGATGATGGGCAGCATGATGAAGGGTAATAAAGATGTTTTGACACTTCAGATCGAATGCGGTGGTCCGATTGGTGGAGTTACCGTGACAGCGGATGCTAATGCAAATGTAAAAGGTTATGTCAACCAGCCGAATGTGATCATACCGGCAAATAAGGATGGAAAGTTGGATGTATCCGGTGCGATCGGACCGGGCTTTTTGAATGTGATTCGTGATATCGGTATGAAAGAGCCTTATAATGGTCAGGTTCATCTCGTTTCGGGAGAGATTGCCGAGGATTTGACATATTATTATGCTACATCTGAACAGATCCCTTCTTCTGTAGGACTGGGCGTTTTGCTTGACAAAGAAAATTTTGTAAAACAGGCAGGTGGTTTTATTATTCAGGTAATGCCTTTTGCAGAAGATGAAGTCATTGATAAAGTAGAGGAATCCTTAAAGCATATTCATTCCGTGACTTCTCTGTTAGAGCAGGGAATGACACCGGAGGATATGCTGCATCATCTTTTAGGTGATCTGGATCTGGAAATCTTAGACCGCATGCCTGCTCAATATGCATGCAACTGTTCGAAGGAGCGTGTTGCAAAAGCAATTGCAAGTATCGGCAGGGCAGACTTAGAGGATATGATACAGGCTGGCGAAACGATCGAAACAAATTGTCAGTTTTGTGGTTCCCATTACTACTTCACAACAGAAGAGCTTAAATCATTTTTAAAATAGGAAAAATGGAAACAGCAGAGGGATACAGGATAACATACAGGCATTGCATTTTTAGTAAGACAGAACAGATAAGGAGAGTGGAAAGAGTGAAACATAAGAAAAAGTTATTTGGATTGGGAATTGGTATGGCAGCCGCAATCGCCTTAGGCAGTGCACCGGCAAAACAGGCAAGTGCTGCAGCAGTCGGATATATCAATATTACGAAGATTACATATTTGTATAACGGTGCAGGAACCAGTACAGGTGTCGTTGTATCGAATAAGAAGAAAGTACGTCTGACAAATTACAAGAAAGTTTCCGTCATCGGTAAAAAAGGAGATTGGTATCATATCAAATATACACAGAATAAAGTGGTATATAAAGGATATGCAAAGAAAAATCAAGTCTCCGTACTGAGCGGTCAGGTGAAAACTGCCGTATATGGCAGGATTAATGTAAACAGCACGAAGATCTGGAAGAGTGCTGACAGCAGTTCGAAAACATTGCGATCGGGCAAGAAGAACATTACATTAAAAAGAACGAACAAAGTGCAGATCGTTTCAGAAAAGCTTGTTAAAAATGTAAAGTGGTATAAAGTATCTTTTTCGTTAAGCGGTACAGCTTATAAGGGTTACATCAAATCCAAAAATGTCTATCTGCTTGCCGAAAAAGGTCTTCCGGCAATTATGAAAACAACAAAGTCGATTCCGTTATATAAGAAAGCAGGTAAAAAGACAGTTGTCCGTTCCAAAGGGAAAAAAGTATCCATTCCGAAAAAACTGGAATTAACGATCACAGGCCAGAAACTTGCAGCCGGTAAGAAATATATAGCTGTCAAGATGGTGTATAACAAAAAGACGGTTAAAGGCTATGTGGCAGATAAAAACATTGCCTTTCAGATTGTTACAGATGAAAATATTGCGACCGCAACCGATCTGTCAACGCTTTCTGATCCACAGTTTCGTGCAGCTATGTTAGAAGCAGGTTTTCCGAGCAGTTACATCGGAGCACTTGCACAGCTTCATCAGGCATATCCGAAATGGAGCTTTTCACCTTATATTACCGGTTTAGACTGGAATACCGTCATTTCTAAAGAGAGCAAGGTTGGTCTGAATCTGATCAGCAATGCCAAATCAGCAGAGTGGAAATCCAAAGCGGCAGGTGCATACAATGCAACGACCGGCAAATATATCCCATTTGATGGAAGTACATGGGTAACGGCATCAGAAGCAGCTGTAAGATATTATATGGATCCAAGAAATTTCCTGGATGGAAGAGGAATCTTCCAGTTTGAAAGTCTGGCATATAATAAAATATCCCATACACAGTCCGGTGTCGAAAGCATTTTGAAAAACACACCGATGTATAATAAGACCTTCTCTTATCCGGACGATGTAACGAATACAACAAAAAGCATGAAATATTCGCAGGCATTTATGGCAGCAGCTGATACATCCGGTGTAAGTCCATATCATCTTGCATCAAGAGTAAAGCAGGAAGTTGTGATCAGTCCGACGACGATGAGTGATTCTGTGTCTGGAACCCGTTCAGGTTATACAGGAATCTATAATTTCTATAATATAGGTGCAACGAATACAACATCGGGAAGTGCTGTCAACAATGGTTTGAAATGGGCAAGTACGGGAACTTCCTATCTGCGTCCATGGAATTCCAGATATCGCTCAATCGTTGGAGGTGCGATCTATATCGGAGAAAAGTATATTAATGTAGGACAAAATACTTCTTATCTGCAAAAATTTAATGTAACAGAAAAGAATCGTTATAATCATCAATATATGTCTAATATTGAAGCACCAAATAGCGAAGCGACTAAGACAGCAAGTGCCTATAGTGCAACATTAAATGAAATGACATTGGTATTCTCTATTCCGGTTTATACGAATATGCCGGAAGAAGTCAGTCCGATTCCAACGAAATAAGATCTCTCAGAGAAAAACGTTTTGAGCGGATGAAACGATAAATTTACCGGTGGAAAATATCTAATGTTATAGGTTGATTTCAGTGCTTACATAATTTACAATAGATACATATTATATGCGGAAAGCATAACGGAACATGGAGGCACTTATGTGGACAGACAGCAGAAAGACAAAAAGACAAAAGACAGTGATCCGAAAAAGGACAAGTCGGGGATTTTTGTTCTTTCTGCTTTTTTGTATCATCCTTTTGAACGGGCTGTCCGGTAAGAATGCACAGGCAGCAAGTGCTTCGATTACGATCGATACCAGCAAAAAGCAGGTTGTCAAAGGAGATACGGTGTATGTTGTGATCACAGTCAGTTCATCTGAGAGTATCAAGAGCTTTAACGGTTATTTTTCATATGATAACCGCTATCTTCAATTTGTAAACGGTGGCAGTGTGGTACATGGAAATGATGATAAGTTTTTAGTAGATGATATTAATCGTACCGGCAGTGCGACAAAGTTAAAGTATTCCATCAAATTCAAAGCACGTAAGAAAGGAAGTACCACGATCGCATTACAAAAGCCATATAAAGTGTGTGCAGATGACAGTTCTTCCGGTGAGATGTCGGTTTCTTACAATGCGTTAAATATTGCTGTTTTGTCAAAGAAGGAGGCTATTGCAAGCAGTCAGCCACAGCAGAGTAATACAGAAGCACTTCCAAATGCTACAGAGCATCCACGGACAGAAGTATCCGGCAAACCTGAGACATCACCGGATAGAGCCAATGCAAAAAATCAACCGGGTCCGTCAAAAGATCCCAAGGCTTCGGCAACACCGGAAGTCACAAGAGGGCCGGATGATATTGCTGGTTCTTCCAGACTTCGTAAACTTTCGATTACAGATGCCCAGATCGCACCGGAATTTCAGCCATCGATTCGAAAGTACAGCGGATTTGTAACAACCAATCAGGATACGCTTGACATTTCCTATGAAGCAGAAGACAGCAAGGCATCTGTTACGGTAAAAGGAAATAAAAATCTAAAAGAAGGAAAACATACGATTAAAATTGTTGTAACTTCTGTCAACCATAAAAAGATCGTATATCGTTTTCAATTAAATGTTGCGAAGCAGGATCAGACAAAAGATGGAGCAAATTCGATACAGGTGACGCAGACCAATGGAAAGACCTATCTGAGTGGCGGATTGCAAATAGAATTGTTAGAGTTGGAAGATGAAAGCCTGCTTCCTGATGGTTTTTCAAAGACAACGATAGAGATAGCCGGAAATGAGCTTACAGCATTTACATTAGATAGTAGCACGGATTACAATTATGTGTTACTCTATGGAAAGGGTGATGCAGAGGGATTTTTCCTATATGATAAGCAGGAAGGAGCACTTTATCCGTATGAAAAAGTAAAGCAATGGTATCGCAGTCAGGCAAAAGACAGTCAGGACAGTACACAGACGCAGACGATCAGAAGTTATCAATATATCATTGCGATCATGGCTGTTTTGTGTGTATTGATGTTAGTGATCACGGTTGCGTTTGGAATGCATCGCAATTATCAAAAAGAAATATGGGAACAGGAAATAGAAGAAATAGATAATGATGAGATGAAGGAGGATAGATAGATCATGCAGAGACATTATACAAAAAGTGCCTTAAATGTATTAAATAATACAGCAAAAGAAGCGGAAGCATTAGGGCATAATTATATTGGAACAGAACATCTTTTACTGGCATTGATCCATACAAAAGGTGTAGCTAGTGAAGTGCTCCGGGAAAACAGGGTAGATTATGAAAAGATTGCTGATCTGATCGAAGAAAATCTTGCAATGGATGGAAGCGTTGCTTTGGTACAGAAAGCACAGCAGACACCGCGAATGAAAAGAGTGGTCGAAAATGCATTATCGGAAGCAGAACGACTGGGAGCCGCAGGAGCCGGAACAGAGCATTTGTTGATCGCACTGTTAAAGGAACAGGATTGCATTGCACTTCATTTGTTACATGCAATCGGAGTCAATGTACAAAAGCTTTATATTGATACCTTAACAGCAACCGGTCAGGATATGGCAAGTGCAAAAAATGAATATATGATGCAAAAAAGCCGTAAGAACAAGTCCACAACACCGACATTAAACCAATACAGCCGTGATCTGACAGAATATGCAAAAGACGGAAAGTTAGATCCTGTGATCGGAAGAGAAAAAGAGATTCAGAGACTTGTACAGATATTAAGTCGCAGAACGAAGAATAATCCGTGTCTGGTTGGTGAACCGGGTGTTGGTAAGACAGCAGTCGTCGAAGGTCTGGCACAAAAGATCATACAGGGAGATATACCTGAAGTGATCCAGAATAAAAGAGTGCTTGTATTGGATCTGTCCGGTATGGTTGCAGGATCAAAATATCGCGGAGAGTTTGAAGAGAGGATCAAAAAGGCGTTAAGGGAAGTATCGGCAGCCGGTAATATTCTTCTTTTCATTGATGAGATCCATACGATCATTGGTGCAGGTGGTGCAGAAGGTGCGATCGATGCAGCAAATATTTTAAAACCTGCATTAGCAAGAGGAGAGATCCAGTTGATCGGTGCTACGACCAGAGAAGAATACCGCAAATATATTGAAAAAGATGCTGCTTTAGAACGAAGATTCCAGCCGGTTGATGTAGAAGAACCAAATGAAGAAGAAAGCATTGCTATATTAAAAGGGCTTAGAAGCCGCTATGAAGAGCACCATCATGTAACGATCACGGATAGTGCGATCGTAGCAGCAGTTAAAATGTCAGAACGCTATGTCAATGACCGTTATCTGCCGGAT
Organism: Jutongia hominis; assembly: GCF_014384965.1. Classification (GTDB taxonomy): domain Bacteria; phylum Bacillota; class Clostridia; order Lachnospirales; family Lachnospiraceae; genus Butyribacter; species Butyribacter hominis. Next base: position 149,230 of record NZ_JACRSW010000040.1, read on the forward strand.
AAAGCGATTGATGCGATCGATGAAGCAGCAGCACGCACCGGTCTGACAAAGTATCTGCCATCACCAAAGCTTCGTTTTTTAGAAGAAGAACAGATAGCGTTGGAAAAAGAAAAAGAGAATGCGGTATTTGATCAGGATTTTGAACGCGCAGGACAGATAAAAAGAAAGCAGGAAGCAGGCAGACTTGAGATAGAAAAGCTGCAGGCAGAAATGGAAAGAGAGCGGGAAGAAGTTTCGCTGGAAGTAACAGAAGCAGAAGTTGCAGATGTGATTGCTGAATGGACCAAGATTCCGGTACAAAAGTTACAGGAAGAAGAGTCTGAACGTCTTCGTCATTTAGAAGAAGAGCTGCATAAGCGTGTGATCGGACAGGATGAAGCCGTTCATGCGGTAGCAAAGGCAATCCGTAGAGGCAGAGTCGGCTTAAAAGATCCAAACCGTCCGATCGGTTCATTCTTATTCCTTGGACCAACCGGTGTTGGTAAGACTGAGCTTTCCAAAGCACTTGCACAGGCTGTCTTTGGTAAAGAAGAAGATATTATCCGCGTTGATATGTCAGAGTATATGGAAAAGCACAGCGTGTCTAAGATGATCGGATCACCACCGGGATATGTCGGATATGAAGATGGAGGTCAGCTTAGTGAGAAAGTACGTCGTCATCCATATTCCGTCATCCTTTTTGATGAGATTGAGAAAGCCCATAGTGATGTTTTTAATATTCTTCTTCAGATCTTAGAAGACGGACACATTACAGATGCACAGGGACGCAGAGTCAGCTTTAAAAACACCGTGATCATTATGACTTCAAATGCCGGAGCGCAAAGGATTATTGCACCGAAGCATCTTGGGTTCGGGACAAAAGAGGATGCCGAGGCTGATTACAAGCAGATGAAAGAAAGTGTTTTAGAAGAAGTCAAAAAGCTGTTCAAACCGGAATTTATCAATCGAATTGATGAATTACTTGTCTTTCATGTATTGACACAGCAGGATATCGAAAAGATTGCCGGTGTCTTTATTGATAAGCTTGCTAAGCGTTTACATGCACAGATGAGCATTACGTTTACCGTGACACAAAAAGCATTGGCACATATTGCAAAGAGCGGTTTTGATAAAAATTACGGTGCACGTCCGGTACGTCGTGCGATCCAGACACAGATCGAGGATGCATTAGCTGATAAAATGCTTGCAAAAGAAATTCAGCCGGGTGACTGTATCGAAGCAGATGCAGACGAAGAAAAGATCATATTTTGCAAACGGTAATAGTAGAAAAAAAGAATGAGATATGATATGATAAACATATTCTAAAAGGAACGAAATGAAGATGGATGTCATAGGAAAAACATCCAAAAGATAAAAAGAAAATTACAAAACACGGGAGGAAAAATCATGGCAGTAATTAAGGAGTTAATCCGCAAAGAAAGTAACGGAACATTAAGTTTTGGTAACTATGAGCTTGACAGCAAGCAGAAGTTATCTGATTTCGAATTTGAAGGAGATCTTTACAAGGTAAAAACATTCAAAGAGATTACAAAGCTCGAAAAGAACGGTATGTTCGTCTATGAATCTGTTCCGGGAACTGTAGTTACAAACTTAAAGGTAACAGATAAGGAGACTTCTTTTGCAGTAGAAGGTTTAGAAGATGTATCAATCACATTAGAAATGGAACCGGAATCAGACTATGTCGTATACGTGGATGGTACAAATGTCGGAAAGATGAAGACAAATCTTGCAGGTAAACTGATCCTCAGTCTGGAGATCACACCGGGACAGGTATCGGAGATTCGTGTCGTAAGAGGTTAATGCAGAATATATGGCTAAAGCAAAGAAAAAATCTATATTTTTCTGCAAAGAGTGTGGATTTGAAAGTGCAAAGTGGCTTGGACAGTGTCCGGGCTGTAAAGAATGGAATTCATTTGTTGAAGAACCGGTGATCAAGAACACAGCAGGAAAAGAAGTTCATGCTGCGGAAAAGAAAGAACCTTCACGTTTATCAGAAGTAAGCGTGGAGAAAGAAGAAAGAGTATTAACCGGTATTGGTGAACTGGATAGAGTATTAGGCGGTGGGATTGTGACCGGTTCTCTTGTTTTGGTAGGTGGAGATCCCGGTATCGGAAAGTCTACACTTTTATTGCAAATGTGCCGGGAACTTTCTACAGCCTCTAAAAAAGTGCTGTATGTTTCAGGAGAAGAGTCTGTAAAGCAGATCAAGATGCGTGCGGACCGGATCGGTACATTTGAAAAAGAAATGCTTTTACTGAGTGAGACAGATCTTGATATTGTTGTTGAGACTATTTTAAGACAACAGCCTGATATCGTGATCATTGATTCGATCCAGACAATGTACAGGGAAGAGATTGGTTCGGCACCCGGAAGTGTCAGCCAGGTGCGTGAGACAACAAGTGTTTTGATGCGTCTTGCAAAAGAGCAGGGCATCACGATCTTTGTAGTCGGACACGTTACAAAGGAAGGTGTTGTTGCCGGACCGCGTGTCTTAGAGCATATGGTGGATACCGTGCTTTATTTCGAAGGGGATGGCTGCATGCCATACCGTTTTCTGCGTGGTGTGAAGAACCGTTTCGGCTCAACGAATGAGATTGGCGTATTTGAAATGCGCGGAAGTGGGTTGGCAGAAGTGACAAACCCATCCGAATATATGCTTCAGGGCAAACCCGAAAATGAACCGGGCTCGATCGTTACCTGTTCGATGGAAGGAACCAGACCGATCTTAGTAGAAGTACAGGCTTTAGTATGTCAGACAAGTTTTAATCTTCCAAGACGTACAGCAGCCGGTACCGATTATAATCGTATCAATCTTTTGATGGCGGTGATCGAAAAGCGTCTGGGCATACGAATGGGTGACTGTGATGCTTATATCAATGTAGCAGGTGGTATGCGTATCAATGAACCGGCACTGGATCTGGGTATTGTTGCGGCATTATTATCCAGTTACAAAAATATAACATTTGACAGCAGCACGATCTGCTTTGGAGAAGTAGGACTGGTGGGGGAGATTCGTGCAATCAACATGGCAGAACAGAGAGTGCTCGAAGCTGCGAAACTTGGCTTTCGTACCTGTATTCTTCCACAGGCGAATAAGAGCCGCCTGGATATTTCAAAAGATATGCTAAACGGAATGGAACTTATCGGTTTAAGTACGATACATGAATTGCTGGGGGTGATGTAATGGAAATCAATGAGACAGAGGATTCGACAGAAAATGTCTTGAGTCGTATGGAAAATTCATTAAATGCATTAGAGCAGATGTCATTGGATTCCATCAATATTACAGATAAACTTGTTAATGGCATCTCAGATCTTCAAAAATGTATTGAAGAATTACGGGAAAGCCCACAGCAGGATAAGGAACTGATCTATGAGATGATCGTAGAATTGTTGCAGGAACTTTTGGATACGGCATTTACCGTCAATAATGTTTCACATGAACTGGAAACAGAAATGGTACTACAAAGAGACATGGTAGATAATGTCCGCCAGATTGTGGATTATTTGTATGGGATGCAAAAAAAATTTGAAGATCCGGATTGTTTTTTAGAATGAAGCACATTGGAATAAAATGTAAAAAGGAGAACGATATTAAAAGATCGTTCTCCTTTTTTGTATTTCGTACCGTATAGGAGCATTTTTTAATCCAAACAGCATACATTGAAACCTTATCATTTATCCATTCAAAACACTTATGCAGCAGTTCTGAATGGATGAAACAGTTTATATTTTATGAAGCAGTTGTAGTTCCTAATGGTTGTTTTCTTCTCTTTTTTCTCTGCGTGGTGGCTTCGGACCGAGGTATTGATAAAAATAGGTACGCATCATACCGTTGTAGATCTTTCGGTTTTTGTCGGCCTTCTTACCGATATACCGCTGTGCATCTTCGTAAGCCGTGATAAGATACATTGACCAGCTGTCTAAGTTTTTATAAGCAGTTCCGATATCACGATATAATTCCGGCATTTCTTCGGGACTGTCAAGACGCTGTCCATATGGTGGATTCGTAATGATAAAACCGTATTTTTTGCGATGGCTTAGATCCTGTAAGGCTCTTTGCTGAAAATGGATCAGATGATCAACTTCAGCAAGACGGGCATTTTCCATCGAAGCTTTTATCGCATCATGACTGATATCATAACCCTGAATATCCATTTCGCAGTCACGGATAATATTGTCTTCTGCTTCTGTGATCGCATCATACCATTCCTTTTTCGGGATCAGATGCGTCCACTTCTCAGAGGTAAAAGAACGGTTCATGCCGGGAGCGATATTTGCTCCGATCATAGCCGCTTCAATCGGAAAAGTACCACTTCCACAGAAAGGATCGACTAAGATTCGGTTTCTATTCCATGGGGTTAAAAGGATCAATGCAGCAGCAAGTGTTTCCGTGATCGGTGCTTTCACGGTAGCCTGACGATAGCCTCTTTTATGAAGAGAAGCACCGGTCGTATCCAGTCCGACCACAACTTCGTCTTTCATCAAGGTTACACGTACCGGGAAGTCAGCACCATCTTCCTGAAACCAGTTAATATGATATTTTTCTTTCAAACGTTCCACCATTGCTTTTTTCATGATCGACTGGATGTCAGACGGGCTAAAAAGCTTACTTTTGATCGAAGTCGCTTTTGTTACCCAGAAACGTCCGTTCTGCGGAATATAATTTTCCCATGGCAGCTTCTTAGTACCCTCAAAAAGCTCATCAAATGTGGTAGCATGAAAGCTACCGATTTTTAACAAAATACGTTCGGTTGTCCTCAAAAATATATTTGCACGACAGATCGCGTCGCTGTCACCGGTAAAAGTGATCTTACCGTCTTCTACTTTTATGATCTCATATCCTAAACGCAGGATTTCTTTCTTCAATACAGCTTCCAGTCCAAAATGACAGGGAGCAATAAATTCATATTTAGCCAAATTGTTTCTCCTTCCATACATAGAGCTGTACCGCCATCGCCCATCCCATTTGTATCCCACTATAGAGCTGTACAAAATGCCTTTACTGCGTCAGATCAAAGACTTTCTTTTCGTGGTTTCAATTTATTTTTGCCTTTTGGGTTGACACGACGGCTTCTTAGGATATCTGATTTTTTAAGACTTTTTTGCTATTGGGCGCGGGTCATAACTATAGGGGCGACTCAGCCTGAGTAGCATTGCTTAGGGGGCACGCTTCCGCTTCGCAAAGCCACGTAGCGCACACATAGCACTTCAAAAAGAAAATCTTTTTTGAAGCGCAAGTGGCGACGGGCTTAGAGAGCCCCTACAGCAATGTACATCAGGACTGGCCCTGCCCCTATATCAGATGAGAGCGCCCATAATAAAAGCAAAAAAGTCAAAAAATCATAGATATCCTTAGAAGGCGAAACAGTGCCCCAAAAGTCAAAATAAATTGAATCACGAATGAAACATTTATGAACTGACGCAGTAAAAGCATTTTTCAGCCTGTGAAAGTATGGAAAATGCAAATGGGATCTGCGATGGCTTGTCAGGGTGGATGTTGTGGCCCTGACATTCTCTGATTGTTATTAGTATATTATAGAGAAAAACAGATAAGATGGCAAATATGTAATAGTGAACCATTTTTAACAAAAAATCAGAATAGATTTTGTATGTTTTTTACTTAATGAAGTATGTTAAAATAGTAGATATGCCGGTGGGCTTCCGGCATTGTTTAAATAATAGAAGAAAGCAAGACGGCTTTGTGTGGCTGCTTTGTATGGAGGGGAAGATGAAGAGTTTACTTCAATATTTAAGAGGATATAAAAAAGAATGTATTTTAGGACCGCTTTTTAAAATGCTCGAAGCGTGTTTTGATCTGACGGTACCATATGTGACTGCATTAATGATCGATCAGGGTATTGCGAATCATGATACGGGGAGGATCGGAAGGTATAGTGTTATGTTGATCCTGCTTGCAATGATCGGTCTGTCGTGTTCGATCACCGCACAGTTTTTTGCAGCAAAGGCGGCAGTCGGTTTTGCAACGAAATTGCGTCATGCACTGTTTTCCCATATAGAAACACTGTCTTTTGATAAAGTGGATCAGGTGGGAACGTCGACTTTGATCACACGAATGACAAGTGATATCAACCAGTTGCAAAATGGTGTCAACATGGCGATCCGATTGTTTTTACGTTCACCGTTTATTGTATTTGGCGCAGTGATCTGTGCGTTAATGATTGATCTGAAAGCTGCATTGGTTTTCGTCGCGGTAATCCCGCTTCTGGCAGTCGTAGTATTTGGCATTATGGGAATCAGTATGCCACTTTATAAGAAAGTACAGCAGGCATTAGATAAAGTCTTAGAAAGCACAAGAGAAAATCTGACCGGGGTCAGAGTGATCCGGGCTTTTCACAGAGAGGAAGAAGAAAAGCAGCAATATGGAAAGAAAAATGATACTTTAGCATCCGCACAGCTTTTTGTAGGACGAATTGCCGCACTGACCAATCCGGTTACTTATGTGATGATCAATCTTGCGTTGGTCGTTTTGCTGCAGGTCAGTGGTATTCGTGTGAATGTAGGAGCATTGACGCAAGGTGAAGTGGTTGCATTAGTCAACTATCTGTCACAGATCTTAGTAGAGCTGATCAAGCTTGCAAATGTCATTGTTGTAGAAAACAAGGCATTAGCCTGTGCAGCCAGAATTGAATCTGTATTAAAGAAAAAGTCATCATTGGATATTATTGAGGATAAAGATACAGAACAGACAGCAAACCATGTAATTCCGAAAGTTTCTTTTGAAAATGTATCGCTTTGTTACAACGAATCGGCAGAGCCTTCGATCGAAAATGTGAATTTTGAAGCAATGGCTGGAGAAACGATCGGCATTATCGGTGGTACAGGATCGGGGAAAAGTTCTTTGATCCATATGATACCAAGATTTTATGATGCTACCAAAGGAACGGTTCGTATTGATGGAAAAGATGTCAGAACGATGCCGGTAGAAGCAGTAAGACAAAAGATAGGAATTGCACTACAAAAAGCCGTATTGTTTAAGGGTACGATCAAAGAAAATCTTTTGTGGGGAAATGAAAATGCAACACAGCAGGAGCTTGACGAAGCGATAGAAGCTTCGCAGGCATTAGAATTTATTGACAAGAAAGAAAATGGACTGGAATCAGTTGTTGAGCAGGGCGGACGCAATCTGTCAGGCGGACAAAAGCAGCGTTTGACGGTCGCAAGAGCATTGGTTCGCCGTCCTGAGATCCTGATCCTTGATGATAGTACATCGGCATTGGACTATGCGACAGATGCAAAGCTTCGCAGTGCGATCAAACATTTAAGCTATCATCCTACTGTTTTTATGGTTTCGCAAAGAACATCATCGATTCGCCATGCAGATAAGATCCTTGTTTTGGATGATGGACAAGTAGTAGGAATCGGAACCCATGATGAGCTTCTAAAGAATTGTGAAGTATATCAGGAGATACATTATTCACAATATCAAAAAGAAGAAAAAAGGGCATAAAGACAGCATTAATTTGAGCTTTGGCGTACATGGTACAGCAAAGAGTACGCAGAAATGAGGATGAACATGGCAGAAGAAAAAAAGACATTAAAAAAGGTGCTGCGTTATATTCGAAAGTATTTATGGCTGATGATACTTTCTATGATCTTGGCAGCAGTTACGGTTATTTTTACATTATATCTTCCTATTTTGACAGGACAGGCAGTTGATATGATGATGGACAAAGGAAGAGTACGTTTTACTGATCTTCATGGCATATTAATGAAGATGGTAATAGCGATTGCAATTACCGGAGTAGCACAATGGCTGATGAATATTTTAAACAACCGTGTGACGTATCTGGTTGTCCGTGATATCCGAAAGGATGCATTTGAAAAGATCCAGAAACTTCCGTTAAAATATCTGGATGCGCATCCTTCGGGTGATATTGTAAGCCGCATCATAGCAGATGTAGACCAGTTTGCAGATGGTCTTTTACTGGGATTTACACAGGCATTCACCGGTGTGCTTACGATCGTTGGAACATTGCTTTTTATGCTGCGGATCAATGTATGGATCACGTTGGTGGTTGTTTTGGTAACGCCATTGTCTTTCTTTGTGGCGGCCTTTATCGCTAAAAAGACACATATTATGTTTCAAAAGCAGTCAGAAACCCGTGGAGAACAGACCGGACTGATTAATGAAATGGTAGAAAACCTGTCTGTAGTACAGGCATTTGGCTATGAGGAAAAAGCTTTACAGCGTTTTGATGTGATCAATGATCGTTTAGAGAAATATTCACTTCGTGCGATTTTCTTTTCTTCGATCACAAATCCATCCACGCGATTTGTCAACAACTTAGTATATGCCGGTGTAGGCATTACCGGAGCATTGTTTGCAATACACGGAAGATTAAGTGTCGGTAAACTGACAACATTTTTAAGTTATGCGAACCAGTATACGAAGCCGTTTAATGAAATATCCGGTGTGATCACGGAATTACAAAATGCATTGACTTGTGCCGGACGTGTTTTTGATCTGATGGAACAGGAAGAAGAGATACCCGAAGATTCCAAAGAGCATATCGATCAATGTGTTGGTAATGTGACGATCGATCATGTCGACTTCTCTTATGTGGAAGATAAACCATTGATTCAGGATCTGCATCTGTCTGTAAAATCAGGGCAGAGAGTTGCAATCGTCGGACCGACCGGTTGTGGAAAGACGACGATCATTAATCTTTTGATGCGCTTTTACGATGTTAATAAGGGTGCGATCTATATTGATGGAAAGGATATCAGAGAACTTTCACGCAAAAATCTCCGCAGCCAGTATGGTATGGTGTTGCAGGAAACCTGGTTAAAGGATGCAAGCGTGCTTGAAAATATTTTATTTGGGCGTGAAGATGCTACCAGAGAGGAAGCGATTGCAGCAGCAAAGATGTCTCATGCACATTCGTTTATTAAAAGACTGCCGGAAGGATATGATACGATCCTGAGTGAAAACGGAGAAAATCTGTCACAGGGACAAAGACAGCTTTTAAGTATTACGCGCGTGATCCTATGCAAACCATCTATTCTGATCTTAGACGAAGCAACATCTTCGATCGATACGAGAACAGAAATTAAGATTCAGAATGCGTTTGCCAAGATGATGGAAGGAAAGACAAGCTTTATTGTTGCCCACAGATTGTCTACGATACAAAATGCGGATATCATTCTGGTGATGAAAGACGGTAAGATCATTGAACAGGGCAATCATGAAGAACTTCTGGCAAAGAAAGGCTTTTATTCTGAATTGTATATGAGCCAGTTTGCCGTTGACTAAGCCAATCATGGAAGGAATAAGAAAGAAAAGAATCAATTAGAAACTAAATGGAGGTTATCATGAAAAAGATACTTGTATTAGATTTAGATGGAACATTGACAAATCATAAAAAAGAGATCACACCTAAGACAAAGGCTGCGATCATGGAGATGCAAAAGCAGGGACATACTGTTGTGCTTGCATCCGGCAGACCGACAAGAGGCGTGGATCCGATCCGCAAAGAATTAGAACTGGATCGTTATGACGGATATACATTGGCTTTTAATGGTGCTCGTATTACAAGATGCAGCACTAATGAAGTAATCTACCAGCAGACACTTCCTGAAGAGATTGTGCCGGAACTGTTTGCCATGGCAAAACAGGAAGGTATTGGAATGATGACATATGATGAACAGGGGATTATTGCAAATAGGCATGAAGATGAGTTTATGGATATCGAAGCAATGATCAATCAGGTTCAGATCCGTCATTTCGATGATCCGACAGCACATCTGACACAGCCGGTCAATAAATGTCTGGGAACAGCTCCGGTTGATATCGCACCGGCAATTGAAAAGAAGTTTTATGATCGTTTCTCTGACAGGATCAATGTCAGCCGTTCGGAAGCATTTTTTATTGAATTAGTGCCAAAGGGAGTAGATAAAGCGGCTTCACTTGCCAAACTATGTGAAATCCTTGGAAGATCCAGAGACGATATGATCGCATGCGGAGATGGGTTTAATGATATTTCCATGATCGAATTTGCCGGCCTTGGTGTTGCAATGGAAAATGCACAGGAACCGGTCAAAAAAGTCGCAGATTATATCACAAGGTCCAATGAAGAAGATGGTGTTGCACATGTGATCCATAAATATATTCTGGCATCATAAAAGCTTTCTGACAGAAAAATACTTTCTTGCAAATGATCGTAAAAGCGGATTGACAGAATAAAATATTTTCATTACAAATGCTCACAAATATAGTATGATATCAAAAAAAAGGAGCTTGTTTCATAGTTGATTATGAAACAAGCTCCTTACATTATCAAGAGTATCTGTTTCGCTGTAAAGATATCATGCAATACTTCTATATCAAGAGTATCTGTTTCACTGTAAAGATATCTTGTAATGCTTTTATATCAAGTAAATTTATTTTGCTACAAAGACATCCTGTAATGTTTCCATATCCAACGTGTCTTTTGGATCAAAGGCATCCGATGTCAGATAAGTGAGTAATGATTTTGTGAATTGTTTTACCTCAACACGATTCGCAATCTCGCTAAGGCGGCTTGTACAGATCATCAAACGACCATCTCCGACTTTTCCCTCAAAGAGAATACCTAACTTATGATTACGTTCGAAGTTATCGACCATCTGGATGATCGGACGGAATGTTTTATCCGTAGCATTGTCAAGAATAGCACAGTCTGCATGGCTGACAATCTGATACCATTGCGGAGTTGCATAGCTGTGTGTCGGGAATGCGTTAAAGACAGGATGTTTCTTCCGGATGCAAAGTCCCATTGTTCCGACTGCGACCGGCTTTTTCATCCATTCGCAGATATCACGAAACATAGGATAACACCAGAAATCCGTACAATAAAAGCCTTCGATGTTTTGTGCAACTTCGTTTGGAAGATATAATACGCGTTTGCCCTGATTTAATAAAGTCTTTGCTTCTTCAAAATTCTGTGTCAGGAAAAGATGTGTTCCATTTTCATTGATGTTAGATACCGCAGAAAGTGGAAGAGCACTCTTGTTTGAAGGATAGCTATATAGTTCATAAGCATTCTTCATCTTTGTTCCCGGAACGGTAAGTGTTAATGTATAGACTTTTGCGTCAGCACTTTCAGGAAGTGTGATTGCAGCATCTCCAAGGGCAACAAGATCAAAAGCGTTGTCCGGGATGGCAAGACTGCCGGAATCTACGACCTGTCCTTTCTCGCTGACTTCCCAGTGAAGTTCTTTGCCAATCAGCTTTTCGGGGTTATAATAACGCAATGCCATGGCAGCGTTAAAGGTTTCTCCATTTGTATGGATATAGGATTCGAATTGTGCAAGTAAGATACCGTCCGAACAGAATCCTGCCCATTCTTCCGGTGTCACATGTCCTTTGTTATCCATAAATGCATCTAAAATACCGACTAAAGCAGTACCCTGACCGGAAAAGTCCTGAATATCAAGAATCTGGTATCCGGCAAGTCGTTTGGTACGTGCAGCAGCTTCTAATTCTTCTTTATAACATTGAACGGAAAGTTTTCCTGATGTATAGAAGAAATCATCTGCCCAGTCAAGCATACCGGTTTCTTTTAAACGGTCACGGAATACTTCAAAGTTGCGGGCCTTTAACACACCAGTATATTTTTCAATCTCATGGAAGTTTGGATATACTTCGTATTGACCGATCTCATGAGATACGACCGGAATATGAGGAATCAAAACACCCTCGCCTTTAGCAGCTTTTACTTTCTTTACACCTGTTCCGTACTGAATCTCGATCTCGTCAGTGCCATCATTGCTGCTGCTTTCTGTATTTGTCGGATAGATCTCTTCGTCATAATTATGCATCGTAGATGGTTCATCCCATTGTACATGACCAAGCGGTGCATCACACATGCCATAAGAACCACGGATCAGACGGTTCTTGCTGAAACGTACGCCAACATAGAAATCATCTTCCGGTAAAAGAACCGGTGTATGCTGGAAGTTATTCGATCCCTGCGTGTAGAGATGACGTGTATCGACTTTTTTGTAATTGCGGATGATCTCTGCCATTCTTTCTTTGCTGCCCCAAAGTTCATTACCGAGAGACATCATACAATAAGATGCATGGTTGCCAAAAGTATCCATCATGCGATAGCCTTCTGTGATCAGATAATCCTGCTCTGCGGCATTATGATTTTCATCATCCGGTGCGGTAAGTGTACCCCAGAACGGAAGCTGAGGTTCCATATAAATTCCAAGATAATCTGCTGCCGTAAATGCTGCATCGGGAGGGCAGCAGGTATGGAAACGATAGTGATTGATGCCATATGATTTTGAAATCTTCATGACACGGATCCATTCATCCACGGTAGCCGGAACAGCTCCGGTAAGAGGAAAGATCAGTCCGTCGTGCTTTCCTCGCAGGAACGTTGGTGTTCCATTGATCAGAAATTCTGTTTCGGTTGTAGTAAAGTCACGAAGACCAAAGGTAGTGATAGTCTTATCTTTGTTTTCCATGATCATCATTTCGAAGCGGTATACAACCGGCGTATATTCACTCCAAAAAGCAGCATCCGTACCCAAAGCATAAGTGATCTCGTTAGCGTGTGTTCCAACCGGAAATGTAACTTCTTGTGTTGCCGCGGCAGAAGATATACCGGTGTCACCACTGATATCCGTTAAAAATGCCTGTGTCTGAAGCGTTAATTCATGCTCTTCCTTTGTGGTATTTACTGTATCAAATGTCACACGGACTGTCCTTGTTTTAGTATCAGGGAAAGTCTTAACATTTTTGATATAGCATTGATCAAAAATATGTAATGCGATTTCACCGATGATTCCGTTCCAGTTTGTCTGCGTATCCGGTGATGTAAGATGACCGCCCTTTGTCGGATAATCGACATTTGATACCAGAATGGTCAAACGAAAATGTGTCTGTTTGAGATAGGGAGTCAGATCATATTCATGAGGTGTATTCAGACTGTCAAAATCTCCGACGAGCTGATCGTCTACCCATACCTTAGTCATACGGGTACGCTCCAAATATAAAATAATATTTTTGTCAAGATCGGTTCGGTCAAGGTCGATCTCTTTTGCATACCATGCATATCCTTCAAAAAGATAAGGATCGGTCAAAAAGCCGGTTTCCTTAACGTCAGAAGGTGTTCCCTTTTGCGCCATTGAAATCGTTCCGGGTAATGGAATATTGTCCGAAAATTCTTTTGAATAAATGTGTTCGTCTATTCCTTTTTTCTCAGGATCCATAGCAAAATCCCATGTTCCTGCCAAATTCAATTTTTTAATCATGTGATACCTCTTTTAAATTCCAGCCTTTTGGCTTTCAAATTCTGTATGTCAGCAATGCATTAGTATTGTGCTGTACTTATTTTCAAGTGTCTGTTTTATTATACTATGAAAAGGTTGGGCTTTCAATCATAATGTAGCACGCAAAAGTGCATTTTAGTTGCATTCAAAATAGGATTAAGGTATACTTTGATAGGGAAAAGTTTGTCACAACAAACACAAAAATCAGCAAACCAAAGATAAAAATAACAGGAGAAAGCACAAATGAACGAAAAGGAATGGAAAAAACTTCTGATACAGGGTATAACACTATTGTGTATTGTGCTGCTTTGCTGTGTATACTTTGATAAAGGCAGTTGCAAGAAAGAAATTAATGCAGCTGCAAAAGACAAGAAACCCAATATCGAGATGGGAGCAGCAGCGGTTTCGACAGCTTCTTCTATTTCTGTAGAAAGCCAGCCGAAAGTAATTGTATTAGATGCCGGACATGGTGGTATAGATGAAGGTGCTTCATCTGCGAACAGAAAAGTGCAAGAAAAGAAATACACTTTACTTTTAGCCAGGAAAGTAAAATATTTATTAGAACAAAAAGGAATCATAGTATGTATGACACGTACACAGGATGCTGATGTGACAAAAGCATGCAGAGTGCAATTAGCCAATACAGCAGGTGCAAATCTTTTTGTCAGTATACATTGCAATACATCGGATGCGTGGGATACCAGTGCAAACGGCTTGGAATGTCTTTATGCAACGAATAAAAAAGCACTTGCTGCGAAAAACAAAAAATTAGCAAAAACAATTTTACATTCACTTACCAAGACGACAAGGTTAAAAAAACGTGGTGTGATCAAAAGAAACGGTTTATATATTTTGCGAAAAGCAAAGATACCATCTACCATTGTAGAAGTAGGTTATCTGTCAAATAAAAAAGATTTAAAAACGATCATAAAAGAAAGCGGGCAGAATGCGATCGCACAAGGAATCAGTGATGGCATTATACAAGCGTTGGAGGGAAATAGATAAATGGATGCAAATAGAAAAATTATCGTAGCAACAGGAAATGAAGGCAAGATGAAAGAGATTCGTCAGATACTTGGCAATGAAAACATCACATTTTCTTCTTTGAAAGACGAAAAGCTTCAGGATGTAGAGATCATCGAGAACGGAAAAACATTTGAAGAAAATGCAATCATTAAAGCACGAACGATCAGCGACCTGACCGGTAAAATGGTGCTCGCAGATGATTCCGGTCTGGAGGTAGATTATCTGGATAAAGCACCGGGAGTATATTCGGCAAGATATCTTGGCGTCGACACGCCATATCATATTAAAAATCAACATATTATCGAGCTTCTCGACGGCGTCAAAGACGAAAAAAGAACAGCACGCTTTGTCTGTGCGATTGCCTGTGCCTTTCCTGACGGCCGCACGATCACAACACGCGGCACGATCGAGGGACGTATCGGTTACGAAGAAAAAGGCACCAATGGATTTGGATATGATCCTATCTTTTATGTGCCGGAGTTTGGTTGTACCACGTCAGAACTTTCACCGGAAGAAAAGAACAAAGTCAGTCACCGTGGAAAAGCATTGGTGGCAATGTACGAAGAATTAAAACGTGAAAACGTCTTATAGGGAAGAAAAGAAGTACAAAAAAGCAATATCAGCCGGAAAAGGTCATTGCAGGACAGAGGAGTGAAAAGGATGGCATATAAAATGGGTAGAAAGATCTTAGTAGTCAGTGATTCGCATGGCAGAATGGATTATTTGCGAAAAGCAATCGAAGCTTTTGGACCAAGAGGACGTGATCTTGAGATGATGATCCATTTAGGAGACATCCAGTGTCCGGTAGAACAGATCACCGGAATGGTAGATTGTCCGGTTGAGATTGTCAGAGGAAACAATGATTTTAATCCGGAACTTCCGGGGACCAAATTGGTCGAGATCGGTGACGAAGTTGCCATGATCACACACGGACACCGTTATGGCTGTTATCATGGAACAGAAGAGATGAAAGAACTGGCAGCCGCAAATGGTGCCGGCATGGTTCTTTTTGGACATACACATAAACCGCTTTTAGAACTGGATGGAGAGGTCAAAGCCATGAATCCGGGAAGCATTTCCCTGCCAAGACAGGAAGGGTATTGTCCGACGTATTTGGTCATCACGATCGAAGAAGATGGAAGAATGAATTTTTCGATTGTGGAGATGTAAGAAGAGTCGCAAAGTAAAAGAAATTATAAAAAGGAGAGATCAGATGAAAGATCTCTCCTTTTGTTTTGGAGTTATTGTATCATGGATTCGCAACAAAAGAAAATTTGTTTTTTGTGCAGAATTCATGAACGATAATATTTTTTTTGACTGTTGTTATGAATAAATTCATTAGTCAAATAATGTTTCGTTCTTCTTTTTCTTTTCTGTGATCGTCAGTTCCGGATTACGGACACTGACGCGGGAACCGGCAGGAACGGAAGAAGTAATAAAGGCATTACCGCCAATTACAACACCTTTTCCGATTACGGTTTCACCACCGAGAATAGAAGCACTGGAATAAATTGTCACATCATCTTCAATCGTAGGATGTCTCTTAACATCACGCAGAAGCTGACCGCTGCGTGTGGATAACGCACCCAGAGTAACACCCTGGTAGATTTTTACATTATTGCCGATAATCGTGGTTTCTCCAATGACAACACCTGTTCCGTGGTCAATAAAGAAATATTCTCCGATCGTTGCACCGGGGTTGATATCAATTCCACTGTGACTGTGTGCATATTCTGTCATAATACGTGGAATGAACGGAACCTTCATTCGATATAACTCATGTGCCATACGGTATACAAAAATTGCAAAAAGTCCCGGATAGCAAAAGATGATCTCTTCTTTGGAATGAGCGGCCGGATCACCATCAAAAGCAGCCTGCACATCTTTCATCAACATTTTTTGGAGATCAGGAAGAGATCGAAAAAATGCAGAACAGATCTCGTTTGCTTTTTTTGATGCCTCTTCATCGGAAACGCATTTTTTGCAATTTTGCATCAAAGCAGCCTGAATCTGACCGGATAAACTGTTATATAACTTACTGATCGTATGTCCGATAAAATAAGAAGGAAGGGAACAGCACAGATGCTCTTCATCAAAATATCCCGGAAACATGATCTGACGGAGTCCAAGTGTAATATGTATGATCGTATTACGGTTTGGCATGGTATGGCCTTCCGGAATATAAAAGAGCTCCTCGTTTTTATAGTTATTATTGATCTGTTCTACGATCCGATGTAATTCTTTGTCTGAAAACATAAATTCCTCCTGTATTTTTTAATGTACCATCAGTATCTTCTCAAAACGAATTCTTTGGGCAATATATCGTAAATTTATCTCAAAAATTTTCGTTTAGAAGATTCCTCTTATACATTTTATAATATATATTTATATGCAAATTTTGAAAGTATGTGTATCATTTGGATTTCGGAGTTATTATAACACAACATTAGTATATGTTCTAGTGGGAGAAAAAAGTCGAACAAAAGGTGTAATTGTTTGACAAATAGGATAAAAACCAGTATAATAGTTCTAAAGTGAACTGTTTAATAATAGACTAATATAAGAGGAAGCAGCACACAGGGGGTGAGGAATTGGACGAAAAGATAGAACTTCTTCTATATGGCCAGCAATATAAAAAGTTTCAGGAAACTTTTTATGGAGATCTGATGGTGCAGTATCATTTGAATGTGATCGACATTCGTGTACTATTGTTTTTTTATGAACATAAGAAATGGGATACAGCTAAAGATATTGTTCAAAAGCATTTTTTGACAAAATCTTATGTATCCAAAGCGGTTGATAAATTGATAGAAAAGGGATATCTTGAACGGCGGTATTACAAAGAAGACCGCAGATATATTCATCTTGTTGTACAAGAGAAGGCAGTTCCGGTGATCAAGTTGATTCAGGAGAAGAGAAAAGAAATGGTATGCAGGCTCTTAGCAGGTGTTGCTACAGAAGATCTGGAACTATTAGGTAAGATCGCATTGCAGATCAATGAGAATATTTCAGAAGTTCTTGCACAAAAGGAGATGGCGGAAAGCAACGATTAGTCCATTCGGTCTGTGGATGCGTGGTGTCACAGACTGTAGAAAATTCACGCAGAAAAGAGGGTAACTATGAGTAAAGATTTTGATGAAATGATGAAGACATATACGGAACGTTACAGTAAGATATGTATTGATAACAACCAGATTGATGCATCATTGTTTGATGAATTTGGGGTAAAAAGAGGTTTACGAGATAAAAACGGTAAAGGTGTTTTATCCGGTATCACGAATATTTCTTTGATCAAGTCAAGCACAGAAAAAGATGGTAAAACCATTCCATGTGATGGACAGCTCTACTATCGCGGATATAACATTTTTGATCTGACACAGGGATTTCGCAATGAAAAAAGATTTGGCTTTGAGGAAACCACCTATCTGCTTTTGTTTGGAGAATTGCCAACAAAAGACCAGCTTGCGGAATTTACGGCAATTCTTGCAAAGAACCGCAGATTGCCGACGAACTTTGTGCGTGATGTTATTATGAAAGCTCCTAGCAAAGATATTATGAATTCCCTGACAAAAAGTGTGTTGACCTTATCTTCTTATGATGACAAAGTTACAGACAATTCTTTACAGAATGTATTGACACAGAGTTTAATGCTGATCAGCGTATTCCCGATGTTAGCGGTATACGGTTATCATGCTTATAACCATTATGAAAGAGATGAAAGCTTTTATATTCATCGCCCGGATGACAGCTTATCGGCTGCGGAAAATATTTTAAGAATGCTTCGTCCAAATAAAGAATATACAAATGTAGAAGCCAGAGTGCTTGATCTTGCTTTAGTACTTCATATGGAACATGGCGGTGGTAATAACTCAACATTTACTACGCGTGTAGTAACATCAGCCGGTTCTGACACATATTCTGTTATCGCGGCAGCTCTATCTTCTCTGAAAGGACCAAAGCACGGTGGTGCAAACATCAAAGTGGTAGAAATGATGCAGGATTTAAAAGAGCATGTAAAAGATGTCACGGATGAGGATGAAGTAAGAGAATATCTTCGTAAACTCGTTCGTCGTCAGGCATTTGATAAACGCGGTCTGATCTATGGTATGGGGCATGCGGTATATTCTATTTCCGATCCGAGAGCAATCGCTTTTAAGCAATTCGTAAAACTGCTGGCAGAAGAAAAACATGAGAAGAAAGAATTTGAATTATATTCCATGATCGAAAGAATCGCACCGGAAGTCATTGGTGAAGAATGTGCCATTTATAAAGGTGTCAGTGCCAATGTGGACTTCTATAGTGGTTTTGTTTATAAAATGCTTGGTATTCCGGTAGAATTGTTCACACCGATCTTTGCCATGGCAAGAATTGTCGGCTGGAGTGCGCATCGTATGGAAGAATTGATCAATGTCGATAAGATCATCAGACCGGCATACCAGAGTATCATGGTGCCAAGGGTTTATGAGAGTATCAAAGAGCGTTCCACACGAAAGATTGATACAAAGTATCTGAAAGAATTACAGCTTTCGATGAAAGAAGAGAGTTGCTAATAACTTCAAAATGACTGGGTATTGCTTTTGTGATTCCTATATAGGCAGTACAATGGTATGCGGTACTGCCTTTTTTATATAGGAAAATGCTCGTATAGTAGCGGTACACATAGCAAAGCGCTGGCTTTGCACTTTTTTATAAAAAAGTTTGTATTACAGCAGGATGCAAAGACAGTCTTCTATAAAATCATTGATTGCATGTTGTAAATTTGGTATCATATTTATAGTAGCATAGTGTGGTAACCAGGAAAAATTTATATGTGAATAGGAGGAGAAATTATGGAAAAAAAGTACAAGATAGTTTTATCATTAGTTATTGTGTTTGTTTTGCTGTTTGGAAGAAATTCTATGAATATTACGGCTCAGGCATCTGGTGATGCAAGTGATAATAATGCATATGTTTTGGCATATTATGATATTGCTACGAAAACAGAGACAATGCTTACTGCAAAAGATGTGAAACAGAGATTTGGAATCAATATTAATTCAAGTACGTTAACAATCAGCTCTGAACCACAGCAACCTTTAATGAGGCCGATAGAAGAGAAACTTTCAGATGAAGAAAAATCAGATATAGCGGACAAAGACGAGAAAGGAATCAATTATTCTAATACAAACAATGGTTCTTTATTGTTGGAAGAATCATATAGTAATAAAGTCTCAAAAAGTGCACGTGCGACTATAGGAGAAACAAGGAGCAAGATATCAAACCCTAATACGTCTCCTTATTACAGTACAGCAAAAATTTATTCAAGTGATCAATGGATTGGAACAGGATTTGCAGTAGGATACAATCTTCTCGCTACAGCAAGACATTGTCTTCAAAATGATGCGGGTTGGAAGTCATCTATTACAGCTTATTTTGGATATAATGGAAATAAAGGCACATATTTTTATAAAGCAAATAATGCAATTGGATACATTTATTATCCATCATCAACTATAGAATCATCTTTACAGGATTGGGCATTTGTTGTATGGAACACTAATACAGTATATTCTACAGGATGTTATGGAATGAAAGGCGATGGATATAATGGTATGGCAGTAAGTACCGTAGGATACCCTCAAGATTTGGACTCTGGAAATTATATGTATAAATGTTCAGGTACAATTACTAGTTGCAATGATTATGATTTTTGGTCAGATTTACGTGTATATAATGGACAAAGCGGTTCCCCTGTATACGAAGAAACTTCAAGCGGTGCATATGCGATTGCAATTATGACACATAGTTATTTCCCAGTTAATGGTACAAATAATGCTTTATCACGAAGAATTGATAGTGGACTAATTGGATGGCTGATAGAAAATGGATATGCTTGATTGTATTTTGGCTTTTATTAAGGGAGGAAATAATCATGAATAATTATTTGAGATATAGAAAACTTTGCACTTGTTTCATCGTGCTTGCGATTCTTTGTTCCGGTGTGTTATGTACATCCGGAAACATATCTAAGGCGTCAACGAAATTACGATGTCCCCAATCTGTTAAAGCTATAGTTGTGAATAATAAAACCATAAAGTTGAAATGGAAGTCTGTAAAATCTCGGAAAAAATATGAAATATATGCATCAACGAAAAGAAAGGGAAAGTATAAAAAAATAAAACAAACAAGCAAGTGTTATATTATTGTACGGCAGAAACCAGGGAAAAGTTATTATTATAAGGTGAGGGCATATATGAAAAAAAGAAATGGGAAAAAATATAGTTCTTTTTCTAAAATAGTCCGTTCAAAAATTTCACAAGATAAGAAAACATCTTCTGAAGTTACACCGACACCGTCAACAAATCAAAATCAGCAAGATAAGAAAACATCTTCTGAAGTTACACCGACACCGTCAACAAATCAAAATCAGGAAGTATCTGAAAAACAAAGTTTTCAATCGATTTTTGTAAAAGTTTCTCAAATATCAGACAATGAGATATCGTTAATTTCAGAAACTTCCGCAAATGAATATATGATGAAGAAGGAGAATGCACCCGAAGTTCAAATTGGAAGTAGATTAAAGATAGTGAATCCTTCTTTTGATAAAGAAAATACTTTATCAAATTCTATTATGAGTTTTGATTCCCTTACTGTATTAGGAGAGGGAGAGTGGATGAATCATGCCTATTATGTTAAGGAATATGCAAATGGAATCATATATTTATCAGATTCCTTATCGGGGGACGTGGTTTTTACATTAAATGTAACTAAAAATGAAATATGTGTCAGTAAAGGTGGAAGCAATTTATCAGTAAACAATATTATGGTAGGTGACTGTATTTCCTTATTTGTAAATTCGCCTGTATCTACCGGTATTCCCGGCATTATCAATGATTGTACAAAGATTTCTGTTTTATAGAGTCAGTTATGCATCGACATATTTTTAGTTTAGAAGAACATGATATGAAAAGGTGTTATTATATAGGGGCTGTCGCACTAAGTTGTGTGGCACCCCATTTTAACTTTTCGTATATTTTCGGCATAATTAGTATTATTTGCATATGTTTTTTTGATTTACAATCTGTTCATTGTACAATGAAGAAACGGATAGCAGACATATAGAAATTGGTGTGCTGTCTTTTTTTAGTGGAGCAATTCTGTTATAATACGATATAAGAGTGTTAAAAGATGTTATCAAAAAGTGGCAGTCAGGGCGAGTATAAGCCCGTGGCAGAAGAAAAGAATGTTATAAGATATTACGGAAAAGAGAGCAGGAACAGAAGGAGAGTTTGGATGAATCGTATTTTATTTGTCAGGAGAAAGAAAAAAAAGCCGGAAGAAAGCTTGGCAAAGAATTACCGAGTGCATTGTGTCGATTCAGATACGGATGCATGGAATGTATTAGATAAAGAAAAATTTGATGCTATTTTGCTATGGATGGAAGAAGATTCTGCGATAGAAGAAAAGCGATTGACACAATGGAAAGATCATGTAGAATGGAATCTGGTTCCAGTGATAGCCGTTTTACCAAAAGGAAGCTCTGTGACAGAGGAAGATTGTTTTGAGTGGGGGATGGCAGAATGTCTGAAAGAACCACTCTCTACACTTGCAGTATGCAGAAGACTGGAATATGTTATCACATTGTTTCAGCAGGATAAAAAGTCAGATATCAATGAAGTTGAGCAAAATGACCGTATTTTGAATTTGCAGCATGAAGTGATCTGGAGCATGGCGAACCTGATCGAAAGCCGTGACGGTACAACAGGAGGTCATGTTAAACGGACATGGACCTTTGTATGGCTGATCGGGCGGGAACTTTTACGTGAAGGGAAATATCCTGATATTTTGACAAAGGAGTATTTCCGGAATATGTGTGAAGCAGCACCATTACATGATATAGGAAAGATTGCGATACCGGATTATATTTTAAAAGGTACGACCAGGCTGACTAAGGAAGAATTTGAAGAGATGAAGGATCATGCAGCTTTGGGTGGAAAGATCATTCAGGAAACGATGGGAAAGATAGAAGATGCAGCCTATTTAAAGATTGCAACGGATGTTGCATGTTATCATCATGAAAAATGGGATGGTACAGGATATCCGAAGGGCCTGAAAGGAGAGGAAATTCCTCTTTGCGCAAGGATCATGGCAGTTGCCGATGTTTTGGATGCACTGGCATTTCGAAGATCTTATAAAGAAGCTATGGACATCAAAGAAGCAATTAAGATCATTGTAGATGAAAGTGGAACGCATTTTGATCCGACTATTGTCAATGCGATGTTAGCTATTCACGATGAGATAGAAAAAAGAGTGACAGAGAGTCAGAATCAAATGAACAGAAGCGAGGAATAACATGAAAAAAATAAGCGAGCGTAAGCGTATTGTTGTAAAAGTCGGAACGTCTACATTAACACATAAAACCGGAAGATTAAATATCAGAAGAGTGGAGCAACTCGTCAAGACACTTGCAGATCTTTATAATGCAGGGCATGAAGTGATTCTGGTTTCCAGCGGTGCGATCGGTCTTGGAATGGGAAAGCTCGGTCTGAGAGAAAGACCAAAAGACACCAAGGGAAAACAGGCATGTGCGGCAGTAGGGCAATGTGAATTGATGTATATGTATGATAACTTGTTTTCAAATTACAGTATTACCGTAGCACAGTTACTTTTAACAAAATATATTTTATTGGAAGACCGCAGAACCAATGTTGAAAATTCATTAGAAACATTATTATCAATGGGTGTTATTCCGGTTGTTAATGAAAATGATACGGTTGCGATCGATGAGTTGGAACTGGAAGTAGGAGAAAATGATTCTTTGGCAGCGATTGTTGCAACGATCGCAAAGGCCGATCTTTTCATAATGATGTCTGATATTGATGGACTTTTCGATAAAGATCCGAATTCTTCAGATGATGCACAGATGATTCCGGTCGTACAGGAAATCACAGACGAGATCCGTGGTGTGGCAGGCGGTGTGACAACGAACGTGGGAACCGGAGGGATGCGGACAAAGATCCGTGCGGTAGAGATTGCATTTGAAGCAGGGATTGATGTTGTATTGATGAATGGCAAGACTCCAAAGAAGTTGTATGATCTGTTTGAAGATAAGCCGGTCGGCACTTTGTTTACTAAGAAAGATTCGTAAATCATAAAGATGGATCTAAAAAATAAAAACACTCTATTTCTTTTTTACCATAATAACGGCTAAAAACGAAATAGGGTGTTTTTTTACATAATAGCTAAGAATAAAACTAAAACAGAGCGTTTCTGTTTTTCGTTATAATCATAGCCAAGAATGAAGTAGAGTGATTTTCGAATTCTATTATGTTTAATGATTCGTATTGTCATCTTTCAGCAGTTGTACCAGATTATGGCGGAATGCTTTTTCGTAAATATCTTCCTCATGGAAAGCGAAACGATTGAAATCAAATTGCGTTTCCATAACCATCTTACGTGTGAAAAACATTCTTTCCTTTTTCTGGTAGGAAGGCCGGAAAATACAAATGCAGCCAATCGTTTTTTCGGGTTCAAAAGCATAATGTGCAGCAAAATCCTCTATGAAATGATAATCCAGCATATAGACATGACTGTAATGACCGACTACTTTTGCTAAACGTGTACCATTGATCGTAAATGTGTTCATATCATAATCACGATAGTCAACCGTCTCTTGCGGGGCATCGGTATTTGGGCTGTTTTGTGCGATCACTATGACCGGAAGCATACGCTCATCGGATTCCGTTAATTGGTATAATTCGTGCAAAAGTTCTGTGTTATTGACAAAGTGTGCTTTGCTTCCAAGACGCACAATATCCATAATGCCGACTTTATTTGAAAGATCGGCTAAAAAGGAAGGCTTGGTAAAAGTAGAACGTTGCGATATACCACGGGGAACATCACGGGATGTCACATGATAAAAATGCAATAGTCCGTCATCCATTTTGGCAATCGAAGTATGCACATGCCAAAAAGTACCGATAGACTGGCTGTCAATATAATTCATCTTCATAGAGAATGACAGATTTTCTTCATCATAGAAGATTTTTAACTTATAACCCGGTAAATGATTACGATAGGTAGAAAGTTCTGCCGGAATATCCTCAAAGACCGGATTTAATTTAAAACGTGCCCATTTGTATACGATTAAGGCTGCATTGTAGAACTCAGATTCCAGCTTTCTTGTGTTTTTATGAAGCAATGGACGTTCCAAATGGAATAAAATGCTGGATTCCAAACGCGCCAGCGTATTTTTCTGATAAGTACGCTCATCCTGATTGATCGGAATGTTTTGACAGATTGCTGCAATCTGCGGATCATGGATTTCTTTGTTATTCATCAGCTTGACGATCAGATTATAATTGATATGTGGTGATTCGAGCTTTAACAGTTCTTTGATCAAAGTTTTTCTGGAAGCCTTAAAGAACTTCTTTGCAATTTCTTTGTCCTGATCAAAAACGGCAAGGATCTTAGGGTCCAGGGGTTCGCTGTCTGCCATTTTGATACGGTATTTGCATTTTAACATAATTTCCCAGTCTCGGTTTTTATAATGATTGTAAGACAATTCCTCAAAAAGCTGTACCAAAGACCAGTCACTTAGTTCGAGATTGGCAAGAATACAGTTCAGGATCCGGGAAAGCTCTTCACTGCCCTTCCAGAATTCCTTGTCAGACAGCAGGCTTTTATAACGCATATCATGTTCAATCTCATGCCAGCCTTCAAAAAAGACTGTACGGAATTGTATTTCAAACGTGGTATCGATCGGAAGATTCCAAAGCTCTTTTTTGTATACATTAAAAAATTCTTCCGGGAAACGAAAGACACCATTGATCTTTGTGGCTTTAAATTCATCGGCATTATACTTTGGACGTGACCAGTCATCCACCATTTGAAAGGTACTTTCCATAATGTCACGACAAATGCTAAGGTCATCATAATAATATAAGACAACACGCAAGCCAACGAGATCCTGTAATTTTTTTGGATTCTGCTCGGTTCCGTATTGACCGCGCAACAGTTTTTCGGCAATCGAATTCGGCGACTTTACGCGGGAAAAAATACGAAAATACATTCCGCAGGAATTTAATATTTCACGAACTGCTTCTTTTAAGTTGTCGCATAATTCTGTTAATTTTTCAAAATCAAGTTCTTGTTCAATGCTATTTTCAAAATCAGTCATTTTACCCTCCCATTGTAAAACATGAAGTAACCCCTCTACAGATCGAACCCGCAAATCCATCCCTTGGATTGTAACTCATATCAGATACGCAAATTTGTACATACAGAGTGTATTTCCTGCTATGCAGAAATATTTGAATGAAAAAATATAAAGCACAAAGTGCGTCAAGCGTGTAACATTTGGATTTTTGAGCTATTACATAATAATAACATAAATTTCAAAAAATCAAAACCACAGGTGTTTTATTTGATCCGGCATGGAACGGATATTGTTTTTTTATATTGTTTTGTTTATAATGAAAAGGATTAGAATCAGCAGGCCGATCAGTCGGATGAGCATAACAAAAAAGAGCAACTTTGCGTCAAGAAAGATCAAAGCAGAATTGTCTGGAAATGAGGATATATTTATGAAAAAAATAGAATTTGATGTAGAGCTTCATACAGCAGAATTGTATCGTTTTACAATGCGGCACACATATTACAGCTTTTCGGGAATCTTTAGCATTCTTTTTAGTCTGGTATGTCTTGTGATCGCAATCATAAAATGGAGCACAATGCAGCCGATGACAATCGGAGCATTATTAGTCATTGCATCTCTCTTTACAATCGTACAGCCGGTTATGTTATGGGCAAAATGCCGGATGCAGATGAAACAGAACAAAAATATCAATACCAGATTGCATTATATTGTTGAAGAAGATGGCATCACGGTTCAACAAAATGATCAGGAAGCTGTTGTGAAATGGTATGAAGTGCAAAAGGCAGTCAAAACAAAGAAGGCGATTTATCTTTATATGTCTGTAGTGCGTGCATTTATTTTTCCGGTTGAACAATGCAATGGTCAATTTGAAGCTTTGCTACAGATGATCACACAACAGATGGAAAAATACAAAGATTACGATTATGAGGAAGAGACAGAAGAGTCACCGGAAGAAGATTTTTCGGAAGATATAACAGACGAGGAGGAGTCGGATGAGTAAACAGGTCATAGAAAGTTTTTCGCCGGAAGATACCTTTGCATTTGGTGTTGAACTGGGAAAGAAATGTAAGCCCGGTGATATTCTGACTCTACATGGAGATCTTGGGGTTGGAAAAACGTTATTTTCAAAAGGACTTGGTAAAGGCCTTGCGATTGATGAACCGATTTCAAGTCCGACTTTTACGGTGGTACAGGTTTATGACAGCGGCCGTCTGCCGTTTTATCATTTTGATGTATATCGGATCGCTGATTTAGAAGAAATGGATGAGATCGGATATGAAGATTATTTTTACGGGGATGGTGTCTGTCTGATCGAATGGGCAGAGCAGATAGAGGAGCTTCTCCCTGAAAACGTGATTGCTATTACAATTGAAAAAGATTTGGAAAAAGGCTTTGATTATCGAAGGATCACACTCGAAGAAACCAAATGAAGAAGAAATTCTTATAGAAATAATAAGAACCAAAGCGTATAAAGCGTGTTGGTATATTTATATGAGAAAAAATTCTATAATAAGAAGAGAAAAAAGAGAAATAGAAATGAGGAACAGCTATGAAAATACTTGGAATAGACAGTTCCGGTCTGGTAGCATCAGCAGCAATTCTGTCAGATGATACCGTAGTGTCGGAATTTACAGTAAATAATAAAAAAACGCATTCGCAGACATTATTACCAATGATCGAACAGGTCGTAAAGATGGCTGGTATCGAATTAGAAGAACTCGATGCAATCGCAGTGGCGGCAGGACCGGGATCTTTTACCGGACTTCGTATCGGTTCTTCGACAGCAAAAGGAATGGCATTGGCATTAAAAAAGCCGATCCTGTCTATTCCTACTTTAGAAGGGCTTGCGTATCGTCTGACACCGGTGACGGATGAATTGGTATGTCCGTTAATGGATGCCAGACGCAATCAGGTCTACACCGGTATCTATCAGAACAAAAAAGAAGGAATTGAAGCAGTCAGACAGCAGGAAGCCGTTGCTATTGAGGAATTGATCGAGCAGGTAAATGCATTAGAAAGACCTGTTGTTTTCTTAGGTGATGGTGTTCCTGTTCAAAAAGAAGCATTAGAAGCAAATATCACAGTTCCTTATCGCTTTGCACCGGCACATCTGAACAGACAAAGTGCATCGGCAGTGGCAGCTCTTGGGGTTGTTTACTATAAAGAAGGAAAGTCAGAAGATGCAAGAGATCATAAACCAATCTATCTGCGGCAGTCGCAGGCTGAACGGGAGCGTGCACTTCGTCTGAAAGGAGAACAGGCATGATCGACAGGTTGCAAGAAAAAGATATCGATCAGGTAGCTCAGATAGAAGCTGAAATTTTTTCGGTTCCATGGAGTATTAAAAGTTTTAAGGATGCGCTCGCATCAGAGCAAAATATTTATCTGAAAGCCGAAACGGATGGTCAGATCGTTGGTTATTGCGGTATCTGGACTTCTTTTGAAAGTGCCGATCTTTGCAATATTGCCGTGAAAAAAGAATTTCGCAAGGCTGGTTTAGGCCAAAAACTTTTAGAGGCGGGGATACAGGAGGCAGCAGCCAAAGGTGTGGAAAGAATTCTGTTAGAAGTGCGTCAAAGCAATAAAGCAGCGATACGCTTATATGAAAAAAACGGATTTCAAACAATCGGATTGCGAAAATCCTATTATACAAAACCTGTAGAAGATGCCATTTTAATGGAACGTTTTATCCGGAAAATGGCAGAGTAAAAATCTGTTTGATCTTTTGATCAAAGAAATGCTAAACATTTCCACTATACAAATGCATATCTGTTTTATATAATGAGCTACAGAAGCAGAAGATTACACAATAGGAGGAGCATTATGTGTGATACACGTATTTTTTGCAATGCCTGTGGCAAAGAATTATATATGGAAAATAATATATTAAAAGAAGATGCATTTGAAGCAAAAAAACAATGGGGATATTTTTCGAAAAAAGATACTAAGATGCATTCCTTCGTTCTTTGTGAAGAATGTTATGATAAAATGATATCCCGTTTTGTAATTCCGCCTATAGTGACGGATGTTGTAGAACTGTGATTCCGATAAAGATTATACAAAGATGGAAATAACAAAGAAAATATGCTATACTAAAAAAGATGATATGAAAGATATCATCTTTTTTTGAAATAAAAACGATGTGTTATAAATAGCGTTGTATTTCAAAAAAAGGCAGGCGCAAAAACGTTTGTCTGAAGTGAAAGGAAAAAATAAAACGAATGTTAGATGTGTGTTTGTTAGGAACAAGCGGAATGATGCCGCTTCCAAGACGATGGCTTACTGCGTTGATGACAAGATTGAATGGAAGCAGTTTATTGATTGACTGCGGTGAAGGAACGCAGGTTGCTATCCGCGAGAAAGGATGGAGTGTAAATCCGATCGATACGATCTGCTTTACACATTTTCATGGAGATCATATCAGTGGACTTCCGGGACTTCTTTTATCAATGGGAAATTCTGACCGGAAAGAACCGGTTACGCTGATCGGCCCGAAAGGATTAGAAAAGATTGTCAACCAGCTTCGCGTGATCGCACCGGGATTACCTTTTCCGTTACGGTTTATTGAGTTTACAGAGGCCGAACAGGAGATAGAAGTAAACGGTTATCATCTGAAAGCATTTCGTGTTCATCATACTGTTGCATGCTATGGTTATACGATCACAGTACCAAGAGGCGGAAAATTCTTTGTGGAAAAAGCCAGAGAAAACCAGGTGCCAATGAAATTCTGGAGCCGTTTACAAAAAGGAGAAACATTAGAAGAAGACGGAAAGATCTACACACCGGATATGGTGATCGGACCACCGAGACAGGGGATCAAGCTTACATATTGTACCGATACGCGTCCGGTACAAAGTCTGGTACAAAATGCGAAAGATTCCGATCTTCTGATCTGTGAAGGAATGTATGGCGAAAAAGATAAACAGGCAAAAGCAGAAGAAAAGAAACATATGACATTTTTAGAAGCAGCTCATGTAGCAAAAGATGCACAGGTAAAGGAGATGTGGCTGACACATTACAGTCCGTCTTTATTGCATCCGGAAGAATACATGAAAAGTGTCAAAAAAGTTTTTGATAAAGCGTATCCGGGAAAAGATGGTAAAAGCATTACGTTAGAATTTGCAGATGATGAAAACCGGAGGGGTAGAGAAGGGAGAAAATAATGAATAAAAGTTCGAAAAAAATACTTGGAACCTGTTCGGGTATCTTAATTGTAGCAGCTATGATCGTAGCAGGATATTTTCTGTTAAATAAACAGGTGCAAAAAGAAGCACAGGAAAATGTGCTTCCAACGACAGAAGTAGGAAAAATCCTTGCAAAAGACCTGGATTCAAAATATCCGTCAACCGCAACAGAGGTAGTAAAAATGTATTGGAGGATCACAAGTTGTCTCTACAATAAAGCAGATTCCATGAGCAATAAAGATTTTGATAATGTTTTAAAGCAGTGTCGTAAATTATATGATCAGGAAATGTTAGATGAAAGCAAAAATTCATTTAACAACATGAAGAAAAAGTTGAGAAAAGATATTGATAAGAGAAAAGACGCCAAAGAAAGCTTCAGCTCTTATGTCGTTCAAAGCAATGATACACTTTCCGTTCGAAAAATGGATGGAAAAGAATATACAACGGTTATTTCTTATATCCTGATCAAAGCAAAGGGAAATACCGGTAAAGTCTATGAGAATTTTATGTGTCGCAAAGATAAAGACGGAAAGTGGAAGATCCTGGGATGGGAACAGTCAACTGCGGATGCAGCCGCAGCAGTCGGAGTAGAATAATTAGGAGGTTATCATGGAAGATGTGTTGATATTGGGAATTGAGAGTTCTTGTGATGAAACGGCAGCAGCAGTTGTCAAAAACGGACGTGAAGTGCTGTCTAATGTGATTTCGTCACAGATTGCTATTCATACATTATATGGAGGAGTCGTTCCTGAAATCGCATCACGTAAGCATATCGAAAAGATCAATCAGGTGATCGAACAAGCGTTAAAAGAAGCAGATGTAACATTAGAACAGATTGATGCGATCAGTGTAACCTACGGCCCGGGACTGGTGGGTGCTCTTTTGGTAGGTGTTGGTGAAGCAAAAGCTTTAGCATATGCGGCACACAAACCATTAGTTGGAGTGCATCATATAGAAGGACATATTGCCGCTAATTATTTGGAACACCCTGATCTGGAACCACCATTTTTGTGTCTCGTTGTTTCCGGAGGACACACGCATCTGGTACAGGTAAAAGCATATGATTCTTTTGAAATTATCGGCTGTACCCATGATGATGCGGCAGGAGAAGCCTTTGACAAGGTTGCCAGAGCGATTGGACTAGGCTATCCGGGTGGACCAAAGATTGATAAAGTATCAAAAGAAGGTAATCCGCATGCAATAGAATTTCCGCGAGCCAAAATTGCAGGTGCAGAGTTTGACTTTAGCTTTTCCGGAGTGAAGTCTGCTGTTTTAAATTATTTGAATCAGTGTGAAATGAAAGGAATCAAGATTTCACAGGCTGATGTGGCTGCTTCTTTCCAACAGTCTGTTGTGGATGTTTTAGCAGGAAGAGCGATCGCGGCAGCAAAGAAGCTTGGAGAAAAAAGGATTGCTGTAGCCGGAGGTGTTGCTGCAAATTCGGCATTGCGCCAAAGGTTAAAAGAAGAATGTGATAAAGAGGGCATTGCATTGTGCTATCCCTCACCTATTTATTGTACGGATAACGCTGCCATGATTGCAGCACAGGGATATTATGAATATATTGCAGGCACCCGCAGTGGCTGGGACCTGAATGCGGTACCGAATTTAAAAATTGGTCAAAGAGGATAATGAGAAAAGGGGCTGAAAAGCCCCTTTTTATGTGATGGGAATCTGTTCGTATAATGATGATGAGGCTCCAAGAATTGCTAAAGTAATTCTTGGAGTGTAAAGCACTGGCTTTGCACTTTTTTGTGGAATAGGAAACCGCTCGTGCAGTAGTGGTACACCAACAAGAATTGCAATAGCAATTCTTGGAGTGCAAAGCGCTGGCTTTGCACTTATTTGTGGAATAGGAAACTGCTCGTGCAGTAGTGGTACATCTCCAAGAATTGCAATAGCAATTCTTGGAGTGCAAAGCGCTGGCTTTGCACTTTTTTGTGGAATAGGAAACTGCTCGTGCAGTAGTGGTACATCAACAAGAATTGCAATAGCAATTCTTGGAGTGCAAAGCGCTGGCTTTGCACTTATTTGTGGAATAGGAAACTGCTCGTGTAGTAGTGGTACATCAACAAGAATTGCAATAGCAATTCTTGGAGTGCAAAGCGCTGGCTTTGCACTTTTTTGCAGGCTTTGTCATACTTCGTAGAAAAAAGTTAAAAAAAATTCAAAAAAGGGGTTGACGAAGATGATTTAGAATGCTATACTAGCAAAGCAGTCAGCGAGCGGGGCACAAATGAGAGCCACAAAGTGCTGAGTTGAAAATAGAATATGGAGAGGTATCGAAGTGGTCATAACGAGGCGGTCTTGAAAACCGTTTGTCCGCAAGGGCGCGTGGGTTCGAATCCCACCCTCTCCGTTTACACAGTTAGTTCTGTCAACTGTGTATTTTTTTGCCCTTTTTCGAGGTGAAAGACGGCTGGAAAGTGAGAGCTTAACCATGAAAAAGAACAGCGAAAAAGAAAATAAAAAAAGTTGTTGACAAACAGTTGAAAGCGTGATAGTATATATCTCGCTGACGCACAAAAGGTCAGCACAGAGGAATGAAAGTTCCGGGCGAGTTTCTTCTATATAAAAGAAGAGATGAGCAAAAAAAGAATCTTGATAATTAAATAGTAAAACAACCCTGAAATTTCTAAAGAGGATCTTGAAAAAAAGATCCAAGAATTTCAAGAGGCTTATCAGAAGATAAGACGAAAGCGAGACCAAGTAATTGGTAAAAACGGACAAGCCAAGCGAAAGCTTAGCGAGGACAAAACTTAAATATGAGAGTTTGATCCTGGCTCAGGATGAACGCTGGCGGCGTGCCTAACACATGCAAGTCGAACGAAGCTCCTGCAACAGAATCCTTCGGGAGGAAGATGCTTGAGACTGAGTGGCGGACGGGTGAGTAACGCGTGGGTAACCTGCCCTGTACAGGGGGACAACAGTTGGAAACGACTGCTAATACCGCATAAGC